>CAMTYE010000013.1:0-159409 GCA_947085935.1 uncultured Actinomycetes bacterium | reverse complement strand
CGGTGGTCCGGAGACGGAAGACCACAAGAGCATATAGCAGAACGCAAGGAAGAGGATGAAGTCTGGAGGAGCCCGCGCATCCCTGCCAGACTAAGCGCAAGAGGACTTGCACTAACTTTGGCAATTCAGGCCAGCGAGAAAAAGAGCCGAATCCGTTGACTTCACGGGGGGCGCTTGGATACAATCGTCGGGCTTTGCGCTCGGCACGGCCGGGTGCCTGAAGGAGGACAAGTGAAACGCACGTACCAGCCCAATAACCGGAAGCGTAGCAAGACACACGGCTTCCGCAAGCGTATGAGTACCGCAGGCGGCCGCGCGATTCTGGCGAGGCGTCGACGCAAAGGGCGAAAGGTCTTGAGCGCCTAAGACGGTACCATGCCGACGCCCGGAGGCATCGGTGCTGAGAACCATCAAGTCGTCTCGTGAGATCGACGAGCTCTTCAAGACAGGCGCGCGCGGCAGAGATACGCACGCAGTTGTCATCGCGGCGCCCACAGAGAGTACCGAACGCGGCCCCCGGGGCCGCGTTGCGTTTGTTGCGGGCAAGCGGCTCGGCAACGCGGTACTTCGCAATCGTAGCCGACGGGTTCTCCGGGAGGCGGCCCGGCACTGCGGGGCTCCGTGGGGCGGGTTCGACGTGGTGATCATGGCCGTTGAGGGCACAGCAGCCTGCTCGCGTGAGGAGCTGGTGGCGAGCCTGGCTCGAGCCCTGGTCAAGGCAGGCGTGCGCTCCAGATGAATCCTGCCGTCAAGCTCGTCGTGGGCGCGATTCGGTCCTACCAGATTCTGGTATCTCCCCTCTTTCCTCCGACCTGCCGTTTTACGCCATCCTGCTCGGCGTATGCGGTAACATCAGTCGAGCGCTATGGTGTGCTACGCGGCGGCTGGATGTCCTTGCGAAGAATCGGCAGGTGTCATCCGTGGAACCCCGGCGGGCACGATCCAGTTCCTTAGCCCGGGCGCAGGCCCGGTAGCCGGTGCGGCCAACCCGCCCGGCTCAACATGGAGGTTACATAAGTCGTGAACATCTGGACACTGATCAAGGATGTGATATTCGAGGCGCTGCAGGGGCTGCACTCGATCACCGGGGACTACGGGTGGTCGATCGTGCTCCTCACGGTGGCACTGAGACTCGCAATGGCGCCCCTCACCATCAAGCAGACCCGCTCCATGTACGAGATGCAGCGTATTCAGCCCAAGATCAAGGAGCTGCAGAAGAAGTACAAGGATGACAAAGAGAAGCTCCAGGAAGAGACGCTCAAGTTCTATCAGGACAACAAGGTCAATCCCTTTGGCGGTTGCCTGCCGATCCTTCTGCAGATGCCCGTGTTCATTGCGCTCTTCCAAGTACTCGGAAGCGGAACTGCCGAGAAGCCCGGAACACTTCTGAAGTACCTGTCATCGCTGCCCGCGGCGGAGCAGCAGGCAGCCAAGGCCTTCTCGTTCATCATTCACGACATCACACTGACGCCCGGGATCGCATTCGCCGACAGCTGGGTCGCATCCCTTCCCTATCTCGGTCTTGTCGTCCTCTTCGGTCTGAGCGTCTGGCTTCCCCAGCAGCTCATGCCGGGCGATCCGGCGCAGAAACGCACCGGGATGATCATGGCCGTCATGATGTTGTACTTCGGTTGGATCAGTCCGGCCGGCGTCTTGTTGTATTGGGTCACGTCCAGTGTGATCGGCCTGATACAGCAGCAGATTACCCTGAAGGTCTACGCTCAGAACGAAGGAGCCTAACGATGAAGCACGAGGCTATCTGTGAGGCGGCGTCGGTCGAAGAAGCGCTCGACTGCGCCCTTGAGGAGCTCGGCGTTCAGCAAGACGCCGTCGAGTACGAGATCATCGAGGAGCCGGGCAAACGGCTCTTCGGGCTGGGCGGGGAGAAGCTGGCGAAGGTCCGAGCGTGGTTGAAGGCAGACTTCGTTCGAGAGATGGGCGAAACCGGGGCCGGGGCTGAAGAAGTCGAGGACTCCGCCCCCAATGTCTCGTTTGCTCCTGTGGCCCAAGCTCCGGTGCCCGAGCTCACCGACGAGGAGCTTGACAAGATCGCAGACCAGGCTGTGAGTTCCATTCAGACCATCCTTGACAGTTTCGGTATCGAAGCGACTGTCGAGGAGTACGAAGGGGACGACGGCGAGCTCATCCTGGACGTCGTCGGCGGAGAACTCGGTGTACTCATCGGACGACACGGCAAGACACTCGACTCGATCCAGACGCTTGTCGCGGCCATCTCGAATCGCAAGCTTGGGTTCCGGTACCCGGTTCTCGTTGATGTCGAAGGCTATCGGAATAGGCGACGCGTCAAGCTCGAGGAGATCGGTCATCGAGCGGCAGAGCGTGCGATCCGTACCGGCCAGGCGGTGAAGCTGCGTCCGATGAGCAGCTATGAGCGCAAAGTCGTGCACGTTCTCCTCCGAGACGACGTGCGAGTCGTCACGGGGAGCGAAGGAGAAGAGCCCTTCCGCCAGGTGGTCGTGCAGCCCAGATGACCATGCTGGCACTTGGTATCACCAGGAAGAGGCCTCTCGGGGCCTCTTCTGCGTTTCGGGGATCGCCCGTACCCTGCCGAAGGCGCTACGTGCGTTCTGTGTCTGAAACTGACGAGTCGTGGATTCAGGGCACAGTTGGTGCTTCGGGGGAGTGTTGGCTCGAAACCCCGCCTGTGGCTCTCAGCGATGTCCGGCACCGGGGAAGCCGGCGTTTCGCCACGCTATCCCTGGCGAGAAGGCGCAACCGTGACCGCTGTCCCGAGTCAGGACTCAGCTTCCTCGGGGAGCGATTGCGCCGGGCCAGTCCAGCGCGGTTGTTTCACGTGAAACATCAACGGCTGGCATGCGAGCTCTGAAGGGTTCATCCCTGAGCCCGTCGTTGCAGGCGGCAGCTTCGCGCGTGCTACTATGTTTCACGTGAAACACTCACAGACACAGGCGGATGACGAACGGGCGATCCTACAGGAGGCCTGCGAGCAGTACGGCCTTCCCCCGTTGAGCGAACCGCAGGTTGATGCGCTGCTCTCACACCTCGATCTCGTGCTCGAGCACAACAAGGTGACCAATCTTACCGCGATACGCGACAGGGCGAGCGCGTTGCGGCTTCATGTGGTCGACTCGCTCGGCGCCCTTCCTGCCCTCGCGGCGGCACCCGAGGGCCGTGTCTGCGATTTGGGCTCGGGCCCCGGCTATCCCGGAGTGCCGATCGCGATCGTCTCCGGTCGCGCCACGACTCTGGTCGAGTCGAACGGCAAGAAGTGTCGCTTTCTCCAGAACGCGCTGGCGGGGCTGTGCTTGGATGGGGCGGCCCAGGTGAGCCACGCGAGGATAGAGGAGTTCGGCTCGTCGCACTCCGGTCAGTACGCCGTCGTAGTCGCACGCGCCCTGAGTTCACTGCCATCGCTTGTTGAGCTCGCATCTCCGTGTCTTGCAGTGGGCGGCTGGTTCATCGCCCTCAAGGCTTCGCCGGCAGATGCGGAAATGCGTGCAGGGGATGAGGTGGCCCGCATGTGCGGGCTCGAACGGACCACCGTTCTCGAGTATGTGCTTCCTGGCGGGACCGAGCGGAGGATGCTCGTGACGTACGTTCGTACCCGGCCCTCATCAATACGTCTCCCCAGGCCCATGGGCAAGGCGCAGAACTCGCCGCTCGCCTGAGGCTTCTCACGGGGTGACGGTTTGCCCTATACTCGGGCAAGCCGAATCACGTGTTGAGGAGGGGCGTTTGTGGAGTCAAGCAAGGGAGCATCCAGTTCGGGGTCGATCGTCCTAGCTGTTGTGAACCAGAAGGGCGGTGTGGGGAAGAGCACGACCGCCGTCAATCTCGCAGCCTGTCTCGGGGAGCTCGGGCACAAGGTCCTACTTGTTGATCTCGACCCTCAAGGGAATGCGACCTCCGGTTTCGGGCTCAACCGCAGCCAGCGCGAACGTTGTGCGTACGACGTTCTCCTTGGAGAAGCGCCGATTGAGGAGCTCATCGAGCCCGTGGAAATCGAACACGTGTTCGTGCTTCCGGCTACGATCCAGCTCGCTGGCGCGGAGATCGAGCTCGTGTCCGCAATGAGTCGCGAGACGCGACTGAAGAACGTGCTTGCCGCCGTGCGAGACGACTTCGAGTTCACGATCATTGACTGCCCTCCCTCACTTGGCCTTCTGACTGTGAACGCCCTCACGGCTGCGGACGGCCTCTTGATTCCCATTCAGTGTGAGTACTATGCGCTGGAAGGACTTACCAAGCTTCTTGACAGCTTCCGTCTCGTCAAGTCGCACCTCAACGCGGGCCTCGAGGTCTTCGGGGTCGTGATGACCATGTACGACTCGAGAACCAGACTGTCGCAGCAGGTGGTCGAAGAGGTCCGGGACTTCTTCGAGTCAAAAGTGTTCGAGACCCTCATCCCTCGGACGGTACGATTGTCTGAGGCGCCGAGCTTCGGACAGCCGATCACGATGTACGAGTCGTCGGGCAAGGGTGCGGATGCGTATCGGAGACTAGCGAAAGAAGTGGTGTCTCGTGTCTAGCAAACGAGGTGGACTCGGGCGTGGGCTCTCCGCTCTCATCCCAAGCGTGGTTCAGGAGGAGGAGGCTACCGAGCACGACGTAGCGGTCGATCGGATTCAACCGAACCCCAAGCAACCGCGGACAGACATCGACGAGGATCGAATCGCGGAACTGGCGGACTCGATCACCAAGGTGGGGTTGCTGCAACCGATCATCGTCAGGCCCCACGGCGAGGGATACCAGATAGTCGCAGGTGAGAGGCGCTGGCGGGCGGCGAGAATGGCCGGTCTCGAGCGGGTGCCGGTTCGAGTCCTCGGAGTGGACGACACCGGCTCGCTCGAAATCGCTCTTATCGAGAACCTGCAGCGCGAGGACCTGAATGCGATCGAAGAGGCGAGGGGCTACCGCCGCCTTCTGACCGAGTATCAGATGACCCAGGCCGAACTCGCCGACAAGGTGAGCAAGTCGCGGTCTGCCATCACCAACGCCCTCAGGCTGCTCGACCTGCCCGAGGCAGTACAGGAGCTCGTCTATCAAGGCAGGCTCACTGCGGGTCATGCGCGGGCGGTGCTCTCAGTGCCTGACGAAGCGCTTCGCCTCAAGCTCGCGAACAAGCTCGCGGACGAGGGCCTGTCTGTTCGGGAAGCGGAGACCCTGGCGAGGTTGTACGCGGCCGGCCAGTCCGACCGGGTCTCGCGCCCGGCCGCGCCGAAGTCCTTCAAGGTCATCGCTCGCAAGTTGCGTCTCGTTCTGGGTACCGGAGTGCGGGTCAAGCAGACCGCCAAGAAGGGAAAGATAGAGATCGAGTTCCACGGGGAGGACGACCTGGAGCGCATCTGCCAGATTCTGACAGAGCACGAAGCGACGAGCACGCTCGAAGGGGACACGGCATGAAGCAACGCATGGAGTATTTCGTCATCGGGGTTGTGACCGGCGTCGTGCTGGGCGCCACCGCGGCACTACTCCTCGCGCCATCCAGCGGAGCACGAACTCGACGACGGCTTGCCGACGAGGCGCTCAGGGCCGCCGGGCTCGCCCGTTCCGTCGCTGAGCGTGCTGAACGCGCGGCGGACTTCATCGGAGGCCGGGTCGATCAGTACCTCGGCAGGGAAGAAGAGGCCGCCTGGCGCAAGGTTCGAGAGATCCGCGAGGGCGTGCAGCGCTACACCCGGACACAAGCCTCGGATTCCTAGCGGCGTGTCAGAGCCGTATGCCAGCATGTCCTCTACGGGAGGTGCTGGATGTCGCTCACTCTCATAATCGGGCGCCCCAACGCCGGCAAGACCAGTCCGCTCCACGCCGCGCTCAATGAGGCGCTCGCGCAGGGGGCGTCGCCCGTATTGCTCCTGCCGTCCGAGCCCGACGTCGAGCGTGCGGTCAGCGAATTCGCGGGCAAACGCACGGTGGGTATCCAGGCAACCACGATCGATAGCTGGGTGTGCGCGCAGTGGTCTCTGTACGGAGACGGGCGCAGCATCGTCGCCGGGTGCGCCCGCCCGCTCCTCATGTCCGAGGCGGTCTCGCGAGTGCGCATGGAGGCGCTGTCATCGGCATCCGAGAAGCCCGGGTTCCTCGGCGTCATGGCCGGCATTGCCAGCAGAGCGGCCCCGTTCGCTCTCCGGGCTGCCCGGCAGCCCATGGACGTCGAGATAGAGGCCGTTCTCCGCGAATACCGGGCGCATCTCGACGCCGCCGGTCTGATCGAGGCTACAGAGGCGACGGTGTTGCTCGGCGGGCTCCCCCGGCTCGCGCCCCGCGTGATCGCGCTCAACCGGTTCACAGACCTGTCGCCGGCACAAGAGAGCCTCGTAGTGGCCCTCGCCGCAGACGCCGAGGTCATACTGGCGTTGCCGTACGAGCCCGGCCACGCGGGTACCGAAGCGCTGGGGGAGCAGGTTCAGAGGCTCGTGGAACAGGGGGCCCTCGTACGGCAGGTCGCAGCCACGGAACCGCGCACCGAACTTGACTCCCTGGAGCGTGAGGTGTTCCGGGCGGTGACGCCGGTCATACCGTCGGGTGCGGTGGTGCTGGCGGAGGCGGCGGGCGCAGAGGCGGAGATCACCCTCGCCGTCCGGCTCGCAGGGAGGGCGATCGCCGACGGGTACTCGCCGGAAAGGGTAGCCATCGTCTTCCGTGAAGCCGGCAAGCGGGCGGCTGCCCTGTCGGCGGCGATGGCAGCGGAGGGGCTGCCACTGAGTCTCGACGTGAGCGTTCGCTTCGCCGACACCGGCTTCGGCCGGGCAACGGTGGTTCTGCTCGACGCATGCTGCGCGTCCGATCCCCGGCGAGAAGGCCTTCTGGCGTTCCTCCAGTCACCGTACTCCGGAGCGGACCCCGAGGCTGTTCGGAGGCTGGACCTCGTGTGGCGTCGGAAGCGCCCGGAGGGGCGTGCCCTCCTTTCCTCGGCGCAGACACTCGGGCCAGTGGTTGCGGGCGCTTTGCAGCTGGCCAGGCACGTGTGCAGCGCGGGCCTCGATGAGTCCACGGTCGTGAAATGGGGGGAGCTGGCCTCCTCACTCCTGCAGGCCGCCTATGCGAGACGGGGGCTGGAGGGGTACGAGGGGCTTGTCGACGCCGGCGCGCATCGCGCGCTGTTGCGGGTGGTGGCCGATCTCTCGGGACTTGGCGGGTGGACGGCATCGGGTAGGGGCGTCGTCTCAGCCCTCGCGGCGGCTCCTGTCACCGTGAGTAGTCACGTCAGCGGCTCCGGAGTACTTCTCACCGAGGCTCACAGAGTTCGGGCCCGCAGGTTCGACGTCGTCATACTCGGCGGGTTGAGCGCCGCCGAGTTCTCCTCGGAGAGACCCGAGCCGCTCGAGTCGGAAATGCTCCGTCGCCTCGGTGTGCCTCACGGGGTCGAGGAGCGACTAAGCGAGCGGCTTCTGTTCTACATGGTCGCGACGCGCGCCAGGCATCGCCTGTGCCTGCTGCGCCAATCGAGCGACGTGAAGGGTGGTGCGATTAGGCCCTCGGCGTTCTGGGAGGAGGTCTGCGACGCCTACGCGACCACACCCGTGACGGGATCAGGACCATGCCCGTTGCCCATCGAGCGCCTCGGCCTCGTTGATCTCGCCCAGGCAGCGCCGAGCTTCCTGCGGGGTCGCAGAGAAGAGCGCGCAGAGGGAGTCTCTCCGCTGCAGTCTCGCCCGAGACGGGGGGAGCTGGCCGACGAGATTGCCGGGCGGCTGGCAGTGCCGCGGGAGTACACGGTATCCGAGCTGGAGACGTACCTTCGGTGCCCATACCAGTGGTTCATCGGACGTGCGGTACGGCCGCACGCGATCGATGCCGAGTTCGGGGCGCGCGAGAAGGGGATGTACACCCACGAGGTACTGGCGAGCTTCTACAAGCGCTGGCACGAGCTCGAGCATGGGTGGCGGGTCTCCCCGGGGCTTCTCAGCGAGGCCATCGATCTTCTTGACGAGATCGCAGCCCATGCCGCTGACGGTGCTCATGCGGTGGGTCTGGCCGAGGAGCTCTCGTTGGCCACAGCGCACGAGCAAGCACGCAACCTGCTCGTGGACGATGTGAGCTTCCTGCCGGGTTTCGAGCCTCGATACCATGAGTTCGCGTTCGGGCTGGGCGAGGGTAGGCCGGTGAGGCTCAACGGCGTGGACCTGAAGGGCCGGATCGACCGGATCGACGTGGGCGCCGATGGCCTCGTCGTAGTCGATTACAAGAACGGCTCTGACCTGAAGGGCCACAAGAGCATCCACACCAGCATGCAGCTGCAGGTCGTGGCGTACGGAGCGGCAGCGCGTCGGTGTCTGGGACGGCCGATTCTGGGCGCGGTATACCGATCGCTGAAATCGTTGGCGACCCGCGGCGCGTGGGTGGTGGGGGAGGTCGACCTATGCGGTCACGGAAAGGCCGTGGACGCGCTGGAGCCAGAGGCCTTCGAAGCGGTTCTCGAGGACGTCGGCGATCTCCTTTCCCGGGCAGCAGCCGGGATCCAGGCCGGCAGGGTCGTCCGCGAACCGCATCACTCGGGTGCCTGCGGATTCTGCCCGGTCCGAGGCGTGTGCGAGGAGGCAAGGGGGTGACGGGACCAGGTCTGAACAACGAGCAGCTCGAGGCCGCCCTGTCGCTCGAAGGTGACCTTCTCATCAATGCCGGTGCCGGATCGGGGAAGACCCGCACGATGGTGGAGCGGTATGCCAACGCGCTCGTCGAGGGTCGCGCGGACGGATGGTCCCGCGCCGAAGTCGACGAGGTATTGGCGATCACATTTACAGACAAAGCCGCGGGCGAGCTCGCCGACCGGCTGAGAAGACTGCTCCGCGCGGGAGGTCACGTCGACGCGGCGCGCAGGGTCGACGCTGCGTGGGTGTCCACGATTCACGGGTTCTGCAGCCGTCTGCTCCGTCGCCATGCCTTCGAAGCGGGGCTCGACCCCTGGTTCACGGTCGCAGATTCGGTGGAAGCGGGCGTCTTGAGCGAAGAGGCGTTCGAGCGCGTGGCGCGCACCCTCATTCAAGAAGGGGCACCCGGCAAGCGTCTCTTCGGGGAGTACGGGTTCGATCCGGTGTTCAGGGCCGTGAAGCGGACCGTATCTCGCCTGGCGGCCCTCGGGTGGCCTCCGTCGGCCCTGTACTGCAGTCCGGCGTCGGGTGCCGCTGAGCTGTTGTCCTCGGCGATCGAGATCGTCAACGAGGCCCGGATCGGGCTTCAGGGTTGCCCCGAGAGCGCGGGGACGGCCGCGCATCTGGGGCAATGCCGCGCGACGGGCGAGGTTCTTGAGGCGCTGGACCGCGCTCTTGGCGAGGTCGAGGTGGCCGAAGCGGTTCTCGGAGCGCTCGCGGCGTACAAGGGTCCCGGCCGCGTCAGCGCCGCGGTCAGAGAAGTGACGACCCCGTTCGCACGCCGTCGCGCACACCTCACGGAGCTGGCGGCAGATATCGTCACGAGACCGTTCGCGGAGACGCTGATAGAGCTGACCGCGGCGTATGCAGCTGAGTACGCACGGCTCAAGGCCGAGCGGTCGGTTCTCGACTTTGACGATCTTCAGGCCCAGGCGCTCCGACTCCTGACGGTTCGGGAGGACCTGAAGCTCGAGTATCGCCGCCGCTTCAGGCTGGTCATGGTCGACGAGTTCCAAGACACCGACGAGCTGCAGCTGGCGCTCATCCGGGTGGTCTCCGACGGCAATCTCTGCACCGTGGGTGACGAGCGGCAGTCCATCTACCGGTTCAGGGGGGCGGACATCGCCGTGTACCGGGACCACAACGCGAGCATGCTGGAGCGGGGGGCGAAGGCGGTCGAACTCACGTACAACTACCGCTCTCACGCAGCCATCCTGGACCTCGTGAACGGGGTGTTCGCGCATGAGTGCATGTTTGGCCCGGGGCTTTCGCCCCTCAGGCATGGTCGGTCGGAGCCCGAGACGCCCTTCGTCACCGAAGACACGCCACGGGTCCAGGTCGTGCTGGCCGACAGGCCCTCCTCGGCAGCCGGCCCCTCAAGACGAGCCGAGGCGGAGGCCGTGGCACGCCGATTCGGCGACCTTCACAGGGAACAGGGCGTGGCGCCGTCAGACATGGTGGTGCTGCTACGCACATACACTCACGCCGACGAGTACGTCCGGGCATTGCGCGCCGAGGGCCTTGGGGCGTTGATAGTGGGGGGTAGTCGCTTCTTTGGTCTCCCCGAGACCTCGATGCTCAGGGCCCTGCTGCGCGTCGTCGCCAACCCCGCAGACGACCTCGCGCTGATAGAGCTGCTTGTCTCGCCCATGAGCGCGCTCAGTGACTCCGGGTTGTTCGCGTTGCGACTGAGTTCGCAGGGGGAGCGCCGTTCGAGCTGCTTGTGGGAGGCGCTTGCGGCGGGAGTGCCCGGCCTGTCGGAGGACGACGCGGCGGCGAGCTCCCGTCTCGCTCAGTCGATCGGCGATGCGCGCGCAAGGCTCGGTGCGATGCCGTTGTCCGAACTCGTGCTCCGGGCGATGGAGGAGACGGACACCGATCTGGAGATGCTGTCCCGGGGCGATGAAGGGCGTCAGGCGTACGCGAACGTGCTGCAGTTAGCCCGGATGGCAGACTCGTTCGAGGCGGCAGGCGGCTCGGGGCCGGCCGCGTTCACGGCGTACCTGGATGCCAAGGAGCGCTTCGGGGAACCGATCGCGCCCGCGGCGCTGACCGATGAGGAGTCGCCGGTCGTTCGCATCATGTCGGTACACGCGTCGAAGGGATTGGAGTTCCCCGTTGTTGCGGTGGCCGGGCTGGGGGACCAGACCGCCGCGGACAAGGAGTTCGTCCGAACCGTCAGGCGTGACTCCCGGCTTGAAGTGGCCCTCAAGCTCCCGTCCTCGTGGTCCGCCGGGGATGGCTCGATCGCATCGAGCGCCTTCGCGTCCTTCAAGGAGGCCGATCGCCTCTCCCAGATCGAAGAGGCCCAGCGCGTGTTCTACGTGGCCTGCACGCGGGCGGAACAGATACTCATCCTCGCGGGGGCCTGCAACACGGGTACGTCGCCGGACCAGTCCAGCCCGATCGCCTGGCTTCGGACGGCATGCGGTGCCGCTCTCGATGTCGAGCCGGGCGAGGTACGCGCAACGGATATCTGCGGGGTGCCGGGGTCGGTAGAGATCGTGGTGCCCACCGAGGAGCTCGATGTCGCGCAGCGCGAGGACGTCCCGCGCCCTTCTCGCCCTGCGCGCACGCAAGCGATGCGCTCCCCGCAGCCCGGTACCGGGCTGCGCACTCCGGAGAAGATGTCATACAGCGACTTCGCGTTATTCGAGAGCTGCCGGATGCGGTTCTGGGCGCAGCGTCAGCTCCGTATCGGCAGCCTGCGCGACTCAGGCACCGGCCCCACCGATTTCGGCTCAGCGGTTCACGCGGTGCTGCAGGTCGCCGGGGAGTCAGGGGGCGTGATTCCCGACGGGCGTCTGGCGGCTATCGCGAGACACTTCGGCCTTGCAGCAGGGGACCGTGGCCGGCTCGAAGACGCGGTTGTCGGTTACCTCTCGTCCGCGCTGGCGTCGCAGGTTGCCGCTCTCCCGGTCAGGCGCTTCGAGATGCCGTTCGGCCTGCCGCTCGGGGACCCGGCATCGTTCCTTCTCGTCGGCGCGATCGACGTGCTGGTGAGCGACGGACCGAACGGCATCGTCGTCGATTACAAATCGGGCACGGCCGGAGAAGAAGACGAACTGCGTGAACGCTACATGTTGCAGGCGCGCTGCTATGGACTCGCAGCGTTACGGTCGGGCCTGGAGGCCGTCAGGGTCGTCTTCGTCAGGCCGGAGGTCAGTACGCCCGACGGGCCACAGACGGTCGAGTTCTTGTTCGACGCCACGGACGATCCGGGGCTTGAGGATGAGTTCGTCACGCGATGGAGGCATATCGGCGGCGCACAGCCCGAGCCCCTCCCGGCCTGGGTCGAGCGCCACTGCCGGAGCTGTCCTGCGGCGGGCTCCCTGTGCCCTCTCCCCGTGCCCTCCCTGAGCTGACCGCTCTACCTCTCGCGCTGTCGCAGCTGGCCGCAGGCCGCGTCGATGTCGGCGCCCCGCTCGCTGCGGACGGAAGTCTCGATACCTGCGGCGGTCAACCGTTGCTTGAACCGGCGCGCGGCCGATTCGTGGGAGCGGGCATAGCCGGTCCCGGTCACAGGGTTGGCCGGAATGAGGTTCACGTGAACGAGCAGGTTCCGGCAGAACGCCACGAGCGCCTCCAGCTCGTCCGCGGTGTCGTTGACCCCGGCGATGAGCGCGTACTCGAGCGACGGGCGCCTGCCCGTCGCGTTCGCGTACTCCACGAGGGCTCTGCGGAGATCGTCGAGGCTGATGCCGCGAACGCCGGGCATCAGTGTGTCGCGGGTGGTTTGGACCGCCGAATGCAGTGAGACGGCGAGGGTGAACTGCTCCGGCTCTCCGGCGAGTCGCCGGATACCGCCGATAAGGCCACAGGAGGAGACCGTCAGATGCCGGGCGCCGATCCCCAGGCCGTCGGGCGAGTTCATGAGGCGGAGTCCGCCGAGCGTCGCATCGTAGTTCGCGAAGGGCTCGCCCTGCCCCATCGCAACGGCGTTCGTCGCTCGCAGACCGAAGTCCGTTCCGATGAGGCGCACTTGATCCACCATCTCCCCGGCCCCCAGGTCGCGCACGAATCCCGACTGCCCGGTAGCACAGAACGAGCAGCCCATCGCGCAGCCGACCTGTGTCGAGAAGCAGACGGTCAGGCGGCCCCTGTCCGGCAATCCCACGCTTTCCACGGTCTCGCCGTCAGCAAGCCGCCATAGATACTTGCGCGTCCCATCCAGCTCCGAGACCTGCTTGCTGATCAGCTGGGGAATGTGGAGAGGCCACTCCTCGGCGAGGAACGCGCGCAGCGCGGAGGGGAGGTCGGTCATCTGGTCGTATGAGCTTGCATTGCGGGCGTAGAGCCAGCGAAGCAGCTGCGCGGCCCGGTACGCCGGCTCGCCTGCGCCTGCCACAAGGCGCCCGACCGATTCGCGGTCGAGCGCCTTGATACCGAGAGGTGAATGCGGCCCGGACACGCTATCCTTCGAGATCCTTGAGCCCGTCGCGATACTCGTCCCGGTGCTCCTTCTCGAAACGGCCGACGGCCCGGAAGTAGAACGCGATGTCCTCGAGCCCTTCGGCTTCTGCTGTCGCAGCGAAACCCGGGTACATGTCGGAGCACTCGTAGTCCTCGCCGTTCGCGGCGGTGCTCACGTTGTCGAGAGTGCTGCCGAACTTGCCCATGTAGGCCAGGTGGCCCAGCGCGTGCGCCGTTTCCTCGCGCGCGGCGCGGTCGAACGCGTCGAGAACGCTCTGGGGAGCACCTTCGAGTTCGGCGATGCGACGAAAGAGAGTGTACATGCGGTTTGCCTGTGACTCACCGGCAAACGCGGCCTGCAGGTTCTCATACGTCTTGGTGCCGGAGATGTCTCCGGGGCCGGAATACTCAACGAACATGCTCTGAGGCGCGCCACAGACGGGACAGGTGTCGGGCGCGGGGCCGATGTGGAAGTAGCCGCAGCCCTTGCATCGAGACGTCTCTACCATGTGGGGACTCCCTTCTGCCCGGGAATATAGCCGGACAAGACGTTGAACTCAGGTGACAAGGTGTATTCCCATTCGAGGAGGATCGCCTCCCCGACCGCACGGCGGCGTTCGGACAGGATACCGTAGTGTCGTGGGCGGAGGGAGTGCATTCGGAACTTGACGTCCGCCACGGCGGATGGGAGCAGGGAGGCTGCGATGAGGAAGTCCAGAGGCGCGCTGGTCGCCGCGATGGCACTGCTGCTGGTCATAGGCGGCGTGTCCGTCGCAGGAGCGCTGCCTCCGACCCCCTCGTCCAAGTTCACCCCGTCCCAGGGCTGCACGTGTCACACGGCGCTGCTCGAGCAGTGGAGCGTGTCCATGCACGCCCAAGCGCTCTCGGATCCGCTGTACCGGTTCAAGCTGGATCAGGCCAAGAAGGCCGGAGGAGAACAGCTCGGTCGGTTCTGCGAGAACTGCCACGCCCCGGTCGCTGTGATGTCGGGCGAGATAGCCGATCTCTCAAAGGCCACCCCCCAGAGCCTCCAGGGAGTGTTCTGCGACTTCTGTCATCAGGTCACCGGAACAGCAGGTCAGATAGGTAACGTCTCCCAGACGATCATGCCGGACGGAACCAAACGCGCGCAGTTCGACGACGCCCTGTCCCCCGTGCACACGACCGCGTACTCGGCGTTTCACGAAACGGCGGAGTTCTGCGGCTCGTGCCACAACGTCGACCATCCCTCGGACCGCACGATGCATTTGGAGACCACCTATTCTGAATGGGCGGACTCTCCCTACGCCGCCGACGGCATCGTCTGTCAGGACTGCCACATGACTCCGGGGCCCGGGGTCACCAAGCCCAATCCCGGGACGGCTGCGGGTGCCGGGCCGCAACGCGACCACATCTACACCATGACGTTCGCCGGCGGAAACGTGGCGCTGGGTGACGCGAAGCGGGCTGAGGAGCGTCTCAAGGCAGCAGCCGAAGTGACGCTCGATGCGCCCGAGATAGTAGCGGCCGGCGGCGAAGCCGTGGTGACGGTCACGATCGCCAATGAGGGAGCCGGTCACAGCATCCCGACGGGGCTGACCACACTTCGCGAGATGTGGCTCGAGCTCAGCGCGATCGATGCAGCAGGGGAGGCGGTCCTTGTCGGTGAGCACCGGTTCGGCACCGTCTTCAAGGACGCCAAGGGAGTGGCGCCCGCCGAGGTATGGAACGCCGTCGCGGTCGAATCGGATGACCGCATCAGGGCGGGGGAGTCGGTGACCGATACGTTCACGCTCGAGATGCCGTCCAGGGCGACCACATTGACCGCGACGCTCTACTACCGCTCATGCCCCGAAGCCTATGCGAAGGCCGCAGGGGTCGAGGTCCCGACCACCACGATGGCGAGCGCGACGACGGTCGTCTACACCTCGGCCGCAGAGCGGACGGCGGCGCGCGAGGATCCGCAGGCCGGACGCAACAGAAGTGTCGCGGTGAGCGTGGCGGCAGGCGGCGTCGTTCTACTGCTCGCTGTCGCCGGCCTTGCCATGCGGTACCGCCGCCGCCGGCGCGTCACAAGCGACCCTCCCGGAGGCTTCCCCGGATCCGGATAGGCCGGCGGAGACGCAGACGGGCCCCGCAGAGGGGCCCGTCGAGTCGCTCCGGTCTGCCTTACGGCGAGGCCGTGGCCTCCTCGGATGGCAGCTCCAGGTTCTTGGGTTTGCTTCCCACGGTCATCTCGATCTCTGTCTTCTGGCCGTCCCGGTAGACCGTGAGGATGACCGTATCGCCTACTGCCCGTCGTCTGACCTGCAGGATGAGGTCGTCCATAGTGCGAATCGGGGAGTCGTCCAGCATGACAATCAGGTCGTTGGTTCTGATGCCTGCGCGCTCCGCGTTGGTGCCCTTGGCCACCTCGATCACGAGGGCGCCCTCTTGGACGGGAAGGCTCTTCTCGGCAGCGAGTGCCGCAGTGACGTCCTGACCCACCACGCCGAGGAAGGGATGCTCCACGTCTTCGCCCGCGATCAGCTGGTCGGCGACCCGGATCGCGTTTTGCACCGGAATCGCGAATCCGATCCCGGCACTAGCGCCGGAGCCGGAGTAGATCGCGGTGTTGATGCCCAGCAATGCGCCGGTGCGATCGACCAGCGCGCCGCCGGAGTTGCCGGGATTGATGGCGGCGTCAGTCTGTATCACGTCGACCAGGGGGTAGACGCCGTCGTTGCCCAGCGCGTCAGGTAACGAACGCCCGTAGGCTGACACCACGCCCGAGCTGACGGACTGGCTCAATCCGTACGGCGACCCGATCGCGATCACGAGCTGGCCGACTTCGACGCTCTCGGAATCGCCGATCCGGATCACGGGGAGTTCGGAATCCGTGCGTATCACGGCTATGTCGGTCTCAGGGTCGGTGCCGACCAGCTCACCCGCGTGTCGCTCTCCGTCGACGCCCGTGATCACGATGCTGTCGACGCCCGAGACCACATGATCGTTGGTGAGGATATACGTGCCGCCGCCCTCGATCCGGCGGAAGGCGACACCGGACCCGTTGCCGCTCATCGGGACGCCCGGATGACCCTGGGGCAGCTCTCCGTCGGGCGGGGTCGCGGCTGTGGCGGAGACATCGATGTTCACGACGCTGCCAAGGGCGGCGGCCGCCGCAGCCACGACAGGCTCGTCGGTCTCGCCCGGTATGACGCGGATGTCGCCGCCTGCGCCGGTCGACGAGACACCCCTGAGCGCCAGATGCGCTCCGCCGAAACCGGCGAGACCCCCGGCCAGGGCCCCGATGATGAACGCAGCAACCACCGATACGGCGACGATCATGCCTACGGGAGTCTGCGGCGAGACAGGACGCGGAGCGTGCGTTGCGGGGTCGGGCAGCGCGGGGTCGGGCAGTGCGGGCTGCTCGTCGGTATGCCCGCCTGCGACGGGGAGATTGCGGTCTTCCTCGGCAGGCAGGGGTGTTGGTTCGTTGTCAGACATCTGTCACCTCGAGTCTCGTGGCGGCCGCCTGGGGCCGAGTCAATATGGTACGCCCCCGGGCGATCATGTGGAACGGTCCCGCGAAACTGCACAAAGAACCCACACCGGCGGCACTGGTCACCCTGCGGCTTCACACGTGCCGCGATCGATGTCCGTACCGCCACGCCGGAGTGGTTGAGGCAGCACGTGCGCTCGCGTAGACTGCCAGGCAGTGACCCGATGGGAGAGGGGCCGATGGATCAGGACGAGATGCCCGGGAATTCGTCGGACGCAGCCGATGCCACGGGCGCCGAGACCCCGGTCGCCGAGGGCCCCGTCGAGTCTGCCGAGGAGTGCCCTGAGACCCCCGTCGCTGCTCAGGAGGCAGCGCCGGAGCCGACAGAGGCCCCGCCGGAAGAGCCGGTCGAGGCGACGCCGGTCGCAGCGGTCCCCGATACCGCCCGGGTCTCGCGCTGGCCCTTCGCCGTGTACGGCCTTGCGTGGCTGGGACTGACCGCGGTCGCCGCATGGCACCTCACACGCGACCCCTCGCTGCCCGCGTACCAACACGAGCTCTACCCCGGAATCGTGCTGGCGGGCATCGCCATGGTCGCTCTGGGGCCCGCCGTGGGGATCGGCGCCTGGACCGGCGCGTGGATGGGTGCTCCCAAGCCGGAGCGCGGGGGCCTGTTCACGAGCGCGTTCCTCAGGGCTTCGTTCCTGACGTTCATCGGTGCCGCGCTGTGGTGGGGAATGCTCGTCGCGGTCGACGCCGTCCGTCTCGGGGGGCTGTGATCTCGGGTATGGAGGATGCGATTGTGAACACCCCGACCGGACCGTTCGTCGTGGTCGTGCTCAAGGGGGGCAGGTCCGCGGAGCGCGAGGTCTCGCTCAACACCGGTGAGCAGGTGGCGACCGCGCTCAAGAGCGCCGGTCATCAGGTGGTCGAGATCGACGCAGCCGCCGAGGGGTTCATCGAGGAGATCCGGGCCGCCGCGCCGGACGCGGTATTCATCTGCCTGCACGGTCGGTTCGGCGAAGACGGCACCGTGCAGGGTCTGCTGGAGCTGCTCGACATCCCGTATGTCGGTTCGGGAGTGCTGGCGAGCGCGCTGGCGATGGACAAGGTCATGTCCAAGCACGTCTTCGCATTCGCGGGAATCGCGTCCCCCGCCTACGTCGCCCTGCGCGCCGGGGTGCCCTACGACGTGGAGGGCATCACCCACGCGCTCGGGCCGAAGACGGTCGTGAAGCCGGCGAACGAAGGCTCGGCGATCGGGGTGACGATCGCTCACGACCCGGGCGAGCTCCCCGGGGCGATAGCAGAGGCGTTTCGCTTCGATACCAGCGTGCTTGTCGAGCAGTTCGTGGCGGGCCCCGAGATCACCGTGGGTATCCTCGGCAATTCCGACCTTGAGGCGCTGCCCACCCTCGAGATCGTGCCGGAGCACGAGTTCTACGATTACGAGTCCAAGTATGTTCCCGGGATGAGTCGCCACATCATCCCGGCTCGCGTCGCCGAGGAGACACGGGCCGAGTGTCAGCGGCTTGCGATCGAGGCCCATAGGGTGCTCGGCTGTCGCGGGATGTCGCGCTCGGACACGATCGTCGCTGCGGACGGTACGGTGTATCTACTGGAGACGAACACCATTCCCGGGATGACCCGGACGAGCCTTCTTCCGGATGCGGCACGGGCGGCGGGTATCGAGTTTCCCGAGCTGTGCGAGCGTCTGGTCAAGCTGGCGCTCGCGCCTGACAGCTAGGCGGATGCGGCAGGCAGTTCGACCACGAACTGTGCTCCGCCGGTCTTGCCTCCCCGCTCCACGCGTACCGAGCCCCCGTGGCTTTCCACGATCGCACTGACTATGTACAGTCCAAGCCCGACTCCCGGTCGCCTGCTTCCGCCGTCCGGCAGACGGGTGAAGCGCTGGAAGATGACGTCGCGGTCCTCGTCGGGGATTCCCGGGCCTTCGTCCTCGACGATCAGCGCCACGGTGTGGTCGAGAGGTCTCACCGTCACGTCGATCGTACTGTCGGGCGGCGCGTACTTGATCGCGTTGGTGACGAGGTTGTACACGACCTGCCTCAGACGCTTCTCCTCGCCGAGGACCACGCCTTCGCCTTCGACGGTACAGGCCAGGCGCTGGGCCGCTGAAGGCTCGAGCGAGCGGCAGACATCCAGGGCGAGGGGCCCGAGGTCAATGGGGTCCATCCGCTCAGGCGCGAAGACCTCCTCGGCACGGGTGACCGACAGGAGGTCGGCGAGGAGGTCCTGCATACGGGTAGCGGCGCGCCGGGCCGCGGTCACTGCGGTCTCGCGGGAGCCGGCGTCGAGCGGCTTGGTCAGCAGGTCGAGGTAGCCGGTGATCACGGTGAGCGGCGCTCGCAGATCGTGCGAGACGACCGACATGATCTCGCTTCGCAGCTCTTCGGAGCGGCGCGCCTCGCTGATGTCGCGGGTTGTGAGCAGCTGTACGGCCTGACGCGTCCGGTGCACCGTGCAGTGGACCTCGAGGTATCGGGTCGAACGCCCGGGTCGTGACACGGCCACCACGGAGGTAGAGCCCGCGCAGCGGCGCAGCAGCTCGTGTCCGTCGAGGTGGTGTCCGGACTCATCCGAGAAGTCCACCGAGCTGACGGCCTGCTCGAAATGGACGCCCGACGCGTCATCGCGACCGATGCCCAGGTGTGAGGACGCGGCGGGATTGATGAGTTCGATGCGTCCTTCGCGCACGAGGATCTTACCCTCCAGCGAGTCGTTGAGGATTATGTTGAGCGACATCTCAAGCTCGCCCAGGTCGTTGGCGAGCGCGTGTAGTTCGTCGTCACGGCGCCCGAGCCGCCCGAGTACATCGTCGAACGCACCGGCCACCGCCTGGAACTCGAGGGGAAGAGACCGACTGAGTGCGTGAGCGGGCTCGGAGTCGTCACCCGAGATCCGGGCTTCAACGTACTCGCGCAGCTCTCCCGCGGTGCGGGATACCTGTCGGGACAGGAGGATCCCGACGATGCCGCCGGCGAGCACCACGGCGCCGATAGCGGCTGCCAGGAGCGCGCCGAGGCTGGAGTCCAGGAGCCCCGAAGGGTACCTGTTGCGGACCGAGATCGAGCCAGCGAGTTTGCCGTCGACGCCCGGGACCTTCATCGACAGGTAGTACGCATCGGAGTCGACGCTCAGGAGCACCTCGTCGAAGAACGGGTCCTCGATGCGCAGGAGATTCGCCGCGGGCATGCGTGCGGATGAGTCGATGCTGGCCCGGCCGGTCACCGCAAGGTCGCTCACGCGGAGAGGTGTCGCGATGGCAAGCCACCCCAAAGGGGCTCCTGCTCCCGACCTGACCACCGGGCGAACGGCGACCACGCTCAGACCGTCTTCGAGGGCGATCTCGCCTTGCACGGGTACGGGACCTGTGTCAGCGGCGAACTCGCTGAGCAGGTGTTCGTCAGATACCGAAGCGTCGGCGTACCTGACCGCGCCGTCGAAGCCGACCACGACCACGGCGCTCGCGTCGGTGATGCTCTTGAGCCGTGCGAACTGCGCGATGTGGTCACCTGAGACCTCTGCCCCGGTGCTGAGAGCCGCCGCCAGGGCGAGCGAAGAGCTCGGTGCGGCGAGCGAGGCGTCGAGTCTTGAGCGAGTGCGGCGCAGGTCTTCGGCGAGGAGCGACGTGGAGTCCCGCGCGTCCGATCGAGCGACCCCGGGCCGTTCGGCCGCCGCGGCACCGATGAAGCTCAGGGCTACGACGACCACGCAGGCAGACAGGCCCGTGAGGACAGTGAGGAAGACTCTCCCGGTCAGGCTGTGCCGGGAGAGAGCCGTGAGTGCACCCCCGCTTCGTTCTGTCGAGCGTTCTGACATCGAGCCCCCTTCTCGATGAGTATCGGCCCGGTTGGCCGCTAAATCAACCGCCAACTGAAGATAGGCGGTTGCAATCTGCGGATGAATGGCCGGAACCGGCGCATTCGAGCGTGTCTGCGACCACTCCGGGTTCGTCGGAGTGACCGCACCCCGCGCACGGAATGGAGGCTTGACGCCGCTTTGGCATGCGAGTAGCATACGCTGTCAATAGAGCTTTGTAGAGACTAAGCCCAACACAGAGGAAACGCACAGGGAGGCACATGATGTTCGGACGAGGCGACGCAGCCCGGCACGCACGGGCCTACGGTTCCGGCCATGTCATGCTCGATACGGTTCGGCGCGGCGAGGAGTTCGAGATCGTCGACGTTGCGGACGAGAACATGCGAGTGCACGCGCTGCGTTTCGGAATGGCCGAGGGCTCGAGGGTCTCGTGTGTGACCAAGATACCGGCCGGACCGGTAGTGTTGCGCTCCGGTCGACAGGAGATCGCGGTCGGCCGGTCTATCGCCCGGTGTATCACGGTTCGCTACTGCGATGAGTGTCGTGAGGCCGTCGCCTGCGATCTCGTCGATGCTGTGAGGGCGAGCTAGATGTCGACCGGAGGTCGCACGAAGGCGCACTGCCATGCCCCCAATTCACTCGTGGCGCGCGAGGGCGTGGAGTCCATCGTGCTGGTCGGCAACCCGAACGTGGGGAAGTCCGTCGTGTTCAACGCCCTGACCGGTACGTACGTCGACGTCTCCAACTACCCGGGTACCACCGTCGAACTCACCCGCGGGCAGATCGGAGGCCGCGACCTCGTAGACACACCAGGCGTCTACGGCGTTTCGAGCTTCAACGAAGAGGAGACCGTCGCCCGTGACGTCATCATGGACGCAGACACGGTCGTCAATATCGTGGACGCGGTTCACATCGAGCGTGACCTCTTCTTGACCCTGCAGCTGCTCGACATGGGCAAACGTATGGTAGTGGCCCTGAACATGGCGGACGAGGCTCGCGCGCAGGGCGTCGCGATTGACCGGGATCTTCTGGAGGATCTCCTCGGCGTGCCCGTGATCGAGACCGTTGCCGTGACGGGCAGCGGGATCCCGGAGCTCCTGTCGAGTATCGAGCGCGCACGCCACGGCCATAGCGACCCGGAACTCGAGGAGCCACTCGTGCTCATGGCCGCCCGGGTGGGTACGCGCGCCGAGGCGCTTCTGGTGTTGGAGGGTGATGCGGTTGTCGCGGCGCGGCACGGCGCGGATCCCGGAGGCGACCGGGACAGCATCTACGTGCGGCGTCGTGCGCGCGTCAATGACATCGTCGGGCATGTGCTGTCCGAATCGACCGAGGGTACGCGTCTGTCGGCACGGCTCTCCCGCGCGATGATGCAGCCCGCAACCGGTGTTCCGCTGCTGGGCCTGCTGCTGTGGGGTATGTACGTCGTGCTCGGGCAGTGGATCGCGGGAGGGGCCGTGGGGGTGCTCGAGGAGTCCCTCATGCAAGGCTACTGGGAGCCCTTCGTTCGTGGAGTCGTAGGCGGTGTGTTCGCCGAGGGCACTGCTGTCTACTCGGTGCTTGCCGGCGAGTTCGGCATCCTCACGATGACCCCCACCTACCTCCTCGGAGTGATCCTGCCGCTGGTCACGGGCTTCTACCTGCTGCTCGGACTGCTTGAGGACTCCGGATATCTGCCGAGGATCGCTGCGCTTGCGGACCGGTCGCTTTCGAGTATCGGGCTGAACGGTCGTGCTGTGATCCCGTTGATCCTCGGTCTGGGCTGCGTCACGATGGGCACGCTCACGACGCGTATTCTCGGCAGCAGGCGCGAGCGGTTCATCGCCACCGCCCTGATGGCGATCGCCGTGCCATGCTCGGCGCAGATCGCTGTGATCGCCGCGCTCATGGCGGGTGTCGGACCCCTGTACGCCGCCGGGTATTTCGCAGCATTGCTTGCGATATTCGTGGCGGTGGGCACGGTCCTCGATCGCGTGACGCCCGGCGTCTCGACCCACCTGCTCATCGACCTCCCGTCACTTCGGGTGCCTCGCGCCGACAATGTGCTACGCAAGACCGTCACGAAGGTCTGGCACTTCATGAAGGAGGTCACGGTCTTCTTCGTCGTGGGCGCGCTCATGATCTCGACGCTCGAGGTCAGCGGTGTGCTCGCGTGGCTGCAGACAGCCCTCGTCCCGCTCACCGTTGGCTGGCTCGGCTTGCCGGCAGAGGCGTCGACCGCGTTCGTCATGGGTTTCGTGCGCCGTGACTTCGGGGCGGCGGGCTTCTTCTCGATGAGCCTCACCGCGCCGCAGCTGCTCGTCTCGATGGTCACCATCACCCTGTTCGTGCCCTGTATCGCCAGCGTTATGGTCATCGTCAAGGAGCGCGGCTGGGGATACATGGCCGGCCTGTTCGCGGGGTCCGTCGGGCTCGCGTTCCTCGTCGGCGGCCTCCTTTCCCGCGCGATGGGGGTGGCGTAGATGCCGTCGACGACTCAGTGCCCGTCATGTGGGATGCCTTCGCCTTCGAGCGAGATCCGATGCCCGCGCTGCAATGCACTCAAGCTGACATCGTGCTCCGGGGGCTGCTCCGGCTGCGCATCGACATGCGCCACATCCGGCACGGCGGTGATGCGCCCCGCCCCATAATCGAGTGACGGGCGTTGGCGTGCCATTCGCTACGTGGAGCGCGTGCGAGGGCTCGATTGCGTGTACATCCTCAGGACTGTACGATTACGTGCGCATTCAGCTCTGTTCAGGCAAGCGTCGAAAGGAACCCCGTATGGATTCGGCCCAGAACCAGAAGCAGGTGATCATCCTGCTTGTCGCGATCGTGGTGCTGTTGGCTGCGGTCGTCGGCGCGCTCGTGTGGAGGAACAGCACCGCCCTGCCGGCAGTGTCACAGAGCCCGGCGGTCAGCCCCGACCCGAACAGCAACGCAGACCCCGGTACCGGTGGCGCCCCCGCCGGCGGCACGGGCACGACGGGTATACCGCCGATCACCGGCGCCCCCCCCGAGGCGTTCGACCCCGCCACGGCTCCCAAGGTGCCGGCCGACCAGACGCCGGAGGAGTACGTCAAGGCATACTACGGACTGTGCGAGAAGGGCGACTACACCGCGGCATTCCCGATGCTCCCGTCCGCCACGCAGCAGTACTACGGTGATGAGGCCAAGTTCAAGGGCACGCTCGAGTCCTACGGCATCACCGGCTTCGAGGTCAGCGCCCAGCAGGCGGCTGGTGACAAGATCACCGTCGTGGGGACTCAGCAGACCCCGCAGATGGCAGTCAGCTACACCTGGTCCTTCGTCAAGGGAGCCGATGGCGGCTGGCTTGTCGAGGCGCGCCAGATGGGCGGCAGCTAGGCCGAGGCACCCATAGCGCGATCATGGCGGCGTCCCGGAACACGGGGCGCCGCTTCGCGTTGTCGGGGGTTTCGGTCCGGCCGCCCGGCCCCCGCGAATCACCCCGTCGGATGTCGGCGCCGCGTGCTAGATTGGGCGGATGGACTCCGAGGAACTCACCCGGCGCATCATGCCGGGCACCGACCCAGACGTTGTCGCTACCTATGCCGCGCTCGCGGCGGCGGCACGGACGGCGACATTCGGTTTCGAAGACGAGATGGTCTTCCTGGACATCGAGACGACCGGCTTCGATCCGGACCGCGACGGCATCATAGAGATAGCCGCGGTTCTGGCCAGGGGCACCGATATCGTCGATCGTTTTCACACCATGGTCGACCCCGGGCGCCCGATCCCGCTCGAGATCACGAAGCTGACAGGCATCGAGGACGCATCGATCAGCGGGGCACCCGGACCCGAGGCGGCGGCGACAGCGTTCGGCGAATGGGTGGCCGGTCGCGACATGGTCGCTCACAACGTGAGCTTCGACCGCTCCTTCCTCACGCGAGCCGCCGGCGCGCACCGGTTCCCGGGGGAGTGGATCGACTCGCTCCAACTCGCTGTGATCGCGCTCCCGCGTATGCGCAGTCACCGGCTCTACGATCTGGCCACGGCGTTCGGCGCGACGATCCCGACACACCGCGCCACGGAGGACGCCGAGGCGCTCGTGTTCCTCTGGCGTGTGATGCTCTGCGCTCTCGACGCGATGCCCGAGTCCGTTCTCGCGCACCTCTCGCACCTTGCGCCGGGCGCGCCGTGGCCGCTGCGCAAGGTGCTGGCGCACATGTCGGCTTCCGGTCGAGCGCCTTCGTTCGACCTGAGAGAGGAACGACGCCGACGGGTCGCAGCCGATCGCGCCGAGACGATGTTCGATGCCGAGGAGACCGAGTGCGCCTGCCCACCGGTCGAGGAGGTCGTCGCGGAGTTCTCGGCCGGGGGTCTTGCTGGTCGGATGTACCCGGGATACGAGCACCGCGGGGAGCAGGCGCGCATGGCCGAGGCCGTCCTGCGGGCCTTCAGCAACTGCACGCACGCAGCGATCGAGGCCGGCACGGGGGTCGGCAAGTCGTTGGCGTACCTCGTTCCGGCAGCCCGCTTCGCCGTGCTTAACGGTGTCGGCGTGGGAGTTGCGACGAAGACCAACTCGCTCATGGACCAGCTGATCTACAGTGAGTTGCCCGCGTTGAACGCGGCGCTCGGGGGAGACCTGCGCTACGTCTCTCTCAAGGGCTATGACCACTATCCCTGTCTGCGCAAACTCGAGCGCTTCGCCTCCGAACTCGGCGATTCTGCAGAGCAGAGCTCCATCGTTGCGGTGGCGGGCCTGCTCACATGGTCCGCGCAGAGCTCGTGGGGCGACTTCGACGCCACCAATATCCACTGGCGCCGCGAGGTGCGCGGCCAGATCCAGGCGGCGATAGCCGACTGTACCCGCAAAAGGTGCCGCTTCTATCCGGCCTTGTGCTATCTGCACGGAGTTCGCAGGCGCGCATCCTCGGCACACATCGTCGTCACCAATCACGCCCTGCTCTTTCGCGACGTCGTGGCGGCCGGCGGTATCCTGCCACCGGTCAGGCACTGGATCGTCGACGAGGCGCATTCGGCAGAGTCCGAGGCGCGCAAACAGCTCACAGTGGAATCCGGCCACATAGAGCTCGATGCGGTACTCGGGGCACTGCACTCCCCGGGCAAGGGCGGGCTGCTGGAGAACATCCGTCGCAAGACCCGCAGTTCGGGCGAGAGCGAGGTCGCGACCGTACTCGCGGAGATAGTGCATGCCGAGGAACACGTGACCACGGCCACCACGCTGACCGCATCCCTGTTCGATTTCGTGAAAGACCTCGGGGGCGTGCTGTCCGACGGCGGATACGATGTGTGCGAGGCCAGAATCGACCCGGGGCTGCGGGACAGCGGCAGCTGGGGCACGGTGCGGGGTGTTGGGGGATCTCTCGCTCGCAAGCTCGACGACGTGCTTGCCCACGGCAAGCGCCTGGTGACCCTGCTCGAGGAGGCGGGTCAACCCTTCACTGATCTGCGCGCGGATCTCTCGGGGCTCCTGTCCAGGATCGCCGACCAGCTCGAGGGACTCGTCACGGTACTGGACGGCAGTGCGGACGAGTACGTGTACTACGTCGTTCTCGATCGGCGCCGCCATGTCCGGGCCGAGCGGTTGGTGGCAGCGCGTCTCGATGTGGGTGAAGTGCTCGCCGATCAGCTCTATCCCCGCAGCTGCTCCGTTGTCTTCACGAGCGCGACCATCGCCGCCGGAGAGGATTTCGCGCACTTCAACCGCTCGGTCGGGCTCGACGTGCTGCCGGGCGGCTCGGTCGAGACGCTACGACTGGATTCGAGCTACGACTTCGAGCGGCAGATGGCGGTGTTCGTGCCGATGGATATCCCCGCCCCCGGTCCCGGGTGCAAGGCCTACCTCGGTGCGCTGCAGGACCTGCTGTTCGAGGTCCACGTCGCGATGGGTGGATCAACCCTCACGCTCTTCACCAACCGTCGCGACATGGATGCGATGTACCGGGCTCTCGAACCCAGACTCGATGCCGAGGGGCTCGCCCTGCTCGTCCAGGGCCGGGGAGTCTCCGCGAAGCGCCTCCGGGACGAGTTCCTGTCCAACGAGACACTCTCGCTCTTCGCGACCAAGTCGTTCTGGGAAGGATTCGACGCGAAGGGAGACACGCTGCGCTGCGTCATCGTGCCGAAACTCCCTTTTGGCCGGCCGAACGATCCGCTCGCGGCCGAGCGCGAAGCGCGGGAGGGGCGTGCGGCGTGGAGCCGGTACGCGCTGCCCGAGGCGGTCATCGAGCTCAAGCAGGCCGCGGGTCGTCTCATCCGCTCCAGTACCGACACGGGATGTCTGGTCCTTGCCGACGTGCGCGTCCTGCACAAGGGTTACGGGCGCGAGTTCCTCGGGTCCCTGCCGGTCACAGACATCGAAGTGCTGTCCCAGCGCGAGATCCTGAGCCAGATCGGCGAGCGGTTCGGACCGCAGCGCCGCTAGCCGGCCGCGTTCGCGAGCGTGCACGCGGCTGCACGCAGCTCCGGCGGTGAGACGAGCTCGGCCTCGCCAAGCGACGCGACGACCCGCCGCGAGATCCACGCTGTTCCCGAATAGGGTACGTCGACGAGCGTCCACCCCTGCTGATCCTCTCCGGCGACAACGGCTCCGGGCCATTCACGAAGCGAGAAGCCTGCCTCGGGGGAGAACCGCACGCGGGCCACGGGCAACCCGGTCGCGTCGAACGCCGCGGTCACTGCCGGGTCCGCGGAGCGTTCAACTACCTCTCCGGTCCCGGTGGCCGTCCGTATGCGGTCCAGACGAAACACGCGCGGAGCGCCGGCGGAGCGGCAGAGCGCCGCCACATACCAGACGCCGCGGTCGTTGAGCAGTGAGCGTGGCTCGACGTCACGGGTCTGCTCGCTGTCCGCGCCTGTCGATCGGTACCGGATGCGGACCACCTCTCCGCGTTCGCACGCGAGCGCGAGCGTCTGGTAGGTGTGACTCGCCATCGAGCTGACCGCCGCCCGGATCACGCGTTCGAGCGGTTCGGGATCCACGAGAGACGCTGCGGCGAGCAGGCGCGAGGTCAGGGGGTTCCCGGCATCGAAGCCGGCAGCCTGCAGGGCGGCAGCGAGCGCCGCCGCTTCCGGACCCGAGAGCCTCACCGCGTGGGAGAGCGCCGGCAACGGAGAGTAGACGCGCACCACGCCGTCGTCTTCGACGAAGACGTCGACCAGCTGGTCGGGCATGTAAGGAGCGACGCCGCATACGGAGAGCAATTCGAGGTCCGATGCGAGGGTGGGCGGGTCCACGCCGACCAGCGAGGCGAGTCGCTCCAGCGGAATCTCGGCATCGGGGGTCAGATGATGAAGGATCGCGAGGATCCGCCGAGCGCGATCGGCGGTGGGAGGTCTAGGCATGGAGGCTTGCCACCGTTCGGAGCATCGTGTGCCGCGACTCCACCAGATCTGGCGGCGAGACGATGTGGATGCCGGGGCCGTGCTCGATCGTCCAGCACGCAAGCCGCCTCGGGTTGCGGACGACCGTCGTCCACAGGACCGATCCGTCCGCGTCGGTCATGGTTGCCCCGTGCCCGCAGGTCAGTGAGGCCACGCGCCACGCGATATCGGGCTCGAACCGCAGCACGACCTCGAGATCCGCGGGGCCGAAGTGGAACGGGAGCCGAATGAAGGTGGATACGTCGAAGTCGGCGGGGCGTTCGAAGTCCGGCTGTTTGGGTCTGGCCCGGTCGACCTGCACCTCCCGCATACGCGATACGGTGTACGTCCGGACCTCGTTGCGTGCCGTGTCCCGGCCCACGAGATACCAGCGACCGTCACGGATGAACATCCCGTAGGGTTCGACCTGGTGAGGAGCGGTACGGCCGAGGGAGTTCGTGTAGGAGAAATCAACTCGCTTGCGCGCTGTCACCGCTCCGGCGAGCCGGGCGGCGAGCGCTCCTTGTTCGGCGGGCGACTCGTCGGCTATCCGTGCTATCGCCGGGGCCTCCGGGTCGTCCGCTGTTCCGATCTTTGCGAGCGCAAGGCGAAGATCGTCGGCGAACGGGAACGAGCTGTCACCGATCAGGGCGGCAGCCGCAGCGCGGACGGTCGCGGCCTCCGGTGGTGCGAGCTCGAGTTCGGTCGCGTAGGTCGCCGCGGCATCAAGACGGTATTGCCCGCGCGCATCCGACACTATGGCCAGACCCGCAGAGCGCAGGTCCTCCTTGTCTCGTTCGAACATGCGGAGAAACGCGGCTTCGTCCTGGTCGGATCCGTAGCCGAGCACTTCGGTGCGAATCCTCTCTCCGGGCACCGGCTCGCGAGCGGCAGCGAGGTACATGGCCAGGTTCACGAGCCGTTCGATGGGGTCGGCCAAGGCGCACACCTTCCGCGGGTTTCCTCCTCGGCCAGATTCTAACCGAGTGGCGGCGGCTTGGAGAGTGATGCCCGGAACGGCGCGACAAAAGGCCCGGGAAAATGAAACGAGGCGCGTGGGGGTTCGCGCCTCGTTCTATGCCGAGCTGGCGGGGTCCGCCCCTGAGGGGGGAGGAGAGGGCGGGTCGCCTGGCTCTGAATGACATCAAGCAACGTGTATGCCAATTGCGGGCTCAGACGGGATTCCCTGTGGTTCGAATCGGCGCCGATCGCGGCCTTCGGTGGTATACATGAGAGAGGGCCCGGGGACACGTCCCGCGTCGGACCCCCCAGGCACTGTTTCCGTCTGACAGGGAGAGCCATCGATGCCCGACATGCCCGACACGCCCCGGTCCGCGATGTCGCGGACCGGGATCATTGTCCTGGTCATCGTCGTGCTGGCGATTGCGGTGGGCGCCGGGCTGTACGGGTACCGCGTATCGACCGCCCGCCGCGCCGCAGTAGAGGAACTAGACAAGGCGACGAAGCTGCTGCAATCAGCGGACCTCGTCGTGCTGGAGGTCGACGACCTGATCCGACAGAAGCTCAGTGACGAGGTCGGCGCACAAGCAGGCGAGTTGCTCGAGGCCTTGCCCGATGCGAGCGCCGAGCTCGACCTGGCGCTCAAGACGCTCGCCGGTGCCGCTCCCGATCTGCCCGGCGACCGGATCTCGGAGGCCGAGGCGCTTGCAGACAGCGCGCGTGCGCGCCAGGACATGCTGCTCTCGGCTCGTCCGATTCTCGAGGCGAACGAGAAGGTGGCGGCAGCCCTTTCCCCCGCGCTTGCGGCGTGGGACCTGGTTCTCGAGGCGGAGAAGATCGCGGACCAGTCGGTGGCGGAGTACAACAAGCTCACGAAGGACAGCGCTACCGCGGCGCAGACGCTCGGCACGCAAGCCGGGCAGAAGCTCACCGAAGCTCGCACGCAGTTCGCTGCATCCGACAAGGCGCTACCGGGTGCGAAGCTGAGCCGCTTCACGAACTACGTCGACGAGAAGCTCAAACTGCTCGAGCTCTCCAAGAAGGCGATAAGCTCGTTCCTCGCGGGCGACAATGCGACTGCGAACGAGTTCTCCAATCAGTTCAACGCCAAGGACAAGCAGATCTCGGCTCTGGCGAAGACCCTGCCTGAGAGTCCCTCGGGCCCGATCGCTGACGCCTACGAGGCCATGGCCGGGGTCTCTACGGACAAGTACAACGCCGCGAGAGACGAAGCGACCAAGGCGGATGCGGAGCTCGCGAGAGTGACGGAGTAGGATTCTCGCGCGCTGTGCGCGGTACGAGGGAGGGCTCATGGGAGACGCGTTCTGGTCCGGCTGGGGTTGGCCCGTGGCGACCGCATTGATGGGGTTCATCTACGTCGCGCTGCTCGTGCGACAGTGGTACGCGCGTCGCAAGCCCCATCAGCTGGCGTGGGCGACCGGGTTTCTGTTCTACGCGGCGGCGGCGGCGCTCGAGGGGTACTCCGAGTACACAGGCGTGTGGGATCCGACGGTCTACCGGGTCTACATCGTCCTGGCCGCGTCACTCGTCGGGTTTCTGGGTCTCGGCACGCTCTATCTGATCACCCGGGATCGAACGTGGGGCCATCTGTATCTCGCATTCAACCTGGTATGCCTCGGCATCTTCTTCTACGGTGTCTTCACAACCACGCTGATCACCGAGAAGCTCGTACCCGGCATCACCGTCGGCGGATCCGCCCTCGGGCCCGGCGGCTCGTTCCCTCGGATCATGTCGCTGCCCTTCAACATCCCCGGATCGCTCCTGCTGCTGGGCGGCTCGGCATGGTCGTTCGTGAAGTTCTGGCCGAAGAAGGAGTATCGCTACCGATCCTGGGCGAACGCCCTGATCTTTGTCGGCACCCTGACGATAGCCGGAGCCGGAAGCATGGCGCGGGCCGGCACGACGGCAGGGCTGTATCCTGCGGAGATGGTGGCCAGCATGCTCCTGCTGGCCGGCTTCCTCATGGCGGGGACGCTTCGCAAGGGCGCGCTCGCGGTGAGAGAGCGTCACGCGAGGGAGAGCGAATCGGGTCGTCCGCGGGATCAGTCCTCGTAGCCCGATCCCATCCTCGCCAGCGCGCCGACATCGAACACCACGATCGTGCGTCCTTGCACGTCGACCACGCCGTCGTCCTTGAGGCGGGCGAACGCCCGCGAGAGCGTCTCGGGGACCGTACCGAGGGCGGTGGCGAGTTCGCCCTTCGTCATCCCCAGGTCCACTCGAAGTCCGTCGGGCGTGGTCTCTCCTGTAGCGAGCGCCCTCTGGAACAGGTACCGAGCCAGGCGCGATGGTACATCCAGTGCGAGCGACTGAACCACGCTCGTGAAGTTCACGACCCGACTGGCCAGGTTCGAGATCAGATTGCGCGCGACAGCCGGCTCCTCAAGCAGCAGTTCATAGAGGGCGTCGCGCCTGAGCCACACGATGGTGCCGTCCGTCATCGCCTCGATGTTGGCAGGGTATCGGCCACCTGCGAGCGCGGCGACCGCCGCGAGCGGATCTGTTGTTGCCAGGTCTTCGAAGGTGATCTGCCTGCCATCGGCTCCGAGGTGGAAGACGCGGGCCCTCCCGGAGACGAGGACTCCGAAGCCGTCGGCGACATCCCCTTCCCGCGCTATGCTCGACCCCCGCGACACGTCGCGCACGGCGGCTGCACGCGCAAGACGCTCTACGGCCGCGTCACTTGCGGCACGCCACAGCGGGCAGCCGCGAAGTGCGGCCCACACGTCGGGCCGGATGTCAGACGGTGCGGACACGTCGTTTCCTCTCGCGATGATCCCGCCCCGGGGTTCCTCGGCAGGAATTCCTACGAAGTCTATCAAGATTCTCTCCGGAATTGACGCGCGTCAAGGAGGGCGCGGGCGCGCGTGGGTACTCTCCGGCATATGGAAGCGCATGGACGCACGGCGAGCACGCGGACGATCCGCGTGGCGAAAGGCACAGAGATGACGGACCGGTTCGTGGCGAGAATGCGTGACCGACAGGTGGTGCACGACACGCGTCTGCTCGGCGATTTCGCGAAGATCTACTGCCGAGGCAACCATGGAGGCGTGGAGCGGCATGCGCTCACGAGCGACGCCGCGACGCTCGGGGTCTACGGACGCCGCCCCCCGGTCGTGTGCGATGACTGCGGTGAGCTGCTCCGTTACGCCGAGAAGCGCCGGGCTTTCTGTCCGCTGGACCCCAAGCCGTTCTGTAGCTACTGCGAGACGCACTGCTACGAGCCCGACATGCGTGAGCACATGCGCGAAGTGATGCGGTACGCGGGACCGCGGGCGATCGTGCGGGGACACGCGCTTGATTCCATCAAGCACCTCGCCGAAGGACGCCGCGCCAGGCGCGCTGCGGCTGCCCGGCAGGAACGCGACTGATACCACGGCACCAATGATCAAGGAGGATCTCATGAGCACCACGATCACACGGCAGATAGTCCACATCGACGAAGAGCTCTGCAACGGCTGCGGCGTGTGCGTTTCGCCATGCGCGGAGGGGGCGATCACGATCGTCGACGGCAAGGCGAAGGTCGTCCGCGAAGAGCTGTGCGACGGCGCCGGCTTCTGTCTGGGCGTCTGCCCGACAGGCGCCCTCACCCTCGAGACCCGCGAGAGCGTGCCCTTCGACCATCAGGCGGTCGAGGTCCATGTGGCCGACCTGCCGAAGACCTACGTCGCCCAGGAGTGCTTCAAGTGCGGCGTTTCCGAGGACAACAGGCCGCTTCTGCCCGTGCGCACCGTGGGCACGAGCACATGGGTCTGCACCCGCTGCCTTCCGGAACTCATCCACGGCTAGACGGCCGAAGACCCGATACGCACGTCAACGAGAGAGGGAGAGCCATGTTCTGCAACCAGTGTGAGCAGACCGCCAGGGGGGTCGCATGCACCACCGTGGGGGTGTGCGGCAAGAAGGAGGACGTCGCCGCGCTTCAAGACCTGCTGGTCAACGCGCTCCGCGGCCTGTCCGTCGCAGCCATCGATGCAGCCGGCAGAGGCGTGGACACGACCGAAGCCGGTCGTTTCACGGCCGATTCGCTCTTCACCACGCTCACGAACGTCGATTTCGATATGGCATCAGTCGCCGAGAAGATCGATGAGGCCGTGCGTCTGCGCGAGGAGCTGGCCTGCGATGCGTGTTCCGATGCTCGGGGCGCGTTCTTCGATCTGACGCCGGCGCGCGGTATTCACGCCATGGTGGAGCAGGGGATCGAGTTCCGAAGCCCCTGGGATACATCGCGTGACGAGGACGTGCAGTCGCTGCAGCAGACGACGCTGTACGGCCTCAAAGGCATCGGGGCGTACGCGCACCACGCGCGCATCCTCGGCCAGGAAGACCCGGCGGTATACGCCTTCCTGTTCAAGGCGCTCGCAGCTCTCGGAGACGAGTCGCTCGATCTCAACGCGTGGGTCGGCATGGCTCTTGAGTGCGGCAAGGTCAACCTCCGGACGATGGAGCTGCTTGACGCCGCGAACACGGGCACGTACGGACACCCGACGCCCACTTCGGTACCGCTCGGCCACCGACGCAACAAAGCCATCCTGATCTCGGGACACGACCTGCACGACCTGCAGATCCTGCTCGAGGAGACCGATGGCAAGGGCATCGATATCTACACGCACGGGGAGATGCTCCCGGCGCATGCGTACCCCGGGCTCAAGAAGCACGAGCATCTCGTCGGGCATTTCGGTACGGCCTGGCAGAATCAGCACAGGGAGTTCGAGGCGTTTCCGGGTGCCATCCTCATGACGACGAACTGCCTGATGCCCCCCCGCGACGAGTACAAGGACCGGCTCTTCACGAGCGGGCCGGTACACTTCCCCGGCGTTCCGCACGTCTCAGGGGATTACCACAAGGTCATCGAGGCCGCCCTCGCCATGACGGGCTTCACCGACGAGCAGGACAACGGCAGCGTCATGGTCGGATTCGGTCGCAACACCGTGCTTGGCGTCGCCCCGCAGGTGATCGAGGCGGTAAAGTCGGGTGCGATCAAGCACTTCTTCCTCGTGGGCGGATGCGACGGCGCCCGGCCCGGGCGGAACTACTTCACCGAGCTTGTAGAGAAGGCTCCGGCCGACACCGTGGTCATGACGCTCGCGTGCGGGAAGTTCCGGTTCTTCGACAAACAACTCGGCGATATCGGCGGTATTCCGCGCCTGCTCGATGTGGGTCAGTGCAACGACGCGTACAGCGCCGTGCAGATCGCGGTGGCTCTTGCCGATGCATTCGATGTCGGCGTCAACGACCTGCCGCTCTCGCTCGTGCTCTCCTGGTACGAACAGAAGGCGGTCGCCATTCTGCTCTCGCTGCTGTACCTGGGTATCACCGACATTCGGCTCGGGCCCACCCTGCCCGCGTTCATCACCCCCAACGTGCTGCAGGTCCTGGTCGACACCTTCGGGATCAAGCCGATCGGCGAGAGTGCCGACGCGGATCTCGCCGAGATGCTCGGCGCAGCGGTCTAGAAAGGGAACCGGGAAATGAGACGGCCTGCGATCATCATCTCGGCTACGGTGGGTGCGCTCATCCTCGGAGTCGTTGCGTTCGCGTTCGCGTTCGGTACGCCGCAAGCCCCCGTGCCGGTGGCCCAGGTACCGACCGTGGCCGATTCCGGCTCAGTGCCGGGTGCCGGGGTCGTGCAGCCGGAGGGCCCGGTGACGGGCGACGACGGACCGGGAACCGAGGTGCCTCCGGCCGATCCGTCGAGCCCGCTGGCGATCCAGATCCCCGGATGCGTCTGTCATTCGGATGATCCGCAGGTCGTCGAGGAGCACTCGACGTACCGGATGAATCAGTGCTTCGGGTGTCACAAAGAAGGCACTCCCGAAATGGGACAGTAGGCGATATACTCGCTGCAAGGGATGGGGCGGTCCGGGGACGGGACCGCTCCATTTCATTTCTGTCACGGAATCCCGGCACTGGCACGACAGTGGGTACCATCGCACTATGACGACCCACGAAACCCAGCCGGTGAGTGATCACGATGAGGCCCACGCAGCGCGCGCCCGCCGCGCTGTGGCACGCCACCGCGCCGGGCTCTACGCGAGCGTGAGCGTCTCTCTGTTGCTCGCGGCTGCAGTGGGCCTGACGGCCTTCTCGGGCTTCGCGCGGGCTTCGTTCGAAGTGGGCCCGGCGCGCATATCGGTCGCTGTCACGCCCTCGCTGAACTCCGGAACGACAGCGGTCGTTCCACCGTTTGGGAGCGTACGGGCACGCACGCACGGGGCACCTCTGGCGCTCCGGCTCTCCCTTGATGAGGTCGACCTGCCACTTCTCGAGCGATTCGCGGTCACCGGCTCCCTTGATGATGAGACACTCGACGGGTTCGTCGGCGATATCAGAGCCGGTTCGATGCTCGCGATAGCGAAGGGGCTGTTCGCCGCGGTCCTGGCCGCCGGATTCGTGGGCTGGGCACTGCGACACCGCTGGAGGATGGTCGTCTCGTCGGCGCTGGTGGGCGCACTCGTTCCCGCTATGCTGGTGGGCTGGGCGTTCATTCAGTTCGACGCGGGCTCGTTCCGCACCCCACAGTTCCGCGGGGCCATCTCGTATGCCCCCTCGCTCATCGGTCTTGCGCAGCGCCGCATCAAGAGCGTGGAATCGCTTCAGGAACAGGTCTCCAAACTCGCCGCGGATCTCGCCCGGTACTACGACGCACCGCAGAGCTTCGCGAGCGGCGGGCCGCTCGCCGGAACCTATCGGGTGCTGCATGTCACCGATATCCATCTCGACCCCGTCGGCCTCGAACTCGCCGAGAACCTCGCTTCCGAGTTCCGGGCGTCGCTGATCATCGACACGGGCGACATCAACCACTACGGCTCCGAGGCCGAGGCCCGGGTCCTGGCATCCCGTCTGCCGACCGATGTCCCGCGTGTCTTCGTCGCCGGAAATCACGACTCGCCGCAGGTCATCGAGGCACTGCGGCGAATCGAGGGCGTGACGGTGCTCGAGGATGAGTCGGTCACGATCGACGGCCTTACCGTCTTCGGCGTACCTGATCCCGCTGCATCGAGCGATGCCGTCGAGCCCGACGCCGAGGCGATGCGTTCCGCGGCTGTGAGCGCCGCTGCGGCACTCGAGGCCGCAACGGCCTCCGGAGAGCTCACTCCCACGATCATCGCGCTCCATAATCCGGCGATGAGGGGCCCGTTCCGGGGGCTCGCGCGGTTGGTGCTCGCCGGTCACACGCACACGCCGGTTCTCGAGCGTGACGGTAGCTCCTGGTACCTGAACTCCGGAACCACAGGCGGGATCCACTTCTCGCGAATGCGCTCCGATCCGCACATCCCTCACAGCGCATCGATTCTGTACTACACGGCCGAGGAGCCACGACGGCTCATCGCTATCGATCGCATCGAGGCGTACGGCATCGAAGGGCAGTCCTCGCTATCGCGCACGCTCGTCGACGAAAGCCTGCTCCCATAGGCAGCGCAGCGACGCAGTCCTGAAGTATGATGCTGGCAGCGGCGCGGGAGGGCGCCACATGATCGGCGACACGGAGGGACCCGATGTCCGAGGCGTTCCAGTATGTTCGTGAGCTTGCCGACAGAATCGGGCCGCGGCCCGCGACCACTGATACCGAGGCCGAGGCAGCCGACTTCATCTCGGACGTCTTCTCGGCACGAGGGCTCGAGGTCGAACGCCAGGACTTCGAATGCCCTCGCACCTACTCGTGGGCGTACGTGTCGTATCACGCGCTCACCATCGCCTCCGCCGGGGCCCTGTACTGGCAGGGCGCATGGGCTCCCGTGCGGTGGATCGCTCTGATCGTCTCCGCGGCTACCGCGATAGCGTTGTGGATGGACCTCGATACCCGCGGAGGCATCACCTCACTCATGCCCAAGGGGCCGAGCCAGAACATCATCGCCCGTCACATTCCCAAGGTACGGCGCGGCGAAGCGGTGCGCCGGATCGTGATCGTCGCTCACTACGACTCCGCGCGTTCCTCGCTTGCTTTCGCGCCGTCGATGGTGAAGAACTTCGCGCAGACGTTCGGCCTCATGAAGTGGTGCACGTTCCTGGTGCCCGTGTTGATCCTGGCGGATAACCTCCCGGTGCTGAGGTTCGCGGATCCGTATCTGTGGTACGCCACCGTCGCGCTCGCCGCGTACCTGCTCGTTCCGCTCCTGATCAACGTGCACCGTGAGCTGTTCATGCGCTTCACGGACGGCGCCAACGACAACGCGTCGGGGGTCGCCGCCCTCCTCGGCATCATGGAAGCCGTCGTGCCGGAGCCCGACAGCGGCGTGCAGATGCCAACGCAGCCCCTGCGACGCATTGACGCCGGCGCTCCTGCGGGTCCCTCCACGGATGGTGCTCCGTTCGCGGCGCCTGGCCAGTCGCGGTCTTCGGGGGCGCTTCCCGACGACTTCGAATGGGCCGAGACGAGCTCGCGTACGCCGGGTCAGGCGCGGCTCCGGCTCGATACCGTGGATTTCGAGCCGATTCGCAGTGCCGACCGGGAGGATGCCGGTCAGTGGGGAGAGGTCCGCACGGACTTCGACGGCGACGGGATACCCGACGAGGACGAGTACGAGCCCGGCCGAGCGGACTACGAGGCGCTCGAGGAGGAGCCGGGATTCGACGCCGATCGCTTCTCGCCAACTCTCGAGACGCCCCCCGAGAGGCGCGGCCTGTTCGGTCTACGCAGGCGCAAGGCCGCCGGCAAGGAGAAGGCGCCGGGTGCCGGCTTCCTGGGGCTGGGAGCGGACTTCGATGTGCGCGAAGAGGGCAAGCGCATCGGCAACTGGGAGAACTTCGAAGACGACGACGATGACTTCGGAACCCTCGGCGGCTGGGCCGGCGATGACCCTATCGGTGATCCTGAGTTCGCCGCGAACGAGGCGTCGCGTATCCGCCGTCGCGTCACCGAGTCCATCGACCGGGCGATCACCGAGAAGGAGATATGGTTCGTGGCCACCGGTGCCGAGGAAGTGGGAACCTGTGGGATGCGAGCGTTCATTGACCAGTACCATGCGGACTTGAGGGGATCCCTGATCATCAACCTGGACAACCTGGGAACCGGGACGCTGTACTGGGTCACTCGGGAGGGCATGGCTCGCACCTACGCGAGCGACAGACGGCTGCAGAGTACGGTTCGGAAGGTATCGCGTGACCAGGAGATCCTCATCAAAGGGCGCGCGTACAAAGGGCTTTCGACTGATGCGACTCCGGCGCTCGCCCGTGGTCTTCGCGCCATGAGCATCATGGCTTTCGACGCCAGCGGGCGACTGCCCAACTGGCACTGGGCGACCGACACGAGCGAGAACGTCCAGCCGGAGAATATCGACAACGCCGTTCGGCTCGTCACCGGGATGGTCCGCGAGTTCTAGACGTCCCGCGCGCGCAGCCGTCTGGTCGCGAAGTGGTCCGCGTAGAACGAGAGCGCGGTGCCGCCCACCATCAGCACCGTTGCCGCCCAGAATACCGGCAGCATGAACGTCGAGCGCTGCAGGGCAACGACCACGACCGCGAACACGATGAACCCGAGGTGCAGAAGTCCCGAGCCGGTCTTGGTGAGCCGTCCCTCGGTGAGGTAGCTCGGCCCCCGAACTCCGGCGACCGTGAGCATGACGACCGCGGCCTGGATGAGTCCGGCGAGCGAGAGATAGGCTGTGAGCCCGACGACCGTCGAGTCCGTGAGCAGCCATGCGACGAGCCCGACCACCAGCATCGCGCCTGAGACCGCGGCCAACACTCTGCGGGAGAACAGCCGCTTGGGCACGCACAGCCCCATGACCACCACCAGCAACACGATCTGCGGCGCCGCGATGGCGTTCATGGTGTTCACGAAGCCGGCATACCCGAGCCGTTCCCAGTTCTCTGTCGTGCGCTGGGCCCACCACACGTAGATCGTGCCTACGAAGGACTGGACCCCGATTCCGCCGAGGAGTGCGACGGTGGCCACGGTCAGCCCGTAGTCCCAGTTTCGCTTCAGCAGCTCGCGGTCCACGCTGCCACCTCCTCGGCAGGAAGAGCGAACGCGTAGCTGTGAGCCCCGGGCACGACGTAGGTGGCGACGTAGGTGAGTACGAGCACCGCGAAGGAGAGAACTGCCAGAGCGGCCACCCAGCGCCACATACCGCGCCGTCGGAGATACAGGCGTCCGTGCAGGTAGGCGGTGTAGAGGAACCACATCATGATCGACATGTTCACCTTACCGCTCCACCACCACGACTCGCCGCTCCACGCGAGGATCGCCCAGGGAAAGCCGAGAAGCATCCCCGTGGTGAGCGGCAGGTAACCGAAGCGGGCCCAGCGGTACGCGGTCTCTTCAAAGGCCGAGAACCGGGTGCGGATCATCCAGATCGCGGCGACGAACGAGACGGTGAACGCGCCGTAGCTCAGAAACAGCAGCGGGGGGTGAACCCACATGTACCAGCTGTTGTAGAAGTACTGGCGGGAGCCCTCCATGCCCTGGTACGCACCGAGGGCGGCCTGGGGGATTCCGGAACCCATCGCCTGAAGGTACCCGGAGTACTGACCGAAGAACTGCGGGAGTGGCTCGGTGAACGGACGGGCCCAGAGCGCCGCGGCCGTCGCCAGGACCGCCACTGCGATCGCGACGCCCGGGAGCAGCTCTTCGCGATGTCGACGGAGCAGTACGCCCATGACGGCGACTATGAGCGCCCAGATGTACAGCTTCTCCGATTCCACCCACAGCGGCACGGCGATGCGACCGGTGATCTGGCCCGTCTCAGGGCTGAGCACGGCACACAACTGGTAGAGCCGCACGTGGAACCAGGCCAACGCTCCTTCTCCGACGGCGAGCAGCAGGGCCATCGCCATGAGCACGTGCGGGAGCCCCCGCCTCAGGTGGGGGAGAACCGCCGTCGCCACCAGGACGAGGCTGAGGGCGGGGAGCAGCGCCTGGATCGGTCGCCCGACGAACGCGAGCGAGCCGATGAGAGACACGAGATCGTTCTGCACGGCGGCGAAGTCCACGCTGCTCCTCTTCCGGGGCGTCCTGCCGAGTATACCCTGGCGAGTGGCGGGGTTTGCGGCAGTGGTCGGGGCACGGTTACACTGACGAGCACCCCCTGGATACCCGCCTGGAAGTCCCGTTACTCCGGAGGTCGCCGGTGACCCCGAATCGAATCGCGAAGATGCTCGTGCGCCGGCTGATGGTCTCCTCGCGCGACCAGTTGACCCGGTATGACATCGAAGCCCTGCAAGCGAACATCGAGAGAGTCGGACTCGTCATACGGGTGCGATGGGCGCTCGTGGCCGCGCTGGCAGGGTTCTCCGTGCTCGGGGGCTGGACATACGCTCTCGTGACCCCGGTCCCCCGGCTGCTCGAGAACATGTTCATACCGGCCATCGCGATGGCCTTCGTTCTCGGCTACAACACGTTCTACTGGCGCACATACCGCAGGCTCGGCAATATCGCCATCCTCAATCATGCTCAGCTGATGTTCGACGCGATCGTCGTCACGGTCCTCGTGTACTACAGCGGCGGTGCGATGTCATGGTTCTGGGCGATGTACTCGCTGTTCGTGCTCGAAGCCGCGTTCATTCTGCCGAAGCGATGGCATGTGTGGGCGATCGCGGCGTTCTGTCTGGGCGCGAACGGGCTCGTGATCTGGAGCGAGTACTTCGGGCTTCTGCGTCACATCGAGGTGCCCTTCATCTCCCCGGACCTGTATCGGAATCCGACGTACGTCGCCGTGCGGTTCATGTGGCAGATCACGGTGCTCACGGGAACCGCGTCTGTGGGCACACTCATGACGGGCGCGCTGCGTCGACGCGAGGAGATGCTGTCGCGCACATCGATCGTCGATGACAAGACAGGCCTGTACGACCGGGCGTATCTCTTCCGGGCACTCACAAGCGAGCTCGGTCGGGCCGAGAGGGACGGTCGTACGATCGCGGTCATACTCGCCGACATCGATGACTTCGACCGCTTCAACCGGACCTTCGGCATCGAGAACGGTGACCAGATGCTCAAGGCCGTCTCAGCCGCCATGTCGAGGGCTGCCAGCGAATGCGGTGACGGGCGGGTTCGTGACACCAACTTCGTCGCCCGTTTCGGCGGCGAGGAGTTCGCTGCGGTGATCACCGAGACCTGCACGGGTGGTCAGCCGTCGCTCGAGCAGGCGGCGGAGATCGCCGAGGCCTTGCGTGTAGCGGTCCTCGACGAGCGCGTGCACGATGCGGGGGTGACCGTGAGCGTCGGCGTCGCCCTGTATCCGCACCACGGCATCTCGATCGACGAAGTGCTGACCTCGGCCGACGCCGCGCTTCAGGGCGCAGTGCAGGCCGGCGGCAACACCGTCGTCATGGCCGAAGTCGGCGAGTGAGCGTGCGCGAGCGGATGGAAGCGCTCGCGGCCGGACTGGGGCTGGCGGTGCTCGTCATCGGAGTCGCCGTCCTTCTGCTCACCGCTCCGTCCGTGACGAACATCCTCGTGCGTGCGTACGACGGTGCCGGGCGCTCCGGTCTGTCTGAGGCCGATGCGCTGAAGGCGGCACAGGCGGTGCGGGCCTTCGTGACCGACCGTGCAGCCGACCCTCTGCCCGGTACGGTCGCCGGCCGCGGGGGCTTCACACCCGGCGCGGTCGCACACCTGACCGACGTCCGTCGTGTCATCACAGCCGCCCGCCTGGCCACGGGGGTCGTGGCCTCGCTGTTGGCGGCCTGGCTCGCGTTCGGCATCGCCGGGCGTCGCCGAAAGGAACTGGCCGCCGGCATGCGCATCGGGGCTATCGTGCTCGCCCTGGCCGTTCCCGTTGCCGCACTCGCCGCACTCGCGGACTTCGACACGTTCTTCGCCGGATTCCACTCGCTGTTCTTCGCCTCCGGCACCTGGCAGTTCTCTGCCGAGGAGCTCATGATCCAGCTATTTCCCGAGCCGTTCTGGGTCGCCGCCGCCGCATCGTGGGCCGCGCTCGTGTCGTTCGGAGCCCTCGCGCTCGGCCTCGGGAGTCGCGTCGTGGTTCGTGCTCAAGACGGCCCGTCGCGGGTAAACACATGACAACCTGCCGAAGATGTGTACACTCATATCAAAAGCCCGACCCGAGGTGGGGGAATCTCGGGGCTTCCGGAGTAGTTCCGGGAGCACCATTGACCGCGTGTGTGGAAGGAGCAGTGCATGGCTGCCAAGGAAGGCTATTGCGTGAAGTGCAAGGCCAAGCGTGAGATCAAGGAAGCTCAGGACATCATCATGAAGAACGGCCGTCCGGCCACGCAGGGCCTGTGCCCCGAGTGCGGGACAAAGATCTTCAAGATCGGCAAGTAGCTTCACTCTTCGCGTGATTACGGGGCGCTGCGGCCGGAGGGCCGGGGCGCCCCGTCGCGTTTCTGCCATCGGGGTTACGTGATACCGTCTCGTTGACACCTTCGGGTGGCAGGAGTAGCGTTCCATCATTGTTGCCCGGAGGAAGGCGCGCTCAAGCGCCTCATGAAAGCGAGTCGGTGGCATGAACGTCATCGTCGTAGGGTGTGGCCGCGTGGGTTCACAGCTGGCCACCCTGCTGTCGGTCGAGGGCCACAACGTGGTCGTGATCGACAAAGACCAGGAGTCGTTCAAGCGCCTGGGCAGCATTTTCAATGGCGTGACCATCAAGGGCCTCGGCTTTGACGAGGAGATCTTGGAGGAAGCCGGCATTCACAAGTGCGACGCATTCGCCGCTGTCACGAACCTCGACAACACGAATCTCATGGCTGCCGAGGTGGCGCGCAAGATCTTCGGCGTCAAACATGTGGTTGCGCGTCTCTACAACCCCGTGCGCGAGCGCACGTACATGCAGCTCGGCCTGGACTACGTATGCGGCACGACGCTCGTGGCCGAGACGCTGATGGACAAGATCATGTCCGGCCACGGACACCACATCGCCAGCATCGGCGATGTCGAGGTCGTTCAGTTCAAGGCCAGTTCGGCGATCGAGGGCAAGACGGTCGGCGAGGTCGAGATCCCTCACAAGTTCAGAATAGCGGCGGTTTCGCGCGGCGAGATGATGTTCGTCCCCGATGCCTCGAGCGTCTTGCACGCGTCCGACGTGGTCCTTGGTTCCATCAAGGAAGACGCGTTCGGCAAGATCGAGCGCTTCATGGAGGAGTAGGACGTGTATATCGTCATCAACGGAGGCGGGAAGGTCGCATCATACCTCGCGCGTACGATGCTCGAGTCCGGCCACGATGTCGCTCTCATCGAGAAGAGGCCCGACATCGTCGGCAAGCTCTCCGCGGAGCTGCCCGGCGGCGCTCTGATCATCCATGGCGACGGGTGCGATGCTGCGTATCAGGACGATGCCGGTGTCGCCCGGGCCGACGTCTTCGTGGCGTCCACGGGCGACGATGACGACAACCTCGTCGCCTGCCAGCTCGCGAAGGTCGCTTTCGGCGTTCCCCGAGCCATCGCTCGCGTCAACAACCCCAAGAACGAGCGGATATTCAACGCGCTCGGCATCGAGGCGATCTCGTCGACCACGATCATCTCCCGCATGATCGAAGAAGAGGCGACCGTCGGGGACATCAGGACGCTGATCGCGCTGCGCAAGGGCAATATGGCTATCGTGGAGGTGGAGCTTCCGACGGACCGGTGTGTCGTCTGCGACAAGGAGGTCTCATCACTCAACCTCCCCGCCGATTGCATTCTGGTTGCGCTGGTGCGCGGAGACGACGAGATCGTAACGGTCCATGGCGACACGAAGCTGCAGCCCGGAGATGTGGTCATCGCGTTCACTAACGTGGAACGCGAGCGGGCGCTGAAGCGCGCGCTCACCGGGGAGTGAGATCCGTGCTCCGGGACGGGCGGGTTGCCGCCTCCCGTTGCTCAGCGGTACAATGCGCGACGCGAATGCGGGTGTAGCTCAGTTGGTAGAGCGAGAGCTTCCCAAGCTCTAGGTCGCGGGTTCGAGACCCGTCGCCCGCTCCAGGCATCATCCAGGCCGCCCCCCGGGGCGGCCTGTTCGTTCCACCCGTCGCGCCGATCCGCCGTTCATCGCACGCATGCAGGGATTGGACGCTCGACAGCGAACAGATGTTCGTATACGAGCACTGCCGCCCCTCTCTCCCTCGGCAGTCAAGGGAGAGGTGTGCCGATATGCCGAGGATATGGGTGTTCGTGATCGCGGTCGTGCTCGTGGGGTTGGGCGCCGTTTCGCCGGCGATGGCAGGCGGCTGGCCGTTCTCGCACGCGGGTGAGGTGCTGCTCGAGTTCGGGGCACCGTACGGCGAAACGAGCAGGACCCACTCCGGCCTCGATATCGAGGCGTCCGCAGGCTCGGAGGTGCGTACGCCCTTCGATGCCGCCGTCAGCTTCGTCGGCCGCGTGCCGGTGAGTGCGGGCGGCACAGCCATCTGTGTCAGTCTCGATCTCGGTGACGGCCGCACTATGACGCTGCTTCCGCTCTCCGACAGCGGGGTCCAGACCGGGCAGTCGGTCAGTGCGGGAGATGCGGTCGGGATACTCGCCGCGCACGGTGACGCCTCGAGCGATCGGCCGCATCTTCACGTGGGGCTGCGACGTGGCTCTGTGTACCTTGACCCGGCAGGGGTGTTGATCCCCCCGCCGGCACCAGCTCCGGACTCCCCCGTGACTCCCGATCCCGCTCCTGCGCCGGCAGTGGCGCATCCTGCAGCGCCCGCTCCGGCACAGCCTGCGAGCAGCCCGGCGCCGGTTGCTGCCACCACCGCCGTCTCAGCCGGATCGCCTGAGGCCGGCCCCGTCACGGCTCTTGACCCGGGCTCGGTTCCGGTAGCCGACCGGCCGTACGTCACCCGGAGCGAGGTGACGGGGGCGTGGGGTGCCGATGTCGCCGGGGCGCGGACGAGTCCGAAAGACGCCGCTGTTCGTGCGGCAGTACATCCGGCCGTGCGTTCCGGAAGCTACCTGCGATCCGTCGCGGCGGACGGTCGGCGCACGGCACGTGGCACTGACGCACAGGGCGCCGCAGCTGTGCGCGGGGCCGGGCAGATCGGTCGCACGTCGGCGATGATCGCACTTCTTCTGGCGGCGGCCGTGCTCCTATGGCCGCTGTGGAGCACTTATGTACGACCCGGCTTATCCGAGGGTGTCATACCGGTAGGGGACGATATTGCAGCAGCGGTCGACCGGTGATACACTCCGATGGCTTATCTCCTGCTCCGGGTATCTGCCTTCACAGTCCCGGGGCCGCAGAGCCCAGAGGAGGTGAACAAGTGAAGGCTTATGAACTCATGCTTATGCTCAACCCCACTCTCGATGAAGAGGGCCGTGAGGCCGCACTCGAGAAGGTGCAGGGTCTCATCACCGCAGGCGGGGGCGTTCTCGACAACGTCGAGTCATGGGGCAAGCGTCGTCTTGCCTACGAGATCGAGAAGATCACCGAAGGTGACTACGTCGTCCTGGATTTCCACAACACCCCTGATGCGATCGCCGAGATCGACCGCGTGCTGCATATCACCGATCCGGTCGTGCGATACATGCTCGTCCGTCGCGAGGATCGCGACTAGCGGGCGCGCTACGGCAGCACGGCTTCCGGAACGGAACTGACGCTGCGGAATTCGAGAAGGTGGTTTCGATGAGCATCAACCGAGTCATGATCACAGGCAACCTGACGCGTGACCCAGAGCTGCGTTCGACCTCGAGCGGTATGGCCGTACTCAAGATGGGCGTCGCGGTCAATGATCGTCGCAAGAACGCCCAGACCGGCGAGTGGGAAGACTTCCCGAACTTCGTCGATGTCACCGTGTTCGGTGCGCGGGGCGAGGCGCTCTCTCGCTTCCTCTCAAAGGGATCGAAGGTAGCCATCGAAGGCAAGTTGCGCTGGAGTTCCTGGGAGTCCCAGGGAGAGAAGCGCTCCAAGCTCGAGGTGATCGCTGACGAAGTGGAGTTCCTGTCGTCGCGTGACGGTGGTGGCGGGTTCAGCAAGGACGTCGCACCCGCACCGGCCTCCGGCCCCGCGGACGACGAGGAAATCCCGTTCTAGAGATGACCACGGTTCGGCGGTACCCTCCCGCCGACCGCAACCGATCACGTCTCAGAGGAGACGAGAGGAGGTAGGAATGTCGGATTATGCACGCAAGCCACGGCGCAAATTCTGCGCCTTCTGCAAGGACAAAGTCGACTACATCGACTACAAAGACTCACAGATGCTACGTAAGTACATGACCGATCGCGGCAAGATCAAGCCCCGCCGCGTCACCGGCACCTGCGCACAGCACCAGCACCAGGTCTCCATGGCCGTCAAGCGCGCGCGCGAGATGGCTCTTGTACCGTACACCGTGCCCGTGATCAGCGGTCGCGTCGAAGGTCGGGGTCGTAGGTAACAGCTCATGGCGATCACCCTTGCGAACATCCGAGACAGCGTCATGTTGACTGCAGCCGTGACCATCGGGGCCATTGCGGCACCGGTCGTGCCGGTGATCGGTCTGCCCATGTGCGGCGCAGCTCTCGGCGGACTCGTCTACCGAAAGCTACCTGTTGTCGCGGCGATCGCGGCGACGCTCTCCGTGGCCCTGGTGGGAACGCTCGCGCCTGCCGAGGCGGTGACCCTTGCGCTCGCGGTTTCGGGAGTGCTGCTGGCGATTGTTCAGCTGCGGCACCAGGCGGTTCTTCGGGTGATAGCGTGGTTCATCCCGTTGCTGACGGTGGCGTTCGCTGCTCGCGAGGTGGCGAGCGCGTGGTTCATGGGTATCACGCTCAGCGAGTACTACGCGCGCGTGGCAGCCGAGGCGACGGTCCTGCTCACCAAGGCGGGCTTCGCCGATCTTGCGATCGAGCAGGGCGGCGTTGCGTTGTTGAGGTTTGCCGCTGCAGGGTACCTGCTATCGGCTGTGGTCACGGTCGTGCCCACCGTCGCGGCAGTCCTCTGGGCGGCTCGCAGATCCGGTGCCGAAGTACGCACGGCCCCCAGGCTCGACCAGATAGACCTGAGTATTCACGTGCTGTGGATAGTGCTCGGAGCCGCCGCCTTCGGCGCAGCCGGAAGGGTCTGGGGCGGAACCGAAGGCGTTCTCACGACGATAGCGGTGAATCTCCTCGTCGCCGCCAAGGTGGTTCTGTTCACCCAGGGTATGGCGGTGGTGGTAGCAGCCGCGCGGGCGAGGAAGGTTTCACGAGTAGGTATCGTGTTCGCTTTCCTTCTCGCGATGATCGTCGAAGGACCGACATGGGCGGTCAGCATACTCGGACTGCTTGATTTCTGGGTCAATTTCCGGCGGCTCGAACGAGCCGACGGCACCGGCCCGCATACGGAAGGACCCGCAACAGGGGTCTGAGAGTCAACAGCTTTTCTCGAGCCGGGCGGACGCTCCGGCCCGGACTAAGGGAGTACACGATGAAAGTCATCCTCACACAGGAAGTGAAAGGCAAGGGCGGCGAAGGCGACGTCATCGACGTCGCGCGCGGCTTTGCCGTGAACTTCCTGTTCCCCCGCAAGATGGCGCTTGAGGCCACTTCGGGCAATCTCAAGCAGCTCGAGCTGCGCAAGCACAACATCAGTACCCGTGAGAAGGGCCGCCTCGGCGATGCCCAGTCGATCGCGGACGCCCTTGAGGGCAAGAAGGTCACCATCTTCGCCAAGGTCGGCGAGGGCGGTCGCCTGTACGGTTCGATCACCCCACAGATGATCGAAGACGCCATTTCTGAGCAGCTCGACGTCGTAGTCGACCGTCGGAAGATGGACGTGCACGGCCACATCAAGGCGATCGGCGAGCACAGCGTCAGCGTGACCGTCTACCGTGACATCAAGGCACACGTCAACGTAGCGGTTCTCGCTGAAGGTACCGAGGCAGTCGAGGCAGTTGCCGAGGAGCCCGTCGCAGAAGCCGAGGCCGTCGAGGCAGTCGCGGAACTGGTCGAAGAAGCCGGCGAGACCGTCGACGAAGACGCCGACGAGGCGTAGGTACTGCGGAATCCGCGCACCTCTCGGGGCGTCACCTGCATCGCTGCGGGTGACGCCCCGAGCGCGTGCGGTTGATTGCCCGGCAATCTGTGGACACTGGGGATAACCGCCGTCGGCGCACTTCATCGGCGTAGAACGCTTGTGGACGGGTCGCTCCGTCGCGTTGAGCGCGTCAGACCCCTGCTCTACACTCGGGCTGCATCATCCGGGCGGGGCTGTGTTCGAGCGGGAGGTCGGTATCTGTGTCTGAGAGCGCGCTGCGCAGTCCCCTCGCGGGCGGCCTGAAGGACCGGGTTCCCCCGCACAACCTCGAGGCGGAGCAGGCGCTCATCGGATCGATGTTCCTGTCGCGAGAGGCCACCGAGAGCGCCCTGTCATTGGTGCGCCCCGAGGACTTCTACCGTCCCGCCCACAACAGGATCTACGCTGCCATCGAGCACCTCTACAACGCGAATGTCCCGATCGACCACCTCAGCGTTGCAGACCGCCTTGAGAGCATGGGCGTGCTCGATCAGGTCGGCGGCAAGACGTATCTTCTCGACGTGACCGGTATCGTGCCCACTGCGGCCAATGCGCAGAGGTACGCGGAGATCGTCCAGCGCACCGCGATGCTGCGAGCGCTGATCGGAGCGGCAACCAAGATCGTCAGCATGGGCTACGAGGCACCCGATGACCTGCAGCAGGTCGTCGAGGAGTCCGAGAAGCTGATCTTCGACGTCACGAACAAGCGGATCTCAAGCAACTTCCGGCCGATCAACGAGCTGCTCGGCGCTAGTTTCAAACAGCTTGAGGAGCTGTTTGAGAACCAGGAACACATCACCGGCGTGCCGACCGGGTTCGAAGACCTCGACCGCCTGCTCGCAGGCCTTCACAAGGGCGACCTCATCATCCTTGCGGCACGCCCGGCGGTGGGCAAGACGGCGCTGGCGCTCAACATGGCGGTGAATGCGGCCAAGGCGGGAACCACGGTCGCGGTGTTCAGTCTCGAAATGGCCGCCGAGCAACTCATCCAGAGGATCTTGTGCTCAGAGGCGCGCATCAACTCGCAGGATGTGCGCACGGGGTACGTGAAGGATCCCGACTGGGGCAAGATCCACCGCACCATGGGGCAGTTGGCGGAGCTCGACTTCTTCGTCGACGACACGCCATCCATCTCCATCCTGGAGATCAAGGCGAAGGCGCGCCGGCTCATGCGCGACAGGCCCAAGGGTCTGATCATCGTGGACTACCTGCAGCTCATGCAGCCGCAGGGCCGCAGGTCCGAGAACCGTCAGACCGAGATCGCCGAGATCAGCCGCGGCCTGAAGATCCTCGCCAAGGAACTCTCGGTTCCGGTGGTCGCGCTCTCACAGCTCTCGCGAGCCGTAGAGCAGCGCGCGGGCAAGCGCCCACAACTGTCCGACCTGCGGGAGTCGGGAGCCATCGAGCAGGACGCCGACGTGGTCATGTTCATCGACCGGAACACCGATCCCAGGGGCGCTGAAGACGATGACGGCAACGCAGAAGACCGTCGTCCGCAGCGAGGCACAGCAGATGTCATCGTCGCCAAGCACCGAAACGGGCCGGTCGGCACCGTACCCCTCGTGTTCATGGAGCGGTTCACCAAGTTCCTGAACTACTCGGACAAGCTCCCGTAGGAGCTCTTCGCCATCAGGCGGGCTTCCCGATCTATCGTCCGTTGCCCCGGAGTCTCTCGAACTCGCGGGGGTCCCACCCGACCATGGCGCGGCCATCTATGGCTATCACCGGCACGCCGAACTGCCCAGTCATCAAGGCCATTTCCTTGCGTCCCCTGGCGTCAGCGATGATGTCGACTTCACGGAATTCGATCTCGTTGTCGATCAGGTATGCTTTCGCCACCTTGCACCAGTGGCAGGTCTTGGTCGTGTACACAGTGACCCGTTCCGGCCGCACGGGGCGCTTGGCCACGGATTCCACCATCCCTGTCTCGTTGGGTCGGGCCGTCATAGCGGCTGCGAGTGGATTCGCCTGTCGCTACCTGGGAACATACAGCGGGGGTGGTCCTGCCGCCAAGAGTCGCAGGTGAGAGCCCGTTCTGCAGAAGGAGATCCACGTGGCGCAGCGATACGATGTCGCGATCATCGGAGCCGGACCGGCAGGCATCTTCGCCGCGCTCGAGCTCTCCCGCGTCTCGGGCCTCGCGGTCGTCGTGATCGAGAAAGGCCATGACATCGAGAAGCGTCGGTGTCCGGCGAGGCAGACGCACTGCGTGGGCTGTCCGACCTGCGACATCATGACGGGCTGGGGTGGCGCCGGGGCCTTCTCCGACGGCAAGCTCACGCTCACCGGCGAGGTCGGCGGGTGGCTCGGCGAGTATGTGGGCGATGCGGCCCTCGAGGCGTTGCTGGCCGATGCGGATCGCTACTGGCTCGAGTTCGGCGCCTCTTCCGAGGTCTATGGGCCCGACGCCGACAACGCCGCCCGCCTCCAGCGTGCCGCCACTCTGGCGGACATGGAGCTTGTTCCGATGCGTATCAGGCATCTCGGTACCGACCGCTCGCCCGAGGTCCTCGGCGCGATGCGAGGCCATCTCGAGGCGCACGGCGTCACCGTGTTCACCGATACGGCGGCCACCCGCATTCTCGCGGACAGCGGGCATGTGACGGGGGTCGAGCTGGCGGACGGGAGCACGATCGACTCCTCGGCGGTCATCGCTGCTCCGGGGCGTGAAGGCGCCGAATGGCTTGCGGGTCAGGCCGCCGATCTGGGCATCGCGCTGGCGAACAACGCTGTGGACATCGGCGTGCGCGTCGAATGCCCCGCGCCGATCATGGAGCCGCTCACCGATCATCTCTACGAGGCGAAGCTCGTGTACTACTCGCGGGCGTTCGGCGATCGGGTGCGTACGTTCTGCATGAACCCCTACGGTGAGGTCACGACGGAGTCGTACGGCGACGTGGTCACGGTGAACGGCCACTCGTACGCGGGCGAGAAGACCGGCTACACGAACTTCGCCGTGCTCGTGAGCCAGTCGTTCACGCACCCCTTCCGAGAGCCGATCACGTACGGGCGCTCGATCGCCCGCCTGGCGAATCTCCTCGGCGACGGTATTCTCGTGCAGCGGCTCGGGGACCTGCGTGCCGGTCGTCGTTCGACGCAGAAGCGGCTCGCCGAGTCGATCGTCACACCGACGCTGACGGGCGCTACTCCCGGAGACCTTGCGTCGGTCCTGCCATTCCGGCACCTTACAGACATCCTCGAGTTCCTCGACGCACTCGACGTGCTTGCCCCGGGGATCGCCGGTCCTTCCACGCTGCTCTATGGCGTCGAGGTCAAGTTCTACTCATCGCGCCTTGAGGTCGACTCGACACTCATGACGCAGATCTCGGGGCTGTACGCGGTGGGTGACGGCGCCGGGGTCACCCGCGGGCTCGTCCAGTCGGGAGCGAGCGGGATGGTCGCGGCTCGCGCGATCATGGGAAGCACGCGCCCCAAGGCGTAGCCATCCTGCGAGAGCGTGACTAGGAGGCTGCTTCCCAGCCCATCACGCGCACGATGATGTCTGCTGCGGCCATCGGGGCATCCTCGAGCACGATCCCGGTGATGAAGTAGCCCACGAAGATGCTCACAAGCACTCGCACCCTTCCCGGCAGCTCGTCCGAGGGCACCGTGATCCCGAACTGCGAGTCGAGGAGCGCGACCATAGCGCTCACGCGCTCGATCAGCGGCATGATCAATGCGCTGCGGTACTTCCGAAGAAACACGGGGTTGTGCATCGATGCGATCATGGCGGTCTGGATCACCGGCAGGTACAGCTGCATCGCGCGCCGGCGTTCGGCCACGACGGAGTCGATCACCTCACGGACGTTGTGTGCGGTCGCCGCATCGATCATAGGGACGATCTCCGCGAGCATGCGCCCACCGGCGGTCTCGAGGATCTGCTCGAAGAGGTCCTGCTTGCTCGCGAAGTGCCGGTACAGTCCGGGCTCGCTGATCCCGACGGCCTCAGCGATCTCGCGCATGCTCCCACCGTCGTACCCCCGCGCATGGAACACGGTCACAGCAGCGTCCATGATCTCGCCCTTGCGACCGGGCTCCGTCTCGGAGAAGAAGTGCACCTACGTGCCTCCACCCTCGGTGGCCGCCTGCTCCTTGGAGACCAGGTGCACGAACACGTCCTCGATACTCGGGCACACGTCATGCACCGCGCGAACCGTCAGCCCCGCCCGCTCGAGGGCGGTCGCAACCGCGCCTCCGGTCATGCCGACTTCGATACTCACATGGAGTGACGCGCCGCTCAGATACGCCTCGACGACACCGGTGGTGTTCTCAAGGACCGGCAGCGCGGCCTCGGGGTCGTCGAGATCGATCTCGAGCACGGTGTCGTGCATCAGTTCGCGGATCTCGGCGGGGGTGCCCCGAGCCACTATCCTGCCCCTGTAGATGAAGGCGAGCCGGCTGCAGTGCGCTGCCTCGTCCATGTAGTGCGTCGTGACGAACAGCGTCACGCCGCGGGATGCGAGGTCGTAGAGCAGTTCCCAGAACTGCCGCCGCGCGGTCGGATCCACCCCCGACGTCGGCTCGTCGAGGAAGATCAGCTCCGGCTCGTGGATCGTCGCGCAGCCCAGCGCGAGACGCTGCTTCCACCCTACCGACAGGTTCGCGGTCAGCTCTCGCTCGCGACCCACGAGGTCGGCCATGTGCAGCACGTATGCCCGCCGTTCGGCGAACTTCTCGGCGTCAAGGTCGTAGACGCCTGCGTAGAACCGCAGGTTCTCGTCGACGGTCATGTCTTCGAACAGTGAGAACTTCTGGGACATATAGCCGATGCGGCGACGAACCGACTCCGGGCTTGCGATGACATCGTCGCCCAGTACGTAGGCCTCGCCACTCGTGGGGGCGATCACGCCGCACATCATGCGGATCGTCGTGGTCTTCCCCGAGCCGTTCGGGCCGAGGAATCCGTAGATCTCGCCCGGGCGCACATCCAGGTCGATCGCATCGACCGCGGTGAAGTCCCCGAAGCGCTTGGTCAGCCCCCGGATCTCGATCGCGTTGCCTGTGGTCTCGTCGTCCATGTCCGTCTAGTCCGCCAATCGCTTCTGGAACCTCGAGAGCGCCAGCCCGAAGATCACGGCCGAGAAGACAGCCATCGCCACGAACTGCGGCCACAGCGAGTCGAAGCCCGACCCCTTCATGAAACTCGACCTGAGCACGATGAGTACGTATCGCAGCGGGATCAGGTACGTGACAGGGACGATTTCGGGCGGCATCGATTCGATGGGGAAGATGAAGCCCGCGAGCACCATCGTCGGAATGAGGATGAACATGTTGGCCTGCTGTGCCTGGTGCCGGGTCTTGGAGACCATCGAGATGAACAGCGACTGCCCTATCGCCGCGAAGAGGAACGTGAGCAGCCCCGCACCGACCACGACCAGGCTGCCGTTGAACGGCACGCGGAACCAGTAGATGCCGACGACCATCACGGCGGTCACCTGAACCGTCGCGAGAAGTATGTACGGTACGAACTTGCCGACAAGGTACTCGCCGCGCGTGATCGGCGTGACGAACATCTGCTCGAGCGTCCCGCGCTCGCGCTCGCGCACGACGGCCTGGCTCATGATCGCGCCGATGGAGATCAGCAGGATGGTCGCGACGAGCCCGGGAATCATCGCGTTGACCGCGCGAAGGGTCGGATTGAACAGCACCCGCACACGCGCATCGATGCCCGCTTCGGGCAGCATCCCGGAGGCCTCCAGGCGACGCTGTCCGAAGTCCGCGAGCACCTGAGCCGCGTAGCCTGATGCCACCGATGCGGTCTTGCTGTCGACGCCGTCAACCACGATCAGGACCGGTACCTGTTCGCCGCGCGCGAGCCCACGCTCCAGCCCTGGCGGGATGAGAACGGCGAGCTGGATACCGTTGGCGTCCATCAGGTCGCGCACTTCGGCTTCGCCCGCAGGTCGCTCCAGCACCGTGAAGTAGCCCGTATTCTCGAATGCCGAGGAGAGCTCGCGCGAAGTGGTGGTCCGGTCCTGGTCGACGATGGCGGTCGGGATGTTCGTGACGTCCGAGCCGACGACATACCCGAACATCACGAGCTGGAGCACCGGCATGATGAACACGAGCGGCAGCAGCATCCGGTCTCGCGAGAGCTGCAGGAACTCCTTCCACACGAGCAGGCGCACACGTCGCAGCGACATCAGCGCACCTTCTTCGAGTAGAGAAGCGATGCAAGCGAGAGCGAGATGAGCGCGTAGAGCGCGAGCGCCCCGATCTGAGGCGCGACGATACCGAAGTCGGCTCCCTTGAGGAAGACGGAGCGCGCGACCACGACCATGTAGCGCCCGGGGAACAGGTACGAGACATACTGCAGAAAGCGCGGGATGCTCTCGAGCGGGAAGGCGAACCCCGAGAGCATGAAGCCCGGCAGGAAGCTGATGAGCAGAGCGACGAGGTTCGCGACCTCGACACTGCTCGCTCGCGCCGACACGAGCAGGCCGATCGCCAGCGAACAGAGAATGAACAGGAACGTCGCAAGCGCAAGCACGAGGACGCTGCCCCGCAGCGGCACGCCGAAGACGATGACGGCTACGAGCGTGACCACGACCATCTGCACCAGCCCCAGCAGGACCCAGGGCGTCACCTTGCCGAGCATCAGCTCGCCCCGGCGTATCGGCGAGACGACCACCTGCTCGAAGGTGCCCAGCTCTCGTTCCTTGACCAGGGTCACGGCGGTCTGCTGGACGGTGACGATCATGATCACGACCACCATGAGGCCGGGCACGAGGAAGTCCGCGCTGTGCCGTTCGGGGTTGTACCACGTGCGGACACGCGGTTCGACGCCCCCCGCCTGCGCGGGGTCGATGCCGCGTCTCGCGAGCCACTCATAGGTGATCTCGCGGCCGAGCCGTTGGTTGAGCGCGACGGTGTAGGCCTGCCCGAGCTGGGCGGAGTTGGGCTCCGAGCCGTCCACGAGGACCGCGACTTCGCCCTTCTCGCCGCGGGCCAGCGCGTCACCGAACCCGGGTCGGACCATCACCGCGATGCGGGCCTCGGAACGGTCGAACGCTTCATCGACCTGACGCATCGAGTCGATGCGCTCCACCACCCGGAAGAAGTCGCTCTGCTCGTAGCTCGCGAGGTACTCGCGGCTCGCAGTGGTGCGGTCGCCGTCGAGAAGCACGGTGGGAACGTTGGCTACATCGAAGCTGATCGCGTATGCGAACAGCAGCAGCTGGATCGTGGGCATCACCAGGACCGAGATCATCGTCCGCCCGTCGCGGCGGATGTGTATGAACTCCTTCGCGGCGATAGCCGCCATGCGGGCGAGCGAGTTCTTCATGACGGATCCACCCCGGAGTCTGCGGGCGAACCGGCCGCGTCATCGCTTGCCTTGTCGTCTGCCTCTACGGCCGCTGCGGCAGCAGCGTCGCGGCGGGCCTCCTCGGCAAGATAGGCGAAGGTGGCCTCCATGTCGGGGCGGATCGGTTCGATCGCATCCGGGAAGACGCCGCCCGCTTCCAGACGGTCGCGCAGACCGTCGGGTCCGGGCCCACCGCGCGCGACGATGATGCGCACGCGGTCGCCGAAGACGGTCGTCGACAGCGAGAACGGCTCGGGGGCGAGGAGTGCAACCGCGGCCCGCTGGTCGCGGAGTGCGATTTCGTAGAGCGTGCCCGGGATGCGGGCCTTGAGCGCCGCCGGCGTGTCTGAGAGCAGCACGCGTCCGTTGTCCATGAACGCGATGTGGCTGCAGCGCTCGGCTTCGTCCATGTACGGGGTGGCCACGAAGGCCGTGATGCCGTCCCGGTGCAGTTGCGCGATGATGCGCCAGAATTCCCGGCGCGATACCGGGTCCACGCCGGTCGTGGGTTCGTCCAGGAAGAGGACATCGGGCTCGTGGATCAGGGTGACCGCCAGTGCGAGCTTCTGCTTCATGCCGCCGGACAGGTTCTCGGCGACGCGACCCGAGAACTCGGTGAGACCGGCGAACTCGAGGAGGCGCTTTGCGCGGGACGGGATGTCGCGAGCGGCCACACCCCGCAGCCGGGCGAAGAACGAGAGGTTCTCGGCGACGGTGAGATCGGGGTAGAGCGAGAAGCGCTGGGACATGTAGCCGATACGCGGCTTGACCGCCCGGGCTTCGCGCGTGACCGAGTGGCCCAGTACGAACGCGTCACCTGAGCCGGGGCGCAGCACGGTCGCGAGCATGCGGATCAGCGTCGACTTGCCGGCACCGTCGGCACCGAGCAGGCCGAAGATCTCGCCCGGCTCCACCCGAAGCGTGACACGATCGACGGCGAGCAGATCGCGGCCGAAGGTATGCGACAGCTCGCGCACATCGAGCGCCAGATCCGGATCGCCGACGGGCTCAGCCGGTGCGGAGCCCCTGTGAAACAGGCGGATCACTAGAACGCCACGTCGACCGGCATGCCCGGCTTGAGCACGAAGCCCTCGTCGGTCACGGTGAGACGAACCTCGTAGACGAGTTTGACGCGCTGATCCTTCGTCTCGACGTTGGACGGCGTGAACTCCGCTTCTGAGGCGATGCGCACCACCGTACCCTCGAACGCGCGGGTCGAGGAGTCGGTGGTCACGGATGCCTTCATGCCCACCTTGACCTGCCCGATCAGCGTCTCAGGGATGTAGACGTCCACGTATAGGTCGCTCAGGTCCGCGATGGTCGCGAGTGTCTTGCCGGGTGCGGCGTTCTCACCCACCGACGCGCTGACCCCGGTGATGGTCCCGGCGATTGGCGCCGAAACCGTCGAGTACTCGAGCTGCACCTTGGCCATCTCGAGCGCCGCAGCCGCCTGGTCGACCCGGGCGACTGCCTGGTCGATCTCGGCCTGCGTGACCTTGTCGACCTTTGCCTTGTCGAGCGCGGCCTGCGCGGCCTTCACGCCCGCCTGTGCCTGATCGACCTGGAGCCGCAGAATCACCGAGTCGAGCTCGAACAGGGCCGTGCCGGAGGCTACAAGAGCGCCCTCCTCGGCAGATGTGCTCGCGATGCGACCTGCGATGACCGAGGAGATCGCGATCTCGTTCGCCTCGACGATCCCGCTGCCTCCGAGCCTGTCGGCCGTGGCACCCGGCTCGGGGCCGTAGGTGGTCCATGCCCACCACCCGCCTCCGACCGCCGCGATCACGACCGCTATGATGATGAGCCGCTTAACCATCGTCTGCCTCGCTCCTGTCACTGGTGCCGACCATTCCGAAATCGATGTCGACCGGCGATCCGGCCGGGAGGACGTCCGCAAGACCGAGGCGCACCACGACGCGAACGCCGCGCGTCGTGTGGGTCTCAGGCGATGCATAGCGCGTGGGAACGTACCCGGCACGCTCGCCGATATGATCGACGTATGCCAGAAGCGAGCGGTCCTTGAGTGAGTCGGCGAAGACGGTCGCCTGCGATCCACCGAGCAGTTCTCGTGCGAGCCCTGCGGGGATGTAGGTCTCGGCCAAGGCCGGGCCTTCGCGCCGGATGGATGCGGCGCTTGCGCCGGCGGCAAGCACGTCGCCGGGATCGGCGATCGCGACCACAAGTCCGTCGACCGGTGCGAGCACCACGCCGAGTTCGGTCCGGGCGGCAGCGAGGGAGACGACGACCTCGCGCCCCTCGACGACTGCCGCCGCCGCCGTGCTCAGTCCGCCGAGCGACTGCTCGACCCTGTCGAGTTCGGCCGACGCCTCGGTGAGCTGCTCCAGGCCCTCGGTCGCCTTCTTGAGTCCCTCGTCGATCTTGGCGATGGCCGCTTCGAGCCGGGCGATGAGCTCTGCCTGCGTCGGCGCCGGCGTCGTGGTCGGCTCGGGCGTCGTGGTCGGAATCACCGAGGCGCCCCGCTTCGCGGCATCGAGCTGTGCCGAGAGATCCGTCCGCTGCCTGGTCAGGTCCGACGTGGTCTTCTGGATATCGAGTGTCTTGGACGTTATGTCCGAGCGGCCGTCGGACACGCTCTGGATGAAGCCGCCCAGCACCCCCGCGTCCGCCTGTGCCCGCTTGAGTTCCGCGCGCGCGGTGACCTCGGCCGCCTTGAGGAGCGCGTCGTCGAGTTCGAGCAGCACATCCCCTTCGACTACGCGATCTCCTACGCGGGCGGTGACCGCACGCACGCGGATCCAGGACGCAGCCTCCTCCGTGAGAGGTACGGTCCCGCTCCGGGCGCCGGGAGTCGGCGTACCCTCGGCGGCCTGTTCTGTCCCGACGGCAAGGTCGGGCATGGGGCTCGGGAGCGCGGGCAGCGCGACCTCTACGATGTCGTCGAGGATCGAGCCGGAGTAGGTGGTCGACGAAAGGGCCGGTGCACACCCGCTCAGGGTCAGCAGGAGCAGTGCGGCGGCGGTAGCCACGGCGGCGATGCGGGGCAGTCGGTGCACGGGTCTCCCGGTAGCAGCGGTTATCATTCCCTAACATACCCAGCAGCAGCATATCTCACCGCGTCGACCCGTCAAGCAACGCGCACTCTGGCGCATTCCTGGCGCGTCAGGCATACTTACGCCGTCGCCCGCCATGTGCGGGCGTTGCGCACCCACCCCGCTCAGGTGGGCTGCCCGGTCCGGGAGCGGCGGCGAGAGTCCGCGGGACCGATCACCTTCGAGGGGCTACATCACATGGCCGGAATAGTGCTTGTCGGCGCCCAGTGGGGCGATGAAGGCAAGGGCAAGATAACCGACCTCATCGCCGACGATTTCGATTACGTCGTACGTTTCCAGGGCGGGAACAACGCAGGTCATACCGTCATCCACGGCGGCCGCACCCTCAAACTCCACCTGATTCCGAGCGGGATCATGTACCCGCACATCACGCCGGTCATCGGCAACGGCTGCGTGATCGACCCGAAGGTCCTGCTCGAGGAGATGGACCGCCTCGAAGCCGACGGGCTATCGACGCACCGCCTGCTGATCAGCTGCAACGCGCACATCATCATGCCGTACCACCGCGATCTGGACGGCGCCTCCGAGCGGCGCCTGGGTTCGCTCGAGATCGGCACGACACGCCGCGGCATCGGCCCGGCCTACATGGACAAGGCCTCCCGCATGGGCCTGCGCGTCCAGGACCTCACCGACGAGCACATCTTCCGCAAGAAGATCGCCGCCGCGCTTCAGGAGAAGAACGACATCCTCGAGAAGGTCTACGGCCTGCCCACGTACACCGTCGATCAGATCGCCGATGAGTACCTGACGTACGCCGAGCGCATCAAGCCCCATATCGCAGACACGTCACTCGTGGTCAACCGCGCGCTCGCTGCGGACCAGTGGGTGCTCTTCGAGGGCGCCCAGGGCACGCTCCTCGACCTCGACCACGGGACCTACCCGTTCGTCACGTCGAGCAGCCCGACCGCAGGCGGCGCATGCACCGGGGCGGGCGTCGGCCCCCGCGTCGTGGACCGGGTCCTCGGCATCGCCAAGGCCTACATCACGCGCGTCGGCTCCGGCCCCTTTCCCACCGAGCTTGCCGACGAGACCGGCCGCCACCTGATCGAGGTGGGCCACGAGTACGGCACCACGACAGGGCGCGAGCGACGCGCCGGCTGGTACGACGCGGTCATCGTGCGCTACACCGTGCAGGTCAGCGGGCTCACCGATCTGGTCATCACCAAACTCGACGTGCTTTCGCAGCTCGACACGATCAAGGTCTGCGTTGCCTACGAGTACGAGGGGCACCGCTACAACAACCTGCCGTGCCACCAGACGATCTTCCACCACGCCAAGCCGATCTACGAAGAGCTACCCGGGTGGAAGACGGATATCACCCACTGCCGTACGTTCGAAGAGCTGCCCAAGGCGGCCCAGGACTACATCACCTACATCGAAGACCTCGCCGAGGTGCCCGTGTCGATGATCGCCGTGGGCCCGAGCCGCGAGCAGACGATCATGCGCCGCTGGGAGCCGAGGCTGTAGGTCGGGCCGGCGGCCGGGCGATCTGCCGCTGCTATCCCTTGGGCTGCCACTTGCAGCGCACCGGCGACTCGATCTCGCCGCTCTTCTTGAGCGCGTCCATCGCCTTGTCAACGGCCGTGCGGTCCAGTCCGGTCATCTCGACGACCTTGCCGGCATTGAGCGGCTCGCCGGCTGCGCGCATGGCCTCAAGCACCTGATCTTTCGGCTCCATGTGGAACTCCTCTCGTTGATGGATTACCGTGTTCTACCCGTTCGGCACATCAGCGTAGCGTGAGATCGTCCGCTGTCCGACCGGGGGGCGCCTCCTTGGGCTACAATCAACGCCTGGACAGCACCGACACGAGCAGGGGGAAGCCGCCCATGCGTATCCTCGTCATCGGCGGCGGAGGCCGCGAGCACGCTATCGTAGCCAAACTCGCCGAGTCCCCGCTTGCCGAGAAGGTATTCGTCTCGCCGGGCAACGGCGGAACCGCCTCGATCGCGGAGCATGTGATGCTCGACGTTGAGAACGGCGAGGCCGTCGCGGCCTTCGCGCGCGCCAACGATGTGGAGCTCGTGGTCATCGGTCCCGAGGCCCCTCTGGTCGCCGGTGTCGCCGACGCCGTACGAGCCGCCGGTATCGCGGCCTTCGGCCCGGGCGCTGCAGGAGCTCGCCTCGAGGGTTCCAAGGCGTTCTCCAAAGACATCATGTCCCGTTACGACCTACCTACCGGCTTCTCGGCCGCCTTCACGAGCGAAGCCGACGCGCTTGCCTACCTCGCTGAGGTCGGAGCTCCCATCGTGGTCAAGGCCGACGGCCTGGCCGCCGGCAAGGGTGTCACGGTCGCTATGGACATCTCGACAGCGCGCGAGGCGGTCTCCGAGTGCTTCGCGGGCCGCTTCGGCGCCGCCGGCGACACCGTCGTCATCGAGGAGTTCCTCTCCGGGCCCGAGTGCTCGTTGCTCGCCTTCACCGACGGAGAGACCGTGGTGCCCATGGCGCCCGCTCAGGACCACAAGCGCGCGTACGATAACGATGAGGGCCCCAACACCGGCGGCATGGGCGTCTACTCGCCCGTCCCGATCGTGACCGAGGACGAGTACGAGACCATGGTCGATATCATGGACGCGACGGTCGCCGCGCTTCGTGCCGAGAACATCGATTACCGAGGCGTGCTCTACGGCGGCTTCATCCTCACCGACGAAGGCCCCAAGCTCCTCGAGTTCAACGCGCGTTTCGGCGACCCGGAGACCCAGGTCGTACTGCCGCGTCTCCTCGGCGATCTGGTCGAGATCATGATGGCGACGGCCAACAAGCGCCTCGCGGACGTTGCGCCCGGCTGGGCCGACGAGTGGGCCGTGAGCGTCGTGCTCGCGTCCGGCGGCTACCCGGGAGACTACGAGACCGGCAAGCCGATCGCCGGAATCGCCCGGGCCGAGGCCATGTCCGGCGTGACCGTCTACCATGCAGGCACCGTCCTCGCCGATGACGGCACGGTGCTCACCGCGGGCGGACGCGTGCTCAACGTCACCGCCCTCGGAACCGATTTCGCCGAGGCGCGCGAGCGTGCCTACGCCGCCTGCGAGACGATCTCGTTCGACGGCATGTTCTACCGCACCGACATCGGCGGTCGGGCCGCACGCGGCCGCGACGCCTGGAAGGCGTAGCCCCGTATGCTCTCGGAACGAGTCCTTTCGGCCGTCATGCGCCGCGCCGGCGACCGGTATCTGAAGCTCGACGAGTATGTGGCGCCGCAGCTGCCTGCGGCCGTGCCCGGCAAGGAGTACCTGCTCTACGTGCACGTCCCCTTCTGCACGCGCCTGTGCCCCTACTGCTCGTTCAACCGTTTTCCGTTTCACGAGGCGCGTGCGCGCGAGTACTTCGTTCACCTGCGCGATGAGATGCGGACAGTCGCCGAGCGGGGCTTTCGTTGCACCTCTATGTATGTCGGCGGCGGCACGCCGACGGTCCTGGTCGATGAGCTCACCGAGACCATCGATCTGGCGAAGTCCCTGTTCGAGATCCGGGAGGTCTCCTCGGAGACCAATCCCGACCATCTCATCCCGGACGTAGTGGATGCACTGGTCGGACGCGTCGACCGGTTCAGCGTGGGCGTGCAGAGTCTTGATGACTCGCTGCTCAAGCAGATGGACCGCTACGACAAGTACGGATCCGCGGCTGAGATCATGGAGCGCCTCAAGTGGGTCGCGGGGCGGTTCCACTCGCTGAACGTCGACATGATCTTCAACTTCCCGTCTCAGACCGAGGCGATGCTGCTCCGCGATGTTGAGCTTCTCAAGGCGACCGGCACCAACCAGACGACCTTCTACCCGCTCATGGCGTCACCGGCGGTAGCGGACTCGCTCAAGCGCACCGTCGGCAAGGTGGACTACGCCCGCGAGGGCCGTTTCTACCACACCCTGGTCGAGCATCTGGCTCCGGACTTCGAGCCCGCGAGCTCGTGGACGTTCTCGCACACCGGGGGCGGCATGCTCGACGAGTACATCGTCGACTACGAGGAGTACGTCGGTATCGGCTCGGGGGCCTTCTCGTTCCTGGATGGCGCGCTGTACGTGAACACGTTCTCGCTGGCCGAGTATGGGACGCGCGCGGCCGAGGGGCGCACTGCGGCTACGCAGATGCGCAGGTTCCCCCACGGGGATCTGATGCGGTACCGGTTCCTCATGCAGCTGTTCGGCCTGTCGTTGGACAAACGGCAGTTCAAGCGCGATTTCGGCGTGCGCATCGAGCGCGGTCTGCCCCTCGAGATGGCATTCATGCGCGCGAACAGGGCCTTCAGCATCGACGACGACGAGCAGCTCACACTCGCGCCGAACGGGCGCTACCTGCTGGTCGCGATGATGCGCCAGTTCTTCATCAGCGTGAACAACCTCCGTGACCAGGCTCGCCGCGGTCTGCCTGACGAGGAGCGTGACCTGCTGTTCGGTGACGGGGCCGAACCGGCCTGCGCTACGGGACACGACGTGCATCCGATGGCCGCGGCCGTCGTCGAGACCGAGAACGTGGAGCACGGTCCCGGGCGACGCTGAGGGGCATGAGCGGGTAGCCTCCGGGACGATTCTCTCGGCGCCAAAATCACCCCTGTTCATCCGGGAACCGGTCGCTACAATGGACGCACTCGCATCGCGGGTACTTCCCTGACGCGAACGACCACTCGACCACCGGAGGACATGATGGCCGAAACGCCGCTCGTAGGAATCGTCATGGGTTCGCAGTCCGACATGGACGTCATGCAGAAATGCGCGGACCGGCTCGCAGCGCTGGGGGTGCCCTACGAGTTGCTCGTGGCCAGCGCCCACCGCAACCCCGACCGGGTCCACGACTGGGCCAGCACCGCAGGCGACCGGGGCATCAAGGTCATCATCGCTGCCGCAGGCAAGGCCGCGCACCTCGGCGGCGTGGTCGCAGCGTTCACTCCGCTGCCCGTGATCACCGTGCCGATGAAGACCTCGGATCTCGGCGGCTTGGATTCGCTCCTGTCGATGGTGCAGATGCCCACCGGCGTTCCCGTGGCCTGTGTGGCGATCAACGGAGCCGACAACGCCGCCATCCTGGCGACACAGGTACTCGGTAGCTCGATGCCGGAGTTCCGCGAGCGCATCGTGGAGCTCAAGAAGGCGATGGCCGAGGCCTGAGCAAGAGCGAGCTCGCGCGGCGGGCCGATTCGGCTGCAGCGCACGAGCGTGCGACCGAACGGTCATGCGCTCGTGTGGTTCGTGTTTCGTGCCGATAATCACAGTTGGACGCGTGAACGGCAAGGGGCACATATGGCCAAGCTCGGGCAGAACAAGGGCTTCACAATCCTGGAACTGATGATGGTGGTCCTCGTCATCGGTATCCTGGTGTCCATCGTCGTGCCCTCGTACATCGCCAGCCGAACCCGGACAGAGGGACGCGTGTGCTTCCGGAATCAGCGGACACTCGAAGATGCAGCCCAGCAATGGTCGGTCGTTCACGACATGGACATGACAGCGCTGCAGGGTGTCGTGAGCGGTCTCAGCCCGCTCATCAATGACTACATCCTCAGGACGCCTCCGCGTTGCCCGGGCTTTCCCCGCCCGGCGGACCCGATGGACGTCGATCTTGCCCACGGTGCATACGAGCTCGATGACCAGGGCAACTGCTTTCCCTGCACCCTGCACGGGAGTTACCGCGACTGACGGGTGTCCCCGCGGGCTCTCCTCGGCAATAATGGATAGGCGTTTGGCATCAGTGCATATCGCCGAGTCCGCGAGGAGCCTCTCATGTCGCCGTACGAAGACGTTCGCGTTGAAGGTCATCTGATCGATTCCGGGATCATGTCCGCGATCATGGACGCGATCGTCGAGATGGGCTGCGAGTTCGAGACGCTTCAGTTCGATGTCGGCCGCACAAACGACGACCCGAGCGTGGCGGTGCTCAGGGTCAAGTCGCCTTCCCAGGAAGGGCTCGACGAAGTTTTGCACGTCATTCAGGAACACGGTGCCGTTCCGGTCGATCCCTCCGACGCGCATCTCGCCGCGGCACCCGCTGACGGCGTGTTTCCCGACGGTTTCTACTCGACGACCAATCTCGCCACCTTCGTTCGTCTGCAGGGGCAGTGGGTTCCGGTCGAGGGCGTGGAGATGGATCTGGGCGTCCGGGTGGACGAGGCACGTTGCTGCGCGTCGACCGTGCCGATGGCCGAGGTGAGCGCAGGCGACATGTACGTTGTCGGGCACGTGGGTCTGCGCATCAAGCCGCAGGAGCGCCCCAGGGAGCGTCAGGCGTTCGAGTTCATGAACTCCGCCGTGTCGAGCGAGAAGCCAAAGGCGCAGGTCGTGGCCGAGGTCGCCCGGCTGCTGCGCGAGACCCGGGCGGCGGGCAAGAACACCATCGTGGTCGCGGGTCCCGCCGTCATCCACACCGGCGCCGCACCGCACCTGACGCGTCTGGTGGAGCAGGGTTACGTGAGCGTGATGTTCGGGGGCAACGCGGTCGCGGTCCACGACATCGAGAGCGCGCTGTTCGGTACGTCGCTCGGGGTCTCGATGACGCACGGGACGCCCACCCTCGGCGGCCATGAGCATCATCTGCGCGCCATCAACACCATCCGGGGTTGCGGCTCGATCGCCGCGGCTGTCGAGCAGGGCGTGTTGCGTGAGGGCTTGATGCACACACTGGTCAAAACGGGCACCCCGTTCGTGCTTGCGGGATCGATTCGTGACGATGGGCCGCTGCCCGACGTGATCACCGATGCGATCGAGGCACAGAACGCGATGCGGGAGTACTGCCGGGACGCGGGCGCATGCCTGATGCTCTCGACGATGCTGCACTCGATCGCGACGGGCAACATGCTCCCGGCGGACACCGCGACCGTCTGCGTGGATATCAACCCTGCGGTCGTCACGAAGCTCGCCGACCGCGGATCGTGGCAGACCATCGGGATCGTGACCGACATCGGTCTGTTCCTCGAGCAGCTCGCCAACGACCTGGAGCGCACCTGACCTTCATCCCGGCGCGCGCGGCGGCGGCATACGCTGGCATACGCCTCGCTTCGTCAGAGCGCATACCCAGGAGGGAGCGCCATGAAGCCCGTCGATACCACGCAGCCGACCGGCATCGAGACAGCGACGTTCGGAGCCGGTTGATTCTGGGGCCCTGATGCCCGGTTCGGGCTCATCGAAGGCGTCGTCCGGACGCGCGCCGGCTACGCCGGTGGTATGGCAGCCGACCCGACCTACCGCAGGATCGGCGATCACACGGAGTGCATCCAGGTCGACTTCGATCCCGGCCGGGTGAGCTACGAGGAGCTGCTCGATGTGTTCTTCGGCATGCACAATCCCGCGAGACCGGCGTTCTCCGTGCAGTACGCGTCGCTCGTGCTGGCCCACGACGAGGCGCAGCGACAGGCCGCGCTGGAGGCCGTCGCCCGCTACAGCGCCCTGTCGGGTGGGCCGCTGGCGACCGCCGTGCGGGTGCTCGATCGGTTCTACGTCGCCGAGGACTACCACCAGAAGTACTATCTGCGGCAGGACCGGGTGCTGCTGAGGGAGATGGAGTCCATCCTCGGAAAGGACCCGTCGGTGTTGCGCGAGAGTACCGCCGCAGCCAGACTCAACGGCTACGTCGCCGGAGCCGGGTCAGGACTCAGGCTCGCCGAGGAGATCGATCAGCTGGGGATCGGGCGCGAGGCCCGCGAGCATCTCGCCGGCATCGTCGGGGGCGTGGCGTCGAACGGCTAACGTTCGAGCGGCAGCGTTCTGGCATTGATGGCGACGATGACGGTTGACGCCGACATCAGGACGCCCCCTGCAGCGGGGCTCAGTAGAATGCCGAATCCCGCGAGTACGCCCGCTGCCAGAGGAATGGCGATCACGTTGTACCCCACCGCCCACCCGAGGTTCTGCGCCATCTTGCGGTACGTGGCGCGGGCGAGGGAGATGATCGTCGGGATGTCTTGAGGATTGCTGCGGACGAGCACCACGTCGGCTGCGGCCACGGCGACCTCGGTGCCCGCCCCGATTGCGATTCCGACATCGGCCGAGGCAAGGGCCGGGGCATCGTTGACGCCGTCACCGACCATCGCGACCACCTTGCCCTCGGCGCGCAAGCGCGCGATCGTCGCGGCCTTGTCGGCCGGGAGCACGTTCGCGAAGAAGCGGTCGATCTTCAGTGTGGCGGCGACCTTCGCGGCGACCGCTGCGTTGTCTCCGGTCAGCATGACCGCCTCGATGCCCATCTCCTTCAGTCGTTGAATGGCCCCGGCTGATTCCGGTCGAACGATGTCTGACAGCGCGATCGCACCCACGACCGCGCCGTCGCGCAGTACGAAGACGACGGTGCGGCCCCCTGAGGTGAGCGTCTCGATACGCTCCGGGGGCTCGATGGATACTTCCGCCAGGTAGCCGGGACTCACCACGGCCACCTCAGTGTCGCCGATCATCCCTCGAGCGCCCTTTCCGGGAATCGCCGCGAACTCCGTGACCTCGCGGACGGTCGGAGCCGCTTCGGCGATGGCGCGTGCGATGGGGTGTTCGGACAACTCTTCGACCGAACCGGCGAGCGTCAGCACCTCGTCGCTGTCGATGTCAGCGAATGTCAGAACTTCTTCGACGCCGAAGCGGCCCAAGGTGAGCGTGCCTGTCTTGTCGAAGACGACCGCGTCGATGAGCCGGGCGTTCTCGAACGCCATCCGGTTGCGGACGAGCAGCCCGCTCGTCGCTCCACGGGCCGTGGAGACGGCCACGACAAGAGGTATCGCCAGACCGAGCGCATGCGGGCACGCGATGACCATGACCGTGACCGCGCGCTCCATCGCGTAGGCGAGCGGTCGACCGAGCGTGAGCCAAACGCTGAACGTCACAGCACCGCCGCCGAGTGCGACGACGGTCAGCCACATCGCCGCCCTGTCCGCGAGGTCCTGCGTTCTCGATTTGGACTCCTGGGCAACGCGCACCAGCTCGACGACTTGTGCGAGGAAGGACTGCGCGCCGGTCCGCGTCACCGACACCACCAGTGCACCTTCACCGTTCACGCTTCCGCCGATCACCGCTTCGCCGATTCCCTTCGCGACCGGAACCGATTCGCCGGTGAGCATCGACTCGTTGACGGCCGAGGAACCTTCGACCACCGTGCCGTCGGCCGGGACCTTCTCTCCGGGCCGGACCACGACGACATCGCCCTCGAGCAGGCTCTCCACGGGCACGTCGATCGCGCTCCCGTCTGCCGTGCGCTTGTGGGCCTGAGCGGGCATCAGCCGGGCGAGCGACTCAAGCGCCTTCGACGCTTCGCCGACCGAGCGCATCTCGATCCAGTGCCCGAGCAGCATGATGTCGATGAGCGTGGCCAGCTCCCAGAAGAACGGCATTCCTTCAAGCCCGAGCACCGTCGCTGCGCTGTAGAAGTACGCGACGCTGATCGCGACGGCCACGAGCGTCATCATGCCCGGGCGGCGATCCCGTGTCTCCCGAACGACCCCCTTGAGAAACGGCATTCCGCCAAAGACGTACAGCACCGAAGAGATACCGAGCAGGATCCAATCGGCACCTGCCGTATCGATGATGCGGCCGCCGGCGTAGAACGGCAGCGCCGGCGAGAGCGCGATGACCGGTACGGTCAGCGCGAGGCTGATCCAGAATCGCCTGCGGAAGTCCGCCGTCGAGTGGCCCTCGTGCCGTCCCTTGGTGTGTGCGGAGTGGTCCGGCTTCGCGGCAAGGCCGTGGCCGTCGTGATCAGCTCCGCCCGTCTTCGCGTGCTGGCCGTCCATGGCCCGACTACCCGCTCAGCGCGCGCATGATGTCGTCGTACTGCTGCTTGTCGATCTCGCCGCTCGCAAGACGCCTTCGTGCGATCGAGACCGCCTCGTCCTGTCCGGTGGCGCCGGACGCCCGGGTCGACCCGCCTCCCGCAGCATGCCCGCTCGATGCCCGTACCGCCCATATCACCAGAAGCACGATTCCGGCGATGATGAGGGTGCCGAATAGAAGCATGAGAAGGCCGACCCACCAGCCGCCCCCCATCATGCTATCGATGCCGTAGCCATAGCCACGCCCGTATCCCATCATCGCTCATCCAGCTCCTTCAGGTAGTCGATCAGATCCGCGAGCTCGGTATCGGTCAGGTCCCAGCGGGGCATGGGGGTTGCGAGGCGTGCGCCATCAGGTTCGATACCATCGCGAATCGCGCGCCCGATGTCGGCGGCGGTCCAGGCCGGGGTGGCCGGGCCTTCCTCCACATGCGGTGCCGTGAGGGTCGAGTAGCGTATGTCGGGAGTATCTATCGCACCCCATGGCGTCTCTATCCGGCCGCCACGACCGTCTTCTCCGTGACAGTCGACGCAGCTGACGCCAGCCATCATCCCGAACCCCATCATCCGTCCTCCTGTGAGCACGCGGGGGAGGGGTCGACCGCTCGCATCGGTGCCGGTGAAGTAGATAAGCTCGCCGACGGACACGCTGCCCTCCCGGGTCTCGAGTCCGCTGCCGAGAGCGAGCACCACGACGATGCCGGTCGCTCCGATGGCAATCGACAGAAGTGCGATCACGAGTGTGCCGGGTCGATTCATGCAGTACATATTCCCCACACGGGTAGATACCCACCGAAGGCAGAGAGTGTCCGCCTGTCCGGAGGCGCCTCTGTGGGTTCGAAGGGGGACGGGCTGCATGCGCGAGAAGGTCGTGCGAACAGACGATGCATGGCGAGAGGTTCTCTCGGCGGAGCGGTTCCGTGTGCTGAGGAGGGCTGGCACGGAGCCCGCGTTCTCGGGCGAGTTCACCGATCTGGCCGAGCGCGGTACCTACGTGTGCGCGGGCTGCGGAGCAACCCTGTTCGCAAGTGCGGACAAGTTCCATTCCGGGTGCGGCTGGCCGAGTTTCGCGCAGCCGATAGAGCAGGATGCCGTCACCGAGCACTCGGACGATTCCTTCGGCATGACCAGGACCGAGGTCCGTTGCGCGGTCTGCGACGGCCATCTGGGTCACGTCTTTCCCGACGGCCCGCCTCCGACCGGGCTGCGGTACTGCATCAATTCGGTCTCGCTCGAGTTCGAGCAAGCGGAGTAGGTCTTGGGATGCATGCGACGACGATTCGGAAACGACCGCAGATGTGGTGATTTCGTGTGGGCGCAGTGAACGGTTGAGCACGGGTGCTACCCTGCCGATACACCGTTATAGGATTGGCGCGGAACTTGCAGTTTCGTGCGTGAAACACCCGAGGGAGGCTTCCAGGTCCAGCGATGATGCGATCCGTGAACACGCGAGCTGCCGTAGCGGCCCTGATGGTGCTGGCGCTTGTCGCCGCCCTCGTTCCCTCGTGCTTCATGCCGGAGTGCGCGATCGAGGGACTCATGGGCTCGACCGCAGGCGCGGGCGGGCACCTGATGGTTCAGGCGTTGCAGTTCGGAGTCCTCGCAGCCCTGGTCGTGCTCCTCGTTGCGTCTCTCGGTCTACTCAGGTTCGACTCCGGACCATTCAGCGTTTCCCGGCCCGCGTTCGTGCCGGTTCGCTTCTATGACCTCCCTCCGCCTCAGAGCGATTCGACCGAGCTCAGGCTCTGAGTTCTCCTCATTCGCAGCAGCGCCCTCCTCGGTGTTGGCTGCGGCATGCCCGGGCGCGGTCCTGCGCCCGATTCCCGAGTCACGCGCGCAAGATATGGCGCACGTGCGAGAATGGCATTGACTGAGGAGAGAATGTGAATCTCTTTGTTCCCATGTTCACGCTGGGGCTCATCACGAGTCTCCACTGCGTGTCGATGTGCGGACCGATGGTCGTCGGGTACGCCCTGAAGGGCACCGAAGGCAAGTCGCTTGCGCACAAGATCGTTCCGAACCTGGCGTATCAGGGGGCCAAGATCGTGAGCTACATGCTCGTCGGTCTGGCACTCGGCGCTATCGGGGCGGCGTTCAATCTGGACTCGATCCGGCCGTATGTCATGGTTGTGGCCGGCGTGTTCATGGTCGTGCTCGGCTTGGGCATGACCGGGCGGTTCCCGTGGGCGGCCAAGCTCACGCCCCGGCCACCCAAGTTCCTGATGACCGCGCTCTCGAAGACCCGTCGTTCCGCCAACTCACGTGCGGCCGCAGGCGAGAGCTCGCTGGCAACGCCGGTGACACTCGGTTTGCTCACGGGGCTGTTCCCCTGTGCTCCGCTCATGGGTGCGCAAATCACGGCCGCAGCGAGCGGCAGTCCCATCACGGGTGCGCTGGCCATGCTCGCATTCGGGCTCGGCACCGCACCCCTCATGCTGGGTTTCGGCACGGCATCGAGTCTTATACCCAGTGCCCTGAAGGAACGGGTCATGGTCGCCCTCGCTGTCGTCGTGATCGTCCTCGGCGGCGTATATGTGAACCGTGCAGCGATGCTGCTCGGCTCACCTGTGACCGCCCAATCGATCAAGCAGTATGTGGTCGGGACGCCGTCGGCTGCCCAGCCGATCGCGAACTACGAGACCGCTGCCGACGGCGTGATCGAAGTCCCGCTCGTCATCGAGAACGTCCAGTTCGTTCCGTCGCAGCTGAGTCTTCCTGCGGATCGTCCCGTGCGGTTGATAGTCGACAGGCGCGAGGAGAACGCGTGCTCGGACCAGTTGGCGATTCCCCAGATGGGCATTCTCGTCGACCTGAAACCGTTTGCGACCACTACGATCGATTTGCCCGCAACCGCCTCAGGCACCTTCACGCTCACCTGTGGAATGGGCATGATGGCCGGCCGGATCGTGGTCGGAAGCGGTGCTTCGGTCGCGAGTGGATCGTCGCTGCTGCCCACGCTCGTGGTCATGCTCGGCCTCGCCGGCGGCGGGGTCTACTGGACCTCCCGTCGCAGGGCATCAGCGGTCAGTACCACGCCGTCCGCATCCGGCGCACGGCGAGCCGCGGCTGCGGCGCCCGCCGCAGTGCTCGGATTCTCGCCCCAGGAACTCATCGTCGTGGCAGGTGCTGTTGCTGCCGCGTCCCTCATCGGACTCGCCATGGGCGGGTACTTTGGCTAACAGACTCATCACTCGAAAGAAGGAGAACTCTCAGATGACCGACCAGACTCATACGCAGATTCAACCCGCACCGGTGCTCCGCTACCTCTTGGTCGCGGGACTCGTGTTCGTGGCGTTCTTCATGTCATACCGCCTTGCTGTCGCGTCAAGGGCGCCGGGCTCCGGACCGGTGCCGGCCAACTACGTCACGCCGGCAGGCTACGACGCAGCGGATCCTTCGGCTGGCGGTGCCGGCTGCGCGTGTTGCGGCCCCTCCGCCGGCTCGAGTGAGCCCGTGGAGGGTTCGGCTGTCGTGGACGCCGATGGCGTTCAGCGCATCACGGTCGACACCGCGAACAGCACGTACAGCCCGAACGTGATCAAGCTCCAGGCGGGCGTACCTGCGGAGATCACCTTCCGGCAGGCCGGAGGATGTCTCGGCCAGGTCATGAGCCAGCCCCTCGGCTTCTTCGAGGACATCTCCACAGGTGACAAGACAGTGAAGCTCGATTCCCTCACCGCAGGCACGTACGACTTCTCGTGCGGCATGCAGATGGTGTTCGGCCAGATCGTGGTCGAGTAAGGAGATGGTCATGACGACAACCAGAGAAGTCTGGCGGCTTGATGTCAGCCAGCTTACATGCAGTTCAGCCGCGTCATTGCTCGATTTGCGCCTGCGGCGCACGACCGGCGTCGAAGTGCTGTCAGTCTCAGAGGACGGACAGCTGTTGGTGCTCGGCTTCACCGGGGTGGATCTTACCGATGAGCTTCTGCGCGCGGCCGTGAGCGTTGGCCTCGAGCCTGGTGCTCTTTCGGTCAGCCCGTTCGCGAGGGTCGTCGACTCCAGGCCGTTGAGCCTCGCTGAGGCGCAGCGCCTGGGTCTGGTCGAGACTCCCCGGCAGCCTGTTCGGGCTGAGATAGAGACCGTTCAGCGGATCTCTGTGGCTGTCACAGATGGGTATGACCCGGACACGATCATCGTGGCCGCAGGCGTGCCTGTGGATATCGTGTTCTCCGAGGGCCACGGGTGTCTTGGTCGGGTGGTCTTCGATGATCTCGGAATCGAGGCCGACCTCGAGCACGGCGGCGCGACGGTGCGGCTCCCCGCACTGGAGCCCGGAACGTATCCCTTCCGATGCGGCATGGACATGGTCCACGGCGCACTGATAGTCGAATAGAGGAGATGAACGTGGAGACTACTACCAAGCAGGTATTCCGCGTAGCCATACAGGGAATGCACTGCCGCTCGTGCGAGCAGCTGCTCGTGGAGCACGTGACGCGTGTTCCCGGCATCGACACCGCATCCGCCGACGCCGCGGCCGGGACCCTCACCGTCCTGGCTGACAGCTCGGTCCTCGAGCTGGACGCGCTCAGGTCTGCGGTCGTTGCGGCCGGATTCGCACCCGCGAACACCGCCGACCTCGAGCTCGTACCCGCCGGGGAGTCCGATCTGGCATCGCCGGAGCCCACTCCGCCCGTCGATGAGGTCACCGGCGTGTGCGAGATGGGAGGCGAGTGTGCTCCCTCGTCGGAGCCGGAGATCGTCGTTCCTGAGATTGCCCCGGGTCGTCCGGCACCGGCCACCCAAGAGGCATCGTTCGCCGTGGGAGGCATGACCTGTGCTTCGTGCGTCGCGGTCATCGAGAAGGTCGTCGGTGGTCTTGACGGGGTCGATCAGGTGAACGTGAACCTGGCCACCGAGAAGATGACCGCTGAGTTCGACCCTGCAGTCACCACCGAAGACGCCATCGCGCTGGCCGTGAAGGCAGCCGGTTACCAGGCGACACCACTCGGTGCCCCGGCGTCCACGTCAGGACACGTACGAGGCACCGCTTCAGCGAGCAAGGTCAATCTGGGAATCATCGGCATGACGTGCTCGTCATGCCAGACGGTCATCGAGAAGACCCTCCAGCGCGTGCCGGGCGTCTCTTCGGCAAGTGTCAATCTCGCCGCTGAGAGCGCCACGATCGTATTCGACCCGGCCCATGTTGGTATCGATGAGCTCGTCAGCGCCGTGAAGGATGCCGGCTATAATGCCGTCGTCAAAGTGGAAGCCTCGTCGGGCGCGCCTGTCGAAGACGTTCAGGCCATAGCCCAGGCAAAGCACAGGCGCCGTGAGCGCAACCTGTTCTTCTTCTCGCTCATACTGTCTGTTCCGGCCCTGTTCGTGGCGATGATACCTCCGTTCATGGAGACCATCCCGCTTGCGGTGGCGACCTGGCTCGCCAACACGGTGGGCGGCGCATGGGAGCCGGAAATCGTGGGCAAGTATCTCGGGCTGATCCTGATCACCCCCGTGCAGTTCATCGCCGGCTGGCAGTTCTACCGGGGCTTCTACCACGCCCTGAAACGCAGGACCGGAAACATGGACACCCTGATCGCGATCGGCACGAGTGCTGCGTATTTCTACTCAGTCGCGGCCACCGTGCTGCCGGCACTGCATTCGGAGCCGGTGTTCTATGAGGTGGCTGGTCTGCTCATCACCTTCGTGATACTCGGCAAGCTTCTCGAAGCCAGTGCGAAGGGTAAGACGGGCGAAGCCATAAAGAAGCTGATGGGCCTTGCCGCCAAGACCGCACGAGTCGTGCGTGGCGGTGAAGAGATCGACATCCCTGTGGAGCAGGTCGTGGTCGGTGATCTGATCATCGTCCGCCCCGGCGAGAAGGTGCCGGTTGACGGTGTCCTCTCCGAGGGCCACTCGAGCGTCGACGAATCCATGCTCACCGGTGAGTCGATCCCGGTCGAGAAGACCGTCGGCGACACGGTGATCGGGGCTACGCTCAATAAGCTCGGGTCGTTCAGGTTCCGCGCCACTAAGGTCGGAGCCGACACGGCGCTTGCCCAGATCGTCAAGCTCGTCGAGGACGCTCAGGGCTCGAAGGCCCCGGTGCAGCGCTTCGCGGATCGCATCAGCGCCGTGTTCGTGCCGGCCGTGGTCGCCTTCGCCATCGCGGTGTTCCTCGTGTGGCTCTTCGTAGTCCCCAACTACGTGAGCCCCGAGTTCTACGCATCGGGATCGATCTTCGTCAAGGCGCTGCTCGCAGGTACCGCAGTCATCGTCATCGCGTGTCCGTGCGCGCTCGGTCTCGCCACGCCGACTGCCATCATGGTCGGCACCGGCAAGGGCGCGGAGAACGGCATTCTCATCAAGAGCGGTGACGCTCTTGAGACCGCGTACAAGATCAAGGCTATCGTCTTCGACAAGACCGGTACCCTGACCCATGGCAAGCCCGTCGTCACGGAGTTCGAGCCGTTCGGCGAGTTCGACCGGCTTGAAGTATTCCGTCTTGCTGCTGCACTTGAGAAGTCATCAGAGCACCCCCTTGCTGAAGCGATCGTCAACCACGCGAACGAGAACGGCATGGAGCTTCCGGCCGTGGTTGGATTCGCAGCCGTTCCCGGGCATGGCGTCGAAGGTACCGTGGCCGGTCGGCACGTAGCGCTCGGAAACCGCAGGCTGATGGCCCGCGAGGGCGTCGATGTGAGCGCGTTCTTCACGCGCGTCGAGGAGCTCGAGGGCCAGGGCAAGACGGTCATGCTCACCGCGATCGACGGCCGGGCCGCTGGTCTCATCGCCGTGGCCGACACGCTCAAGGAGAACTCCTCCGAAGCGGTCGCACGGCTGCAGAAGATAGGCGTTCAGGTCTACATGATCACCGGAGACAACCGTCTGACCGCCGAGGCGATCGCTGCCCAGGCGGGTATAGCGCCCGACCACGTGCTCGCCGAAGTGCTCCCTGAGCACAAGGCCGAAGAGGTCGCCAAGCTTCAGTCGAAGGGCCTCATCACCGCGATGGTGGGCGACGGCATCAACGACACGCCGGCGCTGGCGCAGGCCGACGTGGGCATCGCGATGGGGGCAGGTACTGACGTTGCGATGGAGACCGGCGGGATCGTTCTGATGAAGAACGACCTGCGCGATGTGGTCACCGCCATCGAGTTGTCGCGTGCCACCATGCGGAAGATCCACCAGAACTTCTTCTGGGCTCTGGGCTACAACACTGCCGGCATCCCGATCGCCGCGCTCGGATTCCTGCGCCCCGAGCTCGCCGGTGCCGCCATGGCGCTGTCGAGCGTGAGTGTAGTCACGAGCTCGCTCCTGCTTCGTCGCTTCAAGCCGAGCCTCGCCCGGCGCGCTGCATAGATATGACGATCCGGCGGTGCCGCTGCTGCGGCTCCGCCGGGATGCGAAAGGACCAGAGATGAAACGTACGCTTCGCTACGCACTGTTGGCGGCCCTTGTGTTCGCGCTTGCGGCTCTCGCCGGCTGTGCATCTGAAGAAGAGAGTGAAGGCATGGGCGTCTGGGGCTACGTGGCCTCGGCCGATAACGCCAAGCTCGAGCTGTCCGAGGACCAGACCGGCGCCGAGGAGCTCCTCGTCGACCGCGTGGTCGCACCGGAAGACGCCTGGGTCGTCGTGCACATCGATGAAGGCGGCATGCCGGGCGAGCGCATCGGCCTGGCACGTGTCAAGAAGGGCGAGACGACCGATATCCGGATCGAGCTCGATACGGAGGTCGCCTCGGTGATCGTTGCGGTGCACGCGGACCGTGGCACCGCCGAGGAGTTCGATTTCGACATGGAGAACAAGGAGGAGAGCCCCGACCGACCGTTCTTCGTGAACGAGGAGGAGCTCGCCAAAGCAGTCAAGCTCCGCGACTTCGGCGTTGAGGCCGATGAGGGCGAGGCGGCCATCGAGGTATCCGACCAGCCCGGCCTGACCGACACGCTGCTTGTCGACCGTGCGCTCGCGCCCACCGGCGCGTTCGTGGTCGTGCACCTCGACGATGACGGCATGCCGGGCGAGCGCATCGGTTTCGCGTTCATCCCGGCGGGTGAGAGCACCGACGTGGAGGTCTCGATCGATTCCGGAGTCGAGCTCACCGAGAGCCTCTTCATCGCGATCCATGCGGATCGTGGGGAGAGCGGGGTTCTGGAGTTCGACATGGAAGACAAGTTCGACTCCCCTGACCAGCCGTTCTTCGTCGACGGAAGCGAGGTCGCAACAGCGGCTCGCGTGAAGTAGGCGGGCATCGCCCGATACGTGTTGTGAGCAGGGGCCGCCGCGTGCGGCCCCTGTCGCGTTTCGGGAACAATGAGCTCAAGCGGCCGCCGACATCGGGCTCACGGCACGGGCGGGACACTCACCGTGGGGACAAGGGCCGGATGGGAGCGCACGTGGACCTGGATGCCATGAAGCGTGCCGCAGCGCACGCCGCGATCGCCTTCGTCCAACCAGGCACGGTTATCGGCGTAGGCACGGGGACGACCGCGACGCGCTTCATCGAGGCGCTCGCCGTAAGCGGCATCCCTGTTGCAGGCGCCGTGGCCTCGTCGGACGAGACCGCCAGGCGGCTGGAGGCCGCGGGGATTCCTCGCAGCGAGCTGAACGATACCGGCGAGATTCCCCTGTACGTGGACGGGGCCGACGAGATCGATGGACGGCTGCGTCTCATCAAGGGTGGCGGTGGCGCGCTTACGAGCGAGAAGATTGTTGCGAGTTCTGCGCGTCTCTTCGTGTGCATCGCTGACCAGACCAAGCTCGTGGATCGGCTGGGGGCATTCCCTCTCCCGGTAGAAGTGTTGCCGGAAGCCCGGGCTCTTGTCATCAGGCAGCTCGCCTTGCTCGGAGGCGAGGCGGTCGTGCGAGAGGGCACGACCACGGACCACGGCAATATCATCATCGACGTCAGCGGTCTCGACTTCGCAGACCCGCTCTCGCTCGAGACCATTCTGGATCGGATTCCGGGTGTCGTGGAATGCGGTGTGTTCGCGAGACGACCGGCGGACGTCCTGCTTCTGGGCACCGCTCATGGCGTGCGGCGCATCGATCGTCGGCCACTCGACTGAGCGGGGTTCGGACATGCGGCACGCACGTCGTCTGGACGCAGGCACTCCATCGCAGTAGAGTGATGGGGTACGCGGGCGACGCTCGCCACCACGCAGTTCACCGCCAGGAGGCCTCCATGCTCTCTCTCGCGCTGCCGAAGGGCTCACTCGAAGAACAGACGATGCTGCTGTTCAATCAGGCCGACATGACCATCGGCAAGTCCAGCCGGGCGTACAACCCCACCGTCGACGATCCGCGCATCACCCGCGCGAAGATCCTGCGCCCGCAGGAGATCCCCATCTACGTGCAGGACGGGTACTTCGACATCGGGATCTCGGGCCATGATTGGGTGCGCGAGAGTGGGGCGGACGTGATCGACGTCGCCGAGTTGCCGTACGCCAAGACCGGGACGGGCGTCGTGCGCATGGTTCTGGCCGTGCCCGACGACTCCCCGGTCGAGTCTGCCCGCGACATCAAGCCCGGGAGCCGCATCACCACTGAGTTTCCCAAGGCCACGAAGCAGTTCTTCAACGATCTCGGTATCGAGGTGGACGTGTTCTTCTCCTACGGGGCCACCGAAGCCAAGGTCCCGGAGATGATGGACGCGCTCGTCGATCTCACCGAGACGGGTTCGACGCTCCGGCGAAACGGCCTCAAGATCATCGATACCATTCTCACCTCGACCACTCGTCTCGTCGCGAACAAGGGCGCGTGGGCCGATCCGGTGAAACGGGTCGCCATCGAAGAAGTGCGCACCTTGCTTCTGGGAGTGATCGAGGCGCGCGGCAAGGTCCTGCTCTCGATGAATGTCGCCCGCGCCAACCTCGAAGACGTCATCTCCCGGCTGCCGGCCATGAAGCGGCCGACCGTGAGCCAGCTCTATGGATCCGAGGACTACGAGATCACCACCGTGGCGGAGAAGTCGACGGTCAACGAGCTGATTCCGCTTCTTAAAGCAGCGGGCGCCGAAGACATCCTGGAACTCCCGATCAGCAAGATCGTGCGCTGATCGACGGACTCGGGTCTCGCTCGATGTTGCGGTGGGCCGTCCGCAGGTGATATGCCCGTAGTGCACACGTCCTGCGCCACCTACGGGAGAGCACGTGCGAATCGCAGTCATCGGGGCAACCGGCCGAACCGGACGCGAGGTGGTCGAGCAGGCACTCGGCCACGGAAGCGATGTCGTGGCGTTCGCACGTGATCCGGGCAGACTCGACCTCCGCCATCCCCGCCTGACCGAGATGCCCGGGGATGTTCGAGACCTCGATTCACTGCGTGTGGCGGTGGCAGGGTGCGATGCGGTCATCTGTACGTTCGGCTCCAAGCCCGCATCGCGGGTCGACCTGTACTCGGTCGGCATCGCGAACGTGATGCAGGCGATGGCCGAGCAGCGGGTGCCGCGTCTTGCCGTGATGAGCGCCACCGGCACCTTCGCGCGCGACAGTCGCCGCTTGAGCGTGGGCTACAAGCTCCTCCTGCGAACCACGCTCCGGGGGCTCTACGACGATCTTGAGCGGATGGAGGAGCGCGTGATGGCGAGCGGGCTGACCTGGACAATCGTCCGCCCGCCCGGTCTCACCGAAGGACCGCGGCTCGGACACTACCGCATCGGCATCCACGGCCGCCCGCTCTCGGCCGGCGCCCGCATGTCGCGCGCCGACGTGGCGGGGTTCCTCATCAAATGCGTCACCACCGGCGCCTGGGAGTTCCGTGCGGTGAGCCTGGCCTACTGAAGCTCCGTGGGCATATCCTTTTCACGGACATCTGCCGAGGAGAGGCTGTGACGTTCACGATAGCCAGCACGACCGTGTTGTCCAACGGCGTCGAGATGCCGCTCCTGGGACTCGGGACCTACAAGGCCGTCGAAGGCGCCGAAGTCGAGCAGGAGGTGCTCGCGGCGCTTGAGGCCGGGTATCGCAGCATCGACACGGCCTCGATGTACGGCAACGAGGCAGGCATCGGGCGTGCGGTTCGCGCGAGCGGAATCCCGCGCGGCGAGCTGTTCTTAGCCAGCAAGGTCTGGAACGACGAACAGGGCTACGAAGAGACACTGGCCGCCTTCGAACGCAGCGCTGAGCGCATGGGCACGGACTATCTCGACCTGTATCTCGTGCACTGGCCGCACGCAGTTCTGTATGCCGAGACATGGCGCGCCTTCGAAGAGCTGTATCGCCAGGGTCGAGTGAGGGCGATAGGTGTGTCCAACTTTCTGGTGCCACACCTCGAGACGCTGCGCGCAGTCGCGAAGATCGGACCGATGGTCGACCAGGTGGAGTTCCACCCCCGGCTGCAACAGCCCGAACTGCAGGCCTACTGCGGCGAGCATGGCATCGTAGTAGAGGCATGGGCGCCGCTCATGCGCGGCCGCGTGTTCGAGGAGCCGGTGATCGTCTCGATCGCGGGCCACCACGGGGTGAGCCCCGCGCAGGTCACGTTGCGCTGGCTGCTGCAGAAGGGATTGGTGGCCATTCCCAAGTCCGTGCGCCCCGACCGCATCCGCGCCAATGCCGACGTGTTCTCGTTCGAGCTTTCACCGGAGGACGTGGGCCGGTTGGACGCGATGGATACCGGGGAACGGCTCGGGCGGCACCCTGACAGCTGGGGACTTGGTCAGAGGTAGGCGCTCACGTCTCGAGAGGCTGCTGCTTCGCCGACCTCTCGGAGCGCCGCGAGCGCTGCGGCGATCCCCGGGCTTCCCCCACTGCCGGCACGGATTGCCGCCACGACGCGCCGGTTGACCTCGATGTCTTCCGGCGGTCGCAGGACGACTCCGGGATACGAGGCGAACAGCGCGAGCGGAGGGACCAGGGCGACGCCCAGTCCGGCTTCCACGGCGGCGAGGATGACCTGGTAGTCGTTGCTGTGCAGGTCCACGCGGGGAGTGTACCCGGCTTCGTTGGCGATGCGGACCTGGACCTCCATGAAGGGGGAGCCATCGCGGCCGACGACCCACTGCTCCTCGGCCATGTCATGGATTCTCACGGGCCCGGCCGCCATCGGATGCGTGCGCGGCATCGCGACGTACATGGGCTCACGCATGAGGATATGCCGCTCGACGCCCGGGTCGCGCGGCGTGGGCAGATGGTCGAACTCGTAGGTGACCACGACATCCATGTCTCCGACCTTGAGCATGGGTATCGATTCCTCGGGTTCGAGGTCGTTCATCGTCGGCTCGATTTCCGGGAATCTGGATCGCAGCAGTGCGAGAGCGGGCACGAGGACCGAGCGGGCAGCCGTGGGGAAGGCGCACGTGCGCAGACGCCCGGCGATGCCGCCGCCGAGGGCATCCATCTCTGCCCCGGCCTCCTCGAGCGCCTCCAGGACGCGCTCGGTGTGAATCACGAGGCGCTCGCCGGCCGGAGTGAGTCGAACGGTGCGGCGGGTGCGATCGAGCAGTTCCACGCCGGCCTCTCGTTCGAGAGTGGCCATCTGCTGCGACACAGCTGAGGGGGTCATGTACAGCGCCCCGGCGGCGGCGGTGATGCTGCCTCTCGCGGCGATCTCCCGGAGCACTTTCATGCGGACCACGTTCAACATGAAGCACAGCTTAAGTAAAACGGAAGAAAGGTGCAATGGTACTTATGCTTAGTAGGTCCGATACTAGCTATAGAAGCACTGAGACGCAGCAGACCACCCGGTGTTAGGAGGCCCAGATGTTCATCGATAGCTTCAGCGAAGGCGGCGTGTACTACGCCCGCGCGATCGCTCTTGCCGGCGCCGCCCTGATGCTCGCGATTCTGGCGACCGTGCTCTAGGCACTCCTGGCCGTACCGATACGTTCCCCCTGCCGCCGCCGGCGTTCACGCCGGCGGCGGCGCTCCGTCATGGGGGCTCGTGCGGCAGCCTGAAGCCGCGGGCCGGAGTCGCGAGTATTACGCAGTAATACGGTGCGCATAGGGCGAAACCGTTGCCTTCATCCGGACTCGCCTGGTACTCTGCTTCCTATCACTCTATAAAGCCGAGTAGACGCAGTGTAAAAGTGCGCAATAGCAGCGGAGCAGCCGATGGACGCCGGTCGACTCGAGGAACTCAACGCCATCTTTGACCCCACGTCGATTCTCGTGTGGGCGGCGCGCGTGTTCGCCGGCCGGATCGTGATGGCGACGTCGCTCGGGGTCGAGGACCAGGTGCTGACCGACATGATCGCCTCGGCAGGGCTCGACATACCCGTGTTCACGATCGACACAGGTCGCCTGTTCCCGGAGACCTACGATCTCATCGCCCGGACCGAGGCGCGCTACGGCATCCCGATCAGGACGTACTTCCCTGACTCCGGCGAGGTCGAGCGCCTGGTCTCCTCGGGAGGTATCAACCTGTTCCGGGACAGCATCACTGCCCGTAAGGAATGCTGCTCGGTGCGCAAGCTCCAACCTCTCGGGCGGGCTCTTCAGGGCCGGGTTGCATGGGTCACGGGTCTGAGGAGCACTCAGTCCGAGGCCCGGGCGGACACGCGCGTAGCAGTGACCGACGAAGCGACGGGCCTCGTGAAGGTCAGCCCGCTCGCGGCCTGGTCTTCAGACCAGGTCTGGGAGTACGCGGGCAAGAACGATGTTCCGGTGAGCCCGTTGCACGAGCAGGGGTTCCCGAGCATCGGGTGCGCGCCGTGCACCCGTGCGGTAGCGCCCGGCGAGGACCCGCGATCGGGTCGCTGGTGGTGGGAGATCGGTGAGCAGCGCGAGTGCGGGCTGCATGCCCACCGGGCCACGGCATCGCCGCCGCCGGACGACATCGCCGACGATCACATGATTGGAGGCGAGTGACGTGGATCAGCTCGAAGCTCTCGAGGCACGAAGCGTCCATATCCTTCGCGAGGCGTACCGGGAGTTCAAGAGTCTCGGCATGTTGTGGTCGATCGGCAAGGACTCGACGGTCATGCTGCATCTGGCGCGCAAGGCCTTCTTCGGCCACGTGCCCTTTCCGCTCGTGCATGTCGATACCGCCTACAAGATCCCGGAGATGATCGCGTACCGGGACCGGCTCGCTCTCGAGTGGGGCCTGAACCTCATCGTGGGCCAGAACCGCGAGGCGCTCGCCGAGAAGCGGACGTTCCCTGATGGCGCGGTGGATCGACTGACCTGCTGCCGGTTGCTCAAGAGCGAGGCTCTCAGGCGCACGTTGTCCGGCGAGTGGCCCCGGCTGCGGATGGATCATGCGCTCGGGCGTCTTGTCGAGGACGACGAGCGGGTTCCGTTCACCGGGGTGATCGCGGGTGTTCGCTCGGACGAAGAAGGGAGCCGCTCCAAGGAGCGGTACTTCTCCCCGCGCGACCACGACCACGACTGGAACGTCGACGACCAGCCACCCGAGGTCTGGCGGTACTACAAGACGGACTTCGCCCCGGGCACGCACGTGCGCATCCACCCGCTGCTCGACTGGACCGAGCTCAACATCTGGGAGTACATCGAGCGCGAAGACATCCCGATCGTCGATCTCTATCTCGCCCGTGACGGCCGTCGGTACCGCTCCCTTGGTTGCGCGCCGTGCACGGGATCGATCGAGTCCTCGGCATCTACGGTCTCCGAGATCGTCGAGGAGCTGCGGTCCGGTCGGCTGGCGACTGTTGCCGAGCGATCAGGACGAGCCCAGGACGCCGAGGACGGCGGGGGACTCGAGACGCTCCGTAGAGATGGGTACATGTGATGGCTACGAACGCATCCGCACTCGAGCGCATGGATATCGTGATCGTCGGGCACGTGGATCACGGCAAGAGCACCGTGATCGGCCGGTTGATGGCCGACACCGGCTCGCTGCCGGACGGCAAGCTCGAGCAAGTCCGGCGTACGTGCGAGCTGAACGCCCGGCCGTTCGAGTACGCGTTCCTGCTCGACGCGCTCAAGAACGAGCAGGCGCAGGGCATAACGATCGACACTGCGCGCTGCTTCTTCAAGACCGCGGGCAGACACTACGTGATCCACGACGCGCCGGGTCACGTGGAGTTCCTCAAGAACATGGTGACGGGCGCGGCTCGCGCGCAGGCAGCGCTGCTGGTGCTCGACATCGCGGAGGGGGTCCGTGAGAACAGCATGCGCCACGGCTACATCCTGTCGATGCTCGGGATCAAGCAGGTCGCGGTGCTCGTGAACAAGATGGACCTCGTCGGGTGGGACAGGGGCGCATTCGAGGTGCTCAAGCGTGAGTATGAGGCGTTTCTCGGCAAGGTCGGCGTGACAGATGTGCACTTCATCCCGGTGGCCGCGCGCGACGGGGCGAACATCGCCACCCGCGCGACCGAGGCTGATTGGTACGACGGACCCACGGTGCTCGAACAGGTCGACCTGTTCCACGCGGGCTCCGGGTACGCCGACGAGCCGTTCAGAATGCCGGTTCAAGATGTCTACAAGTTCACCGGCGGCGGTGACGACCGACGAATCGTCGCGGGCACGGTCGAGACCGGCACACTCGAGGTGGGCGACGAGGTCGTGTTCCTGCCCTCGGGCAAGCGAAGCGCGGTCGCGACCCTCGAGCGTTTCTCGGGGACCGCTCCGCGCACGGCCGGGCCTGATGAAGCGATCGGTTTCACCATGACGGATCAGGTGTATGCCCGTTCCGGGGAACTCGTCGTGAAGGTTGGTCAGCCGGAGCCGACCGTGGCGCGGCGGTTCCGGGCGACGCTCTTTTGGATGGGTCGCGCCCCGATGATCACGGGCAAGCGCTACCAGCTCAAGCTCGGCAGCGCCCGCGTGCCTGTCGAACTCGTGGAGGTCGTGCATGCGCTGGATGCATCCGACTTCGGCACGGTTCGTGCGAAGAGTCAGCTCGATCGCCATGAGGTTGGCGAGGTCGTGCTCGAGGCCGCCAAGCCGGTGGCATTCGATCTCATCGGCTCGATCGAGCGGACCGCGCGCTTCGTCATCGTCGACGAATACGACATCGCAGCGTGCGGAACCGTCCTCGACGCCATACAGGTCGACCGCACGCTGCTCGCCGAGCATGTCCGCGAGCGCGAGCATTCGTGGTCGGGTTCGGGTATCACCGCAGAGGCCCGACGCGCACGCTACGGGCATGCCGGCAAGCTCATCATCGTCACCGGATCGGAGGGTGCAGAGCCGTCCGCCGTCGCGCGGGCTATCGAGCACGACCTCTTCGAGCAGGACCGCTTCACCGCGTTCCTCGGTCTCGGCGGGCAGGGTACCTCCGCCCTCGATCCGGACGGTGCCCGCGACGCTGTCGAGCGTGCCGAGAACCTGAGACACCTGGGCGAGGTCGGTCGCGCGATGACGGGCGCGGGGATACTGCTCGTCACGGCTGTCGGGTCGCTCGACACGTTCGAGCTCTCCGATCTGCGCGTCCTGTCGCAACCCAACGAGCTCTTCCTCGTGTGCCTGGGCGAGACGGATATCTCCACCGAAGCGCAGGTCACAGGTCGAGTCGATGAGCCACCTGCCACTGTGGCGGCACGTGTGGCTCGTGGGTTGATCGATAGCGGGATAGTTCCCGAGTACGACATCTGATCGCAGTCTGCGAGGAGTGAACGGGCTATGGATGAGAAGACGCTCAAAGGTGGAGGGTTCATCAAGCTCCGCGGTGCGGACCGCTGGGCCGTACGCGTCAAAGTGCTGCTCGGCGACATGAACGTGGCTCAACTCCGCCATCTCGCCGACATAGCCGAGGAGTTCGGCGACGGTGAGTTCCATCTGACCGTGCGGCAGGGAATCGAGATCCGGGGAGTCAGACTGACCGACTTCGACGCGATCCATGCGCGGCTTGCCGAAGCGGGCCTCGGCACAGGGTCGTGCGGTGCACGCGTGCGGGTTCCCGTGGCGTGCCCGGGCTCTGCGGTCTGCAAGCGGGGCCTGAATGACACGGCGCCACTGGCACGAGAGATAGACCGCCGGCTGTACGGGCGTGAGAACCTGCCCCACAAGCTCAAGACGGCGGTGAGCGGGTGCTCCGCATCGTGCGCAAAGCCGCAAGGCAACGACGTGGGCTTCGCAGGTGCGCTGGAGCCCGTTCTCGACGAACGAGACGGTGCATGCATCGCTTGCGGGCTGTGTGCCGGCGTCTGTCCGTCGGGCGCTCTCGAACTCGATGCCGAGGGAAGGCCGGTGATCGATCTGGCCAGGTGTGACCGGGAAGGTGCCTGCGTCAACGCATGCCCGACGGGTGCGATCGGCGTGGCCAGGCGCGGCTGGAGAGTCTATGTGGGCGGCAAGTTCGGCGCACATCCCGCCCTTGCCTACGAGATCGCATCGTTCGTCGATACGTCCGACGCGCTGGAGATCGCGGGCAGGACCGTGGATGCGTTCGAACGCCTGGGTGAAGGCCGCGAACGCTTGCGGGACACCATCGACAGGGTCGGCCTCGACGTATTTGCCAGGGAGGTGCTCGGGAATGCCTGACACGATCGATCTGCGGGGCGTGCGCTGCCCCGCGAACTACGTGCGTGCGCGCCTCGCGCTCGACGAGCTCGAGCTCGGCGACGAAGCGACCATCCTGCTCGATGAAGGAGAGCCCGTGTCCAACGTGCCCCGGAGTCTTCGCGAGGACGGCGATACGGTGCTCGCGATCGATCGCCGCGGCGGTGGATTCGCAGTCCTTGTGCGAAGGGGTGAAGCGTGATGGGAGAGGGCATCGCGCTCGGTCCTGCTGTCTACCTCGAGCTGGTGGAGCGCGCCCGCGAAGCCCTGCCCAACGAGGCGTGCGGGCTGGGGGCGGGGACGAATGGCGTGATCCGCCGCCTCTACCCGCTGAGCAACACGGCGGCCAGTCCTGAGCGATACACGGTCGATCCCGCCGAGCAGCTTCAGGCATATCGGTCGATAGACAACGATGGCCTTCAGTGCCTGGCTGTATACCACTCACACCCCGCGACACCGGCGCGGCCCTCGGCAACGGATCTGGCGGAGGCCTACGACCCCCATGTCGCATACATCATCGTTTCGCTGGCGGCAGATGCGCCGGCGGTTCGTGCGTTCGAGATACAGGCCGGCAAAGCGACGGAACTTCCCGTCACAGTACAGGAGGCATGACATGGCAGTGACAGTCGTTGTGAACGGGCGTCGCGAAGAAGTCGAAGGTCCGGTGGGAATCCTGAGTCTGCTGGAGGATAAGCGCATCAGGCCCGAGGTGTCCTCGGTGGCACTGAACAGGAGCCTCCTCAAGCGCGAGCAGCTCGCAGATGCGGTCGCGAGTGACGGCGACACTGTGGAGATCATGATCCAGCTAGCGGGCGGGAGCGATGAACGCTGACACGCTCAGGCTCATCGGCGACACCCCGGTTGTGAGGCTGCCGGTTCCCGACGGGCACGCGGATATCTGGGCCAAGCTCGAATCCCGCAACGTCGGCGGTAGCGTGAAGGACCGCATTGCGCGGGCGATGATCGAGGCGGCGAGGGCAACAGGGGAGCTGCAGCCCGGTGCCCCGGTGGTCGAAGCCACGAGCGGCAATACCGGCATCGGGCTGGCGGTGGTCTGTGCCGCGCTGGGGCATGAGCTCGTGCTCGTGATGCCGGAGTCCGTAAGCGAAGAGCGGATCATCATCGCGCAGGCACTCGGGGCAACGGTGATAACCACGCCGGCCGACGACGGTATGCGCGGCGCCATCGAGGCCACCGTGAGGCTGGCCGAGGAGCGCGCGGCGTACTGGCCGCGGCAGTTCGAGAACCCGGCGAACCCGCTGTGTCACGAACTGACGACGGGCCCTGAGCTCAGAGCGGCGGTCCCGGGGTGCATAGCGTCTTTCGTCGCCGGGGTCGGGACGGGTGGCACGATCACCGGAGTCGGGCGGCATCTACGGGCAAACGACCCCGATGTGCGCATCGTGGCGGTCGAGCCGGCCTCTTCGGCAGTTCTCTCGGGCGGTGAGCCGGGTCCCCACATGATCGGGGGGATCGGTGCGGGCTTCGTCCCGCCTCTGTTGGACAGGGGGATGCTCGATGCGATCGAGACGGTGAGCGATCTCGAGGCGTGGACTGCCGCACGTGCGCTCGCCCGCGAGGCGGGCCTGTTCGTGGGCGTCTCGGCAGGTGCGGCCGTCGCGGCTGCCACGCGAGAGGCGAAGCGGCTCGGATCCGGTCGGGTCGTCGCGACGCTGCTGCCCGATGGCGGCGACAGGTATGTGAGTCTGGCCCGGCATTTCGGGCCGTAGGGAGAGGAACGCGGACGATGCGGTTCACAGACAGCGAGATCGAGCGCTACGGACGTCAGATGATCGTGCCCGGAGTGGGTGCACCCGGACAGGAACGGCTCGGGGCGGGCTCCGTGCTCGCCATCGGGGCCGGTGGCCTCGGGTCACCTGCGCTGCTGTACCTTGCAGCCGCAGGTGTGGGGCGGATCGGAGTCGTCGACGGGGACACTGTCGAACTCAGCAATCTGCAGCGCCAGATCGCGCACTCCACCGCAGACATCGGCAGGAACAAGGCTGAATCGGCAGCGGAGACGATGAGGGCGATCAACCCGCTCATCGACGTGCAGGTCTACGCCGAGCGCATCGGGGTCGACAACGCCGCGTCCCTCGTGGCCGGGTACGACGTCGTCATCGACGGCAGCGACAACTTCCCCACGCGGTATCTGGTCAACGACGCGTGTGTGATGGCCGGGACACCCCTGGTCACTGCGGCAATCCTCCGGTTCTTCGGCCAGATCCTCACGATTCTGCCGGGCCAGGGCCCGTGCTATCGGTGCGTCTTCCCGAGTTCGCCCGAGGCCGGGGCGGTTCCCTCCTGCTCGCAGGCGGGCATCCTGGGCCCCGTGGCCGGCGTGATGGGGACACTGCAAGCGCTTGAGGCGATGAAGCTGTTGGCCGGGTTTGGCGAGCCCCTTGTCGGGCGGTACCTGGCGTTCGAGTTCGCCGCTGCCGAAATCAGCGACATGCGAATCGAGCGCGATCCGGCGTGCCCCGTGTGCGGCGAGCGTCCGACGATCACATCACTGACCGCCGAGGTGGATGCTTGCACGGGCTAGTGCAGGCGCGTGCAACGCGAGTGCCACGTTCAGGCTGTTGCGCACATAGTCGGTGCAGTTAGTGCGCAGATATTGCATGTGCACCACCGGGCGCGTACTCTTGAGCGACCAGGGAGTGCAGTAATAACATGCGCAAAGTGCGGAAGAGGACAGGGCCGTAGTGGATCTTCAGCTGGTGTTCGCGGGACTCGCAGGGGCCATCGCCCAGTTCGTCGATGGCGCGCTCGGCATGGGTTTCGGGGTATCCTCGGCATCCCTTCTCGCATACCTTGGGTTCGCGCCGGCGGTCGTTTCGGTCTCGGTTCACGTTGCGAAGATCGCCAGCGGCATCGCTTCCGGCGTCGCTCACATTCGCTTCGGGAACGTCGATCGACGTACGGCGCTGATCCTCGCCGGAGCGGGATCTGCGGGTGGCGCAGTCGGTGCGACCGCCCTGCTCACTGTCGCCGCCACACTGGCCAAGCCGGTAGTCGCACTGATTCTCCTCGCGCTCGGGGTACGCGTCTTCATCAAGTTCCACAGGCGCGCCGCTGTTTCGCCTGAGCGCGGTGTGACGGGTGCTTCCCGGGCGGATAGCCCGACGGAGGCTACCGTGCCAACGCTGAAGCTCGTTGCGCTGGGAATGGTTGGCGGGACCATCGACGCGATGGGAGGGGGCGGCTGGGGCCCGGTGTGTACTCCCTCACTCGCGTCCGATGACCGGATCGGCCCGCGCGTGGCTATCGGCTCGGTCAACGTGGCCGAGGTCGCCGTCGCGGTGAGCGTGGTCGCCGTTATCGGGGTCGGCACAGCCGGCGCAGGCATCCCCTGGGCTGTCGTCGGCACACTCATCGCCGGCGGCGTGGTCATCGCCCCGATTGCCGCGTGGGCGTGCTCGCGCATGCCGATCGCGCCGCTGGGAATGGCGGTGGGCGCCCTGCTCGTGGCCCTCAACACCCGTACGCTTCTGGCGGGTCTGCCCCGGCAAGCCATCCGGCTCGACCTGGCCGTGCAGGACCTGTGGATTCCCGTCGGCCTCGCCCTGGGGGTCGCCGTCCTGATGAGATGGCGCAAGACACGGACAAGGCCTGCCCACACGGAGACCCGGGCCACATCGGACATCGAGGCGACTCCGGCACGGGGGGTGCGAGCGCGGTGAGCGGGCTTGGACAGGATCCGGCACGAGAGCATGGCGTTCGCGCGCTCCCTGTCGCGGTGCCGCTTGAGGGGTGCCTGGCAGTGGTAGTCGGTGCCGGGCCGGTCGCGGCACGCAAGGTGCAGGAGCTGCTGGACGCGGGCGCAAGCGTTCGCGTGATCGCGCCGGCCGCCTCCACCGAGTTCGGCCGGTTCTCCGGAGAGCCGCTGGTGACTCTCGTCGCACGGGAATGGCGCGAATCGGATATCGCACGCGCGAGGGTTGTGGTTGCGGCCACCGACGACCCGTTACTCAATGCCCGGATCGCCCGTGCGGCTCAATCGAGCGGTGCGCTGGTGAACGTGGTCGACCGGCCGGAACTATGCACCTTCTACAGCATGGCGGTCGTTCGCCGCGGATCCCTCGCGATCGGAATCACCACAGGAGGCGCGTGTCCGGGGCTCGCAGCCCGCTTGCGCCGCGAGCTCGAGGCGGTATTCGATGGGAGATGGGGAGAGCTCACCGGGCGTCTGGGCACCTTGCGCGCCTGGGCCGGTCGCTACGTCACAGACGCATCGATGCGAACCCGGCTGTTGCGTTCCATCACCGAACCGCACGGGCCCCCTCGAGCACAACGCGACCTCCGGCGTAACGACAGCGTGAAGCTCGTCGGCGCCGGTCCCGGGTCGGCGGATCTGATCACGATTCGCGGGCTGAATGCGGTTCGCGAAGCCGATGTCATCGTCTTCGATCGTCTGGTCGCTCCCGAGCTGCTGCTCGAGGCACGCGCCGGGGCAGAGCTGATAGATGTGGGCAAGGTCGCCGGCAATCATGCGGTCGACCAGCAGGCGATCAACGCACTCCTCATCGAGCGCGCATCTCGTGGTCTGCGTGTGTGCCGGCTCAAGGGCGGAGATCCGTGCGTGTTCGGACGTGGCGCTGAGGAAGCCCTTGCTCTTGCAGCGGCAGGACTCCGCGCTGAGTTCATCCCCGGGGTCTCGAGTGCGATCGCCGCGCCGGAGTGCGCCGGAGTCCCTGTGACGCTCCGCGGAGTCGCGAGTTCGTTCACGGTCGTGACGGGGCATGCCAGCTCGGGTGAGATCGGAGACGCCGAGGAGTGGCGCGCATTCGCGAACGTACCCGGCACCCTCGTCGTCCTCATGGGCATGAAGAACCTCGCGCGTATCACGGCTGCCCTGATCGCGCAGGGCAAGGATCCGGACACGCCCGCCGCGCTCATCCGCTGGGGCGCGACCGAGCAACAGGAGTTCATGCAGGCCGAACTGTCCACGATCGCGGAAGCGGCCGTGGGCGCCCGGTGGGCTCCGCCTTCGGTTCTGGTCGTGGGCGATGTGGTCGGCGTCGCCGCCGTGCTCGCCCGGACCGACACTGCGGCGTGGTGCGCCTAGCGTTCGATATCCTCATGTCGCAATCCTACCCCCGGGACGGGCAGCAGTGCGCGTGAGATACTGTTCGCGTGTACCAGCAGGACTACATCCTCCGCATGATCGAGATGCTCGGCACCTTATGGCGTCGACTGCTTCAGGCGCTTCGGGCCGTCAGGCCCGAGGAGGCTCTGACGATCGCAGAGCGGGCGGCGGGCACGGTCGCCGAGACCGACCTGAGCCTCATCGATGCGCTCACGCCCGCGAGTCTGGTCGCGTTGCTCTCCGCCGGCGGGCAGCTCGACGCAGTGAAGGCGGTGCTGCTCGGACGCGTCTTAGAGCAACGTGCCGCCGCGCTCGACGCGCTGGATCGCGCGCCGGAGGCCGACGCTCAACGTGAGAAGGCGCGAGCCCTCCTCGGCGCTGCCCATGCAGTCGCGCCCGAGATCGTGGCACAGGTCGACGCGGCTCTCGACGGACTGTCGGAGTAATCCGCGACCCACCGTCCGATGTCGACTGCGCGATCCGCAGTCCTCACGCGATACCCCGCACGCCGTTTTCGCCCGGATTCAAGATTCCCTCTTGACTAGTGTGAACTTGAGAGTAGTATGCATGTTGGCTAGTGTGAACTTAGTACTACTGTCCTGATCATCCACAGCAGTTATGAGGAGGTGAGCCGTGGAAGCGAACGAAGATGCGATGCTGCGCAAGTTCCGAAAGGAGCTCAATGCCGGCACGGTGTCGCTCGTTCTGCTCGCGATCATGGACCGCTCGGCGGATCCGTTGTACGGCTACCAGATCGCAAAGAGCATTCAGGTGGCGACCCCTGACGGTGCCCCTCTCAAGCAGGGCACGCTGTACCCGGTGCTCCGCTCGATGGAGGAGAACGGGTTGCTCGTGAGCAGGGTCGAGCCGAGCGTGTCCGGCCCGCCGCGCAAGTACTACTCGATCACGGATCACGGACGAGCGGTCTTCGAACAGTGGAGGGGCGCGTGGTCACACACACGCGACTTCGTGGACTCGATTTTGGAGGGTAACGTTGGATAGGACGGTCGAGGGATACCTCGCACAACTCAGACAGCAGCTAGCGGGATCGGATCCCGCGCTGACGCAGGACGCGCTCTACGATGCCGAGGAGTATCTGCGCAGTGCACTTGCCGAGGCGCACGATCATCCGGCCGAGGCGTTCGATTCGGCGGTTGAAGCGTACGGTACGCCGGAAGAGATCGCGGCCTCGTACAGGGGCGCGGAACTGACAGTGCGTGCCGCTCTGAAGCCACCGGCACCCCGGTCGAACCGCTCGCCGCTCAGCAGGTTCTTCGGCGTGGCCGCGGATCCGGCTGCATGGGGTGCGCTGTTCTACATGATCCTGGCCTTCGCCACAGGCATAGCGTACTTCACCATCGTCGTGACCGGCCTCTCGCTCACGGCAGGGCTCCTCATCCTGATCGTCGGAATCCCGTTCGCATTGTTGTTCCTTGCGGTCGTGCGGGCCGTCTCGTTCGCCGAGGGCAGGATCGTGGAGGGCCTTCTGGGCGTGAGGATGCCGAGGCGTCCGCGGAACGTCGGTGTCCAGGGCGACCTGTGGACCCGGGTCAAGTCCTGGTTCACCGACTACCGCACCTGGACCACGATGCTCTACATGCTTCTGCAGCTACCGCTCGGCATCATCTACTTCACGGTGCTGGTGACCGGGTTTGCCACCTCGGTGGCGACGATTATGCTGCCCGCCATCCAGGAAGCGGCCGACTCGCCGGTCATTCGTATCGGAGAGTACGGATATCTCATCGAGCCGTGGGCCTATCCGCTGCTCGTCGTGTGCGGGCTGCTCGGTCTCGTGGTCATGTTGTGGATCGCCAGAGGCATCGGCTACATGCATGGCGCCTATGCCAAGGCGATGTTGGTGGGAACGGTCGAGCAGGGTCAGCAGTGGGCGGCCGACGCCGCCACGTCACAGACGTCCGCAAGCTCACAGAGCACCGCAGGCGACGCCCCGGGAGGTGGCAACTGATGAAAAGCAAGCGAATCGCCGCGATCGTGATCGGGGTGCTTATCGTGTCCGGGCTCGTCACCGGCTGCACGCGCGTCAGGCTCGAAGATGCCGATGGACCGGAAGGTTCCCGCACTCAATCGGTATCGCTCGAAGGTGCGGATCGGGTGAAGGTCAATCTGCAGATGGGGGCCGGCGAGCTTCGGATCACCCCCGGAACCGCTGCGGATGAGTTGATGGATGCCTCGTTCCTGTACCGGCCCGAGAGCTGGAACCCACTGGTCGAGTACGACCGTGACGGTGACGTCGGCGAGCTTGTCGTGAGGCACAAAGAGTCGACCGGTCCTATGCTCGGCTTCGGCGCTACGCGCAGCCGATGGGACATCGCTCTGAGCAAGCGCGTGCCGCTGGATCTGACCGTGGCGTTGGGCGCGGGAAGCGCAGACCTCGACCTCAGAGGCCTCGGCCTTGAGGAGTTCGACATCCAGATGGGTGCCGGTGAAGCGATCCTGGACCTGTCGGGCGAGCGCGTGCGTGACCTCTCCGGCAGCGTGCAGGCGGGAGTGGGTGAGCTCACGATCATCCTGCCCCGGGGCGTGGGCGTACGAGTGAACGGTCGGCAGGATGGTATGGGTCCCTGGGAAGCAGTGGGCTTCAAGGAGGACGGCAACGCGTGGGTAAACGATGCGTACGCCACGAGTGACGTGACCATTGAGATCGATGTGCAACGTGGCCTGGGTGACGTCGTGCTCCGTTTTGGAGACTGAACGCCGGCCACTAATGGAGAACATGGTGCGGGCCCGCCCACGGTGGGCCCGCACTGATATGGGCGAGTTGCTCGCGGAGGTCTTCGGTCGTGTGCGGGTACGTGTGATGGTGTGTGTCCGGACTGCGGCGGACCCTGTCCGGCCCCGACGCTCAGCCGCGCTGCTCCGCGTCGAGTAGGGTCCGCTTGCGCTTGATTCCCCAGCGGTAACCGGTCAGGGAGCCGTCGGAGCCCACGACGCGGTGGCACGGCACCACTACGGCGAGCGGATTGGCGCCACAGGCTTGGGCGACGGCGCGCGTGGCCGTGGGTCGGCCGATCGCGGACGCCAGCTGAGCGTATGTCACGGTGGAGCCCGGCGGAATCCGGAGCAGGGCGCTCCATACCTGCTGCTGGAACGCGGTGCCCCGGATGTCGAGCGGCAGCTCCGTCGTTGCGGTCGTGGCCGGGGCGTCCACGAGTCCGACCACCGCCCGCACCCACTCGCAATCCTCATCGCTTGCGGGTTCGATACTCGCGTTCGGGAAGCGGCGGGCGACCTCGGCGGCGAAATCGGTCCCGGGCTCGCCGAATGCGATGAGGCAGACCCCGGCTTCCGTCGAGGCGACGACCAGCGGCCCCAGGGAGCTTTCGGCCACCGTGAAACGTATGGTCTCGCCGGGGGCGCCGCGGCGATAGGCAGCGGGACTCATCCCGAGGAGCGGACCCGTGCGCTCGTAGACACGGCTCGTCGAGCCAAAGCCGGAGCCGTGGATGGCTGATGTGACCGAGGAGGCGGCGTGCAGCGACCCGCGAAGCCGGTCGGCGCGCCTGGCGTCAGCATACGCACGAGGTGTCACGCCGGTCGTCTGCTCGAAGATCCGCCGAAGATGCGAGGGGCTCAGATGTACCTCGGCCGCGAGGGCGGTGAGCGATGGGGCGGGCTCGCCCGCAGCGACGGCGGCGTCGATCATCCTGGAGACGGCTGTGACGATGTGCAGAGCGGCGGTGTCCGGCACGAGTGGCTCCTCGGCACGAAGGGGAGGTCACAACGAGTCTAGCTGTGCCACGAGCGGGCGCGCTATCCGATTCACGCCCGATTGCCGACCTGTGGCTATCGAAGCCAGCGAACCTCGCCGCTGCCCAGACTGTACACGCCTCCCACGACTATGGGGACGGGCACGGCGAGTCCCTGGTCCTCGAGCCAGCCCCTGAGCTCGCTGCCGGTGGCCCGGATGTGCTGCTCGATCGCCTCGGGCAGCGAGTCGCACTCCGGCGCGTGGATATGCACCGAATCGGTCACAGGCGCGAGCCATGCCGGCGCGCTACCCGAGAGAGCAGCCTTGACGGCGCCGCAGTCCTCATGACCGAGCACGACCACGGTCGTGGCGCCGAGCACCTCTACGGCGAAGCGGATCGAGGCCCGACCGACCTCTCCGACGACGTTCCCGGCGCTGCGAACGATGAACAGCTCACCCACGCCCACGTCGAAGACGGCTTCGACGGGGACCCGGGAGTCCGAACAGCCCACGACGACGGCCCACGGCTGCTGACCGTCGACGACAGCGGCGCGTTCCTCGGCAGAGAAACGGTGTTCGGAGCGACCTTCGATGAAGCGACGGTTTCCGGCATCGAGCGATGTCAGTGCGGTGTCGGTCTCGAATGGCATGGGGCCCCCAAAGCCGGGTCATCGATTTCGAGAAGTCTAGCAGGTGCGACGGCCCGCACGACAGAGGGCGATCGATGCGGGCGGGTCAGGGGCGCGTTCGCCACCAGCCTGCGTGTTCTCGCACGAAGAACTCCAACTCTCCGCGGCCCAGCAGTTCGCCGAGATACCCCTTCACCGTTGCGACTGCGAGCCAGTACGACGCCGGGTTCTCGGAGAGCCCCCGCTCGGCGGAGACCATGGCGATGGCCTGCTCGGTGGTGTGCTCTGCACGCAGACGGTCGAGAATCAGCGCCTCGATCTCGCGTACCTGGTCGATGTGGTGGTCGATGTGCGCTTCCGCCTTCTCGCGAGGGATCGGGCGGCTGTGCGCCGGCACGATCCACTCACACGCCACCTGACGGATTCTCTCCAGGGAAGCGACCACCATGCCGGGGTCGATCGCGTAGGGAAGCGGATGGCGCTCCCACAGCTCCCGCAAGTACAGGGCGTCTCCGGTGAACAGCACGCCATCACGGGTGAGGAACCCGCAGTGTCCCATCGTGTGACCGGGTAGCTCGATGACGTCTGCCCGGTCGTCGGACCAGTCCTCAAGGTACTCGTCGACCGCGCAGGGCGTGCCGATGAAGAGCTTCGTCGTGAGGAAGTCCCCGGGCTTGGCCCACGAGAACATGCCCCGGATGTTGATGTCGGGGTTCTCCACGAGCGCGGCATCGTCGCGCGCCACCGCGACTCTCGCGCCGTCGTCGCGCAGCAGGTGGGCGACGGAGAAGTGATCGGCGTGACCATGTGTGATCGCGAGGCGATCGATGCTGACGCCCGCGAAGGGGGCGACATCCTCGCAGGTGTCGATGAGGAGGCCGTCGACGAAACCCGCGTTGGTCAGGCCCGGAACCACGTAGGTGTCGCCGGTCAGATGCCGGGTGTTGTAGGGGGTCTCAGGACTCATACGGCCGAGTATAGCGCGCCCGCTACGGCCCACCGAGACTGACTGAACGCGCAACGGTCGCCCATCCCATCCGGCAGCACGGCCGCACCGCTCACCGATAGCAACGCGCCCTTCGCGAACGAGACGGTGCCTTTCGGCGTCGGACTCACTAGAATGGGCTCACGCGGCAGGTATGGAGTGTGCGACATGGCTGAGCTCAAGGTTCTGGCCACCACCGATCCGGAGTTCCCCCAGGCGATCGCTCTGCGCCGCGAGGTGCTTCTCGCCACAGTCGGCCTTGATGCCGAGGACGAGCGGGACGCCGATCCCCGGATGCGGCATGTCGCGGCGTTTGAGGGTGACAGGGTCGTGGGATTCGTCTCGATGTGCGCCACATTCGGCAGCGCCCAGATGCGCAACCTCTGTGTCGACTCCGACCACCGCGGCAAGGGCGTCGCCACCGATCTCATCAAGAGCCTCGCCGATATCGCGCGACGCGAGGGGATCAGGACGCTCTGGGTCAACGCCCGCTTCACGGCCACGGGCTTCTACACCCGTCTCGGCTTCGAACCCAAAGGTGAGCTCATCGCCGAGGAGAACTCCTCGGTCCCGCACCGGCGCATGGAGCTTACCTTGTAGCTACCCGCATGCGGGACCGGCGCAGGGAACCGATGCCCGGGATGCGCTGACCGTCTCGTCGAGAGGCGTGTGCGCACCGGAGGCCTTGAGGATGCAGGTCGTGTCCTCGGCAAGCGGATCTCCGAACTGGTGCCAGGCCTTGGTGCGGCATCCGCGGCAGATCTCAACGTACTCGCAGCTCTCGCTCGAGCAGCGGCCTGTGGTCTCGCCCTCGGCGAGCGTGAAGAGCTCGCGCGTCGCTTCTTCCAGCGTCATCTCGCGCAGATTGCCGATCGTCCAGTCCTGAGCGAACTGGCAGGGCATGACGCCGCCTTCGGAGTTGATGTTCATGTGGCCCTTGCCCACCGGGCAGGCGCTCATGATCTTGAGGCGCTCGAGTCCGCGGGTCAGGTCGTAGCCGCGGGCGATCAGCTTCTCGGCGACGTATGGGATGAAGGAGGGCATCGCTCCGATGTCGTACTCGAGTGTGGATGCGGGATCGGTGATGTCGTCTGCGATGAAGTCGGCGAGTTCACGCCACTGGTCCGCGGTGATGCGGCCGTCCTCCTCGCCCTCGGACCGGCCGGAGGTGATGAGATCGCAGAGGTAGATGAGCCCGCAGTCGAGCTCCTTGGCTTCGGCGATCAGGTCGTAGATGTGCGGCCAGGTGTCGGTGGTGACCGCGGTCTTGATCGCGACGCCCACACCCTCTTCGCGGAGCACCTTGATGGCCTCAACGACGCGGTCGCGGGTGCCGCGAACGCGAACGAGCGAATCATGGAACTCGGCCGGGCCGTACAGCGATGTTCCTATGTAGCCCACTCCGTTGGCCTTGAGGCGCCTGGCGATGTCGCGGTCGATGAACGTGCAGTTCGTTGAGACCGTGACGCGCACGCCGCGTGCCGAGGCGGTCTCGAGGATCTCCCAGAAGTTCGGGCGCATCATCGGCTCGCCGCCGGACAGGAACAGGAGCGGGACCCCGGCGTCGGCGATCTGTCCCACGAGGTCGATCGTCTCCCCGTCGGAGAGCTGGTCGGGGAGCGCGTGCCCGTCAGCGGCCATGTAGCAGTGGTCGCACAGCAGGTTGCAGCGGTTGGTTATGTTCCAGATGACCTCGGAAGGCCGTCCGAGCTTGTAGGCGGTGAGGGACTTGTTCTCGACCTCGGCGAGAGGTCCGTCGAAGAAGAGCGAGCGAACGTGTGCCATCTGTGTCTCCCCGGAACTGCGGCCCTCCCGGCAGAGGGTCGTCGAATCGTCACCGAGCATACCAGGCAAGCAACGCTTGTGCCACTATTCACAAGGTAACAATTGTTACCGCGAGCAGCGGGAATCGATTTCGCACGCACGGCGTCGTCCCGCGGTTGGGTATGATGTTGGCCGGACGCGCGGAGTGCCGCGTCTGTCGTCACCGAGGAGGCAGGTCATGAGGATCACCGTCACCGAGAACGGCCCCTACATCGTTGCGGGTGACGTCCCTCTGGTCCGAGTCGAGATTCTCGTGAACGAAGCGGGCGAGTCGATCGCCTGGCGCGAGGCCGAACACCTCGAGCCGGGCCCTCGCTACCGGCTGTGTCGGTGCGGACGGTCGCACACAAAGCCGACCTGCGACGGCAGTCATGCCGCATCCGACTTCGACGGCACCGAGGTAGCCGCGAACCAGCCGTTCTACGAGATCGCGGGGTGTGTCGAAGGTCCCGGCCTGAAGCTGCACGATGCCCGGGAGCTCTGTGCCGAGGCCCGCTTCTGCGACAGGGCCGGCGGGCTGTGGAATCTGGTCGCGTCGTGCGACGACGCGGACGTTCGCGCCCTCGTCGAAGAGGAGGCCGCACTGTGCCCGTCGGGCCGCTACGTCGTGTGCGACGCGGAAACGGGCGAGCCTCATGAGCCCGACTTCGAGCCCTCGATCGCGCTTGTCGACGACCCTGCGATGGGTGTCAGCGGACCGCTCTGGGTGCGCGGCGGCGTTCCGGTGATCGCCGAAGACGGCGCGTCGTACGAGGTACGCAACCGCGTCACGCTCTGTCGTTGCGGGCACTCGTCCAACAAGCCGTTCTGCGACGGCAGCCACATCAAGGCCGGGTTCACCGACGCGTAGACGGCGCGCACGCCCTAACGTCTGCTGACCGGGAAGTCCACTTCGGTGAGCAGGTCCTCCTCGGCAACATCATCGGGGCTATTCAGATACGACTCCATGGGTGGTCCGACGATCTCATAGCCCTCGTGGGCGATCCACTTGGCGAGCTGTGCGTAGGTGTCGCCCACGGTGTCGTAGGCGCCACGGTTGAGCGCCGAGACAACAGTCATCGGCTCGATCTGCTTGACGCCCCACCCCTCGGCATTGCGGTCTGCGGGTGGAGTGTCGGGCATGACCGGCGCCCACAACTCCCACGCCGCCCGGTCTTCCGGGACTTCGGTCGGATCGGAGTGGAACACGGCATGCGGTGCCCCTGTCGGCATCAGGCCTTCCGCCTGAAGCCGACCGTACAGTCTCCCGAATGCCTCCGGGATCATCTCGTAGGGTCCCTGCACCGAGAGGAACGCAACGGTCATCGGATCTGTCTGCTTCACGGTAACGTCGAGCATGATCAACACCCCCTATGCCTTCTTGTTCCCATGCCCGCAGCCTTCCGTCATCATTTGTATGGTCTGGCTCGATCGATGCGGAGGGTCCATGAGTGGGATACTGGTCGTCTACGGCACCAAGACGGGATGTACGGCGAGAATCGCAGAGAAGATCGCCGAGACCCTGACGCAGACCGGAGCGGCTGTTCACGTCGCGCCGGCGAGTGAGACGCCCGATGCGTCCGAGTTCGACGCCATCGTCGTTGGCAGCGGCGTTCGGGCCGGCAACTGGCACAAGCAGGTCAAGGAGTGGGTGGCAGCCAATGCGGAGGCGCTGAAGGCCCGCCCGACGGCGTTCTTCACGGTGGGCCTGACTATGGGAGTCGAACCGGAGAAGGCCGAGGAGGTCCGGGCGTACACGGATTCGTTGACCGCGGAGACGGGCGTCATTCCGCTCGATATCGGGCTGTTCGCCGGCATGAACGAGCCCGCGGGCTTAAGTCTGCCGGAGCGCCTGATCATCAAGATGGTCAAGGCCCCACAAGGTGACTTCCGGGACTTCGAGGCGGTCGCACGGTGGGCAAGCGACCTCGCACCCAGACTCACGGTGTGACCGGCGGAGCACGCACCCCGTCGCCGCCGCAGCTTCAGAAGAAGTGGCGTAGCCAGCGTTCCGCCGCGGCCGTATCGTACGCCCGGCCGATCGAGGCCAGCTCGTCCATGCGGTCGATCGCATCGAGCCCTATCCCGCCGGCGGGAAGTGGCGGGCTGATGCGGCCGTAGCGCGAGCCGAGTATCTGGCGGCACTGGTAGTCTGCGATGCCCGCCGCGCCCTCGAACATGAGCGTGATCAGGTGCGGCGCCCACTGGGCATAGCCCCAGGAGCCGTCACCTGTCTCAACGTACCGGGCGTTCTCGCCCGTGCCCATCGACAGCAGTGCGATCCGGTCCAGATCTTGGGCAGCCGTGTGATGGTTGAGGGCCTGGGCCAGCGCACACATGCTCGGGCTGTTGGCCACGACGCCGCCGTCGACGTAGCCGTCGGCGATCGGGAAGTACGTGGGTGCGGCACAGGAGCGCAGTGCGACGGTCGCCGCGCGTTCGATACGGTCATCGCCAAGGCGCTCGGCGAAGTTGTGGAAGATCTTGGGCTTCCAGGTTCTCGGTCCGCCGCCCCGACGGTCCTTGTTGTCCATGTCGAAGCTCGCGACCAGCACCTTGCGAGGCAGATCGCCCAACGACATCGAGCCGAAGAACTCCTCCAGCACGCTTCGCAGGCCGCGATCCCTGTAGTCCGGTCGGACGAGACGGTCGATGTCACCCAGTTCGTCCCACGCGTCGGCGGCGAAGATCGTGCGTCCGTGCTGCCGATAGAGCGCGCTCATCTCGGCGGGCGTCCGCCCCGATGCCAGTCCGAGCGCGAGAATCGCACCCGTCGACGTCCCCGCGAAGAGATCCACCTTGCCGAGGAACCCCGGCGACGCCTCTTCGAGTCGCTCAAGCACTGTCGATGTCAGCAGGCCGCGGATGCCCCCGCCGTCGAGGGACAGGATTCGGTAGTACTCGCCCATCGGGTGCCCTTCCGGCCGGTGCGGCTCGCTTCAGTCCGGTTTGTGCCCCAAGTCAGGTCGGCGTCAACGCGGACGCGCCGCCCCGGCGGCCCGGTCGGCGCACATCCCAAGGCGCTATCGCAGCAGAGACAGACCCCATTGGGCCGCCCACAGCGCGAGCATGCCTGCGACGAGTGTCCACAGCACGCTGCGCGTGCGAATCGCTATGGCCAGCGCGCACACCGCAGCGATCGACCGTGCGGGCGCGAACGCATAGAGTGCGTCGTGCTTGATGTAGAGCGATCCGGGCACGACGAGCGCCGTGAGCGCAGCCACGGGTACGTATCGCAGAAGTCGCTCCGCCCATCGCGGCATCGGAACGTGGCCGTGAAGCATGATCGGAAGACTGCGCATCAGCCAGGTGCCGACGGCGAGCACGGCGATGATGAGCCAGAACGTCGCACGCTCGCTCACGAGGCCTCCTCCTGATCGACATGTCGCCAGGCACCCCAGAGCATTCCGGCCACCATCGCCACGATCAGACCCGACTGCATCGGCAGAGTCGGAACGAGTAGCGCAGCGGCGAGAGCGGTGACTGCGGCCACCTCGAGCGCGACCCCGCCGCGGCGCACCGCAGGCGCGAGCATCGCGAGGAACACGAGGGGCACGGCGAAATCGAGGCCCCATGAGGCGGGTACGAACGGGCCGAGGAGCGCACCGGCGATCGTGGAGAGCTGCCAGGTTCCCGCCAGCGCGAACCAGCTGCCCATGTAGTAGGCGACGATGTCGACGTCGCCGCGGGCCCGGCCACGGGTCATGGTCGAGACGTAATTCTGATCGACGAGCATATGGCCGAGGAGTGGGCGCAGCCGTGCGGACGCGCCTTCGAGGACCGGCGCGAGTGAGATGCTGTAGATGATCATCCGTGCGTTCACGATGAGCGCCGTGCCCAGAACGACCGCGAGGGGAGCGCCCTCCCGGTACAGGGCGGTGGCGGCGATCTGGGATGCTCCGGCGTTGACGAAGAGCGACATGCCGATCGCCTCGAGCAGCCCGAAGCCGGCATCGATAACCGCCGAGCCTGCGACAAGGCCGAACGGCACGATTCCCAAGAGGATCGGCGCCACTTCGCGCGCTCCCGCTCGCATGCTGTCGCTGCGTGATGACACTGATCCTCCGGGCGGTGTGGCGGGTTCGAGGCTGCGATGGTAGCACGTCGAATACACACACGCCGCACCGTGGTGGTGCGGCGTGCGGTGGGAAGGGAAGTGCCGGGAATCGCTACTGCCGGCCCTCGAAATCGCGGTGCATCTCACTGCGGCGCCCCGACCCCGGACCGTCGGATCCGTCTTCCGACCTGCGGCCTCCGAGACCCCGGCCATCGCGCATCATGCCCCCGCCTGCGGCATCATCGTGCACGTAGCCCTGCCGCGCCGCGAACGGCTTTCCATTCATGAGCGCGGGCGGATCCTGTGTCTGAGCGTTGGCTACTCCACCACGATCGCCCGTGCCGTCGTGACTCCGTCGGCCTCCGGAACGGTGATCGCAATGATCGAAGAGCCGGCCGCCAGTTCCGACGCGCCGTCGACATAGCCGATCGCTGTGTTCTCGTCGGTGTAGATGGTCTGGGAGCCTGCGTCAGGGAGCTTGATGGTGATCGTGTCCGGGCCGACCTCGATCACCTCGCCCTCGACGCTGCCACCACGCAGTCCTCGCACGCCGCCGGCCTCCGGGGGTTGGTCCCCGAACTGCTCCTGGAAGAAGGCCTGGCGCTCTTCTTCGGTCATACCTTCCACGCGAGCGCGTTCCTCGTCGGTGAGGTTGCTCATGGGGCCGCCCCGCCCCGCGCCGTCGGCCGTGCGGGGGAATGCGCCACCCGCAGTCGCAGCGGCGTCAGACGCGGCGCCCGTGTAGGCCATTCCACCCCAGAACGAAGCGCCGACCAGCACCACCACTGCGAGCATGATCCCTGCTACTTTCATCTGCGTGCTCCTGTCTTGTCGAGGGCCGGTGTCCGGCCTGCATGCTGTTCGGGACTACTGATAACGAAGGGCTTCGATGGGGCTCATGGCTGCGGCACGGCGTGCCGGATAGAAGCCGAAAACGACCCCGATGAACGCGCACACTCCGACCGCGAGCAGGATCGAGTCGAGCGACATGATGGCTGCGATTCCCATCAGGTTGCCGCCGGCCACCCCGATTCCCCAGCCGGCGACGATTCCGATGCCGCCGCCGATAAGGGTCAGCACAACGGACTCGACCAGGAACTGCAGCGAGATGACGTTGTCGTCGGCGCCTATCGCCTTGCGCAGGCCGATCTCCCGTGTTCGCTCTGTGACGGTGGTGAGCATCATGTTCATGATTCCGATGCCGCCGACGAGCAGTGAGATGCCGGCGATGGCGGCAAGCAGCGCCGTGAGTGTTCCTGTGACCGAGGTGACCGTCGCCAGGAGGTCGGCCATGTTCTGGATGCGGAAGTCCGCGTAGTCCGGGTCGGCGATTCCGTGCCGCTCGAGAAGAGCGCTGCTCACCAGTGTCTCGGCGGTGCTCATCTCGCTCTCATCGGCGACGGTCAGTGTGATCGTCGAGAGGTACTCGTCTCCTCCGACATAACGCTGGTGTGTCGAGAGCGGTATCAGCGCCGAGGAGTCGACGTTCGTGAACCCGGACGTGCCCTTCTCGCTGAGCACGCCGATCACCGTGAGCAGCATATTGCCCGAGCGGATTCTGCGACCTGTCGGGTCGACTCCCTCGCCATACAGGTCGTCGGCAAGGGTCGATCCGAGCACGATCACCTGAGCGTAGGCCGTGTCGTCGCGCTGGGAGACGAACCCGCCCGATCTTACGGTGAGTCCCTTGACGGCGGCGTACTCAGGAGTCACGCCGATGAGCTGCGCGTTGGCGTTGGTGCCGTCGGCGACGAGCTGGCCGTTGCCCTGAGCTTCCGGGGCGGCCCCGCTGATCAGCTCGATCTCGGCGAGGGCCTTGGCGTCGTCGCGGGTGAGCGACTTGACGTTGCTCGCGGCCATGCGAAACCCGCCGCCTCCCTGTCCACCCGAGCTGGGCATGACGGTCAGCAGGTTCGAGCCGGCTGATTGGATCGAGCTCTCGATCTGCGCCTGAGAGCCGTTGCCGATCGCGAGCATGGCGATGACGGAGGCTATGCCGACCACGATGCCGAGGATCGTGAGCCCGCTGCGCACCTTGTTGCTCGTCAGCGAGTGGAAGGTCTCCGAGAAGAGGTCACTGATGCGCATCTACGCTTCCCCGTCCCCGTAGCCGCGGATATGTGCGGTCGTACTCGCAGCATCCTCGGCGATCAGTCCGTCCTGGATGCGAACGACCCGGCGCGCCCTCTGCGCGATGTCGGGCTCGTGGGTGATGATGACGATGGTGCGACCTTCGTGGTTAAGCCGCGCGAAGAGCTCCATGACCGAGTCACCCGTGGCGGTATCGAGGTTGCCAGTGGGTTCATCGGCAAGGATGAGCGAGGGGTCGTTGACGAGTGAGCGTGCGATGGCCACGCGCTGCATCTGGCCGCCGGAGAGCTCGTTGGAGCGGTGGGTCCACAGCTTGTCTTCGAGTCCGACAGCGCGCATCGCTTCGACAGCGCGGTCCTCACGTTCGTCGGCGGGCGTGCGGGAGTACAGCATGGGCATGCACACGTTGCGCATGACCGTCGCCCGCGGGAGCAGGTTGAAGGCCTGGAACACGAAGCCGACGGTCTCGCGGCGCACGCGGGCCAGCTCGTGGACGTCCATCTGTGCCACATCGTGTCCGGCGAGACGGTACGTGCCGGACGTAGGCGTATCGAGGCAGCCCACGATGTGCATGAGGGTCGACTTACCCGAACCGCTCGGCCCCATGATCGCCGCGAACTCGCCGGAGTCGATCCTGAGGGAGACGCCTCGCAGGGCGTGGGTCTCGGCACCGGCCCCCGCGTAGATCTTGTGCAGGTCCTGAGCGTCGATGACCGCACTCGTCGCGGACGTGGTCTCCGGGTCGCGCTCCGTGTTCAGCGAACTAGCCACGTGGACCGCCGCCCGTGCCCGGGAACATCCCCCCGCCACCGGAACCGCTCGTGCCGGTGTCTGCAGCATCGATGGTCTGCGTGACGACCTTGTCGCCCTCTTTCAGGCCCGAGGTGATCTGTGTCTGGGTGGAGCTGGATATCCCGGTTTCGACGGTGACCTTGACCGGCCCTGTCGCGTCGTCACGCAGGACCTCGACGTACGAGGTTCCGTCGGTATTGTCCTTGACGGCGGCGTTGGGAACGAGCAGGGCGTCGCGCGCGATCAGTGTCACGATGCTGGCCGCAGCGGACATGCCCGGGCGAAGGCGGGAGTCGGAGACGTCGAGTGCGAGCCAGACATCGAACGTCACGACCCCCTGGGTGACCGTGCCCTCATCGGCGATCTTGTAGGTCTTTCCGGTTGCCGTGAGTTCGGGCAGAGCATCGAACTCCAGCTCGGCGCGCTGCCCGACCTCGAGCGTGGGTAGATCGACCTCGTTCACCGTGAGATGCACCGCCAGGGGATTGCCGGATGCGATGACGCAGGGGGCGGCCGAAGACACGCTCGTGCCGACGGACGAAGCAGCCGAGACGGTCGTGGCGCTTGCCGAGGAGCCGCCGGTCGAGGGCGAAACGCCGTCACCTGTCGCGATGTCGAGCGACCAGATCACGCCGGAGGCAGGCGCGGTCACCGTCAGGTCGCCCGTGCCGCTCCGGGCCTGCTCGTATGAGAGGGAGGCGCTCGCGAGGCTTGCCTTCGCTGTCGCCAGACCGGCCTTGGCGGCGGTCACGTCCTTGGTTGCAGCAGCGATATCGGCCAAAGTGACCTCGGTGGCCTGCTGCGTCGCTGTGGCGGTCGTCGGGTTGCTGGCCGCCTCCACCTGATCGGCGTACCGGTCGTTCAATGAGGCGAGCGCGTTCTCCGCCTTGAGTACTTGGGATTCGGACTGTGTCACCCCTTGCTGCGCCTGACGGTAGCTGGCGAGTGCCCGGGCGATGTTCGTGTCGGTGTCAGTACCGTCGAGAGTGAACAGCGCGGTGCCTGTCGTCACGGTGTCTCCCTCGGCCACCTTGACCGACAAGACGGTCCCCGAGATCGCCGGGTAGACGTCAGTCGTGCCATCGATCTCGAGGTTCCCGGTCCCGGACACGGTCACGGAGACGGTGCCCGTCGTCGCGGCCTCGGTCTGGTAGGTGATCGCCGGCTCTGCCGAGCCGGACTGCCGCAGCGCGAAATAGGCGACGGACGTCACCGCAATCAGTACGCCCGCGGCTATCCAGCCGCGATGCCGACGGCGCGAGCGAGAGACGGACATGCTTCACCTCCACAGGGGTTCTTCGGTCGCACACAACACTACGGCGGAGAACACCCGGGCGCGTCGGGCGAAGGGAGTGAGTCGGCGTACAACCAGCGGTGTACGTGTGGGACGATGCATGCTTGCCGATGAGAACCGTGACCGCCATGGGCCGCTGATCGGTGTGAGCGCAGGCCGGCTGAAGGTGGCTACTTGGCTCCGGGGCCGGGGACCACGAGACCGGACTCGTACGCGAGCACCACAAGCTGGGCGCGGTCGCGTGCGTGGAGCTTCATCATCACTCGCGAGACGTGCGTCTTCGATGTCGCGGGGCTGATGAAGAGCCGGGTGGCGATCTCGGTGTTCGACAGTCCCTGGGCCACGAGCGTCAGGATCTCGAGCTCGCGTTCGGTGAGTGCGGTCAGCCCTTCGGGGTGGGCGTTTCGAACTTCGGGGCGCGAGGCGAACTCGCGGATGAGTCGCCTGGTCACGCTCGGCGAGAGGAGCGCATCTCCGGCGGCCACGACGCGTACGGCCTCGGCGAGCTGCGCGGGGTCAGTGTCTTTGAGCAGGAATCCGCTCGCCCCCACGCGCAGGGCCTCGTAGACGTACTCGTCGGCGTCGAAGGTCGTCAGTACGAGGACGCGGGGTGCGCAGGATTCGCAGTCGTCCCCGACGATGCGGCGCGTCGCCTCCAGCCCGTCCATCTCGGGCATACGGATGTCCATGAGGATCACGTCGGGCGCAAGCTCGGCGGCCAGCTCTATCGCCTGCTCGCCGTTCTCGGCTTCGCCCACCACTTCGATGCCGCCTGCCGCCTGCAGGAGTACGCGGAAGCCCCCGCGAACGAGCGCCTGGTCGTCGACTATCAGGACCCGGATGCTCACGTTGTGCTCCGGGACACGGGGATCGACGCGTAGACCCGGAACCCGCCGGTAGTCCCGGCTTCCGCGCTGAACACGCCGCCCAGAGCATCGACTCGTTCGCGCATGCCCCGAATGCCGTGCCCGGGCGCCTCAGCTGGTGCGCTTGCGGCGGGGCCGCGACCATCGTCGGTGACCTCGATGACCAGTTCGTGCGGTCCTGCATCGACGCGCACCCGGGCGTGCGACGCATGGGCGTGACGCATGATGTTGGTGAGTGCTTCCTGGACGATACGGTACGCCGAGACCGACGCATAGGCGGGGACGGCGCCAAGGTCGCCGGTGAGCTCGAGTCTCACATCGAGGCCGGAGTCCCGCAGCGGCTCCACGAGCCGGGCCGCATCTGAGATGTCGTTGGCGGGGCCGAGTGGCAGATTGCCTTCTCCGGTGCGCAGCACGTCGAGCATGGAGCGCAGTTCGGCGAGCGCCTGCTTGCCGGTGGCACGCACGTTGGCGACCGATTCGCGCGCGGATGTGGCGTCGCCGGCCGCCAGCAGGGCCTCGGCGGCGCCGGCCTGGACGGTCACGATGGAGAGCGAGTGCGCGACGATGTCGTGCACCTCGCGGGCGATCCGGATGCGCTCCTCATCGACCCGGCGCAGCGCCTCTTCCTCGCGAGAGCGCTCGGCCTCGGCCGCGCGACCTTCGACCTCGGCGATGTACTCCCGGCGGTTGCGTTCCGCTTCGCCCAGGAGAGCCGAGGCCGCGACGAGCACGAAGGAACCCACGAGTTCGGCGACCCATCGTATGCTCGAGGAGAACGCGAACACAGGGACTGCGAAGATGACGCCTGCGACGAGCAGGGCGAGCAGACCCGCATGGCGGCGGCTGGAGTAGGCCGCTAGCGAGTAGAGCGCGATCATCGGGCCGAGAATCACGAAGGCCGGCGGGTTGGGCAGCAGTTGATACGCGACGGCAGCCATGCCCGCGAGTAGCAGGGAGAGCCACGGCAGGGAGCGCCGGAGCGCCAACGGGAGGAAGACCGACGCGGCCAGCGCGTAGGAGAAGAAGTCGGGTCCGCCGCGCCCGAAGCCGACGAAGCGCGCGTTGGGTGGCATCGGGAGCCGCCCCGGCCGCCCCTGGCTCACAAGCCATATCTGAACGCATACGAGTACCGCGAGCCCGAGCGCGAGCACCATGTCGAGCACTACCGGGTCGGTGCGGGCCAGGCGCTGTCTGATCGTGTTGAGTCTCATGGGCCAATCCTAGCGGCGATGGAGACGGCTGCACAGCACCGTGGGGTGTACGTGGTGATGCGACCGGTGGGGTACGCGTTGGTGGCGCGTCGTGTCGGGCAGGACCGCCGATCAGGTGACTACCGCCCGGTCACAGGCGGCCTGCAGAGAGGTCAGCGCGAACTCGAGGTCGCTCTCGCTTCGAAGCGGCAGAATCGGCCACGCACGCATCTCCATGCCCCCATGGGCGAAGGCGTGCACGCCATGGCGCGCATATGTCGCATCAGCCTCAGGCCCGGCCGGCGTCTTCACTGCGACGCCATCGTCGGCCAGAAACCCGAACATCTTGCCGTTGCGGACCCAGCCGCGGTGGCCGAAGACGAGCTTCGCCCGTACGTCAGGCCATGTCGAAGCTATCTCGTTGACGTTCTGCTGCAGAGCGGTGAGTTCTCGGTCGGACACGTGTGCTCCCCGGGTCGGTGTGTGCGAGTCCCACACGTCTGTTCTACCCGCCAGCGCCGACTCCCCGTCGTCCCGGTCCCGCGCAGCGCTATACTCGAGCGCATGAATCTGCCGGCTCTGCTCGCCGGCGCCGGACTCGGCGCCTCGCTCATCATCGCCATAGGCGCGCAGAACGCGTTCGTGCTGCGCCAGGGCCTGTTGCACCGGTACGCCCTGCGGGTGGCGGCGGTCTGTATCGCGGTGGACTGGACGCTCATCATTGCCGGCGCCGTCGGGTTCGGGGCACTCGTCGAGCGGTTTCCCGCACTCGTCCCGGTGGCCTCGTGGGGCGGTGCGGCGTTCCTCATCGGCTACGGTGCGCTTGCGTTCCGGGCCGCCGTGCGCCCGGGCACCCTTCGGGCCGCCGAACCGCGTGGTGGTCGCGGAGCCGGCAGCGCTGCGGCAGCGCTCGGCACCGCCCTGGCGGTGTCCTTGCTCAACCCGCACGTCTATCTCGATACCGTGGTGCTCCTCGGCAGTATCGCCTCGCGCTACGAGCCAACAGCACGGGCGTGGTTCGTGCTCGGAGCGGGGCTGGCATCGAGCGTGTGGTTCTTCGGGCTGGCGCTGGGTGCCCGTCTGCTTGCCCCGGTGTTCGAGCGCGAGACATCGTGGCGGGTCCTCGATACCGGTATCGGTTGCATCATGTGGTGGATCGCGGGTGGGTTGATCTGGCAGCAGTTGGCCGGCTAGCTGGCATTCGCACACCTGTGCCGTTCACCGGATTACCTGGTTGTCCCGCGACGGAATCGGGGTACGTCCTCTGTACTGGTGAGCCTCGTCTTAGGGGAACGGAGGTGAAACCATGCAGCTGAGCGATGGGCACGTCCTCACGTGTTTGGCGCAGGACTGCTCCTACAACTGCGATGCGATGTGTTGTGCGCAGGAGATCATGGTCGGCGACGACCATCCGGCATGCGACATGTTCACGCACGCAGCGGTGAACAGGATGTCCAAGCCGCCCAAGGTCACGCAGTGCGTCGTGGGCACGTGCCACTTCAATCGAGCGCGTACCTGCGGGGCGTCCGGCATCACGCTGACGCCGCACGCCGACCACGCCGACTGCGCGACGTATCGGATGTGAGCGACCCGGCAGTCGCTCGTGACCTGAGCGGGTCGCCGCAGGTCTTCTGACGGCGATCCGCCCTTCGTTGCGCCCGGACCTAGTTCCCGGATGCCCACTCCATGACCTGAAGCGCGCGCAGGGTCAGCCACTTGCTCGGACGGCCCTTGGCTTCGACGCTTTCGATCATCTTGCCGTTGAAGCTCGTGCGCATGATCCAACGCTGTCCGGCATCGGCCGCCTGCCGCACGATCTCGATTGCAGGTTCGTACTCGGGCCGTGGCTTCTCGCCTACCGCGCGCAGCGCCCAGAGCGCTTCGAGCGCGTCGGAGTTGTACGAAAGCGGAAAGCCGAACCTGAGCCACCCGGGCTTGTCCTCGTAGGTCAGCGGTTCGTGCTGCGCGACGAACTCCTCTCGTGCCGCGGCACGTTTCGCGGCGGGAAGAGGCCAGATCTCCTCCTTGAACTGCTTGAACTCCTGCGGAAGCGACCGGTGGACCTGCTTGTCACGCAGCGCCGTCACGCACGCCGCGCGAAGCTCCTCGGCGCCCTCCGGCCACAGATCGCGGGGCACCTCGGCCAGGAAGAGCAGGACCTTGGGAGCGAGCATGTGGCAGTACCCGTTAAGCGAGTACGGCATCATGTCCGAGCAGCCGAGGAACCCCAGCTTCTTGCAGCCGTTCGCGATTGAGGCGAGCGCTGCGATCACGCGCTCGTCTCGCGACCAGCCCATGCGCGCGAGCCCGCGTCCTACGTTGGCTGTCAGGCACGGCATCTCATAGCTCGCCCTGGGGTTCGCGCTCCAGCCGCCATCGGGCTTCTGTCGCGAGAACGCGTAGTCGGCGCCGCGCCGCACGCGCGGGTCGTCGCCGTCTGCCCACAGCTCGCCGAGGAAGACGAGCTGCCACAGCGAGCCGCCGTACTTCTGGTAGTCACGCTGCGGAGTCTCCCACGAGCCGTCTGCGAGTTGCGCATCGAGGATGGCCGCGACCGGCTCGTACTCGTTTCGGCGGTTCCACAGATCGCGTGTCCCGGCGTCCCGGGTCCGGCCGAGGAGCATCTCGCCCGTGAGAACCGCAACCGCGGGGTTCTCGGACTCGAGCAGCCACTCGAGGGTCTCCGCAGGGACGGACGTGATCATCGTACCGGCAGTCACAGGCGCCACCTCCCGCCTTGTTGTGTACCCGAACAGCGACGGCTCGCGCACCGACGAGCGGGGGCGGCGCGGTTCTCCTCGGCGGCTAGCTCTGTTTGCCTTCGACGGCCGCGAGGAGAATGCCTGCCGCGATACCGACACGCCGATCGAATCGACCGTGCGGGTCGAAGCTGAAGTCCACGTCGAGTCTGTAGACGAACGGGTTGAAGTTCTGATCGAGGCTGGCCACCTTGCTGCCGGTCTCGGCATCCGGCATGAACACGTCGTAGCGCTGTGGGATGAGGCTCACGACGAACCGGCGCAGCAGCGCGAGGACCATGCTGTCCTCGATGAGCACGCCGACCTCGGTGTCGGAGGCGTCGAGGACGTGCCACTCGTCGCGCAGCATCGAACGCGCCCCGCGGCGTCTCAGCGCGCCGACCTTCTCGCCGGTCACACTGTCGAACACATCGTACGCCGCCGACCAGTCCAGGACCTGCCGTGCCTGGATCGAGAGCACCTCGCGGGACTTGGCCTCGTCGGCGTAGACTCTGATGTCCTCTTTGAGTTTGAACGCTTTCTGCTCGGAGTACGCGACGAGCATGCTGTTCTGATCGAAGACGTGAAACGCCCCGCCGACCAGCTTGAACACCTTGCGGCGCACGGTGTAGTGCTCCGCAGTGAAACTCTGCGATGCGGCCATTGGGACCTCTTCCGGTATGGGGTTGTCGAGGAGGCTGCCCGGGGGCTGCCTACCCCTCGATGATGCGCATCGCCTCTTCGCGGTAGGCGTCGGTCACGAACGGGATGCCCGAGATCTCCGCTGAGTCGCGGGTCAGCGCCATGAGGTCCGAGCGTCCGATCGTGTCGAGACGCATGTTGCGGCTGCCGCTCATGAGCTGCTGCAGGCCGACCTTGATCTTGTCCGAGTAGGTGTAGATGCCGATGGCGCCGAGCGGGAAGGCGTCGACCTCATCGCCGTACTTGGCCTTGAGGGTCTCGTACGTGACGAAGATCTCCTCCTTGGTCGTCCCGAACGCGGCGACCGACTTGGGCAGATCCTGCTCCTGGAGCCACACGCCTATGTTCTTGCCGACGAAGCCCGGGATCATGAGCGCGCGGCCCATGCAGACCGCCTTCGTGTGCGGAGCGCCGAGTGCGAGGACCTTAAACACGTGGTCCTCGGTCGAGAAGCCGCCGGCGATCGCGATATCGGGTACGTAGGCGCCCTGCTGTGCGAGCATGCCCGCGAGCTCGTTGGCCATGCACTGCAGGTAGAACGTGGGCACGCCCCACTCCTGCATCATGCGCCACGGACTCATACCGGTGCCGCCCGGTGCGCCGTCGATGGTGAGCAGGTCGATCTTGGCGTTGCTCGCCCACTTCAGGGCCATGGCCAGCTCGCGCATGGGGTACGCACCCGTCTTGAGCGTCACGCGCTGCGCGCCGAGGTCTCTGAGCCGCTGTACCTCGGCGTAGAAGCCCTCTTCGTCGATGAAGCCGAGGCGGCTGTGGCGCTCGAACTGACGGATCGCGCCATCGGCGAAGGCGGCCTGGATCGCCGGGTCCGAGGGGTCGGGAGTGACGAGGTAGCCGCGCCTCTGCAACTCGAGGGCGCGCTCGAGCGTGTTCACCTTGATCTCGCCACCGATGCACTTGGCGCCCTGGCCCCACTTGAGCTCCATCGTGGTGACGCCGAGCTTCTCGATACAGTACTCGGCCACGCCGAGGCGGGTGTCTTCGACGTTCATCTGGACGAGGATGTCTCCGTAGCCGTCCTCCTGGTAGCGACGGAACATCTCGACGCGACGCTCCATGTCCGGAGAGCGCTTGACCTTGCCGTTGCCATCGAGTTCGAGCGCCGGGTCGATGCCACACACGTTCTCACCGCACACGATCGAAACGCCCGAGATCGCGGCGCCGACAGCGAAGTGCTCCCAGTACTTGCGGGCAATCTCCGTCGAGCCCAGTGCCCCGGTGAAGATCGGGACCCGCATCTTGACCTTGTTCTCGACGCCGAAGACCGTCTCGGTATCCACCATCGGGAACAGCGTGTTGTCGGGGTCGCCGACAACACCCGCGGGCAGGCCTTGCGCGCCGAGCGCGTAGCCCATGATGTTGAGGTGTGAGTAGTCGATGGGGTAGTCCTTGTCCCCACCGGCTGTCACCTCGCTGAACGGACCGGGGTAGATGACCTCGCGACCACGGAAGGAGGCCTTGAAGACCTCGCAGTTCCCTTTGCAGCTATCCGTGCAGCGGGAGCACAACCCGGAGCCTGGAACGACATTGCGTGAGCGGTTCGATGTCTGAGTGGCGTCGTTTCCGCCGGGGCACTGCAAGTTCATTGTAAATCCCCCTTACCCGTTGAACACAAGTGGTGTCATTGTATGCATTGAGTAACCTATTGGAAACAAGACAGACATACACGGGAAATGATTCCGAGGGGGCAGGATATGCCTGAGCACGCAAGGAATGACGCGGTTTCGGCCATTCAGGCGGAAGGCGTGGAGTTCATCCACCTATGGTTCACCGACGTTCTCGGGTTCCTGAAGACCTTCGTGATCACCAGCGACGAACTTGAGAACGCCATGGACGAAGGCATGGGCTTCGACGGGTCCTCGATCCAGGGGTTCGCCCGCATCCAGGAGAGCGACATGATCGCTCTACCCGATCCGGGGACGCTGAGGATCATGCCATGGCGTCAGGACGGCCAGCCGGTCGCGATGATGTTCTGCGACATCGTCAGGCCCGACGGCACCCCGTACGAGGGCGACCCGCGCTATGTCCTCAAGCGCAATCTGAAGCGCGCGACGGACCTTGGCTACACCTTCTATGTCGGCCCGGAGCTCGAGTACTACTACCTCAAGGACGACGTGTTCCCCGTGGTGGTCGATCACGGCACCTACTTCGACCAGACCACGCGCGACCTTGCCGTCGACCTGCGCAAGCAGACGGTGCGCTCGCTGAAGTCATTCGGGATCCAGGTCGAGTACAGCCACCACGAAGTGGGCCCGAGCCAGCATGAGATCGACCTGCGCTACGACGAGGCGCTCAAGATGGCCGACGCCGTCATGACCTACCGGCTCGTGGTCAAGGAAGTCGCTCAGATCAACGACCTGTACGCGACGTTCATGCCCAAGCCTATGTTCGGCGAGGCCGGCAGCGGCATGCATGTCCACCAGTCTCTGTTCCGCGGCGATTCCAATGCCTTCTACGATCCTGCCGATGAGTTCCATCTGTCGGCCGAGGCCAAGGGGTACGTGGCCGGACTCCTGCATCACGCGCCGGCGATCAGCGCCGTCACCAACCAGTGGGTCAACTCCTACAAGCGGCTGGTGTCCGGATACGAGGCGCCGGTCTACATCTGTTGGGCGCACCGCAACCGTTCCGCTCTGGTTCGCGTGCCCATGTACAAGCCCGGCAAGGAGAAGGCGACGCGCATCGAACTGCGTTCTCCCGACCCCGCGTGCAACCCGTATCTCGCGTTCTCGGTGATGCTCGCGGCGGGGCTCGACGGCATCGAGCGCGGGCTCGAGCTGCCGACCGATGTCACTGACGACGTCTACGAGATGAGCGGGGCGCAGAGGGCGGCTCTGGGAATCGGCCAGCTGCCGGAGAGCCTCAACGAAGCGGTCAACCGGCTCGAGGAAAGCGAGTTGATGCGCGAAGCGCTCGGCCGCCAGGTCTTCGAGTGGCTGATCCGCAACAAGCGCGCTGAATGGCACGAGTACCGCACGCAGGTCACCAGGTGGGAGAACGACAAGTATCTGCCGCTCCTGTAGGGTGCGACGGCTGGTTGCTGCGCCTATTCCGAGTCGGACTCCAGCCGAAGAGCGTCGCGCGCCCGGACCAGCGGCAGAAGCAGGGCGGGAAGGTCGGTCGTGCAGATCTCCATGATGACCTGCCAATCGATGCCCTCGTAGTGGTGTATCAGGAAGTCGCGGGTTCGGGCGAAGTGTGCCCAAGGGATGTGCGGGAAGCGGTCACAAGTCTCGGTCGAGAGCCGCTTGCTCGCCTCGCCGAGGACCGTGAGGTTCCACAGCACGAGTTCGTCGACGTCCGGGTTCGTGCTAAAACGGCTGCTCGGCTGCGAGCCGACGACGGCGAGCAGCCGCGTCACCGCACGAACGATGTCATCAAGAATCAACGACTCGTCACGCTTCCCAGACATATATGACCTCCGAGAGCACGCGTTCCCGGATGCGTTCTTGAGTGAGGCGGGGCTCCACCCAGTCGACGGAGCGGCCCAGCACCGCTTCGGCGAACTGGGGGGGCTCCATGTAGGCGAGTCCCACCGGCCGTCGAGAGAACTCAACGAGCAGATCCACATCGCTGTCTATCGTCTGTTCGCCCAGCGCGAACGAGCCGAACACGCCGATCCGCGCGAGGCCGAGCGCGGCGAACTCGTCGCCCCGGCGGCGAATGCGTGCTGCGATGTCGCCAAGATCATGCACCGGGTTTGCGAGTCGGGCCTCTTGCGTCCCGCGCGCCATGCGTGTGACGTAGGCCGCCGGTCCCTCCTCGGCAATCGGGCGAGCGAAGCCCGGGGCATCGCAGACCCGCAGCGCTTCGGCAACGGCGCTCGTTCGCGCGAGGCTCGCTCCCCGGTACCCTGAGGACTCCCAACGTGCAATCTGCTGCTGTGACGTGCCGATGCGCTCGGCGAGCTCCTTCTGAGAGATGCCGGCCTCGCGCCTGGTCCGCACGAGCGAGCTACCGATGTCGAGCAGAGTGTGTGTCATGACCCAAGGATACACCGATGACGATGTGAATCACAACGCAGCAGATGTGCTATCGGTTGAGAACGACCACGATCACTGCGGTGACAGCGACGAACAGGCTGCCAGTGCTGGACCATCAGAGTCCCGGGCGCGTCTGAGCCCTGGCGCCGGCCGACATGTCGCCCTCGCGTGACCCCCGCGCCCCGCTCGGGGATAATGGCCAGGCAGCATCCGAACGTGTCGCTCGCCGAGCCTGACCCGAAAGGCCCTCCTCATGATTCCTCGCTACTCCCGTCCCGAGATGGCCCGCATCTGGGATCTCGAGAACAAGTTCGAGATCTGGAAGGAGATCGAGGTCCTCGCGTGCGAGGCCCAGGCCGAGCTCGGTCAGGCCGGCATCACGTCCGAGGAGGCCGCACACATCCGCGCGACCGCCGCGTTCTCGGTCGAACGCATCGACGAGATCGAGCGCACGACGAATCACGACGTGATCGCGTTTCTGACCAACATGGCCGAGCACATAGATGCCGGCATCGCGCCGGGCGACCCCATGCCCAGCCGCTGGGTGCACTACGGCATGACCAGCTCTGATCTGGGCGACACCGCGCTCTGCTACCAGATGACGCAGGCGATCGACATCCTGATCGAAGATGTTCGCCGCATCGGCGGGGTCTGCAAGCGCCGCGCGCTGGAGACCCGCGAGATGCTCTGCGTGGGTCGCACCCACGGCATTCACGCCGAGCCCATGACCATGGGTATGAAGTTCGGCCGCTGGGCGTGGGCGATGAAGCGCGCGCTCGATCGCCTGGAGCGTACACGCGACAACGTGGCGGTGGGAGCCATCTCGGGCGCGGTGGGCAGCTACTCCAATATCGATCCGTCCGTGGAGGAGTACGTGTGCGCCAAGCTCGGACTGACCCCCGAACCGCTTTCCACGCAGGTCATTCCTCGCGATCGCCATGCGCAGTTCCTGGCCGTGCTCGCGACCGTGGCCGCCACCGCCGAGGAAATCGCCACCGAGGTTCGCGCGCTACAGAAGTCCGACACCCTCGAAGCCGAGGAGCCCTTCGCCGCAGGTCAGAAGGGCTCGAGCGCGATGCCCCACAAGCGTAACCCGATTACGGCCGAGCGCGTCTGCGGCCTGGCCCGCGTGATCAAGGCCAACGCCCAGGTGGGCTTCGACAACGTGGCGTTGTGGCACGAGCGCGATATCAGCCACTCGAGCGCCGAGCGGGTCGTGCTCGCGGATTCCACGATCGGGCTCGACTACATCCTCGGCAAACTGGAGTGGATACTCGACGGGCTCGTACTCTATTCCGAGCGCATGAAGGTCAACCTCGAGTCGTCGCGCGGGCTCATCTACTCGAGCCGCGTGCTGCTCGCGCTCGTGGATACGGGGATGTTGCGTGAGGACGCGTACGCGATCGTGCAGCATGCGGCGATGCGCACATGGGAGAACATTCAGGAAGCTGAGCCGGGCCCGAGCTTCAGAGACTACCTCGAGGGCGAGCATGACTTCCCGCTCGATTTCGGCACGATGGAGGAGATCTTCGATCCCTGGGGATTCCTGGGTCGGATCGACGTGGTCTTCAAGCGGCTTGAGGCTCTGGAGTTCTAGAAGCGCGCCCGTGATCCGGAGATCTGGCCGGAAGCCATCGAGCATTCCGCACCGGATTGGGTGCGAACGAATCAGGGTTCGTTCGCACCCTGGGCACGGGCGTTGCTCTGTGCTCGGGGAGGCAATCGAAAGGAACGCGAGTGCCGGGTGCGCTGAACGACATACGGCGAATCGCCACCGTCGCCTTGGCGGCGTTGTTCTTCGCGAGCGCCGTGGGGCTGGGGTGCGCCGTCACGCCGGTCTCGGCGATGAGCATGCCGATGGGCAGTTCAGCGTTCACGTGCGGTATCGGCGCGGGTCCGGGCAGTGAGGGTCTGTGCGTGTACGGTGATACTCCGGACAGCGCACTCCCCAGTACCAGTCCGCCTCGTCCCTTTGAGGTCATCTCGTATGCGCCCACGGGGCTCACCGGTCGGCGCGCTATCGGTTCCTCGATCGCGTCGACGCGGCTCGCCTCCACACCGAGTTCTGCAGTGAACGAGGCTCCGCTCAGAATCTGAGGGTGCGATCCGTCGACATCCATCCTCGACGTGTGTCGACTCGCGCGGGCCGCTCCATCATCTCGAGCGCCGCTCGCCCCATTCCCTTCCGCACGCAGGTTCTCCTGTCCTTGCGCGTCGGAACCACTACCTCAGCCAGGGCGATTCGCCCGTACCTGAAAGGACATCCAGAAATGACCAGAGCGATCTTTAAGATCAAAGGGATGCACTGCGGGTCGTGTTCGATGTTGATCAACATGGCCCTTAGTGAGCTCGACGGCGTTCAGTCGGTCGAGTGCGAATACGCGACTGCATCTGCCGTGGTCACGTTCGATGACGCGCGCGTCAGCGTTGCACAACTCAGGCAAGGCATCGTGGACAACGGCTATCAGGCCGAACCCGTCATCCAGTGAATCGGAGTCTGACCATGGACATCAAGAGCGAGCAAGAAGGGCAGGGCGCAGTCGCCCAATCGATGCCGACCAGGAAACTCCTTGCGATCGCAGGTCTTGTGTTGGCGGCGTTTCTGAGCAGCTACAACTACGCGGTCGCTCGCAATGCTGATCCGGCAGGAAGCGGCCTGCTCGCGGCGGCGGCGGCAGGGCTCGAACAGGTCGCCGGAGCCGGCTGCTGCGGTGGCGGCGGGCCCGCGGTCGAGGGCTCGACTGTCGTCGAGGGTGGCGTCCAGACCATCGCCGTTGACACCTCGACGGGCAGCTTCAGCCCCAACGTCATACGGGCGAAGGCGGGTGTGCCTATCGAGCTGGCCTTCTCCCAGGCGCCGGGCGGCTGTCTCTCAGGCGTCTACTTCCCCGACTTCAACATAGATGAGGATCTGACCTCCGGCGGCCGAACCGTCACACTGCCTGCGCTGGAGAAGGGCGAGTACCAGTTCTTCTGCCAGATGCAGATGGTGTCAGCCACGATCGTCGTCGAGTAGCTTCGTCCGACCGGAGCACGCAGACGCCGCACCGCCAACGGCTGCGGCGTCGGGGCTTTCGCCAGCTCGGGCGTGAGCCCCTGCGTGCCTGGTCGGCGCGCTCCCACCGATAGGGGTGTTCATATGGATGCAGTCCACATCAAGACGAGCGGCTTCTACTGCAAGGCCTGCCCGAAGGTCGTCGAGAAGGCGCTCGGAGCCGTCGCAGGCGTGGAAGCTGTTGTCTCGGTTCATTCGATGGATCTGACATCGGTGCTGTTCGATCCCGGGAAGACCGACATCACGAGTCTGTGTGCCCGAGTACGAGCCGTGGGGTTCGGCGCCGAGATCTACTGTCCCCGCGAACCGGGCGATCCCGGCTCCGAAGCTGCCGATGACTGCGGCGAACAGGAGTGAGATCCGGCCCCGTCGAGGACGATGCTGAAGCCCGCATCAGACGTGATCTGGATCGGGCCGAGCTCCGGCATGCTGGTTTGGTTCGGGCGACAGCCGTGATAGCCGTGATCGGGGCGGCGCTACTGATGACCGCGGTCGCCCTGTGGTTCGTGCGTCCGGCGGGCAGGCCTGCAGCGCCGTCCCGCGCCGCCTTCGCGCCCCAATCACCCGACGCAACGGCGGCCGATGCGCCTGTGCTTCCGGCAGAGGAGCCGTCCGGAACGCCGGCGCAAGCCCCCGAGCCCGAGAGGCCGGACCCCGCCTCGATCGATAAGCCAGCGCCGATGACTCGCAATGCCCCTGAACCCGAGCCTCCCCGGCTCACCGTCGACATCGGTGACAACGGCTACGAGCCGTCGGTGGTGCACCTGAAGGCCGGAGCGCCGAGCGTTCTGACCGTGGGAGTCGGCGAGGGATGCGCAGCGGGTTTTCGCATTCCCTCGCTCGGCATCTCTGCGGATAACTCGCGAGCGCCGGTGAGTGTGGAGCTCCCTGCGCTGGCGCCTGGGGAGTACGCCTTCTCGTGTGGCATGGAGATGGTCTTCGGCACGCTTCTGGTGCGGTAGGAGCGTGCCTCAGACGCCGAAGTCTACGAGATGCCGGTCATCGTGGTCGATCGGCAAGGTGAGCGTGAAGGTGGAACCGACGTCCACTTCGCTCTGGAGGTCGATCTTCCCGCCGAGCAGATGCGACACCTGTTGGGAGATCGCGAGCCCCAGGCCGGCGCCCACGTACTTTGCGCCTCTCCCTGTGGGTGGGAGTTGGTGGAACTGCTCGAAGATGACCGCCTGACTCTCGCGCGGGATACCGACGCCGGTGTCGCGCACCCAGATCGCGATGTTCGAGTCGTCCTCGGCGCGCAGGCCGATTTCGACGGAACCGTGTTCGGTGTACTTGACTGCGTTCGACAGCAGGTTCAGCAGGATCTGCGAGAGCTTGACCCGGTCGGTCGTGACTTCGGGCATGTCTTCGGGAAGATCGGTGCGGAGCGCGAGTCCTTTTACCTCAGCCATTGGTCGCATGCTGTCCGCCAGTGAACGTGCGAGGGCTGCGATGTCGATCGTTTCGAAATCGAGTTCCACCTTGCCCGCTTCTATCTTGGCGAGGTCGAGGACGTTGCTCACGAGCGTCAACAGGTGACGGCCCGAGTCGTTGATCATGCCTATCTGTTTGCGCTGCTCCGCGTTCAGCTCCCCGGCCAGGCCCTGCAGCAGGATTGACGAGAACCCGATGACGGAGTTGAGGGGAGTCCGCAGCTCATGACTCATCGACGCAAGGAAGGCGTCGCGTGCCTTGTTCGCGCGTGATAGCTCGGCGTTGAGCCCCACGAGCGCGTCGAGCAGGGCCAGATTGTCGATACGCGTCGCCATCATCTCGACGCCCCGGTGCAACATCAGGCTCATTTCGGGCAGCCGCTCCCCGTCGTCATCGTCTGCGAACACGAAGAGGTCGGGTACGGGCGGTCTGCTGTGTACCGGAACGAGGAGTACGCAGCGGGGCTCGAATCCGGTCAGCGCGGTGACTTCCGAGAAGTCGAGCTGGCGGCAGTCGTCGCGGTTGACGAAGACGGACTCCGCTAGGAGCTCCTTACGTAGCTCGGGCGTGAGCGCGATGGTCACCCCGCGCAGCTCATGTTGGGCACGCGACGCGAACGCTGCGATCGTCGTTGCATTCTGGTTCTCGGTCGAGCACGCCGCGCATAGCGGTACGTTCTTCAGAATCGAGATGCGCTCGAGTCCGCGGGAGAGCACGCTCTCAGGGGTTTCCGCGGCCGAAAGCTCCTCGGCGAGCAGGCTGAGCAACAACGTATCCTCCGCACGCTCGGCAAGCTGCTCGCTTTCCGACTGAAGGACCCGGATGGCAGATTCGAGTTCGGCGACTCTCGCCAGAAGCTCGTCGGGACTAGGCATGGCGCTCTCCCATGAACTCGCGCATGTGGGCGGCGATCCACTCGGGTTCGTCCTCCTGGATGAAGTGCGAGGCCGTGGCGATGTGCTCGAGCCTGCTGCCGGGGACTTCCGCGTGGAGCTTCTCGGCGATCGAGGATGACAGGTAGGGGTCGGCGTCGCCGCGCAGGATGAGGAGCGGGACTTGGAGATGACGCAGGTCTTCGGCGATGTCGGTGAGGTTGTGATTGTCGAGACAGCGAGCGAAGTGCATGAAGGCCTTGCGGCCGAGACTCGTCTTCAGGGGCGCAGTGAAGAGGTCCATCAGCTCCTGTGTGACCCGGTCCTTGTGGTAGATGCCCCGCTTCACGACCAAGTGGAAGGTCCCGAGGTCGAACGTGGCGAGCATCAGCTGTCGCACGATGGGAGTGCGAAGCGCTGAGATCGGCTGAACCGGCCAGAAGTCATAGGCTACGGTGTTCATGACGGTGAGGTCGTAGAGCATCTCCGGAAAGCGGACCGCGAAGATCTGCCCGATGCCGCCACCGAGGTCGTGGCCGACGAAGTGGAGCTTCTCGATGCCGAGGACTTGTGCGAATCCGCGGAGTCGGGCGGCGTGGTCCTGAATCGAGTACGAGGTGTCCAGCGGCATATCGGAGTCGCCGCATCCCAGCAGGTCGACGGCGATCACGTCGTAGTCGGTCTCGAGGAGGGGGATCACGCGCCGCCAGATGAAGGAGTAGGTCGTGATCCCGTGCACCAGGAGGACGACCGGGCCTTTCCCCGATCGATGGTAGGCGATCTTCAGGCCGTCGACCATGGCGTAGTCTGGGTCGCGTTGCATCACTGGTCTCCCGGGGCCACATATGACTCGATGCTGTGACTAGGAGTCTACCCCGTGCGGGGCCGTGCGTTGCCGCAGACCGTACTATGATCGCCGAATGATCCGGAGATTACTGTGACCTCGAACACCGACCCCATACCCACCCCGGATCGCGGGGCGCAGAACTGGGACCTCTGCCACGCGTGCGGAGGGTTGTGCTGCTGCCTGTATCTGGCGCACGACGAGGACGGCGAGTACATCGGCGGCGAGTGGCTGCCGGCCTATGTGGAGCAGTGGCTCGGATGGTTCGAGGTCAGCGGAGCGCTTGTTCGCGATGGAGACGGCTACGTCGCGGCCGGGCACGGCGTCGAGCCGTATCACGATCCCCGCGCGAGCCACCCGCCGACACCCGCGGGCGATGCGTACCGGACCGGCCTTCCCGGCTGGGTCGATGTCCGCAAGTGCCAGTTCTGCCACCCGGAACTGGGCTGCCAGCTCCCGCACGAGTACCGTCCGCCGATCTGCGGCGAGTACCGTTGCGAGCTGTGGATTGACTGAGCCTCGCCCGCGGCGAAGGGCGTCAGGCGCCCGGTCGCCGTCAGCCGAGGTCGCGCTTCGGGCGTCCCGGCTTCTGTTTCGATTCGTCCTGCCGTGCCTCGTTCAGCGCTGCCTCGGATCGCTTGCTCTCCGCTGCTCTGCGCTTGAGGTCCTCCATCGCTTCGTCGGTGAGGCCCATCACCTCCCGGAGGTACCTGTCGGTCGCGTCGGGATCAGCTGGTCCGATCGGCATGCGGCCACCACCTTTCGATTCGGGCGCCATGCCCGTCAGATCGTCGGTCAAGCGTACGCCTTGACTCTGACGTCGCGCGAGCGGCAGTGGGTATGCTCCCGATAGCGGATCGGCCGCCGCGTCGCGCCGCAGGATACCAAGGAGGATTCGTCGATGACCCATCCGGTGCTCAGCGGAGAACGCATCACCCTTCGGCGGCTCGTCCACGAAGACCTCCCCCGTCTGCTCGAGATCGTACACGAGCCGGGTGTTGCCGAGTGGTGGACCGGATACGACGTCTCACGGCTTCGTGCCGACACTTTCGAGACGCCTGACGTCACCTCGTTCGCGATCGAGCTCGCAGGCGAACTCATCGGCCTGATCATGTACTCCGAGGAGACCGACCCGTACTACAAGTCAGCGGGAATCGATATCACGCTCGCCGCAGCGCACCTTGGTCGCGGCTTGGGGCCCGATGCGCTGCGCACGATGGCCCGCTATCTGTTCGAGGTCCGGGGGCACCATCGGATCACCATCGATCCCGCGGCAGCCAACGTACGGGCGATCTCCGCGTACCGGAAAGTCGGATTCAAGCCGGTGGGCGTGATGCGCGCCTACGAGATGATCGAAGACGGCTCGTGGCGAGACGCGCTGCTCATGGATCTGCTCGAAGCGGAGTTGCGGTAGGATGGCGCCGCCGTCGGTCACCGTCGTCATCCCGGCGCTCAACGAGGCCGCACGGCTGCCGGGGCTGCTCAGCTCCCTGAATCTGCAGACCGCGCCGCCCGAAGCGATCGTCGTCGCCGATGCCGGATCGACCGACACGACACGGGACGTCGCGGCGGCAGCCGGCGCGACCGTGGTCGATGGTGGCATGCCGGGGGTCGGCCGCAACGCGGGGGCCGCAGCCGCGACAACGGACCTCATCCTGTTCCTCGATGCCGACAACGAGCTCGACGGCGACTGGATCGAGCAGGCTGTCGTTGAGTTCGAGTGCCGGGGCCTCGGTGTGGCGGCGGGCCAGATCGAGCCGATCGAACGGGACGCGGGCAACCTCATCGCGTGCGAGGCGGTCAACCTGTTCCTGCAGCTCGTGCAGTACGTCGTGCCGCACGCACCGGGCTGCTGCATCCTGGTCCGCCGCGACATCCACGAGCGCATCGGCGGCTTCGACGAGACGATCGTGCTCGCCGAGGATCACGAGTACGTACAGCGAGCCGCCAAGCTCGGCACGTTCCGCATCCTACGGTGCGACCCCATGCGCACCTCGATGCGCCGCGTCGAGAGAGAGGGGCTCGTCGGTCTCGCGTTCATGTACCTGTACTCCGAGTCGCACGTGATGACGGGGCGGCCCATGCGGGAGTTGCCGTTCGAGTACGAGTTCGCAGCGTTCGACCGGGAGGGGCACCGGCCCGTGCGGGTCGGACGCGAGGCCGTCCGGGAGTGGCTTTCCTCGATGGGAGAGCCGCTCAAGCTTCTGTCCGCAGACACGATCGAGTTCATGCGCCTCCTCGGCGATACAGAGGTCTCGTCGGACTCGATCGAGCGGCTGCTCGCGGAGATGGCCCCGGGCAGCGTCGGCGAGTTGCGGCAGTATCTGGGCGGCCGCCTCGAACTCGCGAAGCGGATGCGGCCCGTGGTGCTCCGGCGGATGCGACGCCGCGGCGAGCGCATCTGGCGTGATCTTGCCGAGGAGTTCCGCGACAGGTAGCACCGGGTCGCGCGATCCGCTAGTGAGCGTTGCCCGATGAGATGGAGATGCGCTGCGCCAGGACTTCGAGGGGTATGGCGTCCTTCGGGGCCTCGATCTGCACGGGTTCGTTGAATCCCGAGAACGTCATGATGCCGCTGACGGTCATCGGGGTGTCGCCCTCGGTGGTGACGTAGATGCTCTCCTGCCTGGGCAGCTTGTCGTCGACGCCGAACCATATCTCGACGCGGATCTCGGAGTTCGCGTAGAGGCGGCGGAGCGTCCGCTCGACGTCGGAATCGCCCACAGAGACGCCCTGCGACTTCATCTCCCCGATCATCACCTCGGCCAGGTCGGCCTCATCGACCTCGATAGAGTAGTGGTAGCAGTCGACGCCGCCGACAACCTCGTTGCCCATGTCCACGACCTTGGCCGACGACTTGAGGAACGAGAGGTACTTTGTGGGGCTCGCGCGCTGCCCGGGTACCGCCGCGCTGATGTCGAGGGGCGCATATCCCCAGGTGTCGACCTGCGGGTACTTCACGTACACCACGCCATCGAGCAGGATCTCCTCGGTGGCCGATGTCTTGCCCGAGATCACGGTGGTTACCGTGGTGCGAAGGGCGGCCGGGGCGCTGAAGACGCCTTCCATCGACATGGGAACCGTCGAACCGTTGATCTCCACGTCCAAGTTCATTGTGAACGCCATGCTCGTGAGGTCTGCGATCGCGTCGTTGGTAGCGGCCATCGCCTCTTCCGCAGGAAGCTCGGCTCTGCCGCAACCCGCCAGCCCCGCGAGGGGAGCCGCGCACATCGCGAGAACGAGGAACAGTCGGACAGCGTTTCGAGATGCGGTCATGCGAGTACCCCTGTGATCCGTCGATCCCCGCCCACGCGGCCCCTGCACTGTCTACGTGATACCCAAACCACGCGGCCTTCCCGGTATCGATGCCGTTCGGTGAGTCCCGGCTCTCCTTGCACTCTGGCAGCTTGCGGCCATGCGCGGTAGTCTGGTGGGCGCAGTACACGCAAGGCTCGACACTACTTTGGAGGCCACTCACATGCCAACAGCACGCGCCCGTCACATCCTCGTATCCACCGAGGAGCAGTGCAACGACCTCAAGCAGCAGATCGCCGACGGAGCGGACTTCGCCGATGTCGCCGCCCAGTTCTCGAGCTGCCCGTCCGGCCGCACCGGCGGCGACCTGGGCGAGTTCGTCCCCGGGCAGATGGTCCGCGAGTTCAACGATGTGTGCTTCAACGACGAGGTCGGCGTGGTTCACGGCCCGGTCAAGACACAGTTCGGCTACCACCTCATCGAGGTCACCAAGCGCGACGAGTAGCCGTTCGCGGCGCGGCGCCCGTCTCGCGCACGAGAGCCGCCGCTTCTTGGGCATAATCCCCCCACGAGGGGGGTCTCATGGACGCACGCGTGGTCGCGGTACCGGTCGAGGACGACACCGGGCTCGGGTCGGAACGTTCGGCCCATTTCGGTCGGGCACCGTTCTTCGCGGTCGCGCGTGTCGAAGATGGAGCGATCGTCGAGTCCCGCACCGCCCTCAATCCGCCCGGAGATGAGGTCGGTCACGGGTACGTCGCGATGATGCTCGCCTCGGCAGGGGTCACCGACGTCATCACCGCGTCCATCGGCCCCGGGATGCGGACGCGGCTCGAGATGACCGGCGTTCGGCTCTGGCACGATTCGGACTCGGCGACGGCTGCACGGGCCATCGAGCGCCTCTTCGCGGGTGAGTTGCTCCCGATAGCCGACCGGGACGTGCACGGGCATCGTCCCAGCGACAGGTAGCGTATCGGCGACCTACTGCTCGTCGGGCACCCGCATCCACCACTCGGTGAACTCCCGCGCGCGCCCGTCGGCTCCGAACTTCACGACCCAGATGTTGCTGTATGTCTTGCCGGCGGTCTCGCCCTCGCCCTCGGGGTCGTAGTTCGTGATCGCACGAACCACGGCCGTGTCGCCGTCGGCCGCGATGATGTCGTACGAGAAGTCCCACGCGTTCTGCGAGTCGGCGGTCGCGACCCACCAGGCGACGATCGCCGCACGGCCGGTCTTGGGGACTGCGTACGGCGTCGTCCGATACACCGCGTCCTCGGTGAACAAGGCCGCGACATCGTCCTCGTCATCGGTCGACCAGGCTTCGATGTACCCGCGCATCCACTGCTCGATCGTGCGGCTCTCGGTCTCCACGGCGAACCCCCTTTTACCGAGGATACCCACTACGCGGCGTACCGTTCGCTGCAGACCCCGACAGCTCCGCTACGCACTCACGCGTTCGGGCCGGAGGGCGGTGATGCGGTTGTGCGCGTCGACGAAGGCGACCTTCGGCGACCAGTCGCGCGCCTCGGCGTCGTCAACTTCGACGAAGGTCGCGATGATCACGGTATCTCCGGCGTGGACGAGATGGGCGGCGGCACCGTTGATGCACACGACGCCCGATCCGCGCTCGCCGCTGATGCTGTAGGTCTGGACACGAGCCCCATTGGTCGCATCCCATATCCAGACCGCTTCGCTCTCGAGGATCCCGGCAGCGTCCATTAGATCGGGATCGAGGGTGACGCTACCTTCGTAGGCCAGGTCAGCCCCTGTGACCGTCGCACGGTGAATCTTGCCGCCGAGCATCGTTCTGCGCATGTCGTCGCTCCGTCATCGGGTGCCCGCCGCTACGGGTCGGGCCCCGGCCTCCGTCGTTCGGTCGCCCATCATAGCATCCGATGATTTGCTACACTCGCGCACATGGCTCACTCCCCGGACATACACGGCTTCCTCGACCTCCAGGCGGCGATCGACGCGGCCAACCCGCGGGTCATCGCGCACGTCGCGCGCGAGATCGCTCGCGAGTTCTCGGGAGCCGGCATCGACCACGCCGCGGCGGACGTGCTCTCGGAGGCGTTCATCGCCATCGGCCCGGGACCGGAAGCGGCGACGGAGCGGCTCCTCGTGGGCGATATGCTCTTCCGCGCGGAGATGGCACTCGGCAACCTGGACGCCGCATGGGGCACGGCATCACGAATCGTGCTCGCACCCGCCGGGGCCAAGGGCTGGGTGATGATCCAGCGTGTCTGCGCAGCGTACGAGCACGAAGGTCGGGGAGCGGAGGCGGTTGGCAGGCTCGAGCTGCTCGAGGCGCTCATCGAGGGTCACGACAGCCCGCCGTGGGACGCCGCCGACACCTTCGGCACGCCGCCTGTGTAGCCACGGCTGCAGCGCGTTCGTCGCGCGTGCTCCGGTGGTCCGGGAGCACCGAGACCGAGGGAAGGACCTGCATGGCCGAGTGCTCGTTTCACCCGGGTGTAGAGACCGAGGTCTCGTGCCCTGAGTGCGGTCGCTACATATGCCCCGAGGACATGGTGTCGACCCCGGTGGGTTACAAGTGCAGGATCTGCGCGAAGCCCGAGAAGGGGCAGTACACCTACGTCAAGCCGAGGCAACTCGCTGCCGCCGCCATCGCAGCCGGGCTCGTGGGCATCGGCGGCGCACTGCTCATCGGTGTAATCGGGTGGAACTCCCTGGTCATCGACGCTCTGTGGGGCTTCGGTGTTGCCCAAGCCGCACGCCGGGCATCCGGCGGGCACCGGGGCAACGTACTGGCCGGGGTCGCTGTTGGCGGCATCGTGGCGGGCGGCCTGATCGGGTCGATCGGGCTCCTCGGCATGGCCATCGCTGCGATCGCTGCGGCCGCGACTCTTTCGTGGACGTGGGGGCGCTAGACGGATCAGTTCCGGCTCACAGTCGGGCGGTCCCGGTAGCTCACTGTGCGCGGAGCGCGGTATGGGGAACAATCGGGCCATGAGACGAATCGCGCTCCTTTCCGACATCCATGCGAACGTGACCGCGCTCGACCGCGTGCTCGCCGACATCGACTCGTGCGGGCTGGCCGAGATCTACTGCCTGGGCGACCTCGTCGGCTATGGTCCGTGGCCGGCCGGCGCGATCGACCGGATCCGTGCGGCCGGAATTCCCACGGTGCGCGGCAACTACGATGAGGGCGTGGGCAACCGCAGCGGTGAGTGCGGCTGTCACTACGCGACCGATCGGGCGCGCCAGGACGGCGAGGCATCGTATGCGTTCACCGAGGGAGTGCTCGATGACGCGCGCGCAGCGTGGCTCGTCGCGTTGCCGGACGAGCTGCGCCTTGAGGAAGCGGACGTTCGCGTGCTTCTCGCTCACGGCTCGCCGCGCAGGATCAACGAGTATCTGCTGCCGGACCGCAGCGACGAGCAGCTCGCCCGGCTCGCCCGGGAGGCGGATGCCGATGTCGTGTGCATAGGCCACGTGCACGTTCCCTACCACCGTTCGGTGGAGGTCGACGGCGGGGGGCGCACACACTACGTGAGCTCCGGCTCGGTCGGAAAGCCCAAGGACGGCGATCCCCGGGCGTGCTGGGTCGAGCTCGTCATCGGCACGCAGGACGAGGTCCGCTCGGCCGCGCCGAACGACGCGTCCGCGGGTCCTGCCGGAGAGTCCGGGGTGTGGGTGGGCACCGTCGCACACCGCATCGCCTACGACGTCGAGGAGGTCGCGGCAGCGATGCTCGCGGTCGGCCTGCCGGCGACACTTGCGCTCGCGCTCAGGATCGGCTGAGGCGGAACTCCTCGGCGGGTAATCAAATGGATGTTTGACTCTCAAACGGGCGTTTGACTATACTGCGCCCATGAACATCGAAACCCTCAAAGCACTTGCCGATGAGACACGCCTCGCGATCGTCCGGCAGCTTGCCGGCGGTGAGCGCTGCGTCTGCGAGATCGCGAGCGAGCTGGGCGTCTCGGACGCGCTCGTCTCCCATCACATCAAGCGCTTGCGAGAAGCGGGCGTTGTCCGCTCGCGTCGCGTCGGGGTCTGGCTGCACTGTTCGCTCGAGCCCGGAGTGCTCGGCGGGGTCGCATCGGAGCTGGGGGAACTCGAAGGGACTGCGGCTGCGTCTCAGGCCAGGGGTTCGTGCTGTGGTGCGGCGCGGGACGTACGGCAACTCGGGAGAAAGGGCACCTCATGACGGGTGTGGCGAAGCGGCTGTCGTTCCTCGATCGGTATCTGACGGCGTGGATCTTCGGCGCGATGGCTATCGGGGTCGGGCTGGGCGCGGTTGCGCCCGGCGTCCCATCGTTCGTTGACCGCCTCAGCGTGGGCACGACGAACATCCCGATCGCCCTTGGCCTGATCGTGATGATGTACCCGCCCCTCGCCAAGGTGCGCTACGAGGAGATGCGTGACGTCTTCACCGACTGGCGCGTGCTTGCCGTGGCGCTGGTTCAGAACTGGATCGTCGCGCCGCTGCTCATGTTCGGCCTTGCGGCGATCTTCCTGCGCGGCTACCCGGAGTACATGGTCGGCCTGATCCTGGTGGGTATCGCGCCGTGCATCGCGATGGTCATCGTATGGAACGATCTCGCGCGCGGGGACTGCGAGTACGCCGCGGGTCTCGTTGCGATCAACGCTGTCTTCCAGGTGCTCTTCTACAGTCTGTACGCCTGGCTGCTCATCACGGTGGGCCTACCGCTGATCGGCATGGAGTCGGTGGCCGTGGACGTGACGATGGGCGAGATCGCACGCAGCGTCCTGGTCTACCTGGGTATCCCGTTCGCGGCGGGCCTGCTGACCCGGGTGGTGGCGCTGCGCGTCAAGGGCCGCGCATGGTTCGAGCGTGAGTTCGTGCCGAGGGTCTCGCCGCTCACGCTCATGGCGCTGATCTTCACGATCATCGTGATGTTCTCGCTCAAGGGCGAGGCCATCGTCGACGTTCCGCTCGACGTGCTGCGCATCGCTGTACCGTTGCTCATCTTCTTCCTGGTCATGTTCCTCGTGACCTTTGTGATCGGCCGCAAGATCGGGGCGGACTACTCCAAGACCACGACGATCTCGTTCACGGCCTCCAGCAACAACTTCGAACTCGCTATCGCTGTTGCGGTCGGCGTCTTCGGCATCAAGAGCGGTGTCGCATTCGCCGCAGTCATCGGTCCGCTTGTCGAAGTGCCGGTGCTCATAGGGCTCGTGAACGTGGCGCTCATGTTCCAGCGGCGCTGGTGGCCCGAGGCGACACCTGCCGAGGCGGAACTGCTTTCCGCCGCCGAGCAGGCATGCCCGGTCTCGGTCGAGAGGCCGGGTGTGCGATGAGCGAGTGTTGCACCCCCTCGCTTTCGGCCCCCGCGGCGATCGACGCCGCTGTCCCCGCGATTCGCGTTTCGACCGAGCTCTCGTGGAGCGACCGGCTCGGCATGCTGCGGATGCGTCTGGATCTGGGTCGGGGAAGCTACCGGGTCGCGCCCGGGCTGTACCGCACGGGCGAGCCGGGTCCTGACTCGCCGGTACTCGTGACCGCGAACTACCGCTACAGCTTCGACCTCGTGCGAGCGTCGCTCGCGGGCCTGGATGCGTGGTTGCTCGTCTTAGACACCGCCGGCATCAACGTCTGGTGCGCGGCCGGCAAGGACAAACTCACCACGACCGTCGTCGCGGACCACGTGATCAGATACCGCCTGGCCGATGTGGTGACCCATCGCACGCTCGTACTGCCGCAGCTCGCAGCGCCCGGCGTGGCGGCGCACGACGTCAGGGCGTTCACGGGCTTCCGCGTGATCTACGGTCCGGTCCGCGCAGACGACATCCCCGGATACCTGGCAGCCGGCATGAAGGCGACACCGGAGATGCGCAGGGTGCATTTCGGGCTGTGGGACAGGTTCGTCGTGACCGGGGTCGAACTGGCGATGATATGGCGGCCTGCGACGCTGCTCGCGCTGGCGGCGCTCGTGGCGACGTCGGGGCTCGGCGCCTGGGGCTTCAGCCAGTCCGCGCTGCTCGTTCGCGGCTCCGTGGCGTTGTTCTCGCTACTCGGAGGCCTGGTCGCGGGCGCGTTCGTGATGCCGTTGCTGCTGCCCTGGCTGCCGTTCCGCGCGTTTGCCGCCAAGGGTGCCATCGTGGGCGGAGCGGCCGGGGTCGCGCTCACGGCATTCAGCTCCGGTGAGGTCGGGCTCCTTGCGGCCGCTTCGGCGGGCATCGCGCTCGGCGTCGTGTCCTCGTACGTGGCGATGAACTTCACGGGTTCTTCGCCCATCGCCTCGCCATCAGGAGTCATGGTCGAGATGCGTCGTTCCTTGCCGTGGCAGGTCGGACTCGGTGCGCTGGCGGTTGTCGGCTGGATCTCCTCGGCATTCGTGGGGAAGGGGTGGTGAGATGAGCGGCCTGGGATACATCGCGGAAGCCGTCACACTGGAGTTGAACGCCGAGGCGTGCACAGGCTGCCGGATGTGCACGTACGTGTGTCCGCACGGTGTCTTCGCGATGCGGGACGGCGTGGCGCACATGGTGGACAGAGGGTCGTGCATCGAGTGCGGTGCGTGCGAGCGCAACTGCGCGGCGGGTGCGATACGGGTCGAGGCCGGGGTGGGGTGCGCCGCGGCGATCATCAACGGATGGCTGCGCGGGACGGAGCCCGATTGCGGCTGCGATTCCTGCTGAGAAGAAGGGCACGTCATGGAGATCAAGATCCTTGGAAGCGGTTGTGCGAAGTGCGATGAGCTCGAGCGCCTGTCGCGCCAGGTTGCGCACGACGCGGGCATCGAGGTGCAGATCGAGCAGGTGAGCGAGTTCGCGCAGATCATGGCGTACGGCGTGACGGCGACACCGGCGCTCGTCGTCGACGGAGCGGTGCTCGCAGCCGGCCGCGTCCCCACCCGCGAGGACCTGGTCGCGCTGATCGCCGCGCGGCAGGACGTTGCTCCCGGCGGCTGCGGCTGCAGCGGCGGTTGCTGCTAGCACACGCACCCCCGGTCCCGTGTTGTTTCGGTGGAGAGTACCCCCAGACGCCCGCATGGTGATAGAAGTGGTACGTTACCTGCGGTGACGTATCCACCCGAACCTATCCCGGGAGGACCGATGGCGACAACATTGCGCATACTCGTCGTCGAGGACGAGAAAGCGATCCGTGATGCGGTCACGGCGTACCTCGAGAAGGAGGGCTACTGGGTCACCCCTGCCGCCGACGGCGAAGTGGCCCTGGCGGAGTTCGAGAAGCACAGGTTCGATCTTGTGGTTCTCGACCTCATGCTACCCAGGGTCTCGGGCGAAGTCGTCTGCCGCGCGATCCGTGACGCCTCCGACGTGCCGATCATCATGCTCACGGCCAAGGGCGAGGAAGAGGACCGCATAACGGGCCTGGAGATGGGGGCCGACGACTACCTTGTCAAACCCTTCTCGCCGAGGGAACTCGTCGCACGCGTCCGCGCGCTCCTCCGGCGTGCCCGCGTCGGCGAAGAACCGCAACGCGACCGGCTTGTCTTTGGCGATCTCGAGATCGACGTCTCGGCGCACAAGGCGTTCCTGGCCGGCGAGGAGCTCGATCTGACCGCAAGCGAGTTCAAGCTGCTCACGACCCTGTCGCGCTATCCGGGTCGCGTGTACTCGCGGATGGAGCTTGTCGAGAAGGTCCTGGGGTACGACTTCGAGGGCTACGAGCGAACGATCGACAGCCACGTGAAGAACCTGCGGGCGAAGCTCCGCGACGATCCCCGCGAGCCACGCTACATCTATACGGTCCATGGTGTGGGGTACCGATTCGAGCCACCCAAAGACGAGGAGTAGGGCGTGCGCGTACCGCGCATACGCACCAGCCTGAGCCTGCGTTTCGCGCTCGCCTTCGCCGCCGTGGCGGCGCTCACGATGGCGCTCGCCGCGGCCATCCTCGGCTATGTGTGGGCGGGTCAGTTCGACGCGTACGTCCGGGAGAACCTGCAGCGGACCGCGGACGGGGCGGCGAGCATGCTGCAGAACGGCTATCAGCACGCCGGCGGGTGGACGCTGCAGACCTTCGCGCAGCTCCCCCGGTTCGGGGTCCTGTCGGGGCTCGGCCTTCAGGTCATCAACGAGGCCGGCGTCGTCATCTACGACGACTCCCAGGTCTCCAGCCGCATGACGGAGACCGCTCTGGGCCCGCCTCTCGGAGTCGAGCACCCGGACGGGCCGACCGCTTCGGCGCCGGTCGTGGTCTCCGGGGACATCGTGGGCTTTGTGCGGGTGTGGCCGCTCACGAGCGATAGCTTTCTGAGCGAGAGCGACCAGCGATTCCGGCGATCGAGCTTTTCGGGTCTTGCCGCAGCCGCCTTCATCGCTGTTGCGGCCGCGTCGTTTGCCGGTCTTGTGTACTCGATGACGTTCGCGAGGCCGCTCGACAGGATCACGGAGACCGCGGAGCGCCTGCGCTCGGGAGAACGCGACGCTCGCACGGGACTGGGCGGTAGCGACTCGCTCGGCGTGCTCGGGCGCACGTTCGACGAGATGGCCGACTCGATCGAGGCCGACCGCGAGCTCGAGCGACGGCTCACCGCCGATGTCGCGCATGAGCTCCGCACGCCGCTGCAGGCCATTCAGGCGACGGTCGAGGCCATGCAGGACGGCGTGTACCCTGCAGACGCCGAGCACCTGGAGATCGTGCGCGACGAGACGATCCGGCTTTCCCGTCTCGCCGACGGCATCCTGGAGCTCACGCGCCTCGAACGCGGAAGCGTCTCGATGCACATGTGCGGCATGGACCCTTCGGTACCGGTTCGCGCGGCGATCGATGCGCACCGCGCGCTCCTCGACGCCGCAGGCCTCACGCTGGTCGAGGAGCTCGTGCCCGGGATGGAGATATGCGGCGATCCCGATCGCCTCACGCAGGCCGTGGGCAACCTGCTCTCGAACGCCGCCCGCTACACCCCGTCGGGCGGGCGCGTCTGCGTGGCGCTCAAAGGGGACGGTGCGCGTGCGATCATCGAGGTCGCCGATTCGGGAATAGGAATCGCCGAGGAGGACCTGGAGCGGGTGTTCTCGCGCTTCTGGCGCGCGGATGGCGCGCGGGACCGTGCATCGGGTGGTCTCGGCATCGGCCTGTCCGTCGTGCGCGAGATCGTCGAGCGGCACCACGGCACCGTCTCGGCGAAGCGGCTCGAAGGCGGCGGCGCGCTCTTCACGATAGCGCTACCGCTCGATCGCGGGCAGAAGGACGGCGGTCATGGCGGTTCGCGTCTCAGGCCCGAGCGGGGCACTACTCGCCGAGGATGAGTGCCGTCCTCGTGAGCGCCGTCATGGGATACTGGCACGTGCGGTGATTCGCGGCGATGAGGAGCGTCCGGTGATCTTGGGCTACACGGTTCAATCCGTCTACGTGCTCTGGGGTGGCGTTGCTACCCTCACTCTCCTGCTCCTGCAGGTGCTCGTCGGGATGCGGGTGATCAGGTTCAAAGGCCGTCGGCACATGAAGGTCCATCGAGTCGCAGGCTTCGTGCTGCTCGGGCTCGCTGCCGGCCACGGCCTGCTCGCAGCGCTGGTCTACAACGGGTGGCGGATTCTCAGCTAGCCGCGGTGAACGTGATCGGAATGCACAGCGTGAACCGCGTGCGGGTGCCCTGGTCGCTCTCGGCTGTCAGCGATCCGCCGAGCCGCTCGGCGAGTTCGAGCGAGATGCTCAGCCCGAGGCCCGTCCCCTGCGGCTTGGCGGTGTCTTCGCGCCAGACCTGGTAGAACTTGTTGAACAGGTACGGTATGTGCTGCGGGGGTATGCCGATGCCGGTGTCTTCGACCTCGAAGATGATGTCATCACCCTCGACGCGCACCTCCACTGTCACGCCACCCTCATTCGTGTACTTGATGGCGTTGCCTATGAGGTTGAGGAGGATCTGCTCGATCTTGTCGCAGTCCTGGTGCAGGATGAGCCGCTCGTCAGGCTGATGCACCGTGAGCTCGATGCCCTTCGCGTCCGCTTCGGGCCTGAGCGCCTCCACGGTCGGAGCGATCATGGACTTGAGCTCGAACTCCCGCGCCTCCACGGCCGATCGGCCTGACTCGATCTTCGCAAGATCGAGCAGGTCATTGATGAGGCTGAGCAGGCGGCGTGATGAGTGATAGACCATGTCCAGCTGACGGTGCTGCTCCTCGTTGACGGGCCCTGCCAGGCCATCACGGACGATGCCGGTGAATCCGATGATCGAGTTCAGCGGAGTGCGCAGCTCGTGGCTCATGTTGGCCAGGAACCCCTTCTCCACCTCGAGTGCCGTGCGCAGCTGACGGTTCGTCTCCACGAGCTCATCGTTGAGGCGGCGCACGTCGCGCTGGGCGACAGTGACCGCGCTCGTGTCGCGCGCGATGGTGGAGATGTAGCTCAGCACGCCCGTAGCATCGCGGTGCGCCACGATCACCTGCGAGACCGGCACTTCTGTGCCGTCGGCACGGAGGAAGGACGTGTCGCCAGCCCACGAGCCGTGTTCGGAGGCCCACGGGATACCCTCCTCGACCACAACCCGGGCGGCCCATGACGGGTGGAACTGCTCGAACGAGTAGGGCTTCAGCGGCTCGTCCTGGCGCACACCGACCAGTTCCCTGCCGGCCCGGTTCAGGTACAGGATCTCGCCGTCGGCCTGCATGGCCGCCACCAGGTCCGGGGTGAACTCCGCAAGGCCGGTGAGCCACTCGTGGGCGCGCTCGATCCGGCGCCGCTCGGTGATGTCGGTTCCTATGCCGAGTGTTGCTGCGAGACGTCCCGACGCATCGCGTGTGCTGGTGTTCTCCCAGGCGAAGAGGACCTGCTCCCCGGATCGGGTGACGACGCGGCTCTCGAAGCGTCGCGGGAGGTCTTCGCCGGTGATTGCCGCTTCGAACACGGCCCGGGCCTTCTCGCGATCGTCTTCAGGAACACACGTCTCGAACCAGTTGCGCCCTGTGAGCTCTGCGGGTGTGTAGCCGAGGAGCGCCGCGCCGGCCGGATTGATGAACGTGATCGTCGCGGCGGCGTCAAGCGCCATCACGACACGGTTCGCCTGTCCGAGTAGCTCCAGGAGGGAGACCGGGTCGAACGGGTCGGGTATGGGGAGGTCTGCGGAACGTGGCATCTACCAATCCCATCTTGATCACTCGCGGCTGGCCGCGTCTCTGTAATCGCACAGCGGTTTCGCCTACAATGGCCGCGTACCGCCGCGCCCTCCATGTTACACGTCCGGGGCGGCGGCTTCGTCGTCATCAGACCCGAGAGGAGCCTCCGCCGTGCAGGATCTTCGTCCCGATTCCCAGGGCAAGGTGCGTGATCTGTATGATCTGGGCGACCGACTGCTGCTGGTCGCCAGCGACCGGATCAGCGCATTCGATGTCGTGCTGCCCGACCCGATACCGTTCAAAGGCGAAGTCCTCACCAAGCTTTCGCTGTTCTGGTTCGAACTACTTGCCGATATGGTACCCAATCACTTCCTCTCGGCCGATGTCGCCGATCTTCCCGCGGAGTTCGCTCCGCATGCCGAGTTCCTTTGCGGGCGGTTTATGCTCGTCAAGAAGGCCCGGGTCTTCCCCGTCGAGTGTATCGTCCGGGGATATCTCGCAGGTAGCGGCTGGAAGGAGTACAAGGAGGCCGGCACCGTCTGCGGCATCGAGTTGCCCGCCGGCCTGGTCGAGTCCGATCGGCTGGAGAACCCGATCTTCACGCCGAGCACCAAGGCGGAGATCGGGGAGCATGACGAGAACATCAGCTACGAGCAGATGGTCGAGATCATCGGCGATGACGCAGCAGCAGAGCTGCGCGACAAGGCAGTGTCGGTCTACTCGGCAGCTCGTGAACATGCCGCCGCGCGCGGCGTGATCATCGCGGACACGAAGTTCGAGTTCGGGCTCATCGGTGGGGAGATCACGCTGATCGATGAGGTGCTGACCCCCGACTCCAGCCGCTTCTGGCCCGCGGACGGGTATGTGCCCGGCGCGGGGCAGTCGAGCTTCGACAAGCAGTACGTCCGCGATTGGCTCGAAAGCAGCGGGTGGGACAAGAGCCCGCCGGTGCCTGCACTGCCGGCTGAGATCGTCGAAGGCACGAGCAAGCGCTACATCCAGGCGTACGAGGCGATCACCGGACGTACGTTCGTACCTGAGGGGAAGGTCTGACCATTCATGGGACGCAGAAGCGCGAGCAATCCGCGCTATCGCAAGGGCGCGCAGCTCGGGACGACACGCCGCAGCGCTGCGAGCGCCAAGCCCAAGCGGGCCGCGGGTGAGCTGTCCAAGCGCGAGACCCGGACTCCGGTACGTAAGCAGCCGGCCTGGGCGGTGGTGCCCGACACCCCGCAGTTCCGCATCTGGCGCAAGATATGGTTCGGCCTGCTGATCGCGGCGATGGTCTTCTCGATCGGCGCGTACGCGTTCCACAAGAGCAACCCGCCGGTCGCCACGCTGTCCATCGCCTTCGCGTACTCCTGTCTGTTCAGCGGCATCTTCATCGACCTGTTCAAGATACGCAGGATGCGCAAGCAGTGGGCGGCGGACATGATGGCCAACGCGACGCCGGCTGCAGCCGATCGATCGGCTGCCAAGCCGGACACTGCAGGCAAGGACTCCGAGGCCCCGGCCGATGAGCCGCAGGACGAAGGGAAGGCCGACTGAGCATGGCGCGCTACGAGGTCTACGTCACGTACAAGAAGGGCATCTTCGATCCGCCGGGCGCGACCGCGAAGCGGGCGCTCGACAATCTCGGCTACGACGGGATCGCGGACGTCAAGATCGGCAAGTTCATCCAGATCGATGCCGACGTTCCGATGGAGACGGTGCGCGAGATGTGCGACAGGCTGCTCGCCAATCCTGTGATAGAGGACTACCGCATCGAGACAGCCGGGGAGGCGTAGCCGCATGCGCTTTGCCGTCGTCATCTTCCCCGGCTCAAACTGCGAGCAGGACGTCATCCACGCAGCGCGCTTCCTGGGCTACGAGGCCGAGTTCGTGTGGCATGGCGATACGGATCTGAGCGGCTTCGATGCAGTCGTGCTGCCGGGCGGGTTCAGCTACGGCGACTACATCCGCACCGGCGCGGTCGCGCGCTTCTCGCCCGTGATGTCCGAGGTCGTGCGATTCGCGTCTCGCGGCCGGCCGGTCCTGGGCATCTGCAATGGATTCCAGATCCTTGCCGAGGCACACCTGCTCCCCGGTGCGCTGCTGCGCAACCGGGGACTCAAGTTCATCTGTCGCGATGTCGCGCTCAGGGTCGAGCAGAGCACATGCCAGTGGCTCGACCTGCCGGAGGGCTCCGTCATCCGCGTCCCCATCAACCACAACGAGGGCAACTACGTCTGCGACCCGGACACCCTTGAGCGACTGCGGGACCGTGGCCAGATCGTTGTCCGGTATTGCGAAGCGGACGGGACGCGGGCCCCAGGCGGCAGCGCACCCAACGGCTCGCTCGACGACATCGCGGGCATCTGTAACGAACGCGGCAACGTCTTCGGACTCATGCCGCATCCCGAGCGCGTGGTCGATCCGGCCGGTGGCGGCACCGACGGGCAGGCGTTCTTCACGTCTATCGCCCGGCGTCTGGCCGAGGTGGCCGGGTAGTGCACGGTGATCTGGTCCTCGGGGGTCCGGTCTACTGGATCGTCATCGGCCTGTTGTGGTCCGTCGGTCTTGCATCGTTGTGGGCCACCGTCGACCCGCTCAGAGTGCGCCGCGCAGCACAGTTCGCGGTGCGGCCCGAGTCCCGCTGGGCCTACACGGTGCTCCAGGGCCTCTTCTTCCTGCTCTTCGTGGTCGCGCAGTTCGGGGTCGCGACGATGGCGATGGTGTTGCTCTCGCCGCTTGCCCTCGTGCTCCAGATCGTCTACCTGCTCCGCATCGTGTATCCGGCCACAAGGTCCGGCGCCCCCGCAGGGGAGTAGCCGCCGACAGCGCGGCCGGCCGTGGTTGCGCACTTCATGCACGAGGTGCTTGCGGTGGTGGGACGGGAGTTCACGTATGCCGCCGTCCCCGAGGCGTGGGGCCTTCTTGACGCAGCCGGCATCGCGTTTCTCCCGCTCACACGGGAGGTCGTCGATGAGGCCGCGCGCCAGTGCACCCTCCTGGACTGCTCGTTCTACGATGCGCTGGCTCCGGCGTGCGCCAGCCTGCTCGATGCCACGCTCGCAACCGCGGATGCCAGGGCTCATAGTGCGTTCCCGCGGCTCTGCCTCATCGAGTAGCGCCCGCGGCCAGCGAAACGTCCTGAGTCCACCCAACGGGTTCCTCGTTTGGGCTACAATCCCCACATCAACCACCGCAGCAGTCCGGGAGCCGCGTTCATGCCTGAGTCGCTTTCTGCAGACCTCGCCCCCAAGCTTGCCGAGGAGTTGGGCCTCAAGCTCGCCGAGTACGACCATATCGTCGAGATCCTCGGCAGGGTTCCGAGCGTGACCGAGCTCTACATGTACTCGCTCATGTGGTCCGAGCACTGCTCGTACAAGCACTCGCGCAAGGCTCTGCGCATGTTCCCCACGACCGGCGAGCACGTGTTGCAGGGTCCCGGCGAGAACGCCGGCGTCATCAGTGTCGGCGACGGCTGGGCCATCGCCTTCAAGATGGAATCGCACAACCACCCGAGCGCGATCGAGCCCTACCAGGGCGCCGCGACCGGCGTTGGCGGCATCATCCGCGACATCTTCACGATGGGCGCCAGGCCCATCGCCTCGCTGAACTCGCTTCGGTTCGGCACGCTCGACAAGCCGCGCCAGCGCTACCTGTTCGAGGGCGCCGTGGCCGGCATCGGCGGGTACGGCAACTGCCTCGGCGTGCCCACCGTGGGCGGCGAGGTCTACTTCGAAGAGGCATACGAGGGCAACTGCCTCATCAACGCGATGTCGATCGGGCTCATGCGCGAGGAGCGGCTGATGCGCGCGGTCGCTGCGGGCGTGGGCAACAAACTGCTGCTCATCGGCTCCACGACGGGCCGGGACGGCATCGGCGGAGCGAGCGTGCTCGCGAGTCAGGAGTTCGACGAGCGTGCCGAGGACAAGCGCCCGAGCGTTCAGGTCGGCGACCCCTTTGAGGAGAAGCTGCTCATCGAGGCTTGTCTCGAACTGCTCGACCGCAAGCTGCTGGTGGCGCTCGGCGACCTGGGTGCTGCGGGCCTGACCTCCTCGGCAAGTGAGATGGCGAGCCGCGGTGGCGTGGGCCTCGATATCGAGGTCACCCTCGTGCCCCAGCGCGAAGACGCGATGCAGGCGTTCGAGATCATGGTGAGCGAGTCGCAGGAGCGCATGCTCGCGGTCGTCGAACCCGGTCAGCTGGAGGCGGCCCAGGCCGTGTGCGCCAAATGGGGGCTGGCCTCGACAGTCATCGGCGAGGTCACGGACACCGGCCATTTCGTGGTGCGGTTCGACGGAGAGATCGTGGCCGATATGCCGGCATCGACGCTCGCCGACGATGCTCCGATCTACGACCCGGCCATGGAGCGTCCGGCCTACCTCGATGAGCTGCAGGCGTTCGATCCGGCGACACTCGAGCACCCCGGGGGAACCGCCGATCTGACCGCGACGCTGCTGCGTGTGCTCGCGAGTCCCAATATCTGTTCGCGCCACTGGATCTGGGAGCAGTACGACCATCAGGTCATGGCCAACACGGTCGTGCTGCCCGGCAGCGACGCGGCCGTGATCCGCATCGGCGACACCGGGCGCGGCGAGATGACGGGGCGCGGCATCGCCGTGAGCAGCGACTGCAACGGGCGCTACTGCTACCTCGACCCGTATCTCGGCGCGCAGATCGCGCTGGCCGAGTCCGCACGCAACGTGAGTTGCGCGGGCGGCGAGCCCGCCGCGATCACGGACTGCCTGAACTTCGGCAATCCCGAGAAGCCGGAGGTTTTCTGGACCTTCCACGAAGCTATCCGTGGCCTGTCCGATGCCTGCAAGGAGTGGGAGATCCCCGTCATCTCCGGCAACGTGTCGTTCTACAACGAGTCGTTCGGCAACCCAATCTACCCGACGCCCACGGTGGGGCTGGTGGGCCTCGTCGACGATATCTCGCAGGTCGGGACCTACGCGTTCAAGGACGAGGGCGACGTGGTCGTGCTCGTGGGCGAGACGTACGACGAGCTCGGCGGCAGCGAGTACCTCAAGGTGATCCACGGGCTCGTGGCAGGGCGGCCGCCCGCGCTCGATCTCGATCTCGAGGCCGACGTGCAGGCGGCGGTGCGCGAGGGCGTGCGTGCCGGTCTGCTCAAGTCGGCCCACGACTGCTCCGAGGGCGGTATCGCCGTCGCGCTGGCCGAGAGCTGCATCGCCGGCGGCATCGGGTGCGACGTGCACCTCGAAGACGAACTCGCGCCCGCCAGCTCGCTGTTCTCCGAGTCGCAGAGCCGCGTGGTCGTCACGCTTGCCGAGGACGACATCGAGGCGTATCTGGGGATGCTCGACGAGATGAGCGTTCCGTACGGCGTGATCGGCGCGGTCGGCGGAGATCGGCTGCACATCTGCGAGAAGATCGACGTCGACCTGGAGATGGTGCGCGCCGCGCACAGAGATACGCTCGAGCGCCTGGTCGGCGGCGAGTTCTCCACCGAAGAGCTGCACGGGGGGTGATGCCGCCCCGATGGATAGCGCGGCGTGTCGCGCGAGCGACGGCCGCGCTCATCGTATGCGCACTCGGGCTGCTGGCCGCAGGCTTCGACCACGCACTGTACCGTCATGATGTCGTGACCTGCGGGCCGCGTGACTCGAACGCCGTGGCGCTCACCTTCGACGACGGGCCGGACCCAGCCCACACGCCCGCGATCCTCGACATCCTCGCCGAGCGGGGCGCCCATGCGACCTTCTACGTCATCGGCGAACATGTCGAGCGCCACCCGGACATCGTTCGCCGCATCATCGACGAGGGCCATGAGATCGCGCAGCACTCGTACTCGCATCCCCGGGTGAACGCCCTGTCGGGCCACGAACTCGCCGAGGAGTTCGAGCGAGCATCGCTGACGCTCGAGGGGCACGGCGTCAGGCCCGCGTGGTATCGCCCTCCGCGCAAGGAGCTCTGCCGGGAGCAGAAGCGGCTCGCCCGCGAGAACGGGATGCGGGTCGGGCTGTGGTCGCGCACATTCGAACGCTCGCGGTTCTCCTCGGCAGAGGAGATGGCTGCAACGCTTCTGGCCGAGACGGATCCGGGCGACGTGCTGCTTGCGCATGACGGCCGCAGGAACCGCTCGATGACGATCGACGCGCTGCCCGTCGTGCTCGATGGTCTCGCCGCGCGCGGTATCGCCGTGGTCACGATGAGCGAGCTCTGTCCGGAGTAGCGGGTGCCGGACGGCTGGCCGTGGCGGATGCCCGGCGAGACCCGGGAACCACATGTTCGCAGGCGCGGCCGGTGGTAGCGACTCCTGGAAATTATGTTCCGTCGCATGGTTGACGATGGTTGCGAGCGGCTGCTAGGGTCTTGGAACGCGGCCTGAGGGGGCTGTGAAGAAGAGGGGGCGAAGGGTGGACTCAAGCGTGGCATCGGGCCTCACTGGCAGGCAGAAGCAGATACTGGATCTCCTCGTGGCGAACATGACCAGCAAGCAGGTCGCGAGGCACCCGGGCATCCATAGCCGGACTGTCGACAACCACTGCGTGAACATCGTCCGGATCCTCGGCGCAAGCGACCGGTTCGATGCGGCACGCCTGTGGTCGCGCATCGTCGCAGCTCAGGAGGCCTAAGCGCACGCATCTGCATAGAACTGACCGGAGCTGACCGGATGCGCACGGTAGCGCATGGAACTGCACGCGGGATGGGCTGGCAGCCTTGCCGGTGAGCCGATAGGCTCGACTGCACTCGACGCTGCCACGGTGCATGAAGCCCCACTACAGGAGGGGGGGAGACATCGGTCCACTCGCCAGGGCACGACTCCCGCAGTCTGGGGGCCGACAAGCGTAGGAGGTCTTACCGCCAACTGACACGCACATGGAGTGGAGAGATCATGAAACGAGTGGCCAGCTTTGCAGTCGCGCTTTCCCTGATCGTGGTATTCGCCGCGCCGACGTTCGCCCAAGCGGCAAGTCTCAGGCTCATCCTTGAAGCCAACCAGACTTCAGCCTGGTCAGGTGCGCTCGGCAACTACAAGAACGCGAACCAGAAGGTCTTCAATGCGACGTCCTCTGCGCGGGACGTCTATGGAACCCTGCAGTATGCTGCCCCGGGCGGAGGATGGGTGACGCAGCAGAAGCTCACCGTCCATCCCAGCAACACCGCCCAAGGAACCACGGTCCTCCAAACGACGGCAGGCGACTGGCGGGTCGGCCTCGACCCGGTCGGTTTCCTGACGAAGGACGTCTACGCCACCAACACCTTGACCGCTTGGTGATTGCTCAGAACGCGTGAGGCGCACAACCCCTGCCGTCCATACCCGGCGGCAGGGGTTGTGCGCGCGCTCGTCAGGCCCGAACGGGAGAGTACATGGCAACCCTGCTCAGATTTCAGTTTGCGGTCCTCAAGCGGCGAAGATCGTTCGCGCTCTTCATGCTGGCGTTCCTGACTAGCGTCGCGGCACTCGGAGGCTACGAGCTGTACTATATGTTGCACTACGGCTACCGGGGGTTTACCGTCCTCGAGTTCTCGACGCGGTACTCGGTGCTCTGGCCATCCTTCTTCCTGGTCCTGACATACGAACTTCTGAGCCTCCCCGGGCAATGCCACATGGACGAGTCGGTCGATGCGCACCGGGCCACGTCGCACCGGCACCGGCTGGCCGCGCTCGCCGTGCCGACGGCCGTCCTCATCGCCGCGTTCTGCGTGTACCTGCTGCTCAGACTGACGGTGGTCTTCGCCTCCTCGATGGCAGGTCTGCTCTTGTGGCACGTCATCTCGGCCGCGATTCTCGACATCCTGGCGCCTTCGGTGATCGCCATCCTCCTTGGACTCCTCCTCGCGAGGAAGGCGGAACGCTTCGCCGGCTATGCCGCCATCGTGGCGTTCGTGTTCGTGATCGGTCCGTACTCCGAGATAGTTCCGCACGTGTTCTCGGCCGCCACCTTCGACGCCGCGCTCCAGGTCAACGTCTACCCGGTCTTCGACCTCTTCCGCATCCTTGCTCCGGATCAGACATGGAGCGTGAGCCCGCTCTACGGGTTCCCGCTTGAGTTCCAGCGATGGGCTGTTGCAGGCTTCTGGATCGCAGGTCTGTCCGGGCTGTCGCTCCCGTTCGTGCTGCGGTCCACGTGGCGAGGTGCCGAGTATGCATCAGCGTCCCTGTTGTTGATCGCCGCGCTTCTGTTCTCGGCTGCGCTGATGCCGTCGAGCACGCTGCGCCGCGACTTGCGCCCGGACGCGACAGACATGGCGGATATGTCGTATTACGACAGGCTGGGCACTGAGCCGCCCGAGCAGCTTGACGTGCGCCCGGGCTTCCGGGTGGCCGCGTACGACATGCGATTCTCGGCGGACCGCGCGCTGGACGCTGTCGTCTCCGTCGACCTGGCGGATGACGCCCATGGGGACGCATATCGCTTCACCTTGTATCACGGCTATAAGATCACGAGCGTTTCGGACTCCCAGGGTAACGCGTTGACCTACTCCCGGGACGGAGACTACGTCACAGTCCGGTCGACAGCCGTACACGAGAGGATCACGTTCAGGTACAGGGGGGACGGGGGCGCCCGGATCGCCAACTACCAGTGCGTCTTTCTTCCCGGCTACTTCCCCTACTATCCGATTGCCGGGTTCGTGCCCCTCTGGGATCGGCAAACGCACAGGCTCATAGAGACCCGAAGAACAGACGGGGTGCCCGCCGACTTCTCGGTTGAGTTCGACGCTCACGTTCCCGTCACATCAAACCTGCCGGAGACCGGCGGTCGGTTCGTCGGGCGCTCATACGCCCCCACGTTCGTCGGAGGGCTGATCGCCAGGCAGGAGATCCTGGGACACGGGGTGGTGTTCTACCCGGCCGGCAGCTGGCCCGCGCAGTTCTTCGAAGCCGAAATTGCGAGCCTGCGGAGTTTCGAACGGCGCGTGGGCGTCAGCCGCAGCGTTCTGAGCAGCGGAGCGGCCGTATTCGCACCCCCGGGTCTCGGGGGAGACCAGACTGCGGTGTTGCCTGACACGCTCTTCATCGCAAGCGGCGGGTTCGATCTGCTGCTCGTGGGCGCGCCTCCGAAGGACAACCGGGGTCTCCTGGTGCAGGCGTTCCGCGATCTCCTCATCGATCCGCAGGGCCTGAGGGAGCGCTGTTCGGCGCTCCCGGAGCCGCGCAAGGACGAGGTGGCGAAGCTCGAAAGGCTCAGCCGATCCGGCGACAACGAGACACTGCAGCTCTATGACTCGTCTGCGTACGATGTCGTCTACAGACTGTTCTACGACAAGGTGCTTCGCGAGGGCGAGGACGCCGTGCTGAAGGAGACCTACGCCTACCTCATGTCACAGGACCCGTCTTCTGAGATCGGCTTTCTCACGAGCGGTACAAGGAAGGTTGAGCCGTGATACGAATCGAGAACCTGAGGATGTCATACCGCAAGAACGAAGCGCTGAAGGGGGTCACCTTCGAGCTGAACCCGGGCATCACCGGCCTCCTGGGACCCAACGGCGCGGGAAAGACGACGCTTCTGCGCTGCATGCTCGGCATCATCCGTCCGGGCGGCGGTGAGGTCGTCTTTCCACCCGGAATGCGCATGCTGCATCGCGAGGCGGGATACCTGCCTCAGAAGTACGGTCTGTTCAAAGAACTCACCGTGCAGGAGGCGCTGGAGTACTTCGGAGTGCTCAAGGACATCCCCAGGGCAGAGATCGGGTGTGAGATCGACGAATGCCTGCACAAGGTGAACCTGCTCGAGAGCAAGAGGAGCAGGGTCGGTACGCTGTCGGGTGGGATGATGCGCCGGGTCGGGATCGCCGCGGCCCTCCTGGGCAAGCCGTCCCTGCTCGTCTTCGACGAGCCCACGGCAGGACTCGACCCCGAGGAGCGGGTTCGGTTCAAACGCCTGGCGGCCAGCCTGGCGAAGGAGCACACCGTATTGATCTCCACGCACATCGTCGAGGACATCGAGGCCCTGGCGTCCCAAGTCGTCATTCTCGACCAGGGCATGGTCTGCTCGTCAGGCACGCTCGCGGAAACGACCGCGCTGGCGGAGGGCAGGTGTTTCCTGGCACCGGACTCTCTCGTCGATGAGGGCTCGGACGGCTACTACGTCGCAAGGTTCGTCGAGGTCGACGGTCGGCCCCTGGCGCGGGTTCTAGCGTGCACGGCACCTGACGGGTTCACGCCGACCACGCCAACGCTCGAGGACGGCTACCTGTGCGCCACGAAGGGAATCGCGTGAGAAGGCTGCGGGCCTTCTACGAGTTGAAGAACATCGGGGTCTACGCGTTCGTTCCCCCCGTCGTCGTCACAGTGCTGCTCCCCGCCGGGTTCCTATGGTTGCGGGCCACCAACAGCACCGCCGCGGCGGTGTTCTACTATGCTAACACCGGCCTCCAGCTGATAGCCCCGCTCCTCGCGGCATGGTGGATGCTATTTGTCACGAAGGAGCGAGTCGAAGGCGACGGACGGGAGCTTCTCTACTTACTGCGTCGCAAGGGTGAGAGTCTGACCGCGCTCATCCTCATCGGCGCCTACCTCGCGCTGCTCTCTCCATTCGCGCTGCTCGTCGTGAGCAGCGGTCACTGCGATCTGTCGGTGCTTCTGATCATCTACGCTTGGTGTCTCTTTCTGGCTTCGCTCGCGTTCTGGACGGCGTTCGTCTTCCATTCCAGCCCGCCCGCCCTCGTCGCGGTGCTGGCGTTCCACATCGTGATGCTCCCACTCCTGAGCGCGCTCCGGGCGTTCGGCGCCACGGCGTGGAGCGGCGGCGAGGATGTCGTTCCCACGCTGTGTCTCGCCATCGTTTCGGCGGGCCTGCTGGTGCATGGCGAGATCCGGAGTCGGCGGTTCACCGGGTAGGATCTCCGGTATCGCGACGAGTTGGCCGGAGAGCAGCCCCCCGTAGGGTCGCGAATAGCCGTGGTCATCTCGAACCAGGCGGCCTCCTGCCGCACATGGTAGCGCGCTGCCATGGCGCCCGCGCTGCCCGCTGCGCGCTGTGGGCGCAGGCCGGTCGGGTTCGCGCTACCATGGTGGCGTCCGGCACGCGCTCGCGCCAGAGCGCACGGCTTGCAAGGGGGTACGGCATGAGACGCCTCGTCTCGGTTCTTCTGGTGGTCGTGATGTCGGCGAGCGGTCTGCTCACGGGTTGCGGTGGCAAGAGCCCACTCGCAAAGAAGCCCGTCTCTCCGTTCACCACCGAGTACGAACTCGACGAAGGCGCGGTCGATTTCTTCGTCGCCGGGGACACGTTCGAGACAGCCGCGAGCGGAGGCCCGTTCTACGCGGGAGCGCAGCCGCTCCCCGGGCAGAACGACGATGAGTACACGACGGCCCGCGCGGCCAAGATCGCCGAGATTAATGCGGAGGCGGCTGCACTCGTGACTGCGTGCGATGAAGCCAAGCCGGCGCTCGCGGCATTGCGCAGCGGCTACACGACCTTCCTCGAGGGCGTCTACAAGAAGGAGGCGGGTCTCAAGGACCCTGCGCTGGAGTCGCTCAACACCGTCGTACTCCTCGGCAGTAAGGGCCTTCTTGCCGAGGAGCAGTACGCGGCGATCGTCTCGCAGGAGACGACGCAGTCGTACGCTACGGCGATGCGCGACTACGTCGCGGTCACCAAGGCCGTCGAGCTGGGCGGCATCTACCTCGAAGACGTGAACACCGTCACGGGCTACGCAGCGCTGATGGTCGAGGCGCTGGGCGGCTCGAAGGACGCTGCGGTGTCGGGCGCTGCGAACGCGTTCGATTCCGAGATGGAGACGCTCGCGGGTGACGCTCTGGCGGCACTCGAGCCGATCGTGCAGCGCCTTGCCAACGTCGAAGCGGGCCTCACGCAGCTTGCGAGCGCTGACTACTATTACTCGCTCGAGGCGATCGGCTGGATGCAGGCCGAGTCGGCGAAGCTCTCGCCGCTCGTGGAGGGCCTCGAGGCGCGCGAGGGGCTTTCTGCCGAGGACGTCGAGGGCATCAAGGCGTTCTACGCGGCCTTCGAGGAGTGGGATGCGGCGCTCTCGGAGCAGGTCGCGTCGATCGATACGACGGGGCTCATCGAGATCTCCTCGGCACCCTTCCCGGTCTGGGGTCCGGAAGCGGCCTATGCTGCCGCGGATTATGAGCCGGGCAAGAACTACGGGGCCGCCAACCAGGTGCTCGCCACGTCTGCTGAGAGCAAGCCGCCCGCGAAGGGCTGGCTCGCGAGCGGCTGGGACGGCATCAAGAGCGGCTTCGGCAAGGTCAAGACCGGCGTGGGCGTCACGGTCGATACGTTGGGACTCGGCGTGCGCAACATCACGTCGGTGGGCGCCGGGATCTACTACGGCAACAGCACCAAGGACATCGTCGACAACGTCATGGCCAACACGAAGGAAGTCGTCGACAACTACAACAAGGGCGTCTCGGGTGCGTCGACGTTCAAGAACGCGAACGACTACATCGAGGGCGTCGAGACCGGCGCGGGGGATGCGGCCGGCGGTGCGGCGGAGTGGGGCATCGAGAAGATCTGGGGCAAGGGCAAGATCTCGAGCGGTGTGGGGTGGGCGACCGGCGGGCTCACCAAGATCACGGTCGGTATGTTCACAGGCATGGCCAAAGGTATCTACAAGGTCTCCAACACAGAGTCCTCGAGCGCGGACGTCGCGCTGGGCTTCATCGAGATCGGGCTCGGCGCGATCGGCGGCAGCAAGGTCATCATCAAGGCCAGCCAGCTGCCGGGCCTGCTCAAAGGTGGCGCCCAGGGCGTCAAGGCGTTCCAGAAGATCGCGACCGGGATGATCGGTTCGGCGGCGAACGCGGCCGAGCGCAAGACCATCAGCAAGGCGCTCGCGGAACTCCTCGTCAAGAAGGGCTTCACTCCCGAAAACGCCACGAAGCTCGTGTCGAACTCGATCAAGCTGGAGATCAACGCGGCGGTCGGACAGCTCATCAAGAACAGCCGCGACGCGATGATCAAGAAGATCCGCGATCTGGTCGCCCAGGGCGGAACCGGCGCGCTCACAAACTTCAAGGACACGATCAAGAGCTCGCTTCAGGACCTGCTGTCCAAGGGTTTCTCCAAGACGATGCAGGGCTATCTCAACGCCGGGACCACGGTCATGGGGGAGACGATGAAGGACTACGTCGACAACCTCGTGGCCGCCGGGGTCACTGACGGCCTACTCGTCAACCTCATCGGCCAGGCGATGGCGATTCCGCCCGATCCCGCGCAGGTATCCGGAACGTGGACCGGCTCCATCACGATCCTCAAGGTCGACATCCCCGAGTCCGAGTCCAAGACCGCCGAGGAAGCCGGCTGTGAGCAGACGTTCAAGCAGCTCGAAGGCAAGAAGAACGCGTGCACGTACGCGATCACGATGGGTGACTCCGGCAGCGGAACCGTCGTATTGAGCGGGGGGACGGTGTCCGGCTCCGGCTCCGCGACCTATAGCGACGGCGTCATCACGATGGTCGTAGGTTCGGAGGGCACCACGTACACGATGAAGGGAACGATCGCGTTCGCGAAGAGCGGCGGTATGACCATGAACGGATCGTGGCGTGCACCGTTCCAGGGCTCCACGATCATAATGTCCGGCTCGTTCACCGGGACCAAGTAGCAGCGGATGCATCCCGTTCTGTTCACGCTTCCGCTGCCGGGACGCGACTTCGAGGTCTCGACGTACCGCGCCGCCTACACGGTGGGCGCGCTGGTGGCCGTGTGGATCACGTGGCTGCTCGCCTCGCGCACCGGGATGCCCCGCCGCCGGGTGGCGGCCGTGATCGCCGCCGCGGCTCTCGCGCTGCCGGTGGGCGCCCGCGTGTGGCACATCATCACCAACCCCTCGATCTATGCCGAGGAGCCCGCTCGCATCCTCTCGCTCTCCGCGACCGGACACGCGCTGTTCGGCGGAGTGCTCGGACTTGCGGCCGTGGGCTTCGTGACCGCGCGATGGCTGAGGCTCGACCCGTGGCGGCTCGCGGACGCGGGGGCGGTGGGACTGGCGGGCGGGCTCGCGATCATGCGCGTGGGCTGCTTCGCGAACGGCTGCTGCTTCGGGCTCCCGACCGCACTGCCGTGGGGTGTCCAGTACGGGGGCGGCAGCTACGCGCACCTGTGGCAGATGCTCCATGGCTACGTGAAGCTCTTCGAGGGGCCGCTCGCAGTTCACCCCACGCAGCTCTACGAGCTGGCGGGAGCGCTGGTGTGCGGAGGCGTTGCGCTGCTGCTCCTGCGTCGCGGCGTGACTCCCGGCGTGCCGTTCCTCACGTTCGTGGGGCTGTTCGCGATCGTGCGCGCGGCGAACTGGGTCGTGCGCATCCATCCGGACACGATCACCGATCCCGGCATCTACTGGTGGATCTATGGCGCGACGGTCGTGCTGTGCACGGGGTTGGCGGCGTGGCGAATGAAGGTCGAGACCCCAGCCTGAGTTCTCGTCGGCTACTGCCTGCCACGGCGCGCAAACGCGGGAGTCCATCCGTGGTATCCTACGCGCGTCTCGTCCGCCCGAAGTGATCCGAAAGGGCGCCGCAGCCCAGATGAGCCACAACGATTCCCCCCGCCCCGCCGCCACCCCCGATGACGTCGCCGAGGACTGGATCTTGGCCGAACGTCCCGATCGGCCTGAAGAAGCATGCGGGGTCTTCGCCGTGTACGCCCCCGGTCAGGATGTTGCGCGGCTCACGTACTTCGGACTGCACGCGCTGCAGCACCGCGGGCAGGAGTCGGCGGGTATCGCGGTCGGCGACGGAGAGACCGTCACCGTGACCAAGAACCTCGGCCTGGTGAGCAAGGTCTTTCGCGAGAGCGACCTTGACTCGCTCACAGGCGACGTCGCGATCGGCCACACGCGCTACTCGACGACCGGCGCCTCGACCTCGTGGGAGAACGCGCAGCCGCACCTCTCGGCGATCGGCCACCAGGTCATCTCGCTCGCGCATAACGGGAACCTCGTGAACACCAGCGAGCTGCGCGACTCGCTCACCGACACGGGCGTGCGCTTCCGCTCGACGACCGACTCCGAGGTCATCGCCACGCTCGTCGGGCACTTCACGCAGCTCTCGGGCCATATCCGTGAAGGCATCCGCGAGACCATCAAGCTCACCCGCGGCGCATATGCGGTCGTCCTTGCCACCGAGGGCTGTATCTACGCGTTCCGCGACCCGTACGGCATTCGCCCGCTTGTGCTCGGCAAGCTCGACGACGTCGGATGGGTCGTGTCCAGCGAGACGTGCGGGCTCGACATCATCGGCGCGGAATACGTGCGCGACGTCGCCCCCGGCGAAATGCTCAAGATCAGCGCGAACGGCCTCGAGGCCGAGCAGGCCGTCGAGGCGCAGAAGCCGTCGCTGTGCATGTTCGAGTTCGTGTATTTCGCGCGCCCCGACAGCATCATGTACGACTGCACGCTCTACGAGGCCCGCCGCAACATGGGCGCCGCCCTTGCGCGGGAAGCGCCCGTCGAAGCTGACATGGTCATGGGTGTGCCGGACTCGGGTGTTCCCGCCGCCGTTGGATTCGCGGCTGAAAGCGGGATTCCGTTCGGCGAGGGCCTGGTCAAGAACCGCTACGTGGGTCGCACGTTCATCTCACCCTCTCAGTACCTGCGCCAGCAGGGCATAAAGCTCAAGCTCAACCCGCTCAAGCGTGCGATCGCCGGAAAGCGGCTCATCGTGGTCGACGATTCGATCGTGCGCGGGAACACGAGCCGCAAGCTCGTCCAGCTTCTGCGCGATGCGGGGGCCGCTGAGGTCCACATGCGCATCACATCGCCGCCGGTTGCGTGGCCGTGTTTCTACGGCATCGATACCGACAGCCAGGAGCAGCTCATCGCCAGTTCTCACACGGTTGATGAGGTACGCGACTTCATCGGCGCCGATTCGCTCGCCTATCTTTCGCTCGACGCGCTAGTTGCGTCGACCGGTGCCGGCAAGGATCTGTTCTGCCGCGCGTGTTTTGACGGCGAGTACCCCGTCGAGATTCCTGAGTCCGTGCGCAAGGGCAAGCTCGCGTTGGAGTCCTGCTGAGCGTGGAGGCGACGGAACTGCTGCGTGCAGCCACGACGACCCTGCCCCTCGCGCTTGCGTACAACCCGATGGCGGCCGTTTTCGCGGCGCCGGTCGCGGCGGCACTCCTCGGCGTGAAGAACCGCTCGACCGATCGCATCATCTGGGGCGTGTGCGTGATCGCGTTCGCGTGGCTCGTAGGCGACGGCCTGCGGGTGATCGCCCGGGCGCGCGATGTCTACGACGGAACGGGGCATCTCGTCACGGGAGCGGCACCCTGGGTCGAGCTCGCGGCGATCGCGCTGTGGGGAGTCGGGGCACTGGCACTCGGGTACGTGCTTCCGGTCTGGACGGGTGTGTTCGTGGGCCGACGCGTGACGCATGGGACCGGATGGGCGGCCGCCGCGAGCATCGCGGTCGGGGCGTCTCTGGCGGTTTCGGCGCTGGTAGGCGGGCTCGGGGGGTAGCGGCGGGATTCGGGGGGTCGTGGACTCGGGGGATTATGCAGACTGCCTATCCTCCGTACATGCGGGAGGCCGGGCTGGTGGACCTGGGGGAAGTCGCGGTATCTTGCTGTTGTGGGCTGGCATATGGGGAAGAGGCCAGCCGCATATGCCGCTTGCGGTGACGCATAAGACCGGCATATACGGTGTATGTAGACCGCATAATTGCAGTTAGGCCGAGTGGAGGGCGATTGTCGTGTCTCGGTGGATTCCCATCAGCTACTGGCGCCTGGCTGCAGGACTGTCGCTTGGCCTACTTGCCACGTTCGGCGTTCTTGTTTCGGGCTGCAGTCAGCGCCAAACGGGGCAGACGACTCCCGCCCGGGCAGTGTCGCCAGTTGGAGCCAGCGACCAGTTGACGGCCGAGCTCGACTCGGGGGAGCTGAGTGAGGCCACATGGGTCGTAGAGCGTCATCTCGAGGCCTTGGGCTCATCTGACTTCGAGACACTCGACGACACGGTTACTGAGACTAGACGCCGCGTTTACTCACAGAACCGTGAGCAGCTCAAGCGGTGGAAGGGCTTCGAGGTCGAGCCGATCTCGGTGGGAGGTCGATGGATTCACCCCGAGGAGCTCGTTTCACAGTACGACGGTCAGGGCTTCACTCGAATCGCGGTCTTCACCGTCACCGGGCGGCTCCCTGAGCCGCGGGACGATGTGCTGCCGGAGGAATTCGACGTCATAGTGGTCAAGGATTCCTCCGGGCGCTGGTTGGTCAACGACCAAGGTCACTAGGCGGACCGGCCTAACAAGCGCATCGACGCAGACAAACCGGCCGTGTGAGGTATTCTCGGCTTGGAATGTGGCTTGGCCGGTTTGCTGGTCATGCGCAACACGTTAGGCGGATGACTGGATGACCGGCGAAGACAGGGTGACCGCCAGAGAGCTGGCCAGCCGGCATGTGGCTGAAGGCGACCCGCTCGGCTGGTTCGAAGTCTTGTACGCCACGGCTGCCGGCGACTCCTCCACCATCCCCTGGGCCGACCTGACGCCCAACCCGAATCTGGTGAGCTGGCTCGAAGCGCGAAGCGTGCTCGGTTCGGGACGTAAGGCGCTGAAGGTCGGATGCGGACTAGGCGACGACGCGGAGGACCTGTCGCGCCGGGGGTTCGAGACGACCGCGTTCGACATCTCTCCTACGGCCATCGCCTGGTGCCGCCGGAGGTTCCCGGAGTCATCCGTGCGGTATGTCGAGGCGGACCTCATGCAGCCCCCCGGCGAATGGACAAGAGGGTTCGATCTCGTCGTGGAGTCCTACACGCTGCAGGTCCTGCCGTCGGGACTTCGTGGCGACGCTATGCGTCGAGTGGCGGGATTCGCCGCACCGGGCGGAACCCTCCTCGTGATTGCCCGCGGTCGAGAGCCGTCTGATCCTGAGGGCGCGATGCCATGGCCTCTCACAAGGCAGGAGTTGATGGTCTTCGAGGAGGTCGGCCTCGCCACGATGGAGTTCGAGGACTACTTGGACGACGAGAATCCGCCGGTGCGTCGGTTCAGAGTGAACTACGAGCTGCAGGTTGGTCAGGGCACCGCCTAACAATGGCATCGACACCGACAAACCGCGGCGGTGAAGTAGTCTGAGCTCGAAGCGTGGCCGAGCCGCGGTTTGCGGGTCATGCCACACACGTTAGCTTGAATCGGAGAGGCCGCCCGTGGACTTGCAGGTGAGCGCAGCAGATTCCGAGCGCCGATTCGGGGAGGGTGACTTCCCCGAAGAGCTGAACCGCCTGAACTGGGGAGCCGTGTTCCTGGGCACGCTGTGGGCCCTCATCCACGGCGTGTGGCTGTGGGTCCTGCTGCTGCTCGGTCTTCGCATCGGTGCGATCTTCATCGTCGTTAGACTGCAGGTGCTGTCAGGCTTCGCGGGTCCTGCCGCCGCGGCGTCAGTGGTGTTCGGGGTGGCGGAGTGGGCGGTGCTCGGGTTGTTCGGCCGGCATGCCAATCGACTCGCCTGGAGCGCTGAGGCCAAACGTCTGGCTAGCGGCAGAACCCAGCCGCCGGCACTCGTGCTCACGGTCGGCAAGTTTCGGAACAAACAAACTGCGTTGCTGCGACTCGGTGTTCTTCTGACGCTGGCGGGATACGTGTATGGATACGCACAGCTCAACTCGAGCGCACCATCAAGACTCGTCCCCGCAGCTTTCGGTACGGTCTGCGGGGCCGCTGTTCTTGCCGGGTTCTGGTGGGTGGAATCACGTCGCGGGCTCGAATCATCGCGATCAAGCTAACAAGCGTTTCGAGCAGAACGCCAGGAGCTACAATGACCTGAAAGCGCTGAGCGTCTGCTCAAACGCAACAACGTTAGCGAGACTGCCGAGTCTCCCTCAGGCTGCAAAGCGAAGAGGATTCAGGGGCGTGCGGTCGTGATCGGAGACTCCTCGGCAAGCCGGAGAGCACAACAGGCGGCGAGGTCTGAGGGTCCGCCCGCGCAGGGGTGTCGCCCGCCGCATGTGCTTCGGGGGAACGCGGGCGTCATGTGCGACGGGCTCCACGGTGAGGTTCCTGCCGTAGCGGCGCGTCGCTAACAAGCGCTTCAACTCGACGCACGCATGTCATCGGCTATTCTGAAACCGCACGTGCGCGAGTTAAGCGCAACAACGTTGGACGTACACATGTGGCCGTCGTCGGCTTGTCGCGAAGACCATCGCACGGGTGCTACAATCGGCACCAGATTATCGGTGTCGATTGGAGGCCGTCGTGAGTCATGCCGTGAAGTTCTCGGAAGATGTCGTCCCGCTCGGGGACATGAAGGTAAATCCCGGCAAGGTCGTGCGCCGCGTCGACGAGACCCGTCGGCCCGTGCTTCTCACGAGCCACGGCCGCGGCGTCGCGGTCGTCCAGTCGCTCTCCCAGTTCGAGGCGGCCCAGGAGGAGCGTGATTTCATGCGCGCGGTGGTCACCGGACTCGCTGACATCGAAGCCGGTCGCGTCGTGCCGCTGTCTGACGTGAAGCGCGAACTGGGTCTTTAGGTGAAGGCGACGGTCCGCATCGGCTTCGCTCTCTCGGCCCGCGACGACCTGATTGCCATCCGCGAGTGGTATGCGTCGCAGGACGTCCCGGAGGTCGGCGAGCGTCAGGTCGCCGCCGTCATCGAGCGCGTGGAGCAGCTCTCCGCATTCCCGGACAGCGGCAAGATTGTGCCGGAGTTCGAGGTGGCGTGGCTGCGCGAGCTGGAGTTGCCGCCGTATCGCATCGTCTACAAGCGCGATCCGGATGTGGTGACCATCGTCCGCGTGCTGCGCAGCGAGCGGCTCATGGATCCGGACCTCGCGTGACGCCTGAGTTCAAGTTTGAAGTGCAACACTTCCTCTGAGCACGCCTACGATTGTGCATAGCACTCCTCCGGGGTTCTGTAGCCGAGCCGCTTCCTTGGTCGTGAGTTGAGCTTGGCTACTATCGCTTCCAGGTCGGCCTGCGTGGTCTTGGCCATGCTCGTCCGCTTCGGCAGGTACTGGCGGATCAGCCCGTTCGTGTTCTCGTTGGTCCCGCGTTCCCAGGAGTGGTGCGGGGTGGCGAAGTAGAACGGTACCCCCGTGGCCTCCTCGACGAGCTTGTGGCTGTGGAACTCGGTGCCGTTGTCAGCTGTGATCGTCTTGAAGCACTCGGGCTGCCTCTCGATGATCTCGACGGTGCGAGCAGTGGCATCGGCCGCGCAGTGGCGGGCGAGCTTGCCCATCTGCAGGTAGCCGGTCCTTCGCTCGACCACGGTCAGAGCAGAGTGGGTACCTTGCGAATCCCCCTTGATCGTATCGATCTCCCAGTGCCCGATCGTCGCCCTCGTCTCGACCTCGGCCGGCCGCTCGGAGATGTGACGTTTACCAGGCAGTCTTCCTCGGCTGTCGTGGCTCCGATAGCGTTTGCGGCATCGCTTGTTCGCCTGTCTCATATGCGTCCACAACTCTCCGCCACAACGCTTGTCGTGCCATACGCGCAGGTAGATCGTCTCGTGGCTGATCGACAGGATCCGGTGCAGTGAAAGCCAGCCGGAGACCTGCTCGGGACTCCAATCGAGCGCGACGAGGTGTTCGACGAGGGCCCACTCATCAGGGCTGAAGTGCGAGTTGCGACGAGACCGGCGCCTTCTGGCGACGGCGTAGGAATGGGCCTTGTCCGGCGAGTAGCGAGCTTGGGTCGACAGGTTGCGCCGGAGCTCTCGCGAGACCGTGGCCGGAGAGCGGCCGATCTGCGCTGCGATCATGCGGATCGACAACCTCTGTTTCCTGAGGGCGGCGATGGCGTATCTTTCTCCTGAGGTGATCTGGTGATACTTCATGCGTGGTTCCCCTTGTCTTGGTGGATGCGAGGAACCTGAAGTGTCCCAGATTGCCTCGCCCACCGAGGGTGGGGGTGTTGCACTTAGTATCTGAATCCGCGAACCCTACCCTGCGGTCGGTGCGGAATCGGATTCCTGCCTAACCCGCGCTTCAACCTGATGCGCGCCTGTCCTCGGCTAGAATGAATGCGATCGCGCACAGGTTAAGCGCAACAACGTTAGCAGTACAGGAAGACCCTCGCACGCTTGTCCGCACTCCCGAAAGGGTATATCTTCTATACCGTAATAGGGATTGAGGAGTACGATGCAGTTCGTCTTCGAGTTCGACGACGCCAAGAGCCGCGTCAACAAGGCCAAGCACGGCATCGACTTCGTCGAGGCCCAGGCACTGTGGCTCGACGAGGACCAGATCCGCATCGCTGCTCAAACCGGTGAAGAACCGCGCTTCGTCGTCATCGGCAGCATCGACGGCAAGCTCTGGTCGGCGGTGATCACGTACCGCGGTGAGGTTATCCGGCTCATCTCCGTGCGGAGGTCGCGCCCGAAGGAGGTACAGGCGTATGAAGGCGAGTAAGTTCGACAAGAAGTTCGACGAAGGCGTCGAGGACATCATCGACGACCTCGACATGTCCACGGCCAGCCGTCCTCTCAAGGAGGCGCGGCGCGTCAACGTGGATTTCCCTGTCTGGATGGTCGAGTCGCTCGATCGAGAGGCGAGCCGTCTGGGCGTCACTCGTCAATCCATAATCAAGGTGTGGATTGCGGAGCGGCTGGAACAAAGGGCCAGCTGAGCGGCCCGTTGATTGCGCGGCTGACTGCTAACCAGGGCATCGACTCGACTTCGCAAGCCATCGGCTACCATGTGAGTCATCGGGCGCGAGTCATGCCCAATCACGTTAGGACTACACCGGGGAGCGGGGAACGGGTGAAGCTGCGAGCCTTTCAGGAGCCGGATGTGGCCGCAGTCCGCGAGCTCGTCCACCGCACCATCGACACGTGCTACCAGCCTCACTACCCTCCTCGGGCAATCGAGTACTTCAAGCGCTTCCACTCGGACGACGCCATCCTTGCCCGCGCAGCGGCCGGTTACGCGGTCGTGGTCGAGGCTTCGGGGTCGATCATCGCCACGGGTGCCGTCATGGAAAGCGAAGTCACCGGCGTCTTCGTCTCCCCCGAGCACCAAGGCGAAGGACTCGGTGACGTGATCATGGACGAGCTCGAGTCGCATGCAGCTCAGAACGGGTACTCGGCATTGACCCTCAGCGTCTCGCTGCCCTCGCGCGGCTTCTATGAACATCGGGGCTATCGCATAACAGAGACGTGTGCGGCGGCGCCGGATTTCCTGGACACGGTTTTGTGTAGCATCCGTGTCCGAGAGAAAGGTCCGTCATGTCAGAGAAGAACCCGTCCACAGAAGGTCAGCTCGTCCCGTTCGGCCCGCTTCTGCCCGGCCAGCGCTGGAGTCTCGCGCGCAAGCGTGAGGTGGCCCTGCGCCTCCTGAGAGGCGAGCCGATCGACTCGCTGTCCCGCGAGCTGGGCGTCGAGGTCTACCGTCTTGAGAAGTGGCGCGACAAGGCGCTTGCCGGCATGGACGCCGGCCTGAAGGAGCGTGACGGCGACCCGGTCGCCGAACAGCTCGACGCCGCGATGCGTCGCATCGGTGAGCTGTCGATGGAGAACGAGCTGCTCCGCGGAAGAATCGAGCGCCCGGGCCCTTTGGTCGGTCGGAGGTCGAAGCAATGAGCGCGGCGATCTCCATTTCCACGAACAGGGTCTACGGCGTCCAGCGTGTGTGTGCGGTATGGGGTGTGGCCCGCTCGACGTTCTACGCGGCTCCGGCCGAGATGGAACCGAGTAGAAGGGGTCCCGCCCCGGCAGTCTGTGACGAGGAGCTCCACGCTTTGATCGAGGATGATCTCGAACGCTCACCGTTCACGGGTGAAGGGCACCGCATGGTCTGGGCGCGTCTCAGGGTCTCAGGCGTGCGCGTATCGCGCAGGCGCGTGCTGCGCATCATGCGTGAGCACGGGCTGCTGTCCCCGCGTCGCGTGCGTCAAGGTGCGGGCGTGACGCATGAAGGCAAGATCACCACCGACGCGCCCGACCTGACGTGGGGCACCGACGGCACCCGGGTCATGACCGCTGACGAGGGGATGTGCTGGATCTTCACGGCCGTCGACCACTTCAACTGCGAGGTCGTGGGGCGTCACGTGTGCAAGCGCGGTGACCGATTCGCCGCACTGCAGCCGGTGGCGCAGGGTCTACTCAAGCATTTCGGTGGTGTCGAGGCACAAGCGGGCCGCGGCCTGAGCCTGCGCATGGACAACGGCACACAGTACATCTCGGATCACTTCCGCAACCAGGTTCGCTTCTGGGGGGTGCAGGCGAGCTACGCCTTCATCGAGCAGCCTCAGACCAACGGGGTGGCTGAGCGCTTCTTCCGTACCCTGAAGGAGCAGATCATCTACGGTCGTATCTATCGCACGGTGGCCGAGGTGCGCGAGGCCGTCGATACGTTCGTCGAGCTCTACAACGACCAGTGGCTGCCGGAGAAGAACGGATTCATGAGCCCGTCAGCAACACGCGAGGCGTGGTACGCTCGAGATCCCGAGGGGGTCGCCGCGTAAGACAGATTCGTGTCCAGGTATCCGCGTGCGGTACAATAACAGAGACGTGCTCGATCGATGTGGGCAAGGGCGAACGCCTGGACTACTGGGAAGCAGTCAGGGACCTTGGCGGTGAGTCCTAACAAGCGCATCAACCGCGACAAACCACGGCGGGTAGCGATAGGCTGAACAGAGGCGCATGAGCCGTGGTTTGCGGGTTATGCGCAAACACGTTCGACAGAGCAGAGGGACGGGGGTCCGCAGCACCGCGTGGGCGAGGATATAGGCGGGTTCGGACGGCGCTGGGGTACGCGCAGCGATTGTGGAGATCATGGGTGCGGTCCCGAGCCGTTTGACGGATTCTGAGGAGGGTGCGGTATGTCGGGAGCACCGAAGAAGCTGAAGTCGGTCCTTCGGGAACACGCCAATCGGGCTTGGGAAGCGGAGATGGGTGCGGCGCTTGGAGTCCTCGCGGCGAGGTTCGACGATTGGAGGGCCGGGGCGATGTCGGCTGCCGACTTGGATGCGGCGGTCCACGAGTACCACGACGGCATTGCCCGGGAGATCTGGAAGCGGTACTCCACGAACGATCCGGTGATACCTCTGGCACACGCGGTCGTCACCGGTGTCTTGCCGGAGGACTCGCTTCCCCCCGAAGTTATGGAACGCATAGCGTCGATGGTGCAGCTGCTTCGGGAAGAAGCGCGCGGTGAGTGAATTCGCCATGTCGAACAACGGCTTCCAGACGGACGCCGCTTCGCGGCGCCGCTGAAGCCGAACAACGTT
>CAMTYE010000012.1:0-34378 GCA_947085935.1 uncultured Actinomycetes bacterium | reverse complement strand
TTGTCGCCCGATTTGTCGCCCAAATACACGGCGAAATGTCGGGCTGCGATACTGATGTCGCCTGGTCACTTAAAACCCGATCCATGAGAGCAAAGCCGCAGCTCAGAGGCATGAAAGGCGGTCGTCTTCTTGGTGCAGCGACCGTCACTTGCGATTGCTGTTGTCTGGAAGTAGTATGTTGTGCATGATGCGCAACAGTAGAGCTTCAGACAACACAACATTCTCCCGAGCACTCGACGAGCTCCGCTCGCGCCTGCCCGAGACATGGCGCGTCGAGGTGGTCGAAGAGCGAGCCTATGCCTCCGGGCCGGATGCGGTCGTGCGTGTCGTCGGACCGGATGAGCAGGCGTCGATTCTGACGATGGAAGTGAAGAGCCGGCTCGACCCCAAGGACGCCGAGCCACTCGTGTCTCGTTTCGAGATGCGACGCTGGCGAGACGGCGACGCAACCCCGGTAGTCGTCGCTCGCTTTCTCGGCGAACGGACGCGAGAGCGACTGAGAACGCTGGGCGCCGGCTACATCGATCTGACGGGCAACATGTACCTGCGGCTCGATGCTCCAGCCGTGGCGATCGAGCGGGCGGGGGCAGACAAAGACCCGGAACCGGCGCAGCGTCCGGCGCGCTCTCTCAAGGGCGCCAAGGCCGGTCGGCTCGTGAGGACGCTCGTGGACTTCACTCCGCCGCTCGGCACACGCGAGATCGCGAAGATCGCTCAGATTGACCCGGGTTACGTCTCGCGTCTGCTCGCACTGCTCGAACGAGACGACTACATTGGGCGCGAACCTCGCGGCCCGGTCACCCGTGTCGATTGGCCCAACCTCCTGCGCGCGTGGACAAGGGACTACTCTCTGGATTCCTCCAACCTCGCCACAGCCTATCTGCAGCCTCGAGGTCTCCCAGCCTTGCTCGACGCCTTGCGCCGGCAGGACGGCGAGGAAGCTCTGACCTACGCGATCTCCGGCTCGCTTGCCGCCGCTCGGCGGGCTCCGATCGCTCCGGCGCGTCTCGGGGTCGTCTACGTCGAGCGTCTCGACGAGGCCGCGCAAGTGCTCGGTCTGCTCCCCGCCGAGACAGGGGCGAATGTGCTTCTCGTCGAGCCGTTCGACAGCGTCGTCTTCGAGCGCACGGTTCTCGATGAGGGCTTGAGGTACGTGGCCCCTTTGCAGATCGCCGCCGACCTGCTCACGTCTTCCGGCCGCGGGCCGGAAGAAGCCGAAGCGCTCATCGAGTGGATGCTCTCCCACGAGGAGGTGTGGCGTGTATAGCGAGGAGTACATCGTCGCGCGCAGAGCTCTTCTCGACGCGCTCGAGGCACTTCAAGGCCATCGCGACGCGCTCGTGCTCGTCGGCGCACAGGCGATCTACCTCCACACAGGTGCCGCGCAATTCGCCGTCGCCGAATTCACAACTGATGGCGACGTCGCCATCGACCCGCGTCTCCTGTCAGGTGATCCCGAGATCGCCTCGGCGATGCGTAAGGCCAAGTTCTTCCTCGATGAGCGCGACGGCAAGGAACTCGTTGGCGTCTGGGCTTCGATGCGCGAGATCGCCGGCGTGCCTGCGAAGGTGACCGTCGATCTTCTCGTGCCCGATGCCCTGGGAGGCGCAGGGCGGCGTGCCGCCCGGGTGCCGCAGCACGAGAAGGGTTCGATGCTCAAGGTCCACGGGTTAGAGGCCGCGCTGGTGGACAACAGCGTCATGAGCATCGGGGCGCTCGAAGCGACGGACGCCAGGAGTTTCACCACGAAGGTGGCCGGTCCGACCGCGTTGTTGATCTCCAAGACGATCAAGCTGTCCGAGCGGGTGGCGGCCGGTGCGCTCGAAAGAGGCCGGCCGGACAGAGTGAAGCCCAAGGACGCACTTGACGTGCTTCGACTGTTGCAGGCGATCCCGAGCGCTCGGCTGGCCGAGGGTTTCGTCGGACTGCTGGCGGATGAGACTGCCGGGCCTGTCACCTCAGAGGCGCTCGGCAAACTGCGGAGTCTGTTCGGCGACGCTGACTCTGTCGGTAGTCGGCTTGCAGCCGAGGCTGCGGCGCCGGAGCCTGCTGACGTGATCGCGGCGTCGTGCGCCGCGCTATGTGGTGAGCTGCTTGACGCACTCGGCGACCAGGGAATCGACGCCTGATCCACGGCGCCCATGTGCGCTCCGGTGGCCTTCTTTGCTGGGCGACGCGAGCATTCAGCACGGCCGTCGATTTGTAGCCCGATCTGTCGCCCAAATACACGGTACTTGTTGGTGATACCACACGCCGCCTCTCCCACGGCGATGAACCGTCGTCTGCGCGGGATCGGTTGGGGGTGTGAGACCGAGAGCGTCGGAAGCTACGTGGTCCACGTCCAGCTGGGCCTTATCGGACCCGTGCATCGTGCGGGCGGCCACCCAGAATGGGCCGACACCAAACACGACAATTCAGGTCATGTATATCGTGTGAATCCATCTCCGCTGGCATGCATGTTGCGCTAGGGTACGCAACTGCGAGATAGAGGAGCCTTGTGAGCCAAGTCCGCGCATTCAGCAGGTTCACCTCAGTAGCCGTGATTGTTGCCATTGTGGCCATCACGGTTCTGATGACCTGCGGTGCTGCTTTCGGGGCTCCCATGACGGGCGAGACGATGCCGGGCTCCAGTGCTTGCCCGGTCGGTTCTCACGACTCGCTCGGGTCGGCGGCCGTATCCGCCGAATCTCCCACGATTACTATGGGGCTGTCCGCAGTTCTCCAGACGAGAGTCCTTGTCGGCATCCCGCAGGGATTAGGCAGTCAAAATGCGGCGATCTCAGCCGAACTGCCTCCTCCATCAGACCCCAGGCACGGTCGAATCAGGGTCTAGGTCGTCCTTTCACGAAGCATGAGTCCTCGACGTGTCGTCGGGCGGCTCACGCCGGTCATGTGCTCCACGACTCCGAGAGTCGCGTCGAGCAGCACCACTGACATGACGTTTGCGCCTGCATGAGTATGGCGCGGTGAAAGGAACAGACATGAAGACTTCACTCAAGGTAGCTATCTCCACGGCGCTTGCCGCCATGGTCGTGCTTGCGATGGCCGTTCCGGCTTTCGCCTCCGGCGGATTCCTTCCTAGGGTCAGCGGCGACGTGAGCTTCGTCCTCAACGGCCTGCGCGCCTCCGCCGAGTTCGCGGTCCGCGCCACTGGCGAACCCGCTGCCGGCGAGGATCATGCTCCTGCGGCCGGGACGTTCGCATTCAAGTCCAAAGGCCTGCGCTACGTCGCCAAGATCGACCACGTCCATGCGCACGCTGCCAACGAGGTCCACTTCGGCGGTTCGATCGTCAAGTCAAGCGATCCGAGCATGGTCGGTAAGTTCGTGCAGGTCGCTGCAGTCGATGGCGGAACTCCCGGTCGCAAAGGCGACACGATCTCTGTCCTGGTCACGGATACCGATACGCACGCCGAGCCGATGGCCGTCCCGGTCACGGGCGGCAACCTCGTCGTTCGGACCAACTAGCCCGCGACCGCCTGCTCACGACGATCGAAACTCACGAGAGGAATCGCCATGACCACGGTACACATACGAACTGATGGGATGCATTGCGCGGCATGCCCTCCTCGAATCGAGGCTGACATCGAGCAGCTCCCCGGCGTGAAGGCCGCGTGCGCCTATCGAGGGTTGCATCTGACCTCCGTTCTCTACGACCCGGACCTCGTCGATGCCGACACGATTCGGGACCACATCCAAGACGCCGGCTTCAAAGCCCGCGTTCTCAGTGGAGTCCTCGCTCACTAGTCGCGCTTCCTTTTGAATACAAACCTACGTCGTCCTTGAATGGGCGAAGAACCAGGAGATTAACCATGAACACCAAGATCAAGATCGCCGCCGGCATGTTCGCCGGCCTCATCGCAGGCACCATGCTCGTCGGAACCGCCGTCGCGGCACCGCGCATGACGACGCCAGGCTTCAACGGCTACGGCATGATGAGTTCGTTTGACGCGGAGGGCACATTCGATGCGCCCACCATCACAGAGATGAACTCCTTCATGGATCAGTACCGCACGTCCAACGGATCGATCGACGTCAACCGGATGCACGCCGACGTTGTCAGCGGCAAGGTCACGCCGTCGCACATGCAGGGCGAGTGGGGCACCGGGAGCGGTTCCAAGTCCCAGGACGGACGGATTTCGTATGGCCGTGGTCCCGCGATGATGCAGGGCTACGCGCCCAGCAGCAGCTCGACCGGCTACGGAATGATGGGTTCGACCTACTAAGACACTCTCTCGCGGAGCGGCTGCACAACGGGGCCGCTCCGCTTGCTCGGCCCGATTCGTCGACTATTCAAGGAGTGAACTCAAATGATGTTCTTTCTCTGGCTTCCGTTGCTGCTCCTATGCCCGCTCGCGATGTTCTTGATGATGCGTTCCGGCACCGGTATGGGTGGCCATGACACGAGCCAAGCTCAGATGTCACCCGCGAACGGTCCCAATCCCATCGAGATAGCACGCCAGCGTCTGGCGCGAGGCGAGATCGACTCGGCTCAGTTCGAGGAGATCCGACGGGCGATCAGCTAGGCCCCCGGCTGGCTGGACAACCGACCAAGACGACCGCCCCTTGAAGGTGAGGTGACAGGACGTGCCCAGCACGCACACGAACGAGGACGCCGAGCCTGCATGCGCATCCCCGTGACAAGTTGAAACGTGACCCCTGCTGCCAGCATCAAGCCGCTGACAAGTGAGCAGGATCAGCATGAGGACTTGGTCGGTTCGGCTCTCGGTTTGGCCTGTGTCTCGGGGAGGTATCGCTAGGGTATCTGCCTGTTATGAAGAACAAGACGCGGGTGATTCGGCCCGTGGTCACGCTGTGTGTTGGCGTGATAGGTACGGTCGCCGTATCCGGACTCTTCGGCGGCAAACAGCACTGACTCCTCCAAGGGAAGGCGGACCATGCATAGGGTAATCACACCGATCGTCGCTGTGGGCCTTATCATCGTCGGTCTGACCGGCCTCATCGTGACCGCAGCGTACCTCCAGTCTGTCGTCCCTGCCGGAACAGTACCCGCGAGCGGCATGGACGCTATGTTCATCGAGCAGATGATCCCCCACCACGACGATGCGATCGAGATGGCGGAGTTGGCGCTCACTCGTGCCGAACACCCCGAGATCAGACAACTTGCAGCAGACATCAAGCGGACTCAGACCGCCGAGAACGCTCAGATGCGGACCTGGTACCGGGAGTGGTTCGGCACCAGTGTCCCCGATGTCGGCGGTTCGTCCTGGATGATGGGCGGCATGATGGGTTCTGGCGGCACGGACATGGCCGACCTCGAGGTCGCTGAGCCGTTCGACAAGGCCTTCATCGAGGCGATGATCCCCCACCACCAGACCGCGATCATGATGTCGCGGATGGCCGGCGGTGCTTCCGGTAGGCCCGAGATGCGTGGGCTCACGTCATCGATCATCGAGGCGCAAAGTACGGAGATCGACAAGATGCGGGCGTGGTATGACGAGTGGTACGGCCGCTGATCATCTGGATCGCGCCCTGAGACTGAAGGAGTTGGACAAGCCATGATGGGTCGAGGATACGGCTACGGCTACGACATGATGGGTGGTTACGGCTGGTTCGGTGGGCTGCTCATGTTCTTCTTCGGCGCGCTGGTCATTACCGGGATCGTGCTTCTTATCATCTGGGCGGTGCGAGCCTCGACGCATCATCCGACCGCCGGCGGAGGGGCATTGCCTCCGGGAGCGGTTGGCCATGACGAAGCCGTGGCCATCGCCAAGCGCAGGTGTGCGAGCGGTGAGATCACGACACAGGAGTACGACGAGATCATGCGTGCGCTCGGAGCGTAGCCGATGGAGGACGATTTGGCTCATTCAGATACGGACGAGCATGGAGCACATGCCGGCCCAAAGGCAGAAGCGTCCAGTCACGAGGAGCATTCGAAGGGTCGACACGAAGGCCATTCTGTAGCGGACTTTCGCCGCCGTTTCTGGATAAGCCTCGCAGTCACCGTCCCGGTCATTCTGATCTCACCTGGGCTACCGTTCGTCCCCGGCGGACGCATCGTGAACGTTCCTGGGGCGGATTGGATTCTGCTAGGACTCTCCACCTTCCTCTACATCTACGGCGGGATGCCGTTCCTCAAGGGTTTCGTCCGCGAACTGCGCGACCGCAAGCCCGGCATGATGACGCTCGTCGCGGTCGCCATCAGCGTCGCTTACTTCTACAGTGCGGCGACGGTCTTCGGCCTTGAGGGCATGCCGTTCTTCTGGGAACTCGCCACGCTCATCGACATCATGCTGCTCGGGCACTGGATCGAGATGCGCTCGGTCGGGGAGGCCTCCAAGGCTCTCGAATCGCTCGCGAAGCTGATGCCATCGCAAGCTCACCGTCGCAATGACGATGGCAGCACCACCGACGTGGCGCTCGACCAGCTGCAGCCGGGCGATCAGGTCCTTGTTCGGCCGGGCGAGAAGATTCCCGCCGACGGCTCCGTCATTGAAGGCGCTTCTGCCGTCAACGAGTCGATGCTCACGGGCGAGTCCGTCCCGGCTTCGAAGTCTGTAGGCGACCCGGTCATCGGCGGTGCTGTGAACGGTGAGGGCGCACTTGTCGTCACTGTGTCGCGCACGGGTGCCGAGTCGTTTCTCTCCCAGGTCATCGACCTTGTACGCGAGGCACAGCAGTCCAAGTCAAAGACACAGGACCTCGCCGACCGTGCCGCGATGTGGCTCACGATCGTGGCACTGGTAGGTGGCGCCTCGACCTTCGCCGTGTGGATGGTGCTGGGCGAGACGCTGGCCTTCGCGATGGAGAGAGCCGTCACCGTCATGGTCATCGCGTGTCCACACGCACTCGGCTTGGCGATCCCACTCGTCGTGGCCGTGTCGACGGCTCGCGGTGCTGCCAGCGGGTTGCTGGTACGCAACCGCATGGCGTTCGAGAACGCTCGGCTGATCGATGCCGTCATCTTCGACAAAACCGGCACGCTGACGCTGGGACGCTTCGGCGTCGAGGATGTCACGACGTTCGCTGACATCGACCGCGACGAGATTCTTGCCCTCGCGGGCTCCGTCGAGGAGCTCTCGGAGCACCCGATCGCACGGGCGATCGCGGATGCTGCTGCCTCCAAGAGGCCAGTAGAAGGGTTTGCGGCTATCCCGGGAAAGGGCGCCCGGGGCACCGTCGGGGGGCGCGACGTGCAGGTCGTCAGCCCGGGCCACCTCGCGGCATCGGGTATCGCCGCGCCGGTCGATGTCGCGACGCTAACCGCCGGCGGCAGAACCGTGGTCTTCGTGCTCGTCGACGACACCGTGGTAGGAGCGATCTCCCTCTCCGACATCATCCGGCCCGAGTCCGCCGAGACCGTCCGCAGGCTCATCGAGATGGGCATCGAGCCCATCATGCTCACCGGCGACAATGCTGTTGTCGCTGAGAGAGTGGCGACCGAGCTGGGCATCAAGCGCTTCTTCGCCGAGGTCCTCCCCGCCGAGAAGGCCGCGACGATCCAGAGGGTCCGCTCGGAAGGCAAGGTCGTCGCAATGGTCGGGGATGGTGTTAACGATGCACCAGCGCTTGCATCGGCTGACGTTGGCATCGCCATTGGCGCCGGAACCGACGTGGCAGTGGCCACGGCCGACGTGGTACTCGTGCGGAGTAACCCAGGGGACATCCCCACCGTCGTCGCGCTTGCCCGCGCCACGTACGGCAAGATGGTGCAGAACCTTGCGTGGGCGACGGGCTACAACGTGATTGCGATACCGCTCGCAGCGGGAGTCTTGGCGGGTGCAGGCATTCTGCTCAGCCCGGCAGTCGGAGGCGTGCTGATGTCGGCGTCAACGATCATCGTGGCTATCAACGCGCGGACGTTGAAGGTCAAGGGGAGCTAGCGAAACACGCCGGGTTCGCCGACGGTCCAGGTCGCCGAATCGCTGGCTTGTTTTGGTGCCCGATTTGGTGCCCAAATACATGGTGACTGTTGGTACTCGTTGGTAGCTATTGGGACTCACCGCAGCTCCGGCGTACCAACGAGTCCCAATAGTCACCAATAGTCACAAGCACAATCAGGATTCGAATTCCCTTGGGGGCACCATAAAACCGCAGTTCAGAGGCCTTGTTTGGCCTGATTTTGGGCCCAAGATCGGGGTACTGATTTCGTCGTTCTGGAACTTGTCTGGCGGCAAAGCCGCAGCTCAGAGGCCATTTCGGCCCCATCTTGTTGCCCAAAAATCCCTGTTGCTGAGAATCGGCCTTCGACACCGGCTTTGTGCCCGATTTGTGGCCCGATCGCACTCGCTATCCCGTTGCTCCAGTCTTCCTTCTGAAAGCGCCACTCCACTTGCGTAAAGCAGGAGCACCATCTTCGCGACGGCGTGGCGCTGGTGGCGATCCGACGATCGTAGTCCGGCGTGCTATCCGCGGCGGTTGCCCAGCTTTTCGCTGAGTGCAACGACGTCACCGATGACCAGGATCGCCGGAGCCTCGAATCCTGCCGCCTGGGCCTTCTCCGCGAGGGTGGCGAGCGTGCCGAGAAGGACCTCCTGCCGCTCGGTGGTGCCCCAGCGAATGAGGGCGGCGGGATGGTCGGCGGGGCGCCCGGCCGCCATCACGTCTCGGGTGATCCGGTCGAGGTTCTTGACACCCATGTAGACGCACAGGGTGTCGGCGCCTCGGGACAGATTCGCCCACGAGACGTCTGAACGGCCTTTGGTCGGATCCTCGTGGCCCGTGACGAAGGTGACCGATGAGGCCACGCCGCGATGCGTCACGGGTATCCCGGCAGCTGCGGGAGCCGCGGCGCCCGCGCTCACGCCCGGCACGACCTCAAACGGAATGCCGGCATCGACGAGTACGAGCACCTCTTCGCCGCCCCGCCCGAATATGAACGGGTCGCCGCCCTTGAGGCGCACGACGAGCCGAACGCCGGCTTCACACGCGCGCTCGACGAGCAGCTCGTTGATCTGAGCCTGGGTCCGGTGGTGATGCCCACCGCGCTTGCCGACGTAGACCAGCTCGGCATCGGGTCGCGCCTCCGCGATCAGACGCTCGTCGACAAGGTAGTCGTATATGACGACGTCGGCCGCGCGGAGCCGCTCGAGGCCGCGGGTCGTGATGAGTCCGAGGTCGCCGGGACCTGCGCCGACGAGGCTCACGAGCGCGGTGGACGCTGTCCGGGAGTTCTCGGCGTCTGCGGCTCCGGCGCTCTGCGCTACGATCGCCTCGGCTGCCGAGACGAGCTGCTCGGCGGTGAGGTTCTCGGCGAAGAATCGGGTCTCGATCTCCTGCGAGCCGAGCGCTTCGAGAAGCTCGTGCCGCGATAACGGGTCGCCTGCGCGGGAGCGGGCGAGTGCGCGGGCGTCGGCGAGCGTGTCGAGGTAGCGCTGCCAGCGCGGGCCGAACTCGGCGGCGATGCGGTCGCGAATGCGGCGGGCCACCGATGGGGAAGCGCCTGACGTGCTAACGGTCACGCGCAGCCGGCCCTGGCGCAGCTCGGCGGGGACGACCACGTCGCCGCTCTCGGGCTCGGCCGCATCGTTGAGCAGGCAGCCGCATGCGGTCGCGGCCTCGCGCACGGCACGGTTCGCGCGCTCGTCGTCGGTCGCGGCTATCAGCATGAACGCGCCGTCCGCGTCGGAAGCCGAAAAGTCCCGCTCGTGGAGCTCGACGCGACCCGCCTCGGCGAGCTCGATGAGGCCCAAGCACGCGTGGCGGGCAATCGCGTGGACGGTTGCGCCGCCACCGAGCATCGTGCGCACGCGCCGCTCGGCGACCGGGCCGCCGCCAGCGACCACGACAAGCCGACCAGTGAGGTCGACGAGGAGCGGTGCGAGCGAGCGCCGCCGGGGATCGTCGACGGGGGAATGGTGTGCGGGAGTCACGGGAGCTCCTGTAATCTGCGGCTTTCCGAGAGGTGCTGGGGTGTGTAGAATGCTCGGGACAATAGCATACGTGTCGTTGCCCTGGTGCTCGCACCATAGATGTGGTCGAGAGAATAGGGAAGCCGGTGAGATTCCGGCGCGGGTTCGCCACCGTGATGCCGCCTTCAAGTGTGAGGCGATGAGCCGGGAGACCTGCCAGGTGTGACGCGGAAAACCATCCCTCGAAACAGGGACCCGTCCGCGCCGGCTGAATTCTTTGGCCCGGTTCGTCGGTCCCCTGAGGACCCGGTGAGCCGGGTTTTCGCGTTTCTCATGGGGGGATTTCACGACCGAGAGGCGCGCGACACCGTGCACGAGGCCAGCAGCAGGCACTTCCCAGACAGGCGCGCGTGAGCGCCCGCCTGATCATTTCCGCTCCCCGGAGCGGCGAAGGCAAGACGTCGACCACCCTCGGCCTGATCGCCGCGCTCGTGAAGCGAGGCGTGCCGGTTTCCTCGGCGAAGGTTGGTCCCGACTATCTCGACACCGGCTGGCACGCGCAAGCGAGCGGCCGAGAAGCGCGCAACCTCGACGTGTGGACGATGGGCGAGGCGGGCGTGCGTGCCGGCTTCGCGGCCGCCGCCGAGGCGACCGACGTGGTCGTCGTCGAGGGCGTCATGGGCCTGTTCGACGGTCACCGTACCGACGCTGCCGAATGCAGCACGGCCGATGTCGCGCGGATGCTCGCTACCCCCGTCGTGCTGGTGATCGACGCGTCGCGTGCTGCGGCCAGCCTCGCGGCACTCGCGCACGGCTTCGCGACGTTTGACCCGAGTGTCCGCATCGGCGGTGTCATACTCAACCGCTTTGCCGGGCATCGCGAACGCTGCGCCGTTTCCGCCGCGTTCGAGCGCGCCGGCCTGCCCGTGCTGGGATGGGTCCCGCCCGCCGAGGAGGCCGCGCTTCCGTCGCGTCATCTCGGGTTGGTCCAGGCCGCCGAGGATCGCGCGGCCGCGCTCGCCGCGATCGCACGTCTCGGCGAGCTCGTGGAGGAGCATTGCGACGTGGACGCGCTGCTGGCGCTGGCGCGCACGGCCGAGCCGCTGCCTGCCGCGGAGCCCACGTGGGTGCGGCTGCGCGAGGACGGCCCGTCGCCGCGACTCGCAATCGCCCGCGACGATGCGTTCGGCTTCACCTACGCCGACAACCCCCAAGCGCTGCGCGATCTGGGTGCCGACCTCCTCGAGTTCAGCCCGCTTGCCGACGCGGCGATTCCGGCCGACACCGACGGCATCTACTTCCCCGGCGGCTATCCCGAGCTCTTTGCCGAGCAGCTCGCCGCCAACGACCGAATGCGCGGCTCGGTTGCCGCAGCGTGTGAGGCCGGCGTCCCGGTCTTCGCCGAGTGCGGCGGCATGCTCTACCTGCTCGAATCCATTGCCGATACGGACGGACGCGAGCTACCGATGGCCGGAGTGCTGTCCGGACGAGCGCGCATGCTGCCCCGATTGCAGCGGGTCGGCTACGTCGAGGCGACGCTTGCCTACGGCGGCGTTCTCGGCGAGGCCGGGTCGGTCGTGCGTGGCCACGAGTTCCACTATTCGACGTGCGAGCCGGTCGCGGGTCAGACGCCGGCGTGGCATGTCGACGGGCAGGCGAACGGCTTCGCGACCGGGAACGTCATCGCGTCGTACCTGCACTTGAACTTCGCGGGCTGTCCTGAGGTCGCTGCCTCGTTCGTCGCCGCTTGTCGCGAGCACGCTGCGACCCGCCTTGCGCAGACCACCACACTCGATTCCGGGAGGATCGCATGACCCACCGCGCCGTCATCGTGCTGGGGCACGGAAGTCGCTCGCCCGAGGCCACGCAGCAGTTCCTGCGCGTCGTCGAGATGCTGCAGCCGCGCCTGCCGGGCCGAATCGTCGTGCCGGCGTTCATGGAACTCGCCGGCCCGTCGCTGCCTGAGGCATTCGAGAAGGCCGTTGCGGCAGGCGCTACCGAGGTGACCGTGCTGCCGTGCTTCCTCTTCATCGGCAATCACATCAAGCACGATATCCCCGAGAAGGTCGCCGAGGCAGCGAGCCTGTATCCGCAGCTGCATGTCGAGACCCGGGCGCCCATCGGCCCCGATCCTCGCGTCGCCGAGATACTGCTCGACAGGCTCGGTCGCGGAGGCGAGGCGGTGTGGGGCGAGCGTGGCCCGGCGCAGATCGAGGACGCGAGTATGGCGATCATCTCGGCGACGCTGCCCGAAGGGGACGACGCGGGTGAAGCCGCGGTCGTGCGGCGGCTCGTGCACGCAAGCGGCGACCTGTCGCTGGGCGATGCGGTCGCGTTCTCGGCAGGCGGCGTGGAAGCCGGCGTCGGAGCGCTGCGTCGCGGCGTGCGGATCATCACCGACGTACGCATGGTCGAGGCCGGCGTGGATGCCACGCGACTTGGCGCGCTCGGCGGCTCGACGCGCTGCCTCATCGACGACCCCGCCATCGCCGAGGAGGCCGCGGCGTCAGGTCGCACGCGCGCCGCGACCGCGATGCGACGGCTCGGCAGCGAGCTAGATGGCGCGATCGTGGCCGTCGGCAACGCGCCCTCGGCCCTGCGCGAGATCATCGCGATTGCCGATGAAGGCGTGGCGCGGCCTGCCCTCGTGATCGGCATCCCCGTCGGATTCGTCGACGCCGCCGAATCGAAGGCCGCGCTCGAGGAGAGCGGGCTTGCCTACATCACGGTTCGCGGCTCGCGCGGCGGCTCGCCGCTGGCTGCGGCTGCGGTCAACGCCCTGCTCAGAGTCGCCGAGGAGGCCTCGCGCCCGTGACGCGTGCCGCCGACAGAATCGCGGTACCCACCAGGGGTGAGGGCTCTGATGTCGCGGTACCGCTGCGCTCCGGGCTGACGACCGGTACCTGCGCGGCGGCTGCCGCGAAGGCCGCGGCGCTCGCGCTCGCAGGCACACCGGCGATGGAGGTCTCCATCGATCTGCCCGACGGCGCCCGAGTCACGGTGGCGGTCGCCTCGGCCGAGCTTCTCGGCAAGGGTGTTGCCCGCGCGGTTGTCGTCAAGGACGCCGGCGACGATCCGGACGTCACAAACGGTTCGCGCATCGAGGTCACGGTCGAGCGTGGCGGCGACGGCGTGCGCTTCCGCGCAGGTGAGGGCGTGGGGACGCTGACGCGCGAGGGGCTGCAGCTGGCCGTCGGCGAGCCGGCCATCAACCCGGTGCCGCGCGCGATGATCGCCGCCGCGATCGCCGAGGTGCTCGGCGCGGACACGGGCGCGCTCGTGACCGTCGCGATTCCCGGTGGCCGTGAGCTCGCCGAGAAGACGTTCAACCCGCGTCTGGGCATCGCGGGCGGGCTGTCGGTGATCGGCACGTCAGGCCGCGTGGAGCCCAAGTCCTCCGAGGCCTGGATGCGCTCGCTTCTCCCGCAGGTCGACGTCGTGCGCGCCGCCGGCCATGAGACGGTGTGGCTCACACCCGGAGGGCTGGGCGAGGAGTTCGCGGTCGAGGAACTTCAGGCACCGGCTGACGCTGTCGTGCAGTGCTCGAACTTCGTGGGCGAGCTGCTGGATTACTGCGGGCATACCGGCGTCGAGCGGGTCGTACTCGTGGGCCACGTTGGCAAGCTCGTGAAGGTCGCCGCCGGAATCTTCGACACCCACAGTCGCGCGGGGGACGCCCGGCTCGAAACGCTCGCCGCGCTGGCGGCGGCCGACGGCGCGTCAGGGCCGCTGGTGTCTCGGCTGCTCGAGCTGCCGACGGTGCAGGCCGCGATCGAGCCGCTCGCCGCCGTCGGGCTCGAGCACGTGTGGGGTGCGGTGGCCCGGCGCGCCGCGCACCGTGCCACCCAGCGCGCCGGGATCCCCGTCGAGGTCGTCCTCATCGGCTACGAGCGCGAGCTCGTGGGCGCGAGTGAGGGTGCGCCCGCGTGTGCGACCGCGCGCACAAAAACGGCGGCGGCTGGCCGTCTTGCTGTCGTCGGCGTCGGCCCCGGTGCCGAGGAGCTGCTGATCCCGGCAGCGTGGCGCGAGATCCGGCGTGCCGAGGCGATCGCCGGTGGCACCCGGCTACTCGACGCGTTCGCTCCCGCCTCGGCGCGCCGCATCCCGATCGGCGGCGACGTGGCCGCGGCTCTGGCTCAGGTAGGCGCCGCGCTTGACGAGGGCTTGCGCACCGTGGTGCTCGCCAGCGGCGACCCCGGCTTCTTCGGCGTGCTCGCCTCGATCCGCCGAGAACTCCCCGACGTCGAACTTGCGGTCGTGCCCGGCATCTCCTCGGCGCAGCTCGCGATGGCGCGCCTCGGCGCAAGCTGGGAAGGGGTCGCGTTCGCCAGCGCTCATGGCCGGGACCCGGAAGCCGCGCTGGCAGCGTGCGAGCGCAACGAGCGCACGCTCCTGCTCGCCGACCGCGCCGCGAGCCCGCAGGCGCTCGCATGCGCACTCGCCGCGCGCGGGCAGTTCCGCGTCACGGTGTGCGAACGGCTCGGCTACGCGGACGAACAGATCACGGCCGGCTCGGCGAGCGAGATCGCCGAGGGAACCTTCGATTCACTCGCACTGCTTCTCGTCGAACTCGCAGATGGAAAGGAACGCTCTTGAAGACCCAGATCGAACTCGCCCGCGAGGGCACGATCACCCCGCAGATGCTCGCGATCGCTGCCGAGGAAGGCATCGACGCCGAGTCGCTTCGCGCCAACGTCGCCGCCGGCCTCGTCGTCATCCCCGGCAACAGCGTCCGCAACCCCAGGGCCGTGGGCATCGGAGCGGGGCTGCGCACCAAGGTGAACGCGTCCATCGGCACCTCGTCGGATATCGTCGACTACGACGCCGAGGTCGCCAAGGCGCATGCGGCCGTCGAGTCCGGCGCCGACACGCTCATGGAGCTTTCCGTGGGCGGCGACTTGGACCGCGTGCGTCGCGAGGTCATCTCGGCGGTTGATGTCCCAGTGGGCAACGTGCCGCTGTACCAGGCGTTTTGCGAGGCTTCGCGCAAGTACGGCAATCCGAACAAGCTCGACGACGAGATGCTCTTCGACCTCATCGAGCGGCAGTGCGCCGACGGCATGGCGTTCATGGCCGTGCACTGCGGCATCAACCTCTACACCATCGAGCGCCTGAAGAAGCAGGGTTACCGCTACGGCGGTCTTGTCTCCAAGGGCGGTGTGAGCATGGTCGCCTGGATGATGGCCAACGGCCGAGAAAACCCCCTGTACGAGCAGTTCGACCGGGTCGTCGCGATCCTGAAGAAGTACGACGTCGTGCTCTCCCTGGGCAACGGGCTGCGCGCCGGGGCGATCCACGATTCGTCGGACCGCGCGATGGTCCAGGAGCTTCTCATCAACTGCGAGCTTGCCGAGATCGGTCGAGAGATGGGCTGCCAGATGCTCGTCGAGGGACCGGGCCACGTGCCGCTCGACGAGATCGAAGCCAACATCAAGCTGCAGAAGCGCATGAGCGGAGGCGCGCCGTATTACATGCTCGGCCCGATCACGACCGATGTCGCACCGGGCTTCGATCACATCACGTCCGCGATCGGTGCGGCGCAGTCGTCGCGCTTCGGTGCCGACCTCATCTGCTATATCACACCCGCCGAGCATCTCGCGCTCCCCAATGAAGATGACGTTCGCATGGGCGTGAAGGCTGCCAAGATCGCGGCGTATATCGGCGACATGAACAAGTATCCGGAGCGCGGACGGGAGCGCGACAAGGTGATGAGCAAAGCACGCCGGGACTTGGACTGGGAGCGCCAGTTCGAGCTCGCGCTCTACCCGGAGGACGCGCGGGCCATCCGCGCGAGCCGCACGCCTGAAGATGAGGCGACCTGCACGATGTGCGGTGACTTTTGCGCTTCGCGCGGTGCGGGGAAGCTGTTCGCCGGGGACTTGCGCGGCGATAAGATCTAGCCCATTCATCGCAGGACACGAGAGGACTACATGAGCTACGAATCAGAGTTGAGCGCCGTGATCGCCGCGATCACCCCCACCGACGCAGCCGCCGAGGAGGCCGCGTGGGCGCGCCTCGACAACCTCACGAAGCCCCAGCGCTCCCCCGGCAGGCTCGAGAGCCTTGCCGCTCGGGTGGGTCGCGTGCAGGGGACCGATCGGCCTAACGTCGCGAAGAAGGCCGTCCTGCTGATGGCGGGCGACCGCGGCGTCGTCGAGGAGGGCGTGGCGCTCTACCCGCAGGATGTGACCTGGCAGATGGTCGCGAACTTCGTGGGCAAGGGTGCCGCGATCAACCAGATCGCCGAGAGCGTCGGTGCTGACGTGATCGTGCACGACGTCGGCGTGATCCGCGACCTCTCGGACATGCCCGGTGTGGTGATCCGCAAGGTAGCTCCCGGCACGCGGAACATGGCGACGGGTCCCGCGATGACGCGCGAAGAGGCGGCGCAAGCCGTGATGGTCGGCGTGCAGGCCGCACGCGACGCGGTCTCTGCGGGAGTGCAACTCATCGGCACGGGTGACATGGGGATCGGCAACACGACGCCGGCTTCGGCGCTGACCGCGGCATTCACCGGCGCGGATGTCGCGCGCGTATGCGGCCGTGGCACCGGGCTCGACGACGAGGGCGTGGCGCGCAAGATCGCGGCCGTCGAGCGAGCGCTCGAAGTCAACGGCGTCGACGCCCTCGACCCTCTCGGCGTGCTTGCGGCGGTGGGCGGACTCGAGATCGCGGCTCTCGCGGGCGTCGTGATCGGCGCTGCCGAGCAGGGCACGTGCGTTATCAGCGACGGGTTCATCTCGGGAGCCGGAGCGCTCGCCGCGGTTCGCATGTGCACGAACGCGGCCGACTACCTCTTCCCGTCGCACCGCTCGGTCGAGCCCGGTCACACCGTACAGCTCGACGCACTGGGCATGCAGCCGGTGCTCGAACTCGACATGAGATTTGGAGAAGGAACGGGCGCGGCGCTCACGATGGGCGTCATCGATGCCTCGTGCCGGATGCTGTCGAACATGGCGACGTTCGCGGAAGCCGGTGTCAGCGATAAGTAGAGCCGTTCCGGGTCCGACCGGTTCGTATTTCGATGAGGAGTGAGATGAAGCAGCCGCTCGCATCCGGTGTCCCCGATGACGCTTTCTCGCGCGGGGGCGTACCGATGAGCAAGATGGAGGTCCGAGCCGTCACGACGGCCAAGGCGCGCATCGCGTGCGGCTCGCGCGTGCTCGACGTGGGCGCGGGCACAGGCGCTCTCACGGTCGATGCGGCCCTGCGATGCCCGTCGGGGACGGTCGTTGCCGTCGAGCGCGACGATGAGGCGCTCACATTACTGCGTGAGAACGTCGCACGCCTGGCGCCCGGCAACGTCACCGTCGTCGCTGGTGAGGCGCCCGATGTCTTCGCCGAGCTCGAAGGCGTGTTCGACGCCGTGCTCATCGGCGGTAGCGGAGGGCGGCTGGGAGAGATCGTCTCGGCGCTGCCGAGGCTGCTCGTGCCGGGCGGGCGGGTGGTCGTTAACGCGATCGGCCTGGCATCGACCACGGCCGCTTTCGCCGCGCTTGCGGATGAGCCGTGGGCCAGCCGCGAGTGCGTCCAGGTCAGCATCTCACGCGCCGAGCCAATCGGCCGGGATGTGCGCTTCGTGCCGCTGAACCCGGTATGGGTGATCTCGGCGATGCTTGCCGAGGAGGGAGCGCGATGAGCGCGAAAGTCTACGGAATAGGCGCGGGTCCCGGTGACCCCTCGCTGATCACGCTCAAGGCGGTGGCGGTGCTCAGCGGGCTTTCGTTGCTGGTCGCTCCGCAGGCGACCGAGAGCGGCGAGAGCGTTGCGCTGGGAATCGTGAGCGTACACCTGGGGCCGGAGTGCGAGGTCGTGGAGGCTGTCTTCCCGATGTCGGAGGATGCCACGCTCAAGGATACCGCCGCCACGAGTGTCGCAGAGCGCCTCGCAGCCACAGTGCGCGCCGGCCGCAACGCCGGGTTCGTGACGCTGGGTGACACGATGCTCTACAGCACATGGGGCTACGTCCTGCGCGCGCTGCGACGCGATCACCCCGAAGTGGCGGTCGAGATCGTGCCGGGCATCACGGCGTTCTCGGCGTGCTCGGCACTGCTGGGCGAGCCGCTTGCCGAAGGCCGCGATGCCCTTCTCATCTGGCCGGATGCGCCTCCGGCCGATCTCTCGCCGCTGGTGGCGCTCGCGCCCAACATCGTCGCGATGAAGGCCGGGCGCAACCTCGGAGCGCTGCTTTCCGCCGCCGAAGCGGCCCACGCGCACGTCTCGGCGGTGCAGCGCTGCGGGATGGAGCGCGAGCGGGTCGCGACCGATGCGAGCGAACTTCTCGGCGGGCCTGTCGAGTACTTCACAACCGCGATCATCAGGAAGAAGGCTACCGATGAGTGACGCGACGTCGCCGGTGCTGTTCGTCGGGGCCGGGCCCGGCGATCCCGAGCTGATCACCGTCCGCGGGATGCGGGCTCTCGAGCAAGCCGACCTCGTCATCTACGCGGGCTCGCTCGTGCCTGAGGCGGTGCTGCAGTGGGTGCGCGAAGGCGCGCATGTCGAGGACAGCGCTTCGCTCACGCTCGAGGAGCAGGTCGCGCACATGGTCGCCGCCCACGGGGCGGGGCAGCGCGTCGTGCGCCTGCATACCGGCGACCCGGCGCTCTTCGGCGCGGCCGCCGAGCAGTGGCGCGGGCTCGAGGACGCGGGCGTGCCCTTTGAGGTCGTCCCGGGCGTCAGCTCGGTCTTCGCGGCCGCCGCGGCGCTGCCGGCCGAGCTCACCATTCCCGGCGTCTCACAGTCGGTGATCGTCTGCCGAGCCGCCGGCCGCACCCCCGTGCCCGATGGCCAGGACATCGCGTCTCTGGCCGTGCATCGCGCGACGATGGCGATCTTCCTCTCGGCCGGACTCGGGTCGTCCGTCGCCGACGATCTCGCCCTGCACTACCCCGCCGAGACGCCCGTGGCGATCGTCCAGCGAGCGTCCTGGCCCGAGCAGCGCATCGTGCGCTGCACCGTGGCCACGCTCGCTGACGCGCTCACCGAAGAGGGCATCGGCCGAACCGCGATGATCCTCGTCGGACCCGCGCTTGCCGGCGCGGGCAACATGCGCTCGCTGCTCTACGACCCCGCGTTCTCCCACGGCTGTCGCGAAGCGTCAGCCACAGCGAAGGGCCTCTGACATGCATATCGCCGAGGGCTTCCTGCCCGCGAAGCAGGCCATCGGATGGGCCGTAGTCTCCGCACCGTTCGTCGCGGTGGGCCTCGGGCGCATCAAGAAGGTAGTCGCCGAGCGCCCCGAGCACCGCATGCTGCTCGGAGTGGCCGCGGCGTTCACGTTCGTGCTCTCCGCGCTCAAGCTGCCGAGCGTGACCGGCAGCTGTTCTCATCCGACCGGCACCGGGCTAGGCGGCATCATCTTCGGTCCGCTCGCCATGGCACCGGTGGGGGTGGTCGTACTCTTGTTCCAAGCACTCCTGCTCGCACACGGCGGCATCACCACGCTCGGCGCGAACGTATTCTCCATGGCGATCGTCGGGCCTTTGGTCGCGGTGGGAGTGTGGCGTCTGTTGCGCGCGCTGGGCGTTCCCACGAGCTACGGTGTGTTCGCGGCCGCGACGCTTGGCGATCTCGCCACCTACGTGACGACGGCGTTCCAGCTCGCGATCGCCTTCCCCGATCCGAGCGGGGGGATGATCGTCTCGCTTGTGAAGTTCCTGTCGATATTCGCGTTGACGCAGATTCCGCTCGCTGTGACCGAGGGCCTTGTGACGGTCGTGGTCTTCGGCGCGCTTGCCCGCTTCGACGCCGCCGTGCTTTCTGACCTCGGCGTCTCGACTCTGGCGGGGGAGGCGACCCCATGAAGCGCACGGATGTCATCTTGCTGCTCGTAGCCGTCGTGCTTATCGTGTTGCCGCTGGTTCTCGTGAAGGCCCCGGCGGATGGGTCCGGATTCGGCGGCGCAGACGGGCAGGCACAGTCGCTCATCACCAAGATAGCGCCGGGCTTCAAGCCGATATTTCGGCCCATCTGGACCCCGCCGAGTAGCGAGATCTCGACCCTGATCTTCTCGCTGCAGGCCGCGATGGGCTGCGGTTTCCTCGGCTACTATGTCGGACTTCGTGTGGGCAAGCGCCGAGCGTCGGAAGAATCGAAAGAAGCATGATCCTCACCGAGCAATATGCCTACCGCAACAGGTGGCGCGGCGTGTCCGCGGACGCTAAGGCGGCCTTTGCCACCCTAGCGTTCGTCGGCGCGTTCGTGGCGCGCCCTCCCTTCGGGCAGCTTGCGCTGGCGGCTGTGCTCGCCGCGCTGACCGTGGTGGGCGCGGGAATTCCGCTGCGATCGTACGCGCGCGTGGCGTCGGCCCCGTGGTCGTTCGTGCTGCTGAGCGCGGTCACGCTGGCCGTCTCAGTGCGGCTGGGGGGAGCGGGTCGGCTTCCGTTCACGCTCGCAATCGATCCCGCGCAGGCGGCGCTTGCGCTGACGGTCGTCGGCCGTTCGCTGGCGGCGCTGTCCGCGATGCTATTCCTCGCGCTGACGACGCCCATGACCGATATCATCTCGCTGCTCCGGCGCCTGCATGTGTCGGCGACGCTCGTTGAGATCATGACCATAAGCTACCGCTCGCTGTTCGTGCTTTCCGATGTGGTTCACGACATGCGCCGCGCGCAGGCCGCACGCCTCGGATACTCGTCGTTCTCAAACACGCTGCGCTCGATGGGTACGGCTGTCGCCCTGCTTGCCGTGGAGACGTGGCGCCGCTCGATCGTCATGTACCAGGCGAGCGTCGCGCGAGCGGGTGGGGGCGAGCTTCGATTCCTCGAGCCGCGCCGCGAGCGAGTCGGTCGTGAACTCGCGCTCTCCGTCGTGCTCGGTGCGCTGCTCGTCGTGGCGGTCGCCTTGGTTCCGGGAGGCCTGCGATGAACGACGCCGTACTTGAGACGATCGGCCTGGGCTACCGGTATCCGGACGGCCGCGCCGCGCTCACGGACGTCTCGCTCAGAATCAGCCGAGGCGCGCGGGTGGCACTTCTCGGCTCGAACGGGTCCGGGAAGACCACGTTGCTGCTCAACCTGCTCGGCCTGCTCACGCCGACCTCGGGCGAGATCCGGGCGTTCGGCGAGCCGGTTGGCCGCAGCGGCGCCGACCTCAAACGGCTCCGGTCTCGTGTGGGACTCGTGTTCCAGAATCCGGACTCGCAGCTGCTCTCGGCGAGTGTCGCCGAGGACGTCTCCTACGGGCCGATGAATTTGGGGCTCGAGCTTGACGAGGTTCGCGCGCGCGTCGAGGCCGCATTGGCGGCTGTCGGCATGAGCGAGCAGCCGGGCGTGCCGGCGCACGCGCTGTCGTTCGGACAGAAGAAGCGCGTGTGCATCGCGGGCGTCCTTGCGATGAGGCCTGAGGTGCTTTTGCTCGATGAGCCGACGGCTGGCCTGGACGCCCGTTCGATCGAGGACCTGCTGGCCGTGCTTGGGAGCCTCAACGAGCGCGGCATGACGGTGATTCTGTCCACTCACGACATCGACCTGGCCTACGCGTGGGCCAACCGCGCCGAGGTGCTCGATCGCGGGCGTCTCGTCGCGTCATGCGGGGCGGCCGAGTTCGTGGATGCGTTCCCGACGTTCGTGCGCCACGGTCTGTCACACCCGCGCGTTGCGGAGGTCTTCGTCGCCGCCAACCGCGCCGGGCTCATCGCGCATGGCGTGAGCGCCCCTCGCACGCACGACCAGCTGCTCGATGTGTTCGCCTCGGCGGGTGGCGCTCGGGTGGCGCGTGTATACGCGGCGCACCCCGCCGACCCCGCCGACTCTTCCGACATCGAGGAGGCCTCGTGAGGTTCACGCGAACCGGCCCCATCGCGGTCATCTTCGTCGCCGAGGAGGGCGCGGCACTGGCCGCCCGTATCGCCACGTCGCTTCCCGACGCGACTCTGTGGGCGCCGCGCGAAGACCTGCACCCCGACGCGCGCGTCTACGAGGGCGCGCTCCGCGATCTCCTCGGCGAGCTGTGGGCGCGCAACGCGGCCATCGTCGCGGTCATGGCGACCGGCATCGTGGTGCGCTCAATTGCGCCTTGGGTCGACAGCAAGCATGTCGACCCGGCCGTCGTCGTGCTCGATGACGTCGGCCGTTTCGCGATCTCGCTGCTCTCCGGCCACGAGGGCGGTGCCAACGACCTCGCCGAGCAGCTCGCAGAGCTCACGGGCGCCGTCCCGGTCGTGACCACGGGTACCGAGGCTCGCCGTGGCGTGGTCCTCGGCATCGGGAGTCGCCGAGGCGTGACGTGCGAGACGGTGCTCGCGGCAATCGATGAGTCGCTTGCCGCCGCCGACCGATCGCGCACCGACGTGCGCGCGCTTGCCACCATCGACCTGAAAGCCGACGAAGTCGGCATCCGCGAGGCCGCCGATCTGCTTGGCGTGCCGGTGCGCATCGTTTCGCGCGAGCGCATCCGCACTTTGCAAGACGTGCTTCGCGAGCCCACCTTCGCCGAGGAAGTGACAGGAGTTGCCGCCGTATGTGTTCCCTCAGCCCTGCTGGCCGATCCGCACACGAAGCTGCTGGCGCCGCCGACCGCCCGGGAGGGCGTGACGGTGGCCGTCGCCGAGGACGACTGTTCGTCGTCGGCATCGGCCCCGGTTCCGCTCCCCACCTGACGCCGGCCGCCGAGGACGCGCTGCGCTCGGCAGACGTCGTTGTCGGGTACAAGCCCTACCTCGCCATGGTGGCGGGACCGATCGGCGACGCCCGCACACTCGGTTCGGGCATGCGTGCCGAGGTGGACCGGGCCCGGAGTGCCATCGAAGCGGCGGCTGCCGGCGAGACCGTTGCGGTGGTCAGTTCGGGCGACGCCGGCGTCTATGGCATGGCCGGGCTCGTCCTGGAACTCGTCGGCGAGCGCGACGACATCGATATTGAGATCGTGCCTGGCGTGAGCGCTGCGCTCGCGGCGGCCTCCGCGCTCGGCTCACCGCTCACCAACGACTTCGCATGCATCTCTCTCTCGAATCTCCTCACCCCGCTTCCTGTGATCGAACGCCGTCTGTGCGCCGTCGCCGAGGCCGACTTGGTCGTCGCCCTCTACAACCCGCGAAGCCACACGCGCACCGAGCCCTTCGACATCGCCGTGGACATCCTCACGGTAGCGCGAGGCTCTGACGCGCTCGTGGGCGTGGTGCGTGATGCCTGCCGAGAAAACCAGCACGCCACCATCACCACGCTCGGCGACCTCGATCCCGAGAGCATCGACATGTCCACGATCCTGATCGTCGGCAACGCCGAAACCCGGATCATCGGCGGCCGGATGGTCACGCCGAGGGGGTACCCGGTATGAGCGCGAAGGTCCTGCTCATCGGTGGGACGAGTGATTCGCGCGACGCAGCGCGCGCGCTCGGCGAGGCCGGACTCGACGTTCTCGTGAGTGCTGCGACCCAGTACGGTGCGAGCCTTGCTGCCCCGCTCGCGTCCTCCCGCGCCGGTGCCCTCGACGCCGACGGCATGGCCAAGCTCGCCGCGGGCAGTGTCGCGATCGTCGATGCCTCGCATCCATTCGCCGTCGGCGCCAGCCAGACCGCGCGTGAGGCCGCCCGCCTGGCCGACATCGACTACGTGCGGTTCGAGCGTCCCGACGCCCCCCTCGGCGAGGGCGTGCTGCAGTTCGCCACCGCCGAGGAGGCCGCGCGTGCCGCAGCCGACGCCGCAGGTGCCGACGGCACCGTCCTGCTCACCGTGGGTTCGCGTACGCTCGAGCCCTACGTACAAGCCTGCCGAGACGCCCGCGTCCGGTGCGTCGCGCGCGTTCTTCCCGTCGCCGAGTCGCTGGATGCGTGCGCCGGCGCGGGCCTGTCCCCGGCCGACGTCATCGCGATGCAAGGCCCGACGTCGGCCGATCTCGATACGGCACTCTTGCGCCATCTCGGCGCGAGCGTGCTCGTCACGAAAGACAGCGGCTCGGCGGGGGGAGTGCCCGAGAAGCTCGAGGCGGCACGACTCGCGGGTGCCACCGCGATCGTGGTCGCGCGACCGGTCGAAGTCGCCGGCGATGCGGTGCGTAGCGTCGACGATCTCGTCGCGCGCGTGCTCGCGCTGCCGGGAGTCGATCCGACGCCGCGCACACCTCGCGGGCCGGGCCTTGTCCACATCTACACCGGCGAGGGCAAAGGCAAGACCACGGCCGGCGTCGGTCTCGCGGCGCGCGCGGCTGGAGCGGGCATGCGCGTCGCGTTCGTGCAGTTCGTGAAAGGCGGCCGTGAATCGTCCGAGCTGGCGTCGTTGCGCCTGCTCGGCGTCGAGGTGACGCGCCCCGCGGTCCACTCGAGTGGCCTGATGAGGGGTGCCCCGCACGAGCGCGACTTGCAGGCCGGCGTCGCCGCGCTCGCTGCCGCGCTCAAGGCGCTTTCAGGCAGCCACGACCTCGTCGTCCTCGACGAGGCGTGCATGGCAACGCGGTCCGGCATCGTCACGACCACGGAACTCGCCGCTGCGATCCGCGACCGCGAGCCGCACGTCGAAGTGGTGCTCACCGGACGCGGATGCCCGGACGAGCTGCTCGATCTCGCCGACTACATCACCGAGTTTCGCGCGGTGCGTCACCCATTCGAGCGCGGCGTGCCGGCCCGGATCGGGGTCGAGTACTGATGCCGGCCAGCACGCTCATGGTGCAGGGAACCACGTCGCACGCGGGCAAGTCGGTGCTGGTCGCCGGGTTGTGCCGTGTCTTTGCTCGGCGAGGTATTTCGGTGGCGCCATTCAAGAGCCAGAACATGGCGCTCAATTCGGCCGTCACGCCCGAGGGCGCCGAGATCGGTCGCGCGCAGGCGTTCCAAGCGGCTGGCGCAGGTATCGAGCCACATGCCGACATGAACCCAATCCTCCTCAAGCCGTGCTCGCCCACGGGAAGCCAGGTCATCGTCCTCGGCAAACCGGTCGGTGTCATGCAGGTCCGCGAGTACCACGCATACCAGGAGCAGGTCTGGCCCGTCGTCACCGACGCCCTCGGACGCCTGCGTGCCACCCATGACCTCGTGATCATCGAAGGCGCGGGCAGCCCCGCCGAGATCAACATCCGCCACCGCGACATCGCGAACATGGCCGTCGCGCTGCACGCGGCCTCCCCTGTCATCATCGTCGCGGACATCGACAGGGGAGGACTCTTCGCGTCGATCGTGGGCACCATGGAGTTGCTCACCGCCGATGAGCGCGCACTCGTGACCGGCTTCGTCATCAACCGGTTCCGCGGCGACGCTTCGCTGCTGGATTCCGGAATCGCGATGCTCCAGGAGCGCTACGGCGTTCCCGTGCTCGGCGTACTGCCGTATCTCACGGAGTGGCGCGGAGACGAGGAGGACTCGCTCGGCATCGAGGAGGCCGCCGAGAACCCGGCCGCCGATCTCACGATCGCTGCCATCCGGCTGCCCTACGTCTCGAACTTCACCGACATCACCGCGCTTGCGGCGGAGCACGACGTCGCGACACGTTGGGCGCGCACGGTCGGCGACCTGCGCGACGTCGATGCGATCGTCATCCCCGGCTCCAAGTCCACGACCGCCGATCTCGCATGGCTGCGCGCGAGCGGGCTCGCCGAGGCGATCGTCTCGGCTGCGCGAGCGGGCGTGCCGGTCGTCGGCATCTGCGGCGGCTACCAGATGCTCGGCCAGCGCATTGAGGATCCTCTCGGCGTGGAGGGCGGTGGAGTCGACGGCCTCGGGCTCCTCGACGTCATTACGGTGTTCGGGGCTGAGAAGCGCACGGTCCGCGCGAGTGGGGCGCTGACCGGGGCGGCGCTCGGCGAGAGCGGGACGCCCGTGCACGGCTACGAGATCCACATGGGGCACACGACACGTGGTGCGGATGCCGTCGCGCTTGTGCGCCTTGAGGCAGCTGACGGCAGTGCATACGAAGACGGCGCTGTCGCGAGTGATGTGCCCGTCTGTGGGACCTACCTGCACGGCATCTTCGACGACGCGACGTTGCGGCGCACGTGGCTCGACGGCTTGCGGCAGCGTCGAGGACTCCAGCCCGTCGGCCTGCGTGCGCAGCAGTTCGCCGACCCCATCGATCGCTTGGCCGACATGCTCGAGGAGCACCTCGATCTTGCCGCCGTTGCGCGCATGGTGGGGATGGAGGAGGCACTGTGAGATACGACCACGGCGGCTCGCCGAACGCCTCGATCGACGCGAGTGTCAACGTCAATCCATTCGGGCCGCCGGCCTCCCTGGACATCGTCTTCTCGCGTGCGCGCGAGTTGGCGATGCGCTACCCCGAGATAGACGCCGCACGAGCGCGGCATGCGTGGGCGACCCGGCTCGGCATCGCACCCGAGCGCCTGCTTGTCGGCAGCGGGGCCAGCGAGTTGATCTCGCTTGCGATGCGGGCGCTGCAGCCCAAGCGCGTCGTCATCTTCGAGCCCTGCTATTCGGAGTACGCATCGGCCGCCGAGTCGATCGGCGCCGACATCGTGCGGCTGGACTTCCGGCTCGAGGGCAGCGCATGGTCGACCCCCGCTGGCGAATACGAGCCGCGTGACGGCGACCTGCTCGTCCTCGGCCAGCCGAACAATCCGACCGGGCATCTCACGTCCCCGGAGACGATCGCCGAGCTCGCCAGCGCAGGCGTGCGAATTCTGCTCGACGAGTCGTTCCTGCCATTCCTTGACGACGCCGATGACCTCTCGATGGCGGCCAGCGAACTTCCCGGCGTACTTATCGTCACCTCGCTCACGAAGATGTTCTGCGTTCCCGGCTTGCGCCTCGGCACACTCGTGGGTGACGCCGGGACGGTGGAGCGCATGAGCCGATTGCGCGATCCGTGGAGCGTCAATGCCCTTGCCGCCGAGGCCGCCGAGGCCCTCGCGCGCGAGGATGAATACCTCACCCGAACGCGAGCCTGGCTCGCCGGGGCCCGCGCGGAACTGGCGCGCACGCTCGCGGAAATCCCAGGCATCCGTGTGTGCGAAGGCGTCGCGCCCTACGTCCTTGTCGAACTGCCGGAGCCCGTCTGTGCCGCGGGGCTGCGCGACGCGCTGGCGTCACGCGGCATTGGCGTGCGCGACGCGTCGACCTTCAACGGCCTCGGGCCCCGCTGGCTGCGAGTAGGCGTGCGAACTCCCGCCGAGAACGCGGTGGTCGCTGCGGCCATCGTCGAGCAATGCGAGGCGCACGCACGATGAGCTGGCTCGCCGTTCGCCCGTTGGCACTCGCGCTCGCACTCGCGCTCGACCTCGTCCTTGGCGACCCGCACTACCGAATGCACCCCGTTCGTCTGCTGGGCGCGGCGATAGCAACGGGGGAGCGTGCCCTTCGACGCACGCCGCTACCCGACAGGCTCGCTGGCGCGCTCCTTGCGCTCGCGACTCTTCTGCTCGCCACAGGTCTCGCCCTCGGATTGAGCATGACGGTGTGGCGATACGGTGGTCCACTCGCCGGACTGATGATCGATGCCGCGCTCACCTACTTCACTCTCGCTGGCCGGGCGCTCGCCCAAGAGGGTCGCGCCATCGCGGCACGGATCGAAGCCGACGATCTCCCCGGCGCCCGAATCTCACTGGCCGGCATCGTCGGCCGAGACACCGATCTGCTCGGCGAGTCCGAGATCGCCCGAGCGACCATCGAAACCATAGCCGAGAATTCCGTGGACGCACTCATCGCGCCCGCTTTCTGGGCATTGCTGCTCGGGCCGGCCGGAGCCTGGACACACAAGGCCGCAAGCACGCTGGACTCAATGGTCGGATACCGCAACGAGCGCTACGAGCGCTTCGGTACGGCGGGGGCGAGACTCGACGACGCGCTCGCGTGGATCCCGGCCCGTCTCGCGATCCCGCTGGTGGTGGCGGCTTCCGCGGTCGTCGGGGGCGACTGGCGCGCTGCATGGGCGACCGGCATGAGTGACCGGCTCAAGCACGCGAGCCCGAACTCCGCGCACGGCGAGGCGGCGTTCGCCGGGGCGCTGGGGGTTCGTCTCGGCGGGATCGTGCACTACGCCGGAGTGCCGTCGGCGCGTCCCCTAATCGGTGAGACGTATCCCGTGCCTCGCGGGTTGGATGTGCGCGCGGCAGTGCGCCTGCTGGTCGCGCTCGAGGTGCTCCTGCTCGCCATGTTGGGCGCGGCTGCGGTGTTTGGCCTTCTATGAAGATGGGTCCCAAGAGCTCACCGGGATGGACCACACTATCGAATCAGGGCTCACACATCCGGAACGCCCCAGTTTGACGGAGGCTCCGCTTCTAGGATTGTGCAGGGAGGGGTCCCTGCCCTATGCTGAGACAATCAAGCGAACTCGACCAGCCCCATCCTAGGTGAGCGCGTTCGTCGACAGACACCGCGATCACTTCGGGGCCGAGCCGATATATCGGGAGATCGAGGCGTCCGCCTCCTCTCAACAGTACGCCGGCAGACTCCATCGCCTGCACGACGAGAAGCGCGAGGTCGTCATCCACGACTATATCGACCCGCGCTTGCCGATGCTCGTGCGGATGTCGGACAAGCGGCTCCTTGGCTATCGACTCGATTGGCGAGATACACTACGATGCTTCGACAACCGCATATGCCTACGGGAGCTGCTGCACAGGCGGCTGAGAGGAAGGGGGTCACCCTTCGACCGTTCGAACCTGTTCGGCGCGGCGACGCGCCCTGGGTAATGCCAGCGCAGGGAAGTGCTCGTAGGCCGTCTTCACATGGAGGCGGTCTTTTTGTTTCCCGGCACAAGAGGAGTTGCGACATGAGTCCGAACCGTCCCGTTCCCGGCGCCGCTTCCACCACCGAGCACCTCTCGGCGATTCGCGAGACCAAACCGCTCATCCACAACATCACCAACTTCGTGGTCATGAACGAGACCGCGAACGCGATCCTGGCGCTCGGCGCCCTGCCGGTCATGGCGCACGCGCCCGAAGAGGTCGAGGAGTTCGCGCGGATGGCGGGCGCCGTGGTGCTCAACATCGGCACCCTCTGGCCGGACCTCGTGGACTCGATGGTGCTCGCGGGGCGCGCGGCCAATGAAGTCGGCGTGCCGGTCGTGCTCGACCCGGTCGGCGCGGGCGCGACCGCCCTGCGCAACGATGCCACTCGCCGCATCCTCGGCGAGGTCGACGTAGCGCTCGTGCGCGGCAACGCCGCCGAGGTCGCGTTCCTCGCCGGGGAGTCCGCCGAGATTCGCGGCGTCGAGTCGATGGGGATCGGTGGCGAGATCGCGGCGGTCGCGCAGGCGTTCGCCCGGCAGCAGGGCTGCGCCGTTGCGGTGACCGGTGCGGTCGACTACGTCGCCGACGCCGAGCGCATCTTCACGGTCGCGAACGGTCACCCGCTTATGGGCCGCATCACCGGCTCCGGCTGCATGTCGTCGACGATGTGCGCCTCGTTTCTTGCTGTCGCATCCGATCACGCAGCTGCGGCCGCCGAGGCGCTCGCTGCGTTCGGCGTGGCGGGCGAGGTCGCAGCCGCTCGATCGGGGGGGCCGGGCAGCTTCCACGCCGCGCTCTATGACGCGCTTGACGCGCTTGACGCGGTCGCGCTGACCGGCGTGCGAATTGAGGCGGTGTGACGGTGGCTGCCGTCGCGCCAACGTCCGTCGCTGTCTCGGGGCTGTACTTCGTGACCGCCGATGTCCCGGAGCTGGGGCGCACCCACGAAGGGCTCGCGGCGCATGCGGCGGCGGGCGGCGCCCGCGTCGTACAGTTCCGCCACAAGTTCCTCGACGCCCGCCGGTTCGAGGCCGCGCGCGCGGTTCGCACGGTGTGCGCGGCGTTCGGGGCGCTGTTCATCGTGAATGACGATGCGTCCCTCGCCGTTGCTGTGGGTGCCGATGGGCTCCACGTCGGGCAGTCGGACCTCTCCGCGCTCAGCGAGTGGCGGGCGCACGGGCGCGGGCTTCTTGGCGTGTCGGTCGCGACTGCCGAGGAGGCGCAGGCCGCCGTGGCGTTGGGCGCGGACTACCTGGGGGTCGGACCGGTCTTCGCGACCGGGTCCAAAGACGACGCCGCGCCGTCCATCGGCCTTGCCGGACTGCGACGCATTCGCGAGGCGGCGGGCCTGCCCCTCGCCGCCATCGGCGGAATCGCCGAGCACAACGCCGCCGAGGTCCTCGCTGCCGGCGCCGACGCGATCTGCGTAATCTCGGCGATTGCACACGCGCACGATCCGTACGCCGCCGCACGCCGGCTCGCCCACATCGCGGCGAGCGCTCCCTCGACCGGCGGTTCCCGATGAGCCCGGCCCGTTCCCACGCCGACTCCCTCGTCCCGCCCGAGGCGGTTCTTCAGCGTCTCGCCGCCGAGGAGCACACCACGTCCGACGCCCTGCGCGAGCTGCTGCTCGACGGCCGCGCGACAGTGCTCGGCTCGCATGCGCGGGTCGGACAGATTCGCGCCTGTGTCGTCGGCGCCGGGCTGCGGACCAAGGTGAATGCGAACTTCGGCACGTCGGCACTCTCGTCCGATCTCGCCGGCGAGCTGCACAAGCTCGATGTCGCGATCGAGGCGGGCGCCGACGCCGTCATGGACCTATCGACCGGCGGCGACATCCGTGCCGTCCGAGGCGCCGTGCTTGCACGTGCCAGCGTGCCGGTCGGCACCGTCCCGGTCTACGAGGCGGCTGTCCAGGCAGCCGGGCGGTCCGGCGGTCCGACGGCCATGACATCGGATTCGCTCATCGCCGCCGTCCGAAACCATGCCGAGCAGGGCGTCGACTTCCAGACGGTGCATGCCTCGATCACCCGGAGCCAGCTCTCGTCGGGTGCGGTTGAGCGCCGCCGCACAGGCATCGTCTCGCGAGGCGGGGCACTGCTCGCGTGCTGGATGCGCGCCCACGACGCCGAGAATCCCTACTACGAGCGTTTCGACGAGGTGCTCGACATCTGCCGAGGGTACGGCGTGACGCTCAGCCTTGGCGATTCGATGCGGCCCGGCTGTTTGGCGGATGCCGGTGACGAGGCCCAGATGACCGAGGTCGCGGTGCTCGGCGGGCTGGTTCAGCGAGCGCGCGACGGCGGGGTACGCGTCATCGTCGAAGGGCCGGGGCACGTACCGCTACACGAGGTCGCGGCACAGGTCACCGCCATCAAGCGCGCGTGCCACGGCGTGCCGCTCTACGTGCTCGGCCCGCTCGTCACCGACGTCGCGCCGGGCTACGATCACATCACCTCAGCGATCGGCGGAACACTCGCGGCGATGTCGGGCGCCGACTTCCTGTGCTACGTCACGCGCGCCGAGCACGTGCGCCTGCCCAATGCGGACGACGTACGCGAGGGCGTGATCGCATGCCGCATAGCCGCGCACGCCGGCGACGTCGTGGCCGGGCTGCCCGGCGCGCGCGAGTGGGACGAGGCGATGGCGACCGCTCGCAAGGCGCTGGACTGGCCCGGCCAGTTTGCGCTCGCAATCGACCCGACCCTCCCCGCCGAGATGCGCGCCCACAGCGACGCGGGCGACGCGGCCGAATGCACGATGTGCGGCCCACTGTGTTCGATGCGCGTGACGAGTTCGGAGGTTCTCGCGTGAGCGCTCCAGCCGCGACGCCGCGAGCGCTCGCCATCGGCGGTCTCGACCCATCGGCGGGCGCAGGTATCCTCCTGGACGCGTTCGTGATGGCGCGTCTTGGCTACCAGTCCGCGGTCGCCGTCACCACGGTCACCGCGCAGAACTCGGTGAGCTTCGCCGGCACCTGGCCTGTCGAGCCCGACGCACTCATCGCGCAGCTCGACGCCGTGCTCGCCGAGGGTCGCTTCGCCTGCGTGAAGGTCGGTGCGCTCGCTTCCGAGCCACTCGCCCGGGCGCTGGCGGAGTGGCTCGCCCGCGCTGACCTGCCCGTCGTCGTGTCCGATCCGGTTCTCGCGAGCTCGAGCGGCGGCGTGCTGGTCGAGGGCGCCCTGAGCGCCGTAGATGCCGTCGCGCGTGTCTCGACCGTCATCACCCCCAACGCCGAGGAGGCCGGTCGCTTGGCGAACGGCGTGATCGCCGGCGAGGACGCCGCAGTGGCGGCCGCGCAAACGCTGGCAGAGCGCTACGGCTCGGCGGTATGCGTGACGGGGCTGGCGGGCCGCAGTCCCGCCGAGGCGGTCGACGTCCTCGTGCGCGCGGACGGCAGCGTCGAACGCGTGCCGCACTCACTCGTGGCCGGAGTCGGCGATGTCCGCGGCACCGGCTGCATGCTCTCCTCGGCGCTTGCGTGCCACCTGGTCGGTGGGCTGTCGCCGGTTGATGCTCTCGCCGCAGCGCACGCGACCGTGCACGCCCTGCTCGACAGTGCGCGGCCGATCGGCCAAGGGCGCTGGCAGGTCGACCTCGCGCACCTCGTTCGACCTTGGCGATCGTGATACTGCGCCGACGAAGCACCTAGCCTCGATTCTCCACGAAGGTCACCTGAAGACCCGAATCCGACCTCCTGCCACGATATCGCATCCGTCTGAGCGTCGCTCGGAGCGTGGTGGCGACCCGGCAGCGCCCCGGGGGTCTTCCCGGGTGACTTGCGCCTGTTTCCGGGCGCGACAGGACACGCTTCCTTCTGGGCGGTGCTTCGTGTCGTGGTCGCTGACCTTCGATGCTCAGCCCGTGGGCAGCGCCCTGAGTCGCGCGAAGGCACCGATGAGCGCCGGCCCCCACTCCCACCCTCGCTGGAGTCTGAGCTTGAGCTGCCGAGATCCCGTGTGGATCCGTCCCGCGACGTGGAACAGGCGGTAGCGCAGGGTCTTGGGCTCGGCTGCGGCCAGAGCGGAGCCTTGAAGCAGGAGCATCTTGGTCCAGGCCACGAGATCGCATCCCATGAGCACGAGCTGTAGCCAAGCCTCGTTCTTGGAGAAGCTGTGAAAGGGCATGTTGCGCAGTCCGCTCGCCTTGGCGCACCTGATCGAGTCCTCGATCGCTGCCCGGCTGCGATGCAACTGCTCGAGACGTGCGAGGCGCGAACCCTTCTGGTTCGTGAGCATGACCTGGAAGCGGTGACCGCCCTCGTCGGAGAATGTGAGCTGGGCACCGGGGTGCGGGATCTCGCGCCGGCAGATCGCACGCGTACCTCTCGGCCAGCCCGGCAGGTCGATATCGAGTTCAGCGACCCAGGCACCGTCGCGAGGAACGCCGGCGGCATCGAGCGCGGGGATCCAGGCGCTCGTCGGCAGTGCGAGTATCGCGTCACGCACACGACCTGACAGATCACACCCCACCGTGAAGAGCAGTCCCCTCTCCACCACGGCGGAGAGGAAGGCGTGCGTGGCACCGGCCGAGTCACATCTCACGAGCGTGCCGGGACGCGCGAAGCCCGCGGGCAGCTGGGCCAGTGCTGCATCAAGCACCTCGATGTGGTCTGTCGCGGTGTTGGATCCGGCGTTACCCGGCCGCAGTATCCCCGCGAGTGCTTCTCCCGTGGTGGCCTCGAAGCACAACAGAGGGTGGAAGCCGTACCCGCCCTTGTAGGTGCCCGCGGCGCACTCCTTGTCCGAATGTGAAGTGAGAAGCGTGGCGTCGATGTCGAGGATCACTCTGCCGGGAGCACCGGACATGCCCCACACACGAGCACGCGAAGCGGCGCGTGCCTCGCACAAGCGCGCGAGCATCGCCCTGTCCAGGCGCTCGACGCAACGTTGAGCCGTCGTGTTTGAGGCCACCGGCCCGAAGAGGACCTCCTGATCTCTGAGTGCGCCCAGATCGGTGAGGCAGTCCCCACCGTCGGCGAGCATGACGGCGATGTCTCGCACGATGCATCCGGGCTCGTGGGCGACCGCTCGACAATGCACGCGAAGGCCTGATACGAGGCCGTCGGTCAGGCCGATGCGATCGGACAGACCGGTGAGCAGAGCGGTGCCGGCGCGCGACGTGAGACCCTCTCCGTCGCAGGTGACTTCAACAGGGATCCGAGTCGTGGTAGCTTTCACTTGTACGGTGACCTTTCTTGCGGGGCTTTGGCTGTGTGGTAACTACCATTATCCCAGCTCAAAGGGTCACCGTCTTCTATTTCAAGCAGAAACCTCGATCGCTTCGTGGAGAATCGAGGATAGTCACCAATAGTCACAAGCACAATCAGGATTCGAATTCCCTTGGGGGCACCAATAGTGTCTTACTCAAACCCTGGACAAAGGGGAACGCCAACCGGCGCCCAGTCCGGCGGTTTGAGTTGTTAGTAGCAATGAGCCCACTCAACTGAGTGGGCTCATTCGTGTCTTCAGAGGCTTCGTGTTCTCCTTCATGGCTCAGAGCCTGCATTTGCGCTCCGAGCAGGACGTCGAATGGCGGCGCAAGCTCGGTCTCCACGCTGGTGTCCGGGCCAACGAGAATCCGCTTGAAGAACACCTGGTTGAACTGTCGCCGGATGTGGTCGGGTGCCGTCTTGTAGGCCAGCCTGCAGTTCTCCGTGAGATCGAGCGCGGCGTTGAGATTGGCCTCGATGATGTCGAAGTGCAGATCCGACGCCTCGAGCTTGCCGGTGATCTCAAGCAGCCCGGAAGCGATGCGGTCTTGCTCGCGCTTGAGCAGATCAAGCGGAATCGCACCCTCGTAATGGGCCTGCTGAATCGCCCCGGGATTCCCGGAGACCCCGTCGTTTGAGAGGATGGGGTCATGAGCAGACAAACCAGGTATCCCAAAGAGGTGCGAGAGAGGGCCGTGCGGATGGTCTTCGAGCACACACCCGAGTACGAGTCCCAGTGG
>CAMTYE010000011.1:0-149255 GCA_947085935.1 uncultured Actinomycetes bacterium | reverse complement strand
GCACTGCCTTCCTCCTGCCACTGTCGACAGCGTCCCGGTTCCGGGATCACTGCGACGGTACAGGCGTTGGTGGGGTGGTCAACTTTTCGGTGATCGAAAGGCCTCCAGGTGGTCAACTTTTAGAGTACCGAACACACCCGAGAGCAGCAAGCCCGAGCGTGCGACCTCTTCGAAGAACTTACAGAGATGCATTCGGGCGCCTTTCGAGTCTCCGTACCGTGGCGTTCTCTCAACGAGCCGGATCTTGACCCGGCGCAGGGAGATATCGGAGTGGGCCACTGCTGGCAGATGTCGCTCAAATGTGTCGTTGAGCCCGGCATTGATTCGGGCGGCTTCCGAGTTCAGCCGTGCGGTCGCTACAGGGGTGACGGAATCGGTCAGCTCCGACAGGCTGCACCGATGTACCGTGCGTCGGATAGTCTCGGCTGGATTGGCGCCTGGCGTGGGGCTCTTCTGACGAAGCACAGGCCGTCTGATATGCCGGGGTTGTGTCCGAGCTGTATCGACCGAGGGTTCCAGCAGCTTGTCAGCCGTATGGTGGACTTCGTCGGTGCGCCCGCGATGTCGTTTGAGGTGCATCACGTCGATGCGGAGGATCCAAGCCAGGTGGTCAGATGGTAGCCGCGTTCTCGGTTGTGGTCATGGGAGATATTCTGGCCGAACTGGTCGCTCGTCTGGGTGATGTCACGTTCGAGTCGTTGACCGAAGACGCGCTTGTCTACACCCCGATTGAACTCGGCCTTGGCGGGTCCGCCATCGGATTCGCGCTGGCAGCCAAGCCCTTGTTTGAGAGGGTTGGCGTCCTGGGCCGCGTTGGCAGTGACCCGCTCGGGGAGTTCACGGCTCGGGAGCTCAGGAGCGCTGGCATTTCGATGCTGGGTCCTGTTGACTCCTCTGCGCGCACAGGCACAGCGGTGTATGTTCGTGATGCTTCGAGCCAATGCACTCACGGTGTTAGATTGCTGCTTGTCGATGCTGGTGCGAACGGGCCCCCTCTCAGTGAAACGGAGTACGATATCGAGGTGCTCGAGGGCCTGGACCTCCTGTTCACGGATGGCTACGCCAGTCTGGATGAGGGTCGGGCGGGGGCTTCTCGGGCTATCGTGGAGCTGGCGAGTGCTCGAGGCGCTGTGGTCGCCTTCGATCTCGTGCCCCATACGGTATTTGAGACGCGTGATTTCGCGTGGCTTACAGCCGCGACCAGGCACGCGGAGGTCGTGATTGCTGAGGCCAGGACTCTCGGCGGTTTCCTCGGACGGTCATGTGCGAGCGAGACTCAAGATGAGGCGGTCGTACTCGATATCGCCGCGGAAGCGCGGTCAGTATTGGGTCGGCGGGCGTATTTCTTGAGGTACGGCTTCGGGAACATCGATCGCTCGACCTTGGTCCTGCCATCGGGTGAGACATGGTCATACACCACCGGTTATCGGGACTGTGAGCATCCTCGGGGCTTCGGAGATCTTCTCTCGGCTAGAGAGCTGCGCTGGTATCTCGAGTGGCGTGAGAGCGGGGCGCAGCCGAGCTTCGTCTAGCAGAACCGAAGTGCAAGATGCTGGAGGTGGCAGCCGCGGGTCGTCGGGCACGATGAATCGCGTCCTCTGGCTAGTTGGAGATGTGGACGGTCGTCGAACTACCAGCCACATCTTCGCGAAGTAGCAGGGCGCAGGGCGCCATCGGATCGTTTTGGTCGGCCGGTGGCTCCCGGGTATCCGCCACCGCCGGGTCTCTCTGTTCGATATCGTGTTGTTCGGTCTGCATAATCAGGGATTCGACTGCGGTCCTCGACCACACTTGCCTAACCCTTACTGTCTTGACCGCATAGTTAGGTTTAGCGTATAACCCTAACTATGGCGAGGTGATGGTAATGGCAACACTCAAGCACAGTCGATGGATAGCAGAGGCCGTGTCGGGCGTTCCGCGTGCCGATCGGCGTTCTTGTGAGTACGACGCATATCTGCCCGACCCGCTTATGCCACGCGACGTCACCCTCGCTGGCGAGGTGGCGGCCGACGTTGCCGACGCCGAGACCGCAATCGCAAGACTCGACACTCAGGCGACTGCGCTGACCGACACTGAGGCCCTCGCGCGCCTGCTGCTTCGTGCCGAATGTGTGGCCTCGTCGAAGATCGAAGGGCTCGAAGTGGGCCCGCGACGTCTGCTACGCGCCGAAGCCGCCAGGCAGATGGGTGAGATATCGACCGACATCACGGCCGAGGAAGTACTCGGCAACATCGATGCCATGGGAGAGGCACTCGGCGCAGCCGAAGAGGCGACCGTGATCACACGCGGGACTATCGTCGAGATTCACAGATGCCTCCTCGCCAACACCGCCCTGGAGGAACACGCCGGACAGATTCGCGAAGTTCAGAACTGGATCGGCGGCAGCGCATACAACCCATGCAGCGCTGCCTTCGTGCCACCGCCGCCAGAAGCCGTACTCGATCTCCTCGACGATTTGGCGGAGTTCTGCAACGGAGACTCCCTGCCAGCGGTGGTCCAGGCGGCCCTGGCCCACGCGCAGTTCGAAACGATCCACCCCTTCGTGGATGGAAATGGACGAACCGGACGGGCCTTGATTCACCTGATACTACGGCGCCGGGGTCTCTCCCAAAACGTCCAACCCCCCATCTCGCTCGTGCTTGCGACACGCGCGAGCGACTACATCGGCGGTCTGACGGCGTATCGATACATTGGCCCATCTGATGGAGAAGCGGCTCACGAAGGTCTCAATAGATGGGTGGGCGCATTCGCCGCCGCATGCGCACGGGCGACGGAGGACGCTCGGGCGTTCGAGAAACGTTGCCAGGAGATTCAGGCTTCGTGGCGCGAGAGAGTCGGTCCGACCCGGAAAGACTCATCGGTGGACCTGCTACTACGTCTGCTCCCGGGCACGCCCATCTTGAGCGTCAAGACCGCCATGACCATGCTTGGCCGCAGCAAGCCTCAAGTGAACCAGGCCATCGCCAAGTTGCAGGAGGCTGGGGTGCTGCGACAGCTCACGGTGGGAAGACGCAATCGCACATTTGAAGCGAGCGAACTCGTTGACGCCTTCATCGATCTCGAGCGGCAGTTGGCCAGCCCAGGCGGCAACACGCTGGTGTCACCGCCCACGCGACCGGTTCCGGCGCGTCGAGAGTAGCAACGCCGAGCAGTCCATTAGTGAGCTTGAAACGATTGCCGGGCTGAATGCCTGACCCTACGAACCCGACCTACTTCGGGCGGTTGAATCACGGACTATCTGGTCTTGTTGCGTATTCCTCGCCTGTGCGATGGGCTTTCCCAAGCGCGAAATCGTCGGCCCGATCAAGGACTTCGAAGCGGCGACCGAGACGCTGTACACGAAAGTCCCCTTCGCCACATCCAGCGTGATTGTCCACGCCGACCATCGCTCGAAGATTGCCGATTTGACGAGGTGGGTGCAGGCCCAGCAGACGGCCCGGGCCCGCTCTGGGCGACGCCACGGGCTTCGCGAAGGCAACGATTCCCGTCAGACCAAGCCCTTGGCGGCCGGCCTTCAAACAGGCCTTCCAACACCTTCGGCACAGAAGACTCGGATCCGACGGGCACCGCTGGACTGCGAGACGGAGGCCGGTGCTCCGCGGGCACTGGTCGCGTGACCGCTGCGGTATCATTTGTACGTCGGGCAACGGTCGAGACCTCGAGGGCAGGCAATACGCATGGCACAGCGACTGGTGAACGTGATGGTGCGACTTGCGCGCACCAAGCCCGCGGTGTGGCGCGAGCTGCAGATGGTGTCGCGCTCGACCCTGGCCGATCTGCATGCCGCAATCCAGGCTGCGATGCCGTGGCAGGACTACCATCTGCACAGATTCGAGATTGCCGACGACTGCTATGTCGACGCCGACTGCGACTGGGAGGATTGGGGCGATGTCGAGATGCGCGATGAGCAGTCGGTCACCCTGGGGTCGTTGCTCTGTCGGGGTGTTGTCTCGTTTCGCTACATCTATGACTTCGGTGACGACTGGGAACACGAGATCCGTATCGCTCGGGCGGGTTCAGCCATGCCTGACATCCGCTACCCGCATGTCACGGGTGGCAAGCGCGCGTGTCCGCCTGAAGACTGCGGCGGCGCCATCGGCCACGCCCGCCTCCTCGAGGCGATTGCGTTGAGGGATGACCCGCCAAGTGAGGGCGAAGACGATGCTGACCCGGAGCCGGAGTATGCGGACGAGATGGCCGAGCTTCTCGAATGGGCGCGCGGATTCGATCCCGGGCGATTCGACATCCGTGATGCCCAGTCGCGCGTGGACGCGGTCTTCGGCGTCGAGCCGCTCGACGCAGAGATGACGGCGCTGCTGACGCCTCGAGCACTCGGGTTGTCTCGGCCATCGTGGCGACTCGGAGGAATCGCGGGATTCGACTCGGCGCTCGCCGACGACGCATTCGAGCAAGCGGAGTTTGTGAACACCGCGGCGGTCTTCCTCAAAGCATTGGCCGAGGAACCAGCGCCGGCAACCAGCGCCGGCTACATCAACGTCAGCGATGCTCGGCGTCTCGGAGCGCTCCTGGGTGCCGACGAGCGTCACCTCGCCTACGCGCAGACGGAGCTTGAGATACCGGCGCTCGACAGTCTGAGGCAGCTGCTCATGATGGCATCACTCGTCGCGAACCGGGCGGGCGTGTTCGTGGCAACGCCGCTGGGACGCACCCTGATCCAGCCCGGATGGCGGGCGTCTCTCGCGGCAAGCTTGTTCTCGACGTACTGGGAGGAGTTCAACCCCGCGTACGCCGATCGTCTTGGCGAAACGCCACGACTGCAGTCCGAGTTCGTCTCGACGCTCGGCCGGGTGCTCGCCCGGGCCGCGAGATGGGCAACCGCGCAGGAGATTTTCGCTTCGGCGCTTTCGGACCCCGTCAAGCTGGAGCTGGTGTTCGTGGGCGCACGCTGGCGCACCGGGGTCGAGGTGCTCGAAGGACGGCTGCTGGCATCGCTCGCGGAGTTCGGACTGCTGGAGAAGGGCGTACTGCGCGGCGACTCGGAAGTCGCGCGCTACCGCACGACATCGCTTGCGGACGCATGGATCGCGTTCGAGGCGGCGCCCAAGGTCCATGCCCCTGTCGAGAATCCCACCGCCCACGAGGTGCTTCAGGAGTTCCTGGCACAGACCACGGCGCAATCAAAGCAAGAGAACATCCCGTTCGACAGTTCGGCAGAATTGCTGGAGAGCTACTTGTCTGGCTACGGCCATGATGTGTTGCCGGATGACAAGGCGCGGATGTGGGAGCAGACACGGCGGGAATCAGATGACGTCTCGTTCTGTGAGGTCTTCGGTCCGGCGTATCTGGGTGAAGCGCTGCCGATGTTCCTGTCGTGGTTCGTGCCACGCAAGGTGATGATCGATCGCGCGGGTCTCACATCGTTGGCCCACTTCGGCGAAGCACTTGCTCAATGGCTCGTCGCGCGCGGGCTAATGGCGTCATCGGAGAGAATCGAGGAGATTGCGCGGGAGCTTCCACTGGCGGCGGTGTTGGATGAGCTGCTCTCGGATTGGATCGATGCACACGGTGACTTGTTCGACGAAGGGGACTGCGTCGAGGGCGAGTTCCAGATCATCGCCGTGGGCCAGAGCAGCATCACGCTGGTCGACTTCTTTGACGGCACCGAATACGGGGAATCGCCGGTGCCGCCCGCCATAGCCAGGGCAGCCAGGGTCGGCATGCAGTTCTCGGGAATGCTGCTTGCCGAGCGGGGAGTCTGGCGCATAGTCGAGGTGTGGACGGTGTACCCGGGCTGAGGCGCGGCCAGAGCGGCTGTTACACGATGAGATACGCCGCCGAACCCGGTTCCCGGCAGCAATCGCGCAATCACAGAGCTGGCCGGTGACATTGAGCCGGTAGGCAAGGATGTCAGGTTGCTAGGGATCAGCGACCGGATCTTCGCGGCAACGCCGATCGCTTTGGGAGCCCATTTGGAGTGCATCTGCCCGGGATGCCGGTGGTGTTGAGGACTTTGTACATGTACTGCATCGAGTTGTTCCAGGAACGCACCTCGCGCGGTGCTGCGCGGTGAACTCGGTGCTCGAAGGCCTGAGTGATGCGCGTGGTGATGGCGTCGGTCTCGACGTCATCCATGAACTCGCGCTTGGTGGCCTGGTACACGAGCACGGGCGGCTCCCTGCGGGGCATGCGTCTTTACTCCGACGCCTCGTTTGCCGACTATGAGACTACAATCGCCGCGTCGGGGGGATGCCTGTGAGCGACAGTCGGATTGATGCGCTTCAACGCGACCCCGACTTGTTCATCCGAATCGCAGAGAACGCGCTGGTTGTCGGGGAGGACCTGCGCGAGGATTACTTCAAGTCCACGCTCGAGCTGGCGCGCGCGATGCGCGACAGGTTCCGCTCAGGCGACGACTCCTACCGGATCCAGCCCGTGCCCTCTGACATCCCCGAGCCCTGCGCCGTCGCGTTCGTGGATGGCGGGATCTCCAAGATCGACCTCGGTCTGGGTGTTCCCCTGATCGTCCGCGCTGGCATCTTCCGCGTGAAGCAGGGCGAGCGCGATCTCAACAAGCGCGAGACGTTCGACCACTTCCCGCTCATGCTCGGCCAGCTTCGTGGTGGCCTCAAGTCGAGCTCACGCTACGGCGACGTCGTGCGAGAGATTGTCGAACTCGGGGCTCTTGTCACCGCCCTGGAAGATGTGCGCTTCTCAGACATTCGCCTGCTCATGCTGCATGGTCCGTTCCAGTTCGTGACTGGACTGTTCTTCGACCACTGGTTCTATCCCGAGGACTACGGGGAGATGCTCGGCATCGCCGAGGGTCGTCCGCACGTTCGCGAGGTCCTCAGCCAGTTCGACGTGTGGTGCGAGGAGTGCCACCTGAGCGGGACCGCGCGATGCCAGCAGGATGCATCGGACCGACATACGCCTGTGGTGTGCATGCTCGCGTTTCTGCAGCAGTACGTGCTCAGGCGTGCGGCTGAGAAGGATGTGCTGGTCTGCGGCGTGGTGGAGCGCTCGTTCGGTCGGAGCATCACCAAGCATGTGATTCAGCTCATGCTTGAGGACGCGCCCGAGGTGTTCGAACGGTTGCTCGAGACGCTCGAGATCGAGGGCAGAGCTCCGTCGGCGCAGGTAGAGGCTATTCTGGACGCGACGCGCTACAACGATCCGTTGTTGCTGGCGCTGGCACTAGACCGAGCGGAGTATCTCGAGTGGTATGCCGTCGACCCGCTGGCGCGCACCAAGGACGAACGCTCCGAGCTGTTTCCCGCCGTGCAGACGACGTTCGTTCGCACGACCTCGGCGAAGTATCCGATGCGCATCGAGGTCCCGGCGACGTATGGCGCTACCGATCTGGACGAGATACTGACGCGAGCATTCGACTACGCGGCGCTGCTGCCCAACTACGCCTTCCCGATTGGGCTCGACATCGTCGACAAGTTCTCGGCGATTCCCGGATGGATGACTAAAGCCTACAGGCAGCTGATCTTGGCCCAATTCGGCCGGCTGCTCTCGGGCGACGTTGTGGACATGACCGATGTTGAGCGCCTGCAGATGATGGTGCTGACCCAAGGGAACGGCGGACGTCAACGCCAGGAACGACCGGAGGTGTAGGGTGGCTGTTCAGGAGGGCGTGACTGCTGTCGGTACCGTCGTCGGCGTGAGCTCAACAAATGAGTTCCAAATGCAGGTGAAGCCCGACGCAGTGAGGACCCAGGATCTCGTGGCGGTCGACACGTGGGAAGAAGGCGAGTGCTTCCGGGTGTGGGCCAAGGTCGGCTCGATCGAGCGGCTCAATCCGCTGTTCCCGCGGGAAGCGGCGCAGGAGCTGGCTTTTCAGGGGCGCGATCCGGTGGACTCGGTCGTCTCGATGTCGCGCGAGATGATTACGGCGACGTGCACGGTCGTGGGCGTGCAAAGGGATGGGCGGCTGGAGCCGCCCAAGTATCCGGTCCAGCCCGCCGGCCAGGTGTACGTTCCTCCGGCGGACGAGATCGAGGCGTTCCTTGTAGGCGACACGCCCGAGCATCGCCGGCTCTACCTCGGCAAAGAGCGTGGCAACAAGGATGTGAACGTCTATGTCGATGCGCACATGGTGGTCTCACGCCATTTGGCCGTGCTCGCGTCGACCGGTGCCGGCAAGACGGTCGCAACGCGCAAGCTGCTCGAAGGGCTGATGACCAAGCACTATCCGATAGTGATCTTTGATCCTCACGGCGACTACTCGGGACTCCACATCGCGCGAAAGACCAAGGTGACCACGTATCTGCCGGAGATTCGGCTGGCAGATGAGGAGATCGACACCGCCTTGGGCTACGTCCGGGGGCTTTCGGGCGAACAGCAGTCCCCGCCGCAGGAGACGCTCACGACTGCGGTTCTTGAAGTGCTAGTGGACGAGAGCAAGCGCCGACAGCTGAGCGATGCCCTGGTTGAGAACCAACTGAGCGGGCTTTCAAAGACGCTTGACGACGATCACTTCTATGCGCTGGCCGAGGTTTGTGATGCGATTATTGCGCTCAAGGCCGGCGACGATCGGACTCCCCTGCCGCGTGAGGTTGCCAAACTGTCGGGCGGCTTGAACGTCCAAGCTTCGACTGCGGGAGCGGTTCGACGGCAGACCCGGCGGGCCGGCTGGCAGTACTGGAACATGATCAAGACGAGCCGCAAGTACTCGGGGGGCGGCTCCGAGAAGCTGCCTCCATCCAAAGAGCTGCACGCGATCGTCAAGGCTGGGGCGGTGGCGATTGTCAGCCTCGAGGGCTACTCCGACGCGCTCCGACAGTCCATCGTTGCGAGCATCATGTCTCAGCTGCTCGCGGATCGCATCGATGAGAAGATCCCGCGCTTCCTCACAGTCATCGAGGAGGCGCACAACTTCATCCCGAATCGTATCGACGGAACTGATGCCCCGTCACTGCCGATCGTCAAACAGATCGCAACCGAAGGACGCAAGTACGGGATGGGGCTCGTGTTCATCTCGCAGCGACCAAGTCGAATCGACGCCACCGTGCTCTCGCAGGCAAACAGCTATCTGATAATGCGTATCGTCAATCCCAACGACCAGAGGTACATTCGCGACGTGGTCGAGACTATGGGCGAGGGCGAGGCGGGCGCGCTTCCGAATCTCAACACCGGCGAGGCGCTGCTGTCCGGCTCGTTCACGCGGATCCCGGTGATGGTGCGGGTGGAGAAGAGTGTGAGCGAGGGCAAGCACGAAGAGGAGGACTTCCTCGGCTATGCGCGAAGCGATGACGCTGGCGCGATGATGGCCGCAGAGGAGTAAGCGCTAGGCGTTCCAGGCCCGCAGGCCGTGCAGCTGCCCCACAAGCGCCACATCCGCAGGTGCCAGCGGATAGTCCGCGAGCTCCTTGGCAGGCACCCAGGCGAAGCGGTCGTGCACGTGTAGTTCGAACTCGGACGTGCGTCGCGCCTCCAGAGCGAGCATCTCGAACGATCCGTGATCGTAGTGGTAGACGGTGCGTGCAACGATTGCGCCGACTTCGGCGGTCATACTGAGCTCCTCGGCAAGTTCGCGCGCGAGGCACTCCTTGGGGGTTTCGCCCGGCTCGATCTTGCCTCCAGGCAGCTCCCATAGCCCGGCGAGCGGATCTCCAGGCGGACGGCGCGTGATGAGCAGGCGGCCGTTCTCGATGATGACCGCTGCGGTGACTCGCTTCATGGGTCTCCTCGGCGGGTATCTTGGTCTATGCTATGCGCAGGGGAGGATGGGCGCGAGTGTCGATTCTGTACGGACTTCCAGACTGGCATCGCCAGGCGTTGGAGTGGTTCGAGGCCAACGCGGGGCGGATCTTTGCCCAGCGGCCGTTCGACGTCGGACTGCCGATCAAGGTGACGTCGAAGCAGAAGGGCATCTGGAAGCCCGCGGGCACGCCGTGTGCGGTGAGCGTGGTGCAGACCCACAAAGGCATCTACGCTGACTTCGATCCGATTCCCAATGCCTCCGAGGGCACGTGGACGTACTTCTACCACCAGCAGGGCCAGACCGCCGAAGACCTGCGCGACCCAACGTTGCAGTACGCGAATGTGGCGCTGTTCGAGTGTCGCGCCCGCGGAGTGCCGGTGGGAGTGGTGATTCCCGCCGAAGACGGCCGCGGATACCAGGTGCTGGGCCTTGCGTACGTGCACGGCTACTCAGGTGGGTACTTCGAGCTGGTGGGGCCGGTTTCGGTAGGCGCCGATGTCGGCGCCGGCGTGGCGGAGACAGGGGTCGCCGTGACCGCGGCTTTGGTCGGGTTGCCAATCGGTGAATTCGTCCCTAGCGCGGACCAGGACAACAGGCTAACGGTGATAGCGCAGGTGACGCGGCGGCAGGGTGGACCTCGATTTCGTCGTGCGCTGCTGAGTGCATACGAGGGACGTTGTGCGATGACGCGCTACGATGCTCCTCCGGCGCTGGAGGCGGCGCACATCATCCCGTACAGAGGACCGCAGACGAATCACCCGGCGAACGGGTTGTTGTTGCGAGCTGACATGCACGACCTTTTCGATCTGGGTTTGGTGGCGGTCGACGTCAGCTCGATGCGGTTGAGCATGGCGCGAGAGCTCGGAGGCACGAAGTACGAGCAATACGACGGGGTGCCGCTGTGGTTGCCGCGGGATGAGGCTGCTCGTCCGAGCCTTGAGGCGCTCGAGATGCACCGGGAGCAGAGCGCGGTGGCCTGAGAGTACGCGCGTTCGCCCCTCCCGCACCGGAATCGGGGTGCCGCTCCAGTGACGTGCCCCGCCCGGCGGGTGGTTGACCCGAGGTTCGCTGCCCGAAGTCCGGTCCCTGCGACCAGAGATTGCGCAGCTGGGACATGGCAAACGCCCCTCAGTCGGCCGCGTGAACCGCCATCCATTGGTCTTCTACTCGCCAAGCTCGCGCACGCGCTGCGCGATTCCGCTGACGACGGCCTCAAGAGCGTGAGGTCCGTGTAGGGCCCAGCCGGAGAGATCGGGTACATGGACCGCGAATCCCTCGGCAGCCAGTGCCCCTGCACCCAGCCCCCTCGGGTCGATCACCCCACGGCCTTCGACCTCACCGTGTCCGGTACACGTCAGCCCGGTGATCGATCCGCACCACCACGATCAGCTTGTTGGTCTCGTCAATACGGTAGACGACCCGGTAGGCCCCGCGACGTGCACAGTGAATGCCGCTGAGCTCCGCCATCAGTGGTGTGCCGGCCCGGCGAGGGTTCTGCGGTAGAGGGCCGGTGATGAACTCCACGATCGCCGCCGCGGCGAACTCGGGGAGCCGCGCGATAGTGCGTTCCGCCGACGGTGCGACCTTGAGATCGTACGTCGGCACGAGCCTACTCCTTGTTCAGGTACTTCGCGCGCAGCTCGGCAGCGGTAAGGAATGAGCCCTCGGCGACCTGTTCTTCAGCGGCGTGAATCTCCTCGAGCATGCCTGGCACGGACAGCAGCTCGAGCGTCTCTTCGAGGTTCTCCAGGTCGCCGGGACTGATGATGACCGCAGCAGGTCGGCCGTTCCGGGTGATGATCACGCGCTCGTGTTGGCTCTCGACGAGATCGATGATCTCGGAGAGGTGGGCTTTCACGTCGGCAAGTGAGCGTGTCTCGGACATGACCAGAATTATAGTCACCAGAGACGCGCCGTCAATCCGAGAGGCACGATCAGTTCGCGCCATGGCTCCGACGCGTGGTGACTACCACACTATGTGGTGATATCACTACATAGTGTGGTAAGATGCCCATATCGGGTGGCAGGCTAAGAGGAGGCGCCGTGACACCAGTACTCGAAGCTATCCTGGGAAGTCGCTCCGCTGCACAGGTGCTGCTGTTCTTGCAGGCCTATGGCGAGGGGCATGCCTCCCGCATAGCCAAGACCTACGAGGTGCCGCTGATGGCAGTGCAAAGGCAACTGCATCGCTTGGAACGCGATGGCGTGCTGTTCAGCCGCCAGGTTGGCCGGACTCGGGTCTTTGAGTTCGACACGCGCAACCCCACGGTGCGAAACCTCCGCGGATTCCTCGAGACCGAACTTGAGCTTCTCTCGGAAGGAGAGCTGAAGCGGTACTTCCGACAGCGGCAACGACCTCGACGCACGGGGAAGCCGGTGTGATCCATGCGCCGAATCAGCGCTGACACGACCCTGGAGGAGTTGGCTGCGGTGTTGAGTCAGGCCCTCGATCGAGCTGGCATCACCGCGACCTTGTCCGGGGGCGCCGCGGTGTCGCTCTACAGCGCCAACGAGTACGAGAGCACCGACTTGGACTTCGTTACATCTGCCCGGCTCGAGATCATCGGCGATGCGATCGCTCCGCTCGGCTTCCATCGAGTTGGCAAAGCGCGGCAATTCGAGCACCCCGATGCGGTCTGGTATGTCGAATTCCCCCCGGGGCCGATCGGCTTCGGGGAGACGAATGTCGCCGAGGAAGACGTCGGAGTGCTCGACACCCCCTTCGGACCGCTCCGTGTCGTCACCCCGACGCAGTGCGTCATGGATCGACTGGCCGCCTATTCGCATTGGAGTGACCGTCAGTCGCTCGACCAGGCCGTGATGGTGGCACGTCACCAGGATGTGGACTGGTCGGCGCTCAAGGAGTGGGCGAGCGGGGAGGGTATGGACGCTGCCGTGGTCGAACGGCTCAAGCGCCGAGCCGCCCCCGAGGTACCGCGCGGGTGAGACGTGTACGCGAGTGCTCACGACTTGAACGCACCTGTCGTCCAGCAGAAGTCTGGTTACACCGCCTACGCGTGGCCGTACAGCGCGCGCACGCCGGGCGGAGTGGAGCAGACGGAGTACGCGACCGTGATTCTAGATCGGGCGGGGCAGGTCAGGTCATACAGCGTCGGGCCGTAGAGGCCGGCCGCAAGCCCCCCGCTCGCCCCACATCCCCTCCTCGGCCACCCGGCATCACCCGTCACGCCGCCCCGCCACCCTCGCCCTACGGCAGCATCGCCCTGCACTCGGCGAGCACCGCGTTCTCGATCACGCCGGTGCCACCGAACGCATAGACCTCCCGCACTCTGTCCGGATGGTCGTCGAGGTAGTCGGCGGCTGCTGCGTGGAGGCTGCCCGTCAACGCGGAGATGAACCGGAACCCGCGTCCCCCGACACGGCGGTTCGACCCCTGGTAGTCCGATGATAGCGCGCCGGGCGGGGTCTCGGCGATTCTGTGGGGTGCCGCCCGAGCCGGTCAGGTGAACGACCTGCTAGCGGTTCATCGCCGTGATGCTGATCTGCAGCGCTGTGGCTATGGCGACCCAGATGAGATAGGGAACGAGTGCGAGCGCCGCCACCCAGGAGTGTGGGTAGATGACCGCGATCGACCAGACAATCGTAGCGAGCACGACGACGATATCGAGCGCAGCCAGCTCAAGATTGCGCATCGAGAACAGGATGGGCGTGAAGGCGAAGTTCGCCGCCAGGTTGATTGCGATGGGGACGAGTACGCTGCGAGGAATGGTGCCGCCCACTGCCCGGAAGATCACGTAGCCATACGCAATGAAGATGATGGGGTAGAGAATCCCCCACACCACGCCATACAGCCCTTCGGGTGGCGCCCATCCGGGCTTTGCGAGAGTCTGGTAGTAGCTCATTTCAGTAGGATAGCGGCTATCGTTCGATCTTTGCGACTCCGACCCGGGCAGGTGAAGACCGTGCCACACGAACATCCCGGCGACTCAGCGAGCCGCGGCAAGAGACTCGATGCCGAGCAGGCCCGCGAGATCGCCGAACTCGTTGCGTCCGGAGAGCGTCACACGCGGGTGGCGGAACGCTTCGGCGTCTCGGTCGAGACCGTGGGTGCAATCAAGAGTGGCACGCGCTGGGCAACGGCCATCGACGACGACCTGCGCGCGAGGATGGGGGCTGCGTCCGCCGGCACGGTCCTCGATGCCGCCGCCGCGCGCCGCGTCATGGGTGCGCTCGAAGCCGGACGCTCAGGCCTTTCGATCGCCGAGGAGTTCGGTATCAGCCCGAGCATGGTCAGCGCGATCAAACACGGGCGGGCGTGGGCCGATCTCGACCCCGACCTGCCCGACCGCCTGGCACGCATACCGCGTCAGGGCAAGGCGCTCACGGCATCGCAGGTGGCCGAGATCAAGCGGGGCCTGCGGTCGGGACACTCGTCGCGCATGGTCGCGAAGGAGTTCGGCGTGTCCGCATCGACCGTGCGGGCCATCTCACAAGGCAAGACCTGGGCGGATGTGGAACCGGCCGAGTAGCGACTGCACTGAGGCCGCCATCGGCAGAGCATGGATTCAGGCGCTACCGATCGGCGGTCGCCCGAAACGCGCCGAAGTGACTTCGCCAGGTTGTTGCCCGGTTCAGATGTATACCGTAGTATACATAGCATGATGAGCGAGCGCGCAATGATTGACCAGCTCTTTGGCGGCCCGGGTCGCACCGCGGTCCTACGCGTGCTAGCCGCCGCCAGTGGGTCACTCACAGGCCGGCAGATTGCTGAGATCGCAGGTCTCAGTCCCGCCGGGGCGGCCCGCGTGCTCGACAGACTCGGTGAGATGGGAGTGACACGACGCGAGCCAGTCGGCCGCGCCGTCCTCCACCAACTCGATCGAGGGTCGGACCTCGTGTCCCAGATCATCGTGCCGGCGATCGAAGCCGAGCGCCGCATCGCAGCCGCGCGTGCCAATCATCGAAGCTCCCTCGTCCCACCCGAAGTGCTTTCGTGCCTGGTCAACGGCTTCGATCCGCTTCAGATCATTCTCTTCGGATCGCGCGCCCGGGGCGATTCGGATGACCGCAGTGACTTCGATCTCCTGGTCGTGCTGCCCGAAGTGACCGACAAGCACGCTACTGCCGTGGCCATGCTCGTGGCGCTCGGTCACCTGGCGGTACCCGTGGACGTCATTCCTACCGACGCGGCAGAGATCGCCGCCCAAGGGCACGGCGCGGCAGCGGATACGGCTTTGGCGGCGGCCCTGCGCGAAGGCGAGGTCGTGTATGAGCGAGTCGCCTGAGGCTGCGGCCGAGGCTCAGCGGTGGATTCGCTATGCGCGCGAGGAGCTCGCGTTGGCCAAGGTGATCGCGGCGGCTACGGATTCCCCCTATCGGCTCGTCTGCTGGCACTCGCAGCAGGCAGCCGAGAAGGCGCTCAAGGCCGTGCTGATCGTCAGTGGGATCGGGTTTCCGCGGACGCACAACCTGGTAGCCCTCAGGGTGCTGCTTCCGACTGCCATTTCCGAGAAGATGAACATCAGTGAGCTGGCTGAGCTCACCCAATGGGGGATGGAGTCGCGGTATCCCGGCGACTGGGACGCGCCGAGCGCGAATGCGGCGGCCGCCATGATCGAGGCGGCGGAGAGTGTTGTTGCTGTGGCTGGTGAGCTCGGCCCACTCGCCGTGTAGACCGCAGCCCCCTACCGCCCCGGGTGCCTGCCCCTGCCACCCATCATCACGCGCAGTAGCGGCAGTACCGACGCCACCATCAGCCACTTGGCCAGCGTGGGCTCGGTCGGGTACAGGATCGCCCCGGCAATCAGCAGCGCGGCGAACACGAGCGCCATCGTGGCGCGACCCACGGAGCGCTCCAGCCGGCGCACGCGCAGCTCGAGCAGGGGGGTCTGGATGTTGAGCTCGCCCCGCTCCACCTGCGTGAGGATTCGGTCGGCCCGGGCGGGGAGCGCGATGAGTGTCTGCGCGATCTTGGTTCCCTCGGCAATCACGGTGTCCCACGTCGACTCGCCTTCGTCGGAGATCAGCGTGGACGCGTAAGGCGTGATCGAGCTCCACACGTTGAACTGCGGCTCGAGGCCGGTGCACATGCCCGATAGAATCGCGACCGAGCGTCCCAGCAAGAGCAGGTTCTCGGGCAGCTGGAACGGCATGTTGAGCAGAAGCTCGCGGAACTGCAGCCCGAAGCTCATCATCTCGGCGTGGTCGATCTCGCGCAGGTCGCCCATGCTCATCCCGCCGAAGCGGTCGAAGACCTGCATGCTCGCCATCTCGATGAGCTTCAGGTCGGCCGTGGGCAGCAGCACATTCAGCGTCTTGAAGCTCTTGACCAGCCGGGCGCCGTCTTGCAGGGCGATCGCGATGACCGCCTCGCGCAGCCCCTCGCGCAGACTGTCGCGAACGCGGCCTACCATCCCGAAATCGATGAACGTGAGCTTCCACTCGCGGCTGCCGTCTTCGCGCATACCGAGCGGGGTCACGAACAGGTTGCCCGGGTGCGGATCGGCGTGAAAGAAGCCATCTTCGAAGATCTGCTGCATGTAGGTGGAGAGCAGCACCTCGGCGACCTCGCCGCGGTCGATTCCTGCTGCGGTGATGCCGTCGTAGTCGGTGATCTTGATCGCGGTGACGTCTTCGAGCGTCAACACCCGGCGCGTCGTGAGCTCCCACGCGACCTGCGGAACGTGCACCCGCGGGTCGTGGGCGAAGTTCTCCGCGAAGGCCTCGGCGTTGCCTGCCTCGGCAAGGTAGTCGATCTCTTCGTGTGTGGTGGCGGCGAACTCCTCGATGAGTCCGGCGACGTCGGCGCGCCTGGCGATCGGCTTGTAGCGCGCGAGCCACCCGCCAACGCGGCGGATCGCGGCCAGGTCGACCGCGACCACCTGCTCGATATGGGGGCGCTGGATCTTGACCACGACATCGGCGAAACCGAGCTCGGCCGCGTCGGCGTCACAGAGCCGCGCGCGGTGCGCCTGCCCCAGTGATGCCGCGGCCAGGGGAGTCTCGTCGAACCGCGCGTAGCGCTCCGAGAGCGGAAGCCCGAGTTCGGCTTCGGCCCGCTCGCGGATCGCCTCGAAGCGCTCGGGCGGGACTTCGTCTTGCAGGCCCGAAAGCTCCTCGGTGATCTCGGGCGGAAGTACATCGAGACGTGCCGAGAGGAACTGGCCCACCTTGATCATGAGCCCGCCCATGCGGATGGCGAGCGCGCGGAAGCGCACGGCCGTGGTGCGGCTGCGCTCCGAGCGCGTGCGCCGGGTCCACGCTCGCAGGCCGATGCGGGGAAGCACGATCTCCCAGAGGATGAAGCCAAGGGTCACCCTGGCAAAGAAGAACACGATGCGCCGGTAGCGTGCGCGCAGTTGCGAGGCTTTCATTCACCCTCCGGGGGTAGCGTGCATTCGGGTCGAGGCGGTCCGTGCGTGGAGCCGAGGCGGTCCGTGCGTGGCGGCCTAGTCCTCGGCGAGAATGGCGTAGAGCTTCTTGCGGGTCTCGGTCAGCACCTCGACGGCAGCTTCGCGCTGCTCGCGCGAGCCCGACGTGCCGATCTGAAACGCCGCGTGCATGAGCTTACCCATAGCCGTCCGGTACTCTCCCATACCCGTATCGTCGCCGGCTGCCGCTTCCCAGGGGGCGGGCTGCCCGGCGATCTTGGCGACCGCGGCGAGTCCGTCGTCGGTGAGGCTGAAGACCTTCTTGCCGGCGGTCTCCTCGGCAACTACGAGGCCCTCGTCGGCGAGCTGCTGGAGTGTGGGGTAGACCGAGCCGGCGCTGGGGTTCCATGCGCCGTCGCTGCGTGCGGAGAGCTCCTGGATGATCTGGTAGCCGTGCATGGGCGCCTCGGCCAGAAGCCGAAGGACCGCCGGACGCACGTCGCCGCGGCGTGCACGCATGCCGCCGGGGCCGCCACCGCCGTGGAAAGGCATGCCCATCCCGCCCATCCCGAACGACGGCATCTTGAAGCCGTGCTTGCCGTGTCCCGGGTGGTGGGCGCGCGCGCCAAAGCCGCACTCATCGGTGTTGTGTCTGTGGTGATGCATGAGAGGCTCCAATCTGTGGGTATCACGATATATCGCTATGTGTCGGGATAGTGTAGCACGCGGCGTGCCAGGGGGCGAGCGGGGGTGGGTGATGGCGCGGCCGGTGTGTGATATGGTTAGTCGAATGACTAAGGAGAACAGTCGTATGACTAACACCGAGAAGACGCGACACATCACGGCGAGCGAGCTGGCCGGCAACGTGGGGGCGGTCCTGGACGACCTCGAGTCCGGTGCCAGTTTCGTGATCACCCGTCGCGGCGAGCCCGTTGCGGTCATGCGCCCGGCTGAGCTCGCGCCACCCGAGGGCACGCTGCAGATCGCCGAGGACCGCGCGGCCTACGCCCCGCACGCCGGGTGCGGCACGACTCACCCCGCTACGCCCGCCATGGCGCGCCTGATCGGCACTCCATCGATGAGGGGCGTACTCGGCGTCTTCCTGCTCGATCCGTCTGCCGTGTTGCACCAGCGTGAGGTGGCGCGCCGTGCAGGTGTCGGGCTTCGTTCGGCCCAGATCGCACTGGTGCGACTCGGGGACCTGGGTCTCATTGGCTCTGAGCGTAGCGGCAATCGCCGCTACTACCGGGCGCTGCGTTCCGGCCGGTTCGAGGAGCTGCGAGCGCTGATGGCCCGCGAGTTCGGCGTGGCCGAAGTCATTGCCCGGCATCTGAAAGCGGCAGGCGAGCCGGTCGATTGGGCGTTCATCTACGGTTCGGTCGCCTCAGGCGAGGACAAGGTAGGTAGCGACGTCGACCTGCTTGTTGTCGGGGATGCGACCGACGACGATCTGGTTGCGCCGATCGCAGATGCGCAGCGCGAGCTCGGCAGGCAGATCGACCTGGTCTCCTACCGACCGGAGGTCTTCGAAGAGCGACGTGCCGAGGGCAATCACTTCGTGGCATCGGTGCTCGCGTTGCCGCGGATCGATGTGATCGGTGGACCCCGTGACACCTGACACCCTGGAGGTGCTGGCGACCTCGCCGCTCGTACGCGGCTGGCTCGCAAGGGAACGTTCGGAGCTGGTTCAAGCCTAGTCGTCGGTCCCCAGGAAAGGCCCCCTCATGGAACTCATGGACGCGATCATGACGCGCCGCAGCGTACGGCGATTCACCGACGAGCCGGTCACGAACGAGCAGCTCGAGCAGATTCTCCGCGGCGCGATGAACGCGCCCTCGGCGGGCAACGAGCGCCCGTGGCGTTTCGTGGTCGTGCGCGATCCGGACGCGCTGCGCAGGCTCTCGAAGGTCACCCCGTTCGCGAAGCCGCTCGAGGGTGCCTCGGCGGGTATTGCGATCTGCGCGGACAAACGGTCGCTCAAGTACCCCGGCTTCTGGCCGATCGATTGCTCGGCCGCAACCCAGAACCTGCTGCTCGTGGCGCACTCGCTCGGGCTCGGCGGCGTGTGGATCGGTGTTCACCCGATCGGGCCGTTCAAGCTCGGTGTGCGTCGCGCGCTCAGGCTGCCGAGGACGATCGCTCCTGTGTCGCTTGTGGCGCTGGGCACTCCGGCCCAGATGCCGCCTCAGCAGGAGCGCTTCGACCCGGGCTTCGTGCATAGCGAGGTCTGGGGCGGCGAGGAGCGCTAGCCGACCGTTCCAGCCCGCCCATCACTCCTCGGCATCGAAGTAGCATTCGCACGCGTTGCACCAGTACCGGCCCTCGGGGATGCCGGGCACCAGCTTGAACCGGCTGCTGGCTGCCGCCAGATGGATGCTCCGGCTCACGATTCCCGATGAGACACGCGCGGTGTCGGCCGAGTCGCAGCCCGGGCACGGCGGGAGCTCGAGCGCCTCGTAGCGATCGACCATCTCGCGAAATCCGGGATGGATCTCCTCGGCACGTTCGATCGACTCGTTGGCGATCTTGAGCATGATGAGCCTGCCTTCCTGTCGCATGGCACGTTTCGGTCCGTCGCCGGTTCGCGGCGGCGCGCACGGGGTGCAGCGACAAGAAAAGGCTGGCGCCAGGGCCAGCCTTTCAGGCCCACGCTTTAGCTGCACTTGTAACGCGCCCGCAAGCTGTAGCTCAAATCGGCGCAGTGATGTGATACCCGGCATTCGCGGGAGACAATCCTGCGGGGCGAGGCTCGCCGCTCCCATCACTCACTCCAGGCTGTCGGCCAGGTCGATGTGCGCCACGAGCGCCGCGACGCCCGCCACGAACAGAGCCGCCAGGATCGCCCACGAGCTTGCGCCGAGCGAGGAGCTCGTGTCGCCCGGAAGCCACAGCAGCCCGGTCACGGCGTAGGGCATCGCCCAGGGATACCAGCGCTCCCAGCCCGCCTGGAGCATGAGCACGCCGGACATGAACGCCACGCCTGAGAAGAGCATGGGCGCCAGGTAGCCCCTGCCTACGACCGCAATCCAACCCACGAGCGGCAACGTGGCCACGAGTATCGTGGCCACGAGCAGGCTCTCGCGCAGACTGGTCAGCGCGTACCTCCAGGCGAACCCGTCGAGACCCAGGATCGCTCCGTAGGCCGTGTTCACGACCGCCGAAAGCGTGCCGAGCGCAAACACCCAGACTATCAGCACGATGAGCTTCGAGATTACGAAGTACTCGCGTCGCACCGGCAAGGCGAGCATGTTACGCGCGGTTCCCTCGCTGTACTCGCGTCCGAACATGAACGACGCGACGTATCCGCTCAGGACCACGCCATACCACGAGGTCATCGTCTGCGGGCCGATTCGCACGAACTGCTCCCAGCCGATGTCTCGCAGTGAGCCGGTCGTAGCGGCCAGACTCGCGATCGAGGAGATCGGCCAGAGCGCCACGACGATCACCGTCCACAGCGGGACGCGTGATCGTCGCAGCTTGGCGAGTTCTGCCGCGAGCGCTCTTAGCACCGTTGTTGCCTCACTAGGCCGTGTCGGCCCGGTTGAGCTGCCAGATCGTGCCGGCCACGCCGATCACGAATACAGCCACGAGCACGAGCCACGAGGCGGGAACCAGGCCCGAGGGCGGGATGGGCATCCATGAGGCCCCCACCACGTGGACCGGCATGTTCCACGGAAAGTAGGGGGAGAACTCGGTGTTGATGATCGCGCTGCTCATACCGGTGATCGTCACAGCGGCGAGCATGGGGCGCAGGTACCCCTTGCCCCACACCGCCATCCAGGCGAACAGCGGCAACGTCAGGTAGAGCATGAATGCGGCCAGGAACGTATCACCCGTGGCGGCCCACAGGTCGCGCGCCGCGAGTCCCGCGAACCCCTCTTGCAGAATCGCGAGATCGATGATGTGGACGAGCATCGAGAGCGCCGTCCACGCCAGCAGCCACACAGCGATCACGGCGAGCTTGGAGAGCGTCAGGTACTCGCGGCGCAGTGGCGCGGTGAGCGACTGAACGGCTGTGCCCTCCTTGAACTCGCGCCCGAACACGTATGCTGTCACGAGCGCGAAGATCAGCAGCACGAGCCCACCCGCGATGAACCGAGGTTCTTGCTTCAGGCCTGCGGCCCAGGTGTCATCGAACACGCCCTGCTCGGTGGCCTGCTGCCATATACCCCCGGCGTCTTTGAGCCCCGTCTGGCCCGCATCGCTGCCCAGGTACGGTGCGACCGCCAGGGTGAGCGCCGCGTAGGCGAGCAGCGCGAGCAGGGTCCAAAGGATCATCTTGGAGCGCTTGAGCTTGGCGAACTCGGCGGCGAGCGAACGTGCCATCATCGTCTTTGCCACCTTCGTCTGCCGGACATGGCCAACTCGGGCTCAGCCACGTCCGAACCCCCGGTGAGCTTCACGAAATGGTCTTCGAGGTTCTCCTCGGACATCCGCATTCCACCTACCGAGACGCCCGCTGCGACCAGCGCGCTGTTGAACTCGCCTCCGCGGTCCAGCTCGCTGTAGATGCGCAGCGCGCTTCCCTCGCGGACCGCGAAGTCCCTAAGTCCGCACTGCTCCTCGAGCACCCACGACGCGCGCTTGGTGTCTGAGACCGTGAGCTCGAGGTACTCGCGATTGCGCTGCCGCAGCTCCTTGTAGCCGATCTCTTCGAGCAGGCTGCCCTTGTGGATGATGCCGATCGTGGTCGCGAGCTTCTGTACCTCGGCCAGGATGTGGCTGGAGAGAAAGACCGTGATCCCGCGCTCGGTCGCCAGGCGCGTGAGCAGGTTGCGGATATCGGCGATCCCCACGGGATCGAGGCCGTTGGTGGGCTCGTCCAAGATCAGCACCTCGGGCTTGTGCAGTAGCGCCCGGCCCAATCCAAGCCGCTGCTTGTTGCCCATCGAAAGCTTGCCAGCCGGCCGGTCGAGGTACTCGCCCAGGTCGCACATCTCGATGACCTCGTCGACCCAGTGGTTGCGACGCAGCCCCAGCAGACTGCGCTGCATCTCGAGGTTCTCGCGCACAGTGAGATTACTGTACGCACCCGGCGTTTCGACCATCGAGCCGATCCGCTCGAACGCGCGCACGGCGTTCGGCCTCATGCGCTGGCCCAGAATCTCCACGTAGCCATCGGTGGGCTTGGCCAGCGCCAGCATCATGCGGATCGTGGTCGTCTTGCCCGCGCCGTTGCGGCCCAGAAACGCGTAGATGTCGCCGCGGCGAACCGTCAGATCGAGGTTCTCGACCGCCTTGACCTTGCCGAAGTGCTTGGTGAGCCCTTGAGTCCTGATGACGACCTCGGCAGATCCGTTGTCACTCATCCACATCACCGTCCTCCCGCCTCCATGATGTGGCAGGACTCTGAAGGGCCGCTTGCGCAATCCTTACGATTCGCTGAACACCGTCGGGTCCCGGTCTCACGCGCCCGTCCGAGGAAACACGAGCGTGAACTCGACGCCGCCTCCCGGCAGGTTGGCCGCACCCACGCTCCCGCCCATGCGCTGGGCGAGTTCGCGCGCGATGGAGAGCCCGAGACCGGCCCCGCCGCCGGGTCCGGCGACCCCGCGGTCAAAGAGGCGCTCCGCGTCGTCGGGAAGCCCCCGGCCGTCGTTGCGCAGCCGCACCTTGTAGCCGCCAGGCTCCACGCTCATCGCCACGCCGAACGTGCTCATCGATTCCCCGTGACGCACGCCGTTGGATATCAGGTTGGACAATACCCGTGTGACTGCCGAGGAATCCGCCTCGACCATGCAGCGCTCGTCGGGGATGCTCAGGTCTACTCGCACGTCGAGTGCGGCCAGCTCGGGCTCGAACCCCAGGACCGAGCGCCTCACGGCCTCTGCCAGATCGATGCTCGCCGGCGTGAGTCGCAGGTCGCCGGCGTCGAGACGGGCGGCGTAGAAGAGGTCGTCGGTGAGCTGCATGAGCTCTCCGACCTTGGCGCCTATGACCGCCAGGTAGCGCTCGGGCTCGTCGCCCAGTCCGCGCTGGATTGCGTCCACGTACCCGGCGACAGAGGTGATCGGGGTTCTCAGGTCGTGCGAGATGTTGGCCACGAACAGCCGCCTGGCCTGGTCGGCAGCGGTCGACGTCTCGCGCTCGGCCTGGATCTCATCGGCAAGGTGGTTGAGATCGTCGGCCATGCGGGAGTAGTCGTCCGATCCGGTCATGATCACGCGGTGCGCGAAGTTGCCGGCGGCGAGCTGGGCGAGGCCTTCGAGCAGCCGGCCCAGACGCCTGCGCTCGCGGGCCCTGGACCAGGCCGCGCCCGCGCCCGCACCCGCGCCCAGAGCCAGCCCGATAGCAGCAGCCAGCGCGTATCCCCAGCTCATCTAGGCGCCTTCCTCGAAGCGGTACCCGATGCCCCACACCGTGGTGACGAGCACGGGCTCGTCGGGATGCTCCTCGATCTTGGTGCGCAGCCGGCGCACGTGCACCTGGACCGTGCTCAGGTCACCGAACGCTTCCTCGCCCCATACCTGCTCGTAGATCTGCGCCTTGGTGTACACGCGTCCGGGGTGCTCCGCGAGGAGACGCAGGATGTCGAACTCCTTGCCGGTGAGCTCGACGTCGGTGCCACGCACGCGCACCGCATGCCGCGCGGGATCGATGTGCACCGGCCCGGCCTCGATGGCGGCAGGGGCCATGCTGCCGCTGCCCGTGGCCTCGTACCGCCGCAGGTGCGCCTTGACGCGGGCTATCAGTTCCACGGGACTGAACGGTTTGGTCACGTAGTCATCCGCGCCAAGTCCCAGACCCACGGCTTTGTCGATGTCTGAGTCGCGCGCGGAAAGCATGATGATGGGTAGGTCGGATCTGGCCCGCAGGTACTGCGCCAGCTCGAAGCCGTCGCCGTCAGGCAGGATCACGTCGAGGATCGCGAGCACGCACGGACACGAATCGAACGCGCGCATCGCCGAGGCGACATCTTCGGCTGCGATGACCTCGAATCCCTGCGCCTCGAGGTTCAATCGCACGACCTCGCGAATCGCCCGGTCGTCGTCGACGACGAGCACGCGTCCTCTCACCGCTCCCCCTTTGCGCGCAACGCCCCCGGCGTCAGCCGAGTCGTGGCACCCATTGTTGCACAGGCGCCAGGGCGCGCGACCCCGGCACGCCGCAGCCCTTCACCCCAGCAGCCGGACCGCGCACTCCTTGACGCGGGTCTGCGCACGATCGGCGGTGACGAGCTCGCACTCGAGTTGTGCCGCCAGCGCCGGGAACAGTGCATCGTTCACGGTCAGACGATGCGCGCGTGCCATGACAGCCGCGTCGGTCAACAGCGCGCTGTCCCAGGCGGGGTAGACGAGTTCGGCCTCGGCGAGGCCCTCGGCTGCGATCACGAGCTGCTCCGCGCTCATGCCTCGCCGGCTTCCGAGCGCGTTCAGCACCTCTGCCGGCAGGTGGGCGGGCGCGGCGAGCGTGATACGTCCGGCGATGTGGTCTTCGAACAGGGCGATCGCCTCGGCAACGGAGCCCTCCTCGTTCGAGCAGAACCACTTGAAGGCGACCGAACTGTCGACGACGACGAAACGCGGCGCGTTCTCGACGTTCACCGGCGCTCCCAGCGCGGTGCATCATCGCGAGACTCGCGGATGATCTTGGCGGAGTCCGGCGCGCCCACGATGGGCGCGAGCGAACGCATCTTGGCGAGCGCACCGCCCACACGTTCGACCCGAGCAGCCCTGGCTGCCTCGCTGTCGAGCGCGGTCAGGTAGTGCGCGGCCGCTTCGCGGATGAAACCGCTGCGCGAGTCCCCTGCTGCGGTGGCGCGACGGTCGATCTCGGCGAGCAGCCCGTCCGGCAGCGAGATGTTGACCTTGCCCATGGTGGCTCCTCGGGTAGTGCCAGGTGTACTACCGTTGATACTACCCGCATCGTATGACGCACGCAAGCGAACCGCCTGCCGTCCACCGAAACACGTCGCGCGTTCGACGCCTGCCGCGCTACCTGGGCGACAAGCGCACGGTGATCACCGCGTACCCGGTGAAGGAGACCGCTTCCCGTTAGAGGAGAGCCGCTGGCCCGCGGGTTGGCAGCACCTGCCGATCCGGCGCCTGATGATACACTCCATTCGGTCGTGCCACGGGAGCGCGGCGGCGTGCGGGACCACGATCAGGGACGGTGTTCGGTGCCGGAGTTGCATGGTGGCGAAGACGGGGCGATGCCCCTTCGCGAGCTGTTCGAGAACAACCACGCGGTCATGCTCCTCATCGACCCCGACTCCCACAAGATAGTGGACGCTAACCCGGCCGCGTGCCGCTACTACGGCTGGGCCCGCGAGGAGATTCAGGCGCTGACGATCGACCAGATCAACACGGCGACACCCGAGCGAATAGCTGCCGAGATGGAGCGCGCACTCGCATCAGAACACCACTACTTCAGGTTCGCCCACCGCAAGGCGGACGGCACTATCGGTGAGGTCGAGGTCTATTCCGGTCCGGCAACCGTGGGTGGCCGGGTCCTGCTGTTCTCGATCATTCATGATGTCACCGCCCGCGTCATCGCCGAATCGGCGCTTCGCGACAGCGAGGCACGCCTGCGGCGGGCCGAGGAGGTCGCCGGCCTTGGTCACTGGGCAATCGACGTCGGCGGTGGCGAGGTGAATGCCTCGGCAGGTGCCCGGGCGGTGTACGGGGTGGGCCCCGAACCGCTGACGCTACCCGAAGCGCAGTCCCTGGTCTTGTCCGAGTATCGTCAGTCCCTCGATGTCGCATTGCGTGAACTGATAGCCGCAGGTGCGACGTACGATGTGGAGTTCCAGATTCGCCGTGCCTCTGACGGAAGGATCGTTGACGTCCACTCGATCGCTCGATACGACCCGGAGACCAAGGTGGTCTTCGGCACCATCCAAGATGTCACCGACCGCAAGAGCATCGAGCGCGAGTTGCGCGAGCACCAGGACCACCTCGAGGATCTCGTGGAGACACGTACCGCCGAGCTCGAGGCGCTCAACGCCGAGCTCACGCAGGCCAACGCCGCCAAGAGCGCGTTTCTGGCCAACATGAGCCATGAGCTTCGCACGCCGCTGAACTCGGTCATCGGGTTTGCGGGTGTGCTGTTGCAGGAACTCTCAGGTCCGCTGAACGAGGAGCAGCGCAGGCAGCTGAGGATGGTCGCCAACGCGGGAAAGCACCTGCTCGCGCTTGTGACCGAGGTGCTCGACATGGCGCACGTCGAGTCCGGTCGGCTCGCGGTCAGCATCGCCGGTTTCGATGTTCGCGCGTCGGTCGAGCACGTGATCGAGATGGCTCAGCCACTGGCGCGCGAACAAGGGCTCGAACTGGACGCGTCCATTGACCTCGACGGCGCGACGGCGCCCTTCAGGTCCGACAGGCTGCGCGTGGAGCAGGTGCTCACGAATCTGGTAGGCAACGCGATTAAGTTCACACGCGAAGGAAGCGTGCATGTCGATGTCACGTGCCGGGACGGTAGCTGCGAGTTCCGGGTGACCGACACGGGGGTGGGAATACCCGCCGAGGAGATCGACTCGGTGTTCGACGAGTACTACCAGGCGCGGCTCGAGGGCGTGGCCAAGGCCAGCGGCGTGGGTCTGGGACTCACGCTGTCGCGCCGGCTCGTCACCCTTCTGGGTGGCACCATCTCGGTCACGAGCGAGCCGGGCGTGGGGTCGACCTTCGCGTTCACGGTGCCCTCACGCGACGAGTGACGCCGGCTGCTGCGAAGAAGGAGTGCTCCTCGGCAGCTGAACCTAGCGCTTGCGCCGGATGAGAAACGGGCGTTCCTTCGAGACGGTGCAGAAGCGGCTCTCGAGGAGCAGCGGCAGCACGTAGGTCATAGCGGCGGGGGAGAACCCGTGCACTCTGTAGAGCGTCTCGCCCACGCTGTCCTTGAGCAGGGGCCTGCGGCTCGCGCCCATGAGGACAGGGCTGCGCATCATGATCTCGGCCTTGATGATGTCGATGATCTCGGCCGGGATGAACCAGTCGGCACCGGCGTCGCCGAAATGGATGCTGATCCCCTCGGATAGAGATCCTTTGTACTTGAAGTGCTTGCCCATGACCGTCTTGCTCGTCTTCATGCTGATGCCCAACTGCTGATGCGCGATGGCTGAGTGTGCCCGGGTGGTGCTCCGCTACGATACCAGCCCTGGCGGTCGGATGCTCGCCTGCGGGTGCCGCGCTCCGTCAACGCGCACTCGAATCTCCGGGAACGGGTACACTCAATCCACGGCTCCTGGTCATCTGATGACCCCGGGGTCCGGCCGGTGGACGATTCGGTCGCTCTGGCCAAATCGAACATCGAGGTGTGCTATGTCCTCACCTACCCCTGGTTCCACCGCTTGCCCGTCACCTAACCGCGACACCGCGGTCGTGTACTGCGAAGGCAACTTCGGTGCGGACGACGGCAAGACCGCGAACGGGCTGGTTCGTTACTCCCAGAAGTACAAGATCCTTTCCGTGATCGACAGCGAGAAGGCAGGCCTCGACAGCGGCGAAGTGCTCGGCGACCCGCACAACGGGATTCCGATCTGCACAGACCTCGACGCGGCGGTCGAGCTCGCAGGGACCGTTCCGCGGTTCTTCATCTTCGGCATGGCGCCTTCGAGTGGGATGTTGTCTCCCGCGGAGCGTCGCGTGGTGCTGGATGCCATTGAGCACGGGATGCATATCATCAACGGCCTGCACGAGTTCCTGAACGACGACCCCGAGTTCGCGGCGGCGATCCTCGCGCATCATGTCACGATCCGCGACGTGCGACGTCCGCGCGACAAGAAGAACCTGCGCATGTTCAGCGGCCGCATCTCCACGGTGACCTGCCCCCGCATCGCGGTGCTGGGCACCGACAGCGCTATCGGCAAGCGAACCACAGCCACGATTCTCACGCAGGCGCTCAACGATCGCGGGATCAAGGCGGTCATGGTGGGCACGGGCCAGACCGGACTCATTCAGGGTGCGCGCTATGGCGTGGCCATCGATGCTATCCCGTGCCAGTTCTGCTCCGGTGAGATGGAGGCCACGGTCGTCGAGGCCTTCGAGGGCGAGCAGCCGGACGTGATCATCATCGAGGGTCAGGGCGCACTGAGCCATCCCGCGTACCTGAGCTCGGTCTTCATCCTGCGAGGCAGCCAACCCGATGCCGTGATCCTGCAGCATGCGCCGGCGCGTCGCTGGCTCGGCGACTTCGCCGATGTGCCTATGCCTACCGCCGCACGCGAGATCAACCTGATCGAGACGTTCGCTACGACGAAGGTCATTGGGCTGACCATCAACCACGAGCGCATGAGCGACCCCGAGGTGAGTGCGGCCATCAAACTCTACGAGCTGGAGCTGGGCATCCCGGTGACAGACGCACTCTCGCGACCGCCGGAGCGGTTGGTCGACATGGTGGTGAAGGCGTTTCCGGCGCTGGGGAGTAAGCTGGAGACGGCCACGAGGTAGGGCGCGCCCGCTGTCGCCCGGGTGTCGGCCATGAGGCCGGCTACTGCTCCGGCAGCTGTTCTTGCAGGAACTCGTAGGCGTTGCCGTACGCGAACTTCCGGGCGAGTGCCTCGCTGTAGCTGTTCTCGACGGCATCGATCAGCCACGCGAGCGACCCGTGGTCGGCGAGCTGGCCCATGGCCACCACACCCCAGTCGCTGCCGATCGAAAGGGCGTCTTCCCCGGTGAGCGAGGCGATCTTGTCGATGTGGCGCAGTGCCTCGTCGATCGAGCCCTCCCGGCCCAGGAAGTCGGGTGCGAACGCCAGACCCACGAGACCGCCGTGTTCGCCGATCACGCGCAACTGACCGTCGGTCAATCCCCGCGGGTGATCTACGACTGCCCGGGAGAACGTATGCGTGACAAGAACGGGTCGCGAATACACGTCGAGCGCTTCGTAGAACCCCGCTTCGTTGAGGTGGGCCAGGTCCACGCAGATCGGACTGTCTTCAAGCGCCCGCAGGAGAGATCGCCCCGCCGGCTTGAGTGACGCCGTGCTGTCCTCGTAGCAGCTGAACCCGTAGTCGTTCTCGTAGTTCCAGGTAAGTGAGAGACTGCGCAGCGAGTGCTCCGACCACAGACGGTGCAGGGCTTCCGGTTCGATGGCCGGGAGGTGGAAGCCCTCCGAGTGGGGGAGAACGCCGGTGCGGGGGTCGTCGACATCGAGATCCGCGCGGGTGGTCATGAGGCGCAACGAGGTTGCGTGCGACCCCATGAGCCGGCCAAGCTCGTTCAGCTGGGCCAGAAGCGAACTGGCCGGATCGTTGGGATACAGCGACGACCAGACTGCGGCGGCGCGGGAGGAGCCGGTGAGATAACTGGAGCCGTACGCCGGGAATCCGCCGTCGAGCTGCGCCACACCGGACAGCATGTCCTGATGCAGGTCTATGAACGCGCATCTCCGATGAAGACCGTGATTCGGCATCATGTCGACCTTTGCACTCTCTTGCATTGCGCCGTCCGGTTTTGCGCCCCTGGATCGCGTGATAGCGAATCGGACTCCAACCTGCAGGTTGCGCCGGGACTCTCCGACGGACGGTCAGCGGCGCTGCAGGTGCGCTACGATCGAGGCACCACCCGGCCACCACCCGGCAGGAGCTCAGATGCGGTCTTGGATCACACTCGCTATGGTCGCACTGCTCGCCGCGGTACTCCTCGGCGGGTGTTCGTCCGGTGGCTCGCGAACTGCTCCGGCAGCGGACTCGTCACCTGCTCGGTCGACGACGCTGCCCACCGCGACCCCGGAGGCCTATGCGCTCGTGGAGGCCGCGCTCTCGCAGGTAGGCGTCACGACGTCCTACGATCCCGCCTACGTACGGCTCGCGTACCCCGGTGGCGACGTGCCGATCGAGACCGGCGTGTGCTCCGACGTCGTCGTGCGGGCGCTTCGAGGCGTGGGAGTCGACCTGCAGGTGGCCGTGCACGAGGACATGAAGGCGAACTTTGAGCGCTACCCGCGCAGATGGGAGCTCGATGCGCCCGACCCAAACATCGATCACCGACGGGTTCCGAACATCGAGACGTTCTTCGAGCGGCAGGGGTGGCGGGTTCCGGTATCCGCGGAAGGCAGGGACTACGTGCCCGGTGACGTGGTGACGTGGTCTGTGTCAGGCCGTCCACATATCGGCATCGTGACCGCCGAGCCGGCCGATTCCGGTACGCGCTATCTGATCGTGCACAACATAGGCAGGGGCGCCCGGGTCGAGGATGTGCTGTTCCGATTCGAGATCACGGGGCACTTCCGCAGCCGATAGCGCGCGGCGAACGTCTACTCCCCGGGTACCCAGCTGTCGGTCGTGCCGGTGGCGTGACACTCGACGCAACCTGCGATCGTGGTGACACCCGCTCCGCACGCGTTTGCGTGGCAGGCCCTGCACGCAGGCGGGTTCTCGCCGCCCTTTGTGTGGCACGATTCGCAGGGCATGGTCGCGAATGTGTGTGCTCCGAACGTCACATGCTCACGCAGGGATTCGGCGTCTGCGGCAGGGTTCGGTGCGGTGCCCTCGACCTGCTGCGCGGCACCGGCACCGGCGGTGCGAGCCGGATTACCGGCGTCAGCGTCACCCCCGGCGAACATGACAGCCGCGACGACACCGATGGCGCCGACCATCAAGAGCAGCGCGAAATGCGCCCAGGGGGCAGTCCGGGTCTGGGCATGCCGCGCATGGTGCCTGCGGGGTCTGTTGCGCGGCTGCGGACGCGTCGAGGCCGCTCGCGATCGGGATAGCGGTTCCTGGTTCATGGTCTCCCGAGTGTGGGGGGCGTTTGTGCAGGCATCGCAATCATCGTGCCACTGCAGCGGTCGGGTATTCTATGGGAAGGGCGCGAGCGACCGCGGTCGCTCGCACGCAAGGCGGGGTATGGGGAGGCTGACATGCTGGTACCGAGAGCGCTTTCACACACGTTTCGGACGTTTCTGCTCGCGGCGCCGACCTACCCTCCTGAGCCACCCTGGATGATCGAGCCTACTCCTCCGCAGTGACGGGTCTCGCTGCCGATCTTGGCTGCGGGGCGTCCGTTGATGAGCACCTCAGGATCGCCGCCGCTGATGGTGTAGCTGTTCTCGCCCGAGCAGGCTGCGTGGATTCCCGCGTCACCCTGGCGCGCAGCCGGCCGGCCGTCGATGAACACATTGGGACTGCCCGAGATGATCGGACCCACGACAGTGAGCGGGTCCGCCGGTCCTCCGTGCGAGTCGGCGGCGCACTTGGCGACATCGCCCTGCCTTGCATACGTTGCCGAGGAGACCGCCTCGATTGCGAAGTCGCGCGTGTAGGTCTTGCCTTCGTACTCGACGCTGAGGGTGATGGTGTTGGTGCCTTCTCCGGCGAAGGTCGGGCGGCTGCGGGCTCCGGTCGTCGGGGTGAACGTGCCCGTGCCGCTCCAGGTCACTTCCTGCGAAAGGTCGACGGAGTCCCCATCAGCGTCGGTCGCCGTGCAGCTCACGCCGAACACCCATCCGGTCACGAACACCCGCGGGCTACGACCCACAGGGTAGGTGAGTGCGAGGTTCACCGGGCCGTCCTCGGGCTCCTCGGCGTCTTCGCTGTTCTGTGAGAGGAACTCAAGCAGCTTCGCTTTCGCGAGGTCGAGGAACTCCTCGTCGGTCATGCCGTTGCACCCTGTCAGCGGGAGTACCCCCGCCAGCAGGACGACGACCGTCATCAGTGCTCTCACTCGCACGCTGAGCGTATGTCGCATCTCAGTTCACCTCCGGAGTCTCTGCGCTCACGAGCTTGAGCCATGGCTCGTAGCTGCTCAGCGGGCGCGTCCCGTTGAGGGCGACGTTCCCGTCGGCGATCGTGAGAGACTCGACCACGAACCCGTTCGTCTCGAGCAGATTCGTGATGTAGGGCGTTCCCTTCGACTCGTTGCCCTGGTACCAGCTCCCCGGCACGTTGAGCCGACCGATCTGAACCTGTGAGAGCGACAGGCTGACGCTGTTGTTCTCGACGGCGCACGATCCGCTCACGTAGAACGGCATGCTGCCGGCCAGCTTGATCGCGCTCGCGACCCTGTCGGCGTTGGCCTGCGAGACACCTGCGCTGAGCATGAACGGGACGGCCTCTGACGAGTCGATGATCCCCGAGGCTTCGGCGGTGCCGTCGCCGGCGAAACGGATCTGCACAAGACTCAGCGGCCAGTTCGGGATTCCGTCCTGGCCGATCAGGAGCATCGAGGACGCCTGGTCGCTCGTCATCTCCGCATCGAACAGGCGAGACGAGGCAGGGTCGTCCACGATGGCCTGCAAGGCAGTCGGCGTGGAGGGGACTCCGAGCGCGGCCGCCCCCTCGTAGGCGTTCGGCACGCTCAGTTCGACACCCAGGTCACGGGGCTTGTTCGACCCGAAGACGCGCGAGACTCCGGGGACGAACCCGAGATACCCGCCGATGAGAACCGCCACCACCGCCAGCGCTCCGAAGGCGATACCGGCGACCTTGATCGCCTTCATCCGCAACTCCCTTCGCCGTGCGGGCAGCTGCGCCCGCTGGCTCGATTGTAGCGGTAACGTTCGTGTCAGACCCGGATGCGACACTGAGGGCACCAACTCGAAGGGGGTGCCTTCATGGCACGAAAGGCGAGGTCGTCGGGGGAGACGGCTAAGGCGGGGACGATTCTGATCAGCTTCGTTCTCGACAAGTCGGGCTCGATGGACATGATCCGCGATGCCACCATCTCCGGCTTCAATGAGTTCAAGAACGATCAGAGGCGCGAAGAGGGCGAGGCGTTCTTCACGCTCACGCTCTTCGACACGCAGTGTGAGCCGATATGCCGCGCGGTTCCCGTGCGTGAAGTGCCCGACCTCACTCACGCCACGTATCGGCCGGGCGGCATGACCGCCCTGTACGACGCGATCGGCCTGACGATGCGTCTGACCGATGACTTCTACGCGGCCAACCACCCGGATCAGGTGCTGTTCGTGATCATGACCGACGGTGAGGAGAACGCGAGCAGGGAGTTCCGACGCGACGGCATCTCGCAGATGATCTGTGATCGCCAGAAGCTCGCGGGATACGAGTTCATCTACCTGGGCGCGAATCAGGACTCGTACGCGGTTGGACAGGGAATCGGTCTGCGCGAGGGACGGATGCTGGACTTCTCCGCATCTCCTGAGGCGGCGCGCACGACGCTGCGCCGCGCATCTCAGAACGTGAGCGCCCATAGACGGCTCGGCAGGAGCCAGTCCGAGACGTTCTTCACTGAAGCCATGGAGGACCTGGGCGCGATCGATGCCGGTGACTGGCAGGCCATGTCCGAAGAGGACAAGCGCCGCCACGGAGGCGCTAGCGGGAGCTGACATGCGGGGCGACATGGGCGGCGGGAGCTGTTACGTGGGGGGAGGCCCCCGCCGCCCGACCCGCGCCGCCGGCATCCCGCAGTTTCGCTTGCGCCGCAGGTCTCAGCAGACGGGGAGGTCGACTGTGAATGTCGAGCCGACACCGGGCTCGCTGTGCAATCGCACCTCGCCGTTGAGCGCCCGGCAGAGATAGCGTACGATCGGCAGTCCTAGTCCGGCGCCTTCCGCACCCAGCGGAGGGCGTGACGTGCGCGAGAACTCCTCGAAGACGCTGACCTGGTCTTCGGGCGGGATTCCCGGGCCCGTGTCCTCGACAACGAAGACGACCCTGTCGTTCTCGCCGTGTACTGTGAGTGAGACGCGGCCCTCGTCGGTGAACTTGATCGCGTTGCCGAGTAGGTTGAGGAGGATCTGCCGCAGGCGCTCCTTGTCCGAACGGACGCACTCGGGCACCTCGCGGTACTCGAGAACCAGTTCAAGTCCCCGCTGCTCTGCGAGTGGTCGAGCGATGGCCACGAGCTGGTCGACGAACTCGCAGGTCGGCAGCTCCTCAGGATGCAGCTCGAGGTGCCCGGATTGAATCTGCGAGATATCGAGGATGTCGTTGACCAGCGCAAGAAGGTGGCGACCGGAGTTGAGGATCATGGCGGCTTGTTCGCGCTGGGGCTCGGTCAACTCCCCCGCCATCCCCTGGGACAGAATCGAGGAGAAGCCGATGATCGAGTTCAGGGGCGTGCGCAGGTCGTGACTCATCCGCGCGAAGAAGCGGGCCTCCGTGTCGAGCGCCTCCTGCAGTTCGTGCGCCTGCTGTTGGAGGTCCTGGGTGCGCTCGGCGACACGATCCTCGAGCGTGCGGATGGACTCCTCAAGGCGATCGGCCATGACGTTGAACGTCGTCCCGAGCTGACCGATCTCGTGTGATGAGTCCGCGTGTGGCACGCGGGCGTCGAGGTCACCGGCAGCAAGCCGCGCCGTGGCGGCCGTGAGATCGACGATCGGCCTGCTCAAACGCCCGGATATCTGGGCTCCGAGCAGTGCGGCGAATGCCAGGACGAACAGGGAGCCGATCAGGATCACGCGTCGCTGGTCGGATACGGGAGCGAGCGCGGTATCGCTGTCCTGGCGGACCACGGCGGTCAGCCCGAGCGCCGCAATCTCAGGCTCTCCGGTGACCGCTTCCACGGGCGCCTCGCTGACCAGGCTGCGTCTGCCCAAGAGGCTCATCTCAACGTACTCCTCGGGACGGGCCTCTCGAAGGAGCTTCCGGGTGTGCTGGCTCAGAACGACTGGTAGTTCATTCGTACCGGGCCACAGCGTGCCGTCGGGCCACAGCACGTGGACAGCGAAGTTCTCGCGCGGGGGTCCCTCGGGGTTCAGGAGCGCCCTCAGGGCGGACAGCCGGTAGGTGCTGCGCAAGACCCCGATGATCGCGTCGCTCGCCGGGTCCCGCACGGGCACGGCGATCTGCAGGCTCCAGGTCTTCGAGCTCTCGTCGAAGTCGGGAGGGCCCACGTAGACCCCGCCGTTCCCGTTGTTGTGGGCGGCGGCCCACCATTCCTCGTCGGACTGCTCGTAGTCGGTCGTCTTCGCGGTTGCTGCGACCACGTGCCCGTCAGCGTCGGTTGCGAAGACCCCGACATGCCCCACGAACAGCGCCTGCCATGACCGGAGACCCTGGGCCGCCTCGTTCTCCAGCACCTCCCGCACGATGGGATCGCTCTCATCGGCCGCTGCCCATCGTTCGTCGCGCGCGGCGGGTGTGTCTCCGGGGAGCCCCTCTCCCGCGGAGTGCTTGCGGCCCACTTCCTCCAGGTATGCGATCAGGGTCCGGCTCAGGCCCAGCGATGTCACGCTGTCGATCTGTCTGGCCAGCAGCCCGCCGATCGCATGCGCCTGGGCGTACGAGAGGATATTGAGGTCGGCGCCGACGCTCTTGGTGAGCGCGCGACTGCTCGCCTGGTCGGCGAGGATCGCGGTGATGACGACCGAGACCGCGGCGAGAAACAGGAACGCGGCGAGCAGTCGCGCTCGCAGGCCCCGGGCGCCCTTTGGGCTTCCTGTTGGCAGTTGGATACACCCCCGGCACGGAGTATCGGTCGCGGCATGCGAGCTGTCGGTGCACTACAGAGGATTCCCCCGAGCGAAGGTGGCGTCACGCGCCCCGACCCGCCTGCTCGTGTTTCGGCCCGCCCGAACGCTCGGAGACCCAGGATGTCGCGGTGCTACGAGGCGGCCTCGTCGACGATGGCGATGACGTGTGCCTCAACTTCGGCAGCCACGCCCTCGAGCTTCGCGTGCGGGAAGAACTCAGCGATCAGGGTCGGCTTCATCGTGGAGATCGCTACTGATCCAGCCTGTTCGTGGACCATCACGGGACATGGCAGCATCAGGCCGATAGTGATGTCGCGGGCGAGCACCTCACTCGCGTAGCGCGCGTTGCAGATCTCCACGATCGTGACCGGTTCGCGCGGGAAGCCGCGCTCCGCGAGTGTGGCGGCCACATCGTGGACGAACTGGACTCTGAATCCGTGCGTCTCGGCAGCGGCGACGACCGCGTCGACCGCAACGCGATAGGACTTCTGTGTGGAAACGGTGTACTCGAGGTCCATGCGGGAATCCTCTTTCTGACTGCCCACCGTGTGGCTCGGCCTGCGAGTTGTATACCCTGGAACGCGCGCGGGCAGCGGACCGCCGATTATCCGGCATTCCGCATGCTGCCGCATGTTGCTATCTTTGCATCAGGAGTTCTCAGGACTGCATACCACCGAGGGGAGCGAGCATGATCGAGGTCGCCGTATGGGGTGCCGGGATGATGGGGCAGGGACTCCTCGGCTATCTGCTGGACAGGCCCGAGGACGTGCGGATCGTCGGTGTCATCGATGCCGATCCCACCAAGGTCGGTACCAGCATCGGCGAACTCCTGAACCGCGACAGCGTGATCCTCGTCGAGGCCGACCCGGCGGACGTGCTGAGCCGCCGGCCTGATGTCGTGTGCGTGCTCACCGCGAGCACCCTCGACGATGTCACGGCCCCCATCGAGGCGAGCCTGCGTGCGGGCTGCAATGTGATCTGCATAGCCGAGGAGCTGGCATTTCCCTGGGCGAGCGATCCGGATTGGGCCGGGCGCATCGACGCTCTGGCCCGCGCGCACGGGGTGAGCGTACTCGGGACCGGGGTCAACCCCGGCTTCGTTCTCGATGCGCTGGTGGTGATGTGGAGCTCCGTCTGCCTGCGCATCGATCGGATCGAGGCATCGCGCGTGAACGACCTCTCGCCCTTCGGCCCGACGGTCATGGCGAGCCAGGGTGTGGGAACCACGGTAGAGGAGTTCGCGCTCGGGGTCGCCGATGGTTCGATCGTGGGCCATATCGGGTTTCCCGAGTCCATCGGCCTCATCGCGCGCGCTCTCGGCTGGGAGATCGACGAGATCGTTGAGACCCGCGAGCCAATCGTCACGAACGTCGAGCGTTCGACTGCCCACGTGCACGTGGCGGCAGGCGACGTGTGCGGGTGCCGGCATACCGCGCGCGCGTACTCTGCCGGCGAGCTGCGAATCGAGCTGTTCCACCCCCAGCAGATTCTGCCGCACCTGGAGGGCGTGGACACCGGGGACTACATCAGGATCATCGGCGATCCGGAGATCAACATGGTCCACGCACCCGAGATCCCCGGTGGCAAGGGAACGTATGCCAGTGTCGGCAACTACATCCCGCTCATCGGCCCCGCCGTTCCGGGTCTGCATACCGTCGTCGACATGCCGGTGCCCCGCTTCTGGGCACCGGGCCGATAGGAAGGACGCACCATGACCGAGGAGGACCTCACCGCTCCGGCTCGCTGCACCCCCGGCGAGTGGGTCGAGATCGAGCGAGTGCTGCTGGTGCCGGCGGACCGGGCACCGGGGCTGCCGGCCGAGACGGCCACAACGCCGTTGCGCATGTGGCTGAAGGGCTTCGCATGCGCGGATGCACAGCTCGGCGAGGAGCTGCCCATCGTGACGATGACGGGCCGAACCGAGCACGGGCGTCTGACTGCCGTGCGTCCCGGCTACACGCACACATTCGGCGAGCCGCCCCCCGGCATGGCGTCAATCGGACGCGATCTGCGCGAGCGGCTCGCTGCGTGGCGTTCGGCGGAGGACCCGGCCCGCGAGCCCGCCGGAGAGACTCCGAACCCACCCGGTCCGGCGGGGGGCGCTCGCTGATGGGTGGGCGTTTCGACGCGATCATGGACCGCAAGAGCGAGATCATGCTGCGAGCGCTTGGCATGGACTACTCGCAGTACGACCTCACGCCGATCGCATTCGAGTACGAGGCGATGATGCAGGCGCACGGGTTCTCGATCGACGACATCCTCGGCATACAGCGCGAGGCGGGTGTCGGCGTGACGCCCCTGCTCGAACTGGGCAACATGACCGACCTCGCGCGCTCGATGGCCCCGCCGGGCCACGGCGCTCGGATCTTCGTCAAGGACGAGGCCGCCAACATGGCCGGCTCCTTCAAGGACCGTCGCGCCTCTATGAGCATCCACACAGCCCGCCTGCGCGGCTATGCCGGAGTCATCGCGGCGACGTCGGGTAACTACGGGGCGGCGGTGGCGAGCCAGGCCGCACGCGCCGGGCTTGGATGCGTCATCTGCCAGGAGGCGTTCGACTCGCGGCACATCGGGCAGCCTGAGATCCTCGAGAAGTCACGCATCTGCGAGGCGTTCGGAGCAGAAGTCATCCAGATGACAGTCGGGCCGGAGCTCTTCGCCCACATGCTCGAACTGCTCGAGCAGACCGGCTACTTCGCGGCCTCGCTGTACTCCACCTACGGCATCTCGGGGATAGAGACGCTTGGATACGAGATCGCCGAGGAGGTGCGGCTGCGAACCGGCGCGTTTCCCGATGCCGTCGTGATCACGCACGCCGGTGGCGGTAACACCACCGGAACCGCGCGCGGCCTGCGTCGGGCAGGCGCCCACCAGACAGCGATCGTGAGCGCAAGCGTGGATCTGAGCGGCCTGCACATGGCGAGCGATTCCGATTTCAACCGCAAGTCGTTCACGACCGGCCACACCGGCTTCGGCGTGCCGTTCGCGACCTGGCCCGACCGCGCCGACGTCCCGCGCAACGCGGCCCGCGCGCTGCGCTACATGGACCGGTACGTCACGGTGACCCAGGGCGAGGTCTTCTACGTGACAGAAGCGCTCGCGAAGCTCGAAGGCCTGGAGCGCGGGCCCGCCGGCAACACGGCGATGGCTGCCGCGCTCGCGATCGCGCGCGAGATGCCGCGGGATGCCACGCTCGTCGTACAGGAGACCGAGTACACAGGGGCGGGCAAGCACCACTGGGCTCAGCTCGCCTTCGCGCGGGAGCAGGGAGTCGAGGTGCGTACCGGCGATCCGGGCGACAGCGTCCCCGGGCAGTCGATCGTGATCCCACAGCGGCCGGAGCAGCTGTCCGTCACCGACGTAGATCTCGCGCGGCTCCGCAGGAGCTACGTCCGCAACGCGCTTGCACACGCACCTGACGGTTACACGCCCACCGCGGTCGACATCGGTTTTCTTGCCGAGGACACCAACAGTGACCCCGACTGGATCGAGCGAGCGATCGCCGGACTGGCTACGGGGACGTGAGAGCGGTGTCGATCATCCGACGGCATCGGATCACGGGAGCGGGTGCGTCACAGCATCACGATCTCGACAGGCGACTCGAGTGTTCCGAAAGCGCGCCGGTCCGAGGTGACCAGCGGGCAATCGAGTTCTGCGGCGAGCCCCAGGAAGAGCGCGTCGTAGACCGAGAGCCCGTGGTCGCGCGCGAGACGCACTGCAGTGTCCAGACGGGTGTACGTCGTATGGTACAGCGCGATCGTGGCCGCCTCGATGAGTTCGACGACCTCTCGCACTCGCGAATCCGGAAGCCCGGAGTAGCGCAGCGCGTTGCACAGCTCCACGGGCATGATGGTCGGAGCCACCAGTACGGTGCTGCCGTCGAGATGGCGCTCGAGCAGTGCGTCGGCGCGGTCGAGTCCCGGCTCGTCGGTCCGGTAGAACCACTTGTAGGCCACGCATGAGTCGACGACGACATGCGCGTGCATCAGCGCTGCCCCGTGGCCGGCGCCTCGCGCTTCCGGTCGGCCCGAAGCCGTGCCATGTAGTCGAACTCGTACCCTTCGGGGAGCGATTCGCGGATTCGGCGGAACCCGTCGATGGCCCGCCGGATGTCGTTTCTGCGCCGCTCCTCGGCGGAGAGGTTCTTCAGGTCCGCGAGGTATCTCGCGCTCGCCTCGGCGATCAGTCCGCTGCGCGACAGGCCGAACTCGGTCGCGACCTCGTCGATTTCCTGCACGAGGTCTTTGGGCAGAGAGACGTTCACCTTGTACACGCCCATTCCGATCACTCCCGCTCGCGGAGACACCAGACAGATACACCAGAAATGTATCATCTCGTGCTGACATCTTCCACCAAGGAGGCGTAGATGGTTCGACCCGACACGTTCCGTGATGTCCGGCAGCACCTGGCCGACCTGAGCGACGCCGAGCTCGAAGCGTTGTTCTGGCAGCTCTCGGCCGAGTGCGTCGACCCCCTCGTGAAGCTGGCGCGCACCCACACCTCGCCATCGATCGAGCGGAGCGTGCTCATGCGCATGGGCCTCGACTCGCTCACATCGCAGGGTATCGTGGCCGAGTGCGTGACCCGGGGACTCCTCGGCCACGGGGCGGGCCATGTGGTGCTCATCTGCATGCAGACGTGGGAATGCGATGCGATCTCCGCGGCCGCACGACTCGTCTCCGGCGAAGGCTGGGAGATCGCTGAGGCGAAGTGGGGGTCGGGCGAGTGAACGATCGCAACGCACCCGACAGTCACAACCCGCGCCCTTCCGATGGCCACGCCCCCGTCGACGCACCGCTCGATCCGGACGTGAAACTCGACGTGCACGCGCTGCTCGACGGGCTCGAGCGGTACCGACCGCGCCGCCGGGGCTGGACCTGGCGCACCCCCGTGCCGGGGCAACGCCTCTACGAGTTCGAGTATCACGAGACCTCGGAGTCGCTCGAGCGCAGCATCCCGCTGCCGGCTGCGCACTACTTCGGCGACATCGATCCGCAGCCGGACTGCGTGGTCACCACCGAGATCGCTTCGGGCCGGCCCGAGGACGACGTGCGCCGCATGCGCATGGCCGCCTGGCATGGCGCGGACCACATCATGGTCATCCGCACCGCCGGCCAGTCGCACATCGATGGCCTGCTCGAGGGCACCCCTGAAGGCGTGGGGGGCATCGCGGTCACCCGCAAGCAGCTGCGCTTCACGCGCCGTGCGCTCGACCTGATCGAGGACGAGGTCGGGCGGCCCATCAACTTCCACAGCTACGTCTCCGGCGTCGCCGGCCCGGAGATCGCGGTCATGTTTGCCGAGGAGGGCGTCAACGGCGCGCACCAGGATCCCCAGTACAACGTGCTCTACCGCAACATCAACATGTACCGCAGCTTCGTGGATGCCGCGGTCGCCAAGAGGATCATGGCCGTCGCGGGCATCCTCCAGATCGACGGCGCCCACAACGCGAACGCCACCGCGGTGCGTGCCTGGAAGGTCATGCCCGAGCTGCTCGTGCAGCATGCGATCAACTGCGCCTTCTCGGTCGCGGTCGGGATGCCCAAGGAGCAGATCGCGCTTTCGACGGTGCCCCCGGATGCGGCACCGGCGCCCTGCATGCGCATGGACCTGCCGTACGCGATCGCGCTGAGAGACCTCTTCGGCGAGTACAAGATGCGGGCGCAGCAGAACACGCGCTACATGGAGTCCGACGCGCGCGAGGCGACCGTCTCGCACGTGATGAACCTGATGATCTCGCGGCTGACCAGTGCCGATATCCAGTCGACGATCACGCCCGACGAGGGCCGCAACGTCCCGTGGCACTACAACAACATCGCCGCACTCAACACCGCCCGGCAGTCGCTCGTCGGCATGGACGGGCTGCGCGAGATGGTGCGCATCGATCGGGAGAACCCTGCGCTCAAGCTCCGCGTCCGGGAACTCAAGGAGCGGGCGGTTCTCTTCCTCGAGGCAATGCTCGCCGACGGCGGGTACTTCACCGGGGTCGAGGAGGCGTACTTCGTGGACTCGGGCGAGTACCCCGAGACCCATGACGACGGCATCGCCCGTCAGAGCGACGGCGGCGTGGCCGAAGGCAGTATCGTCGAGCGTGCACCCGACTACCTGGCGCCGGTCTGCCACCATTTCGGCGAGAACCACCTGCCCGCCGGCGTGACCGATCCGTGCGCACTCATCGGCGGGTGCACCTTATGCGACGATGCGCGGGTGCCGTTCATCAGCGAACTCGACCCGGTCGACAACGTCGAGACGCGTCTGGCCGCGACGGCTGAGGCGCGCGAGCGCGGGCTCATCACTCCGGAAGTGCAGTGGGCGGGCGACGGCGTCGTCTCGGTCACCATGTTTCTGCCCGCATCCGTCCGCGTCGCCGAGGCGGCGGCACTCGAGATCGGCCACTCGATGAACCTCACCGAGTGCGAGGTGATCCACAAGCAGGTCATGCACCCCGCCGAGGGCACCGTCGTCGAGATCAAGGGGCGGCTCGACGTCGCCATCGATCCGGCGACGCTCACCATCTGCGAGCCCGTCGAGGTCATCTCCGACGAGGAGATCCGCGAATTCGTCGCGGAGCGCGGCTTGAGTGTGGTGGCCGCGACGGTCGGACACGACGAGCATTCCGTTGGCATGCGCGAGATCCTCGACATCAAGCACGGCGGCCTGGAGAAGTGGGGCTTCGGCGTCACCTATCTGGGAACGAGCGTTCCGATCGAGAAGGTCCTGGATGCCGCTATCGAGCATGCGGCGGGCGCGATTCTGATCTCCACGATCATCACCCACGGTGGCGTCCACCGGCACGCGATGGAGAAGCTCGCGGATCTCGCGGCCGAAAAGGGCGCGCGCGACCGGGTGCTGCTCATCGCTGGCGGTACGCAGGTCACCGACAAGCTCGCGAAGGGCTGGGGGATGGACGCCGGATTCGGGCGCGGCACGCACGGGATCGACGTGGCGAGCTTCATCGTCGAAACGATGCGCGAGCGGGGGATGTAGATGGTCGCGCCCCGCCTCATACACGCTCTTGTGGCCGAGGTCGGCTCGACGACCACGTCGGTTTCGGCGTTCGACGGGCTTGTGGGCCACCCGGCAACGAAGCCCCGCCTCCTCGGCCAGGGAGTCGCGGCCACGAGCGTCGCCGAGGGTGACGTCATGCTCGGTCTTGCGGCGGCCCGGACCGCGCTGGAGCTGCAGACCGGGCCGCTCGAGCCGGAGGTCACGCTGGCGACATCCTCGGCCGCGGGCGGACTGCGCATGACGGTGCACGGACTCACCGAACGAATGACGGCGACAGCTGCCCGCGAGGCCGCTCTGGGTGCCGGAGCGGTCGTGCGGCTTCAGACATCCGGGCGCCTGCGCGACGCCGACCTGTCGTCGATCGACGACGTTTCCCCGGGACTCGTGCTGCTTGCCGGTGGCGTCGAGGGCGGCGACGGCGAGACCGCGCTGTTCAACGCATCGCGGCTTACCGCGCTCTCGGCGCGGCCGATCGTGGTGTACGGCGGGAACTCCTCTGTCGCGCCCGAGGTGCGCGAGGTGCTCGAGCGAGCCGGCTTTCGCGTGCGGGTCACGGCGAACGTCTACCCGCGAGTGGACGAGCTCGACATCCTGCCCGCCCGCGTAGCGATACACGACGCGTTCGAGGAGCACATCACGCACGCCCCGGGCATGGAGCGCATCGCGGAGTTCGTGAGCGGCCGCATCCTGCCCACGCCGGGCGCCGTGCTGCTGGCTGCCGAAGCCCTCGCCGCTGCCGTGGGCGACCTGGTCGTCATCGACGTCGGCGGCGCGACGACCGATGTCCACTCGGTCACCGATGGCAGTCCCGAGATCGCGGCGATCACGACCGACCCGGAACCGCACTCCAAGCGGACCGTCGAGGGCGATCTGGGCACGTTCGTGAGCGCCGAGCACGTGTCCTCCCTCCTTCCGCCGGACGAGCGCCCCGATCCCTTGCCCCCTGCACTTCCGCGAACAGCCGGGGAGATGACCGCGGCAGCCACACTCGCACGCGTGGCGGCGATCACCGCCGTCGAGCGTCACGCCGGCCGCCTCACGCACCTGTTCACCCCGACCGGCAGGCAGACGGTCGCCCGCGGCCGGGACCTCACGGCATGCCGCCTCATCGTAGGCACCGGCGGCGCGCTCACCCGCCTTCCCGGTGGACTCGGCATGCTCTCCGCCGTCCGGGCGCACCGGGAGGGCGGCGACCGGCTGCTGCCCCCGCCCGACGCGAGAACCGCGCTCGACCGCGCATACGTGTTCGCGTGTTGCGGTGCTCTGCTCGACCGATTCGACCGTGAAGCCGTGATCGCGCTGATGCGCGAGAGCACGGGTCTGTAGGGAGGCCGCATGCTCGATCGCGCAACTGTCACCGTCGATCTGCGCAAGGTGACCGAGAACACCCGCCGCGTCGTCGATTCGATGCCCGGCATCGATGTCGTCGCGGTCACGAAGGTCGCCTGCGGCTCGCCCGAGGTGGCGCGCGCCATGCTCGCAGGGGGCGCATCGGCGCTCGCCGATTCCCGGCTCGAGAACATCGCCGGACTGCGCGCCGCGGGTCTCAACACGCGCTTCTGGCTGCTTCGCGCCCCGACTCCCGCCCTTGCCGAGGAGACCGTGCGGCTCGCGGACGTCTCACTCGCAAGCGAGCTCGATACGCTCGCCGCCCTCGACGCGGCCGCAGCTCGTCTCGGCATGTCGCACGAGGTCGTGGTCATGGTGGACGTAGGTGACCTGCGTGAAGGCCTCATGTCGGCGGAGCTGCCGGGATTCCTCGAGCGCGCGTCGGCGTTGGCGCACATCGACGTGATCGGCATCGGCACGAGTCTCACGTGCTACGGCGGAATCGTGCCGACGGCCGAGAACATGGGCGAGCTGGTTCGGCTCGCTGACGAGGCGAGCGTACAGCTCGGGCGCCCGCTTCTCGTGAGCGGCGGGATGTCGAGCTCGATCGAGCTGGCGGTCGGGGGAGGCATGCCCGCGGGCGTCACGAATCTGCGCATCGGCGAGACGATCCTGCTCGGTGTGAGCACGGTGAGCCGCGAGCCGGTTCTCGGCCTCCATACCGACGCGGTCACACTGGCCGTTCCGGTGATCGAGTGCAAGCTCAAGCCGTCGGTGCCGATCGGCGAGGTCGCGCAGGATGCGTTCGGGGGAGTCCCCGACTTCGAGGACAAGGGGATGAGACGCCGGGCCGTGCTTGCCATCGGACGGCAGGACGTGCCGCCGACCGGACTCGTACCCGTCGATCCCCGCGTGAGGGTCCTCGGTGCGTCCAGCGATCACCTGATCGTCGACGTTCACGATCTGCCGGTGGCGCCGGCGATCGGGGAGGCGATGGGGTTCGTGCCGACCTACGCCGGAACGCTCGCCCTGTTCACCTCGGCGTATGTCCGCAAGGAGTACCGGGGCGCATAGCGTGGACTGCGGTCAGTTCGCCGGCAGGAGTGTCCAGGCTCGCTCTTCGACGAGCGGACGGATCTGCTCCTTGTGAAGCACGTGGAAGCGCTTGCCCAGAATCCTCATGACGTTCGGGTAGCTGAAGTTGAAGAACGGCAGCACCGTACCCTGCTTCGACTCGAGGAGCAGGGCCTTCTCCTTCTTGTTCAGGTTCTCGATCGCGATCGCCTTGAAGTAGGTCTGCGTTCCGGCCACTCCGCGGCACTCGACGCGTTCGCCTGTGAGCTTCACGAGGAACGTCGGGTCCTTGATGTACTGCGGGGGAATCCGGTGCAACAGCAGAAACACCTCACCGGAGTCCGACTTGAATCCGCCTTCGATGCGCAAGGTGCCGCCGAAGGGGTCGTGGTGTGTGCGAAGGAACAGTGGCATGGTGGGCTTCCCTTTGTGCAAGTGGTCTTCGCGGAACGCAGAGCGCTCGATGGGGAGAGCCTAGCACCGTCCGCCGCGATGCACTGTGCCGAAAGTCACACTCGCCCTACTCGATGCTTCTCTCGTATATTCGCCACGTCTTATACATCCGGCCGCTCATCGACGCCGCTGCGCGCAGGATCAACTCGTTCTCCTCGAGCAGCATCGATGCCTCGACGCTCTTGTAGCCATGCCGGATCGCATACTCGCGGGTCTCGTCGTAAAGCACGGCGTCGATCCCGCCGTGATCGGCAGAAAGCCCCAGTTGTCGGCCCATGCCTCGTTGTAGATATCAATGGATGCGCGTTCGTCGCAACGGTTCTTCGAGGGCTTGCCGAACTCAAGGACGTTGACCGCACCCCCTCCTAGCTGCGGTGATGTGTTTCAGGTGTCGGCCTGCGTGCTCTGAGGCGTGCGTTTTCGGCGAAATCGGGGAACGTACAGTGCGCACTATCACGTACCTCGTGCGTGGATGGGCCGATACTAGCCCGTGTGGAGGGGTTCCACGCGTTCGATGTGTTCAAGGAGGCGTCGGCTGTGAAGCGTTCGGTTCTGGTAGTAGCAGGGGTCGCACTGACCGCAGCACTGCTCATGCCCGGAATGGCAGTGGCGGGCAACGGCAGGGCCCCCGATTCGGCGCCCGGCAAAGCGAAGCAGGCCGCCCGCGCCACACAGACCGATCCCGCGAAGGCCGCAGGCAAGGAAGCGAGGGCAGCAGCGAAGGTGCTCAAGCGCAGCGGAGCGGCCTCCATCGATAGCACGGGTTCGGACGAGCCGACCGGCTCGGCGGAACCGACGGCGTCGGCCGAGCCCACGCAGGCACCCCGCCCGGGGGCAAAGGGTCGCGAGAACGCCCTCAGCCGCATCCAGGCCAACATCGCCAAGGCCGAGGCCAAGATCGCTGCCGGCACCAAGAAGCAGATACCGCCCGGACTGCTCAAGGTCCTGGCCAAGTTCCTCGGCTGGCTCGGTATCGCACCCGGCGATCCCGGTCTGCCCGATGATCTGCCGGCCGATTCGCCCCAGAACCCTGGCGACGGTTCGGATAACGAGACCTCGACGCCGGATCCATCCGGCGATGAGAGTGGTACCCCGGTCTACGACGACTCCCCAGCCCGCTTCGCCCCCGGGCCGATCGTGGACCCCGCGCCCGACATCCCGTAGCCGCAACCCCGACGCACTCACGCGGGAGCATGCACGGCGCAGCGAGGCCCCCTACAGCCCGGGGGGCCTCGCGCTTTGTCAGGGGCGCTTCGTTCTGCTCACGATCGATTCGTCATCGCGCGGGAGTGCGCTGTGTTGCCGAGCGTTTAGAATGTTCTGAAAGTAGGGAATGTTCTCAGGGTCACCGAAGACAGGGGGGCCTGGTGCCGTCGGACGATTCATCACACCGCACCCGCATGCTCGACCGGCTCGCCGGGGGCATGGAGGGTGTCGGCTTCCCGCACTCGATCGCGCGCGTCTACGCCGCACTCACCCTGGCCGAAGGCGAGGGACTCTCAACCTCGGAGATCGTCGAGCAGCTCGGCATCTCGAAGGCCTCGGTCAGCAACGCGACGCAGTTCCTGCTCGGCACGTCTCTCGCGGAGCGGTACCGCGTCCGGGGGTCCCGCGAGGCCCACTACCGGATACTCAAAGGCACGTGGGGTCAGATCCTGCGAAGGAAGTTCGCTGTGATGAAGCAGGTCTCCGCCACAGCACAGGAGGCCCTGGCTCACACGACATCGCCGCTGGCCCGGGAGCGTCTTGAGGAGATCGGTGCGGTGTACGGGTTCTTCGAGCAGGAGTTCGAGAAGGTTATGAGCGGTTGGGACGAGAGGATGGGGACATGACGGAGAGCATCGCGACGGCCGCCGCGGCCACAGCCGCGATCGAGGTCGACGGCATCACGTACAGCTACGGCGATCTGCAGGCGGTCAAGGGGATCTCCTTCCAGGTCGCACCCGGTGAGATCCTCGGATTCCTCGGCCCGAACGGCGCCGGGAAGTCCACCACGATCAAGGTGCTCACCGGTCAGCTGTCGCCCAAGTCGGGCTCGGCGCGCATACTCGGCCTCGACATCGCGCGCGACGACCCGGAGACCCAGGCGCAGATCGGCGTCTGCTTCGAGGAGAAGAACCTCTATCTCAACATGTCGGGCGAGGAGAACCTGCGGTTCTACGCGTCGCTGTTCGGCATCAAGGACGCCGATGTCGCCGGAGCGCTCAGCCGCGTAGGCCTGGCCGACCGCGCCAAAGACCGGGTACGCACGTACTCGAAAGGCATGCGGCAGCGCATGATGATCTCCCGCTCCTTCATCAACAAGCCCAAGATCCTTTTCCTCGACGAACCGACCGACGGGCTGGATCCGGTGTCTTCGGCGGGTATTCGCAGCACGATCAAGGAGGAGGCCGACCGCGGAGCTGCTGTGCTGCTCACCACGCACGACATGTTCGAGGCGGACGAGCTCTCGGATCGCGTCGCATTCCTCAACGACGGGAAGATCGTCGCGCTGGACACGCCCGAGAACCTCAAGCTGAAGTACGGCACGCGTGCGGTGAAGGTGCGCCTGCGCGACGGCGACGGTGTGCGCGAGGAGGTCCTGCCGCTCGATGGCGGGGAGTCCTCGGCGCGCCTCGCGGAACTCGCCGCCTCACCCGAACTCCTCACGATCCATACCGAGGAGGCCACGCTCGCCGACATCTTCATCCAGCTGACCGGCAGGGGGCTCGAAGGATGAGCAGGCCAGTCAGTCGCGCTGCCATCGTCTCGGCGATCGTCAAGAAGGACTTCGTCGAGTTCAGTCGCGACAAGCTCTACATATTCCTCTCTCTCCTCGGCATGATCTTCTTCGTGCTGATCTTCTGGTTCGTGCCGGACACGGTCGATGAGACGATCACGCTCGGGATGACGCACGGCGGTGATCTCGGGGCGCTCGTCGCGCAGTTCGAAGCAGGGGCCGAGGGCTCCGCCGAGGGGCTGGCGCTCGAGGTCTTCGATTCCCCCGAACAGATGCAGGGCGTCATCGACGGCTCGCTTGAGCTGTGGCGCGCCGATGAAGGCGATGCGCGCGTCATTCGCGACAAGGAGGCCGGCGACGACAAGCCGAAGGACTCGCATCGCGTCGGCGTGCAGATAGGGATCGCGTTTCCGGAGGGCTTTCTGATCGATACCGCCACCGGAACGCGCACGACCGTCAAGGTCTATGCCGATGCGGCGGTACCGCCCGAGATCCAGACGGCGATGAAGAGCTTCGTGCGCGAGATCGCTTACGGCATCACCGACAACGTGCTGCCGGTGACCGAACCCGCGCAGGAGAACATCATCCTCGGTGAGGACCGCGCGGGCGATCAGGTCTCGATTCGCGAGAAGATGCGCCCGATGATCTCGATCATGATCCTGATGGTCGAGGTCTTCTCGCTCGCTTCGCTCATATCCGGCGAGGTCCTCAACAGGACCGTGGTCGCCGTGCTCGCCACGCCGGCGAAGATCGGTGACTTCCTCGCCGCCAAGACGATCTACGGCACGGTGCTCGCGCTTGCGCAGGCGTTCATCGTGCTGCTCGCGATAGGGGCGTTCACTGCCGAGAACTGGTTCGCGCTGCTCGTGATACTCGTGATCGCTTCGGTCATGTTCACGGGCATCGCGATGGCGGTGGGTGCGGCGGGCAAGGACTTCATGGGTACGCTGTTCTACGCGATGGCGTTCGTCCTGCCGCTGATGATCCCCGCCTTCGCCCTGCTGCTGCCGGGGACTGCCTCGGCGTGGGTCAGGGTCCTGCCGACCTACGGGCTGATCCAGATGCTCAACGGGGTGACGGCATACGGTCGCGGCATCGATGAGTACCTGCCTCAGCTGGGGATCTCCGTGGCGTGGCTGGTCGCCATCTACGTGGCCGGGCTGTTCACGCTCAAGCGGAAGGTGGAGTCGCTATGAGTCTGACCCGCGTACTCAAGGTGCTCAGGAAGGACCTCGCACTCGGGCCCCGTTCGCCCATCTTCATGTATGCGATCGCGCTCCCCGTGGTGCTCACCCTCGTGCTGCAGGTCGCGTTCGGCTCGCTGTTCGCCCCCAAGCCGCGCATGGCGGTGGTCGACGAAGGCGACTCGGCGATCACCGCGCAGCTCGCAGCGACCGACGGGATCGAGCTGACGATGCTCGACTCCGTAGACGAGCTCAAGACCGGTGTGGAGGCGAACGATTATGATGCCGGCCTGGTGCTGACCGAGGGTTTCGACGAGGCCGTGCGTGACGGCTCCCGGCCACTGCTCGACCTCTTCATCGGAGGCGAATCGCTGGCCTCCAGCCGCATCATCCTGAGCGTGACCGCTCTCGATCTGGTACGTGAGGTCGAGGGGAGCGCTCCTCCGGTCGATGTGGAGATCGTGAGCTTCGGCGACGCCGGCCTGCCGGTCTCGGTTCGCCTGGTGCCTCTCATCATGATGTATGCGCTCTTCATCGCGGGCGCGTTCATGCCGGCATCGAGCCTGGTCGAGGAGAAGGAGCAGGGTACGCTGTCCGCGCTCCTCGTCACGCCGGTGCGAGCGGGCGAGGTGCTGCTGGTCAAGGGCATTCTCGGCTGCGTGCTCGCGTTCGTGATGGCGTTCATGACGCTGCTCATGAACGACGCCCTTGGAGGGGCGCCGTTCGACATGGCAGTGGTGCTCTTCTCAGGGGCGGCCTTCTCGGCGGTGATCGGCATGGTCATCGGGACCTGGTCGCGCGACAGCACGGCGATGTTCACGCTCATGAAGAGCTCGGGCATCCTGCTGTTCGCCCCGGTCATCTTCTATCTGTTTCCCGAGTGGCCGCAGTGGATCGCCAAGCTCTTCCCGACGTTTTGGGTCATCGACCCGATCTGGCAGGTGGGTATCCTCGGCAAGGGTCTGGATGCCGTCTGGCTGGAGATCGTGATCGCGATCGCGATCTCGCTCGCGCTCGTTCCGGTGATCGGGATGCTCTCCAAGCGCATGCAGCGCGTGCTCGTTGGCTGAGGAGGCCGCACCGCGGGCTGTTAGAATCGGTCGCGACACGCGGGCGGCTTCTGCGCGCGCGGCTCATCCGAACATTCACTGCCGAGGAGGACCTCACCGATGGCGAAGGTACTGAGCCCGGAACGGCGCATGGGGGTGTTCGCGGCAGGTCTCGGCTTCGCGGTCGCCGCGATGCTGCTCACGAACCTGATCCCACCGGTGGTGGGCCTGGGCGACAAGGTACGGCTCCCGATCTTCCACGGGGGTGCGACCTGGGTCAACATGACGCTCTTCGGCTTCATGGGGCTGCTGTCCCTGGGGTACCTCCTGCTGCGCACGCGAGATCTGTACCGTTGGGCCGCCGGCTTCAGGGTCGTGGCCGCGGGGTTGTGGATCGCCAACACCGCTCTCGGCGTCATAGCGGCTATGGACACGTGGGACTTCAGCGCCTCGAAGTCCTCGCCGTTTCTCGTGATCCGGGAGGATCCGCGACTCATGGCGCAGTTCCAGACCCTTGCGCTCCTGCTCGTGATCCTGATCGTGGGCCGCATGCTCGAAAGCGACTGGTGGTGCGCGGCCTTCGACGTGGTCTTCGCCGGAGCGTTCGGCTGGATCATGTACTCGGTGCTCACGAGTCCGGCTGCACGCGCGCTGCATCCGGACAACCCCGTGCTCAACTCCGAAAGCGATATCCAGGTGCCGTTCTTCGCGATAGTCGGCTGCGTCTTCGTGGCGTCGGTGCTGTTCGCGTGGCTCGTGCGCGACAGGATCCTGCGGGCCGACTGAGGGCGCGGCTTGTCCTGAGCGATCGGCTGGCAGGAGAATAGCGTGCCAAGTGACCGCGGGGGGGAATATATACATGATGTGCGCGGGTTCTCAAGGTGGTCTGCGGTCGACAGCACGGGAGACACAACTATGCCCGATTCCGAAGCGGTAGACGGTACGTCCCACGCAGTATCCGGGTCGGATGAGCGCGAGACGGACCCCATCCCCTTCGCCCCCTGTTGTCCGATCGTGGCGGTCGGGGCCTCGGCGGGAGGCCTCGATGCGTTCTCCGAGCTCCTGGAGCAGTTGCCGCCCGACCCGGGATTCGCGCTGGTCCTCATCATGCACCTGCAGCCCACGCACTCGAGCGACCTGGCACAGATTCTCGGGCGAAAGACAGCGATGCCGGTCTTTCAGGTCGAGGACGGCATGCCGGCACGCAAGAACCACGTGTACGTGATTCCGCCCAATGTCGAGATGACTCTGAACGAGGAGTCGTTCGTACTTCTTCCGCGTTCCGCGACATCGCGCCCGAGTCTGCCGATCGATATCTTCTTTGCCTCCCTGGCACAGGAACGCGGGAACGCGGCGATCGGCGTCGTGCTCTCAGGGTCGGCATCGGACGGCACCAAGGGCCTGGCGGCGATCAAGGCCCAGGACGGCATCACGCTGGTTCAGGATCCGAAGACCGCAGCGCACCGTGGCATGCCCGACAGTGCGATCGGCGCACACGTTGCCGACGAGGTGCTTCCCATCCCTCGGATCGCATCGGAGCTGATCAGGCTCTCGGCGCACCCGTACACGCGCACGAGGCCTGCTGCCGAAGACATTGAGCAGGTGACGCTGTCGTCTGCCGAGGAGACAGCGCTTGCGGCTATCGTCGCTCGAGTGAAGATGGCGACGGGCCTGGACCTGACCCACTACAAGCGGCCGACACTCGTCCGCAGAGTCCAACGTCGCATGGCCATGCGGCACGTCGACACGATGTCCGCCTACGCGACACTTCTCGCTTCAGAGCATCGGGAGGTCGGCGAGTTCTTCACAGATGTCCTGGTCAGGGTGACATCGTTCTTCCGTGACCCCGAGGCGTTCGAGGCTCTCGGAGCCTCGGTCATCCCCGCGGTGCTTGAGCACCATGACGATGAAACGCCCGTACGCATCTGGATCCCCGGGTGCGCCACCGGCCAGGAGGCCTACTCGATCGCCATCGTTGTGTTCGAGTATCTCGAGGCAGCAGGTCGAGCCGTGCCCGTCCAGCTGTTCGCCTCGGATCTGCGTGAAGATGATCTCGCGGTCGCCCGCCGCGGTGAGTACCCGCCGGAGGCCGTGGTGGACGTTTCGGAGGGTCGCCTCGCCCGCTTCTTCGTCAAGATCGACGGCGGGTATCGGATCGGCAAGGCCATTCGCGAGGCATGTGTCTTCGCCCGGCACGATGTCACGCGAGACCCGCCGTTCGCGCGTCTCGATCTGGTCAGCTGCCGCAACCTCCTGATCTATGTGGATCACCACCTGCAGCGACGACTGCTCTCGCTCTTCCACTATGCACTGGCGCCCCACGGAGCTTTGATGCTCGGCCTCTCAGAGGGAACAAGCGCAGCTCCCGGCCTGTTCAGGCGGATGGAACACAAGGGCATCTACATGCGACTTCCCGGCGAGGGGCGCATCGGCATTCTTGGCGACCCGGGCTCCCCCGCGATCGGTCCGGGGACTCCGGCCGCGGCCGAGGTCTCTTCGGATCGACAGCGCGAGTGGGACGCAGCGCAGAGGCAACTCGACGCGCTGCTGCTGGCTCGCTACGCGCCCGCGGCTGTTCTGATCGACGGCGCATATCGGGTGAGGCAGATTCGCGGCGACGCGGGCCGGTACCTGCGGCTCCAGCCGGGCGATGTGAGCCTCGACCTGATCGGGATGGTCTCGGATGGACTAGGGGCGGCCGTGCTGTCTGCGGTGAGGGAGGTGCAGACGACCGGCAGGCCGGCACATGGTGTCGCGGTGCTGCCTCGTGACGGCGGCGGGCACTCATCGATAGGGATCGTGGTCATCCCTATCGGTGCCGATGAGGCTGAGAGCAGTTACGCGGTTCTGTTCGACGAAGGTCCGGCTGCGTCGCTGGCCGAGGGCGAGTCGGGTGAGGCGCCGAGCGAGCTGGAGTACCTGAGGCAGGAACTGGATGCCGCCACCGAGCGGCTGCGCATTCTCCGGGAAGGGCGCGACAGCGTCAACGAGGATCTCCGCGCCGCCGGCGAGGAGATTCAGTCGTCGAACGAAGAGCTTCAGAGCATGAACGAGGAGCTCGAGACCGCCAAAGAGGAGCTTCAGTCGACGAATGAAGAGCTCATCACCCTGAATGACGAGTTGCAGGCGCGGAATGACGAGTTGACAGAGCGCAACGATGACCTGGGCAACCTGCTGGTCAGCGCGTCTATCCCCATCCTTGTTCTGGGCAGGGATCTCAAGGTACGTCGCTTCACATCCGAGGCTGCGACGGCATTCAACCTCATCGACGGGGACATCGGCCGTGATATCACTGACATACGCTGGCACCTCGAGGTCCCGGATGCGGAGGCCATGCTGGCGTCGGTTATCGAGAGCGGGCAGACCGTCGAGCAAGAGGTGCATGATGAGTCGGGCTGCCGCTACCGGATGAAAGTCAGTCCCTATCTGCTGGGTGAGGGCGGGATAGGGGGCGCAGTGATCACCCTGTTCGACATCGAAGACCTTCGGACGGCACAGGAGGTGGTCGAGGGCGCCCGGGCTCTGAGCGACGGGCTGAACCGGGTGAACACCCTTCTGGCGGCCACGGGCGACTCGTCATCTGCGAGTCGCGCCCTCGATGTGCTCAGAGAGCTGTCCGGTGCATCTCGCGTGCAGCTCATCGGGTCGCGTGACGGTTCCTGGGTTCGGATGGGACAGAGTCCCGGGACAGCTTCCGGCGCGATCGAACTCCCTCGTGACGAGGTCGAGCAGCTTGGTCTGTGCGACCTTCAGGCAGAGCCGTGTGTGGTGGAGTGGCGGCAGCCTCGGGGGGCGTCGAGACTCGCGATCCCGCTGCGCGCCTTCGACGGCGCGACCCTTGGTGCCCTGAGCGTCGAGTTCGGTGAGGGCGGGTACTCAGCCGAACCCACACTCGAGGCGTTCCTGGCCCGTTGCGCGGCAGACCTGGCACTGTACGCGGAGCGCGAGCGTTCTATGGACATGATGGAGCAGCACACGGCGCGGCGGACCGCAGAGCTCAAAGTGGCGCTGGCGCAACTGGAGTCCGCCAGCGACGTGAAGAACGCGTTTCTTGCGAACATGAGCCACGAACTCCGGACTCCGCTCAACTCCATCATCGGCTTCTCGAGCGTGATGTTGGAGGGGATGGCCGGTGACGTCAGCGACGAGCAACGCCGACAGCTGGAGATGGTACTTCGCTCGGGCAAGCACCTTCTCGCGATCATCAGCGACCTGCTCGACCTGGAGAAGATCACGGCAGGGGCGATGCCGGTGAAGCCCAACGGGTTTGAGGTGGGCGGGCTCCTCAGGTCGGTCATCGACCTGCTCATGCCGGTCGCGGACTCCAAAGGTATCGAGCTGGCCCTCTCCGAACCGGCGCCGTCGATCATGATGCGCTCCGATGAGCAGAAGCTGCGTCAGATCCTCCTCAACCTGGTGAGCAACGCGATCAAGTTCACGGACTCCGGGGGTGTACGGCTGGCCCTGAGCTGCACTGAGGCCGATTGCATCATCGAGGTGTTCGACACCGGGCGCGGCATGACCCCCGAACAGCTCGGTCGGGCCTTCAGGGCGTTCGAGCAGGTCGGTGAGCAGGAACCGCGAACCGAGGGCACCGGACTGGGCCTCAGCATCGCGGTGAGGCTCGCCGATCTGCTGGGCGGAACCCTGCGCGGCGCAAGCACGCCGGACGAAGGCTCCGTGTTCACGCTCACAGTTCCGCGGACGATCGACCCGACGGGCTGAGGGGTTCGTGGCGGGCGCTCCGCTCCGTCAGCTACCACGCCTTCGCGACGGCGGCCACGCCCGCACGCGGCTCGAGCACGAGCGCCCCGGTCCCGCATGCCGAGCGGCAGACCCCGCATCCCCAGCAGTCCGCGGTGCGCAGCCCCGCGGGCGCATGGCGTGACGGCGGGGCATCGAGCGCCCCGAACGGGCAGCGCGTGACGCACGCGCCGCAGCCGGTGCACTCCTCGGCAGAGAGACGAGCGACGTACTCGCCGCGCCACATCATCTTGATGTCGTGCCCGACGGTGAGCTTCATGGCCATGCAGCCGCTGTCGAGGTCGCAGTTGCAGATCGCGCCGATGAAGGGCGAGATGAACGTCCAGACCGAGTGCATGAGGCCCCCGCGTTCGCACTCGCGGAGCAGCTCCATGGCCTGTTCGCGTGTGAGCCGGTCGAAGCCGGCGGTATCGGGGCCCGTCTCGTAGCCGCGGAACGCCTCGGCGAACGTGCCGTCCGCAGGGGCGGCGGTGATCGCCAGGCAGTAGCCGGCCTGGGGCTTGCCCGCCGCCGTGCGGCACACGCAGGGGAGGCGGACGATCGAGCTGGCGAGCTCGAAGATGCGCTCGCACTCCTCGAGGGGCACCGGCTGGCCGAAGTGGTCCGCTTGCTGGCGCCGGTTGACGCGCTCCTTCACGAGCGCGGCGAGCGGTCCGGGCGTGACGTCGAGCACGCGGGCGCCCATGAGCGCGCGGCGGCGCATGGCGGGGAAGCCCTGCACGAAATCGATCACGAACTCGCGACGGCGCAGGTCGGTCTCGAGGTCGGCCGCGTACGTCTCGGCCTGCAGATACCACGTCTCGCCGTCACCGTGCTGTACGCAGAACCTGCACATCATCGCCTCGATCGTCGCCGCTCATCCTCGCCGTCCATGACCCGCGCCACACACCGAGTGTACCCCCAGACAAGGCTGCCGAGGAGTTCGTCGACCCGTCAGCCGCCGACGCGACCGCCGCGGCGTACGGCGCACTGCTCTAGGAGCGCTCCGGCGCGCCGGCGACGAAGCTCACGGGCCTCCATGGCACGGGGGTCGAGAGCACGATCGAGGTCGTCGTCTGCCCGTAGGGCACGAGCCGGGTGATGACCTTCTCCAGGTGCTCCACGCTGCGAACGGCCACTTTCAGAACGAAACCCTCCGTTCCGGTGACGTGGTGGAACTCGAGAACCTCCGGCAGATCCGCCACGAGCGTGTCCAGTTGCACGCCGAGTTCGGCAGGCGAACTGAGCCGGATTATCGCCACGATACCGTAGCCTGCACGCTTGAGATCGATCTCCGCGTGGTACCCGGAGATGACCCCGGAGCTCTCGAGTTTGCGGATGCGAGCGGCCACCGCCGGCGCAGTGAGCCCGACCGTTCGCCCAAGATCGGCGTGGGTCACGCGGGCATCGAATTGCAGTTCCCCGAGAATCGTGCGGTCGATCTCATCCATGACTTTCACTCCGAAAGCATAGGCGACATACAACGAGCGAATCGTAATCACGTTACATCCTATGCCTTCGAGTACCCATGTCAAACAGGCGGATAGCTTTCTATGATGAGACTCCCAGAAGGCAGACGCCATCTTCGGAGGCATCATGGTCAAGCGCTACGGCGCCGCAACGGTACTCGCTGCGGCCGCGACGATACTCATCTGGTCGACCACGTTCGCGGGTCTGCGAGCGGCGCTCGGCCATTTCGAGCCCGGGCACCTGCTCTTCCTGCGCTGGACCATCACAGCTGTCGTGCTGGGGGCCTACGGCCTTCTCACCGGCATGCGCCTGCCCCTGCGTCAGGACGTACCCCGCGTGCTCGCAGCGGGACTCCTCGGCTTCGGCCTCTATCAGATCGCCCTCGTGTGGGGCCAGCAGGGCGTCACGGCCGGTACCGCGGCGTTCCTCATCAACATGAGCCCGGTCATCACCGCAGTGCTCGCCGTGTCGCTCGGTCGCGAGGTCGGGACTCGCTGGACGTGGGCCGGGTTGGCCGTATCGGTACTCGGCATCGCGATCATGGGCCTGGGTCGCGGGGGATTCGGCGCCTCGGCATCGAGCGCGATGCTCATACTCTCCGCCGCCGCTTCGTTCGCCGGCTACACGCTCGTGATCAAGCCTCTGCTGTCCCGCTACACGCCGCTGGAGGTCACGACGTACGCCATCATCGCGGGCGTGACGCCGTTCGTGGTCTTCGCGCCCGGCTCGATGCATGCGCTCTCGACCGCCTCGGCGTCCGATATCGCCACGCTACTGTTCCTCGCGATCATGCCGGGTGGGCTCGGCTACATCACGTGGTCGCGCGCGAACGCGGGCCTCACGCCCGGCGTGGCCACCCGCCTCCTGTACGCGATTCCCGTCCTGAACCTGTTTGTGGCGTGGGCCTGGATCGGCGAGGCGCCCGCCCTCATTCCGCTCGCCGGCGGAATCGTCTCGCTCGCCGGAGTCGCGCTGGCGCGGGTGCAGTCGCGCCCTGGCGCGCCGCGCCTGATGCGTGTATCCTCGGCAGCGTCACAATTGAATATGCGTCGCCCGGTGCCTGTGAAGGAGCCCGCCGCATAGCGGCACTTCAACGCAGGAGAATAGGGAAGTCGGTGAGATTCCGACACGGACCCGCCACAGTGATGCGAGCTCGGCTCGCTAAGTCTGGAGACCTGCCGGCGACGCGCGATGCGGCCTTCGAGGAAACGAGGCTTGATCGCGGTTCCGGATCACGGGGCCAGACCAAGACCAGACTCGGAGACTCGCACCCATCAGGGGGCGGGTCTTTCGTGTTTGAGCCGCAGCAACGAAAGGAGCTCACCATGCACCATCGCTTCAACCGCGCCGCGGCGGCACTCACGCTCGTGGTCGCACTCGTGCTCTCGCTCGCTCTGAGCGGATGCGGCTCGCCGGACACGGCCTCTGAGACGCCGGAGAAGGCACCCGAGGTCTCGGCGTTCCCTGTCACGATCACCGACGACGCCGGTCGCGAGGTCACCATCGAGTCAGAGCCCCAGCGCATCGTCTCGCTCGCGCCGGCGAACACCGAGATCGTCTACGCGCTTGGCCTGCTGGACAAGCTCGTGGGAGTCACCACGTACGACGACTATCCCGCTGAGGTCGCCGATATCGCCAAGGTCGGTGATTTCGTGCAGCCCAACATCGAAGCGATCACCGCCGCCACGCCCGACCTGATCCTGGCGACCACCGGAGTTCAGGCCGACGTCATCGAGCAGCTCGAGGGCACCGGCGCGATCGTCGTCGCGATCGACCCCCAGACGCTGGACGCGCTGTACGCGTCCATCGAGACGGTCGGCGTGGCCACGGGAACATCCGAGACGGCCACCGAACTCACCGGCTCGATGATCGCCGAGCTCGCTGATATCTCCGCCGCGATCGCCGCCGAGGACCCGACCGCGTGCTTCCTCGAGATCGCGCAGGACCCGCTGTACACCGCCGGCTCCGGCACGCTGCTCGATGACCTGATTCGGGCCGCCGGCGGTACGAACGTCGTCACCGAGGCCGGCTACGTGGGCTACTCGCTCGAGCAGCTCGTCACTATCGACCCGACGGTCTACCTCGCCACGAAGGGCTCGATGTCGAACCCCGACGATCTTGCCAAGCGTGCGGGCTATGAGAAGCTCACCGCGGTCAAGGACGGTCGCGTGGCCGTGCTCGACGATAACCTCGTCTCTCGTCCCGGACCCCGTGTGGTCGAGGGAGTGCGCCAGATCGCCGAGGCGTTGCACCCCGACGCGTTCAAGTAGGGTCTGATGACCGCCCCCGCCCGCACCCGCGTACGCTCCGCGGTCGCGCTCGCTGCCCTGGTGGCGCTGCTCGGCATCGCGCTGCTCGCAGGTGTCGGGCTGGGGGCGGTCAGCGTCTCCCCCGGTGAGATCCTGAGCGCCATCGGCCGGGCCCTGCGCGGCATCGAAGGCCCTGTGAGCGATGCCGTCATCGTGGACATCCGTCTTCCCAGGGTCCTGTTAGCGGCGCTCGTCGGAGCGTGTCTTGCGACTGCGGGCGTCCTGTACCAGGCGCTCTTTCGCAACCCGCTCGCCGACCCGTACATCCTCGGCGTGTCCAGTGGTGCCGGTCTCGGGGCGATCGTGATGATCGTGGCCACATCGAGCTCGACGGTGCTGCGGTATTTCGGGGTGCCGATCGGGGCCTTCGTCGGAGCGCTCGCGACCATCGCCGTCGTCGTGAAGGTCGCGTCGTGGCGCGGCAAGCTGGATTCCACCTCGTTGCTGCTGGCCGGCGTCGCCATCTCGTACGCTCTGTCGGCGCTGACCTCGTTCATCATGGTGTATGCGCGTGAGTCGATGGCTGCCGTGGTCTTCTGGATGATGGGTGGCCTGACCAGCGCCTCATGGACGTACGTCTCGGTCATCGCCCCGATGCTGCTTCTCGGGCTGGCCTACCCGATCATGCAGACCCGCTCGCTCAACGTCGTGCTCCTGGGCGACGAGCGGGCCTCTCAGCTCGGCGTCGATGTCGAGCGCTTCAAGCGACTGATCCTCGCCGCGGGCTCGCTTCTGGTCGCGGCGGCTGTGAGCGTCTCCGGCCTCATCGGATTCGTGGGGCTCATGACGCCGCACGCGGTCCGGCTCGTTCTCGGTCCCGACCACCGGCTGCTCCTGCCGGCATCGCTCCTGGGCGGCGCGTCGGTGATGATCCTCGCCGATCTCATCGCCCGAACCGTGTTGGCCCCGGTGGAGATTCCCGTGGGGATCGTCACGGCTCTTGCGGGCGGTCCGGTCTTCCTGTGGCTGCTCCTGCGTGACGGGCGCCGGTCGTGAGCGCCCAGGCGACACGCGCGACCGACCCCGCGGCCGCGGGGCTCCGCTTCACGGGTGCATCGGTCGGCTACGCAGGCCGGCCCGTCGTCGGCTCCGTCGATCTCGAGGTCGCGCGCGGCCGTTTCGTCGGGCTTGTCGGGCCGAACGGCGCCGGCAAGTCGACACTTCTGCGGGCGGTGACCGGGAGCGCCGAGATCCTGGGTGGCGAGGTCCTGGTCGCAGGCGTGCCGCTCGCGGGCCTGACCCCGCGCGACAGGGCGCGGCTGGTGGCCGTGGTTCCGCAGTCGCCGCCGGTGCTCTTCGCCTTCACGGCACGCGAGTTCGTCGCGATGGGACGTCACCCGCATCTCGGATCCCTCGAGCAGCTCTCCGCCGCAGATGATGTCATCGTCGATCGCGTGATGGAGCAGACGGACACCGCCCGGCTCGGCTCCGCGCTCGTCGACCATCTCTCCGGCGGCGACCTTCAGCGTCTCACGCTCGCCCAGGCGCTCGCCCAGCAGCCGGAGCTCCTGCTGCTCGACGAGCCTGTCAGTCATCTCGACCTGAACCATCGCCTTCAGGTACTCGATCTGGTGCGCGACCTGGCTGACGGGGGCCTCGCGGTGCTCGGCGTGTTCCACGACCTCGATCTGGCGGCACGCTACAGCGATACGCTCGCCGTCGTCCACGACGGAGGAGTAGGTCCCCACGGCCGCCCCGAGGACGTGCTCACCTCCGGGCTCGTGCGCGAGGTGTTCGGCGTCCGTGCAGTGGTCTCGACCGACGCCGTCACCGGGACGGTCGCTGTCACTCCGATCATGCGTGAGGCCACAGGTGCGGCGCGTGACCGGGGTCGCGTGCTCGTCATCGGCGGATCCGGTTCGGGGGCCCGGCTCATGCGGCGGCTCGTTCTGGATGGCTACGAGGTGCTGGCCGGCGCACTCAACCATGGCGACGTCGACCAGTCGGTCGCCAGGGCGCTCGGTATCGAGCACGTCGAGTTGCCGGCCTTCGGCGAGGTCGAGCAGTCTGCCGAGGAGCAGGTGGCCGCTGCCGCGGCGGGCTGCCGGGCTGCGATAGTCGCGGAGGTACCTTTCGGCCGAGGCAATCTGGGCAACCTGCGCGCCGTTGTCGGGGCCGGGGTGCCGCTGGTGCTCGTCGGTCCGTTCGACGCCGGACGAGACTACGCGGACGGGCAGGCGGGGGAGCTGTGGCAGCGTGCGCTCGATGACGGCGCTCTGCCTGTCGCGGAGGACGACGCGGCGGTCCGTGCCGTCGCGGCCATCGTCGAGGGGTCTGCGAGGTCTTAGTCGGACGAGGTATCGACGCGAGCGGTCCTCGAGAGCTGCTCCAGCCGGGGACCGCATATCGCGAACCAGCTGCACCCCTCACACGACCCGGCGCGCCACAGCGCAGCACGGGGCGCGAGTCGCTCACGCATCTCGGCGAGCGTGACGCGCTGGCCCGGCTCGACGCCCAGGAGCGAGAGAGCCCTGTCATCGAGTTCGCGGATGCCTGACTCGCCTCCCGGCTCGAGCGTGCAGACACCTCCGGAGAGCGAGTCGCACGCCGCGCAGACGTCATCGGGGCCGGCGACCACCACGGCGGGCGATTCCGCCAACCGATCCATGACCGTACGGAGGTTGTCGACGAACGCGGGCGAGTAGCCCTCGCCTTCGAAGAACTGCAGGCAGATCAGATGGTGCCCGCGTAGACGAGGCGGGCCTGGTGGTGTGCAGGGGTTCGGATCGCTCATAGCTCAGCTCTCACAGGAGCAGGAGGCGTGCTGGGCGAGCACGCTCGTCCGGCAGGTGATACCGATCCGTTCGACCGCGTCTTCGAGCATCGCGCGAGCGACCTCGTGCGAGTTGTTCGTGCGCGATACGTGCAGCCCGACGATCGTATGCAGCCGGTCGCAGGCGATCTGCTCGAGCGCCTTCATCGCGTCGTCGTTGGAGAGGTGTCCGCGGTCCGAGGCGATCCGCTGCTTGAGGAACCACGGGTACGGGCCGGTGCGCAGCATCTCGACGTCGTGGTTGCACTCGAGTCCGATCGCATCGCATTCCCGCAGCGCCTCCCGAGCCGCTGTGGTGAATGTGCCGGTGTCTGTCGCGAGCGCGACCGCGCCGCCGCCGAACTCGAATCTGAAGCCGAAGGGCTCCTCGGCATCGTGGGAGACGTCGAACGCGATCACGTCGATACCCGCGATCGTCTCGACCTCGCCCGCGACCATGGTGCGGGGGTCCGCGGCGATCTCGTCCAGCCGCGCTGCACGACGCGTGCCCTCGCTCGCGTAGACCGGCACGCCGAGCCGCTTGGCGAGCACGCGCACGCCGCTGGAGTGGTCCGTGTGCTCGTGGGTGAGCAGGATTCCCGCGACATCCGCGGGGTCGATTCCCGCCTCGGCAAGGCGCTTCACGGTCTCGCGCGCGGAGAAACCGACGTCGACGAGGACGGTACTCGTGCCCGCGCTGACGGCGGTCGCGTTGCCCGATGAACCGGAACCGAGGAAGGTCATGCGCAGGCGCGCGCTGTCTGAACCGCTGTGTGGCATTGGCCGATTGTAGCCCACGGGGCCGACATGCGCGCCGCACGCGTTCGACGCACGACTTCCCCTAGCGCTGCATCGCGAGCATCTCACGCGTGCGCTTCCATGCGAGCCTGACGCCGCCCACCTGCCACCAGTACAGGACGTACGTGAGCCGCTTCATGATGATCGCCGGGATTCCGCTCACGTTCATCCCGAGCATCCAGCCTACGCCCCACCGGGGCCCGATGCTCACGAACTCACCGTGCATGTGCGGCTTGTAGGGCACCGGATCTTCCCCGCGCAACTCGCGAAGCAGGTTGCCGGCGGTGTGTTGTGCCTCGCGGATAGCGTACTGCGCGAGCATGGGGAGTGTCTGGTTGGTCTCGGGGTGACGGAACGAGGCGACGTCGCCGATCACGTAGATGTCGCGAAACGCCTCGGAGCGACACGTCTGGTCCACCATCAGGCGACCCCCGTTGTCCGCCTCCAACCCCCACGCCGTCGCGTCCGGATCGGGACGGGCGCCCCCGCAGTAGACGAGCACGTTGGCATCGACCACGGAATCGTCAGACAGCACGATCCTGCCGGGTTCGACCTGCTTGACCATCCTGCCGAGAATCGGCTCGACCCGCATGCTCTCGAGACGACGTACGGCCTTCACCCGCTGCGCGGCCGGCAGGTCGTAGAGGATCTCCGGGCGACCTTCGACGAGGCGGACCCGTAGGTCGGCCGGCTCGAGACCGGCGTCGAGTGCGCGCAGCGGCAGCATCTGGCCAAGGGTGCCGACTATCTCGATACCAGTCGCGCCGCCGCCTATCACCGTGAAGCTCAACACACGCTGGCGCTCGGCGCGATCCGCGATCGTGGCGGCACGCTTGAACGCCGCTTCGATCCGTCGCTGGAGTTCCTGCGCGTCCTCGACCGACCACATCGTGACGGCGTGTTCCACGAGACCGGGCACGGGGGGGATCGCCGCGATCGCGCCGGTGGCGATCACGAGCCGCCAGTACTCGATGTCCTGAGTCGCTTCGCCGCGGGCGCCGACCGCCACGGTATGCGTCCCGGGTTCGACGCGGTCGAGCCGGTTGTAGCACACGGTGACCGGCAGGTCCTTGAACACGGTCGGATGCCAGAGCTCGCAGAACTGCGGACGAGGAGGGCCGACCGCGACGAGGTCGAGCTCGGAGAGCGCCTGCTGGCAGGGGTTCGGCTCGATGAGCAGGACCTCGGCATCGTCGCTGTCCTGCAGGCCGCGCGCGACGTTCACCGCGAGGGTCGTGCCGGCATAGCCGCCTCCGGCTATCACGATCCGCCGTGCGCCCGTGCCTTGTGCGCACACGCTCTCGCTGCTTGTCTCCATTCGCATCCCTTCACGTCCCGGTGGTGTTCGGTGCTGCTGTCCCCACTACTCGTACCCAACCGTTGGTGATGCCATGCAAAGTGGAATACAGGCACAGAGGCCATCGTCGAAGAGAGTTCGTGCCATATCTCTCAAGGAGGCACAGATGTCCGTCAAGCTCTACGCACTCACGACCTGCCCATACTGCCGGATGACCCGGCGCTACCTTGACGAGGGCGGAGTCGAGTACGAGGTGACCGAGGTCGACGCCCTTGAAGGTCAAGAGAAGGAGGATGCCGTCGCCGAGGTGCGGAAGCTCTCCGGAGGCGCGTCCTTCCCTGTTGTGATCATCGACGGAGAGGTCATCGTCGGATTCAACAAGAAGCGCATCAAGGAGTTGCTGAGCCTGTGAGTGGTTCCGACGCGCCCGGGCGCCGGATGTTCGAGCCGGGCACGAGTATCGCCGACCTGAAGTCGTACATGATCCCTTTCGTCGAGCGTCTCGGCTACAAGTTCAACACTGAGACCGATTTCGTCGACGAAGTGCTCCGGGCCGAGCTCGAGATACTCGAGGAGACCGGCGATGTCTACTGCCCGTGCAGGGTGCGCAGCGGCGATCCCAAAGAGGACGCAAAGATCGTCTGCCCGTGCATCCCGTTCTTTCGCGACCAGTTCGCATCGCTGCGCAAGTGCTGGTGCGGGCTGTTCATCCTGCAGGACGTCGAAGACGGTGCAGAACTGCTCGGTGTCGTCGAGGAGCCCGAAGGCCCCGTCGATGTGCCCGCGTTCCGTGCCGAGGACCTGCCTGACGGCCAGATCCGGCATATCAAGATCGGGAAGCGCGACATAGCCGTGGCGAACGTCGGCGGCGAGTACTTCGCGCTCTCCAACGTCTGCCGGCACGCCTTCGGTCCGCTCGGCGAGAGCTTCATGGACGGACACCACGCGATGTGCCCGTGGCACGGATGGCGGTACGACGTGCGCGACGGTACCACCGACCACCCCAACGCCGACGTGAAGACCTACCCGACCTCTGTCCGAGGCGGGATCGTGTACGTGACCGTGTAGTCGCTTACGGTCCGGAGCTACATGGCGGTGGGGGGAGGGCACCCGTCCTCAAACATACTCGAAAGGCCGCCCTCGGGCGGCCTTTCTGCGTAACTGCGGGCGGGACCCTCCCCCCACCGCCATGCGGACTACGATAGTTCGGCGAGACGCGGGCGCCTACGCCCTTTCGGCGGCAGGGCCGTCTTTGAACAGCTCGGCAATCCCGCCGATGCTGCCGAGGATCCCGCTGACTTCGAGGGGGAGGAATATCTTGTTGGCCTCGCCCTGGGCGATGACCTCGAGCGATTCAAGGTACTTGATCGCGATGAGCTTGTCGTCGGGCTTGCCGTTGTGTATTGCCCCGAAGACGTTCTCGATCGCCTGCGCCTCGCCCTGCGCGATGGTGATCTTCTGGAACTTCTCGGCCTCGGCGACCTCGCGGATCGCGGCGGCTTTGCCCTCGGCGTCGAGAATCGCGGCCTGCTTGGACCCCTCGGCGCGCGTGATCGCGGCCTGCTTATCACCGTCGGCCTCGAGGATGAGCGCGCGGCGGGTCCGCTCTGCCTTCATCTGGCGGTGCATGGCCTCGGTAACGTCAACCGGCGGCTCGATGCGCTGCAGCTCGACCCTGACGACCCGGACACCCCACTTGTCGGTGGCATCGTCGAGGATCTGGCGCAGCGCAGCATTGATCTTCTCGCGGCTTGTGAGCGATTCGTCGAGCTGCATCTCGCCGATGACGTTACGCAGGTTTGTCTGGGCGAGCTTGGTGGCCGCGAGGTAGAAGTTCGCGACGTTGTAGATGAGTTTGACCGGATCGGTGGCCTCGTAGTAGACGACCGCGTCGACGGTGACGACAACGTTGTCTTTCGTGATGACCTCCTGGGGAGGTACGTCGACGACGTTCTCGCGCATGTCGACCTTGGTGAGCCGGTCGACGACCGGGACGACGATGTGCAGGCCGGGGTTGTATGTCCTCTGGTACTTGCCCAGGCGCTCGATGACGCCCTTCTCGTACGGGCGGACGATCTTGATCGCTGCGGCGATGTAGACGACCAGGAACACCGCGAGCGGCACGAACAGCAGTGGCAGAACGAACTCAAGCATGGTGTCTCCTCCTCTGGTCGGCCTCAGCCGACCTCTTACACCTACTCCTCGGGGTGAACTATCAGGTGCGTCCCTTCGATGGCATCGACGACGACTCTCGTGCCGATCGCCAGATTCCCGAAGCCCGGGGCATCAGCACGCCACTCCTCGCGCTCGATGCGAACCCGGCCGTGCACGTTGTCGGGCACGAGTTCCTCTGTCACGAGACCGGTCTTACCGACGAGCCGGTCGGCTCCTGTGCCGATCGGTTGATCGTGGGTGATGCGGTCGGCGAGCTTGCGCAGCAGCAGGAAGCTCACGGTCGACAGGGCGAGAAACGTGGCCCACTGCCAGCCGGGGTCGACGCCCACGAAGTCGAGAGCTGCTGCGGCCGCGGCACCGATTCCGAACGGCAGCAGGAAGAAGCCCGCCGTGAACATCTCGGCGATCATCAGCGCCGCTGCCAGAAAAGCCCATATCCAGAACCAGGGTCCGGGCATACGTTCCCCCTCCTCGTCTCGCCTACCCCCCTATATATACACCACCGACAGGTCGGTGGAACGCCGGCAGGACCTACTCGGTCGGCGCAGACACCGGGGGCTCGCGGTCACGGGACGCGGTCCTGCGGACTGCGAGGTCATTTCGCATCTCAATGGTGCGCTGAATAGGCCTTGCCCGGCTCGCGCCACAGCGTACACTACATATTAACGATGCATGATATGCGGATTATAGGAGGACCCGGAATGCCTGTCTTCAACGATATCGTTGCCACCATCGGCTCCACCCCGCTCGTGTTTCTGAATGCAATCTCAGCCGATCTCGATGCACGCATCGCGGTCAAGCTCGAGTCGAGTAACCCCGGCGGATCGGTCAAGGACCGGATAGGGCAGGCCATGGTCGACGCGGCGGAACGTGACGGGCTCATCGCTCCGGGTCGTTCGGTCCTCATAGAACCGACGAGCGGCAACACCGGGATCGCGCTGGCCCTCGTGGGGGCCGCGCGCGGGTACCGGGTCGTTCTCACCATGCCCGAGAGCATGTCGGTCGAGCGCCGCCGCCTGCTCGCGGCCTACGGCGCCGAGCTGGTGCTCACACCCGCGCCTCTGGGCATGAAGGGCGCACTTGACGAGGCCGACCGCCTCGCCTCCCAGATCGAGGGCGCGTTCGTTCCCGGTCAGTTCGACAACCCCGCCAACCCCCGGGCGCACTACGAAACGACCGGTCCGGAGATCCGCGAAGCGCTCGGCGCCGAGCGACTCGGCGCGTTCATCGCCGGCGTCGGCACGGGCGGCACGATCTCCGGAGCCGGGCTCTACCTCAAAGAGCAGTATCCGGACGCCGTGGCCATCGCGGTCGAGCCGGCCGAGTCCGCGATCATCGGCCAGACGCTGCGCGGAGAGCCCATTACGCCCGGCCCGCACCTGATCCAGGGCATCGGCGCGAACTTCATTCCCCGCACGCTCGATCTCGAGGTGCTCGACGAGGTCATCAACGTCACCGGGGAGCGCGCCATCGCCATGAGCCGCCGGATGGCCGCCGAGGAGGGTCTGCTCGTGGGCATCTCAAGCGGCGCGAACCTGGATGCCGCCTTGCAGGTCGCGGCCAGGCCGGAGATGGCGGGGAAAGTCATCGTCACGGTCGCGCCGTCCACCGGCGAGCGGTACCTGTCCACCCGGTTGTGGGAGGGCGTGGAGTAGATGCGCGTTTCGCAGAAGACCGATTACGCACTGCGCGCCCTGGTCGAAATCGCGCGGATTCCCGCGGGCACCAACGCGGTGGCCGGCGAGGTCGCCGACAGACTGGGCCTCCCCCGGCGCTTCGTCGAGCAGCAGATCACCCTGTTGGCCAAGCACGGGATCGTCTCGTGCCAGCGGGGGCCGCGCGGGGGTTGCTCGCTCGCTCGGCCGGCGGGAGACATCACCGCAGCCGAGGTCATCCGGGTTGTGCAAGGCACCGTTCTCGACGTGCCTTTGGCGGGCGGCGCGACCGCCGAGATGTGGGCGTCGGCCGCCGGGGACCTCGAAGGCGGACTCGAGCTATGGAGCCTCGAGCGGCTTGCCGCACGGCAGTGCGAGATCGATGCGACGCCCCTGTACTTCATCTGAGCGACCGCTCGCGCCCATTACTGCACCATCCACGGCGGGTGCCGTGTTGTTGACGTGAGCGCGCTTCTGCTATTCTCCAACTGTCCTAGGGGCGATGCCGCCGGGCGTTTCGCACACTCGAATGACGCGGACGCACCACACTCGCGGTACTCGCAAATGAGCTTTATGGAGCATGGGAGGAAGGGATGACTGTGGGTAAGGGCAAGAAGCTGCTTGCGCTGATCACCGCACTGGTCATGGTGGCCTCGATGGTCGCCGGTTGCGGTAGCAGCGACACTAGCACCGACGGCAAAGACGACGCGAAGGAAGTTGTCGTCAAGCTGGGTATCGGCGCCCCGCTGACCCAGGGCGCTGTCGCCCTCGGTAAGGGCATCGAGCGCGGTGCCGTTCTGGCGATCGAGGACTTCAACGCCGGTGCGGGCAAGGATCTCGGAATCAAGGTCGATCCGTTCGTCGTCGACGACCAGGGTGACCCCAAGGTCGGCGTCAACGTCGCGAACCAGCTCACCTCCGACCCGGATGTCATCGGTGTCGTCGGCCACCTGAACTCGGGTGTCTCGATCCCCGGCTCCGATGTGTACGGCAAGGCCGGGATCGTCCAGATCTCGCCTGCGTCCACCAACCCGGACCTCACGCTGAAGCAGAAGTACGGCAACGTCTTCCGCGTCTGCACCATCGACCCGGTCCAGGGTGCGTTCGCTGCTGACGTCGCCTTCAACGACCTCGGCTTCAAGAGCGCGTTCATCGTCGATGACGCCACGCCGTACGGCGAGGGTCTCGCAGCTGAGTTCCGGAAGGCCTTCGAGGCCGCCGGCGGCAAGACGCTCGGCGAAGAGAAGACCACCGACAAGGACACGGACTTCAACGCGCTGGTCACCAAGATCAAGGGCTTCAACCCCGAGGTCGTCTACTACGGTGGCATCTACAACGCAGGTGCGCTCTTCGCCAAGCAGCTCAAGGAGGGCGGCGTGACTGTGCCGTTCTTCTCGGGTGACGGTGTCTACGCGCAGGACTACATCGACCTCGCCGGTGCCGCGAACGCCGAGGGTGACTACTGCACCTCCGTTGGCCTGCCGATCGATCAGCAGCCCAAGGGTGCCGACTTCACCGCGAAGTTCGAGGCCAAGTATGGCGACGAGGCCATGCAGGCCTACGATACGTACGCCTACGATGCCGCATTCGTGATCCTCGAGGCCCTTACGGCCGTTGCCGAGGACATGGGTGCCGACAAGGTCGCGACTGCAGAGGGCAAGAAGGCCATCATCGAGGCCGTCGCCGGCTTCAGTGGTGAGGGCATCACCGGCGCCGTTTCGTTCGATGAGAACGGCGACACGACCAACAAGGCAATCACCCTGTACGTCGTCAAGGATGGCGCCTGGGTGGCCAAGTAGGGCTGTTGACCACATCCCAAAGTCACTTTGGGCCCGGGCGAGCGGACTTGCCGCTCGCCCGGGTTCTTGTGGGAAGTGGCGTTCCCCTCGGCGCACGCAGCGACACCGATAGAAGACAGGTGGGACACTAGTGTCGATTCAACTCGTCCTTCAGCAGTTCGTGAACGGGGTGACCCTCGGGGGGATGTATGCGCTCATAGCGCTCGGGTACACACTCGTTTACGGCATCATGCTGATGATCAACTTCGCGCATAGCGAGATGTTCATGGGAGGCGCATTCGTCGGCCTCTTCGCCTTCAAGTTCTTCGCACAGTATGAGTTCTTCACGAGCAGCGGCTTCGGCCTCGTGCTCCTCTTCGCGTTGACATTCCTCGTCGCAGGCGTCGTCATCGGCATCCTCGGCGTGCTCATCGAACGGATAGCGTACAGGCCGCTGCGTCACGCGCCTCGACTCGCTCCACTGATCTCCGCTATCGGCGTCTCGATCTTCCTGCAGCAGGCGGTTCTGCTCTGGATCACCGCGCGCGCCGTCCCGTTCCCGAACTTCGTGCCGCGCGGCGGCCTCGATCTCGGCGGTGTGACGATCAGCAACATCCAACTCATGATCGTCATCACATGCATCGTGCTCCTGCTCGTCCTCGACACCTTCGTGGCCAAGACCCGCATCGGCAAAGCCATGCGTGCCACGTCGCAGGACCGTGAGGCCGCATCGCTCATGGGCATCGACATCAACCGGGTCATCGGCGTGGCCTTCTTCATCGGTCCCGCCCTCGGCGCCGTGGCCGGCATCTTCTCCGGCATCTACTACGGTTCCATCAAGTTCGACATGGGCTTTCTTCCCGGCATCAAGTCGTTCACCGCGGCGGTCATCGGCGGTATCGGCAACCTGCGCGGGGCAATGCTCGGCGGCTTCCTTCTCGGTATCATCGAGTCGCTTGCCGCAGGCTTCATCAGCTCGGGCTACAAGGACGTCATCGCGTTCGCGGCCCTCATCCTTGTCCTGGTGTTTCGTCCCGGCGGTCTGCTGGGCGAGTCTGTCGTGGAGAAGGTGTAGGCCATGGGCGGCAGCAAGATTGACGTAAAGACACAGGTCACCTCCGGCGGCCTGAGCACCAAGAAGGTCGTCATGTACGTGCTGTTCGCCCTTGCGGTGTTCGGCCTTCCGATCTTCTTCCAGTCAGTGCAGAACTACTTCTTCGTGCGCATCTTCGCGCTCATGGGCATCTACGTGATGCTCGCGCTTGGACTCAACATCGTCGTCGGGTACGCAGGCCTGCTCGATCTGGGGTATGTGGCCTTCTACGCGATGGGCGGGTACGTGGGAATGCTCCTGGGCTTCTCGTTCACCGAGGGGCTCCAGGGTGCCGCGTACTGGACGATGCTCCCGGCTGCCGCGCTTGCGGGGGCGGGCACGGGCATCTGTCTCGGGTTTCCGGTATTGCGCCTCAGGGGCGACTACCTCGCGATCGTCACGCTCGGCTTCGGCGAGATCGTGCGTATCGCGCTGGTGAACAACTTCCTGGGTGTCACCAACGGGGCGAAGGGCCTCCCGGGCCCCGACCAGCTGGTTCCGACACCGGCGGGCCAGACATGGATCACGGAAAACGTCCGCTTCGGCGATTTCCGGTTCTCGTCGGACCTGTGGTGGTACTTCGTGATCGTCCTGCTCTGTGCGCTCACGATCTTCGTCGTTCGCCGACTCGACGATTCGCGGCTCGGTCGCGCGTGGGTCGCCATGCGCGAGGACGAGGTCGCGGCCGCCTCTGTCGGCGTCAACATCGTCACCACGAAGCTCTGGGCGTTCTCGCTCGGCGCTCTGTGGGGTGGCATCGCGGGCGTCACGTATGCGTACTGGGTCGGGTTCATCAGCCCCGAGTCGTTCAACTTCATGGAGTCCGTGCTGATCGTGTGCATGGTCGTCCTCGGTGGCATGGGTTCGATTCCCGGGGCCATTCTCGGTGCGGTCATCATCACGGGCCTGCCGGAGTTCATCCGCTGGGGCGCGCAGTCGCCGTTCCTCTCGAACTGGCTTACCACCGAGCAGGCCAACCTCGCAGGGCAGTACCGTTACCTGGTCTTCGGTCTGACGATGGTGATCATGATGATCTTCCGGCCGCAGGGCATCCTGCCGTCGGTGCGCAGGGCGATGGAGCTGCATCCCGAGGATCCCAAGACCCTCGACGAGGCGAACCAGCAGCTCTGGGAGGCCGAGCACAACACCGATACCGACAACGACCTGGTGTAGCTCGCCGCCCAAGGACTGAGAGGTGCACGACATGGCACTACTTGAAGCACATAACGTGACGATGCAGTTCGGTGGCCTGAAGGCCGTCTCCGACGTGTCGTTCGAGATCGAACCGGGGCAGATCCTGGCGCTCATCGGCCCGAACGGCGCCGGTAAGACCACGATGTTCAACATGCTCACCGGCATCTACCGACCGACCGCGGGGGAGCTTCGTTTCGACGGGGATCCGCTGATCGGTCGCAAGGCGCACGCGATCTGCCACATGGGCATCGCGCGCACGTTTCAGAACATCCGCCTGTTCGCGAACATGACCACGCTCGAGAACGTCATGGTCGGGCGGCACATCAGGACGATGGCCGGCCCGTTCCAGGCCGTTCTGCGCACGCGGAACTTCAAGCGTGAGGAGAAGCACACAGTCGACGAGGCGCTCAAGTGGCTGCGTTTCATCGGCCTGGCCGACAAGGCGAACGAGCTTGCTAAGAACCTGCCCTACGGCGATCAGCGGCGACTCGAGATCGCGCGGGCACTCGCCACCGAACCCAAGCTCCTGCTCCTTGATGAGCCTGCCGCCGGCATGAACCCGCAGGAGACCTCGAAACTCACCGGTCTGATCGGCAAGATCAGGGATACGGGAGTGACCGTCCTGCTCATCGAGCATGACATGAAGGTCGTCATGGAGATCGCAGACACCATCGTCGTGCTCGACTTCGGCGAGAAGATCGCCGAGGGCCTTCCCGCTGAGATCCAGCGCAACCCCAAGGTCATCGAGGCGTATCTGGGCTCAGGCGCCGAAGCGCTGCTGGCGGAAGGGTAGGCGTACAGATGCTCAAGGTAGAGAACCTCCACACCTTCTATGGTCAGATCGAGGCCCTCAAGGGCATAAGCATCGAGGTCAAGGAAGGCGAGATCGTCACACTGATCGGCGCCAATGGCGCCGGGAAGTCCACTACGCTCAAGACCATCTCCGGCCAGCTCACGCCCAGGTCGGGGACGATCACGTTCGAGGGCGCGAAGATGGTCGGGATCCCGGCACACAAGGTCACCGCCAAGGGCGTCATCCAGGTTCCCGAGGGCCGGCGCATATTCCCGCGCATGTCGGTCACTGAGAACCTCGAGATGGGTTCGTATCTGCGCAAGGACAAGGTCGAGATTGCCGAGGACCTCGAGAAGGTCTTCGAGCTGTTTCCCCGTCTCAAGGAGCGCCGTCAGCAGAAGGGCGGCACGCTGTCCGGCGGAGAGCAGCAGATGCTCGCGATGGGACGCGGCATGATGGCCCGGCCACGGTTGCTCATGCTCGACGAGCCGTCGATGGGACTCGCGCCGGTCGTTGTCGACCAGATCTTCGCCACGATCCGCAAGCTCAACGAGGACGGCATCACGATCCTGCTCGTCGAGCAGAACGCCGCCATGGCGCTGCAGACGGCGCATCGCGGGTACGTTCTCGAGACCGGCCACGTCGCGCTCGAGGGCCCCGGCAGGGAGTTGCTCGCCAACGAACAGGTCCGCAAGGCGTATCTGGGCGAGACGTAGGAATCGCTTCATCGCAACTCACGAGCGGCCGTCCGGAATCGGGCGGCCGTTTTGCGTATGCCGATCGACGGACGGGAGCCCTGCGTCAGAAGCCGTCGTCGGCCAGAGCCAGCGCGAGTGCCGCGCGCTGGCCCGCAAGGTGCGCGGCCCGCTCGATGGGGCTGACCCCGAACGTAGGAGATCCGCCCAGCATGCGCCAGACACCGGCGCTCATCACGGACTCGACAGTGGACCGGCCGGCCCCGGCCACGAGCGCCTCCAGCGGGTCGTCACCGTTGACGGCGTAGATGGCCATGTCGGCCTGGCGTCCGGGTTCGAGCGAGCCGAAATCCGCACCGATACCGAGGATCCGCGCCGCATCGATCGTCATCATCTCGATCAGGCGAGAAGGAGAAAGACGCGGTTCGATGGCGGCCAGCGCGCGCGCCTCGGCGAACAGGTCGAGATCCGTGTTGCTTGCCGAGGAGTCGGTTCCGAGCGCCAGGGGAACCCCCGCCTGCTCGAGCGTCCAGACGGGCGGGACGCCGTTGTGGAGGTATGCGTTCGAGCGGGGGCACAGAACGGCGCCCGCCACCTTCCCGGCCATGAGCGCCGCATCGTCTGGTGTCACGTTGACGCAGTGGACGGCGATCGCGCCATCGAGCACGCCGAGTCCGTCGAGGTACGCCATCTCGGAATCGCCGATGCTCGCGAATCCCGCCGCGAGCCGCCGCGCCACGTCAGCGAGAGGGCCTTCGCCCGACCGCACGAGTTCCTCCTCGGCAGGTGACTCGGCGACATGGATCGCGAACGGCGCGTGCTGCTTGCGCGTCATCGCATGGGAGGCCTTGATGAGTTCCGGTCCCGAGGTGTAGACGGAGTGTGGAGACACACCGCACCTCAGCCGCCCACGGCACTCCGCCTGCGGGTCGGTCGGATACTCGGCGTCGCCGAGGGTCTTCGGGAGCTGCTCGGGCGTGATGCCGAGAACCTCCCAGAAGAAGACGCCGCCAAGTCCGGTGTCAGCAGCTATGGCGATCGAGTCGGCGCCGTAGGCGATGTCCCCGATGGCCGTCACGCCGCAGGCCATGGAATGCGCCGCGCCGAGCGCGATGGACACGACGACGTCGTCGGGCGAGAGCGCGTTGAAGGCCCGCGGGATGCGGGTGATCCAGTCGTGGAACGGCATCGAAGGGATCACGCCCCGGAGGCAGGTCAGCGCGAGGTGTGTGTGCGCGTTGACGAGACCCGGCATGATCGTGCAGCCGGGGAGGTCACGACGCTGCCCCTCGAACGATGCGCCGAGTTCGGCTGCGGTGCCCACGGCCAGGATGCGGCTTCCGTGTATCAGGACAGCCCCGTCACGGATGGGCTCGCTCGAGACGGGCACGACCCAATCGGCGGTCAGGAGCATCGTCTACGTGTCCGACCGAGCGTCGGGGCCACCCTGAGCATCAGGGCCCGTGCGCACGTCCGGAATCGAGAGCAGACTCGGCTTCCGCAGCTCGGCGCAGCCACACCCGGCATCGAGGGCGGCACCGGCGATCGCGTCGAGCACGATCTTGGCGATGGTCGCCGACTCGTCGAAGAAGATCGCCTTCATGTCGGCGTGCTCCCACTCCTTGACCACGCCTTCGCCGTAGTTCACGACGATGTAGATGCCCGCGAAGCAGGCCCCGATGTCGCGCGCCAGAAAGACCTCCGGCGCCAGCGACTGCCCGATCACGTCACCGCCCAGTCGCCTCATGTAGTCGATCTCCGCGATCGACTCGAAGCGGGGGCCATCGGTGACCAGGTACGTCCCGCGCTTGTACACGCGCTCGAAGTTCGCCCCGGCGCCCGCGTACAGGTGGCCGGCGAGATCGGGGCAGATTGGCTGGCGCATGATCAGCAGATGATCGCCGCGCACGTAGATGTCCTGCTTGACCGTCAGGTCGATGAAGTCGTTCGGGATCATGACGTCGCGGGGGTCGAGGAGGTGGTTGAGCGTGCCGACACCGCCGTCCGCGACGACCTTGGAGACACCCGCCTCATGGAAGACCCAGAAGGTCTGCAACGATGCGTCAGCGCGCTTCACTCCCCGGCGCCAGCCGTGCATCTTCACCGCGAGGGCCTCGCGGGGGCCGTGCGCGCCGGTGACCCGGAAGTGCGTGAAGGCCGGCGAGCGTCCGAACGGCGTCTCGAAGTACAGCTCCTCGGCGAGTATCTCGACCCGGGGATCGTTGAGAGCAGCCGGGAACTCGAAACTGAGCGAGCCTGACCCCCCACAGATGCCGAATTCGGCACGGGGAACGATCGGTGATGGCATGAGCAAACCTCCTCGGTAGACAGGGTACCCGAACCGGAGGCGAAGCATGTAGTGTGCGGGGGCACTCAGCGGGGAATAACCAGCAGAGTACCCGATACACGGGAGGCCGCAGTGACCGACTCCGACACGCCCGCCGACTCGCTCGATTGCGTGGGGCTTCTCTGTCCGGAGCCCCTCTTTCAGACCCGTACGGCGATCGACCGGATCGAACCCGGCACGGTGCTTGAGGTTCTTGCCGATGATCCTGCCGCCGAGGAGGATCTCACCCGTTTTGCGAAGCGGACAGGGCACGAAATGGTCTCGGTGACCGATGAGGGCGACCACAAGCGATTTCTCATCCGCAGAGGGCAGTAGCCGGCGGCCGATACCGCCCGGCGAATACGAGTAGGAGCCTGCATGAAGAACGAGAACATGATCCTCTACATCCAGACGAGCGACGCCCCGGAACGTCAGTACTCGCCGCTCGTGCTCGCGCGCACGGCGAGGGCGATGAACCTGGAGCCGGTCGTCTACTACCTGGGCATGGGCCTGAAGGTCCTGCAGCCGGGCGCGCTGGAGCAGATCAAGCTCGGTACGTTCCCGAGTGCCCGCGAGGTCATGGACGCGGCGCTGGCCGAAGGTGTCACCTTCTACGCCTGTGAGGCATCCAAGCAGATGCTCGGCTGGGACTCCGTGGAGCTTGTCGATGGCGTCGAGATCGTGGGCGCGGGCACGCTCAACGATCTGGCGCTGGACGCCGGCGCGATCATCAGCTTCTAGGGGCGGGCATGACGCTCACTCCTCCTGCGGGCGTGTACCTGGACTACCAGTCGGCCAAGCCCGTCGACCCGCGTGTGGTCGATGCGATGCTGCCGTACTTCGGGGCGCGATTCGGCAATCCGGCGTCGCTGCATGCGTTCGGCGACGAGGCCACCGAAGCGCTCGAGCGGTTCCGGGCTTCGGTCGCTGCGTTCATAGGCGCATCTGCCGAGGAGATCGTGTTCACCTCGGGCGCCACGGAATCGAGCAACCTCGCGCTGCTCGGGTTCGCGAATCGCAACCGGCGTTCGGGTGATCACGTGGTGATCTCCGAGGTCGACCACATCTCCATCCACAACATCGGCAAGGCGCTCGAGAAGGCCGGCTTCCGGGTGAGCAAGGTCCCGCCGGACCAGTTCGGGCGCATCAGCCCGGCCAAGCTGCGCGCGCGCATCACCGATGAGACCATCCTGGTGTCGGTCGGCTGGGCGAGCAACGAGATCGGGACGGTGCAGCCCATCGCGGAGATCGCCGAGATGCTCGTGGGCACAGGCGTCACGATGCACGTCGACGCCGTCGCCGCAGAGGGACAGCTGCCCATCGACATGGCCACGGTTCCGGTGGGTCTGCTCTCGCTTTCGAGCAACGATATCTACGGCCCGCAGGGCGTGGGCGCGCTGTACGTACGCAAGGGTGTCAAGATCGCACCGGTCACGATGGGCGGCGGGCAGGAGGGCGGCCTGCGCTCCGGCACGGAGAACATGGCGGGCGTAGCGGGCATGGCGGCCGCAGCCGAGATCATGGCCACAGAGCTGCCCGCCGAGGCGGCCCGCATCGCCGTACTGCGGGACTCACTTGTAGGCGCGGTACTCTCGGCGATCCCCGACTCGCACCTCAACGGGCATCCGACCGAGCGGCTGCCCGGCAACGCGCACTTCCGCTTCGACGGCATCGAGGGCGAGTCGCTCGTGCTCTCGCTGCGCGACGCCGGTATCGCTGCCGCGACCGGATCGGCCTGTTCGTCCAAGACCCTCGAGCCCTCGCACACGCTCATCTCGTGCGGCCTGCTGCACGAGGAGGCCCACGGCTCGCTCGAATGCACCTTCGGCCGCTTCAGCACCGCTGCCGACACCGACGCGCTCATGACCGTTCTGCCCGGCATCGTCGATCGCCTGCGGCGCCTGTCGCCGCTGTACCGAACCACCTAGGAGGCACCCGTGAAGTCCACGCAGTATTCCGAGAAGACGCTCGACCACTTCCGCAATCCCCGGAACGTCGGGATCCTCGAGGGCGACGATGTTGCCATCGGCCGCGTGGGCAACCCGGTCTGCGGCGACCTGATGGAGATGTACGTGCGAATCGCGGACGATCGCATCACCGACATCTCGTTTCAGACGTTCGGGTGCGGCTCGGCGGTCGCGACTTCATCTATGACGACCGAGCTGGTGAAGGGGATGACGCTCGACGAGGCGCTCGAAGTCACGCGCAAGGATGTCGCCGACGCCCTCGACGGTCTGCCCCCCATCAAGATGCACTGCTCGAACCTGGCCGCCGACGCGCTGCACGAAGCGATCCGCAACTGGCGCGCTGGCGTGCGCCTCTCGCCGCTCAGCGCAACCGAGATCGCCTCGACCGGTGTGGGCTGCGGCGCGCGAGAAGCCAACGTAGTCGAGCATGCCGAGGAGTACCTGGGCACAGGCGTCTACCACTCGGTCGAGAACCCCGCGGACCTTGAGGGCAAGCGCGTGCTCGTGCTGGACAAAGGCGAGCGCTCGGCACGGCTGGCGATCGAGCTCACCGAACACACGCCACGCGTGGTCTTCCTCACCGAACTCGACGGCCTGGGGCTTTCCGAGGAGCTCGCGCAGCAGGTCAAGCGCTCCGACGTCAAGGTGCTGTTCAAGTCGCGACTGCTGGAAGTCGGCGGCGAGGGCGAGGTCGAGAAGGTGCGCATTCACGATCTGGACGAAGACGACGAGTACGACCTGTTCGTGGACGCGGTCGTGCTGCTCGAGGGCTAGGGGCTCCTCGGCATGATCTCGTAGCTGTACCCGGTCCCGTTCACATCGAACGCAGGCCGGTCCGGTGCCCCCGGCTCCGACTCGAGATACAGCGTCATGTTCGCGTGAGGTTCGGGCCACTTGGTCGTCGGGCCCGTCGCCACGGCCTTGCCCGAGAAGTAGCGCATGTTGATCCACAGTCCGCGCACGAACGCTCGCTCGCTCAGGCCTGACGCCGCTATCGCGGCCGGAGTCACTGTGAGCGTGGCCGTCTGCGAGCCCGGGTCTGCCTCGGCAAGTACGGGTCCAAGGGTCTGGGCCTGCACCTGGAAGGCGGGCGTCACCGAGATCCGCGAGATGTACGTCGGCATGCCGATGAGCCAGAACGCCGCCATGAGCGTGGCCGCAGCCGCGGGCAGGAGTCGCGGTCGCCGGCGAGCGAGCCAGGCGGTCACTCCGAGCGCGAGAGCGATAAGCACCCAGAACCACCCGCCGAGAAGGTAGAGGTGGTAGGTGTCGCCGGCGACGCGGTCGGGCGCGGTTTCGGTGAGCGCCGGCAGAAAGCCCGATCCGAGCACGAGCCACCAGGAGACGGCGAGCGCTGCGGCCGGAAGCACGATCACGAGCAGCGCGGGCGCGAGCGGGCTGCCTGATTCGCGACGCCGGTGGAGCACGGCCGCGCAGTACCCGACGATCAGTCCGAGTGCGACCATGTATACGCAGTAGCGGTTCATGATGCGCAGCGGTTCGGGCCAGTTGTACTGCGCCCGCCACGAATGCCTGGTCACGATGACCCACAGCCCTCCGGCTGCCAGCAGCGCCGTCAGCGTGAAGCGGCTGAACGCGGAATGCCAGCGATCGCGCCACCCGTCCGCGACGGCCAGGCCGAGCAGCCCGGCGAGCGGCGCGACCCACAGAAGGAACGAGCCCGCGTACAGCCCTGCGTACGCGGCGAGACGTCGCGGGACGAGCTGCACGGGATCGATCACCTTGAACCCGACCTCGGCGCCGAGGGTCTGACCGAACGAGGCGCCCTGGGACATCTGCCCGAGCACCCACGGGCTCAGCACCGCTGCCAGCATCCCGATCGCGAGCGCTGCACGCAGCCATGCGCGGCCCCGGGGAATCCACGATCCGGTCTCGGCCCGCTCCCGCAACAGCCACGCGATCAGGAACGCGGGTGCGAACGCGAGCGACAGGTAGCGCGTGAGGATGAGCACGCCCACCAGGACCCCGGTGAGCGCATCGCGCAGCAGCGGACGCTTCCAGCGCTCCGTGACGAGCAGGTAGAACGTGAACAGGAGCGGGGCGTAGTACGTGTTCTCGCTCATGAGCGTGCGGGGAACCACGTAGTGGTACGGCATCAGGCAGCTCAGCAGCGTAACGACGCTCGCGTGACGCACCCCCACGAACTCGCGTGCCAGAAGCCAGATAGGAAACACGATCGCCGAGGAGTACAGCGCCATCAGCGCAACGCCGACGGGATAGGGCTCGGCCGCGAACGTGGCGGGGATGAGCGCGATCGGGTTCATCGGCGGGAAGTGCGCGCGTGCGTAGAGAACGCCTTCGGCCAGGGAGCCCGCGTTGGTCAGGTAGTGCCACTCGTCTTCGCTGGTGAAGCCCACGGCCTTCGATGCGATGAAGGTGAGCTTGAGCGCGCTCAGGACGACGAACGCGAGTATCGGGGTCAGCCACCACAGCCCCTGGCCGGTACGCGTGCGTGGTGTGTGCGGAGGTGTCATCCGCTAGAACCGTCGGACTTCCCGGTACAGGGTGTCGCGCTGCACGGCGGCGAAACCTGCCGACTCGATGAGGTACACGAGCTCGTCGCGGTTCACGCGGAACTGAACGCCTGCGGCTGCGACCACGTTCTCCTCGATCATGGTCGAGCCCATATCGTTGGCGCCGAACGCGATGGCGATCTGGCCGATCCTGGCGCCCTGGGTGACCCAGGATGCTTGCAGGTTGACCACGTTGTCCAGGTACAGGCGCGAGACCGCGAGCATGCGCAGGTACTCCCAGCCGGTCGCGGGAGTCGTGCCGTCGGCCGCGCCGAGCTCGGTGTTGGTGGGCTGAAACGACCAGGGGATGAACGCGCGGAAGCCCACGTGGCCTGCGGCGACCGACTCGTCTTGCAGGTCGCGGACGCGCCGGAGGTGCTCGATGCGCTCCTCGGCAGTCTCCGGGCCTCCGAACATCATCGTGGCGGTCGTGGACATGTCGATCGCGTGGGCCTCGCGCATCACGCCGATCCACTCGTCGGCCGTGGCCTTCTTGGGCGAGGCATAGGCGCGCGGGCGGTCGGAGAGGATCTCCGCGCCGCCGCCGGGCAGCGAATCGAGGCCGGCGTCGCGGAGGCGCTCGAGCACAGCGCGTACGCTCACGCTGCTCACGCGCGCGATGTGGGCGACCTCGGGCGGGCCGAAGCCGTGCACGTGGATCTGCGGGTGTGCGCGCTTGATGCCGCGAAGCATCGTCTCGTACCACTCGATCTCCAGGTCGGGGTGCATCCCGCCCTGCAGCAGGATCGCGGTGCCGTCCAGTTCGATGGTCTCGGCGACCTTGGCGTCGAGTTCGGAAGCGGTGAGCACGTAGGCGTCGGCGTCGCCGTCGTCGCGGTAGAACGCGCAGAAGCGGCAGCCGCTCATGCAGATGTTGGTGTAGTTGATGTTGCGGTCGACGATGAACGTGACCTCGCCGGACGGGTGCATCCGCTCGCGCATCGCACTCGCCCCCGCACCCAGTGCCAGCATCTCCGCCGAGGAGAGCAGCAGCAGCGCGTCCTCGTCGGTCAGACGGTGCTCGCCGCGCGCGGCGGACAGCGCGAGATCGAGCAGCTCGCTCATGAGCTCTCGCCGAAGATCGCGATCTCAGGGACGCGGTCGAGCTGGCCGATGGCGACGGCTTCGGCAAGATAGCGCTTGAGTCCGTCCCGGTAACGCGGCTCGTAGCGGAAGGAGAGCGCGTCGAAGTAGCTGCGGAAGCGCTCGGGGCCGAAGTGCTCCCAGCGCGCAGCGTGCTGCGAGATGTCGTCGAGGTGCTCGCGGCAGTACGCGAGCGAGCCGTTGAGGGCATCGGCGACGGCGCGAACCGCATCGGGCTGCTGCCCGGCGAACTCGCGTCGCACCGCCCACACCGCATAGACCATCGGCAGCCCGGCCCAGGCCTTCCACTCGGCTCCGAGGTCGTAGACCTCGACGCCTGCGGGCGGCTCCCAGTAGGCCCTCAGCGCCTCGTCGCCTATCAGGAGCGCCGCATCCGCGTCGCGAAGCATCGCGGGCAGATCGGGGGGCATCTCCGCGTACTCGGCGTCGACTCCCCAGCGCTTGGCCAGCAGCACGCGGGCGAGCACCTGAGACGTACGCGAGTTGTTGGTGAGCGCGACGCGCTTGCCCGAGAGCTCCTCGGCAGGGACCTTGGAGATGAGTAGGATGGACTGCACGTCGCCGTCGCTCGAGATCGCGATGTCGGGCAGGAGTACGAGCTCCTGCGCATGGCGCGCGTACTCGATGGCCGGGACCGGCGCCAGGTCGAGTGCGCCGTCGAGCAGCATGGCGGCCAGGTCGGCGGGGTTGCCCTTGACCAGGTCGGCGTCGAGGAGCAGATCGGTTCCCTTGACCATGCCGTAGTACAGCGGCAGGCAGTTGATGAACTGGATATGGCCGAGCCGCGGTCTCACGGCCTACTCGCCATCGGTGTCGAACACCCGGATGATGTTGTAGAGAGTGTCGCGCTCCACGGGGGTGTGACCCGTTTCGCGGATCATGCCGATCAGATCGCTCTTGGTGAGCGCTTCGGGCGTCGTGGCCCCGGCCATGTGGGTGATCCGCTCCTCGATGACCGTGCCGTCGATGTCGTCGACGCCGAACGCGGTCGAGAGCTGCGCGACCTTGAGGCCGACCATGATCCAGAAGGCCTTGATGTGAGGGATGTTGTCGAGCATAAGGCGCGCGATCGCGAGCGTCTTGAGATCGTCGAAGCCGGTCGTGGCGGGCAGGTCGGCAAGTTCGGTGTTGGCGGGGTGGAACGCGAGCGGGATGAAGGCGAGGAACCCGCCGCTCGCGTCTTGCTGCTCGCGAAGGCGAATCAGATGGTCGACCCGCTCTTCGAGAGTCTCGATGTGCCCGTACAGCATCGTGCAGTTCGTCTTGATGCCGAGGGAATGGGCCTCACCGTGGATGCGAAGCCAGGTGTCGCTCGAGGTCTTCTTGTCCCACGCAGCGGCACGCGTGCGGTCGGAGAAGATCTCGGCGCCGCCCCCGGGAAGCGCGTCGAGTCCGGCGTCCTGGAGGTCCTGCAGGACCTCCAGAGTCGATGTATCGCCGATGATGGCCATGTGCTCGATCTCGACGGCGGTGAACGCCTGCACGATGACATGCCGGGGAGTTGCCTCGCGCACCCTGCGCACCATGTCCACGTAGAACTCGTAGCTCCACTCGGGGTGCAGGCCGCTCACGATGTGCACTTCGTACGCGCCGTCGTTCGCGCCCTCGATGGCGGCGTCGACAATCGCTTCGAGCGTCATCTCGTAGGCCCCGGGCTCCCCTTCGCTTCGCGCGAACGCGCAGAACTTGCAGCGGTTGCGGCAGACATTGGTGGGGTTGATGTGCCGGTTGACCATGAAGTGGACGCGGTCGCCGTTGATGGTGCGGCGCACGTGGTCGGCGAGCTGGCCTATGCCGATGAGATCGCGGCTGCCGTACAACACGATGCCGTCGTCTCGGGACAGGCGCTCGCCTGCGAGCACCTTGGCGGCGATGGGTTCGAGCGCAGGGTCGATGAGGTAGAACTCGCTCACTGGACAGCTCCTTGGCTCGCGTCGCAGTCAGTACGGACGGTGTCTGGCCGGCCGACGCCGATATAGCGGCCACCGGCCGTGCGGATGAGCTCGGGGGAGAGCGCATTGCGGCCATCGAACACGACGCGCCCGTCAGCCATGCTCGCGACGAGCGCCGCCCAGTCCGCGCTCACGATGTCGTGCCACTCCGTCGCGAGCACGACCGCGTCTGCGCCTGCGACCGCCTCAGCGGGGCTTCCGGCGGTCTCGTCGAGCCCGGGCATCTCGACGGGGATGGGATTGTACCCGACGACGTACGCGCCCTCGGCCTTGAGCAGGGCGATGATCTCGGCAGCGGGCGCCTCGCGGGTGTCATCCGTCTCCGGCTTGAATGTGAGTCCGAGAATCGCGATCCTCTTGCCCTCGAGGGCGCCGAAGTGTGCCTTGAGGGCCCGGACCGGGAGCAGCCGCTGCCGGGAGTTGACCTCGATGACTGAGCGCAGGAGATGGAAGTCGTAGCCGTTGAGCGTGGCGATGAAGTCGAGAGCCCGGGTGTCCTTCGGGAAGCACGATCCCCCGTAGCCGATGCCCGGACGGAGGAACGCGGGTCCGATACGGGTGTCCATGCCGATCCCTTTTGAGACCTCGTCGACGCTGGCGCCCACGAGGTCACACAGGACGGCGATCTCATTGATGAACGAGATCTTGGTCGCCAGGAACGCGTTGCTCGCGTACTTGATCATCTCGGCGCTCGTGACGTCGCATTCGAGCAGCTGTGAGTCGATGCCGGCATACAGGGCGCGAACCCGGCCGAGCGCCTCGCCGCCGCCGCCCAGAACGATCCGGTCGGTCTTGAACCAGTCCTCGACCGCGCTGCCCTCGCGGAGGAATTCGGGGTTGCTCACGTAGTGAAGGCCTGCGGACTGCGCGCGAATCGCCAGGCGTTCGCCCGTGCCGGGGGGCACCGTGGACTTCATGACCACGACCGTTCCCGGCGCGCCCGCATCGGCGAGGAACTCGATGACCGAGCGAACGAATCGCAGGTCGGCCGAGCCCCCGGCGGTCGTCGGGGTGCCCACAGCCACGATCGCGATCCCCTCGACGCGGTCGACGTCATCGAGGAGAGAGAAGCTGAGGGTACCGTCGGACAGTCCACGCTGCATCAGATCATCGAGGCCCGGCTCGTAGAACGGACACCGTCCGGCCCGCAATGTCGCTATCTTGTCAGCGTCGACGTCAACGAGCCGTACGTGGAAGCCGTCGCTCGACAGGCAGACCCCCGATACGAGCCCTACATAGCCGGCGCCGAAGACGGTCACGTTCTCGCGCATACACACCTCATGGTTTCGAGTGCGAATCAACCCCTACACTCTAGGGATTGCCGTTGGAAAAGTGAATCGCGCGCGTTTCGCCGCCGTCCGCGGTTCAGTCCGCCTTCGCGATGATCTCCCGCACGGCGTCGAACTGCCCCGCCGAGTCGCCTACGACCCCCGGGAGCGCTTCCCGGATGCGGCTCGTGGCCTCACTCGCACGCGCGTCCAGCTCCACGAGCATCCCGGCGAAGCGCACGGGGTCGCGATCGGTCTCATCGAGCACCCACGCCTCCTGTCCGAACTGCTTCATCACCTCGAGGTACTTGTGGCTCCATCCCAAGACGAGTACGGGGACGCCCGCGGCGAGCGCGCCCACCATCGCGTGGAAGCGCGACACCGCGACGCAGGTACAGCGCGAGACGAGCGTTCGGATGTGCGCCGCGTTCATGTCCCCCTCGACCGCCAGCACGCCCCGGCGCTGTTGCGCGTCGAGACGCGCGAGCACCGCCCGGATGACGGGCAGGTCGTTGTTTCGCAGTGCCTCGCCCGCGCTTGCGCGCGTTGCGTTCGGGAACAGCAGCACGGTGTAGTCCGCGCCGACCAACGCGCCGACCGTCGAGGCGAGGAACCCGATGTAGTCCCAGCCGCTCTTGGCGGCCTTCGCGGCGATCACCGCGCTCGGGCACAGGCCCACCACCCGGCCGCCACCCGCCTGGACGGCTTCCGCTGCGGCGGCTATCGTCTGCGCTTCGGCCTCTCCCTCGTCTGACAGCCGGTCATCCGGCTGAAACAGGAACGCGACATCGGGCGCTGCGAGTATTCGTTCGGCAGGGAACCCCGAGTCCCGCAGGTGGCCGAGGGTGACATCTCCCCGCGCGACCACCAGGCGGCACCTGCGAAGGATGCGCGATGCGATCCGGTTGAAGGGACTGCGAAACGGCCCCATGGCCTGCGCCAGCTTGCACACGGGCACGCCGAGCACCATCGCCGGCCAGATGGTGAGGACGTTGAAGGGCAGGAACTTCTCGCGACCGTCGATGAACGAGACCCCGGCAAGATCGATCAGGAGATCGCTCCCGGCCAGCGCGCGGATCGAGCGGGGTCCGAGCGAGGAATACGGCAGACGGAGCGCCCGCGCCAGGCCGAGCGCGAGCGTCCACGGGAAGGTGACGAAGACGAGATGCGCCGGGGTGCACGAGTGCACGGTGATCGAGGAGTCGGTGACAAGCGCCCGATCCCGGTCGGGGTAGTACGAGAACACCTCGAAGCGCGCATCGGGCACCAGGTCGCGCATCCGTCCGACCGTCGCCTCGAGCATGGCTTCCGCTCCGCGGTTTCCCCACACGGTCGCCGCGATGATGGAGATCCTGGTCATGACAGTGACTCCAGTCCCTTGAGCGCGTACAGGAGTGCGCGGTTCCATAGAGCAGGCATGCCGAGGACCCGATCCACGCCCTCACGGTCCCTCGTCGCCAGGTACTGGCGCAGGACGATCCGTGCTGCGGCCACTTCGTGCCAGCGGGCCTTCACGCCGGCGCGGACCGGGATCTTGAGCCCGAGAGACTCCCCGGCCTTCGAGCGCGCGGTCACGTTGTAGTGAAACGGGGCCACCCGCCGCTGCCCGTCGAGCAGATCTGCGACCGGCACGTCGGTCACGCTGCACGCCCCGGCATCCGCGGCGCACTCGATCGCCCGAACGCCTTCGGCAGTCTTGGCCACCAGTGCCGTCTTCTTGATAGGGTCCTTCTTCATCTTGTACGACCAACAGTCACCGGCGCTGAGGTCGGCGTCGTAGCCGAAATGGTCGCCACAGAACAGGCACTTCTTCGCAGCGGCGCGGTAGAGGTTCTGGTGCGTGCCGTAGCGCGAGAACGGCACGTGCGCGCATGCTCCGTTCGCGAAGCCGGCCGTCATGGCGCCGCGCCAATGGCCGGACCTGAAACGGAACTCGGTCAGAGTATCGCCGGCGCATTCCCCGGCGAGTCGCTCGACGAGCGCGTCCACGAGGCGGGGTTCGGTCGCATGACCGCAGAACAGCGCTATGCGCAGCGCAACCGTCGCTTCCAGTTCGGGTCGCCGGGCGATCGCCGTGATCTCGCAGGGCAACGCGACGACGGCCAGTCGACCCTCGAACCGCTCGATGAGGGGCAGTGCTTCTGACATGAACTCGCCGAGGACGTACGTACTCCCCTGGGCGGCTCGCAGGCCGGCCACGGTCGTGGCTACCTCGTAGCGGGCGCGCACGCGGCCGCCACTCACGTCGGTCCTGCAGACCAGCGCTCCATCGATGGCGCCGTCCACAAGAAGCGCCTCGAGTGTGGCCGTGACGGCGCCTCCCGATGCCGCGCAACCCCGGACCTCGTCATCGACGGCGTGCGCGAGGCACGCGCGCCGGACCGGCCCGATGAGCTCGTCGACCACTTCCGGGCTCCAGCTCCGTGCAGTGAGCCGCTCCGCCGCCTCTCCCAGCTTCATCGCGTCACGCCTCCTCGTTCCGGCCGCCGGATCCACGGAGCGTGACTCCTCCGCGGCGCAGCATCCAGACCGATGCCGGCACGCCGAACACAAGGAGCCAGATCAGCATCACAGCGCGGTCTATGATCGAGCTCGCGAGTCCGATCGTCGCGGAGAAGCCCGCGTACGCAGCCCCCGCGGCCGCCCCGGCCTCCTTGAAGCCGATGCCGCCCGGGATGATGCTCAGGCGGGCTGCCGCGATCGAGAGGCCGGTGATCACGAGGGCTGAATCGAAGCCCGCGTCGATCGAGAGCGCCTCGAGTGACCACATGGTTCGCGCGGCCCACAGCGCGATGAGCGCGACGTTGAGGACGAGCTCGATGGCGAGCAGGCGCATGTCGCCGAGGATCATGCCCAGCCCGTCGACGGCGCGCCCGAGGGCGTGGACGAGACGCGGGCCGTTGTCGCCGAATCGGCCGCCGGTGTGCGACCGGCCCCACACGAAGGCGATGCCCATGACAATCGTCGGCGTCACCAGAAGGAGGGCACCGCCGGCCAGAGCACCGCGCGCCAGCAGGACGGCGCCGGCGAGCCCGAGAGCGGCCCACAGATGGATCAGACTGCTGCCGGCGACGAGCGCCCCGAACTCGGCGAGCTGCACGTTGTAGCGGGACTTGAGGAGCAGTCCGTTCAGAAGCGTCCCGGTCTTCATCGGCAGGTAATTGAGCGTACTGACCATCAGGCCGAGGACGAACGCATCGCCCACAGGCACATGGCGCGAGAAGCGTCCCGTGAGCACGTGCAGCTCCAGGCCGTTGACGAGGAAGGTGAGGAACGAGCTCAGCGATATCAGGATGAAGAGCCGAGGCGTGAGCGAGGCCGCCGCGCGAAGATCGTCCCAGCGTGTTGCCAGAATCCAGCCCACGAAGACGGCTGCGGCGATGAGGAGGACGAGCTGGATGACGCCGGCACGTCCGAACGACGGAAGGGACGCGGTCCGCTCCGCGCGTGCGCCCGTCGCCTCAGGAGCTCCCGTCGAGTCGTCAAGTCGTGTCACGGCGTGCGCCGTCGCTCCATCCAGTCCTCGATTTCGAGGCGGCGGGTGCGCCACTGGATGTCCTCGAGCAGTTTGCGGTTCACGGCGAAGAGTTCGGCGATCAGGCCGAACAGCATGAGCTGGAACCCGATTAGCAGCAGGATCGCGGTCAGGATGAGGGACTGCAGGTGCCCGCTGCCCTGTCCGATCACGTAGAAGTAGATGAACCGCAATCCGAGCGCGACGCCGAAGGCCGCCGACACAAGCCCGGGGACAAGGAAGAACTGCGTGGGCTTGTAGGTCATGAAGATGCGTCCGATGGTCAGGAGCGAACGCCTGACGTAGCTGCCGATCGAGCGCACCAGGCGTGACGGGCGCAGGTCTTCGTTGACGCGCACCGGGACCGACGTGATGGCCATGCCCTTCTGGCCGGCCTGGATTATCGTCTCGATGGTGTACGTGTAGCTCGAGAAGACGTTGAGCCGCAGCGCCGCTTCCCGTGTCATCGCCCGAAAGCCGCTCGGTGCGTCCGGTATGTCGGTGCGGCTCGCGACGCGAACGGCCCACGAGCCGAGCTTCTGCAGGATCTTCTTGATGGGAGAGAAGTGTGGGATATCGGCGATGGGACGAGCGCCGACCACGATCTCGGCCGTGCCGTCGAGGATCGGCGCGACAAGCGCGGGGATGTCGTCGGCGCAGTACTGGTTGTCTGCATCGGTGTTGACGATGATGTCGGCGCCCAGTCGCAGGCAGGCGTCGAGGCCTGTCATGAACCCGACGGCGAGCCCGCGATTGTGTGTATGGCTGATGACGTGGTCGACGCCGTTGGCCCGCGCCACGTCAACGGTCGCATCCGTGCTTCCGTCATCGATGATCAGCCACTCGACCGTGTCGATGCCGGGAATCGTGCGGGGCAGCGCGGCAAGCGCGATGGCGAGCGTTCCCGCTTCGTTGAAGCACGGTATCTGGATGATCAGTTTCATTCGGCCTCCGGCAGAGAGGCGCGGCGGGCGCCTGTGGCTTTGAGCAGTTCAACAGCGTAGTAGCCGACATAGAGGTAGATGAGCGGCACAACGTGGAATGCCACGCGGTTGAAGCTGTCGCCCCATCCTATACGCCCCACGTGCGACGTGCCATGCACGATGAACGCCACCACGAAGAACTGCACGATCGCGAATCCGACGTACGCGCGGAATCGTTCGCGACCCGCTCGGGGGCGCACGGTCAGAGCGAGCACGGCATAGGCGGGCAGGAATGCCCACAACGAGCGCCAACCGCCGGTGTCCCAGAGATTCGTCACGTTGTTCACGAGCATCAGGTTGATCCTGTCGGGAATGGCGACGAACAGCACCGTGAGCGCCGCAGCCTCGATGCCGATGATGAATCGGGGCGCGTTCATCCCGGTCCGGAGCCATTCGAGCGTGTGGATACTCAGGAAGCGGAGGAAACCCCACAACGCCGCGAACAACGCCGCGAACCACAAGAGCATGCCCGCGGTCATCTTGTGTGTGACCCAGAACTCACCGCGAGCCAGGACCGTGGCCACCGCGTAGATCACGAGACCCAGCACCATCGGCGCGAACAGCAGGTCATAGCTCTTCGGCGAGACGCCCAGCCACATGAGGAACGCGATCGCCGTGAGCAGCGGGACGAACACGTAGGGTGGCCCGTCGGGCCTGCCCAGGAGAAGGCCGAGCATCGACAGGCCCGAGACGAGCAGCCAGCACCGGGACACCTCGGCAGACAGTCCGTCAGCCGCACGGCGCACACCGACCGTGGCGCGTTCCACGCCGACGACCGCGAGCAGGAGGTAGAGTGCCGTCACGGTGTGCGAGTGCATGTACACCGAGAAGAACAGGTAGGACACGTGGCCGATCATCGCGACGAGGATCGTGACGGTCACGGCGATGCGGGCGCCGGTGCGCAGCGTGCGCCCCGCCCACCAGAGTGCTGCGCCCACCACGGCCGCCAGGGTGAGCGAGAGGATCGGGTACAGGATGTAGGTGAACTCGCCGCCGAACATGTGGAACCCGGCGTGGATCGAGGGCAGGAGGATCATTCGTTCGGCGAGCAACCGCAGGGCGACCTCTCCCTTGTCCGAGAGGGGGTAGGACAGGAACTCGTACTGCGCCCACCCGTCCAACGAGTACGCCGAGATCCCCCATCGCGTCATGATCGCGGTGAAGGTGAGTAGGACCCCCGCTACCAACGGGAAGGTCCAGACGGGCACGCGCGCGCTGCGTGCCGCGTCGTGCCGGGCTGCGGGGATAGCACCCGCCCACACCAGGCCGACGAACAGGCCGAGGCCGGCCACCGTGGTCACCACGCCGTACCGCTGGTGCACGGCGATCGCGACACTCGCGGGCCCGACCCATGCGAGCAGGCCGACCGGCATCGCGCTGATGTGGTAGCCGAGGGCGCCCAGGCGGCGGGCCACCGGGGCCAGCGCGATCCATCCGACCATGAGCGTCGTGATCGCGAGCAGCAGCTCTTGTCTCATCGGCCCTCACCTTCAGGAGAAAGCGATGACGGCACGACGTAGATGACGGAGCGGTCGGCGTTCGTGTGCAGGACGACAACGGGGTTCTCCCGAACGTCGCCGCCCACGATCACCACGTCCCAGGGGAGCTCCCACATCCGGTTCTCGGATTCCCATCGCGCGATCAGTGCATCCGGCAGCACGGGGTCGTACGCGACGGAGCGCACGCTGTTGGCGTCCAGAGCGTCGAACCAGTCGTACAGACCGGGTTCGGAGATCTTCGGATACGCGACCGACGTGTCGGCCCACAGGAGATACCTCTCCTCGGGGGCGACGGTCGTGAAGTCGCGGACTGCCGAAGCCCTGCGTATCGCCATTGCGACGGTGATCGATCGAACCGGCCCGGCATAGTACGCGGGGCTCTCGGCCCACACGGTCGCCTTGGCGTAGTCGTCACCTGCAGGAACGGGCTTAGCGAAGATCCACCACGCGTTGAAGTTGCCGAAGGCCCCACCCAGGTCCGAGAGTTGGAACAGCAGCAGCGCGCCGAGCAGCACCAGGCCGACGACGCCCGTGATCCGGTCGTTTCGCTTGCTGTCGTGTGGGGTCGTGGCGGTGGTCCGCGTCATAGGATACGTCGCACTCCGGGTTCTCGCTGCATCTTGGCGCAAGCACCGTCTGAATCCTACACCAACGAAGGCCGACAACGCCGCCGAACGTCGACGTTTCGACACCCGCGCCGGGGCGGGCCTGAGGCGAGCGCCGTCTTTTGTATTCGTCGCTTATGGGATAGATACATACACAACGCAAAGCTGTGTGTCGGCGTCAGCCGGTTGCACTCGAATGAGGAGGGGCCTGTATGAGGAAGATGACGGCCGTGCTGTTGGCATTGGCGCTCATGGCCGCATTCGCCGTGGGCTGTTCGAGCGACAGCGGAAACGGTACCAAGACCGCCGAGGAGCCCAAGGGGCCGATCGTGGTGGGTTCCAAGATAGACATCGAGGGTCCCGTGCTCGGGCAGATCATGATCAAGATGCTCGAGTCCGAGGGCTTCAGGGTCGAGGACAGGACGCGGACCGGCACCACCGAAGTCGTACGCTCGGCGTTGCTCGCCGGCGAGATCGACGCGTATCCGGAGTACACGGCCAACGCGCTCACGGTCTTCTATGCCGACCAGGAGATCGACCCGGCTGTCCTCCAGGACGCGACTGCGACCTACGAGAAGGCGGCCGAGCTCGATCTCGCAGGTGCGGATATCGTCTGGCTGGCCCCGGCACCTGCCAACAACACGTGGGCCGTGGCGGTCCCCACCGCCTTCGCCGAGGAGAACAGCCTCAAGACGCTCGCGGATTGGGGCGCGTTCATCGCGGCCGGTGGAGACGTGAAGGTCGTTGGTTCGCAGGAGTTCTTCGAGCGCCCCGACGCCATGCCCGGATTCGAGAAGGCCTACGGATTCACCCTGCAGCCATCGCAGAAGATCGTCCTGGCCACGGGTGACACGGGCGTGACGGAGAAGGCAGCGGCCGAGGGCACCGACGGAGCCAACGCAGGCATGGCGTACGGCACTGACGGCACCATCGCCGCACTCGACCTGTTCGTTCTGGACGATCCCAAGGGCGTGCAGCCCATCTACCAGCCCGCACCGATCTTCCGCAAGGCGGTCATCGACGCGTATCCCGAGATCGCTGACATCCTCGATCCCGTCTTCGCCAAGCTGGACCTTGCCACGCTGCAGGATCTCAACAAGCAGGTCGCGGTCGACGGCAAGGACGCATCCGTCATCGCCGAGGAGTGGCTCGCGTCTCTGGGCTTCTTGAAGTAGGGGTCACACCATAGAGTCCACGCACGCCATGCGCACCGCTCCGTCAGCGCGTCGTGTCGATCGCGTCGCGGCGATGGGCGCAGCGGTCGCGCTGGCGGGGTGTACGCTCCTTCCCTTCGCGGAGTTTCGCGTCAATCGCATCGCCAGCGGCACGGCGCAACCACTCGGAGCTGCGGGTGTCGCGGGCTTTGCGTTGTTGGCTCTTGCGGCTGTGGCGCTTGCCCTGGCGTTCGCGCCACCCGGACGCATCCGTTCGCTATCGATGCTCCTCGCCGGTGCGGCCCTGCTGGCGATGACGCCGTGGACACTCGGCGAGGCGGCCGTGCGGCTGCAGGTCGGGGCCGACAGCATCGCGCGCGTCTCGGTCGGTGCCGGCGGGTGGCTGGCGTTCGTGGGCGGGGCGATCGTGTGGTTCGCGGGTTCACGCGGCACCTCACCCGGCGTCCGGCTGTTCGCCGCGCTCGCCGTGCTCGCGGCGCTTGTGATGTCGGTGTCTGCCGGGGGAGTCGGACAGCTCTCGTTGGCCAGGGAGTACGGCGGCCAGGCGGAGCGGTTCTGGACGCTCGTCAGGCAGCACTTCGTGCTCTCGGGCTCCGGCCTCGGACTCGGAGCACTCATCGGCATCCCTCTCGGTGTCGCGGCATCGCGGAACCGGGCGGTGCGCGATGCGACGCTCGCGGTGGTCGGCGTGATTCAGACGGTACCGTCACTTGCGCTTCTCGGCCTCCTGGTCGCCCCACTGTCCGCGGCGGGGTTCAGGGGCATCGGCGCGACTCCCGCCATCATCGCGCTCACGCTCTACGCGCTGTTGCCGATCGTGCGGAACACGTATGTCGGTCTTGACGGTGTGAGCCCGGCCGCGCTCGACGCCGGCAGGGGGATGGGCATGAGCCCGATGCAACTGCTGCTACGCGTCGAGGCACCGCTCGCGTTGCCGCTCGTGCTCGAGGGCCTGCGCGCCGCGGCGGTTATGGTGATCGGAATCGCGGCGGTGACCGCGTTCGTGGGCGCCGGCGGCCTCGGGATCCTCGTGTTCCAGGGGTGGGGGCAGCAAGCCGATGACCTGACGCTTCTTGGCGCCGTCCCGATGGTGATGCTGGCCGTCGCCGCCGATGTTTCGATTCGGGCGCTTGCGGCAGTCGCTGTCTCGCCGGGCATCAGAGAGGTGCATCAATGATCCGGCTCGAGCATGTGAGGAAGACCTATGGGGACTCGGTCGCCGTCGACGATCTGAGCTTCGAGGTGCCCGAGGGCGATGTATGCGTGCTCATCGGGCCGTCCGGGTGTGGGAAGACGACGACGCTCCGGATGATCAACCGCTTGATCGAATCGAGCGGCGGACTCATCGAGGTGCAGGGGCGCGATATCACCGGTGTGAGGCCCGAGCAGCTGCGCAGGCACATCGGGTATGTGATTCAGAGCGTGGGCCTGTTCCCGCACCTGACCGTGGCCGACAACATCGCGACCGTGCCGCGCCTGCTCGGCTGGGACGATGCCCGCATCAAGCCGCGCGTCTCAGAGCTTCTCGAACTCGTGGGGCTCGACCCGGGTGAGTACGCCCGCACCTATCCACGCCAGCTCTCCGGCGGCGAGGCCCAGCGCGTCGGTGTTGCGCGGGCACTTGCAGCCGACCCCCCGGTGCTGCTCATGGACGAGCCGTTCGGGGCGGTGGACCCGCTCAACAGAGAGCGGCTGCAAGCCGAGTTCGCGCGCATCCAGCGTGAGCTCCGCAAGACGGTGATCTTCGTCACGCACGACGTCGACGAGGCGATCCGGCTCGCGGATCGAATCGCGCTCATGCGAGATGGCCGCCTCGAGCAGTACGACACCCCGGAGACGTTGCTCGATCACCCCGCGAGCAAGTTCGTCCATGACTTCATGGGGGCCGATCGTGCCCTCAAACGCCTCGGTCGCGTGTCCGTCGCCAAGGTGATGCGCACGGACCTTGAGACGGCACGCCTGTCGGATGCGGGAGATCTCGATCGCAGTGCGTGTGGCGAGCGCCGCTTCGTGTATCTCGTGGACTCCCTGGGCGACCTGCGCGGTTGGGTCGACTGCCTCGATCTCGACGCGGGGCATTCTGCCGAGAACGCGATGACCTTGATCGACTGGCGCGAGGCGAGCGTACGACCCGACGCCACACTCAAGGAGGCGCTCTCGGGCATGCTCGGCCTCGGGTTCCGCTCGATCGCAGTGACCGACCGCGGGCGGCTTGTGGGTGAGGTCACGCTCACCGCGATCGAGGCGATCATGAACGAGTCGGACACGCATCTCGCCGACCCGGTGAAGCCGCTTGAGGACGGCGAGCTTCCGTCGCGCCCGACCGATGCCCGACCCGACCACCCGGCCGGGGATCCGGACGCATGACATCGGCGACCCACACCCGCCCGGGGGACCGCGTGCGCCTTCTGATCCTGCCGGTGGCGGTGGCGGGGTTCGCCCTGCTCGTGTCCTGGCAACAGGCGTGGGCCGACGTGCTCGGCGTGTGGTTTCCCGCAGAGCCGGTATCGGTCTACCCGACACCGCTGGCTACGCTCGTGCTCGAGCATCTTGCGATCGTGGGCATCTCCAGTGCACTCACGATCGCGGTGGGCCTGCCGCTGGGCATCTGGGTGACGCGGCCGTCCGGTCGCGACTTTCGCGACATCGTTGCAGCGGCAGTCGACTTCGGTCAGACGTTTCCGCCGGTGGCGGTCCTCGCGCTCATGATGCCGATCTTCGGGTTCGGGCTGGAGCCGGCTGTCGTGGCGCTCTTCCTCTACGGCATGTTCCCTGTGGTGAGCAGCACGGTCGCCGGGCTCGGTGCGGTGCCCGCCGACGTGGTCGACGCCGCCCGCGGGATGGGCATGGGACGCCCGCGCATCCTGTTTCGGGTGGAGTTGCCCTTGGCAGCCCGCGTGATCATGGCCGGCATTCGGACGTCCGTGATCGTCAATATCGGCACGGCGACCGTGGCTGCGGCTGTCGGAGCCGGCGGTCTCGGGGATCCCATCATCGGCGGGATCCAGGTACAGAACATGGCCTACGTCTTCGAAGGCGCCGTGACGGCGGCGCTGCTCGCGGTTCTGGCCGACGCGCTCCTGGCGGCGGCCGAGCGAGGGCTCACGCCGCGTGGTCTCGCGGTGCGATAAGCTGACGTTGCCGAAGGTATCAATAGGCGTTATGCTACTCGTGTCGAATGGTGACGCCATCCTCGCGTCGGGGCAGGTCGTACGAGTGCCCCCGATGGGACAGGGAGGGAGACGGAGTGAACCAGACCGAACCGGGCGGCCTAGCTCCCGTCCCCGCGCCCGACTCCGCCTCTGCGCTGCGAAGCGCGCTCGTTCTGGAGTTCGGTCCGGTCGGCGTCCGGCGCATCGCGTCGGCGCAGGAGTTTGAGACGTGTGCTGCACCGACCCCCCACTATCCCCTCTACTACTGCTCGGCGGTGCGGCTGGCCAGTGGAGGGCGCGGCGTGAAGCTCGCGCGGTCCGATGTCCGCTGCGACGCGTCACCTCGCTTCCTGGGCCTTGAGTCGGGCCGCGACGCGCCCGACTTCGTGGAGAGCTACGCCGGATGCGGCCTGTATCGCGATGCGGAGACCGCCCGCAGACAGCTGGCCGACGTACCTGCCCTTCCGCCCACTCACGGTCTCTTCGTCGCTCCGCTCGAGGACTTCTCCCTCCAATCACCTCCGGAGGTCGTGATTGTGATCAGCGACCCCTACGGGGTGATGCGGATCACGCAGGCCGCCGCCTACCATGGCCACAATGTCGCCATCGATGCGATCGGCATGCACGGCATCTGCGCCGAGTCCACCGCCGGACCGATCATCACGGGGCGCATCAACGTATCGCTGCTGTGCTCCGGCACGCGCCACTGGGCGGGATGGCCCGAGCACGCGTTGGGTGTGGGCATACCGCATGCGCTCCTCGGCATCGTGGTCGACGGGCTGGCCAGGACGGTCGGCACCTACGAGAGCCCACGCCGCAAGGACGTCATCCGGCAGCGCGCCGGAACTACCGTAGGGGTCCTGACGGATCTCGAATCGCACCCGTACTTCCTGGCCCGCGTACCTGCCGAAGATGGGTCCGGCTGCGGCTAGGGTTCTCGCTCGATCGAGCTGCGGCCTGCCGCGGGTGCGGTACCCTGGGTCCATGGACACGCTTGCTCACATCGCCCGCACAGCAGCGGACGCGCACGACATGCTGCCTCCCGATTCGACCGCGCTCGCGATGGTCTCGGGCGGCGGTGACTCGGTCGCCCTGCTCCACGTGCTCGGCGCGCTCGCCGACGAGCGCGGGTTCGCGCTCTCGGTACTGCACGTCAATCACCTCTTGCGCGGCGCCGATTCAGACGCCGACGAGGAGTTCGTGCGCGAGCTGGCCGGCTCCCTCGGGCACACGTGCCGTGTCGAGCGCGTGGATGTCGGAGCGCTCGCCGCCCGGGAGGGCCTCAATCTCGAGGACGCGGGGCGCCGCGTCCGGTACCGGCTGGCCGACGAGGAGCTCGATGCCCGCTGCGACGCGGCCGGGATCGCGCGTTCGGCAGGACGAATCGCCGTGGCGCACACCCGCGACGACCGGCTCGAGACCTTCCTGATGCGGCTTGCGCAGGGCGCCGGAGCGACCGGGCTCACGTCGCTGCGGCCCGTACGCGGCCGGGTCGTGCGTCCACTCCTCGGCGCATCCCGCGCTGAGGTCCGCGATGCCCTGGGCCGGGCGGGACTCACCTGGCGCGAAGACGCGTCGAACGAAGATGGCGACCGCCTCCGGGTGAGTGTCCGCCACGAGCTGCTGCCGCTTCTGCGCGAGATCAATCCGCGGGTCGACGAGGCGCTCGCCCGGGCACTCGTGCTCTTGGAAGGCGAAGACGCGCTTCTCGCAGAGATGGGCGACTCGGCCGCGACGGAGTCCGCCGAGTTCCTCAACGGTGAGGTGCGGTTCGACCGGGAACGGATGGCGGCGCTTCCCGTGCCGTTACGCCGAAGGACCGTTCGCGCGGCGCTTTCACGCGCGTTCCCTGAGGTCAGCCGTCTTGACTTCGCCCACATCGAGACGGTCGTCCGCGCGGTCGCTCCGGGCCAGGCTCCAACCGACCTCGCGGAAGGCCTACGGGTGTTCGATGAGTACGGTACAATGGTCGTCGCTCGCATGGGTGAGGGGCTCGATCCCGTGGCACTGTGTTTGCTCTCGGTTCCCGGTACCGTGGAGTTCGGTTCGGCGGGGCGTCTGACCGCCGAGACGGTGGATCCGTCGGATGTCACGTGTACTGCCGACTCAGCTGTCATCGACATCGACGCGGTTCGCGGCCCGCTTTCGGTGGGCCGCGCGTGCGAGGGTGATCGGATGCGGCCGCTGGGCATGACCGGGACGAAGAAGCTCTCGGACGTGTTCGTGGACGCAAAGGTCCCGCGTCGCGTGAGGCGGGCGGTTCCCGTCGTGCGGGACGGCGACGTGATCGTATGGCTCGCCGGAATCAGGATGGCAGAGGACTACAAGGTGACTCCGGAGACGACGCGGGCCACGCGGCTCACGTGGGAGCGGGGTCCTGAGTGCGAGGGCCTGTGACCCTCGCTGAGAGGAACGAGACGGCGTATGCACCCCGATATCGACCACATCGTTCTGACCGAACAGGATATCCAGGGGCGCGTCGCGGAGTTGGGCGACGCGATCAGTAGCGATTACGGCGATGAGCCCGTGTTGCTCATCGCGGTCCTCCGTGGGGCGGCTCTCTTCATCGCCGACCTCGCCCGGCACATCGCTTCGCCGGTCGAGATCGACTTCATGGCAGTGTCGAGTTACGGCTCGTCGACCAAGTCATCCGGCGTCGTGCGCATCATCAAAGATCTCGACGAGACCATCGAGGGACGCCACGTCATCGTCGTCGAGGACATCCTCGACACAGGGCTCACCCTCAAGTATCTGCTCAAGAACCTCGCGTCGCGCGGCCCCAAGTCGCTCGAAGTCGTCACGCTTCTGAGCAAGCAGGGCAAGCAGAGGGTACCTATCTCATGTAAGTACGTCGGTTTCGATGTCCCCGACGAATTCGTCGTGGGGTATGGTCTGGACTATGCCGAGCACTACCGCAACCTGCCATACATAGGTGTGCTCAAGCCTGAGATCTATAGCCAGTAGGCGCCGCGGCGCCCGACACGGGAGCTATCAACGCTGTGAACAAGAACCTGAGAACGGTACTGCTGTACCTCTTGGTGCTCGTCGGACTCCTCTACGTGTTCTCCGGAATCGTTGAGCAGCCCGCCGAGGACTCCGAGCTGTCTACCAGCGCGTTTCGGGAGGCGGTCGCGGACGGCCGCGTCGCGACCGTGAACTACAAGGTCACCGAGGCGATCATCGAGGGCACGTTCTGGCCCGACTCGGCAGCGAAGCGAGAAGGCAAGGACGAGCTGGTGCCATACACGTCGACCTTCGTCGGCGATGACTCACTGAACACGCTCATGGCCGAGCATCCTGACGTCGACTACACCGTCGACCCCAAGGGCGGCGTGCCCTGGCTGTCCATCCTGCTCAACTTCGTTCCGATCATCATCTTCGCGGGACTGATGTTCTTCATCCTGAGCCAGATGCAGGGCGGGAATTCGAAGATCATGAGCTTCGGGAAGGCGAAGGCCAAGCGCATGACCCGCGACCAGCCGCGCATCACGTTCAAGGACGTGTCCGGGGTCGACGAGGCGATCGAGGAGCTGCACGAGATCAAGGAGTTCCTGGCCAACCCCGGCAAGTTCCAGGCGCTCGGAGCGAAGATCCCCACGGGTGTGCTGTTGGTGGGCCCTCCGGGCACGGGTAAGACCCTCCTCGCGCGTGCCGTCGCCGGCGAGGCCGCCGTGCCGTTCTTCTCGATCTCCGGCTCCGACTTCGTCGAGATGTTCGTCGGCGTCGGCGCATCACGCGTTCGTGACCTGTTCGAGCAGGCCAAGGCGGCGTCACCGTGCATCATCTTCATGGATGAGATCGACGCGGTCGGCCGCCAGCGAGGAGCCGGTCTGGGCGGCGGGCACGACGAGCGGGAGCAGACCCTCAACCAGCTCCTGGTCGAGATGGACGGCTTCGATCTGAAGGACAACGTCATCCTCATCGCGGCGACCAACCGCCCCGATATCCTCGATCCCGCGCTGCTCAGGCCGGGCCGTTTCGACCGGCAGATCGTGGTGGATCGTCCGGACCTCAAGGGCCGCATCGGCATCCTGAAGATCCATGCCCGTGGCAAGCCGCTCGACGATGACGTGGATCTCGAGGTCCTCGCTCGACGTACTCCCGGCTTCACGGGGGCGGACCTGGCCAACCTCGTGAACGAGGCGGCGCTGCTCTCCGCGCGCCATGGCAAGAAGCGCATCGACATGGAGGAGCTTGAGGAGGCGATCGACCGCGTCATGTCAGGGCCTGAGCGCAAGGCCCGGCTCATCTCCGACGAGGAGAAGAAGGTCATCGCGTACCACGAGGCGGGACATGCACTCGTGGGCCACGTCCTGCCGAACACGGACCCCGTTCACAAGATATCGATCATCGCGCGCGGCCAGGCCCTCGGCTACACGCTCTCGTTGCCCAGCGAGGACCGCTTCCTCAACTCGAAGCGGCAGATGGTCGACCAGATCGCCATGATGCTCGGCGGTCGTGTTGCCGAGGAACTCGCCATCGGAGACATCACCACCGGTGCGAGCAATGACATCGACCGGGCCACCAAGCTGGCCAAGCAGATGGTGATGCGATTCGGGATGAGCGACAAGCTCGGTCCTCAGACCTTTGGCGAGGCAAGCCACGAGGTCTTCCTGGGGCGTGATTTCTCCGCGAACGCCGACTACAGTCCGGAAGTCGCATACGAGATCGACAAGGAGATACGACGGCTCATCGACGATGGGTACGCGAAGGCGCGCGAGATCGTCATGGAGCGTCGCGAGCATCTTGACCTCATGGCTGAAGTGCTTATCGAGCGCGAGACCGTCGACAAGGAAGAGCTCGAGGCTCTGCTCAGCGACCGCTGGCAGGAGTTCCTGGAGAAGGAAGCTCTCAAGAAGGAGGAGCCCGGTGACCCGCCGGATCCGCTTGAGGTCGAGCCCGACGAGTCGGAGCACACGGATGCCGCCCCTGGCGGGGCCGGGCCAGCGGGTGTTCCGCCTGCGGTCAGCGGTGCGTAAGGAAGCGCGCGTGAATCGTCTGGTGGCGGGTCGCGGATGCGGCCCGCCGCTGCACGTGATGGGATGCACGTGAACGCTCACGTCCACTACCGGTTGACCAAGGTCTGGGCGCTCGACGAAGGCTTCACCGCAGCGGAAGCGGAGGCCATCGCACGCGGTGATGTCCGCGTCGACCGGACCCTCAACGGTCGCGCGTGGCGCAACAAGCGCTTCCACTTCAGGTGGCTTGGCGCCAGACGTTGGGCACGTCGGTTCCTTGAAGCGGCGGTGCGCGACGGTGACCTTGGCATGCTGGGCGCCGCACTTCACTGCGAGCAGGACGCGTGGGGTCACGGCCACCTGGGCCATCTGTTCCACTGGCCGGGGATAGACATCTGGGAGCGGCGCGGACCGCAGGTGCGACTCCGCATCGAGCGAGCCACACGTGCGCTGCTCAGGGAGTACGTCGAGCGGCGCACGTGAGCTCTGCGGGGCGCGACCGAATACGCAGCGTGATACACTCAGTCCACCGGGGCGACCGCCGGGGGGCGGGTGCCGTATCGACTTCGAGCGCAAGGAACCGATGCTTCCTTTCACGCAGATGGCGAATGGCGACGGCTCGTCCGAGGCAGGCAAGCCGACCTACGCGGGCTTTTTCGGGGCGACGGCGCGTCGATTCGACCTCGGTGTGCTCCGGGCCTTCGGTCCGCGTCGGCACAGGAACCAGTCGGATCTGATCGCCGCCCTGAACGACGTGGCGTCGGCCGTCTCATCGACGATTGCACTGGACACCGTGCTCGACACCATCGTCGAGCGGGCCAAACGGATCACCAATACCGATAAAGCCGCTCTCGTGCTCACTCACGATCACAGCGAGTCGCTCGACAACGACACGCTCGTCGTCAAGGGAAGCCGTGACGAGCACCCCCAGGAGTGGTGGGAGAGCCGTCTTCAGCCGATCGCCACCAGAGTCTTCGAGACCGGTCAGGTGTATCTCGAATTCGACCGGGGCAACGACGCGTGGTTCCTCGGCGCACCCGTTCGGGTCAAGGATCATCCGGTCGGCCTGCTGTGTGCGATCAACTCGAGCGACCATGCGTTCAACCAGGATCAGATGGACTTCCTCGCCGTGCTCGGGGCCTTTGCGGCGACGGTCATCGAGAACGCTCGCCTGGCGGAGCAGACCAAGTACGTTCTGCTCGCAAGCGAGCGCGATCGCATCGCGCGCGAGATGCACGATGGAATCTCGCAGTCGCTCTTCAGCGTCGCGCTCGGCATGGAGGTCTGTCGCAAACAGGTCATGAGGGATCCGTCGGGTGTGGCCGAGCGCCTGGATGAGTTGCAGCAGATGATCGACGTGAGTCGCAGCGAGCTTCGCCGCTTCATCTACGACCTGCGACCGATCAAGCTCCAGGAACTCGGACTGGCGGGAGCGATCGAGTACTGGATCCACGAAGTGACGACGGGCAAGCAGGTCAAGGGGAGCATCGCGGTCACGGGCACACCGCACCCGCTGAGGCCCTCGACCGAAGCGTGCCTGTACCGTGTGGCCAAAGAGTCAGTGAGCAACATCGTCAAGCATGCCGACGCGACGGAGTTCACTGTGACCATCGAGTACGTCGGAACCGACATGGTGCTGACGATCCTCGACAACGGGCATGGATTCGACGTCGACGGTGTGGAGCCCGAGAACGAACTCCAGGGACTTGGGCTGCGCAGCATCCGCGAACGGGTGAGCAGGGAGGGCGGGGTGCTCTCTATCGCCAGCGTGCGCGACGAAGGCACCCGCATCGAAGTCAGGGTCTGTTCGTGAGGGGAGTGGCATGTCGGCGATCCGGGTCCTGATAGCAGACGATCACGAGCTGGTGCGCTATGCCTTGCGCAACCTCCTTGAAGGTGAGCGCGATATCGAGGTGGTCGGGGAGGCCGCCGATGGCTTCGAGGTGGTCGAGCAGGTGGAGAGCATGGAGGTGGATGTCGTGCTTCTCGACCTGCGCATGCCGCGTATGGACGGGGTCGAGGCGTGCCGGCGTGTCAAGGAAGCCAGACCCGAGACGAACGTCTTGGTGCTGACCAGCTTCGATGACGACGACGGCGTGTTCGGTGTCCTGTCGGTGGGCGCCTCCGGCTACATCCTCAAAGACACGAGGCCTGACAGGGTCGTCGAGGCCATCCGCGCGGTCGCCGACGGGCAGGCGGTGTTCGACTCGAAGGTCGCGGCCCGGGTCATCTCGGGGCAGCCGCACAACGGCGTGCAGGTCGACAGCGAGCTGCGAGACCGTCTCTCCGATCGCGAGATGGAAGTGCTCCGGCTCATGGCTCGCGGCCACAGCAACAAGGAGATCGGCCGGGCGTTGTGGATCGGTGAGACGACGGTCAAGACGCACGTGAGCCATATCCTGCGCAAACTCGGCAAGGCCGATCGCACGCAGGCGGTTCTTGCCGCCATCGAAGGCGGGCTGGTCGAACTGGGTACTGACACCCGCAGGTAGTCCGCCTGTCGCCCGCAGGCGCGCCGGTGCCGCCCTTCTTCCATCCGGGCAGTCGTTCTCTGCGCGCGTCGCGTCATCCTCGCGGACGACACACTTCTCATACCATCGGCTACCTGGTTCGACCCCGCGGCCGATGGGTCGTCACGGTATACATGGGGACAGACCCTGTAGTGGGTTGGCCGCCTGACGAGCAACGGTTCGGGCGGACCTCGGGAGCATGGGTTGAGGCCCGCTCCCACCGGGAGGAGGTGTGCGAACTATGATGACCAAGCTGTATATCCACCTTCGCACGTGGGCGGAGAACGAGGAGGGCGCAACCGCGCTCGAGTACGGCATTCTTGTCGCTCTCATCGCTCTCATCATCGTCACAGGAGTCGGTCTGTTCGGCGGCGCTCTCAACACGTTCTTCGAGGGCATCGCAGGCGACGTACCGCTGTAGTCGGTACGGTCCCGGCAATGAGTGATCCCATCGAACGGGCGGGCGGCTCGTATGACCGCTCGCCCGTTCGATTCGGATTCGGAGGTTGTGGTGCGCGGTATCGTCCGGCATAGGGCACGCAGGGATGAGGGCGCGGCGGCTCTGGAGTTCGCGATCGTGCTGCCGGTCCTGCTCCTGCTGCTCCTCGGCATGATCGAGTTCGGGTACGCGTATCAGGCGCAGCTGGCAGTGACTCATGCCGCGCGGGAGGGTGCCCGCTTCGCGGCGGTCCACACGGACAGCGAGTGGAACCCGGCGCTCATCGCGTCCCGTGCGCACCCCTTGACTATCGCCGACGGACTCGCGATCTCGAAGACATCCAACGCCACGGCAGTGACCGTGACGGTTCGGTTTCCATACAGGTTCAGGTTCATTCCGGACTGGGGGGGTCGGACAGTGAACCTCTCGAGTTCGGCCACCATGAGGCGCGAGTAGCGTCGGCAAGGGGCGGTTGTGATGAAGTGGTCATTCAGGGGTGATGATGGCGCGGTTGCCGCGATCATGGTGGTGAGCATCGTCGCTCTCCTCGGGTTCGCTGCAATCGTCGTCGACGCCGGGGTGCTCTACACCGAGCGCCGGCACCTGCAGACTGCAGCCGATGCCGCAGCGTTGGCGGGCGTGCAGGAGCTGCCCGGCTCACCGGCCGCGGCCGTTGCGCAGGCACAGAACTACGCCGCGATCAACGGCTCTATCGCAGACGACCTCAAGTTCACGGTCATGTCGAAGTACTCGGCCAATGACTCGATCAAGGCCGAGGTCGTCGACACGGCCCGCGGGCTGTACTTCGCCCGGTTCCTCGGCATCGACAGCGCTCCGGTCGGCGCGAAAGCGACCGCCGTCGTCGCATCGCCCTCTGTGATGGGGTCTGGCGTGATGCCCTTCGGAATCATGTCCAAGGAGCCCTCGGGCACCGCTCCGTTCGGTTACGTGTACAACCAGACGGTACGGCTCAAGCAGCCGGCCCAGCAGGGACAGTCCGGCAACTTCCAGTTCCTGGCGCTCACAGACCCTCCGGGTGGCCACTACGGCAACAACGACATCAAGTGGGCACTCTCAAACGGCGGCGTTCCGAACCCGGTCTACATAGGCGGTATCTACAACACGAAGACCGGCGTGAACGGCAACACGGTTCAGAAGGAACTTAACGAGTGGATCGGCGGGGACACGCATTCCTTCTCGCAGGTGACGCAGCTCCACGCAGACGGCTCCGTCGATATCACGGACCCGGCCTGCCACCGGATCATCGTCTGCCCGATCATCGTCAATCCCGGCCCCCCGATTCAGTACAACTGGATCGATATCAACGGTTCCAAGCCGGTCAAGGTGATCGGGTTCGCCTACTTCTTCATAGAGGCGGTCGGTACGACCGGCAATAACTGCTACGTGGACGGGCGCTTCATCAGGCCGCTGGGCGCCGACGAGGATGTGCTCGAGTGGGGCGCGATCGATCCGTACGGCCGTGTTGCGTTCAAGCTCATCGACTGACCTGCGGCAACCCAAGGGGGATACCACATGCGTTCGAAGGTCCTCATACTCATCGCAGCACTCGCGCTCGGGCTTCTCGCAGCGTTCGCGACCGGACGCTATCTCTCGGACGCGCGTTCCCAGATCGAGGCGGATGCCGAGCCGGTGGCGGTCTATGTCGCCACACAGGACCTCCCGAAGGGGATGTCCTCAGGCGAGCTGCTCGACAAGGGCTACATCAAGACGCAAGAGGTGCCGCGCCGCTTCGTCTCCGATGGCGCGATATCGGTGTCGGCCGCCATCGCCGACCAGGTCCTGGCGAGCGATGTCGCCAAGGGGGAACAGCTCACGAAGGCGCGGTTCCAGCTCAGGACCCAGGCGGGACTCGGATATACCGTCCCCGCTGACTACCTCGCCGTCATGATCCCCGGCGAGGGCGTGCGCGGGCTCACCGGCCTGCTCAAGCCCGGGGACTACGTGGCGGTGTTGGCGACCTTCGAGCCCGATGAGGGCAGGATCGAGGACGCGTTCACGAAGATCATCCTGCGCAAGGTCAAGGTGCTGGCCATCGACAGTGATACGACCGAGAGCGCCGAGACCAGCCCCACGGCATCCGGCGGGGGCGGCGTGCTCGGCGGCGGATCGCGAACAGGAACGATCGCCGACACGTTGAACTCGGTCACCCTGGCCGTGACCCCGGTCGAGGCCGAGAAGCTCGTGTTCGCCCGCGAGGAGGGCAGGGTCTGGCTCGCACTCATCTCATCGCAGTCCACATCCGTCCCGGCGACCCCCGGCATACGGTATCCACAGGCCATTCAGTAGACCGGAGACTCCGACATGCTCATTATCACCGACAACGGAAACGAGTTCGCGTCACGGGTCGCCAGTCTGGTCGGCGATGGCCCCGCCGGTCTTCCGAACGTCGTCCAAACATCGGCCGACGTGATGGAGGCCCTGGCGGGGCATGGGGCGACGGTGGTCCTCTTCGGGCCTTCGGTTCCGCTCGACGATGCGCTCGAGGTCGCGTGCAGCATCGACGGCCTCGACGATCCGCCCGCTGTCGTGCTCGTGTCCCACGAGGTCACACCCGCGCTGCTTCGCACCGCGATGCGCGCGGGAGTGCGGGACGTCCTGTCCGCCGACGATCAGGCGTACAGCGAGATACTCGCTGCGATCTCCGAGGCGGCGGAGGCCGTCGTGGCGCGGCGTGACGCGCGCGTCGCCGGGGATGCCGCCGTAGACGCCGGCCCGTCACGCGGTCGGGTCGTCACGGTCTTCAGCACCAAGGGTGGCGTGGGCAAGTCGGTCATCGCCACCAACCTGGGCGCGGCGCTCGCGCAGCTCGGGCGTTCGGTGATCCTGGTCGATCTCGACCTGCAGTTCGGTGATGCCGGCATCATGCTCAATCTCGAGCCGAAGCGCACCATCGCGGATGCGGTGCAGTCGTTCGAGCGGCTCGACGAAGCGATGCTGCGGAGCTACCTGGTTGAGCATTCATCGGGGCTGCGCGTGCTGCTGGCGCCGACCCGCCCTGAGGACGCGGAGGTGATCACCACACCTCGCATCACGCACATCATCTCGCTTCTGAGGGGGATGGCAGACATCGTGATCCTCGACACGCCCGGGACCTTGGACGAGACCGTGCTCACGGCCATCGACTCGAGCGACAGCGTGATCGCCGTAGCGACCATGGACATCGCGAGTATCAAGAACACACGTATCTCCCTGCAGAAACTCAGACAGCTCGGCTACGAGAACGGGCTCGTCCGTCTCGTGCTCAACCGGGCGGACAGCAAGGTGCTCCTTGAGCCCGAAGAGGTGGAGAAGGCCATCGGCGCCCGCATCAGAGGTCGCATCCCGAGTGATCGCGTCGTCCCGAGATCGGTCAACAAGGGAGTCCCAGTCGTGATCGAAGAGCCGCGTTCGGCGGTCTCGAAGAGCATCGTCGAATTGGCTCGTAGTATTTCTGAAGGCGAGGAGGCGACTGACTATGTCGCTTAGAGAGCGTCTCAACAGTGCGGCGATCGAGCCTGCCGAGGAGTATCCGGAACGAACCACGGTCCATTCCGGCGTCAAAGAGGCGGTCGTGCGCAACCTGCACTACCTCATCATCGAAGAGATGGGCAGCGAGATCGGGCGACGTGACATTTCCGAGGAGCAGCTGCGCGTCAAGATTGAGGACCGACTGCTCGATCTGCTCGATGACGAGACCGCCCCCCTGTCCGCTACAGACCGGCGCGAAGTACTGAACGATGTGATCGACAACATCCTCGGATACGGTCCGATTCAGGAGTTCCTTACCGACGCCGAGGTCACCGAGGTCATGGTCAACGGGCCCGACCTCATCTACGTCGAGCGTCGCGGCAGGCTCTACGAGACGGAACGCCGCTTCCTCGACGAGCAGCATCTCCTCCGAATCATCGATAAGATCGTCGCCCAGGTGGGCCGACGCATCGACGAGAGTTCGCCGATGGTCGACGCGCGACTGCCTGACGGCTCTCGTGTCAACGCGGTGATTCACCCGCTCGCGATCAACGGGCCGATGCTCACGATTCGCAAGTTCTCGCGAGAGCCGTACACCGTCCACGACCTGATCGGATTCGGCACGCTCGATGCCAGGACGGCCGAGTTCCTCGACGCATGCGTGCGCGGCCGGCTTAACGTACTGATCTCAGGCGGCACCGGGACGGGCAAGACCACCCTGCTCAATGTCGTCTCGGCCTACATCCCGGAAGACGAACGCATCGTCACGATCGAAGATGCAGCCGAGCTGCGACTGAACCAGCAGCACGTGCTCCGGCTGGAGTCCCGGCCACCCAATATCGAAGGCAAGGGGCAGGTCACGATTCGCGACCTCGTTCGCAACTCGCTTCGTATGCGGCCCGACCGCATCGTCGTCGGCGAGGTACGCGGCGCTGAAGCGCTCGACATGCTGCAGGCCATGAACACGGGCCACGAGGGATCGCTTTCGACGGTCCATGCGAACGCACCGCGAGATGCGCTGTCCCGGCTGGAGACGATGGTGCTTATGGCCGGGTTCGATCTGCCTATGCGGGCGATCCGCGAGCAGATGTCGTCCGCCATCGACGTGCTGGTGCATCTTGCGCGCCTTCGCGACGGCAGCCGCCGTGTCGTTCAGGTGACCGAGGTCGAGGGCATGGAGGGCGACACCATCGTGCTCCAGGATATCGCCTACTTCGACTACACGATGGGCGTTGACGACATGGGCAGATTCCTCGGCCGCCTCAAGTCCACCGGCCTGAGGCCCAAGTTCGCCGAGAAGCTCGAGTATATGGGCATATCCATGCCGGGTGAGCTGTTCGCGTACGAGCCCCCGGCCAAGAGATGAGTCGCGAACCGCGACATCGCGCACGCCTGGCTGCGTGCGTGCTCGCCGCCGCTCTGGCATTCAGTGCGACAGCGGTGTGTGCGGCCGAGCGGTTGACCGTACAGAACGTACAGACCGCGTCGTTCCCGGATGTCACGCTCAATGTCGGACTCCCGGCTTCGGTGATCGACGCCGCCGGTTCCGGTGAACCGACGTTCAGGATCACCGAGAACGGCATCGAGGTGCCGGTGTCGGCCGTGCGCCGCGCGGATGGCGATCGCAGGCCTGCCGACGTCGTCCTGCTCATCGACGCCAGCGGCTCGATGGCGGGCTCGCCCATCACCGACGCCCAGTCGGCTGCACTCGAGTTCATCGCGGCTATGGGCGCGACCGATCGCATCGCCCTGGTGTCCTTCGATACAGAGCCCACGGTTCTGAGCGAGTTCACGTCCCACCCGGGCACCCTGCGCACAGCCGTGGGAACCCTGCGCGCCCGCGGCGAGACGGCACTCTACGACGGTCTGGTCCGTGCGTCGGCGCTGTTCGCCGAGAGCGCCGGTCGCGATCGCTACATCATCGTGCTGTCCGACGGCGGGGACACGCAGAGCCTCAACTCGCTCGACAGCGCCGCCGCCGCGGTGGGCGAGTCCGGGGCGCCGGTCTATGCGGTGGCGCTCGAGTCCCCCGAGTACAATCCGGCGTCCCTCAAGACGCTCGCCGAGCGGTCGGGCGGGCGGTTGAGTACGGCAGCGGACTCCTCGGCGTTCACGCAGATCTTCGCGGGGATCGCCAGCGAGCTCGCGAGCCGATACCTCATCACCTTCAAGAGCCAGGCGCCCAACACGGTCGATCTGGAGCTCGCCATCGTTGCCCGCGGTGGCGAAGGAGGCGTCTCTGCGACGGCGACACACGTGCTCGCGAACCCCGGTTTCGCGGCCGCCAAGGCGGCGGACTTGCCGGCTTCGGGCCCTGCGCAGCCACTCGTCTTCCCCGTATGGCCACCGCTTGCCATCCTGGCCATGGTCTTCGGAGCCGCGTTTCTCATGGTCGTGGCGGTCGGCGTGCTCTTCGCCCGAGACCGAACCGCGCTCGAGCAGCTCAAGTACTACGAGCAGTTCCACGAGCGCGACTCGGACACCGACGACCTGCGCAACGCGGCGGCCGGCGGGCTTGGCGCCAAGATGCGCGAGACGCTTGAGGCGGTGGCTGACCAGCGCGGCCTCACCGGCTTCGTGCGGCTGCATCTCGAGAGAGCCGGCTGGCCGCTCAGGCCGAACGAGTACATCTACTTCCACGTTCTCATCACGTCGCTCGCCGGCGTTCTGTTCTGGGTCACGACCGGCTCGATGCTCCTCGCCGTGATCGCGATCATGCTAGTCGTGCTCGTGCCCCTACTGGTTGTCTCTTCTGCGAGCACGCGACGTACGGCTCGCTTCGAAGCTCAGCTGCCCGACATCCTCTCGATGATCGCCGGTTCGCTCCGTACCGGCTGGGGCGTGCAGCAGGCAATCGACCTGGTCGTACAGGAGGTCGGTGAGCCGGCATCGAGTGAGTTCTCCCGCGTGCAGGCCGAGGCGCGGCTCGGTATGCCGCTCGAGCAGTCGCTCGGCCGCATGGCGGAGCGACTCGACAGCGACGACTACCGCTGGACCGTGGCTGCGATCGGGATTCAGCGCGACATCGGCGGCAACCTCGCCGAGGTGCTCGACATCGTGGCGGGCACGATTCGCGAGCGTGCTGAGCTCAAGCGGCACGTGACATCACTGACTGCCGAAAGCAGGTTCTCGGCGGTCGTGCTCGTGGCGTTGCCGTTCTTCTTGCTGATTGCGATGTGGTTCGTCGGGCGGCAGTACATAAGTGCGCTCGTCACGAACCCGATCGGCTGGCTTGCGATGGGAACGGGTCTGCTGCTGCTCCTCATCGGCGCATTCTGGCTGATGCGACTCACGAAGGTGGATATCTAGATGTACCAGATGCTCATAATTTCTCTGGCCGGAGTGAGCGTGGGCGCATTCGCGTTCTCGCTGTTCGACACGCTCTTTTCCGAGGAGCGCCGCGTGCAACGTCGCCTCAAGCACCTCGCCGATTTCGAGCGCAGTCAGATCGCCGAGATCGAGCCGCTCGCCAATCCCTTCGCCCGACGCGTGATCCGACCGTTCTTCGGGCGGCTCACCGGCCTGGTACGCAGGGCGACGCCGTCGGACTACCGCGCGCGAGTTCTTGCGCGGCTCGTGACTGCCGGCCGCCCGGGCGCGATCTCGGTCGACGGTTTCATCGCGCTCAAGATCATCATCGGCATCCTCGTGGCGGGGGCCGGGCTTGTGATCGCGTCGCTCGCCGACCTGGACGCGCTGCGCAGAATCGTAGTCATCGTGGCCGCGGCCGCAGTCGGTGCGCTCGTGCCTGACGCATGGCTCTCCGCGAGGATCACCGAGCGCAAGAGCCGCATCCGCCGGGCGCTCCCGGACATGCTCGACATGCTCATGATCGCCGTCGAGGCGGGCCTGGGCTTCGATGCGGCCATCTCCAAGCTCATCACGCGCAGTTCCGGCCCGCTTGCCGAGGAGTTCGCGCACATGCTCCGCGAGATCCAGGCCGGCATGTCGCGCCGCGAAGCGCTTCACGGGCTTGCGAAGCGCACCGACGTGCCGGAGCTGAACGCGTTCGTGATGGCCATCGTGCAGGCCGATGTGTTCGGTGTGAGCATCGCCAAGGTGCTGCGCACGCAGTCCCACGAGCTCCGCGTCAAGCGGCGCCAGCATGCCGAGGAGATCGCACAGAAGGCCCCGGCCAAGATGGTCTTCCCGCTGGTGCTGTGCATCCTTCCCGCGACGCTCGTCGTACTCCTCGGCCCCGCGGTCATCGCGATCGGGCGCGCGTTCGGCGCGATCGACTGATTCCCTCGCGGCTCCCGTGAGCGGTCGCGCCGGGACCGCCGTGTGGCCGTGCCTGCGCGACGCATCGTGTTCCCGGTATGGGATAATCGGGGCTCGAAGTCGGCGCTGAGAGGTGCGAATGGACCGCGACAAGATCATGCAGGGCGTTCGACTGATGCTCGAGGGCATCGGCGAGGACCCGGAGCGCGAGGGGCTGCTCGACACCCCCAAGCGGGTTGCCGAGATGTACGGCGAGATCTTCGCCGGACTCGAGCAGGATCCGGGCGAGCACTTCTGCGTCACGTTCAATGAGGACCATCAGGAGATGGTGCTCGTTCGCGACATCGCGCTCTATTCCGTGTGCGAGCATCACCTCGTCCCGTTCATCGGCCGGGCGCACGTGGCCTACGTTCCCGGCGAGCACGGCAGGATATGCGGGCTCTCCAAGCTCGCCCGGGTCGTCGATGTCTTCGCCAGGCGTCCGCAGGTCCAGGAGCGCCTGACCTCGCAGATCGCCGACACCCTCGTCGACCATCTGGAGCCTGCCGGCGTTCTCGTCGTCATCGAGGCCGAACACCTGTGCATGTCGATGCGCGGCGTGCGCAAGCCGGGATCGATCACGACCACGAGCGCGGTCCGCGGCATCTTCAAGACGAAGGCCGCCACCCGCGCCGAAGCCATGTCCCTCATCAAGGGCCGCTAGGCGGCGGCTCGACGATTCGAGACGGCGATCCTGCCAGAAGGAGACGAGATGGTGCCGGTCTGGCGGTGCGGGCGGTCCGTCGTGTCCCTCGAGCGCCCGCTCGTGATGGGGATCCTCAACGTGACCCCCGACTCCTTCTCCGACGGCGGGCTGTTCGACGAGCCGCTTGACGCGCTCGTGCATGCGTCGCGACTGCTCGCCGAAGGCGCGGACATCCTCGACGTCGGCGGCGAGTCCACGCGCCCCGGTGCATGCGAGCTTTCTAACGCCGAGGAGATCTCCCGGGTCCGCCCCGTCGTGGCGCGTCTTGCCGCGGAGACCGACGTGCCCGTTTCGATCGATACCCGTCATGCGTCGGTCGCCCGGGCCTGCGTGGAGGCGGGCGCATCGATCATCAATGACGTCGCCGGCTTTCGCGACCCGGCGATGATCGAGGTGGCGGCTTCCTGCGATGCCGGCGTCGTCGTCATGCACATGCTCGGAGAGCCCGGGAGCATGCAACTCGACCCGCGATACGCAGATGTGTGCGCAGAGGTCCGCTCGTGGCTGCTTGAGCGCGCTGCCTCGCTTGAGGGAGCGGGCGTAGAGAGAGACCGCATCGTACTCGATCCCGGCATCGGGTTCGGCAAGACGCTCGAGCACAACATCGCGCTGCTGCGCGGGTTGCCGGAGCTGGCGGCATGCGGCTACCCGGTGCTCGTGGGGGCATCCCGAAAGCGCTTCATCGGTGCACTCACCGGCATCGATGTTCCCGCAGAGCGCCTTGGCGGGAGTATCGCAGCAGCCGTGTGGGCGGTACAGCACGGCGCTTCGGTGGTACGAGTACATGACGTGGGCCCCACCGTGCAGGCCGTCCGGGTCGCCCGTGCGTTGTCGGGCGACGACGCGCCCGCTCCTCCGTTGAGAGGATGAGAGTCTCGATGCTGATACATGTGGGCCTCGGCAGTAACACGGGTGACAGGATGGCGAACCTCGCTGCCGCACTGGAGCAGCTGGCCACTGTCGCCACCGTCCGGCTCGTGGGTCTCTCGCATGTCTATGAGTCTCAGGCGTGGCCTGATCCCTCGGGCCCCGCGTTCGCGAACGCAGTCGCCCTGGTCGACACGCGCCTCGAGGCGCACCTGCTGCTGGCCGAGCTGAAGGACATCGAGGCCTCGATGGGCCGCGATGCGGCTGCGCCCGCCAACTCGCCGCGTCCGATCGATCTGGACATCCTCCTTGCTGAGTCCGAGGAGTGGCAAAGCCCCGCCCTCACCATCCCGCATCCGCGCATGGCTGAGCGTGACTTCGTCATCGGCCCCCTGCTCGAGCTCTCGCCCGATGCACGCTGGCCGGACGGCAGCCGGATCACGCGGGACGCCGTACGCGCGGGACGGATCACGGGGGTCCTCGGGCAGGTACCGGGGTTCGAGGCGCTGTACCGCGGGCGCCCCGCCGGGGAGATGCCTGCGGTCCCGCCCTCGCCTATCGATGGCGCCATGCGCACGCCGCTGCCGGGGGAGGACTGGGTTGCCGTTCATTCCCGGCCCGGCTACTCGCCCGTCTACTCCATGCCCTCGGCGTTCGCCAACGGACTCGGCGCCATGTCCGGATCGCACAAGCCCGCCGCCGTGCCCAGCCCCGAGTCCGGATTCGTCGACGTCGTGCTTGAACAGGCCGGAATCCCGCACGAATGGGACCCGTTTCCGCCTGACCTGACCAGCGACCCGTACAACCTCTCGCGCCCGTTCGTGGTCAAGGTGCCGGCGTCGATGCGCGAGGATGCCGAGAGGGCCATCGCCGAGGCGGTTGCGGCGCCCGTGGACTGGACCGAGGCCTACGAGATGGCCGGGGAGCACCCGCCCGGCGACGAGCCTGAGGACGACTAGCGGGTCCGGCCGGCTCGTGCGTGGCTGACCATCGGCCCGTCGCATGCCGAGTGCTATACTCTCAACCCCGCCCGTACGGGGCCGCTTGGACCTCGAGACGCGAGGCTGAGACGGCAGAACCGGGAAGGAGTGCCGCAATGAGCGCCACGGTTCCTCTGGGTCCCTCGCGACCCGTCACCGCAGCCGCCCTGCGAGCCTTGAAGGCAGCGAGGCGACCGATCGTCATCGTGACCGCGTACGACGCGCCATCCGCGCGCATGGTGGACGCCGCAGGGGTCGATGCGATCCTCGTGGGCGACTCCCTCGGAATGGTCGTTCTCGGTCATGAGTCGACCCTGCCGGTCACGATGGACGACATGCTGCACCATACGCGCGCTGTCTCGCGCGGCACCTCGCACGCGCTCGTGATCGCGGACATGCCGTTCATGTCGTTCCAGGTCACCCCTGACGACGCGCTGCGCAATGCCGGCCGCTTCATGGCCGAGGCCGGAGCGCACGCGGTCAAGCTCGAAGGCGGTGCATCGGTGGCCCCCACGGTCGCCCGCATCGTCGGCGCCGGTATCCCGGTGATGGGCCACGTCGGGCTCACGCCGCAGTCCGTGCATCAACTGGGCGGCTACCGCGTACAGGCCAAGGAGGCTGCCGCGGGCATCGCGCTGATCGAGGACTGCCTCGCGCTGCAGGACGCAGGTGCGTTCGCTGTCGTGCTCGAGTGCATTCCCGCAGAGCTGGCCGCGCTGGTCACCGAGGAGCTCGAGATCCCCACCATCGGTATCGGTGCCGGGGTCGGCTGCGACGGCCAGGTGCAGGTCTTCCACGACATCCTCGGGCTGGGTGGCGAGTTCACCCCCAAGCACGCCCGGCGCTACGCCGAGATCGGCGCGGCGATCACCGAGGCGGTCGCCTCCTACGCTGACGACGTGCGTGACCGGGAGTTCCCGGCGGCCGAGCACTCCTCGGCGATCGAATCGCAGGTTCTTGCCGAGGTGAAGCGGTCGCAGACGCATCGTCGCCGACTGAAGTCCGGCAGAGATGCTGCGACGCGCTCGTCGGAGAGGGGATAGGCGCGTGGAGCGTGTCGGCTCGAAGGAGGAGGCGCGTCAGGCGGTCGTCGGCGCCCGCAGGGAGGGCAAGACCATCGCGCTCGTCCCCACGATGGGGGCGCTGCACGAAGGTCATCTGTCGCTGGTTCGCGCCGCGTGCACGCGCGCGGACTACACCTGCGTCTCGATCTTCGTGAACCCCACGCAGTTCGGCCCCGGAGAGGACTTCGCGGCGTATCCGCGCGACCTGGAACACGACCTGACCCTGCTGCGCGCAGAGGGCGTCGACCTCGTCTTCACGCCGAGCACCGGCGCGATGTACGCAGCGGATGCGCAGATCGTCGTCGAGCCCGGTCCGCTCGCGGAGCGGTGGGAGGGGGAGGTGCGGCCCGGGCATTTCGCGGGCGTGGCCACCATCGTCGCCAAGCTCCTCAACATCGCGCGGCCGGACCTGGCCTTCTTCGGCGAGAAGGACTTCCAGCAGCTCAGGATCATCGAACGGATGGTGCTTGATCTCGATATCGCGACGACCGTGGTCCCCTGCCCGATCGTGCGCGAGCGCGACGGCCTCGCGATGTCGTCCCGCAACGCGTACCTCGAGCCCGGACAGCGTGCCCAGGCGCTCGCGCTGTGCGAGGCGCTGGAGGCGGCCGCGAGGGCGCTTGCGTGGGGCGAGAGCGGCGCCCACGAGCTGGGAGCCGTCATGGCCGAGGAGATCGCGTCGCGCCCGCTGGTGCAGCTGGACTACGCCGCCGTGGTGGATGCGGTGACACTCGAGCCTCTCGAGCGGGTCACCGGGCCCGCGCGCGCACTCGTCGCCGCCCGTGTCGGAACGACCCGGCTGATCGACAACGCGGCACTCGTGCCGGCGGCGCAGGGCTGACGCCGGGCGCCTTTCGCGACTGATGCGGAGCGTGCGAGTATAGAGTGCATCATCTTCGACCCACAGGAGCGACGTTGCCGGAGTACACGACCATCGCCGAGGAGATAGCCGCTCTGGCGGCCGAACGCAACGCCGTCATCCTGGCGCACAACTACCAGCGCGCCGAGGTCCAGGACGCAGCGCATTTCGTCGGCGACTCGCTCGGACTCGCACGTAAGGCCGCGGCGACCGACGCCGACGTCATCGTCTTCGCCGGTGTGCACTTCATGGCCGAGACGGCCAAGATCCTCTCGCCCGGCAAGACCGTGCTCATGCCCGAGCCCCGCGCCGGCTGTCCCATGGCCGACATGATGACCGCGTCGGACCTCGCCGGGTGGAAGCACGAGAACCCGGGCGTCCCGGTCGTGACCTACGTGAACTCGACAGCAGCGGTCAAGGCGCTCACGGACGTCTGCGTCACGAGCGCCAACGCCGTCGAGGTCGTGCGTTCGCTCGGGGCATCCAAGGTCCTCTTCGGCCCTGATCGCAATCTTGCGCACTGGGTCGCGCGTCAGCTTCCCGCGGTGGACGTCATCCCGTGGGACGGCTACTGCCCGACCCACGAGCAGGTGACGGTCGAGCAGGTCGTCGCGGAGCGCGAGCGGCATCCGACCGCGCGCGTGGTCGCGCATCCCGAGTGCCGTCCGGAGGTCGTCGATATCGCGGACGCGGTCCTCTCGACGAGCCAGATGCTGCGCTATGCGGCCGAGTCGGACGCCCGGGAGTTCATAATCGTGACCGAGGAGGGGCTGCTGCACGCGCTGGCCAAGGCGGCCCCCGGCAAGCGTTTCGTGAACCTCGAGTCGCGCATGCTCTGTCCGAATATGAAGGTCACCACGATCGAAAAGCTGCGCGACTGCCTCTCGGCCATGACGGGCGAGATCACCGTCGAGCCGCAGGTCGCCGGGGCGGCACTCGCCAGCGTGGAGCGGATGGTCGCGATTGGCTGAGCGCGGACGTCATGAAGACCTGCTCAGGAGCGCGCTCGCGGGAAGCGAGGCGCCCTTCGCCGCGTTCGACGTCGAACCTGGGGTGCTGCCCGATGCGATGGGGCGCCGGTACCTGACCGAGTTCGACACGCAGGAATTGGAACAGCACACCTGCGATGTGCTCGTGGTCGGCAGCGGCATCGCCGGCCTGACGGCCGCGCTCTCGGCAGCCGGGGAGCGCACGGTCGCGCTCGTGACCAAGGCCAGGATCAAAGAGACGAACACCTGGTACGCCCAGGGCGGCATCGCCGGTGCCGTGGGCGAGGCCGACAGCGTGGAGCTGCATCTGGCCGACACGCTCGTCGTCGGCCAGGGCCTCAACGACCCTGACGTCGTTCGGGCGGTCGTGACCGAGGCGGCCGACGCGCTCGGCGACCTGCTGGCCATGGGCGTGCCGTTCGACCAGCTCGCCGGGGGAGCTCCGGCCCTTGCCCGCGAAGGCGGCCATTCGCTTCCGCGCGTGCTGCACTCCGGCGATGCGACGGGGGCTGCGATCCAGAACACGCTTTCGGCGATGGTTCACAGCGCTCGAGCAGTCGAGGTCTTCGAGGAGCGCTTCCTGGTGGACCTGCTCACGGCAGGCGATCGCTGCGTGGGCGCCATCGTCTACGATCCGACGTCGCGCCGCTATGAGGTCTTCTGGGCGGATGCGGTGATCCTGGCGACCGGCGGCTGCGGTCAGGCGTTCCGGGTCACCACCAACCCGGGCATCGCGACCGGCGACGGCGTCGCTGCCGCCTGGCGGGCCGGGGCCGAGATATCCGATCTCGAGTTCGTGCAGTTCCATCCCACCGCGCTCGACAGTGACTCGAGCCCGAAGTTCCTCATCACCGAGGCGCTGCGGGGCGAGGGGGCCTACCTTCTGGACTGCGACGAGAAGCGCTTCATGGTGGGCGTGCATCCGCTGGCCGAGCTCGCGCCTCGCGATGTCGTCAGCCGCGAGATCGAGAAGGTCATGGCCAGGTGCAACCGACCCAACGTGTGGCTCGACGCGCGTCACCTGGGCAAGAGCTACCTGCACAAGCGGTTCCCGACCATCTGGGAGAAGTGCCTCGAGTCGGGACTCGACGTGTCGACCGATCTGATCCCTGTCGCGCCGGCGGCCCACTACATGATCGGCGGCGTGCGCGTCGATGTGGACGGCCGCAGCTCACTTCCGGGCCTCTACGCGTCCGGAGAGGCGACGGCGAGCAGCCTGCATGGCGCCAACAGGCTCGCCAGCAACTCGCTGCTCGAGGGGCTCGTGTTCTCGCGACGAATCGTGCGCGCACTCGAGGCCGACGCCGTGCCGCCCCGGCCCAGCAGGATCGTCTCGGGCCCCGCCGACTCCTCGGCGGCATTCACGCTGGTCAAGGCGCGCGAGACGCTCGCCCAGACGATGTCGACCTTCGTGGGGATGACGCGCTCGGCAGGCTCGCTGGCCGAGGCGGCCTACATCCTCCACGGGCTCTCGGGCGTGCTCGGCGTATCGCTCAGGCGTCCGGCCGAACTCGAACTCCAGAACCTCGTCACCGTCGCCATCCTGATCGCGCATGCCGCATGGGTGCGCACCGAATCGCGCGGCACGCACAACCGGGAGGACTTCCCCATCCGCGACGACGAGAGGTGGGCAGCGCACAGCGTCTGGCGCCGTGGCGCGTCGCCCCGTTTCGTCCCCGTTACGCCCGAATCCACCGCCCCGGCCATGCCTGCCGAGGAGAACCCGTCGTGAGATTCGAGCTGCCCGAGATCGGGGCGCCCGTGGCGGCGATGCTCGCCGAGGACCTGGGGGTGTCACCGGACGTGTTCGCGGGCCCGCTGACCGACCCGGCCCTGCTCGACCGCGACGTGACGTCGACCGCTGTCGTTGCTCCGGGCGCGCGATTCGAAGGGCTGCTCGTCGCGAGGCAGGACGCTGTCGTCTGCGGGCTCCCGGTGGCCGATGCGGTGTGGGCGACGCTCTCCCGGGCCGCCGGACTCGACGAGCCCGTCGAGATGTTTCCGCTGGTAGCCGAGGGCATGCATGTGAGCGCGGGAACCCCCGTGGCCGAGGTGTGCGGCGATGCCCGCGCGGTCCTCGCAGGGGAGCGCAGCGCGCTGAACGCCGTCATGACGCTGTCCGGGATCGCGAGCGAGGCCGCGCGCTGGCAGGCCGCTGTCGGCGATGCGGTGCAGGTGCTCGACACCCGCAAGACGGTGCCGGGACTGCGCGCGCTCTCGAAGTACGCTGTGACGGTGGGCGGTGCGTTCAACCACCGTGCCGGGCTCTACGACATGGTGCTCGTCAAGGACAACCACATCCGGTTCGCGGGTGGCATCGAGCGCGCGGTCGCAGCCGCCCGCGAACATGCCCCGGGCCTCCGCGTGGAGGTTGAGGCCGATACGCTCGAGCAGGCCGTGGCGGCTGCGCGTGCGGGCGTCGATATCGTGCTGCTCGACAACATGGACGACGCGGAACTCGGCCGTGCGGTTCGGGCAGTGCGCGAGGCCGCGACTGCCGGTGGGCGCACCGTTCTCATCGAGGCGAGCGGGGGAATCGCCTTCGAGCGCCTCGCCGCGATCGCGGCGACGGGTGTCGACCGGGTGTCGACCAGCGCACTCACTCTTGCGCGACCGCTCGACTTCGGGTTGGATGAGACCAACGGATAACCCTGCACTTCCGCACACTTCACCGACCGGCCCGCGCAAGGTCGGCAGGATCGGAGAGGGAATGGATCTTCAGAAGGCCCACGCCAAAGCTCGCACAATCTGGTTTGCGTTTCCGGCATCGATCCTCGTGCTCAACGCTGTCGGTCTGTTCTCGTCCGGAGGCGAGGGCTCGCTGTCGCTCACTATGGGCGTTCTCGGCACGGCGCTGCTGGCAATGGGCGTGCTGATGGCCGCGGTCTCGTTCTTCATGGTCGCGCCGGTTCGGAGGGCCTATCTGGTCAGGGCTTCGCGGGGCGAGGAGCAGCCGCTGGAGAGAGGCGCGGAGACCGACGAGGCCGGACGCCCGACTCCGGCAGGGGTGCTGATGTCCCAGATGTTCGTGCGCGTCGCCTTCGCCGAAGCGCCGGGCATTCTCGCGTTCGTCGCAACCACGTTGCTCGGCCTCGGCATTCCTACGGTCCTGCTGCTCGTCATCTCCGTGATCGCACTGCTGTCCGCGCTGCCGCGCCTGGATGACTGGCAGGCGTTCGAGCGCGACCTTGAGGCGGCACGCACGGGAGCCGTTCCGATCGTGAGCGGGTGAGATGCAGCCGATAACCGGCATACCGATCCTCGATGCGATCCTGGGGCTGCTCGATACCTGGGGCTATCTGTTCGTCGTTCTCTTCACGATCTCGGAGAACATCTTTCTGCTCGGCTCGATGACGCCCGGCGAGACGATCGTCATGGGTGCTGCATTCCTGTCTGTGCCCGGCAATGGCTCGCTCTCACTGCCGGTCGTGTGGGTCTGCTCCGTCCTCGGCACCGTCCTCGGAAGCAACATCTCGTACTGGATCGGCCGCCGGGGAGGGCGCGATTTTCTGGTCCGCCACGGCCGACGCTTCCGCATCACCGAGGATCGTATCGCCGCGACAGAGGCGTACTTCTACCGCCACGGATCGAAGACGGTGTTCCTGTCCCGTTTCGCGGCGGGCTTCAAGAACTTCGTCCCCGTCATCGCCGGTGTGAGCAAGATGCCGATACTGTACTTTCAGGGGTGGACACTGTTCGGCGCCGTCACGTACACGAGCGCGATGTGCGCCATCGGGTATCTCGTGGGTGATAACTTCGACAGGGCGCTCGCGGTGGCCAAGGGCATGGGCTACGTGGGTTTCGCGCTGTTCGTGGGCGTGGTTCTGCTCGTCTTCGTGGGACGGAGACGGTTGTCCGTGCGCCGTCGCGAGGCACTGCTCGATGAGTATGCCGAGGAACTGGCGGACGAGTACGGCGTCGAGGCGCTCGGGATACACCTCGATAGAGCAGGGGACGATTATTCACCGGGACACGATGACGAGTGGGGGGAGCTACCGTGAGCCGCAGGGACGAGTTACTGGCAGCGCTCAAGGCCGCGAACGGGGAGGTAGTGTCCGGGCAGTGGCTCGCCGAGGGACAGGGTGTCTCGCGTGTCGCCGTGTCCAAGCACATTGCGGTTCTGCGCGAGATGGGCTACGACATACCCGCCGTTGCCGGCCTCGGCTATCGCCTCCTTTCATCGCCGGACGTTTCGATCCCGACCGAGATGGCGCCGCTGCTCACAGACCCGATGTGGGTGAGTGTCGAGGGTCGCCAGACCACCGGCTCGACGAACGACGACGCCAAGGCGCTCGCTCGTGCAGGGGCGCCGGAAGGTACAGTCGTGTTGGCCGGTCGCCAGACGGCAGGACGCGGTAGGCTCGGGCGTACGTGGGAGTCGCCCGAGGGCGGAGGGTACGCCTCGGTTGTCCTGAGGCCTGCCGCCGCCCTCGTGGACCTGGCCCCACTCGCTCTTGTCGTGGGCGTCGGTGTGGCCCGGGGGCTCGAGGCCGTCGGCGCCCGCCCCCTGCTCAAGTGGCCGAACGACATCTGGCTCGCCGATCCCGCTAGCGGTGCGCCGGTCGGCAAGGTCGCCGGAATCCTGCTCGAGATGTTCGCCGAGTCGGACCGGGTCGAGTGGGTCGTCGCGGGCGTGGGCATCGACGTGTCCGCCCCTGCGCGTAGGATCGACGACGCGGCCTACGTGACCGACCAGGTTCCCGGCGTTCGCGTGCCGGTCGTGCTCGCGGCGGTCCTGGACGGCCTGGCCGCAGTGTACCGCGAGTTCAGCGACGGCGGCTTTGCGGCCCTGGTGGACGAGTACGAGCGTCGTTCGATGCTGTCCGGCGCCCGGGTCCGCGTGGCCGACGCCAGCGGGGCCGAGCGCGCAGCCGGTCTCGTCGCCGGTGTGGACGCCGACGGTCGACTGCTGGTGGACGGTTCGGGCGGGCGGGTCGCCGTGAGTTCGGGCGACGTCACGCTGCGAGGCTCGGTCGGCTGACAGGAGTCAGGCGGTGGCGGAGGAGACGCAGCCCAGAGGCATCGGACGCGTGCTCGACTCCGCGTTCGATCTGTACCGCGCCAACTTCCGTTCGATAGCCCTGACCTCGCTTGCGATTCTCTTTCCGGCGGCGCTCGTCGCCGGCATCGCCCAGGCGTTCTACCTTCGGAGCTACTTCTCGTTCGTGGGCAGCATCTTCTCGGCAGGTGAGCCGAGACTGGCTGATCTGAGTGACATCACGAGTTGGGGGACGCTCGCCAACATGGCCGCGCCGATCCTGCTGCTCAGCCAGGCCTACGTCACGTCGTGCGTCCTCTCGGCAGCGCCGGCCATGATGGCCGGACACCGGTTCACCGTCCGCGAACTCATCAGGCTCGGGTGGTCGCGCGTGTGGTGGCTCGCGCTCACGGGTCTGCTCGTGGGACTGCTCATCACCATCGGCGCGGCCTTCCTGGTCGTGCCGGGGGTGATCGTGTGGTGGCGGCTTTCGCTGGCGCGCGTCGTCTGTGTTGTCGAGGCCGTTCCGGTCGACAAGGCGCTGTCACGTTCCTGGAGGCTGACCGGCGGCGCGTTTTGGAGAACGGTCGGCTTTGCGGCCACCGTCTCGATCATCGTGTTCGTGCTCCAGTCGGCGGTCAATGTCGCGCCTGCCGTGCGGCAGATCGTCGCGAGCGTCCAGGATCCCGGCGCGATCTTCAGGCAGATTCCCGCGGGCTGGCGCACGCTCGAGGGGCTGTTCTCGGCGCTCGCCCTGGGCCTGGTCGCGCCCATGCAGGACCTCGCATGGTTCTACTGGTACCTGGACCGTCGGGCTCGCACCGAGGGCATGGACATCGTGATCTCGGCCCGCGAGCAGTTGGAGCGTGGCGCATGACCTTCGCCGGCGCGCGACAGACGGAGCACCGTGCCCGTGTACGGATCGCCGCGGTCGTCTGCGTGCTTGCGCTCGCCTGCATCGCCGTAGGACCTGCGCGTGCGGCGGACGGGGCGTCGGCGTACGACCGCCGCGTCGAAGCGGCGCTCGAGATCATCGCGAGCAACCCGGCCCGCCCCGATGAGGCGACCGCGAGCCGGATCGCCAACGAGCTCGACGGGCTGTTCCCTCCTGCCGAGGAGGTCCCTGTCGCCGGCGGGCTCGTCGAGGTGGACAACTCCATCCTGCTCTCCATGGTCGCGCGGCTTAGAAGCGCCGACAGCGGATCGGAGCGGACGGCTCTCCTCGGCGACATCGAGACGCACCTGCGCTCACAGGCCCGGGCGTTGCCCGGAGACGGCGGTGAGATCGCCACGGACCCCGAGGCGCTGGACCGGCTGCTCTTCCGGCAGTCTGCCGAGGACAACTCGGTGTTCGACCGCTGGATCGCGGACGCCATCGAGTGGTTCTCCCGCCGGATCGAGGCGTGGATGGCGTCGCTGGCGGCCAATCCGGGTGCTTCCACGACGATCAGCGTCGTCATGTGGGCGCTGCTGATCGCGCTTGCGGCCGCGCTGGTCATCGTCGGCACGCGGGCGTATCTGCGCGCACGTGCGGGAATCGCAGTCCCCGCCGGTTCCGAGAACGACTCCGCGCTGCCCGCAGTCGTCCCCGCTGCCGAGGGGCTGCCGGCCGACGCGCTCGCCCATGCCGACCGGCTCGCCGGGGCCGGGAGGTTCCGCGAAGCCGTGAGGGCGCTCTTCGGCGGTGCCGCCCGGGCCCTGGTCGAGGCCGGCGTGGTCGCGCAGACGCGCACGCGGACCAACGCCGAGCTTCTCGCACATGTCGCTACGAGCGCGGCGCCGGCACACGGCCCTCTGTCCGAGCTGAGCGGCCTGTTCGAGACGGCGTGGTACGGCCGGCACGACCCGGGCAGCCGTGGCTACGACGCCGCCCGGCAGCGATACCGCGACACCCTCGAGGCCCTGGCGGGGGGTGGGGCGGCATGAGTCGCTTCGCCGGGCGCATAGACGTCCGCACCGCACTCGTCGTGGGCGCGGCGGTCGCCCTCATAGGCGCGTACTGGGCCGCGGTCGCACTCTCGCAGAACTACTACCTGGCCGACGCTCCGGAGGGCTCGTCGTACTCCTCGGCACCGGGGGGTACGCGCGTACTCGCCTCGTACCTGGGAGAGCTCGGGATCGAGACCGATACGCTTCAGACGTTTGAGACGCTCCCGCTCGGCGGCACGATCGTGGTCGTCGCACCCGAAGTGCTGCTCAACCCGCCGTCGGATGCCGAGGTCGCGCGGCTGCGCCGCTGGGTCGAGGGCGGGGGCAGGCTGGTGCTCGTGGGGGTGGGCGCCGAACCGCTGGCCGGTGAGGGCCTGTCGGGTCGCGCCCGCGAGGGCCGTGACGGCGCTCTGCTCCGGCCGCTGCTGCCGGTCCGCTACGCGCACGGGGTCGAGCGCGTGAAGGTCGGACCCGAGCGCGTGCTCGTGGACAGCCCGCGATGGGCAACGGTCCTCAAGGACCGCGGGGGACAGGCGCTGCTCGTGTATGCCGTGGGCGAAGGCGAGGTCGTCTGGCTCGCCAGCTCGTTCCCCGTCTCCAACGGCGGTATCGGTGAAGCGGACAACGCGCGCTTCGCGACCCTGCTCGCTGCGGGCGCTACGCCGGTTCACTTCGACGAGTACCATCACGGCTTCGTCCGTGGCGGCGGGGTCTGGCAGCGTCTCGGGCAGGGCGGGCGCGCTGCGGCGCTGCTCGGACTGCTCGGCGTTGCGGTGTTGCTCTGGTCGGTCTCGCGCAGGATCGGCCCCCCGATCGCGGTCGGGTCCGTGCGCGAGGCCCGGACGGGCGCCTACATCGGATCGCTCGCCGGGCTGTATCGCGCGGCGGGGGCGAGGGCGCCCGCTCTCGCGTCGCTCGCCGAGGGGCTGCGCACGGCGCTGGCCCGGAGATACGGCAGCGTGGAGGCCGGCATCGCACGGGACGCCGGCGCCCGCGAGGCGTTGCAGGACGCTCTGAACTACGACGAGGCCGCAGGAGAAGACAGGTTCGTTTCGGTGGCCCGCGGAATCGCGCGGGCCCGTAGGGAGGTCGAGGGTCGCGATGGCTGATGTAGCGAAGGTCCAGAGGCTCGCGCAGGCGGTGCGTGCCGAGATAGGCAAGGCGGTGGTGGGGCAGCAGGCGCTCGTGGACGGGCTTCTCATCGGCTTGATCACGGGCGGACACGTGCTCGTCGAGGGCGTGCCCGGCACTGCCAAGACGCTGCTCGCCCGCGCGATGGCGGTCTCGCTCGACGCGGCGTTCAAGCGCATCCAGTTCAGCCCCGACCTGATGCCCGCCGATGTCGTGGGCACCAACGTCTACGATGCGCGATCCGGTGAGTTCGCGCTCCGCCGCGGCCCGGTCTTCGCCAATCTCGTGCTCGCCGACGAGATCAACCGCACACCTCCCAAGACCCAGGCGGCCCTGCTCGAGGCGATGCAGGAGGGGCAGGTCACCATCGACGGTGTGAGCCATCCGCTCCCGCGCCCGTTCATGGTGCTCGCCACGCAGAACCCGGTCGAGTACGAGGGCACCTACCCGCTGCCCGAGGCGCAGCTCGACAGGTTCCAACAGAAGATCGTCGTGGAGTACCCTTCCGCTGCCGAGGAGACCGAGATCGTCCGGCGGCACGTCGGAGGCGACGGCTGGTCCGATCTGGACGACCTCGGCCTTACGGCCGTGGCCGGGACCGCCGAGCTTCTGGAGGCACGGGCGGAGCTGGGCGGGGTCGTCGTCGACGAAGGTGTGATCGGGTACGTGACGGGCATCGTGCGCGCCACACGCGAGCATGGCTCGGTCTCGCTCGGCGCAAGCCCGCGGGCCGCGGTGAGCCTGCTGTCCGCCGCGCGGGGCCTCGCCATGCTCTCAGGGCGCGACTTCGTGACACCCGACGACGTCAAGTCGATGGCCTATCCGTGTCTGCGCCACCGCGTCGTGCTTCGCCCGGAGATCGAGATCGAGGGTGTCTCGGGCGATGCGGTCCTGCGCGACGCGATCGAGAGCGTGCCGGTTCCGCGGTGAGCGCGCTGTCCGACATATCGGCGCGCGTGGCACGCGTGCACCTGACGCGCCGTGCTGCGCTCGCAGCCGCGCTGCCGGTACCGGTCGTGGCGTTCCTGTCCGGTTCTCTGGGGCCTCTCGTCGCCGGTGTCTGGATGCTGCTCTGGTTCGCGCTGGTCCTCTCGGATGTGCGCAGATCGGGTGATGTCGGCCGGTTGAGCGTGGAGCGCGAGCTGCCCGTGAAGCTCTCGATCGGTGTACCAAATCCCGTGCGCCTGACCCTGCGCAACCCCGGAGCGCACCCGGTGCACGTGCACGGGCGGGAGACGCCGCCCCCCGGCTTCGAGGGAGGGCGGACCTTCGGCCCGATCGTGATCCCCGCCTACAGTGAGACCGGTGTCTCGCTGTCCTTCGTGCCCCCGGAGCGCGGATCGTACCGGTTCGGAGACGTGGGATTGCGCGTCGTCGGCCCGGCGGGCCTCGCGGGGCGGCAGCGCACCATCGCGCTCGCGGCCGAGGCGCGGGTCTACCCCGACATCACTGCCGTGCACAGGTATGCACTGCTCGCCCGCAAGGGCGCGCTGCACGAGATCGGTGTGCGGCGCGCACGGCTCCAGGGGGTCGGGACGGAGTTCGAGTCGCTCCGCGACTACGAGCCGGGCGACGACTACCGTGACATCGACTGGAAGGCCACGGCACGGCGCGGAGCACCGGTGGTCAGGCACTTCGAGGCCGAGAGGTCGCAGACGGTGATCATCGCGCTCGACGCCGGTCGCCTCATGAACGCGCGCGTCGGCATGCTGTCCAAGCTCGACCGCGCGATCAACGCATCGCTCTTGCTCGCATTCCTCGCCACGCGGGGCGGCGACAACGTGGGGCTGCTGGTCTTCGGGCGCGACGTCCGGGCATTCGTGCCGCCACGCCGCGGCCACCGGCAGTTCCTCACGATCCTCGAAGCGCTCTACGCGGTCGAAGGTCGCGTCGAAGAGCCCGATTACGCCCTGGCGCTGCGCTACCTGACCGCGCGTGTCTCGAAGCGCTCGCTCGTCGTGCTCTTCTCAGAGCTCGTGGGCACCGAGCCCTCCAGGCGCCTCCTCGGCGTGATGGGGGCGCTCGCGCCGCGCCATCTTCCGCTCATGATCACGCAGCGCAACCGGGAGGTCGAGAGCCTGGCGACGCGGGTGCCCGGAAGCGAGAGCGATGTGTACCGCGCAGCGGTCGCCCAGGATCTGCTCCACGACAAGGCGCAGGCGCTCGCAGAACTCAGGGCACGCGGGTCGCTGCTGCTCGATGTCGAGCCCGACAAGCTCACGGTCGCTTCGGTCAACCGCTACCTCGAGATCAAGGCGCGCGGTCGGCTGTGATCGGCCAGGCCGCGCGGTGGTCTGTCCGGCCGGCGAGCCCCAGGTACGCCGCAAGCGCAGCGAAGACCGTGATGCCGAAGACGATCTTCAGCACCGGATCCGCGAGCGTAGGCGTGAAGAACCCCTCGATGAAGCCGGCGATGACGAGCAGTGGGACCACCCCGAGAACGAGCTTGACGGCGTCGGGAGATACCGCGCGAAGCGCAGCCCCGCGAGAGAGGTCTCCCGGTGCGATCAGCGCCCGGGCGAGCACCAGCCCCGAGGCACCGGCCAAGGCGATGGCGGGGAGTTCGAGCGCGCCGTGCGGGATGATGAGCGACCAGAAGAACAGCGACTGGCCGCCCTTGGCGAACACGCCCGCGAGCGCGCCGAGCAGCAGCCCGTTCTGGACGAGCGCAAGCGTCGTCAGCGCGCCGAACGTCATGCCTCCGGCGAAGGCCAGCAGCGAGATCTGGATGTTGTTGACCGTGATGCCGGCAGACAGCAGCGGAGCGATCGACTCGGCCATGCCGGCGATGTCGGCACTCTGCTGCGCGCGATCGCCGACGCCCTCACGCAGCGCCTCCGGTATGAACATCCGCGCGAGCGGGTAGTTCACGTGCGCGAGCAGGAACCCCAGGGCGATGGCGCCGAAGAGCAGTGCCGAGGCGAGCGCGACCTCCCGACCGTACCGGCGTACCAGCTTCGGGTAGCCGCGCGTGATGAACGCACCGAGGCCCTTGACCGAGCGGGGCGACGAGCCGTAGAGCTCGGCATGCGCCTCACCGACCAGCGAGTTGAGGTAGGTCTCCGTGCGCGAACCGGGGAAGTGCGTCTGCGCGTACGCGAGATCGGCGGCCGTGCGCCGGTAGTCCTCGTGCAGCATGCGCAGCTCGGGTGCGCCCATGCGTGTCACGCCGCGCTCGATCGCCGTTCGCACCGATCCGGCGAGCCGTTCCCACGTCGCGCGGGAGCCCGCGATGAACTCCGTTTCGCTCATGGGCACATGCTAGCATCCCGCGTGCTGGCGCCCCTCAGGGCTTCACGCCTATCATGAGAGCGGCCTCCGGCAGGTACGTGCAGAAGGGGAGTCCGCCGTGTCACCCAGAGTCGTCCGGACACTCGATGTCGAGACGCCCGAGGCGGTTTCGGTGAGCTATCCGCTCGCGGGAATCGGCTCGCGCGCGGTCGCCGCGGTCCTCGACATGGTCTTCCTCGGCGGCCTGATCTTGGCAGAGCTCGCGGTCGCCTGGATCGCCGGCGAGCTTCTCGGGCGCGCGGGCCTCGATCTCGGGCGCCTGGGGGCGTGGCTGCTCGCGGTACTCGCCGTGGTCGTCTTCGTGACGTACTGGGGCTACTTCATCTTCGGCGAGGTATTTCGCAACGGGCGCACGCCCGGCAAGCGCCGCCAGCGCATCCGCGTGGTGCGTCTCGATGGCAGCCGGATCGGCGTGCTCGAGTCGGTGATCCGCAACGTCGTGCGCCTCGTCGACATCCTGCCGGGCACGTACGCCGTCGGCGTGACGGCGATGCTGTTCTCGCGTCAGGGCCAGCGGCTTGGCGACATGGCCGCCGGCACCGTCGTGATCGCGGAGCCGCTCCGCAGCGCCACGCTCGACCGGCTCGGGCCTGCCGAGGAACGCGCCGAGCTCGTGCGCGAGTATCTCGACAGGCGCGCAGCGTTCACCGATGACGGACGGTGGCAGGTCGGGGTCGAGCTGCTGGCCCTCTACGGCGAGCAGCCCGCAGCAGGGTGGGACGAGCCCGTGGTGGCCGGGCGCCTCGTCGACCTCGCCGGTCTGCGCGAAGAGCTGTCTTGACGCGGCCCCTTGCAGTGCTTAATGTGAACCAATCAACCACGCGGCGTTTACGCCACTCCTGAGGAGATTGCCGATGAGTTCGAGCGCCACCCCCCGCCTCCTGCCGACACGCGATCTCGTGATGGCGGCCCTTGTCGCGTCCCTCATCAGTGCTTCGGCCTACATTCAGATTCCGATGGGCGCAGTGCCCGTCACGCTGCAGGTCTTCGTGGTGCTTCTGGCGGGGATGGTGCTCTCGCCGCTCGCAGCCGGGCTCTCGATGCTCGTCTATCTGCTGCTCGGGGCTGTCGGGGTCCCCGTGTTCGCCGGAGGCACCGCAGGGCTCGGGGTGCTGTTCGGCCCGACCGGCGGCTACTTGTTCGGTTTCGCCGTCGCGGCCGTCGCGGTCTCGCTCGTCCGAAGCGCTCTGCGTGGGACGGTCTCGTTCCCTGTGGCAGGCGCCATCGCCGCGGTACCCGGGATCGCGCTCATCTACGGCATCGGGTGGGTCGTCCTCGCGCAGGTGACCGGAATGGGATGGGGTCCCGCGTTCGCAGTCGGCGTCGTGCCGTTCGTGGCCATCGACGCGGTCAAGGCGGTCGTCGCCGTCGTCATCGCTGCAGCGCTCGAGCGTGCGGGACTCGTGGGCTAGACCCGGGGGTCGGAATCGCCGCCGCATCGGAACCCCGGCTTGATTCCGTCCGCGTGTGACGTATAATATGGATGGTAGTTGTACGTCATGGAGGCGTGTCCTATGAACACGAAGCTCACCTTGCGGCTCGACGAGGAGCTCATCGCACGCGCGAAGCGTCACTCGGCGAAGTCCGGCAAGTCAGTTTCCCAGCTTGTCTCGGACTACTTCACGTTGATCGACGCCCAGGATGCGGACATCGAGATCACTCCGCGTGTCCGGTCGCTTCGCGGCGTCTTGGCCGGCTCAGGTCTCGATGAGGGAGACTACCGGCGCCACCTGGAAGAGAAGCACTTGTGAAGGTGCTCTTCGACACCAACGTCATCCTCGACCAGATGCTCGATCGCCATCCACACGTCGATCAAGCGGAGAAACTGCTCAGTCTCGTGGACTCAGGAGTGATAGAGGGCGCGATCTGCGCGACGACGGCCACCACTATCCACTATCTCGCCTCGAAGGCAGTCGGCGCCACGTCGGCAGCGGAGTACCTGCGTACGCTGCTCGCGATGTTCGAGGTGGCATGCGTCGGCGGCGACATCTTGCGTGATGCACTCGACGCGGGCTTCGGGGACTACGAGGATTCCGTGTTGCACCAGGCGGCTCTGGACGTTGGCGCCGCCGCGATCGTCACTCGCAACGGCAGGGACTTCGCTCGCTCCACCCTGCCTGTGTTCGACCCGACCGAGCTGCTCGCCGCGGTGCAAGCGAGTTCGGAGTAGTCGGAGGCATCCCCGACCCCGACACGGAGCAGGGCGCCGCCCCCTATGTTGTGTCAGAGCCTCCATCTATGATGGAGGCGACACGGTAGGCATCATGTCAGGGGGGCGTATGGCCCGCGCGTTCTCGTTCGTACACACCGCCGATCTGCACCTCGACGCGCCGTTCCAGGGAGTCGACGCCCCCGATCAGCGCGTGCGCGATGCACTCGTGGAGTCGACGTACTCGGCGCTGGACGCCGTCGTGGCGACCGCCATCGAGCGGTCCGTCGATTTCGTGCTCATCGCCGGCGACGCCTACAACAGCAAGGACAAGTCCCTCCGCGCTCAGCTGCGTTTCCGCTCGGCGATGCAGCGTCTCGATGACGCCGGGGTGCGGGTCTATCTCGTCCAGGGCAATCACGATCCCGCCAGCGGTTGGTCCGCCGGCTTGGAGCTGCCCGGCAACGTCCGGTTCTTCGATACGGACCGCGTCGAGCGGATCGAGCTGTCCGATGCCGACGACCGCGTGCTGTGTGGCCTTTACGGGCGCGGGTACCGCCAGGCGGCCGAGCGCTCCAACCTCGCGGCGGGGTTTCGTCGAGATGCTGCCGATGAGACCGCTATCGCGGTGCTGCATGCCAACGTGAACGGCCAACCCGGCTTCGAGCCCTATGCTCCGTGCTCGTTGGACGATCTGCGCACCGCGAACATGGACTACTGGGCATTGGGTCACATCCACAAGCCGCTGGAGCTGCTCGACAGCCCCGTGGTTCGCTACCCCGGGAGTCCCCAGGGCCTCAACCCGAACGAGGACGGCGAACACGGGTGCTGGGTCGTTGCCATGGAGTCGGGACGTGTCACAGGTCAGGAGTTCGTCCCGACCGCAGCGGTCCTGTGGGAGCGCGAGACGATCGATGCGGGCCCGCTGTCGTCCCTCGATGAGGTTCACGCCGCCGTGCGCGAAGCGTGCGATTCCCGACGCGCGCAGTTCGGCGGTCGGCCGGTCGTGATCAGGGTCGACCTGGCCGGACGCTCGGAGACGCACGCCGCGCTCGTTCGTGGGTCGGTTCTGACCGATCTCGTCGCCGAGCTTCGCGATGAACAGCTGGGGATCGCGCCGTGGGTGTGGATCGACCGCGTCCGCGATCTCACCCGCCCCCTGCTCGATATCGAGTTCTACCGGGAGGTCGAGGACTTCTCGGGTGACCTCGTCAGGGCATCGCAGGACCTGTGCGATCGGCCCGCTGCGGCGGCCGAACTCGTTGACGAGGCGCTCGCCGGCATCGCCGGGGCCTTCGGGTCACGCGAGTACGACGCCTGTGAGCTGGTCGAGAGGGCCAGAGACATCTGCCTCGACCGGCTCATCGGAGGTGAGGATCGATGAGACTCGCACGCATCGTCGCCGAACGGTTCGGTCGGCTGGAATCCATCGGCCTGGGTGAACTGGGGCAGGAGCTCACGGTCGTGCTCGGCCCGAACGAAGCGGGCAAGACGAGCTTCACCAGTCTGGTGCGGCATGTCCTCTACGGATTCCCCACCAAGCGTGATTCCGAGACAGGCTACGAATCTGCTACGGGCAAGCGCCTCGCCCGCCTCGTGTTTGCCGAGAACGGCGGGCAGTGGGCGATCGAGCGCACCGAGGGCCCGCACGGCGGACCTGTGGCGGTGAGCGCTCTCGGGGGGGCCGAGCGCAACGACATCCTCGCATCGGTCACGCGCGGCGTCAGCCGCGACGCGTTCAGGGTCGTCTTCGGGTTCGGGATCGACGAGATGGCGCAGATCGAGGTCGGCCGGGGCACGGGCGACAACATCCTCTCCCGGCTCTATGCGGCGGGTGCCGGCCTGGCGGTCAGTCCCCAGGACGTGCGTGCCGGGCTCGACGACGAGGCGGGGGAGCTCTGGCGCAAGGGCGGGTCCAAGCCCGCGCTCAACGCGCTCAAGACGCAGATCACAGCGGTCAAGAAGGAGCTCTCCGAGATCGAGGCGACCGCTTCGCGTTTCGCCGAGGAGCAGGCCCGCTTGCTCGACCTGTCGGCCCGCTCGGAGCACGCGCGGGTGACGCGCGAGCGTACAGCTTCACGCCACAACGAGCTCTCCTCGGCGGCCGGCAGACTTGCCGATCTCGAGCGCAGGGTGACCGAGCTGGCCACCCAGGTGCAGACCGATCACGAGGAGCTCGTCATCGCGACGGAGCGGCTCGACCGGATCGTGTTCGACGAGCGTGTGATCGGGGCGGGTGCCGAGCTCGACTCGATTCTCGGGGATCTCTCCGGATTCCGGGAGCGGCTGCGCAGGATCGCCGAGCAGCAGTCCGAGATCGCGTCGTTGGAGTCGAGGTCGCGGGCGGCGCTGGCGCGCGCCGGAGTCGACGAGTCGGTTGCAGCCACTGCGGATCTCGGGCCGGAGACGGAGGCCGGGATCGAGACCTGGCGCGAGCGGCTCACGACGCTCACGTCCCAGGCGACCGTGAGCCGTCGCGCTGCCATCAACGCGCAGGCCGCCCTCGAGACGGCCTCCGGACAGGCCGGAGACGAACGTCCCCGGGGCGCAATCGGTCTCGGTGCCGCCTGGGTTCCCGGTGCGGTCATGATCGCCGCTGCCGCGCTGGTCGCTGCAGCAGGTGTCTTCGCGCGCCAACCGGTGCAGATCGGTCTCGGTGCCGCTCTGCTGATGGTCGGTGCGCTCTTCGTGTTCCGTGCCGTGAGGCCGCGCAGGCGCGCGGAGCAGACCGGCCCGACAGCTCAGGCCGTATCTCAGTCCGGGGCGTCAAGCATGGCCGCGGAGCGCGATGAGGCGGAACTGCGGGCCGCGAAGGCGGAGTGGACTCAGTGGCTCGAGAGCCGGGGGCTTTCCTCGGCCGGCGATGACCCCAAGGCCGTGACGTTGCTGCATGCCGCCCTCAAGGAGCATCGTGACCTGCGTGCCGAGGCAGCGCGCGTCGCGCGGTTGCGCGATGGCGACGAGGCCGCGTGCGTCGCGTTTCGCGATCGGCTGTCGGGTATCGCTTCCCCGTTCCTCGGCGACACATCGCAGACTCCGCTCGACGCCGTCGTCGCGCTCGCTTCGCGTTGCAGGGATGCGGTGGATCGCGCCCGCGAGCAGCATGCCGAACGGGTGGCCCTCGAAGAGGCGATCGATCGCGGGGCGGTCATGCTGGCGGGTGCGACCGGGAGACTTGAGGTCCTTCGCGCCGAAGTCGCGGAGATCGGTGAAACGGTCGGCATCCCGGGGGCGGATTCCGCACGGCTCGCATCCGAGGTCCGAGATGCGCGCGAGTCCGCAGCGGCGGCAGACCGGGCGTACGACGAGATCGCGCGCGAGCACGCCTCGGTCTCGGCGCGCCTGGACTCCGAGGGGCGGGACGCCGAGATGGCCCGCCGGCGCCTCGAGCTCACGGGGCTGGAGCAGCGTAGGGAAGAGGCGCTCGAGCGCCACGCGGTGCTCGCAGTCGCCTCGCAGCTCATGGCGAGAACCCAGGCGTTCAACGAGCGGGAGCGCCAGCCGGAGGTCATCCGCAGGGCGAGCGAGCTGTTCGAACGTATCACCGAGGGCCGCTACGTCAGGGTCAACGTGCCATCCGACGGCGGGGATTTCGAGGTCTTCGATGCGGATTCGGGCCGCTGGCCCAGTTCGCGTCTGTCCACCGGCACCGCCCAGCAGCTCTACCTCGCGATGCGGATCGCGCTGATCGAGACCCTCGAGGGCGTGGGCGAGGGCCTGCCCGTGCTCATGGACGACGTGCTGGTCAACTTCGATCCGGCGCGCAAGCGCGGTGCGGCCGAGGCGATCGTCCATCTCGCGGCTCGTCGGCAGGTCGTGCTGTTCACCTGCCATCCCGAGACCGCAGCGCTCATGGACGAAGTCGCACCCGGCCACACCACACTCTCACTCGATCGCTGCTAGGCGTCGCTCGAGCTTCTCCTGAGCGCTCCGTGCGAACACGTCATCCCAGTTCACGCGCCCGGTGCGCCACATGAAGTACGCAAGCGTGAGCACGGCGCCGATCGTGATGGCCAGCCCGGTGAAGCCCTCGAAGAAGAAAGAGAACGAGAAGAGCACCAGGAAGATCAGCTGTCCTATCGCGGCCTCGGCAAGCGTGCGCTTGTCGCTGACCGCGAGACGGAGGTAGCCGATGCACAGCCCGACCGAGACGGCAGACGCGATGCCGAACGCGACCCAGATGTCGATGCGGTCCACGAGATACGCGAAGAGCAGATGGAACGCGAAGAACCCGGCCGCGAGGAACCCGAAGTTCATCGGGTGGATGCTGACCCGGCGCGTCGCGGTGACAAGCAGCATCGCGGCGAAGTAGAAGAGCAGCGAGACCGGCGCGAAGAACGAGATCCTCGATGCCACCGGGCCCGGGTTCAGCGGCTTGGGCATCGTGAGCCCGACCGGTCGGCCGCTCACAAGGCTCTCGTAGCTCCACTCCAGCTCCCAGCCGTCACCGGTGCGCTCTTTGCCGGAGGGCGAGACGGCATCGGCCGGGAAGTCGATCTGCTCGAAATCCGTGGTCATGGTCAGCGTGAAGTCGTCGACGACGCCCACGCCCCGGGTAGCCGAGTAGCGCCATTCGTCCAGGCCTTGTGTGCGGTAGCCCGTCTGTACGCGGGCGGTCGAGCCCGCGGGGACCTCGAACTCTGCAATCGCCGAGCCGCCGTCGTACCGTACCGGGACGTCACGCCCGTCAACGCGAACCACGAAGCCGTCGTAGACTCCCGAGGGGTCGGGGAAGTCCATCGTCATGCGCACGGCCGCGGGCGTCTCGTCGTCGTTCGTCACACCGTACTCCGCGTCGAAATCAACCGCGTACGTCGCGTACCACAGCAGGCCCTTGCGCCGCTGGTCGAGCTTGAATTCCGCCGTGATGTCCGAGGAGCCGATCGGCATGATCTTCTTGCCGGCGGCGAACCGCGGAGCCTGCTGTACCTGGGGGCCGCCCCACAGCCCGTCCACCATCTCGTACCCCGTGCTTCCGGCATCGTTCGTGCGGATCTCGATCGACCCGCCAAGGACCATCCATGCCAGCGATGCGCCAACGAATATGACGAAGACCGCGAAGATCCTGAGTCCCGACACGCCCGCCTCCCATCCCGCAGTCGGGTGCCGACCGCGACGCTCTGCGATTGTTCGGACTCAAGCATCGCGCGTACGGCACGCCGGTAGGCGGCGAACGGGTCACGGTCCGGTGTCGGATGTGAATCGCCGACGCACAGATCGGCAACGGTCACGCGCATGTGGGCTCGAACGTGCGCCGCAGCCCCGGCCGGGCGGGCGTTAGCCCCGGAGCGCCGGGAGGCGGACGGTGAAGCGCATGCCGCCCTCGGGCCGGTTGCTGGCCTCGATGGTTCCGGCATGACGGTCGACGATCGCTTTGACGATCGAGAGGCCTAGTCCGGCGCCGCCCGTGGAGCGGTCGCGGCTTGGCTGCGAGCGATAGAACCGGCCGAAGATGTTGCCCACGTCTTCTTCGGGAATGCCGGGTCCCTCGTCGAGGATCGCGACCGTGGCCCAGTCGCCTTCCCGGCCGAGCTCGATCCGCACCACGCCGCCCTCGGACATATGCCGCGAGGCGTTGTCCAGCAGGTTCGAGACGACCTGCTGCAGCCGGTCTGCGTCGCCGAGGACTGCGGGGGCCTCACCGGTCAACTCCACGGAGACGCTGCGCATCTCGGTCAGGTGCTCGAGCGCGTTGATCGCGGCCCTGGAGACGTCACCCAGGTCCACGCGTCGGATCGGCAGTTCGCCTGTCGCTCCCTCGATACGTTGCAGGGTAAGCAGGTCGTCGGCGAGCCGCGCCAGCCGGTCGGCTTCGCGCACGATCGTCGAGAGGAAGCGCTGCTGGTCGTCGCGTCCGACGTCGCCTTCCAGCAACGTCTCGGCGGTGCCGCGTATGGCGGTCAGCGGGCTTCGCAGTTCGTGGGAGACGTCGCTTACGAACCGCGACTTGCGCAGCTCCTCGTCGCGCAGCTCGCTGACCATCTCAGTGACCTCGTCGGCCATCTTGTTGAACGCCTCGCCGACCGCGTAGGTCTCGCGTGATCCGCTCGGCGTCACACGCACGGCATGGTCGCCGGCCGCGAATGCGACAGCTCCGCTCTCCAGCGTGCGCAAGGGGCGCGACAGCCAGCGCGCGAGCAGCTCTGCTACGAGCAGCGTCATCGCCGCGAACAGGACCGTGAGGCCGATCAGCCGGGTCCGGTAGTCACGGGTGAGGGTGCTGATCGTGAAGGTCTCTGCCGAGGCATAGGCCGCCCCCACGACTCCGCCGTCCTCGCGCACCGGCACAGCGGCGTAGAGCGCGAGCCGGCCGGCAGGCGAGATGCGCGTGTAGACGCCGTGCTCGCCCGCGAGTGCCGCCGCGATCTCCGGACGCGCCGCATACCCGGTCCCCAGCTGCTTGACCTGCGCGGAGTCGGCGATCGCGGTGCCGTCCCCGTCCACGATGATCAGGCGCGAGTTCACGTCGAGCGCTGCCGTCTCGAGCGCACGGTTAAGCGAGTCCGTGCGCTGCACGCCGACCTGCGCGGCCAGCACGCCCACGAGCTGCGCTTCGCTACCCAGGCGCTCCTCAAGCTTGCGCAGACCGTACGCCTCGAGTTCGCGAACGAAGTACCACGACAGGACACCCGCCGAGGCGACGGCGATAATCAGCAGCGATATGAGCAGTCGTGTGCGAATCGAAGCGCGCACCGGGGCTCCTCGGCAGAAGACGGGCGCCGCGCGGCCATCGCCGACGTGGCGGTACGGGTCAGGGCTGGATGCGGTATCCGTAGCCGCGAACGGTCTCGACGACCGCGGGGTCGACGCCGGCTGCTTCGAGCTTGTCTCGGAGCCGCTTGACGTGCGTGTCCACGGTCTTGGTCTCCACGAGGAACTCCCAGCCCCATGCCTGCTTGAGAAGCGCCTCGCGGGTGAGCACCTTGCCCGGGTACCGCATGAGCGTGGCGAGCAGTTCGAACTCGCGGGGCGTCAGGTCGATCTGAGACTCGCCGAAGTACGCCTCGTGCGCGCCGTCGTCGAGCGAGATCCCGGACGCCACGAGCATCTCTCCGCCCACGCCGCTGTCCGATCGTGCTCCGCTCGAGCGCCGCAGGAGCGCCTTGACCCGGGCCTGCAGCTCGCGGATGCCGAAGGGCTTGGCGAGGTAGTCGTCGCCCCCGAGCTCGAGACCCACGACCTTGTCGAGCTCGGTGTCGCGTGCCGAGAGGAACAGCAGCGGGACCTCGGAATGCGCACGGATCTTGCGGCACACCTCGTAGCCGTCGGTGCCGGGGAGCATGATGTCGAGGATCACGAGATCGAAGGGCTTCTTCTCGGCAAGGCGTACGGCCTCATCGCCGTCGGTCGCCGTTTCGACCTCGTACCCCTCCTTCTTGAGGTTGTAGGAGACGAACTCGAGGATCGCCTGCTCGTCGTCGACGACGAGGATCTTGGGTGCGGTCGCCACGTGGGGACCTCCGTCCGTTTCAGGCCCGACCTGCGCCGATGATATACCATTGCCATACCGCCCCTGCGCGGGGCGTTACCATGCCGTCATGACTGCGCGCGGGACCCGGAGCGGGCCTGCAGCGCCGGGAGGGACCGAGATGATCCTCGCAGTCGACGTGGGAAACACCCACACCGTGCTCGGCCTGTTCAGCGACGGAGTGCTGGACGGCCACTGGCGCGTCTCATCCAATGTCTCGCTCACAGCCGACGAACTGCGCGTCAAGGTCGGCGCGCTGCTCGACGCCGCCGGTCACGGTTGGAGCCACGTCGAGCACGTTGTGATCTCAAGCGTCGTACCCCGGCTCACCGCCGCGTATGAGGAACTCTCGCTCACGGCGACCGGTACCGCGCCGATGGTGGTCGGTCCGGGGCTCAAGACGGGTATGCCGATACGCTACGACAACCCCCATGAGGTGGGCGCCGACAGGATCGTCAACGGTATCGCCGCGTTCGAGGCGCTCGGCGGCCCGGTCATCGTGGTCGACTTCGGCACAGCCACGACGATCGACGTCATCGACGAGTCCGGCGTGTATCTCGGCGGCGCCATCGCGCCGGGCGTTGAGACCAGCGCCGAGGCACTCTTCGCCAAAGCCGCCCGGCTGTCGAAAGTCGACCTCGAAGCGCCCCTGCGTGCCATCGGCAGGAACACGCGCGAGAGCGTGCAGGCCGGACTGCTTTTCGGTGAGGCGGCCATGGTCGACGGACTGGTCCGACGGGTTCGTGCCGAGATCGGTGCCGAGGCCCCGGTGGTCGCCACGGGCGGGCTCGCTCCGCAGATGGCTCCGTTGTGCGAGACCGTGGAGCACGTCGACGTCGACCTCACCCTCAAGGGCCTCATGCTGATCTACGAGCGCAACTCGCCGCAGCCCGCGTAGCGGTACACTTGTGCACACGTCCGCGAACGGAACCGGCGGGCGATCGGGGCGCGATGGGAGGGGTGCGGTGAAGTTCTTCCGGATCGGCGAGAAGGTCGTGAGTCGCGAAAAACTCGTCGACGCACTCACCGAGATCCTGTCCGACCGGGAGGCCGGAGCCACCCAGGAAGAAGCCGCACGCGCCTTTGGCGTTCAGCGCACGTTCGTCTCGTTCGTCGAGTCACTCGGCGAGATTCGCCGGGGAGCCCGCGTCGCACTCGTGGCGTTCCCGGTAGCCAACGCAGCAGAGATCAAGCAGTTGGCCGAGGCAAGAGGCATCGACTTCGTGCTCGTGTTCTCCCAGGCGGAGCGTGAGAGCATAGAGAACGCACCGGGTGCCGAGGTCTTCAACCGTCTGCTGGAGACACTCGCCACACTCAAGGACTTCGACTCGCTCGTGCTGCTCGCCAGCGACTGGCGCGTCGAGCTCATCGAGCGGATCTTGGGAAACACCGAGGTCATCGGCATTCCGCTGGGCCCCTCGCCTCTGCGCGAGGACGTCGAGGTGGACATCGGCGAACTCGAGCGCGTGCTCGCCGGAGTCCTCGCCGCTCGCCGCGCAAGGCCCCACACCGGGCGTGTGGGCGCGGTGCTGCGCGAAGCGGCGGAGCGCGCCGGGAGGTGGACGCAGTCAAAGAAGTAGTGAGCGTCTCGATCGGGTCGTCGGCCCGCGACCACACCGTCGAGATCGATCTCCTCGGTGAGAGGTTCCGTATCAGCAGGCAAGGCACGGACGGCGACTTCGCGGCTGCGTGCCGACGCTTCGAAGAGCTGGACGGGCGCGTCGACGCGTTCGGCATGGGCGGCATCGATCTGTTCCTGCGAGCCGCAGGACACGACTACTACTTTCGGGACGCCCGCAAGCTCGTTCGCAACGTCTCGCAGACGCCGGTCGTGTGCGGGAGCGGGCTCAAGGGCGCGGTGGAAGCGTCCACCGTGCGCTACATGCGAGACCGGCTGGGCCTGGAGTTCGAGGGCAAACGCTGTCTCGCGCCGTCCGCCGTCGATCGCTACGGGCTGGTCGAGGCGCTCTACGGTGCAGGATGCCGCATGACATACGGCGATCTTCTCTACTCGCTCGGTATCCCGGTGATGATCCATAGGTGGTCCACGCTCAATATGACCGTGAAGGCCCTTGCACCCATCGCTGTGAAGCTGCCGTTCAAGTGGCTCTATCCCACGGGCGAGACGCAGGACTCGCAGCCGGACGACGCGGGCAGGTACGCGCATCTGTACCGCGACAACGATATCGTCGCCGGCGACTTTCACTACGTGGCCAAGTACATGCCTCCGGACATGAGCGGCAAGTGGATCATCACGAACACGACGACCGCCGCAGATGTGGAGGATCTCCGTTGCCGGGGAGTAGAGTTGCTCGTCACGTCGACGCCTCGCATCGAGGGCCGGTCGTTCGGCACGAACGTGATCGAAGCCACACTCGTCGCTCTCAAGGGGGCCAAGGGTCCATTACCCGAATCGGAGTATATCGAGCTGCTCGATGCGGTCGGTTTCGAGCCGGACGTCCAGTGGCTGCAGCGTGACGCCCGTACGGCCGGCGCCTAGCCTGGGGAGTCGGTCATGCCCGACTTTCGGGGCACCGACCCCGCACTCTGCCTCGCGGGCTTTCCCTGGCACCCCCACCACGGCATCGAGACCATCACTGCCACAGAGATCCCTACCGAGGAGCCCCCGGGCGCTCGCATCGGCGTGATCTGCTACAATGTGCACTATCGCTCACGTTACGGGCCATAGTGCCACCTAATGTGCAGAATGGAACACATTATGGAACTTGATACGATGACTCCGGCTGCTATCACCGAGGAACTGGGCAGCAGGCTCAGGCAAGCGAGACTCAACGCTGATCTGACTCAGGCCGAGGTGGCGTCTCGTGTGGGCCTCAGCCGAAGGACCGTTCTCAACGCCGAGAAGGGACGAGTCCAGCTGGAGAGCTTCGTCGCCATACTGGCCTCGATGGATATGGTGAACCAGCTCGATGTGTTTCTGCCCGTGCAGGAGATATCGCCGATTCAGCTCGCGAGACTCCAAGGTCAGAGTCGGCAGCGAGCATCGAAGACAGAGACGAAGGCGGCTCGGACAACGAAGGACAGACCGTCATGGTGATGGATGCCGCCAGAGTGAAGTACAAAGATCATGACGTAGGCGCTGTCAGTTTCGATAGCGAGACGGGCATCGGTTCGTTCGAGTTCGAACCTCGCTTCATCAGAACCGGCATAGAGCTCTCCCCTCTCAAGATGCCTCTGTCCCGGAGCATCTACTCGTTTCCGGAAGCCGACCCGGAGGTGTTCCGTGGGTTGCCCGGAATGATCGCGGACTCTCTGCCCGACGATTTTGGCAACGCTGTGCTGGATGCCTGGATCGCCAGTCAGGGCAGGTCGACATCTGACATCACGCCACTGGAGCGCCTCAAGTACACGGGAACGCGGGGCATGGGGGCGCTCACCTATCACCCTGCTGCCCGAAGGAAAGGCCTGAATGCTTCACAGCACGTTGAGATCGGGTCTCTCGTCGCTGTTGCCCAGGAAGTCCTTGATACGCGAGCGCAGCTCAAGGTACACCTCGGCGAACAGGGCCAAACGGATGAAGAGGCCATGCTGGCGCTGTTGTCGGTAGGTGTAAGCGCAGGTGGCGCGCGGCCAAAAGCGGTGCTCGCGTTCAGCGATGACTTCACCCGGGTGCGATCGGGGCAAGTGGGTGTGCCGGAGGGGTTCACTCACTTCATCATGAAGTTCGACGGCGTCAGCGAACACGGCAGGAGCAAGCAGTCCTTTGGCGATCCGATGGGCTACGGGGCAATGGAATACGTATATCACCTCATGGCGACCGCCTGCGGAATCGACATGATGCCGTGCCGCCTGCTCGATGAAGGTGATCGACGCCACTTCATCACCCAGCGCTTTGATCGAGACGGTAACGAGACGCGCCATGTACAGACACTGAATGGCCTGGCGCACATCAGCTACAGACGAGCAGGCGTCTACTCTTACGCCGAACTGTTCGCAACCGCGAGAGAGCTCGGACTGGGGGCCGATGATGCACTGCAGATACTCAAGCGCATGATCTTCAACATCGTGGCCCGCAATCATGACGACCACTCGAAGAACATCGCATTCATGCTCGATGATCAGCACAACTGGCGATTGGCCCCCGCCTACGACCTGGCCTACAGCTACAAGCCCGGAAGCCGCTGGGTGAGCAGCCACTGGATGAAGCTCAACGGGAAACGAGACGACTTCGTGCGAGAGGACTTCTACGGTCTTGAGAAGCTGAGTCCCCTGTTCAGCAAGCGGACGATCGACCGAGCGATCGACGAAACGACAGAGCACGTATCGCGGTGGGATGAGTTGGCCGCGGAACACGGCGTGCCCTCGCCACTGGCCGAGACGGTTGGCAAGAATCTGCGGCTGGCAATCTAACCAGGCGCTATACCGCTCTCGTCGGCACGAAGGTTGCTTAATCAAACACGGCCGTAAGGGCGGTTTCGGGCGTCAGACGATTGTCGCTTCCCCCGGCCGATGGTAGAATCCAGGTGTTCAGGCAAGCAGGTGCGAAGAGCGGTGCTTCGATGCGGTCAGCCAGACCGCACCTACTCTTCTGCTGCTGCGACACAGGCCCGATTGTGCTGCGAAGGAGTGGGTGCTCGTGAACAAGCGCGCTCGCAACCGCCTTATCGGAGTGACCGCGATTATCGTGATCGTCGCGGCCGCAATCCTCATGAGCGCGGGCAAGGGTGGAGCGTATTCGCGCATGGTGAGCGACGTCGTCGGCGATGCCGGCGTGGCGGGCGAACGCATCAAGGTCAGCGGCTCAGTCGTCGAGGGATCGTGGGACCGCAAGGCGAACCCCATGCGATTCGAGATCCGCGACGAGGGCGCCGATCCCGGTCCGGATGTGCCGGTGCTCAAAGTCGAGTATCGCGGCGGCGTGCCTTCCACGTTCGGTGACGGCGTCGTCGCCATGATCACCGGCGAGATCGATGACCAGGGCGTGCTCGTTTCCGAGGACATGGTCACGAAGTGCCCCTCGAAGTACACCTCGGCCACAAAGGCCGAGACGGTCGCGCTGGCCCTGAGCGGTCCGACCGGAGTGCCCACCAACGTCACCGGCTACATCGTGACCGGAACGATCGGTCCCGTGGGCGGGGAGTACCGTTTCAAGATCTCGGACGCCGATGACGGCAGCGGCGACGCGCTCGCGGTGGCGTTCGAGGGCGGACTGCCGGATACTGTCACCGACGGCGTACAGGTCGTCATCGGGGGGTCCCTCGGCGAAGACGGCATCTACACTGCGACTTCGGTAAGTCTCGCAGCCGTCGAGTAGCGTATGAACTTCAGGGCCGCCCCGCCGGACGCGGGACGGCCTTTTCGCATGTGACACGCAGAGGGAAGAGGAGAAGCGGATGACCGGGTTCGGTAATGTTCTGCTCGGCCTGTCGTTCATCGCATCCATCATCTCAGTGGTCTCGCTCTTCTGGGGCCGCTCGATGGGCTCGAAGGACGGCGAGAGCGTCACGAACATGGGCTACTACGCGACGTTTGGCGTGGCTGCCGCACTGACGCTCGCGACGAGCGTGTTGCTCTCGGCGTTCTTCCGCAACGACTTCTCGTTCAAGTACGTCGTCGAGAACCACAGCACTGACGTCTCGAGTCTGACGTGGCTGTACAAGATCTCCGGCGTCTGGGCAGGTCGCGAGGGCTCGCTCATGTTCTGGGCATGGCTGATCGCCCTGTTCGCCGGCTACGTGGCCTGGCGGCGGATGAGTGAGACCGACGACTTGTCCAACATGGCGCTTGCGGTCCTCAACATCGTGCAGTGCTTCTTCCTCGGCTCGCTGTTCATCCCGCTCAACAACCCGTTCCAGGCGAGCCCCGCCGCGTGGCTGGGCGCCAACGGGGAGCTGCTTATCGGTCAGGTCGGCATGAATCCCCTGCTGCAGCACTGGGCGATGATTCTGCACCCACCAACGCTGTTCGTGGGCTACGCAGGTCTCGCCGTGCCGTTCGCCTTCGCGATCGGGGCACTGATCGTCGACGACCCGTCCAAGCGCTGGGTCGAGCTTTCGGACCGGATCACCATCTTCTCCTGGCTCTTCCTGGGTATCGGCATCGGGCTGGGCTCCATCTGGGCCTACGTCGTATTGGGCTGGGGTGGTTACTGGGCATGGGACCCGGTCGAGAACGCATCGCTGCTTCCGTGGCTGACCGGTGTCGGGCTGCTGCACAGCTTCACCGTCTACCGCCGTCGCGGCGGGTTCAAGAAGTGGGCGGTCCTGATGGCGTCGGTGACGTTCACCCTCGTCATCCTGGGCACGTTCATCACGCGCTCCGGCGTGATCCAGTCGGTCCATGCGTTCCAGCGCGACCCCTGGTCGCTCGGGATCTTCCTTGCGATGATGATCTTGGCGCTTGCCGCCGGCATCATCGGTCTCATGATCCGCTCCGAGTCGTTCCAGGGCATGGACGAGTTCGAGTCGCTCACCTCGAAGGAGTCCTCGTACTACTTCAACAACGTGATCATGCTCATGTCCTCGGTGCTCGTCGCGATGCTCACACTGTCGCCGGCGTTCGGCCTGAAGACCTTCGGCCCCGAGACCTACGATGCGATCGCGCATCCGTTCGGCATCTTCTACGTCGCGATCATGGCGGTCTGCCCGCTGCTCTCGTGGCGCAAGACCGAGGGTCCCGCCTTCATGCGCAAGGCCAAGTGGCCGTTCATCGCCACGATGGCGCTCATGGTTCCGCTTGGCGCCATCTGGTACTTCGAGCTCTGGCCGATCCTGCAGGTCAACGGTGCGCTCTCCGCATGGGAGCCCGTGCCGATCGTGATCGTCTACTCGCTGCTCGGTCTGATCATCGGCGCGTTCGCCGTCTCGGTGGCCGTATTCATGTTCGTCGAGGGTGCCCGCAAGCGCGCGGCTGCTCAGGGCGAGTCGTTCTTTGTGGCGCTCGGCAACATCATCCTCAAGGCACGCACGCAGTCGGGCGGGTATCTGACGCACATGGGTATCGGTATCATCCTGATCGGACTGGTGGGCTCGACGATGTTCGTCGCGGACACGCAGCCGAGCGTGAAGAACGAGCCCGGCTCCCAGCTCGAAGTGGGCGGCTACGTGCTCACGTACCAGGGTCTCGACACGCAGAACCTCACGAACGGCGACGTGGTCACGACCGCGCTGTTCGACGTCACCCGCGACGGTCGATTCGTGGGCACCGCCAATCCCGGGCAGGTCGAGTTCTACCGCCAGCAGTCGAGCAAGCTCAACGCGGACGTGATCGTCGAGCCTCTGCGAGACATCTTCATCGTCTTCCAGGGCCTCGACCCCCAGACGAACGAGGTCTCGCTGCAGGTCAAGATCAACCCGCTCATCTCGTGGGCCTGGATCGGCTTCGCGCTCACGATCATCGGCAGTGGTCTCGCGATGTGGCCGAAGAAGCAGCTCGAAGCGATGCTCGTTCCCGCAACGCGCAAGAGCAAGAAGTAGCACGCCGCGCATGGGCGATGCCTGCACAGATATCGCAGTGGAGGTCCGGGGACTGACCCGGACCTTCGGTGCGCGCAAGGCGCTCAACGACGTCTCCTTCGACCTTCCGCGCGGGGCGTTTCTCTCGATCTTCGGACCCAACGGCGCGGGTAAGACGACGCTCGTCAAGGTGCTCACCACGATCACGGCCCCCTCCAAGGGGACTGCCAGGATCTGCGGGCTCGATGTGGTCCAGGACGCGGTCGAGATGCGCGAGCACATCGGGCTGATCAGCCACAATCCGCTGCTGTACCCGGACCTTTCCGCCGAGGAGAACCTGCTGTTCTTCTCGGACATGTACGGTATCGATGCACCGAAGGAGCGCGTTCGCGAGCTTCTGGTCGCCGTCGAGCTCGACCATCGCCGCCTCGACCTGGTCCGCACGTTCTCTCGCGGCATGCTTCAGCGGCTCTCGATCGCGCGCGCTCTGCTTCACCGGCCCGCGGTGCTCTTCCTCGACGAGCCCTATTCCGGGCTCGATCCCCACGCGATGGACATCTTCGACAGCCTCATCGCGCAGATCCGCGAGGACCACACGTTCGTGATGATCAGCCACGACCTGGCCAAGGGCCTCGAGCTCTGCACCCACGCGCTCATCCTCTCCAAGGGCAAGGTCGTGCTCTCGGCACCAAAGACCGAGATCGACACCGAGGAGTTCTCCCGCACCTACCGCGAGACCGTCGGGCTGGGGGTGGCGTAGATGGCAGCCTCGACGGCACCCGCGAACGCCAAGCTCACCCGCAAGCCCGGTCGAGGGCTCTCGATGCGCCAGTTCAAGGCGATGTTGCGCAAGGACATCGTCATGGAGCTGCGCACCAAAGAGATGGTCACCTCGATGGGCATCTACTCCCTGCTCACGATGGTCATCTATCAAGTGGCGCTCTCGCAGTCCGGCTCTGCCTTCGACCCCCGGCAGATCGCCGCGGGCCTACTCTGGCTCTCCTTCGTCTTCACGAGCATGCTCGGGCTCAACCGCTCGCTCGTGCACGAGCAGGACCAGGGCTGTCTCGAAGCGCTGCTGCTCTCTCCGGTCGATCGACCCGTCATCTTCTTCGCCAAGGCGATCGGTAACCTCATCTTCCTGACCATCGTGCAGGTGCTCATGGTCCCGGTCTTCGCATTCCTGTTCCTGCAGGGGGGTAGCTACGCGGGTGACTTGTGGATGATCCCGATCGCCCTGACAGGCGGCTCCATCGGCATCGCGGGAATCGGCACGCTGCTGGCCACGATGAGCGTCAACACGAAGGGCAAGGACTTCGTACTCGCGGTCCTGTTCATCCCGCTCATGTACCCGCTGCTCCTCGCGTGCGTCTCGGCGACATCGGCCGCTGTACTCGGCGGGGACGGCTATGTGCAGCAGTTCTGGTCGAGCATGGGCCTCGTGGCAGGGTACGATGCGATCATGCTCGCAGCCGCGTACGCCCTGTACGAGTTCATCCTCGGGGCCTAGGCCCCGTTGGTGCGCATGCGCGCCGTGACACGGTACACCTGCCGAGGAGGTAGCCAGTGACAGAGAAGAAGTACCTGGGCCTGAGTCAGGACGTATGGCTGTATGCCATGCTCGCACTCGGTGCCCTGCTCACGACCGCCGACTTCCTGATGGCGTTCTTCGTCTCGCCGCTCGTGCTCGGTGCCGGCGTGACCGAAGCGCGGCTGATAGGCGGCGTGGTCATCGAGAACCAGCTGTTGTTCAGCCAGAAGATCTTCTACTTCCACGTGCCGGTCGCGATCGGCAGCTTCCTGGTCTTCTTCTTCACGGCGTTCTACGGCGTGAGGTTCCTGATGACCAAGAACAAGATCTACGACACCAAGGCCAAGATCGCCACCGAGGTCACGCTGGTGTTCGTCATCCTCACCCTGATCACGGGTGACCTGTGGACCCGCTTCGAGTGGGGCAAGTGGTGGGTCTGGGAGCCGCGCCTGACCACGTACTTCATCATGACGCTGCTCGTCATCGCGTACTTCGTGTTGCGGAACTCCATCGAGGACGAGGAGCGCCGCGCTACATATGCGGCCGTCTTCGGCATCATCGCGTTTCTTGACGCGCCGCTGTCCTTCGCGATCACGCGGTTGATCCCGAGTTCTGTGCACCCCGTCGTGCTACGCAGCGGCGGCGGACTACTGCCTTCCCAGCTCATCCCGTTCCTGATGGGCCTGTTTGGGATGCTGCTCGTCGCCTGGGTCATCTACCAGGTCCGACTACGCGAAGAAGTCATCAAAGAACGTGTCGAGGCCGTCAAGGCTGCACTCGAAGAGTAGAGCGAGAGGACACCCGCCATGGATCCCGTGCTTCAGGAGATTTACCGCACCGTTCTGGATGCCGCACCCTATGTCTTGGCTGCCTACACGCTGTTGTGGCTTGGGCTGTTCGGCTATGTGTTCTTCGTGCTGCAGAGGCTCAAGGGCGTCGAGCGCGAGGTAGCCGTTCTCGAGGAGTCGCTGGCCCGCCGGGCGTAAGACGCAGCTGAACCACCCGTGGCGTTCGTATAAGATGCAGTGAGACGGGGCCGCGCACAGGAGCGGCCCCCGTATCCCGAGGAGGTGCGCGGTGGAACAGATCGCGGTCTTGACCCGCTGGGCGGCCCTTGGGCTCCTCATCGCCTCGACGGTGCTCTACGTCTACCAGTTCTACCTGCGACGCCCCAAGCTCGCGTGGTGGGCCCGTTTCACCACCGGTGCCGGCTTCCTCACGCTCACCACGGCTATCGGCGTGCGCTCCACCATCGACCAAGGCACGATTCTGACCGGCCGACACAATACGCTGGTCTTGCTGGCCTGGACACTGCTCCTGCTGTACTTCGTGGTCGAACATCTCATCAAGGTGAAGACGTACGGCGCGATCCTCGTGCCGGTCGCCGTGGTGCTTCTCAGCGTGGCACAGTTCCTGTCCGGTTCCACGCCCGCTGGTCTTTCCGAGACCGAGCTGGAGCTGCTGAATTCGTGGCGTGTCGGGATTCACGTGGCGTTGATCCTCTTCGCCAACGCCGGATTCGCCATCGGCAGCGTGGCCGCGGCACTCTACCTCGTCCAGGACCGGCAGCTCAAGGCCCACAAGACGACGCCGCTATTCCGTCGTCTCCCGTCGCTCGCGCAGACGCAGACGCTTGCCCGACGCGCGATAGCCCTCGCGTTTCCCGCCTACACCGCCGGCATGCTCCTCGGCACGTTTCGCGCCATCGAGACCGATGTCTCCGGGTGGTGGGCCGATCCTCGCGTCATGCTGTCCGGTGTCGTGTGGGCCGTCTACGGGACGTATCTGGTTCGCGTGTACCGCCACGGCATCTCGGCGCGGACCGCCTCGCGGATCGCGCTTGCCGGACTGCTCTTCGTCATCGTTCTCGCGATTGTCGCGCGCACCTTGCCCAGCGGTTTCCACGTGTTCGCGATCTAGGGGCCCTACATGCAGATGTCCGGACTGGACTGCCGCTTCCCCGTTCAACTCGACCTGTGCGGTCGCCTCGCCGTGATCATCGGCGACGGTGACCAGGCGGACCGCGCGGTACGGGCGATGCTCGACCACGGGGCGGACATCCTCGTGATCTCTCCGCTTGTCTCGCCGATCGTCGACGAACTCGTCGCCGAAGGGCGCGTCGAGCACGAGGAGCGCGCGTACGTGCGCGGCGACCTCGCAGGCGCATTCATCGTGTTCTGTTCCTCGGGGGCGCCCGAGATCGACCGTGCCGTGTATCAGGAGGCCGAAGGCGCGGGCTGCCTGGTGCATGTCGCCGGGTGTCCGGAGTGGTCCAGCTTCGAGGTCTCCGACGACGGCGCTCACGGGGGCGCCCGATAGGGGGTGTGCACGTGGGCGTCATCGTGACGGGTGGCTCCAGCGGCATCGGTCTCGCGACGGCCATGGAGTACGTTCGAACCGGCGTCGACGTGGCGATCATCGCGCGTGACGCCGCCAGACTCGACGCCGCCCGGTCCGCCCTCGAGGCCGCCCGCGTGGATGATGCGCAACGGGTCTTGAGCGTTTCGGCCGATCTCTCCGACGCCTCGCAGGCGGCTTCGGCCATCGAGGACCTCCTCGACCAGGGCCTGTCACTCGATATCCTCGTCAACAGCGCCGGGGTCATCGTGCCGGGTGAGTTCGCGTCCATGAGCGAGCGCGACTTCGCGGTGAATATGGAGTGCGGTTTCTGGAGCGTGGTCTATCCGTGCCGTGCGGCCCTGCCTCACATGGTCGCGGCGGGGCGCGGACACATCGTCAACGTGTCGAGCGTCGCGGGCTACCTCGGTATCTACGGGTACACCGGCTACTCATCGGCCAAGTTCGCCGTCATGGGATTCACCGAGGCGTTGCGCTTCGAGATGAAGCCGCACGGGGTCTCGGTCCATGTGGTCTGTCCACCCGATACCGATACGCCGGCGCTCACGCACGAGAAGACACTGCGCCCGCGCGAGACGGACGTCATCGCAGGCAACATCAAGGCCATCGCTCCCGAGAAGGTGGCCCGCGCGATCGTCTCGGGCGTCAGGCGCAACAGGTACTACATCATTCCCGACGCCCTGAGCGCCTTCTACTTCCGGCTCAAAGGCCTGCTTCCGGAGGTCTTCTTCATGATCGTCGATGGCGATGTGGCCAAGGCGCGGCGGAGCGGGTAGGTGACTGCCCGGGGATCGTCGCTGTGGTAGGCAAATAGAAATGTCACCCCCAGCTGTCACATGAGAATGTCACCCTATGGACAGGGAGACGATCACGTTGACGATGAAGGAGATGCGCAGGCTGCAGACGATCGAGACGGCACTGGCCGGACGGATCACCAAT
>CAMTYE010000010.1:0-93428 GCA_947085935.1 uncultured Actinomycetes bacterium | reverse complement strand
GGAAGGCGGGCGATGGCGTACGCGAGCGAACGCATGAAGGGTGGCGTGGCCAGGGCTCCACACAGGAGTCTTCTCAAGGCCGACGGCCTCACCGACGAGGAGATCTCCCGACCCCTGGTCGCGATCGTCAACTCCGTGAACGACGTCATCCCCGGGCACCTGATGCTCGACAAGATCGCCGACGCGGTCAAGGCCGGCGTCTACATGGCCGGTGGCACACCACTTGAGTTCGCGACCATCGGCGTGTGCGACGGCATCGCTATGAACCACATAGGCATGCGCTCCTCACTGCCGAGCCGCGAGGTCATCGCGGACAGCGTCGAGCTGGCCATCTCCGCACACGCCTTCGACGCGATGGTCATGATCCCCAACTGCGACAAGATCACGCCGGGCATGCTCATGGCCGCGGCCCGCCTCGACATCCCCACGGTCGTCGTGAGCGGCGGCCCGATGCTCGCCGGGCGTCACCGCGGCAAGCAGGTCGACCTCGACACCGTCTTCACCGCTGTGGGCTCGGTGAAGGCGGGCACGATGGACGAGGAAGAGCTGCGCGAACTCGAGAACGCCGCATGCCCGACGTGCGGTTCGTGCGCGGGGCTGTTCACCGCGAACTCGATGAACTGCCTCACCGAGGCCATCGGCATGGGGCTTCCCGGCAACGGCACGGTGCCAGCGGTCTACTCGGAGCGCCTGCGCCTCGCCAAGCGGGCGGGGATGCGCGTGATGGACCTGCTCGAGCAGGGCGTGACCGCGCGCATGATCATCAATCGCGAGTCCATCCGCAACGCGATGGCGCTCGACATGGCGTTCGGCGGCTCGAGCAACACGGTCCTGCACCTGACGGCAATCGCGCACGAGGCCGGCGCCGACATCACGCTTGATGACTGGTCCGAGGTCTCGGCGCGCACGCCCAACCTCTGCCGCATCTCGCCGGCGAGCGACTTCCACATGGAGGACCTCTACGCAGTCGGCGGCATTCCCGCCATCATGCGCGAGCTCGACAAGCGCGGCCTGGTCGTGCGCGAGACGATCACCGTCTCCGGCAAGACCACCGGCGAGATCTGCGACAGCGCACCCGACGCCGACGGCGAAGTCGTGCGCAGCATCGAGAACCCCTACTACCCCGAGGGCGGTCTGCGCGTGCTGCGCGGCAACCTCGCCCCCGACGGGAGCGTGGTCAAGCAGTCCGCCGTACCCGCCTCGATGCGCGTCCACACCGGTCCGGCCCGCGTCTTCGAGTCCGAGGAGACCGCGGTCGAGGCCATCTTCGGCGGCGAGATTCGCGAGGGCGATGTCGTCGTCATTCGCTATGAAGGTCCCAGGGGCGGCCCCGGGATGCGCGAGATGCTCACCCCCACCAGTGCGATCAGCGGCATGGGTCTGTCCACGAGCGTCGCGCTCATCACCGATGGTCGCTTCTCCGGCGCGACCAAGGGTCCGGCGGTCGGACATGTCTCACCGGAAGCGGCCTGCGGCGGTCCCATCGCGCTCGTCCGCGAGGGTGACGCGATCACCATCGATCTCGACGCGGGCTCGATCACGCTCGATGTCGCCGAGGAGACACTCTCGGCGCGCCGGAGCGAGTGGTCCGAGCCCGATCCGCGTGTCACGAGCGGCTATCTGGCCCGCTATGCGCGCTTCGTCTCGAGTGCCGACAAAGGGGCGGTGTTGTCATGAGTGAGTGGATCACGGCGGCCGAGGCGCTGGTTCGTTGCCTCGAGGCCGAGGGGGTCGACACGGTCTTCGGGTATCCGGGCGGCGTCGCATTGCCGATCTTCGACGCACTGGATGCCAGCGAGAAGATCAACACGATCCTGCCCAGGCACGAGCAGGGTGCGATGCACGCCGCAGACGGCTACGCACGGGCCACCGGTCGGGTCGCACCGGTCGTGGTCACGAGCGGGCCCGGAGCGACCAACACCGTGACCGGGCTGGCCAACGCGTACATGGACTCGATTCCTCTGGTGCTGTTCACGGCACAGGTCTCCACAGCGGTCATCGGCACGGACGCGTTCCAGGAGTCCGACATCACCGGTATCACGCTGCCCATCACTAAGCATAACTACCTGGTGAAGAACGCAGCCGAACTGCCGGAGGTCATCAAAGAGGCCTTCCACATCGCAACCACGGGCCGACCCGGCCCGGTGCTCATCGACATCCCGGTCGATGTGAGCAGGGGAGAGATCGAGTTCGCCTACCCCGATTCGGTCAACCTGCCCGGCTACAAGCCCACCTACAAGGGTCACGCCAAGCAGATCCGCCAGGCGGCGAAGATGATCACGAAGGCGCGCAAGCCGCTGCTCTACGTGGGCGGCGGCGTGGTCGCGAGCGGCGCGGCCAAGGAGCTCAAGGAGCTCGCCGAGCTCATGCAGCTGCCCGTGACGACCACGATGATGGGCAAGGGCTCGTTCCCTGAGGACCATCACCTGTGGATCGGCATGCCGGGCATGCACGGCGCGAAGTACACGAACTACACGATCACCGAGACGGACCTGCTCGTCGCGGTCGGGGTGCGCTTCGACGACCGTGTGACCGGCAAGCTGGCCGCGTTCGCGACCAAGGCCAAGGTCATCCATATCGACATCGACCCTGCTGAGATCGGAAAGAACAAGGCGGTCGACGTGCCGATCGTAGGCGACGCCAGGCAGATTCTCGCGGGCCTGGTAGTCGAGCTCCGCAAGAGCGGGGCCGAGCCCAGGACCGACGCATGGATGCGGGCGATCGATGACTGGCGGCAGCGCTTCCCACTTCACTACAACCGTGAAGACGGGGTGCTGTACCCACAGTTCGTCGTCGAGCGGGTGAGCGAGCTCACCAAGGACCGCGACACGGTCATCTGCACGGAGGTCGGGCAGAACCAGATGTGGGCGTGCCAGTACTACACCCTGCGCTCGCCGCGGTCGTGGGTCTCCTCGGGAGGTCTGGGCACCATGGGCTTCGGGCTTCCGGCGGCGATGGGCGCGCAGGCCGGCCGACCCGACGCGCTTGTCATCGACATCGCCGGAGACGGCTCGATCCAGATGAACAGCCAGGAGATGGCGACCTGCTCGATCAACAAACTGCCGGTCAAGGTCGTGTTGCTGAACAACGGGTTCCTCGGCATGGTACGTCAGTGGCAGGAGCTCTTCTACGAGAAGCGCTATGCGTCGAGCGTGCTCGGTCAGGACTGTCCGGACTTCGTGAAGCTCGCCGACGCCTACGGGTGGCTCGGGCTGCGCGTGACCGATCCCGAGAAGCTCGATGCCGCGCTGCAGCAGGCCTTCGACCACGACGGACCCGCCTTCGTGGACTGCCGCGTCGCCCGCGAGGAGTGCGTGTTCCCGATGGTGGCCCCCGGCGGGAGCATCGACGAGATGCTCGGCGGAGTGCCCGGAGGCCCCGTGTCAGAGATGCTCGACGACGAACTCCTTGAGGAGGTGTGGGAGTAATGCAGCACACGCTTTCGGTGCTCGTGGAGAACAAGCCGGGTGTGCTCACCCGTGTCTCCTCGTTGTTCTCCCGCCGCGGCTTCAACATCGAGTCGCTTGCGGTCGGCCCGACCGAAGACGAGACGCTCTCGCGTATCACGATCGTCGTGAGCGCCGCGGACACGCCCGTCGAACAGATCACCAAGCAGCTTCACAAACTCGTCAACGTGATCAAGATCCAGGATCTCGACCCGGCGGACTCGATCGACCGGGAGCTCGTGCTGTTCAAGATCAACGCGGCTCCCGAGCGTCGGCACGAGATCATCGAGATCGCGAACGTGTTCAGGGCCAAGATCGTCGACGTCGGCAAGAACTCGCTCACGATCGAGGCGACGGGCTCGTCGGACAAGATCGACGCGATGGAGGATCTGTTCAGGGCGTACGGAATCAAGGAACTGGCGCGCACGGGAAAGATAGCCCTTGCGCGCGGCTCGAGGGAGATATAGGCGGCACGAGGGCCGCAAGGACCGGTGACATGCGGGCGCTGCCCGCTCGAGGAGGAGGACGAGAGAATGGCCATCATCTATTACGAGAGCGATTGCGACCTGTCGCTCATCAAGGACCGCAAGATCGCGGTCATCGGGTACGGCTCGCAGGGCCACGCCCACGCACTCAACCTGCACGATTCGGGCTGCGACGTTCGGGTCGGCCTGCGCCCCGACTCCAAGAGCTGGGACGCGGTCAAGGAGGCCGGCCTCAAGGTCATGACCCCGCGTGAGGCCGCTGCCGACGCCGAGATCGTCATGATCCTCACCCCGGACGAGACGCAGGGTCACACGTACTACTCGGAGATCCACGAGTCGATGACCGAGGGCAAGGTCCTCGCGTTCGCCCACGGCTTCAACATCCACTTCGGCCAGATCGAAGCGCCGGCAGGCGTCGACGTGGTCATGATCGCCCCCAAGGGCCCCGGCCACATGGTGCGCCGCGTCTACCTCGAGGGCTCCGGCGTTCCGTGCCTGATCGCGATTCACCAGGATGCGAGCGGCTCGGCGCGCGAGATCGCGCTCGCATGGGCGCTCGGCATCGGCGGTGCGCGCTCCGGCGTGATCGAGACCACCTTTGCCGAGGAGACCGAGACCGACCTCTTCGGCGAGCAGGTAGTCCTGTGCGGCGGCGCCACCGAGCTCGTCAAGGCGGGCTTCGAGACGCTCGTGGAGGCCGGCTACCAGCCGGAGATCGCGTACTTCGAGTGCCTGCACGAGCTCAAGCTCATCGTCGACCTCATGTACGAGGGCGGCATGGCCAAGATGTTCGACTCGATCAGCAACACCGCCGAGTACGGCGCCTACGTCACCGGCCCGCGGATCATCACCGACGAGACGCGTGAGACCATGGCCGAGGTGCTGTGGGAGATCCAGAACGGCACGTTCGCGCGCAACTGGATGCTCGAGAACAAGGTCGCGGCACCGCACTTCAAGGCGACGCGCCGGATCAACGCCGAGCACTACGTCGAGGAAGTCGGCGGCGAGCTTCGCAACATGTTCAGCTGGCTCAAGAAGGACTAGCACCGCCGGAGCATGACGTCGGCCGTGGGCGGCCGGCGAACACAAGGAGCGAGGGAGAGGGCAGATGCAGAAGAAGTACCTGATGACCCCGGGACCGACACCGGTTCCCGCCGAGGTGCTGCTCACGCAGGCCGCACCGATGATCCACCACCGGACGCCGGATTTCAGTGCGGCGTTCAAGCAGGCCATCGAGGGCCTGCGCTACGTGTTCCAGACGACAGGTGACGCGCTCCTGTTCGCCTCGTCGGGCACGGGTGTCATGGAAGCCGCCATCGCGAACTGCTTCTGCGCCGGCGACACGGTCATCGTGACCCGCAACGGCAAGTTCGGGGATCGTCAGAAGGGCATCTGCGAGGTCTACGGCCTCTCGGTGGTGGACCTGTCCTATGAGTGGAACGAGGTCGTCCGGCCCGCCGATATCGCGGCGGCGCTCGAGGCCAACCCCGGCGCGCGCGGCGTGATCGTCACGCAGTCGGAGACGTCGAGCGGCGTGCTGAACGACGTCAAGGCGATCGGCGAGATCGTGCGCGGCTACGACGAGTGCCTGCTGATCGTCGACTCGATCACCGGCATCGGAGCCGTCGAGTGCAAGACCGACGAGTGGGGCCTCGACGTGGTCATGACCGGCTCGCAGAAGGGGCTCATGCTCCCGCCGGGGCTTGCGGCATGCACCGTCTCGGCGAAGGCCTGGAAGGCCTACGAGCGCTCCACGCTCCCCAAGTTCTACTTTGACTGGCTCAGGTACAAGAAGAACATCGAGAAGGACACGACGCCGTTCACCCCCGCGGTCTCACTCGTGATGGGCTTGAATGTGGCGCTCGCGATGATTCGCGAGGAGGGTCTCGAGAACACCATCGCGCGGCATAGCCGACTTGCCGAGGCGACCCGCGTCGGCTGCGAGGCACTGGGCCTCAAGCTGTTCGCGCCCCCGGAGGGCCGCGGTTCGGCGGTCACGCCGGTCTGGGTGCCCGAGGGAGTCGACGGCAAGGCCATCGTCAAGGTCATGAAGGACCGCTACGGCGTCACCATCGCCGGCGGGCAGGACGACTACGCGGGCCGGATATTCCGCATAGGCCACCTTGGCTACTTCGGCGATTTCGACATCATCACAACACTGGCGGCGCTCGAGATGACGCTCGCCGGGCTCGGGTACGAGTTCGAACGCGGCGCCGGGATCATCGCCGCCGAGACCGTCTTCATGGAGGGGTAGGGAGCACACGATGAGAATACTGGTAGCCGAGAAGATAGCGCCTTCGGGCATCGAGAAGCTCCGCGAGGAGTTCGACGTCGAGGTCAAGACCAATCTTACGCCCGAGCAGCTCGTGGCCGAGATTCCGGGGTACGACGCGCTGATCGTGCGTTCGGCGACCCGCGCCACGCGCGAGGTCATCGAGGCGGGAACCAAGCTCAAGATCATCGGCCGTGCCGGCGTCGGGGTCGATAACGTCGACGTTCAGGCGGCCACCGAGCGCGGCATCATCGTGTGCAACGCGCCCACGAGCAACATCGTCTCCGCAGCCGAGCATACGGTCGCGCTCATGCTCGCGCAGGCGCGCAACATCCCGCAGGCGAGTGCGAGCATGAAGCTCGGCAAGTGGGAGCGCTCCAAGTTCACGGGCGCCGAGCTCTACGAGAAGACGCTGGCGATCTTCGGGCTGGGCCGCATCGGCTCCCTCGTCGCCGAGCGCTCCCGCTGCTTCGGCATGCGGCTCATCGGCTACGACCCGTACACGAGCCCCGAGCGGGCGCAGGCGATGGGTGTCGAGCTGTTCGAGGACGTGGACGAGATCCTGGCGCAGGCCGACTTCATCACCGTCCATCTGCCCAAGACCAAAGAGACCATAGGGATGTTCGGCGCCGAGCAGTTCGCCAAGATGAAGGACGGCGTTCGGCTCATCAACACGGCTCGCGGCGGCATCTACCAGGCCGACGCGCTGGTGGACGCGCTGAACAGCGGCAAGGTCGCGAGCGCCGCAGTCGACGTATTCGAGGCCGAGCCGTGCACCGACTCGCCGCTGGCGCCGCTCGACAACGCGATCCTCACCCCGCATCTGGGCGCCAGCACCGCGGAGGCGCAGGACCGCGCCGGCGAGCAGATCGCCGAGTTCGTCGCGGCCGGCCTGCGTGGCGACATGGTGCCCACCGCCGTCAACATCGCGCCCGTGGCGCCCGAGGTCTATGAGAAGGTGGGCCCGTTCATCCCGCTTGCCGAGGACCTGGGCAAGCTGCTCGCGCAGACCGCGCGCGGCGGGCTCGACGCCCTCGACATCATGCTCGTCGGCACGCTTGCCGACGTGGACACGCGCATCCTTCGGACCGCCGTGCTCAAGGGGCTTCTCTCGGTCGTTGGTGCCGAGTCGGTCAACTTCGTCAACGCCGACTACTACGCCGAGCAGCGGGGCATTCGCGTCACGGAAATCAAGCGCGCGGAGACCCATGACTACGTCGCGCTCATCGTCGTGAAGTGCGATACGCCGACCGGTCCGGTGGAGGTCGGTGCGACGCTCGTCGGCAAGAAGAACGAGCCGCGCCTCGTGAGCCTCTACAAGCACGACATCGACATGATTCCGAGCACGAACATGGCGTTCTTCATCTACGAGGATCGTCCGGGAATGATCGGCAAGGTCGGCTCGTACCTCGGCAATAACGAGATCAACATCGCTTCGATGCAGGTCGGCCGGACCAAGATGGGCGGCGAGGCGCTGATGGGCATCAACGTCGACACCCCGGTCTCTTCGGCGCTGCTCGATGAGATCAAGGCCGAGGCGGGCATCATCGACGCCTGGAGTGTCGAGCTATAGAGACGTCGCGGATCCGGTGGAGAGCGGCCGCCCCCGTTTCGGGACGGCCGCAGGCGACGCCTGCAGGGAGCACATACGATGAGCACGAACAGTAACGCTGTAGATAAGGTTCATATCTTCGATACCACGCTGCGCGACGGGGAGCAGTCCCCGGGCGCGAGCATGAACACCGAAGAGAAGCTCGAGATCGCGCGCCAGCTCGTGCGTCTGGGCGTCGACGTCATCGAGGCGGGATTCCCCGTCTCGAGCCCCGGTGACTTCGAGAGCGTCCAGCGCATCGGTGCCGAGGTCGGCGACGCGTGCGTGGTCTGCGGACTGACGCGCGCCGTTCCCAAGGACATCGAGGTCGCGGCCGCCGCGCTCTCGACCGCCGCGCGGCCCCGGATCCACACGGGCATCGGGGTGAGCGAAAGCCACCTCAAGCACAAGTTCCGGATCGGTCGCGACGAGGCGATGGAGCGGGCGATCGCTGCCGTCAAGCTCGCCCGCACGTTCGTGGACGACGTCGAGTTCTACGCCGAGGACGCCGGCCGCGCGGAGCCGGAGTTCCTGCACCGGATGGTCCAGGCGGTCATCACGGCAGGTGCGACGGTCGTCAACATCCCCGACACAACCGGCTACGCGTATCCCGAGGAGTTCGGCGCGCTCATCCGTGGGCTCATGGAGAACACCACGGGCATCGAGGACGTTACCGTCTCGGTGCACTGTCACAACGACCTGGGCATGGCCACGGCCAACGCGCTGGCCGGGGTGTACGCCGGCGCGAGGCAGGTGGAGTGTACCGTCAACGGCATAGGCGAGCGGGCGGGCAACACCGCGATGGAAGAGGTCGTGATGGCGCTCAGGTCCCGCGCCGATCTCTTCGGCGTCGATACCACGATCAACGCCCGCGAGATCACGCGCACCTCGCGCCTGGTGAGCGGCATCACAGGCATCCTGGTTCAGCCGAACAAGTCGATCGTGGGCGCCAACGCGTTCGCGCACAGCAGCGGCATCCATCAGGATGGCGTTCTCAAGGAGCGCTCGACCTACGAGATCATCGATCCGGCCGATGTGGGTGTCGGCGGCAGCAGCATCGTGCTTACTGCGCGCAGCGGCCGTCACGCTCTCAAGCACCGCCTCGCCGAACTCGGCTACGAGCTTCCGGACTCCGAGTTCGAACGGGTCCACGAGGAGTTCCTGCGCCTTGCCGACAAGAAGAAAGAGGTCTACGACGAGGATCTCGAGACCCTGGTGGGCGAGAGCGAGCGCACGCTGAGCGAGGTCTATCACCTCGAGCAGGTGCACGTGAGCTGCGGCGAACCCGGGATCCCCGCCGCGACCGTGGAGCTCGTGCGCGTCGAAAGCGGCGAGCACATGATCGGCTCGAGCCACGGGACCGGTCCTGTCGACGCTGTCTACAAGGCCATATGCGGACTCGTGCAGGTCGAGAACGATCTCACCGAGTTCTCGGTGCAGTCCGTGACCCGCGGGATCGATGCGCTCGGCGAGGTCACGATACGTGTTCGCAGCGCCGATGACCGCATCTTCACCGGCCGCGGCGCACACTCCGACATCATCGTGGCAAGCGCCCGCGCCTACACGAACGCCTTGAACCGCCTGCTCGTCGCGCAGGTCAGAACCGTAGAAGAGGAGCTCTAGACTATGCCCCGCCCCATGACTATCACCGAGAAGATCCTCGCGGCCCACTGCGGGCAGGACGAGGTGGAACCCGGCCAGCTCATCAACTGCAAGCTCGACATCGTGCTCGCCAACGACGTCACCGCGCCCATCGCGATCAAGGAGTTCCGCAAGATCGGCGTCGACAAGGTATGGGACGCCACGCGCGTGGCGCTCGTGCCCGATCACTACACACCGAACAAGGACATCAAGAGCGCCGAGCAGGCTAAGATGGTCCGCGAATTCGCGCGCGAGCAGTCGATCACGCACTACTACGAGATCGGCTGCATGGGCGTGGAGCACGCGCTCCTGCCCGAGCAGGGCGTGGTCGGCCCGGGCGACGTGATCATCGGCGCCGATAGCCACACGTGCACCTACGGTGCGCTGGGCGCGTTCGGTACCGGCGTGGGCTCGACCGACGCCGCTGCCGGCATGGCGACCGGCGAGGCATGGTTCAAGGTCCCCGCAAGTATCAAGTTCAACGTGACGGGTAAGCTTGGGCCCTGGGTGAGCGCGAAGGACGTCATCCTGCATATCATCGGCATGATCGGTGTCGACGGAGCGCTGTATCAGGCGATGGAGTTCACCGGCGACACTATCGAAGGTCTCGACATGGACGGCCGCATGACGGTCTGCAACATGGCGATCGAGGCCGGCGGCAAGAGCGGGATCATCGCCGTCGACGACGTGACGCGCGAGTACCTGACCGGCCGCGCCGAGCGCGAGTGGGTCGAGTTCACCTCCGATCCCGACGCCGTCTACGTCCAGGTCTTCGAGATCGACGCGACGACCATCAAGCCCACCGTCGCCTTCCCCCATCTGCCGAGCAACACCCGCCCTGCCGAGGACGCGCGCGACATCTGGATCGACCAGGTGGTCATCGGTTCGTGCACCAACGGGCGCATCGAGGATCTTCGTGTCGCGGCCGAGATACTCAAGGGCCGCAAGGTGCACGAGCGCGTGCGGCTCATCATCATCCCGGCGACGCAGGAGATATACCGTCAGTCGATGCATGAGGGTCACTTCGACATCTTCCTCGACGCAGGAGCCGCCGTATCGACGCCCACCTGTGGGCCGTGTCTCGGCGGGCACATGGGAATCCTGGCAGCCGGGGAGCGCGCGGTCGCCACGACCAACCGCAATTTCGTCGGTCGTATGGGCGATCCTACGAGCGAGGTCTATCTGAGCTCGCCTGCAGTAGCAGCTGCCACTGCGGTGGCCGGACATATCGCGCTGCCGGACGATCTTGAGTGACGTGCTGTCGTTCTGTGGCTGCGATCGTGGCGAGATGGACCAACGTATGATTCCGGTCCATCTCGTCGTCGCGGACGTGACATGAGTCGCAAACGAATGCTAAGGTTGGTTCACCGGGCGTCTTGGGGGGATGCGCGGGCAGTTCGGGGGTGAAGTGCAGGCCGTGACAAGAGCGATCCACCGTCTCACGGTTCTCGTGGGTATAGCGTTGTGTGCTCTCTCGCCGGCACTCGCGTTCGCCGCGACGCCCTCGGTGATCGCCGCCGACGGTGCCTCGGTCTGGTCGTATCAGGATGCACACGACGCGACTGCCAAGCGGCAGGGTGCGTATGCGGGGTTCCTGCCGGGGACGACGCGATATGCCACCGACGGTGCCTCCTACTCGCAGGGCGGCGGTGCGATCGACCAGTCCGCATATGCGGGCATGGGTCCCCACGGCGGCTACGACACATCCACGAACAAGTGCAAGGTCTGTCACGCCGTCCACCGCGCCGAAGGTACGTACTACCTACTGCGAGCGACTAGTTCAGACGACGCCTGCAGCTACTGCCATATCGGCGGTTCTGCGCATTCCGATACAGAGGTCTACTACCGCAATCCTGCGGGGATCTACACTCCCAACGGGCACACCATGGGCGCGGGCGCGGCGATTCCGGACAGCACCGTGCGCATGGACTCGGTCGAGCTCTTACTCTCGTCCGCCGACGGCTCGATAACGGTCAAGATCCGTTCCTACGTGCCGGACGAGAAGAGCCTGTATCGTGTCATGGGCTATGGTCGCAGCCCGGTCGGGCACCCGGCGTACACTTCGGGCGGCCTGCAGTTCGGTCGCGTCGGCCCGACACCACTCAGCTGCTCGAGCTGCCACCAGGTACATGCCGCCATCGCGCAGGTCTGGCGTCCGCAGCGCTTCGACTCCTCGTATGCGGCTGACGCGTACGGCGCTGTTGCGGGGGGCTACAAGCTGCTCCGGCGCTTCCCGGGTGCCACGATCGTGCCGGGCAACGAATCGCTTGCCGATACCACCGCGATAGCCAAGGTCGTCGAGACGCGCCTGACCGCCGATGTGAACTACAGCACCTCGGCGTCGATGGAGACCACCTACACCGAGAAGGGCGAGACGTTCAGCCAGCCCGACTGGGTGGTGGGCAACGGATTCACCGGCGGCGCCGCGGGATCCGCGACGGCCGTCAACCAGTTCACGCTTTCCGTGTGGTGCGCCGACTGCCATAACCTCAACATCGGCGGCAAGGTCGAGGACGATTCGACCGGCGTGCTGTTCGAGTCGCACTCGGAACGGACGCACCCGGTGCCCGGAGCGGGCTACAGCGCGACCGGCGGGTTCCAGTGCTACTCGTGCCACCGCAACGATCTGTCCTACGGCGTCGCGTGTTCGATGTGCCACTACTCGCCCGGTGACTACCGCGCCGACGTCGAGTGGCTGCCTGTGGACTCGGACTTCCCGCATGCGGGCTCCGACAACAGCTACAAGCTGCTCGGCGACTTCTCCATCGAGCTCGACCCGCCGGTGTGGGTGGAGGGCTCACCCTACATCCTGACCTACAAGAGCGTCGGAATCACCAAGGACAATCTCGACGCTGTGTGCCAGCGATGCCACGCGATCCAGCACCTGCCCATGGGCGCGCTCGCCACTCATGACCTGCCGCCCGAGTACGCGGACTGCTATGTGTGCCATCCCTCTGCCGATGCCGCGACCATGCACTCCGGAACGCCGTCCACGTGTAACGCGTGCCATATCATCGGCCCGCTCACGGTCGACTGCCTCACGTGTCACGCTGCGAACGCCTCGCCGCACGGCCACGACGTCCCTGCGGCATACGCCGACTGCACGACCTGCCATTCAGCCGGCGACGCGGTCGCGATCCACGCCGCGACACCCTCATCGTGCAACGCGTGTCACGGCGCGGGGATCACCCCCTCTCTGGACTGCGCGACGTGCCATCCCGATCAGCTCGTCTACCATGCGTACAACGCGGGTCGGCACCTCGCTTCCGTCGCCAACTCGACGGTCAGCGGCGTGCTTCGCCGTCCAAACGGGACGGCATACCTGTTCCCGAACGGGTCGCTCATGACGTACAGCGGACAGACCTGCGGCCAGTGTCACTCCATGGACTTGTTGACCGAACACACCAAGCCCACGTCCGTGTCGGCCGGGGCCACGTGCGCAGCGTGCCATCCGTCCCCGCGCAACACCTTTGCGGGCTGGAACGACACCTGCCAGCAGAGCGGTTGTCATGCGACGATCCACAATGAGATGACCGCGAAGCACGTGTATCCCACGTCGTGGATCGTAAGCGGGTGCGGTGGCGGGGATGCAGAATGTCACAATACGGCTGATTTCTCGCCTGACTTCGCCGTTGTACACAACGGCGCATGGTACTGGGGCGGGGAGTGGGGCTTCCCCGGCTATCTGACCCCGTACACGAACGGGTGCGTGTTCTGTCACACATCGCCCACGCAGGTACCGGCGGTTCCGACCCGATGTACCGGGTGTCACTACAGCGACCACATTCCCGTACCACAGCCCTGGTGATGCCTACCGGAATTCATTAATGAATCTGGCCGACGGAACAACGGCACGGTTTGTGCTCAACGTAGATGTGAAGATTTGATGAAGAAAGATATGCTGCGGGTATGGATTATTAAGTTCCCTGAGCGTACTATGTAGAGTGCGTGGAGAGACTCACGCAATGAACAGATCTCTTGCAGGAAGGAGGTGCAACACAAAATGAGATCAATACATACAACTCACATCTTTGGAGGTACTGCAGTGAAGAAGGCTCTCTTCCTCGCCCTCGTGGCGATCTGCGTCATGGCATTCGCCAGCACCGCCTTCGCAGCGGCCCCCACGGTCATCGCGGCCGATGGTGGATCGGTGTGGAGTTACCAGGACAGCCACGACAGCGCCGCGAAGCGCCAGGGTGGCTACGCTCTGTTCAACGACTCTACCGTTTCGACTTGGTATGCCGATGACGGTGCCAGCTACTCTATCGGTGGCGGCGCAGTCAACCAGGCTGACTTCGTTGGCAAGGGTCCGCACGGCGGCTACGACACCTCGACCAACAAGTGTAAGGTCTGTCACGCCGTTCACCGCGCAGAGGGTACCTACTACCTGCTTCGCGCCAACAGCTCGGACGATGCATGCACGTACTGCCACATCGGTGGCTCGGCTCACTCGGATCGTGTCGTCTACACCGGTAACGCTGCCGGCGTCGACACCCCCAACGGCCACACCATGGGCGCCAGCTCCCGCATCCCGGACTCCTCGGTTCGTTCCTACACCACCACCGTGAACATCAACACCACCGTGGTCAAGGTTCGTAACTACGAGTCTGAGATGAAGCAGCTCAACCGTGTCATGTACTACGGCCGTAGCCCGATCGGTCACCCCTCGTTGGGTGCCACCGCCGCTGGCCTTACCTTCGGCGAGGTCGGCCCGACCCCGCTCAGCTGCTCCAACTGCCACCAGGTGCACAACGCCAAGGCGCAGATCTGGCAGCCGCCGGCGTACGTCGATGGCTACAACAACCCGAGCGTGGCTCGTCTGACCGCCGGCTACAAGCTGCTCCGCCGCTTCCCGGGTGCTTCGATCGTCCCCGGCAACGAGGCGCAGGCCGGCACGACCGCTATCGCCAAGGTTCCTGAGTCGACCCTCATCGCCGACGTGAACTACAGCACCAACGCGTCGTTCGAGAACAGCTACGTCGATTCCGACGCTGCTGGCCAGGGCGACAAGCTGACCTGGCGTCAGCCCGACTGGGTCGTTGGCTCGCAGTTCTACAGCTACCACGCCAACGTCACGCAGTACCAGCTCTCTGTCTGGTGTGCTGACTGCCACAACCTGAACATCGCGAACGATCCTGTTACCGCCGGTACTTCCGAGCTTGGTTTCCAGGCCGTTCACGCCGAGCGTTCGCACCCCGTTCCCGCCTCGCGCGGCTTCGACTGCTACGCTTGCCACCGTTCGGGTATGAGCTCCGGTGGAACCAGCTGTAACGGTTGCCACTACAGCCCGCAGAACTACGGTGTCGACGCCGCTCTCGCTGTCAGCAGCTTCGGTCGTCCCACCGACTTCCCGCATGCCGGTGCCAACGACGAGTACAAGCTCCTCGGAGCCTACTCGCTCACGAGCATGCCGGTTGCCGGAGGCGTCTGGACGCGCGCGTACCAGACCACCACGATTACTGCGGACAACCTGGACGCAGTGTGTCTGCGTTGCCACACCGACCAGGGCGTGCATCAGTAGTCACAACGTGTGATTTCCGAGCGATTGATGTAATCGCCAAGGAGACTCACGGAGAGGGGGTCCCGCACATGCGGGGCCCCCTCTTCCCTTACACGGCACGTGTGCGGTATGGAGAGAATCGGGAGTTCTGGGGTTCGCCCTTCACTCGGCGGCCCCTGCCTGGGACAATGGGTACTGGGACATGCGCCATCCGGCCCGCCTGCGGCACGGGGCGCTACGACTCGACGAGGAGGCTCGACCCACGTGGATCTGGCACCGAATGCCATACCGGCATCGCCGCCCGGCAAGGAGCCCCCGGATCGAGGCCTTCTCCTGGAGCGACCGGTCGCTCGGGTCCTGTGGATACTCGCGCTGGCACTCAGCATCATCGCGGTGATACTCGCCGTGCTCGCTGCCGGACGAGACGTCAACCCTCGCGACACGGCTGCCACCAGCACCGAAGTTCCCATACCCGGCGCCGTGATCAACCTCGACGATCTTGAGCGCAAGCCCGTGGACTCACTTCCATCCCAGGTCTCGGCCTACGAGGCGATCACGCTCCAGGAAGTGCCCAGCATCCCGCAGGCCGCCGAGGCGGTCTACGTGTCCTTCTCGGTCAAGACGGCCACCCATCACCCGGTTCGGTCCTACGCGCGTGTCGAGGCGTTCTCCTCGTCGGGCACCGCCCGAGCGGCGCTCGACGAACTCATGTCGCGCTATCCCGCGGCGCGCCGCACCGAGATGCTATCCGGCATCACCGTGGTCGAGGTCGGGTTCACCTCCGATTCCGGTGCGAGGATCGCGGCCTGGACCCGCGGTCAGTTCCTGGTCTATGTGAAGACCTTCTTCGATCGAACGACACCGGTTGTCGAACCCCAACAGATACTCGAGGCGGAAAGCGTCTACCTGGTCTCGGCGGTCGAACTGTTCCAGAGAACGGGGCTCGAGGGTCCCAAGGCGCTCGCTGAGCTCCGTGACAAGCAGGGTCTGGCGCTTCCCGGCGCCGACGAGAACACTCAGCTCGCGCCGAGCGTGTCGGGCCAATGATGTCGGCGAATGGGGGCGGGGACCGGACACCTGCGAGCGGCCGTGAGCGCCTCTTGCGTCGGGAGCGCAACCTCCGAAACGCCGAGCGTGGATGGTTCGGGCTCATCGCCGTCGTGGGGTTCGTCGCGGTACTCATGTCGGGGGTCGTCGTGTTCGCATCCGTTCCCGGTGGGTGTGGCGCGTGTCATGCGAAGGTGGCTGCATCCCAATCGGCCGGTTCTCACGCCGGGCTTGCGTGCGAGGACTGCCACGCGGGTCTTTCGGTGGCCGACGTCCTCGAAGGCAGGATGGCGGCGATCGACATGGCGGCGGCGTACGTGGTCGCTCCCCGCACCTCGATCGCCAGGCCCACGCATTCCGAGCGATGTATGCAGTGCCACCAGGGGATTCTCTCTCAGAAGGTGCTCGTGCGCGGGATCAACATGGACCACAAAGCGCCTCAAGCCGCCGGGTGGGGGTGCGGCGCGTGTCACCCTCAGGCGGGCCATGAGATCCCAACCCTCAGTCGCGGATACACCATGGACGCCTGCCTGTCATGTCACACCACGAATCCCGGCAACCTGGCGACGTGCGAGACATGTCACGTGGCGGAGACCGGACTGAGACGGCGCGAGGGCGTATCGGCCTCGCCGTGGCAGATAACCCATGGGCCCAATTGGGAATCGGTGCACGGCATGGGCGCGATCAACACATGTCCGGCGTGCCATGCGTCGGTGGTGTGCGCGCGTTGCCATGGCGCGAACGTGCCTCATGCGCCGACCTACTTGAACAAGCATGGGGCCGATGTGATGTCACGGACGGACGGGCGCGAGCAGTGCGTGGTCTGTCACCAGGACGGCGCATGCGACGAATGCCACGGACTTCCGATGCCGCATGAGTCAGGTTTCACGAAGGGGCATAGCGCGGCCATCGAAGCGGACGCCGGCGTCATCGACTCATGTGTGCGCTGTCATCGACAAAGATCGTGCGATGACTGCCATGCCAGGCACACGCACCCCGGCCTGACGCCTGAGCGCATCGAGGCCCTGCGCTCACGACCAGTGACGGTGAGGTGACGGACGTGCAGGACGTAGTCGTACAGATACGCTCGCTGCTGTCCGATTCGGGGACGACGTTCGCCGTTGTTCTCGCAGCCGCGGTTCTTCTCGTGGTCGTACTGCTTATCGGATCCGTGCTCGTGGTCCTGCGCATATACAGTCCACGCGGCAGGCTTCAACTCCTCCTGGAGAGCAGGGCTCCTCGTCGCTCCACGAACCCGTGGGCGACCAGGATCATCGTGCTCGTCGCGTTGGTGGGGGTGGTTGCTGCCACCGCCTCATACGCTGCGCGGCCATCCTCATGCATGAGCTGCCATCAGGAGCCCGACTACGCCAAGGGGCTGCAGGATTCAGTGCATGCGGGTGTCACCTGCGTTCAGTGTCACGGCGGGGCGGGTCCCGCCGGGTGGGCCGATGATTCGGTGAGGTACGCAGGATGGCTGTGGGCCTATTACGGGACGGAGACCCGTACAAAGCCCGGGTCGGGCGCGTACGTCGAGCCCACCGCGTGCATCCGTTGCCACGCAGCAGTGCGTGAAGGTGTCACGTCAAGCAAGGGCGTGCTCGTCAGGCACAGCGACTTCCTGGGCATCGGATACGAGTGCTCAACCTGCCATTCCGACATCGGGCACACCGCGAGCCTGTCCGGCAAGGCGCCATCGGTCATGAATGTCTGTCTGTCCTGTCACGATGACGTGACCGAGAGTGCTGACTGCGAGACGTGCCACGAGCAGGATCTGGGCCTGCGGGTGATTGATGAGCGTCAGGGTGTTCTGAGCGCTGTCGGGATATCCGGCTCCGGCAACTGTTACTCGTGTCACGAGCCGGATCCTTGCACGAGTTGTCACGGCGTCACCATGCCCCATCCTCCGGGGTGGAGCCCGCAGCGACCTGCTGGAGCAACAGCCGAATGGGCACACGTCGGTAGCCGCTTCGAACCCGGCTCCCACATCAGGGAGGGCTTCTCGAACAGGGAGGCGTGTTGGAGGTGCCATCACAAGCCGGAGAGCACATTTGTCCCGGATGACGCCGCCTGCTCCTGCCACGGGCAGCTGGGGTTCCTGCATGGTGGCCCGGCTTGGGTCGCCGAGCACGGGCAGCAAGCTACGGGCCGGAAGACCGGAGTGTATTCCGACTGTGCGAGCTGCCATTCAGCGCCCGATACGTTCTGTTTGTACTGTCATCCTGCGAGTTACTCCGCCAGGTATGCGCCGTTGTCGGGGCCCGACAACTACACGGCCTCTCCAGGGTATCCCCGTACGCTGAGCAGCGAGTACTAGTTGTAGTCCACCTGGGTCATGCCGGTCGCCATGCCTGGCTACTTGAGCAGTTCTCCCGCCGCAATCACATTCGCGATCCGGTAGGATCCATCGGGCTGCCTCTCGAGCTTGATCGTGACCTGTCGCTCGGCCCCGCCTGCGGATGTGCGTGAGCCGTCAGGCTCAACAAAGTACGAGTTGTCGTTGATTCGCACCGTGGCCCCGGCGGTGCTGCCGTCGCTCGAGAGCTCGGTCACGTCGAAGAAGGTGATATCGTGATCGCGCGTCCGGGTCCGGCCTGCGGTTTGGTGGGCCTCATTGGCCGTCACGATTCGGTCCACGAACTCGGGCCAGAAGTACTGGCGCATACCCTCGATGTCATTCGCCTCGAAGGCGCTCCAGCCGGCTCTCGCCGTGCTCAGCGCCTCCCCTCGCAGCTGCCCACGCTCGATCGCGCTCAGCCCCTCCTGGTCGGAGTCCTGCTGCCGGACGATCCGGGTGCCGCCATCCGATGGCTGACACCCGGTCATGATGCCCAGTGCCAGAGCGCACCCACAGATCACGCAAGCGTGGCGTACGAACTGAAGCGCGAATCCTCCGGCCGATTGACTCACTGCACGACCTCGACAGATGGCACGGAGATGCTTGGAGTCCGTGGGCCGCCCCACGTGCCGCCTTCGATGTCGAACCAGGTGCGCTCGCCAGCCGGGACGTTGTTGAGATCGTGCTCGATCGTCTCTTCGAGATCGCTCTCGGAGTTGCGCAACTCGATGCTGATGTTCACGGTCTTCAAGGCGCGGTCGCCCACGTTGTCCACGTAGCCGGCGACGCGCATGTTGCCATAGTCGTCACGGTACGGCGGCTGCACGAAGGCGATGACGCGAGCGGAGATCTCTGCGGGATCGTCGATCACGACTCCCGGCTGCGATGAGGACCTGAGGTCATCGATCGCGGGCCGGAAGAAGATGTAGCCGGCGATTCCCGCCGCTGCTACTACCGCGATCACTAGTACGATGATGAACGTGCGCATGGTGGTGTCTCCTTCGCGCTGCGTGTAGGCTCTAAGCGAGGTGGCACACGACATGCAAGGAGTATGCCTGCTCGGTAATACATGTTAATGTACCCGTCAGCACTATGCGAACTTGGTGGGTGCTCGTAAAGGCGTGCGCGTGGTTGCTGTCTGATGGGGAGTGGTCTGCTTGTCGCTACGGATTGTCTCACTCTTGCGCATCTTCGTCGTTGTCGCGGTCGTCGGCATCGTGGTGTTGGGCATCGCCCTCGTCCAGGCGTTGTTGCTCGAAGATGACACCACGCCTCGTACCGCAGCCGAGCGGGCCATCGCGTCTGCGGAGGAAGCAGTGCGCGCAAACCCCGATGATGCCGTCGCTCGTTCCCGACTGGCCGCCGCGTACCTGGAACAGGGTAGCCCGACCAAGGCGATCGAGCAGGCGGAGTTCGCTCTGCGCTTGAACCCCGAGATGCCGGACGCGTATTTCGTGCTTGGAGAGGCCCAGCTCCGGAACAACGACACCGAGGCCGCGATCGCCAGTCTCACGTCTGCTGCCAATATGACGGGCCAGTTCGCGCCGTTCTATCAGGAGGTCTGGGTCGCCCTCGCCCGGGCGCAGGAACAGGTGAAGGACTATCAGGCCGCCCTCGACTCTTTCCAGAACGCGCTGCAGTACGGGCCGGATAACGCGACCATCTACATCGAGCGCGGACAGATGCTCGAGAGACGAGAGAACTGGTTCGAAGCTGCTTACGACTATGCGTACACCCTCCTCATCCTGCCCGATAGCGCTGAGGCCAAAGACGGTCTCGCGAGAATCGAGAAGGGGCAGCCCGAGGACTACGCGAAGGCCATCGACCTGGTGAACAAGAGTCGTGAGGCCCTCGGCGAGGGTCCCCACGGCGACGCAAGCCCGACAGTCGAGCCGTAAAGCCGCACAGCACCGTGACTCGCAGTGCGTGATCCGTTCAGGGAGGTATCGTGGCTTCATCCAGTGAATTGGCGACACGGAGAACCATCGTTGTCACCGTTGTCGTCTTGGTCGTACTTCTGCTCATTCTCGGGAGCCTGGCGGTGCTCAACTACGTTGTCCGCCGTCCCGCGTCATTCGACTCAGACGCCGAAACCGAGCGCTCCTTCATGTTCTCGATCTATGGCTTCGAGGGCGATCTCCTTCGCCGCCCGACGGGCGTCGACATCGACGCAGCGGGCAACATCCACGTAGCCGACACGGGCAAGCGCCGAATCGTCGTCTTCAACGAAGAGGGCGGGTTCGAATACGTGTACGGAAACCCCGGTCAGGGAGCCACCGACCTATGGAATCCGATCGACGTCGCGGTAGCCGATGACGGTCGCGCGTTCGTGGTCGACAAGTCCGAGAACAAGATCGTCCTCTTCGATGTGGCGCACACGCCTGTGAGCACCATCACCTTCGCCGAGGAACCGCCGCTCAGCGTCGAGATCTCGGGCGAGGAGCTGATCGTCACCACCGGTAGCGGCATCCTCATCGGGACGCTCGACGGCGAGTTGCAGACCGGCTATGTGGCGAGGGGCAAGGCGCCCGGTCAGTTCGACAGACCGGCGTCGGTCGCCGTGGGCGAGGATGGCACTCTGTATGTCGCGGACTCATTGAACTACCGGGTACAGGCGCTCGACAGCAACGGCGAGGTCTTGTGGACCTATGGCGAGCCCATCCCTGCCGGCGAGGCCATCAAGTTCTCCGACGCCTCCCGCAAGTTCGGTCTGCCTGCGAGCATCGCCGCCGACGAGAACGGCCTGCTCTACGTCGTGGACGGCCTCAACGGTGAGATCCAGATCCTCGACCAGGAGACCGGTGAGTTCATCGAGACGATCGGTGACATCGGGCATGAAGACGGTCAGTTCTACTATCCCGAGGGAATCAGCTACAGCAATGGGGTCATCGCTGTCGCCGACAAGTTCAATGACCGGGTCGAGGTCTTCCGTACTCCCGGCGCGACCACAGCTCTCGGCAGACTGCTGCCGCTTGCTCCCTGGCTCGCCGCCCCGGCCCTCCTCCTCCTGCTGATTCCGCTGTTCCGCAGGCGTTCGAACATCATCGCTCGTTCCTTCGCGGAGAACATGTCCGCTCATGAGGCCGGCGAAGATGTGGCCAAGGCGATTAAGAAGGTCATCGCTTCACCTGCCGTGCTAGATGAGTTCGAAGAGGTCCTCGATGGCCTCAAATGGAAGAGCCGCGAGCCGGATGATGACGCAGTGGCCGCGCTCATGGACAACTACGACCTCGGCGAGGACGACGCCCAGGCGCTGTGGATCGCGATGCATGCCCGTGGCCGCAAGGTGCTCTTGACCGACACCGAACAGGTCATCGAGGCGGCAGAGGAGAACGGCGTCACGGTCGTGACCTTCGAAGATGTCCTCAAGACGCTTGGCGTCTCCGATGAACAGGCCGCTGCCGAAGAGGCGACGGTGGCACAGGGTGACGATGTGGTCGAGGAAGTTCCGACCGATGACACAACGGCGACCGAAGATACCGCCGACAAGGAGAGTGAGTAGGAATGCCGCGCGGTCGAGTTCGAAAGGCGTTTGTCGGTACCCTGCTGGTCAGCCTGTTGGCTGCGCTGCTGCTGCTCTCCGGGTGCGGTAGCAGGCGGTTCGGTGGCGAGGTGCCCGAGCCCACATCTATCCCTGAGCGGACCGTCAAGGTCTCAGTGTTCTTCTCCACGGGTAGGTCGATCTCACGGGAAGCGCGGATCGTGGACGCGGAAGACGTCTACGCGGCGACATTCGCTGAGGTCATTGAGGCACGCCCTGAGAACGAGAAGGCGCCGGTCGTCCAGCCCACCGCTCCTGTACGGTCGGTCACCTTCCAGAACGGCCTCGTGACGGTGGATTGGGATCGCGCCGTGCTCGACTTCGAGGCCCAGCCAGAGGAGTACGAGTTCGCGTGGGCGGCCATGGTCCTCACATTCGGCCAGTTCCCTGAGGTCGAGCGTCTCGCGTTCACGGTCGAGGGCAAGACGGATGGCGAGATCGACGGGAAGGACGTCTCCAAGTTCTGGGGTGCCGTCACTCTGGCGGACTCTCCCTGGGATATTGCGCGCCCACCGGGCTTTGAGACGGAGTCGGCGGAATCCTCGGCCACGACCACCCCGTAAGCTGATCATCCCCCGGGTGCCAAAGCGCCCGGGGGATTCTGTTTCACATGAGGACGGGTATGCGAACAGGGCACCGGCCGGGTGCCCTGCGGCATGCCCCGGCGCGCGAGCCCTGAGTGAGAGAGAACATGATGCCGAAGATCAATGCAGATCCGTCGGAGGTCAAGGGAACTCCTCACGCGTCGGCTGCGTGGGTCGACAACTGTCGCGCACTCAGCTGGTGGGCGCTGCTCGCCTCGGCACTCTTTATCCCCTCGGCGTTCGGGAACTTCCAGTTCCTTGGTTTTGGGACGGCGTTCACGAACGACTCATTCCTGCTGCTGAAGGTGGTCGGTCTGAGGGTTCTGACCCTCGTGTCTCTGGCCGCCTGGGCATGTGCGCTCGCTCTGGGCGGCGGGGGAGTCAGGCGGACGCGGCTTGACCCGCTGATCGTCGCCTTCCTGCTGATCGTCGGCGCCTCCGTTGTGTTCTCTGTTCACGTGCCGACGGCGATCTTCGGCAAGTACACTCGCGACGAAGGCCTGCTTGCGTTCGTCAACTACGCGGTGCTGTACTTCCTCGGGGTACAGCACATCGACAGGCCGGCCCGGGTTCGTGCGCTGGCACTCGCGATCGTCGCGGGCAGCATTCCCGTTGTGGCCTATGGAGTGATCCAGTATCTCGGGCTCGACCCGATTCCCTGGAGCGTGGACTTCGGCCCCCGTCGCGCCTTCTCGACCTACGGCAACCCCGACATCCTCGGTGGGTTCCTGATGTTCACCGTGCCCGTCTCGCTCGTGCTCGCGTTCTTCGAGAAGCGGCCGGCTATCAGGATCCTCTTGTGGGCCATCTTCGCCCTCAACTTCTTCGTGCTCGTGGTCAGCTTCACCCGCGGGGCGTGGGTCGGCGGGCTTGTCGGACTTGCCTTCGCGGGCTTCGTCGCCTTTCGTCACGGTGCCCGCTTCGCGCGCGTCGACGCCATTCCGGCCCTGGTCAGCGGGGCGCTCCTCGCCCTGCTTCTCCGCGTGCAGCACTTGGCCGGAGCCGATGTCGAGATGGGAATCGTCCAGTTCGGGGCGTACCGCCTGACCGCCGGGGACGCGGGCGGGATAGGGGCGCGGCTGTACATCTGGAAGGCGGCGCTCGCGGCGATCGCGGAGCGCCCCCTGCTCGGGTTCGGTCCCGACACCTTCAGATTCGTGTTCGGCATCTACAAGCCGCTCGAATACGTTCGGACCATCAGCACCAATGTGGCCGACAGCCCCCACAGCTACCCGCTGCAGATGGCCGCCGGAGTCGGCGTGCTCGGAGCGGTGCTCCTGTACTATATCTTCGCGCGCGTCGCTGTTGGCTCCGGGGCAAGCGTCTTTCGCTCCTCGGTAGTCCCGGAACGTGCCGTTCTGGGCTCGCTGTGGGCCGGATGTGCCGGTTACGTCGCATACCTGTTCTTCGGTCTGTCCGTTCCCGGGGTGGCATTCCTGCTATGGCTGGCCATGGCGGCCCTGATGGCCCCGTCGGCGAAGACCGTGGACGTGCAGCCCGCCCGGAACGGTGGGGGGGTGGCGGTGGTCGTCATCGCTCTCGCCGTCACGCTCATCGCGCTGCAGGTTCCGGTGGTACGAGCCGACGCCGCGTATCTGCGGGCGAACAAGAGGACGAGTTCCACGGCGCCCGAGGATGCGCTCGAGGCGGTCCGACTGAACCCCTTCGTGGTCGAGTACCGCTACCAGGTGCCGTTCACCTATACCAACAGGGCACTCGGAGTGCTTTCTGCGGCAGGCTCGTCGGGACTTGATCCCGCGAGCCTTGCCAAGGTGCGTGCGGACGTAGACTCGGCCAAGGCCGGGTTCGAGAGCGTTATCGAGTTCTGCCCCGACTACTATCCGAGCTACCGCCACTTCGCGACGTTGCTCAACATCAGCGGAGACGTGTTCGGCGGGACCGGCCACGAGAGAGCCGCTGAGATAGCGAGAAGAGGCAAGCGTCTCGACCCGTCCGCCTCGGCCATTCGTCTGGAACTCGCGTACGCGCTGCAGGCGACCGGGGATCTTGAGCAGGCGATCGCCGAGCTTGAGGACTCGCTCATCGACGTCCCGGGAGACGTGGGGTCAGCGGTCACGCTCGCCGAACTCTACGTGGGCTCGGGTGACACGACGGCTGCCCTGCGGGTCCTTGAGGCCGCAAACGAGGTCAATCCGGACCAACCGGAGCTGCTCGACGCTATCAAGAACCTGAAGTAGTCCCGGGCCCGAGCAGGGCCAGTACGCGCTTGAGTGCCGGGATGTCTCCGCGTGTGGCCGCATCGATGGCCTCATCCAGAGAAGCGATGAACCGCTGGTCGGGGATGGCGACGCGGTCGACCCGGAGAATCTTGGCGTAGCCCGAGGGAATCAGGGACTCCTGTTCGGTCACGAGTGATTCGTGGAGCTTCTCGCCCGGGCGCAGGCCCGTGAACTCGATGTCTGCCGGGACACCCGACAGCGCGATCATCTTGCGGGCCAGGTCCAGAATGCGGACCGGCTCACCCATCTCCAGCACGAACACATCACCCGCTGCGCCGATCGCCTGGGCCTGCAGTACGAGTCGCGATGCCTCCGGAATCGTCATGAAGTACCGCGTGACATCAGGGTCGGTCACGGTCACGGGGCCGCCCTGGCGGAGCTGCTGTTCGAAGATCGGCACGACCGATCCCCGGCTGGCCAGCACGTTGCCGAATCGCACGATGATCGGCGTGATCGCGTTGCGGCGGGCGGCGTCGAGGGTGATGTTCTCGGCCAGGAACTTGGTCAGTCCCATGGTGTTCGCGGGCGCGACCGCCTTGTCGGTCGAGATCAGCACGAATCGGTCGACCGCATGGCGCTCGCACGCGCGCACGACGTGCAGGGTCCCGAGCACGTTCGTCTTGATCGCCTCTTCGGGCTCGAGCTCCATCAGGGGTACGTGCTTGTACGCCGCTGCGTGTAGTACGGTCGCCGGCTTGTGCATGGCGATGACCGCATCCAGCTTGGCTTCGTCCCGGATATCGCAGAGCGACATCACGAGTTTCCCGTCAAAGCCCCCGTCGAGCTCCAGGAACAGTTCGTAGAGGCGCGTCTCGTCGATATCGATCAGGACGAGTTTCACAGGGCCGAGTCTCGCCGCCTGCCGGCACAGCTCCGATCCTATCGAACCGGCCGCACCGGTCACCGCGATCGTGAGGCCTTCGATGGTTCCCTTGACCTGTTCGATGTCGATGACCGCCGGCTCCCGGCCCAGCAGATCCTCGATGTCGACGGGCCTGAGGTCGTGCAGGCTCACGGACCCCTTCGAGACCACGAGTTCGGGTACGATCCGCGTCTGCACGCCTGCGTCGGCCGCCGCATTGAGGATGACCCGCACCGTTTCGCGCGGCGACGACGGCATCGCCACGGCGATCTCGTCTATGCGGAGGCGGTCTACGACCTCGGCCAGCTCGCCTGTCGTGCCGAGAACAGGCACACCGTTGATCGTCCTGCTCTTCAAGCCCGGGTCATCGTCGAGGAATCCGATAACGCTGAGGCCCAGGTCGGGCCTACTGCTGATCTCGCGGAGCAGTAGCGCTCCCGCGTTGCCCGCGCCGAGGATGAGCAGACGACGCGCCTGACCTGACGTCTGCGCCCGGAGATGGACAAGTACGCGTGCGGTCATCCGCGCAGCAGCCGTGCCCAGGAAGATCAGCACGCTCTGGATGAACAGCACGCCCAGCGGAACGGCACGCATGCCGAGCTCGCGGGGCAGAAACATGTCCGCCGCGAGGAGGAGTGCCGAGCAGACCACGATGGCTGCGCAAAGACGCAGAAGCGTATCGACGCCCACGAAACGCAGAACGAGGCGGTACAGCCCGAACGTGGCGTACACGGCTCCATAGAGGACCACTGAGACCGCGGCAAACGGGAGCATCCATCGCAGGAACGTATCCGGGATCACGCCCTCGAATCTCGCGTAGTACGCGAGCGCTGTGGCGATGACGACGACCGCCGCATCGAGGACGACGAGCAGCGCGTTCCACAGGCGCCCGGTGGCGCGCACTCGTACGAGAAGGTCCTTCGCGCTCATCGGGTCGCGGCCTCCATCACCTTGCGCACGGCTGCGATCACGTCGTCGGTGTCTCCTTCAGTGAGCGTGGGGTGGACGAAGAACGCCAGCGAGGCCTCATGCACCCGGGCTGCGCCGGGAAGGCGGGTCGCAGGGCCCAGACCTGCCGAGGAGAACGCGGCCTCCCGGTAGATCTCGGCGCAGGTGCCGTACTGGCACGGAACGCCTTCGGCCAGGATCGAGGCCGCGATCCGGTTGCGATCCCAGCCCGGCAGCAGTTCGTCCTGCACGACCAGTGAGTAGAGCCGGTAGAAGGCGTGTTCGAACTCCTCGGCGGGTAGTGGGATTCGCAGGCCCGGCACGTCGGAGAGCCCGCGCGCGATCCGTTCGGCGTTCGTCTGCCGGGCGGCATGCCACTCGTCGAGCCGGGCAAGGCCGACCCGGCCGACCGCGGCAGACATCTCGTCGAGGCGCCAGTTCGAGCCGAAGCTGTCTACGAGCCACCTGAACTCGGCTTTCGAGCCCTCGGATGCGGCCTCGTTCAGCTTTCGCAGTGACTTGCCGTGATCCTTGTAGCTCCACGCGCGGCGGTACGCCGCCTCGTCGTCGAGGAGGAGCATGCCGCCTTCGCCGAGAGGGAGGATCTTGTCCTGGCAGAAGGAGAAGGCCGCGGCGTGCGTGCCGGTCGCGCCGACTGCTCGGCCCTTGTAGATGCCCGCATGGGCCTGAGCGCAGTCCTCGATCACGACGATTCCGGATGCTCTCGCGAGATCGAGTATCGGGTCCATGTCGACCGGCCACCCGCCCAGATGCACGGGGATGATCGCGCGGGTCCTCTCGTTGACGGCGGGCTCGACGGTCTGCCGCGTGAGGGTGCCGCTTTCGACTTCGATGTCGGCCACCACGGGCGTCGCACCGACGGCGACGACGGCTCCGGCGGTCGCGATGAAGGTCCGGCTCGGGACGATCACTTCGTCTCCCGGCCCGATCTCGAAGGCCCGCAAGGCGAGTTCGAGCGCGAGGGTCCCGTTCGCCACCGAGATTGCGTAGGTGCGGCCGAGTCGTGCGGCATACTCGCTCTCGAACGACCGCCCTTCGGACCCGGTCCAGTAGTTGAGCCGGCCGGATTCGAGCACGGTGCGCACGGCAGCGATCTCGCGGTCGCCGGGAGCCGGCCAGCCGGGGACGGGCGTCGTGCGGACCGGGTCTCCTCCGTCGATGGCGAGCTCGGGTCGGCCAGAGGTCACGACGCGCCTCCGATTCGGTGAGCGGGAACGCCGCCGTAGGTGGCCTCAGCGGGGACGTCGGCGATGACCGCCGCGCCTGCCCCGATCACGCTCCACGCGCCGATGCGGACGCCCGGGGTCACGCAGGCGCCTGCGCCCAGAAGGACGCCCTCGCCGATCGTGACCGTCCCGCACAGTCCGGCTCCCGGCCCCACGAGACAGTGGCTGCCCACAGCACAGTCGTGGTCGACGGTGCAGCCGGTGTTCAGAATCGTGTTCTCGCCGATGGCGGCGTCCGGGTTCACGATGGCGCCCGCCGCGATGAAGCAGCCCGCCCCGATCGTCACGCCTGTCGCGATGACTGCCGATGAGTGAACGACGCTGACAGGGACCATGCCCGCCTCGATGTACCGCCCGAAGGCCTGCATGCGGGCCCGGTTGTCCCCGATACCAACGATGAAGGCATCCGCCACGATGTCGTTCGGCGACACATGGACCGGCACGCCGAGCAGATGCCGCACGCCGCCGGATTCTCCCACGGCTCCGACGACATCCATGCCGGCGCGAATCGCAGCGTCGGCGACGACCTTCGCGTGGCCTCCGGCGCCGACGATCAGAAGTCTCACTGGTTCTCCCTGTCGTCCCCGTTCGGGCTGGATGAGCTATCGAACGGCTCCATTGTCGCATGCCCCGGGGCAGAGACGCCCGTGCGCCCCAGTACCGTCGCTGCTGTCATCACGAAGATTCTCAGGTCGAGCCACAGCGACCGATTCTCCACGTACCACACGTCCATTTCGAGCCGTTCGGGCCACGACACAGCGTTCCGGCCGTTGACCTGTGCCCACCCGGTGATGCCGGGCCGCACCTCGTGGCGCCGCGCCTGCCTGGTGTCGTAGCGGTCGAGATACTCGGCAAGCAGCGGTCTCGGCCCCACGAGGCTCATATCACCCCTCATCACGTTCCAGAGCTCCGGAAGCTCATCGAGCGAGCTCGAGCGCAAGCGGCGTCCGAAAGCGGTCAGTCGCTCCGCGTCGGTGGCGACCGCTGCGACGTCATCCCGGTCGATAGCCGCAGGTGCCATCGAGCGGAACTTGTACATCGTGAACAGAGCGCCGCCAAGCCCCGGGCGTTCCTGGGCGAAGATGACCGGACGCCCCATCCTCAGCGCGATCAGAGCACCGACGGCCAGCAACAACGGGCCGAGGACGATCAGGGCGAGCGTCCCGACCACGAGATCCCCGATCCGCTTCACGGGGTCATAGACGCGATGTGAGCGCTTCGGCATACAGCTCCTCATACCTCTCGATCACGTGGGGCAGGCCGAACTCGTTTCGAGCGCGTTCTCGGGCGGCGTACCCATGGTTCGCCGCCTCGTCGGGGCGGGAAGCGGCGTCCTCGATGACAGCGGCCAACGACTGTGCGTCCGCCCGGGAAGCAAGCCAACCGGTCTCGGGCGTGATCAGGTCGCGAATGCCTCGCGCGGCGGCTCCGATGAGCGGTCTGCCCGCAGCCATGCCCTCAAGGAGCGACCTGGGCAGGCCCTCGCGCTCCGAGACCAGCGCGACAGCGTTGCTGGCCGCCAGCACCACCGGGATGTCCCGGCGATACCCCGCCCAACGCACGCGGTCCGCGATTCCCAGGGAGGCGGCGAGCGCGCGCAGCCGTGGCTCCAGCGGCCCTGTACCCACGAGCAGGAGCATCACCCGCTCGTCGGCGACTCGCGCCAGCGCACGCAGGATGAGGTCGTGCCGCTTCACGGAGGCCATCTCCGCGATCATCGTGAGCACGAACGCGTCCGGCCCGATACTCAGCTCGTCCCGAGCCGCCCGGACCGCCTCCGCCGAGACGACACCGTCTGCGTACAGCGTCATGTCGACGCCGATTCCCGGGATGTGACGGACCCGGTCCGCGGGGATTCCGGCGAAGCTGCGTGCCGCGTCGAAATCCTCGGCATTGATCGTCACGAGGTAGTCGGTCCAGTGCGCAGCCGTGCGCTCGAGCGTCCGGAACGCCGCGTGGCGAACCGGATCCTGGCCGCCGTAGAAGTGAAAGCCGTGGGCGGTGTAGATGACCACGGGCCTGCCGGTGTGCGCCCGCAACGCGTACCGTGCGACGAACGCCGCGACGGGCGTGTGCACGTGCACGATGTCGTAGCGGTTGCGCTCGACGATCTCGCGGACACGTCCGGCGGCACCGACGAGGTTGCCGGGGCTGAGCGGGTTGCGGCTCCACGCGATGTCGTGCAGCGCATCGAACGACCCCGCAAGCCCCCCGGTTGCCTGGGCCCCGTTGGCCAGCGCGTCGACCCGCCATCCCATCGAGCGGAAATGGGCCGCGAACGGGGCGAGGAACACCTCGAGCGTGACGGGAACCGTCGTGACGAAGAGGGCGGACGGGCTCAAGGGCGTCTCCTGTGGATTCGCGGCATCGGAGCGCGGTCGATATGGCATCAATGGTAGCGCATAGGCGTGCTGCTGCGTCGCTCTGGAGTCGACCTTCGGCGGGCCGTTGGCCCGGGTCGCATGCTATACTCCGCCCAACATGCCACCCCCCTACGCATGCCGGTGTGGGGGGGCGTCCTGCCGGGGGCGCGCGCATCTGACCCAAGAAGGGCCTGGGCTTCGCGATGTCGAGAATCGACCTCGTTCTGCTGCACGCTCCCAGCGTGTATGACTTCCGTGAGCGCTCGATCATGTTCGGACCAGTGTCGGACATGGTGCCGTCGACTCCGGCGTTCGAGATGTATCCCCTCGGTTTCACGACGATGGCCGAGTACATGGAGCGGTTCGGCCTGAAGGTGCGCATCGTCAACCTCGCCGTCCTCATGCTCAACCGCAAGGACTTCGACGTCGAGGCCGCCATTCGCGACATGAACCCGGTCGCCTTCGGCATCGACCTGCACTGGCTGCCCCACGCGCACGGATCGATCGAGATCGCGAAGATCTGCAAGAAGTACCATCCTGATACCCCGGTCATCTTCGGCGGCCTGTCTTCGAGCTACTTCCACGAGGAGCTCGCGAGCTACCCCTGCGTCGACTACGTGGTGCGCGGGGATTCCACCGAGGAGCCCATGACGCGGCTGATGTTCGCCCTGCGCGCGCAAGGGCGCGTGGACGACATCCCGAACCTCACCTACACGACGCGGGACGGCTCGGTCGTCGCCAACCCGATGGAGTGGGTGCCCGACGACATGAACGACATCTCGCTCGACTACTCGTTCAACATGAAGGCGGTCATCAGGTACCGCGACATGATGGGATTCGTCCCATTCAAGGACTGGCTGCAGTACCCGGTCTGCGCCTCGCTCACCTGCCGGGGATGCACGCACAACTGCGTGACCTGCGGAGGCAGCGCTTACTCGTTCCGCGAGCACTTCGGCCGTCGCAAGGTCGCATTCCGCGATCCCGAGCTCCTGGTCCGCGACATCGAGCACATCCAGAAGTACATCCCGGGCCCCATCTTCGTCCTCAACGACTTCCTGCAGGCCGGGCGCGACTACGTGGGCACGTTCATCCGCGGCCTGCAGCGCATCAACCTGCGCAACCCCATCGGCTTCGAGTTCTTCAAGCCCCCCGCCGAGGAGTTCTACGAGTTCCTCAACGAGCATCTCAACGACTACTCGGTCGAGATAAGCGCCGAAAGCCACGATGACGCGGTGCGCACCGCCTTCGGCAAGCACCACTACACGACAGAGCAGCTGGAGACTTCGATCCAGGCCGCGCTCCGCAACGGGTGCTCGCGATTCGACCTCTACTTCATGTCCGGACTTCCTACGCAGACCGCCGAGTCGGTGGTCGATACCGCCGCCTATATCGAGACGTTGTACGCGAAGGTCCACAATGACAAACGGCTGCTGGCGTTCTCATCACCGATGGCGCCGTTTCTCGATCCGGGCTCGATGGCCTTCGACGATCCGGCGCGTTTCGGGTACACCCGCCGCGCCACAACGCTCGAGGAACACCGCCAGCTGCTCGTGCAGCCCTCGTGGAAACACATCATGAACTACGAGAGCCACTCGATGGGTCCCGATGCCATGGTGGACGCGACCTACGAGGTCGGCCTGCGACTGAACGCGCTCAAGGGGCGCCTCGGCATCGTCGAACCGGGCGTGGCGGCCGTGACCGAGCAGCGCATCGTTCAGGCCCGGGCCGCTATGAACCGGATCGACGCCATCATGGGTGAGGCCCCGGCCGTGCGCGATCGCAAACTCGCATCGCTCAAGCACGAGTTCGACCGGCTTTCGGAGTCCACGGTCTGCGAGAAGAGCGAACTGAACTGGCCGGCGTACGCGAGCTGGCGGCACGTGTGGGCGGTGCTCGTGTTGTGGGTCAAGGAGAATCTCGCTACTCTGTTCAATCTGCGGCGCGTGCTGCCGCGGAACGTAGTAGTCGAGACTCCGGAGGCGTAATGACCGACCAGAGCACGGAGCGCGAGGGCACGTCGGCTCCGGGCGAGGCCACCACAGAGCGCGTGCGCGGCATCTTCGGGCGCATCGCCGGCAGCTACGATACGTTCAATCTGCTGTCGAGTCTGGGAGTCGATCGGCTCTGGCGCTCGGCGGCCGTCCGCGCGGCCCGGCTCTCTCCCGGCGTGCGCGTACTCGACCTGTGCGCGGGCACAGGAGATCTTGCGATCGCCCTGGCTCGCGAGGGTCTGGCCGAGTACGTCGCGGGAACCGACTTCTCGCCTGAGATGCTCGAGGTTGCCCGCCGCAAGGCCGGGCGCGTCAAGGGGCGCACGCGGATCGAATTCTCGGTGGCCGACGCTCAGTCACTCCCGTTCCCCGACGCCTCGTTCGACGTGGTCACCGTCGCGTTCGGCGTGCGCAACCTCCCTGATCGAAGCGCCAACTTCGGCGAGGTTCTAAGGGTGCTCAAGCCTCGTGGTCGCTATGTCATCCTCGAGTTTTCGCGTCCACCCTTCGGGCCGTGGCGCTTCGCCTACCACACGTACCTGCATCACGTGATACCGACCATCGGCTCGTTGCTGTCGGGTGGCGATCGACCCTCCTTCCAGTATCTGAACGACTCGATTCGCCGTTTTCCGACGCAGCCCGAGCTGGCGGCGGAGCTGAGGGCGACGGGCTTCTCCGCGATATCGTGGGAGAACCACAGCGGGGGGATCGTCGCGATCCACACAGCCGTCAGGTAGCGCCGCTCGTGTCCGGAGGTCGCTATGCTCTCCGCCTGCGGTAAGATAGGTCTCACCGCTCCCGACCAGGAGGCATGAGATGCTCCTCGCCGCTCGATACGTCCTTCCGGTAGCCACGCCGCACATCGAGCACGGCGCCGTGCTCGTACGCGATGACAGAATCGTCGAGATCGGCGAGCTGGCTGCGCTCAAGGCCCTGCATCCCGACGAGCCGGTTCGTGACTTCGGTCTGGCCGCGATCATTCCGGGATTCGTCGATCTGCACACCCATCTCGAGTTCTCTGCGCTGCGCGGGCTTGTCGACGATCTGCCCTACGCGCAGTGGAAGCTGCAGCTCATGGAGATGGAGGACCGCTTCACCCCCCAGGACTGGGAGGATTCGGCGCTGCTCGGCGCGATGGAGGCACTGCGCTCGGGTATCACGACGGTCGCGGACATGACAGAGACCGGCGCCTCAGCGCGGGCTGTCGCTCAGTCCGGCATGCGGGCGTTCGTCTACCGCGAAGTCTCGACGATGTCGAAGGCGAGCGTCGACGAGGTCATGGAGCGCGCCGCCGAGGACATGCGGGCCTGGCGTGAGATGACGGACCCCGCCCTCGTCACCATCGGAATCGCGCCGCATTCACCGTACACGTGCCACCCGGAGCTGTTCCGCCGGGTCGCGAGCCTGGCGATGGAGCAGGGGCTCCCGGTCTCGACCCACCTGGCGGGATCGAAGGAAGAACACGATTTCGTCAAGTACGGTAGCTCGGCACTGGGCGTCGAGTACCGAACGCGCTTCGGCGACGATGTCCCATGGCTGCCCACGGGCGTCAGTCCCGTACAGTACGTCCTTCAGTGGGGGCTTCTCGATGTGCCGAGTCTGCTGGCGGTCCACTGCACCCAGGTCGACGACGCCGACATCGACGTGCTGGCCGGCCACGATGTCGCGGTCGCATTCTGCCCGCGCTGCAATGCCAAGCTCGGCATGGGCGTAGCCCCGGTTCGCAAGATGCTCTATCGCGGCATCCGCGTGGGCATCGGGACGGATTCGCCGGCCTCGAACAACACGATGGACATGTTCGACGAGATGCGGATCGGGCTTCTGGTTCAGCGCGCGGTCGACGCGCACCAGCAGTTCCACGTCGCGCGCAAGTTCGTGAAGCTGGCAACCCTCGATGCGGCTCGCGCCCTGCAGATCGACGACATCGCGGGATCGTTGGAGCCGGGCAAGCAAGCTGACATCGTCGCCGTCGATCTCTCTCACAGCCATAACCTGCCCACGTCGTATCCGTATAGCGCACTCGTGCACGCCGCGAACCAGGACAACGTCGTCTTCACGATGGTCGGCGGCAGGATCCTGTTCGACGAGGGCGCGTGGGCGACCCTCGACCACGCGCGCATCGTCGCACGTGTCGAGGAGATGCGCATCAAGCTGCGTACGTAGATGCGCGAGCGTGGTGTGGTCGTGGCGGTGGGGCCGGGCGTGGTCGATGTGAGCATCGAGCATCCCAAGGAGTGCTCGGAGTGCGGGGCGTGCACGCAGGACGCCTCCGGCCAACGGGTGGCGCAGGGGGTCTCAGACCCCCTCGGGGCACGCCTTGGAGACGTGGTTGAGATCGAGACCAGCGCGGCCGTGCGCCGCTCAGCCCAGGTCCGGGTGTTCGTCGTACCGGTGCTTTCTCTGTTCCTCGGCTACCTGGCGGGTTACTTGCTTGGCTCCGTGTTCGGGATCGCTCCCGACGCGACGGGCGCCATCACCGGTCTCGTGGCGAGCGCCGTGGCTGTTTACACCCTGCGTTCGCACGGACACGGCCCCCGCGCCGAACAAGCGTATCCCGTGCAGGTCCGTGCTATAATCGCCGCGGCCAAATGCCGTGCCGATGAACACGGCGCGTGAGTCCCGTACCGATACCCCCCGATCAAGGAGGACGTAACAAAGTGAGCGACCAGGACTTCTTCTTCGACGAAGACGAGAAGCCGGCCACCCCGGCAGCCGAGAAGCCCGTACGTTCCGCCGCCCCTGCGCCCGCTCGTGCCACCACCGGTGCAAGCGCGAACGCCGCTCCCTTGATGGCGCAGAGCGTCACCATGATGGTGGCGGTCATGATCGGCGTTGTCTGCCTGCTCGCCGGCATTCTCATCGGCGTGCTCATTCCCGCAGGCGCCGCCGGTCCGAGTTCGCCGGCGTCGATCAACAACAGCGGCGTCGTTCAGCCCGCGCCTCAGCTCAGCCCCGACCAGATCGATCAGGGTCTGCCCCAGGGCCACCCTGACATCAGCGGCGTCGACACGGATTCACCGGAAGCGACGACGACGCCGTAGCGGTTCAGCGTTGACACTATCGCGGGCCCGGACGGCATAGTCCCTCCGGGCCCGCCAGATGCACAGTCCAGGCAGGAGGGTCATTCGTGGCGATCAACAAGAAGAAGGCATCACCGGCACTGAGGTTCGCAATCGCGGCCGTTGCCTTCGTTCTCGTGCTTTCGTTCGTTCCGTGGGGCAGCTTCGGGCTGTTCGGCAACAGCTCGACGTCAGGCAGCACAGCCACGACGCAGATCGACCAGATCAACGCGCAGTGGGCGCCGTCGGTGGCATCCTTCGATCCGATACTGGCGAGCGACCCCACGAGCTACACGGTTCTTGTGGCGGTAGGCAACATGTACTCCGATTGGGCTTCGGCGATTCAGCAGGAGACCGGTGGACAGACCGGCCAGGACCGGCCCATACACGTCGCCGCCGCGTCGTTCTATGATCGCGCGCTCGCGGTCAAGCCGGGCGACCCTGCGGTTGCGACCGATGCCGCGATCTCGCACTACTACTCAGGCGATACGGCGAAGGCCATACGGATCATCGAGGAGACGTTCAAGGCATCGCCCGAGTTCGCTCCCGCCCGCTTCAACGGGGCGATCTTCTACCGGGCGGCCGGCCGCACTGCTGATGCCGTGGCGTCGCTGAACCTCTACCTTGAACTCGACCCGGCAGGCGCCAGCGCCGAAGCTGCCAAGAGCATTCTCGCGGAGCTCGGCTCCGCTTCCGGCGACGCTACTGTCACGCCGTAGCGCGAGGCATGCCGGATTGCACGAACGAAAGCCCCGGCCACGGTGTGGTCGGGGCTCTTTCATGCATCGAATCCGGGACCGCAGCAGGTCTCAGACGGCCTGTTCCCCGATGACCGCCAGTGCTTCGTCCACTGTCGAAGCGGTCGAGAAGATGCCGTTCAGACGTGTCAGGGACAGGATGTTGTCGACGGTCTCGTTGGTCACGAGAACAAGGCGCCCGCCCTGGGCGCCGTACTCCTTGGACAGACTGAGCAGAAGCCCCAGGCCGGAGCTGTCCAGGTACTCGAGACCGGACAGATCGACGATGGTGGATTCGGGAGTCGACTTGAGAATGCGGTCTATGTTCATGCGAAACGACGCGCATTCACCGTAGTCGAGGTCGCCGGTGAGCGTGAGCAGCCACCGGGAACCACTCTGGGACAAATCTATGCCAAGGGCCATCGAGTATCCCTTCTTCGCGCGACTCTGAACGTTTCCTACCCAAAACACCTCGGCCTCGGTCGGTTTGAGTGGGTGGAGCCTCCACGCTACAATCATCTTCGGCAGAACACAGCGACCGGAAGCGAGCGCGTCCACATGGAACTCGACATCAGCTCCGAGCAGTTCGAGGGCGATTGCGTCATGAAGCTCGTCGGTGAGGTCGACGTGTACACAGCGCCGGGGCTGCGGGAGAAGCTCGTTGGCGAGATCGAGTCCGGGTCTGCCAACATCATCGTCGATCTTCAGGGTGTCGGCTTCATCGACAGCTCCGGCCTGGGCGTGCTCGTTGGTGCGCTTCGCCGGGCGAAGGAGCGGTCGGGGTCGATCAGGTTGGTCTGCGATCGGGACAACGTCCTCAAGATCTTCCGGATCACCGGGTTGGACAAGGTGTTTCCCATCTTCGACTCGGTTGAGGACGCACGCGGTTTCTAGGTTCCTCGTGGGGCCGCATGCTGTATGCTTGCGGCTTCGGCTCTGCGGCCATAGACTCGGACGCACGGCAAACGCTCGACCGTTGCGTCGACGACATTCCCGGGAGTGCTGAGTGTTCGGCATTAGTGGTACCGAACTCGTAATCATCGTGGCATTCGTGCTGTTTATCTTCGGGCCGGACAAGCTGCCCGAGTTCGCGCGTACCATCGGGCAGTTCATCCGCGAGTTCAAGCGCGCCCAGGAGAACATGGAAGCGGTGCTGCGGGCGGAGATGTACCCGACCAAGCAGCGCACATCGGAAGCCGACAGCGGGCCGAACAGCGCCCCCGCGTCGTCGTCGAACATCATCTCCGCCATCGATGATGAGGAAGAGGAGGACGAGGAGTAGCCCCGGCTTCCTCGAGCGCACATGCCCATCGCACCCAAGCGCATGCCCTTCTTCGAGCATCTTGACGAGCTTCGCAAGAGACTCATGGTCGTCGCTATCCTCATCATGGTCGGCTCGATGGGCCTGTACTACTGGGGCTACGAGATGTACGACTACTTCATGGCGCCCATCATCAAGGAGCTGGGTGGCATCGAACCCGCCACTCTCAACCCCTGGGAGCCGTTCACGCTCAAGTTCAAGGTCGCGCTCTACGGGACGATCATCCTGGGCAGCCCGGTGATCATCTGGCAGGTCATGGCGTTCTTCCTGCCGGCGCTGAAGCCCAAGGAGCGCAAGTGGGTCATTCCCACGTTCCTTGCCATGGTCGTGCTCTTCGCGGTCGGTGTGTACTTCTGCCATACGGTCGTTCTCGGAACGGCGTTCCGGTGGATTCTGTCGCAGACATCCGAGAGCATCCAGGTGATCCCCGATGCCGGCAAGTACTTCCAGGGGGCCGTTCTGCTCGTCCTGGCGTTCGGTCTCGGGTTCCAGCTGCCGGTCGTCGTCTTCTATCTCGTCATCTTCAACATCGTGCCGTACGGCAAGCTCCGCAAGAACTGGCGAATCGCCTACGTGGGCATGATGATCCTGGCTTCGGTCGCCACGCCCGACTGGTCGCCGGTGACCATGGGCCTGCTCTTCGGCGCACTTCTCCTGCTCTACGAGGCGAGTCTGCTTCTCGCCAGAGTGTTGCTTGCGAAGCGCATCAAGGCCCAGAAGGAACTCGACTACTAGCACGGGAGCTGCGCGCGCATGCACGAGATGGGAATCGTCCAGGGCATTCTGGCCGCGTCGATCGAGGCGGCCGAGAAGGCCGGGGCCACCCGCATCAAGGAGATCAAGATCACGATCGGCGAGCTCACGGAGATCCAGGAGTTCGCCCTTCAGTTCGCGTTCGAGTCGCTGTCCCCGGACACCCTTGCCGAGGGCGGACGGCTCACGGTCTCGCATCTGGGCGCGAAGTCGCGCTGTGGCCAATGCGGCACGGAGTTCGAGCATGGCCGCTTTGAGATCATCTGCCCGAAGTGTGAGAACTTCCTGTGCGAGTTGATCCGGGGACGCGAGATGAACATCGACGCCATAGACATAGACACGCCGGAAGACGCGTCGGAAGACGCGACGGCGCACGGCGATGCCGCGGACGAGTAGGGAGCATCCGGTGGAGATAGACATCAGCAGGCCGATCCTGGACCGCAACGAGCGTCTGGCTGCGGAGAACCGTGAGCGCTTCGTGGAGAACGACGTCTTCGTGCTCGACCTGATGGCGAGCCCCGGCGCCGGCAAGACGTCGACCATCCTGGCGACCATCGCCGCGCTGCGCGAGCGCTACCGCATCGCGGTCATCGAAGGTGACATCGCGAGCAGCGTCGACGCCGAGAAGATCAGTGCCCACGGAATCCCGGCGGTCCAGATCAACACGGGTGGCGCATGCCATCTCGAGTCAGACATGATCCAGCGTGCGATCAATGCACTGGATCTGACCGAGCTGGACCTCATCATCATCGAGAACGTGGGCAACCTCGTCTGTCCGACCGAGTTCTACCTTGGCGAGGACGCCAAGGTGATGATCCTGTCGGTACCCGAGGGCCACGACAAGCCCTACAAGTACCCGAACATCTTCGCTCTGGCCGAGGCTGTGATTCTCAACAAGTACGACACGATGAGCGTGTTCGATTTCAATGAGGACGAGTTCCGTGGCGTCGTGAAGTCCCTCAATCCCGGCACACCGATCTTCCCGATCAGCGCCACGAAGGGTCTCGGAGTGGACGAATGGGCCGAGTGGCTCGCCGGTCGCATAGAGGCGGCCAAGGCGGCGCGCGCAGCGGGATAGCACCGGTCGGAGGGAGCATCAGGTGGATCGCTCGCAGGCGTTCGCGCTCGTTTCGGAGCGCATTCCCAACCGCAATCTCGTGAACCACAGCGTAGCCGCCGAGGTGCTCATGGAGGCGCTCGCCGGGCACTTCGGCCTCGACGAAGCGGATACCGCCCGCTGGGGCCTTGCGGGCCTCTTGCACGACCTCGACTACGCGGAGACCGCCGAGGACTTCGATCGCCACGGCCTCGTGACCGCCGCCGAGCTGGCCGGCCGTGTCGATGATGAAACGATCCACGCGATCCTGGCCCACGCGGACAAGGCGCCGCGGGAGACGCCGATGGACAGGTCGCTGTATGCCGCCGATCCCACGACGGGGTTCATCGTGGCCGCCGCGCTCGTCCGGCCCGACAAGTCTCTGGCCAACGTGGAGCTGCGCTCGCTGCTCAAGCGGTGGAAAGAGAAGGCCTTCGCGCGCGGCGCGTCGCGCGAGCAGATGGCGGCCTGCGAGGAGCTGGGCCTGAGCCGCGAGGAGTTCCTCGGCATCTGTCTTGCTGCGATGCAGAGGCGGGCGAGCGAGATCGGCCTGTAGGCCGGGCTGTGGTCAGGTTCGGACAGTAGAGGGCTTGACGCAGCGGTATATACTCGCAAAGACCACCCGCCCTCCGCCGGAACAGGCAGTGCATGAAGCTCATCATCTCCGAGAAGAACATCGCGGCACGACGCATCGCCGAGATACTCGCGGTCGGTACGCCGTCGGCCGAGAAGGTCTACACGACTCCGGTCTACCGGTTCCGTCGCGACAACGAGGACTGGGTGAGCATCGGGCTCAAGGGCCACATCATGAAAGTCGATTTTGCCGAGGGGTTCTCGCGTTGGGTGCTCGATGAGCTGCCCGACCTCGTTCACGTGGATGTGGTCAAGGAGGCTGCGGAGAAGGGTATCGTCCGCTCGCTTGAAAGCCTCGCCAAGAAGGCCGACGCGGTCATCATCGCAACCGACTTCGACCGTGAGGGCGAGCTCATCGGTGCCGATGCCAGGGCGGTCGTCCAGCGCGTCAATCCCGATGTGGAGATCACCCGCGCCCGGTTCTCCGCGATCACCCGCGAGGAGATCGAGAAGGCGCTCGAAGAGCGCGCCATGCTCTCCGACGAGCTCGCGGACGCCGGTGCCACACGCCAGGACATCGATCTGATCTGGGGAGCCGTGCTCACGCGCTATCTCTCTCTGGCGTTCCAGGCCAAGACCCGCCGTCCGTACGGGGATGTCCTCAGCGCCGGCCGGGTACAGACGCCGACTCTCAAGCTGATCGTCGATCGCGAGCGCGAGCGCGAGGCCTTCGTCTCAGAGGACTACTGGGTCGTTCGCGCGAGCTTCGCCCGTGGTGGCGAGGAGTTCGCGGCGGCGCATGCGACGGACCGGTTCTCCTCGGCAGAGGAAGCGGAACGGGTGATGCTGGCGGTCGAGGGCAGGGCGACCGGTGAGGTGGTCGAGGCCGAGACCAAGCGTCGGAGCGTGGCTGCGCCTGCCCCGTTCAACACGACGTCGTTGCTGGGGGCCGCTTCGTCGGAAGGCCTGTCTCCGGCGCGCACGATGCGCATCGCGGAGTCCCTGTACATGGACGGACTGATCAGCTACCCGCGGGTCGACAACACGGTGTACCCGGACAGCCTCGACCTGCTTGCGATCCTGCGGTCCCTCGATGCGGTGCCCGCGTACCACGAGCATGTGCAGCGTATCCTCAAGAGCGGGCCGCTCAAGCCCACACGCGGCGCGAAGGAGTCGACTGACCACCCGCCGATCACCCCGACGGCAGCGGCGGACCCCGAGAAGCTCAAGCCCGAGGCGTTCAAGCTCTACAACCTCGTGTCGCGACGGTTCATGGCCACGCTTTCGGGCCCCGCGGTCCTCGAGAGCACCAAGGTTGGGATAGATGTGAACTCCGAGCGGTTCGTCGCTCGCGGCGACGTCGTGATCTCACCCGGCTTTCGCGCCGTCTATCACTACGGTATGAAGAAGGACGAGCAGCTTCCGGCGCTCGCGCAGGGTGACGAGTGCGAGTTCCTCGGAGCACGCACCGAGGCGAAGCAGACCCAGCCGCCGTCCCGCTACTCCCAGGGCAAGCTCATCCAGGAGATGGAGAAGCGCGGTCTCGGCACCAAGGCGACGCGCCACGACATCATCCAGACGCTCGAGGATCGCAAGTACACCACGGGTGATCCGGTCGAGCCCACCTGCAAGGGCCGATCCGTCATCGACGCGCTCGTCGCGAACGCGGAGCGGATCACGAGCCCCGAGATGACGGCCGAGCTGGAAAGCGAGATGGACGGGATCGCCAACGCCCGCAACACACGGGAGAAGGTCGTTTCGCACTCGCGCGAGCTGCTCGCTGAGGTCATGGACCACCTCATGAAACACGTGCCCGAAGTCGGCGACGCGCTCAAGGCGGCCGCGGACGAGGACGCGAAGGTGGGCGTGTGCCCCACGTCCGGTCACGACCTGCTGATCAAGTACTCGCCGAAGAACCGCGCGTACTTCGTCGGCTGTGCCGGCTACCCGGACTGTGACGTCACGTATCCGCTGCCCAAGAACGCCAAGTTCGCCGCGCTTGAGGAGATGTGCCCGGTCTGCGGATCGCCGCAGGTCAAGGTCATGCAGTTCAAGCGTCCGGCGCGCACGATGTGCCTGTCGGTCGACTGCTCGACCAAGAAGGGGCCCGAGATATCGGTCGGGAAGTGCCCGAAGTGCGAAGGCTCGCTCAAGGTCAAGTACTCCCAGGTCGGGAGCCGCTACGTCCGCTGCGAGAACTTCGACTCCAAAGAGCACCCCGTCTCCTACCCGTTGCCCCAGTCGGGCGAGATCGAGGCGACCGATGAGATCTGCGAACCATGCGGCGCCCCCAAGGTGATCGTGCACACCAAGAAGGGCCCATGGAAGATCTGCATCGACCCTGACTGTCCGGCCAAGCCCGACAGGACCAAGCCCGCCCGGGGCAAGGGTGCCGCGGCCAAGCCCCGCAAACCCGCCGCCAAGAAGGGCGCCACGCGCAAGAAGTCGTAGCATCACGCGATGCGAGGGCCGCTGTTCGGGGATGAACTGTACTATCCCGGCCTGCGGAGGTGTCTCGCGTGAGGATATCGGTGCTCCAGCATCGCGTGCGCTCGACGGTCGCCGAAGACGTGGCCGCGCTCAAGGCCCTCGTGGTGCAGGCGTGCGCCGGGGGTGCCGATCTGGTGGTCTGCCCGTGGGTACCGTCGATCGCGACCTCAGACGATCCCTCCGTGCGTGTCCGCGTGCTCGAAGCTCTGGACGAGTGCGCCGCCGGAACGGCGTTGATGCTCGCCCTTCGGCCCCCTGAGCGTCATCCCGAGCCGAGGGTATCGGACAGCCCGCTCGGGCGCACGGCGCTCATGCTCGGCGACGAGTGCCTCCTCGAAGGGCCCGAAGGCGAGGTCGCCGCCGCACAGGCATGGATCTGGCGACCGCTGAGCGAGTCCGACCTGCAGGCCGAGGCGGTCATAGAGCGGGCGCTCGCCGCCAGCGCGGCGTACGTCGGGCTCGTCTTGATCGCCGAGCCGGTCGGCGCCGATCCGGGTGACATCGGGCACGGCGCCAGCGCGATCTGCTACCTCGGTGCCGTGCTTGCCGAGGCCACCAGCGACGAGGAGCAGATACTGACCGTCGATCTCGAGGTGCCTGCTCCGTCGCCGGAGCCGCGCGAGCCGATGCCGACGCTTCCCCCGATCCTCTCACAGCGCCTCGCGGTGCACTCCGGCCGAAGGGTGACCACGGAGTATCCGTCGGACGCGTAGAGCCCGATGGGCGCCAGATGGTAGAATCCTCGGCGGAACCGAACGTATCGCGACGCCCACTCGGGCCGTTCGCCACATGGGGCTCACGCAGCCGAGGAGGGCTTCTCCGTATGTCGCTTCCCAAGGTCACCGTCGTCGGTGCCGGTCAGGTCGGCGCGACCGCCGCGTTCCTGCTCGCCAACAAAGACGTCGCCGACGTGGTGATGATCGATGTCGCCGAGGGCCTGCCCCAGGGCAAGGCGCTCGACATGATGCACTCCCGGTCGGTCGAAGGCTTCGCGCCCCGCATCACCGGCACCAACGCGTACTCCGACACGTCCGGCTCGGACGTGGTCGTGGTCACGGCCGGTCTGCCGAGGAAACCCGGAATGACCCGGGACGATCTTCTGGCCGCCAACGCGGGCATCGTCAGGGGAGTCTTCCCGGCGGCGCTCGAGGCATCACCCGATGCGATCTTCGTGTGCGTGACCAACCCGCTCGACATCATGACGTACCTCGCGCAGACCGTGACGGGGCTGCCGCACTCACGCATCTTCGGCATGGGGGGCGTGCTCGATTCCGCGCGGTTCGCCTATGCGATCGCGGAGCGGCTCGGCGTGCGGGTCAACGATGTCGAGGCGATGGCGTGCGGCGCTCACGGGGATGCGATGGTCCCGCTGCCGGCCCACTCGCTCGTGGCGGGGACGCCGCTCACCGAGCTCCTGCCCGCAGCCGATCTCGACGACCTCGTCGAGCGCACGGTCTATGGCGGCGCGGAAGTCGTTGCGTTGCTCAAGACGGGCAGCGCGTTCTACGCGCCGGCCGCCAGTGTCGTGCGTATGGTCGAGGCGATTCTCGGCGACACGCACGAGACGATGCCGAGCTGCGTGTACCTCGACGGCGAGTATGGCGTCTCCGATGTGTACATGTCGGTTCCGGCCACACTCGGCCGCCAGGGCGTCCATGCCGTCCCGGAGCTCGAGCTCAGCGCCGCCGACCTCGCCGCGCTGCGAGCGAGCGCCGGAACCATCACCGACGCGCTCGACTCGATGGGACTCAGGGGCTGACATGGCCGATTCCGCCGACATCGCGCGGGCCGTTCACGAGGGAGTCCTGCGCGCTGCCAGCGGGCTCCGTCCGGACGTGCTCGAGGCGCTGCGGGCGGCCGCCGCGGTCGAGCGGTCCCCGCGAGCCGGGCGCGTGCTCGATCAGCTCATCGAGAACGCGGGGATCGCATCGAGGGACGGGGTCCCCTTGTGCCAGGACACCGGCACGGTCTGGGTCTGGGTCGAGCTCGGGGATCAGGAGCGCCTCGACGCGAGGTTGCAGGAGCGCATCGACGCCGCGGTCGCATCGGCATTCGCCGAGGGCGCGCTCCGCATGAGCGTCGCTCGTGACGGGTTGTTCGATCGGGGCAACACGGGGGACAACACCCCCGCGTTCGTCGACATCACCGTGCGGTCCGGAAGCGGCGCGCGCGTGCACGTCATGCTCAAGGGCGGCGGCTCGGACAACGCCTCCGCCGTGGCGATGCTGCCGCCGGCCGGCGGCATGCAGGGCGTTCGCTCCTTCGTGCTCGAACAGGTCGCTGCCAAGGCGACCGGGGCGTGTCCGCCGCTCGTGGTGGGCGTCGCGGTCGGCTCCACCTTCGACAAGGTTGGTCTGCTGGCGAAACGAGCGCTGCTCCGACCGGTGTCCGCCGTCAATCCGGACCCGAGCGCGGCCGCGTTCGAGCGTGAACTGCTCGACGCGATCAACGACCTGGGAATCGGTCCTGCGGGGCTCGGTGGCGATACGACCGCTCTCGCGGTCAGGCTCGCGACCGCTCCCTCGCACATCGCGTGTCTTCCGGTCGCTGTGAACATGGGATGCTGTGCGATCAGGTCGGTGAGCGTGGATGTCGCCTGAGGACACCCCTCCGCGGATGCAGACCTACGAAGCGGTCGAAGCGTCACGCGGCGGGTATCGGCGATTGCTGTCGAACCGCGGCTTCCGGCGCTTGTGGTTCAGCCAGTTCGTGAGCGGTGTCGGGGACTGGCTCGTCATCGGTCTGCTGATGCCGCTCGTGACCTCGCTGTCCGGCGGCTCATCGTTCGCCGTTGCCGGCATCATGATCGCCAAGATCATCCCTGCGCTGCTGTTCTCCTCGGTCATCGGGGTCTTCGTCGACCGTTTCGACCGACGCCGCACGATGATCGCATGCGATCTCGCGCGTGCCCTGCTCGCTCTCGGCCTCCTGTTCACGAACGATCTGGCGATCATCTACCTGATCGTGCTGCTCATGGAGACGGCTTCGCTCTTCTTCTTCCCGGCGAAGAACGCGCTCATCCCGTATCTGGTCGAAGAAGAGGACGTCACCGCCGCGAACGGGCTGTCCTACACCACCCAGCAGGCGAGCATGCTGATCGGGCTGCTGGCGTCCGGCGCCATCGTCGCGGCGTTCGAGGCGATCGTGCGGTGGGTGCTGGCAGCCGGACTGCCGCTCGTCTCCTCCCTCGTGGGCCTGTTCGAGCCGGCGCTTCTCGGTCCGCGGGCCGGCGTCTTCCTCGATACCCTCACGTTCCTGCTGTCGGCGCTCTCGATCTGGGGGATCCATCTCGTTGCGAAGCCCGCGGATCGCGGAGCCAGGATGGACCTCACGCTCATCGGCCGCGACGTCGTGGAGTCGTTCCGGTTTCTCGGCGAGCACCGCGAACTGCGCGGCTTCCTCGTCACGGTCGGCGCTGCGATCCTCGGGGGTGGGACGATCATCCCCGTCGGCATCGTGCACGTGAACGTCGGCCGGTCGCCGATCTTCGAGCGCATCGAGTTCCTGCAGCGCCTGGCGGCCACACCACAGACCTTCCTGCTCGTCTTCCTCGCGTTCGGTATGGTCTTTGGCGCGCTGATCGTCCCGCGCATCTCCGAGCGGCTCTCGCTGCAGCTGCTGTTCCTGGGCGGTGTCGGCGGCTTCGGCCTTTCAATGTTCGGGCTTGCGAGCGTGACCACCTACAGCCTGGCTGCCATCTTCGCCGTGACGGCAGGCGTCTGCCTGGCCATCGTCACCGTGGCCGGCAACACCTACGTGATCCACACGGTCGCCGATGAGATCCGCGGCCGCGTGTTCACCGCCATGGAATCGGTCATCCGGGTCTCGCTGCTGCTGTCGATGCTGGTCATGGCGCCCGTTGCCGACCTCGCCGGCAGAATCGTCAAGGCCATCGTCGAGTCACGCGGTATGGCGGCGTCGAGCGTCACGATCACCGGCTCCCAGGTCGCCCTGCAACTCGCCTCCCTGGTTGTGCTTGCGGCCGCGGTGTACGCTTATCGGACTCTGAACTGGCGTCGCTGCGAGGAGGTGGCCGAGGAGAGTGTCTGATCCCGGACGCATGTTCCTTCCGGCATCACCCGACGAGTTCGGGGCGCTTCGCGCAGGCGACGAGTTTCTGTTGAGCGGGCCGGTCTTCACGGCTCGCGACGCGACGCATGCGCGTCTCGTCGCCGAACTCGACGCCCACGAAGGTGCGCTTCCCTACGGCCTGAAAGGCCAGGTTCTCTTCTACGCCGGGCCCACGCCTCCCGCTGCGGGTCGCCCCGCCGGGTCGGTGGGACCTACGACGGCCTCCCGCATGGACCCCTGGACGCCGCGCCTGCTGAACGCCGGTATCGCCGCTATGATCGGCAAGGGCGGCCGCTCGGCCGAGGTCGTCTCGGCGTGCCGGGAGTCCGGAGCCGTCTACTTCGCGGCCGTGGGAGGTTCGGCGGCTCTCCTGGCCACCCGTGTCTCCTCGGCAGAGATCGTTGCGTACCCGGAACTCGGCACGGAGGCGCTCGTACGGCTCGAGCTTCGTGAGTTCCCGGTCGTGGTGGCCATCGATGTCACCGGTGCGGACCTGTATTCGATGGCGCCGCGAGAGTGGCGCGAGACTGTGGCGGAGGGATCGCTGTGAGCGCGGCCGGCGTGTTCATCACGTTCGAGGGTGGCGAGGGCTGCGGCAAGTCGACGCAGCTCGCCAGACTCGCGGCCCTGTTCGAGCGGGCGGGGCTTGTGACAGCGGTGTTCCGCGAACCCGGCGGAACGCGACTCGGCGAGCTGGTCCGCGACCTGTTGCTCGACCCATCCCACGGAGAGCTCGACGCGAGGGCGGAGCTGCTGCTCTACGAGGCCTCACGCGCTCAGCTCGTGGCGCAACGGATAGCTCCTGCCCTGTCGGTCGGGTCCGTCGTCCTGTGCGACAGGTTCGCAGACTCCACCGTGGCATATCAGGGACACGGGCGCGGGCTCGAGCTCGACGAGGTGACGCAGCTGAATGAGATCGCGACGGCGGGCGTCACGCCTGACCTCACCATACTCCTCGACATCGACCCCGCGCTCGGTCTGGGCCGGGCCACCGAGGTCGGCACGGACCGGCTGGAATCAGAGGACGTCGCGTTTCATGCGCGCGTGCGTGAGGGCTTCCTGCGTCTCGCGGCGAGCGAGCCGGACCGGATCGCGACCATCGACGCGCACGGCACGCCCGACGAGGTTCACGAAGCGGTGGTCGCCACGGTGACGTCGCGCCTGGCGGTCATAGCGGCGGCCCTCCGGAGCGCGCGATCGTGAGCAAGGGCTGCGTCTGGGACGACATCATGGGCCAGCGCAAGGCCGTCGAGTACCTGCGCGCCGCTGCCGACAGCGGCACCATCTCCCATGCGTACCTGTTCGTCGGGCCTCCCGGGGCCGGCAAGAAGACGGCGGCCAGGGCACTCGCGTGTGCGGTCATGTGCGATGACGGCGGGTGTGGGTCGTGCAGGGTCTGTTACCGCATCAAGAAGGGACAGCACCCCGATGTTCGCCTCTTCGAGCCCGAAGGTGCGGCCAGCTACCTGCTCGACGAGCAGATACGCCCGTTGATCCACGATGTGCAGATGCGGCCCGTCGAGGCATCGCATACGTTCTACGTGCTCGATCAGGCGGACATGTTCAACGACAGCTGTGCCAACGCGCTACTCAAGACGCTCGAGGAGCCGCCGCCGCATGCGGTCATGATCCTGCTGGCGCCCAGGTACGACTCGGTGCTTCCCACGATCGCATCCCGTTGTCAGGTGGTCAGGTTCTCCCGCGTCTCGCCCTCAGAGGCGGCCCGTCTTCTCGAGACGCGCACCGGTGCGGGTTCCGAGGAGGCCGCCGCCGCGCTCGCCGCCACGGGAGGCGTGCTCGTCCGCGCTGCTGAGTTCCTCGCGTCTTCAGGTCGGCAGGCGGCTCGCGATCGGATGCTCGCGACCCTCAAGGACCTGGCCGTCTTCGACGAGCTCGATGTGCTGACTTCGGCCAAGGCGCTCCTCGCGCTCGCCAAGGCGCCGGTGGACGAGCTCAAGGTCGCGCAGGCCGCAGAGATCAAGCAGCGGGAGGAGTTCTCCGGCGCGTCCGTCGGCAAGGCGGTCGAGGGCAGGCACAAGCGTGAACTGACCGCACGCGAGCGGGAGGGCATTGCAGAAGTCCTCAATATCGCGGAGAGTTGGCTGAGGGATTGCTTGGCCATCTCCCAGGGTGTCGAGGATCTGGTCGCGAATCGCGACGTCATCGATGCCATGCAAGAAGTCGGCGCCGTGATTACCCCCGGTGCCTGCGCACGCGCTCTCAATGCCGTCAACGAAGCCCGACGGCGCATCTCGTATAATGTGAGTCCGCAGCTGGCGGTCGAAGCCATGCTGTTCGACATTCGGGAGGTCCTTACGTGCCCACGGTAGTGGGAGTCAAACTCAGGTTCGCTGCTCGTGTACTGTCGTTCGATCCAGCCGGCCTGGACTGCACGCTCGGTGATGCCGTCATCGTGCAGACGGAGCGAGGCGAAGAGCTCGGCGAGGTGGTCGAAGCGCCGCACGATGTCGCGGTCTCCGATCTCGCTGCGCCGCTCAAGCCGGTCCTGCGCGCGGCCAGCGAGGCCGAACTCGATCGTGACGCAAAAGCGCGGGCGACCGAGGGCGAGGCGCTCGCGGTCTTTCGCGATCTCGTCAAGCAGCACAAGCTCGACATGAAGCCGGTCAACGTCGAGATGCTCATCGACGGCGGCAAGATGATCTTCTATTTCGCCGCCGAGGAGAGGGTCGACTTCCGCGAACTGGTTCGCGAACTCGCATCCCGCTTCAAGGTCCGCATCGACATGCGCCAGATCGGCGTGCGCGATGAAGCTCGCATGGTGGGCGGTCTCGGGCACTGCGGTCAGCAGCTGTGCTGCGATCGCTTCACCGGTGATTTCCAGCCGGTCTCGATCCGCATGGCGAAAGAGCAGGATTTGCCGCTCAACCCCTTGAAAATCAGCGGACTGTGCGGCAGACTCATGTGCTGTCTGCGCTACGAGTACGACGCCTACAAGGACTTCAAGTCCCGGGCACCCAAACGTGGCGCGATGGTGGAGACTCCGGTGGGCGAGGGCAAGGTCATCGACCTCAACACTCCCAAGGAGACGGTGACCATCCGAGTGCCCGAGGCGGGCACGACGCTCACGGTGCCGCTCTCCACGATGGAGTGCTGCAAGGGTCAGGGTTGCCCGTGTTCCGTCAATCGGGAGGCTCTTGAGGAGGCGGGCGTCGCCCTGCCTGCTTCGATGAGTGCTCCTGTTCGCGAGCTGAGCGAGTCACCGCGCCGTGAGGGCGGTCGATCCTCGCGAAGGGGCGGTTCGGGTAAGCCTGCACCGCAGGCGGCCCCGCCGCAGGGCGAGCCCAAGCGCCGTTCGCGCTCGGGAGCCGAAGGGAAGAAGAGCGGCAGGAAGTCCGAGGCTCCCAAGGCCGAGGAGTCCGCCGGCAAGGCGAAGGGTGCAGCACCCGCCGAGGCGCAGGGCGAGGCGCAGGCCGCCAAGCCCGCCGGACGCAGGCGCCGCAGAAGAAGGCCCGCGGGCGGGGCAGGTAAGGACAGCGCACAGTAGTCATTCGCCGACGTAGCTCAGCTGGTAGAGCAGCGCACTCGTAATGCGCAGGTCAGGGGTTCGAGTCCCCTCGTCGGCTCCAGAGACATAGAGAAGAGCGGCACGACTTCGTGCCGCTCTTCTGCGCGTTTCACGGTCTTGAGGCCCGGACGCGCGGTCCTAGACCCGGAAACCGTCGAGAGAGCTGTTGAGGTCCTCGCTGCGCCCCGATATCTCACCGACCGCGCCCTCCCCCACCTGCCGGGCGGCCGCGACCGTCTCAGACGCCGCGAGGGAGACGTGCTGCATCGCCTGGACGACCTGCTCGGAGGCCGCCCGCTGCTGATCGGCTGCAGCGGCGATCTCGCGCGCCGCCGCAGCGGTGCGGGTGGCTTCCTGGTTCGTTTGCGTGAGGAACCCATCCACGCCGATGTACGTGGCCAGGAGGATGGGAATCACCGAGACGGCGACGAAGGCGAGCGTCAGTTGGCGGAATAGCGAGGTCTGCGCTTGCGTCACGTGCTCTCCAATGGTCCGGTGCGGCACCGTTTATGCCGTGCCGTTCTTGACGGCGGACGGCCGGGGTTCGGCCGCTCGCAGCGAGAATCATGCCTTTGCCCGATGGGGTGCCCCCGTACTCCTTGAATCGCGATGTAACCTATGTTACCTTCCACCGAACCCTGGCGCCCCACGGGTGGGAGATTCCCCCCTTGCGGGCGCTGCCGTATCCTGACCCATGGGAACGGCCCACATGGTCTGAGGGCGGGACGGAGAGCTGGCTGTGGCACTCGATTACCTGATACTGGGCGGCTTCGTACTCATCGGCCTCCTGTTCACGGCGGCCACTGTCACCGTGTCCAATATCCTGTCGCCCACGGCCCCCTCAGCCGAGAAGGCGACCACCTACGAGTGTGGCAGCCAGCCGATCGGTCCTCCCTGGGTTCAGTTCCGTGTCGGGTACTACGTCTATGCGCTGCTCTTCGTGGTCTTCGATATCGAGACGGTGTTCCTCTATCCGTGGGCGGTCGCCTTCAACCAGATGGGCCTGTTCATGCTCGTGGAGATGGTCATCTTCGTCTCCATTCTGGCGTTCGGGCTTGTGTACGCGTGGAAGGAGGGGGCGCTCGCATGGCGATAGACCGACTCACAGGCGAGAACTCCCTCGCCTTCATTCGCAGCGAGCAGCTCTTCGATTTCGCCCGCAGCAAGTCCCTCTGGTACATGGCGTTCGGCATCGCCTGTTGTGCGATCGAAGGCCTGATGCACGCCAGCGGTCCGCGCTTCGACTTCGACCGCATGGGCGTCTTCTTCCGGGCCTCTCCGCGTCAGGCCGACGTGATGATAGTCGCAGGCACCGTCAACCATAAGATGGCCCAGACGGTGCGCGTGCTCTACGACCAGATGCCCGAGCCCAAATGGGTCATCGCGATGGGCGCGTGCGCGTGCACGGGAGGCCCGTTCCGCGAGTACCCGAACGTGGTCCTGGGTGTCGACAAGATCATCCCGGTCGACGTGTACGTCCCGGGCTGCCCGCCCAGGCCGGAATCGGTCCAGCACGGATTCCTCATGCTCGCAGAGAAGGTCCGCAATCAGACGGAGGAGCGCCTTGCTGCCCGACGCGACAGCCGTTAGCTCCGCCCTCGCAGCGGCCTCGGTCAACGCCGAGATCGAGCAGACAGGCCCCGGGCTTGTCGCGCGCATCTCGGCGGCCGAGAACCTGACAGCGCTCGAAGCGTTGCGCGACAGCGCGCTGGACTTCCGCATGCTCGCAGACATGTTCGGCACCGACACCGGCGAGCAGATCGAGATCACCTACCACCTGCGCTCGCTCACCCGCGACGAGGAGATGTACGTCCGGCTGCTCGTGCCCTACGACGGCGAGCTGCACTCGGTTTGGAACGTCTATCCCGCAGCGCTTCTGCCCGAGCGGGAGGCGGCCGAGCTTCTCGGCTTCGTGCTTGCGGGGCACCCCAACCCGCATCGCCTCTTCACGACCGAAGGCATCGCGCCCCTGCTTCGCAAGTCCGTTCCCGTGCGGACCGCCGAGGAGGTGCGCAACCGGTGATCGACGCGCGCAACATCATCCTCGAGACGGGATCACTGGCTGCCGAGGGCACCTACAACCCCGGGCGACCGCCCGCGAGCATCAAGAGGACGCCGAGCGGCGTCGACGGGCTCACAACCGAGCACCTGATCATCAACATGGGCCCGCAGCACCCCTCGACCCACGGCGTACTGCGCCTCGTCATCGAGGTGGACGGCGAAGAGATCGTGGCTGCCGAGACGTCCCTTGGCTACCTGCACCGCGGCATCGAGAAGCTCGCCGAGTCGCGCCGCTACGAGCAGCTCGGCACGCTCATGGACCGCGGCGACTACGTGAGCGGTATCCATGGCGAGCAGGCCGTGGCCCTCGCGGTCGAGCGCATGCTCGAGATAGAGGTCCCCGCCAAGGCGCGCTACATCCGTACCCTCATGGCCGAGATCACGCGGATCGCGAGCCACCTGGTCTGGTTCGGCACGTTCGGCCTGGATACCGGAGCCATGGGGCAGTTCCTGTACGCGGTTCGAGACCGCGAGGTGCTTCTCGACATACTCGAGACCGTGAGCGGTCAGCGCATGATGTTCAACTACGTTCGACCGGGCGGTGTCGTCGCGGACCTGCCGGTAGGCATCGACGCGATGATCCGTTCGTTCTGCGACGGATTCGACGGCTACCTCGAGGAGCACCACGACCTCCTCGGCGGCAACGAGATATTCCAGCACCGGGTCAAAGGTGTCGGGGCCATTCCGCGCGATACCGCGCTCGCCTTCGGCCTGACGGGCGCGAACCTGCGCGCTACCGGCATCGGCTTCGATGTGCGACGCGACAGGCCGTACGATGCGTACCCCGAGCTTGAGTTCGACGTGCCGGTGGGCACGATCGGTGATGCGTGGGACCGGTACATGGTGCGCATGGAAGAGATGCGCCAGGCGCTCCGCATGATCCGTCAGTGCCTCGACGGAATGCCCGAAGGCGAGCATACCGCCAGGGTCCCCAAGGTGCTGCGGGTTCCTGAGGGCGAGATCTACGCCGCCACGGAGTCCAGCAGAGGGGAGACCGGCGTCCACATCATCGCCGACGGCTCGGTCAACCCCGCCCGCTTCCACTATCGGTCCGGCTCGCTCTACGCGTGCCAGGTGCTCGAGGAGATACTGCCCGGCCATCTTCTCGCCGATGCGGTCATGATCGTCGGTTCGCTCGACATCATGCTCGGGGAGGTGGACCGGTGAGCCCGCTGCTCGTCGCGCTGCTCAGGATACTGGCCGCCCTCGGGCTCATGCTGTTCAACGGCGTCATCCTCATCTGGATGCTCCGCCGGGTCCTCGGCCACCTGCACCTCCGCTACGGACCGATCCATAACGGCTGGCAGGGACTGCTGCAGACGCCGTACGACGTACTCAAGTTGCTCACGAAAGAGGACGTGACGCCTTCGGCGGTCGATCGTATCCTCTTCGCGCTCGCACCCGCAGTCGTCTTCACCCCGTCGCTTCTGGCCTATGCCGCCCTGCCGTTCTCGGGGACGTGGAAGATCACCGCACTCGATACGGGCCTTCTGTTCACGTTCGCTGCGCTGTCGATCGTTCCCATCGGCATCCTCATGGCCGGCTGGGCATCGGCGAACAAGTGGTCGCTGCTGGGCGGTATGCGATCGGCGGCACAGCAGATCGCCTACGAAGTCCCCCTGCTGCTGTCGGTTCTGCCGATCGTCATGTTCGCCGGAACGATGAACCTCGGGACGATCGTGGAGGCCCAGTCGGGCACATGGCTGGGCTTCATCCCGCGGTGGAACATCCTGTTCCCCGGCTTCTGGCCGACCTTCGTCCTCTTCTGGATCGCCGGCCTCGTCGAGCTCAACGCGACGCCCTTCGATATGTCTGAGGCCGAGTCGGAGCTCGTAGCCGGATTCGCCTCCGAGTACTCGGCCATGAAGTTCGGTCTGCTCTTCCTTTCCGAGTTCAGCAACCAGTTCGTCATCTCCGCGCTTGGCGTGACGCTCTTCTTCGGCGGATGGATGCTCCCCTGGGTTCCCGTCGAGCTCGTCGCGCCGTTCGCGCCGTTCATCTTCATGTTCAAGGTCTACCTCGGGATCTTCGTGATCATGTGGATCCGGGGGACGTTCCCCCGCGTTCGTATCGACCAGCTCATGCAGGTCGGCTGGAAGTGGCTCATCCCGATCAACCTCGCGTGGATCATCGTGTTCGGCACCGTGTGGAAGCTCTTCACCCTCGGTCAGGGGGTGAGCTGAGATGTGGGGCAGCGGTCTGATCAAGGGCATGCGCATCACGATGCGCAACATGCTGCGGGGCCCCATCACGCTCAAGTACCCCTACGAGAGGTACGAGCTGCCCGAGCGTGCGCGGTGGTCCGTGGCGCCCACGTTCGACGCCGAAGGAAATCACAAGTGCACCGCGTGCATGTCGTGCGTGCGGGTCTGTCCCGATCATATCCTCGACCTTCAGATGACGGTGGCCGAGGACAAGTCCAAGCATATCGACATCTTCCGGTACGAGCTGGGCGCCTGCATGATGTGCGGCCTGTGCGTCGAGGCGTGCCCGTTCGATGCCATTCATATGAGCCATGACTACGAGCTTGCGGTCACCGCTCCCGAGGACCTCACCTACGACCTGCTCACCGACACCGCCGCGGCCAGGCCCAAGCGTGAGCCCAGGCCCGCCGGCGCAGGCTCGACCCCGGAGACAGAGAAGGAGGCCGACGATGCCTGAGAGCGTCAACGCCATCGCATTCGGCATCCTGGCAGTCGCCGCCGTGGGCGGTTCCGTCGGAGTCCTCGCCTCGCACAATGTCGTGCACGCCGCATTCTGGGTGCTCGAGGTGATGCTCGCCCTCGCCGGGCTGTTCCTGCTGCTCTCAGCCGAGTTCCTCGCACTCGTGCAGGTGCTGGTCTATGCAGGCGCGGTCTCGGTCCTCCTGCTCTTTGTCATCATGCTCACGCTGCGGCGACGCGAAGACGCGATTCGGCCGCTCGACGCCTCTTTGGGCGCGGCTGCGCTGGCGCTGACGTTCGGCGGGATCGTCTTCGCGGGACTGAGCCGCTTCTCCGCTCCCGAGGTGGCCATGCCCGGGGCGCCGCTCGATACGGCCGCGCTCGGGATGCTGCTCTTCGATCTCGAAGGCGGATGGGTTCTGCCGTTCGAGATCGCCTCGCTCGTCCTGCTCGTGGCGCTCGTCGCCGCGGTCTGGTGGTCGGGGGAGGGAAAGCGCCGGTGACGGTCGGACTCGAAGTCGTTCTGGGCCTCGCTGCGGTGCTCTTCGCGCTCGGGCTCTATGGCGCGGTCTCCAAGCGCTCCGCGGTCATGGTGCTGATGTCTCTGGAGCTCATGGCCGGGGCAGTGAACCTCAACCTGATCGCGTTCTCTCGCTTCACGACGCCGGCGCTGGCCACCGGACAGTTCTTCGCGATCTTCTCGATGGTCGTCTCGGCGGCTGAGATCGGGCTCGGACTCGCGCTCGTGCTGGCCATCTACCGCCAGTCGCGCTCGGTCGAGCTCTCCACTATGGAACGGCTGAAGGGGTAGGCGTGGGATACGTATTCGCCATACCGCTGCTCCCCGCGCTCGCATTCGTGCTGCTCGTGCCGATGTCGCGCGCGGTGCGCAACCGTGCCCGGTGGATCTCGCTAGCAGGCATCCTGGGCGCGCTGGCCCTCTCGATCGCCGCGTTCGCGGCGGTCTGGCCGGGTGGGCACGAGCTTGCCGAGGAGCCCCTGTGGCACCAGTCATTCACCCTCGGCACGATCGGCGGCATTCCGCTCGACATGGGCTTCCAGCTCGACCCGATCGCCGCAGCGATGCTCATCGTGATCACGGTGGTGGGCGCGTGCGTGCAGATCTACTCGCTCGGATACATGCACCGCGAAGAGCGTGTGGGTTGGTACTTCGCCGTGCTCTCGCTGTTCACGGCAGCGATGCTCACGCTGGTCCTCGCCGACAACTTCCTGCTGCTGTATCTCGCGTGGGAGGTCATGGGCCTGTGCTCCTACCTGCTCATCGGGTTCTGGCACGAGCGCGAGGCGCCACGCAAGGCGTCGATGAAGGCGTTCATGACGACCCGCGTGGGTGACGTCGGCTTCGCCATAGGCCTGTTCGCGATGTGGAACATCGCCGGTTCGTTCTCCTTCAGTCAGGTGCTTCATGAGCACGCCTGGACGGCTCCGGCGGCCACGCTCGTATCGCTGCTGCTCCTCTTCGGCGCGATGGGCAAGTCCGCTCAGGTGCCGCTGCACGTCTGGTTGCCGGATGCCATGGCGGGTCCGACTCCGGCCTCGGCGCTGATCCATGCGGCGACGATGGTCGCAGCCGGCGTGTACCTGGTGGCCAGGGCCATGCCGATCTTCGAGGCGAGCCCCACGGCCATCGGACTCACGCTCGCGGTCGGGGCGACCACCGCACTCCTCGGCGGCCTGATGGCCGCGGTCCAGCACGACATCAAGAAGGTGCTCGCGTACTCGACGATCAGCCAGCTCGGCTACATGTTCGTGGCTCTCGGTGCCGGAAGTATGGTCGCCGGCATGTACCATCTGGTGACCCACGCGTTCTTCAAGTCGCTGCTGTTCCTGGGTGCCGGCGTGATCATCCACGCGTACCACACGCAGGACATGCGCGAGATGGGCGGGTTGCGCCGGTACCTGCCATGGACCACCGCGACGTTCACCGTCGGTTCCCTCGCACTCGCGGGCATCTTCCCGTTCTCGGGATTCTGGTCGAAGGACGAGATTCTCACCGTCCTGCTGCACGAGCATCACTACTTCGCGCTTGTGGTCTCGCTGCTCGCCGCGTTCGTGACCGCGTTCTACGTCGCGCGCCTGTGGTTCCGCGTGTTCGCAGGCCCGCATCAGGCAGATGAGCTGCACGAGGGCCACCGGGAGATGATCGGCCCGATGGTCCTGCTCGCCGGGATCACCGCGGTCATCGGCTTCGCCGGCCCTGCCCTCGGCGACTTCTTCGGGCACAAGATCCCCTGGCCCGATCCCCTGACGGCCGGCGTTTCGAGCGCTGTGGCCCTCTCCGGTCTGACGCTCGGCTGGTGGGCGTACGGGCGGCCCAACCTCGTGCTCAACACACGCTCGCTCAAGCAGCGCGCCAACTATGCGTATGACATCATCGCGCAGAAGTTCTACTTCGACGTGACCTACGAGTTCTTCCTGATCAGGCCGTTCATGCGCCTTGCCGCGTGGGCGGCTGATTTCGACCTGAAGCGGGTCGACGGTGTGGTCAACGGCGTCGCTTCGGGCTGGCGCGCTCTGGCCGACGCCTCGTGGACGTTTGACAGGCGCGTCATCGACGGGGCGGTCAACGGGGCCGCTGCGCTCGCGAACGACCTCGGCGCGCGGGTGCGCCGCATTCAGACCGGCAAGATCCAGACGTACCAGAGGCTCGCGGTGTTCTCGCTCGTGCTGCTCATGCTGTGGATCGTTGTGAAAGGGTAGTCCTGATGCTGACGACCATCATATTCCTGCCTCTGTTGGGAGCCGCTGTCACGGCATTGATGCCGAGGAGTAGTCCCGGCGCCGCCAAGTGGAGCGCGCTGCTCTTCGCTGTCGCGAACCTCATCGTGGCGACCTACGCCATGGTGCGGTTCGACGTCGCCGGTGGCTTCCAGTTCACCGAGCGCTACGACTGGGTGAGGGAGGCCGGGATCCAGTACTACCTGTCGGTCGACGGCATCGCCATGCCGCTGATCGCACTCTCGGCGCTGCTCACCGTGCTTGCGATCCTCGTGAGCTGGAAGATGGAGCGCAAGCCGGCCTTCTACTTCTCGATGATCCTGCTCCTCGAGGTCGGCATGAACGGCGTCTTCTGCGCTCTGGACTTCGTGCTGTTCTACGTGTTCTGGGAGCTCGTGCTGGTGCCGATGTACTTCCTGATCGCCGAGTGGGGCGGTCCGCGCCGCCAGTACGCGGCCATCAAGTTCTTCCTCTACACGTTGTTCGGTTCGGTGTTCATGCTCGTCGGCATCCTCGCACTGCGCATGCAGGGCGGCACCTTCGACATGCTCGAGCTGGCCCGTGCGGGCTTCGATCCGACCTTCCAGTGGTGGGTGTTCGCCGCGTTCTTCCTGGGCTTCGCGGTCAAGGTACCGGTCTGGCCGCTGCACACCTGGCTGCCTGACGCGCACGTCGAAGCGCCCACCGCGGGGTCCGTGCTCCTTGCGGGCGTCCTGCTCAAGATGGGCACGTACGGCTTCGTACGCAGCTCCCTGCCGATGCTTCCCGACGCGGCCGCGAGCTGGTCGTGGTTCATCGCACTGCTCGCTGCGATCTCCATCGTCTACGGCGCTGCCGTGGCGTTCGCTCAGACGGATCTGAAGAAGCTCGTCGCGTACTCCTCGGTCTCGCACATGGGCTTCGTGATGCTCGGCATCGCCGCCGGAAACGCGGCGGGTATCAACGGTGCCGTGATCGTCATGATCGCGCACGGGCTCATCACCGGCATGATGTTCCTTCTGGTCGGCATGGTCTACGAGCGCACCCATACGCGTATGATCGACGAGGTCAGCGGGCTGTCAGCGGGCGTGCCCGTGGCCGCCGGGCTCATGGCGTTCGCGTCGTTCGCCTCGCTCGGCTTGCCGCTGCTCGCCGGCTTCCCGGGCGAGTTCCTGGCGCTGCTCGGCGCCTGGGAGTCCGACATGTGGCCCGGTTTCGTGGTGATATCCGGCGTGGGTGTTCTTCTCGCTGCCGCCTATATGCTCTGGATGGTCCAGCGGGTCGTGCTCGGCGAGAAGTCCAAGGCGGTCTCCGGCATCACCGACCTGACGCGTCTCGAGATCGGCATCCTGCTCCCGCTCGTCGTGCTGATCGTCGTGATCGGCGTGTACTGGTCGGCGCTGCTGCGCTACGTGGATCCTGCCGTGACCACTCTTCTCAAGGGCATGGGGGCGTAGATGTCGGGCTACCTCCATCTGTTTCCTGAGTTCGTGCTCCTGTTCGGCGCGACGGTCGCGCTGTTCGGTGAGTTCCTCCCGGGACGCGATCGCACGGTCGCGCTGCTGGGCGCTGGGATCTCGACAGTAGCCGCTCTGGCGAGCTTGTTCACGGCGGCCGAGGGCACGCTGTTCGGCGGGATGCTGGTCTACGATACGCACTCCCAGTTCGTGCGTGCCGGCATCTGTGGACTCACTGCGCTGTGGCTCCTGTGGCTGGCCGGGCGCGGCATGACCGGCGAGCGTTCGCGCGAGGCCACAGCTCTGGCGCTGTTCTCATCGCTGGGCGGGGTGCTCGTCGCCGCCTCTGCGGAGTTCATCACGATGTTCATGGCACTCGAGCTCTCGACGATGCCCGCCTACGTCCTGATGGGCTACCGGCGCGACGACATCCGGGGTCTTGAGGGGGCACTCAAGTACTTCTTCCTCTCGATGCTCACGAGCCTGATCATGCTCTACGGGCTCTCATTCCTGTACGGGCTCAGCGGCTCGACGCTCTTTGCGGAGGTCGCTCCTGCGCTCGAGGGTGCCGGCACCCTGGCGCTCGCGGGGGCGGTGCTCGTCATGGCGGGCCTGTTCGCGAAGATGTCGGCGGCCCCGTTCCACTTCTGGGCACCCGACGCGTATGCGGGGGCGCCCGCCGCGTCGGTGGCGTTCGTGTCGACGGTACCCAAGATCGCCGGAGCGGCGGTGCTCGTCCGGTTGGCGACGATGCTCGCTCCGGGCGTGGATCAGCTTGCCACGCTCTTCGTGATCGGCGCTCTCGCCTCGATGCTTCTGGGTAACCTGGCTGCATTGCCGCAGTCCGACGTGCGCCGCCTCATGGCCTACTCCGGTGTCGCGCACACCGGCTACCTGCTGCTCGGCCTGGCTGCCGGTGTCTCGATCAACGCGCCTGCCGGAGATCTCGCCATGCTCGCCGTACTGCTGTATGCGGTCGCGTACTCCGTGCCGTCGATGGCCATCATGCTCGTGGTCGCCGAGGAGGGCGACTCGGTCGCTTCGCTCGCCAATCTCGCTTCGCGACGGCCGTGGGCTGCCTGGGCGATGGTCGTGTGGCTCGTGTCGCTCATCGGTATTCCGCCGCTCGCCGGCTTCTTCGGCAAGCTGTACCTGTTCGGTGCGGGTGTGACGGCGGGGTACGAGTGGCTCGTGGTCATCGCGGTTCTCGTCAGCGTCGTCTCGGCCGGATACTACTTCCGGATCGTGCGCTCGATGTTCTTCGGGACGGAGTCCACTGAGGCTGACTCCGGCGGTATCACACCGGCCGCCTCCGGCATCCAGCTCGTCCCCTCGCGCCTGGCTGCTGCCGCATTGCTCATCGCCGTCGCGGCGACCTTCGCGATCGGGCTGGCGGGCTCGCCGATCCTGCGGTACCTCGGGTACGCGGGGTAGGGCGCTTGACCCTGGCCCCGGCCTGCCTCACCTGATGCGGTACTCTCCGCGTTCCTCGGCGATGTGATAGGCACGATTGGGGTCCGTGGGGCCGGAGCCGATCTCCACCACCAGGCCGCGCTCGATCAGCCGCTGCAGTCGCGTGCGAGTTGCGCGCGGGGTGCGACCGATGTGCTTCGCGATCTCAGCTGTACGCATCTCGCCGTCGGCCTGCAGGTGGTTCAGGATCACGCTGTCGAGCTCATCGACGGCGGGGAGGCCCGACGCGCCGGCCAGGAGCGTCACCCTGAAGCCGAAGCCGATCTCCTCCAGGCGCGGTGCGGGCATGCCGGCGTCGCGACAGGCTTCGATCATCCTCGGCACACCGCTGCCCCACTGCTCTACCAGGCCTGCCTCGGCGAACACCCTCGCGATAACACGGTTGCGGACTCGCGAGACGCCTTCGATCATGTCGGCGGTCGTCAGCCCGAACGGGAGCAGCCCCGGATTCTCGATCACGAGCCGGTCGTCGTAGAGTGCGACTCGCACGGGTGCGCCTGCCTGGCTGTAGTCGGCATGAACGATCGCGTTGACTACGGCCTCTCGGACCGCGAGCGGCGGGTACTGCGGGCGGACACGATGTCGCACCCCGGAGACCTCGACCGGGCGAAGTGTGCGATCGTCGATCCACTCCAGCGTCTGCTCCAGCGAGTCCAGCAGACCCCCGTGAAACTCGCGGGAGTCCAGGATCACGGTGCGGTCGGTTCCGCCGAACCTGCCCGCACGCACGTGTGCGTCCGGGAAGTGGGTGTCGCGGTCGGCGCCGGCCAGCAGCATGCCGCCCACGGTGGGAACTGTTCTGCCTGCGTGCTCGGTCACCAGCCGCAGTGACAGCAATCGGCTGCGACTGAGCGTGCGACTCGACGCAAGATGCGGGGCGAGTCGCTCCGGCTCCAGGCGCGCACTACGGCCGAGGAACGGCTCCTCGTCGAAGGAGCCACGATGGGCGCTGCGTTCGAGTTCGGCGATCAGCGCGCGATCGGCAGCCCGGTTCGTGCTGCCGACTCTCACGAACACCTGCCGGTCCGATGCGGCCGAGACAACGCGGTACGGGCGTGACGGCCCGGGATACACCGTGACCGCGAGCAGGCTCTTGTCGCGCCACGGGAGGATCTCGATCTCGGGAAGCAGGTGCGGGGATATGCCGTCGGCAAGGATGTTCGCGATCCTCTCCTCGGCAGATAGTGGATCGGTCATGCCGAGGACACTCCTGTCGTCGGCGATTCCAACCAGCAGAACGCCCCCGGCGGTGTTGGCGAAGGCACATGCCGTTCGGAGTATGGGTCCGGGCGACGAGAGGTCGCGCTTGAACTCGAGCGTCTTGCTCTCCGGCGATGCGAGCAGTGTCGAGATGTCCATACTACGAAATCTACTCTGAAGTCAGGAATCAGGCAAGGCTTCCGAGTAGCCGTGTCGGTCCGGGCCTGGGTCTCGTGGACGCAGCGTGGTGCGGCTGTGCTCATCTCGTGTAACGTGGGCCTTTGCGTGCTCCCGGCCGCTCGACGGGGGTACACTCATAGGCGTCGCTGATACTCGCAGACACGGAGACATGACGTATGGCTGATTCGGATTTCGATACCATGCAGCCCGCCGGTTCACAGGAGCCGGTCGAGCACATCGACAACGAGCCCCCGGGTGCCGACGGCGAGTCGATCGCCCGGATGCAGGACAGCGAGACGCATCTGCCGGGTTTCGAGCCCGCGGCCTCCGAGCAGCCGGGCTACGAGTTCGTCACAGGGGAACTCCCGGTGTGCGAGTACACCGGCGACGATGATGTCCCGTGCGAGGAGCCGACCGTCGCGCGACGGTGGTCGAGCGCCTCAGTCATCACGGCGGCGGCGCTCGGTTCGCTTGTTGGCGGCCTGCTGGTCGCGGCGGCGCTTGTGTGGGCGTTCGGTGCATGGCCCGGCGCACAGCCTCTCTCGCGGGGGGGAACGACCGCAGCGTCGAGTCCGATCGAGATCACCGCAGGCCAGGACGTCAACATCGCGGTCGCCGTGGCAGCCAAGGTGAACCCGAGTGTCGTCAACGTCGCCATCGAGCAGCAGCGTTACAACCCGTACACGGGTGAGAGCGGACTCGCCGAGGCAGGAAACGGCTCCGGGGTCATCATCCGCTCGGACGGCCATATCCTGACCAACTACCATGTCATCGAGGGCGCCGACAGGATACTCGTGACCGTCGGGCTCGATGATGTCGTCGCGAAGATCGTGGGCGTCGACCCGACCACCGACCTCGCGGTCCTCAAGATCGAGGGAGGGCCCTTCGAGGCGATCGAGATCGGGTCCTCGTCAGATCTGGCGGTCGGGCAGTTCGTCGTCGCGATCGGAAGCCCCTTCGGGCTGGAGAAGACGGTGACGGGCGGGATCGTCTCGGCGCTCGGTCGCTCGAGCCTCGCCGAAGGCGGGCAGTCGATCTCCGCATACACGAACCTCATCCAGACAGACGCCGCGATCAACCCCGGCAACTCCGGAGGGGCGCTCGTCGATGCGGAAGGCCGGCTGATCGGCATCAACACGCTGATCCAGGCCCCGTCGAGCAGTGTGGGGGCGCCTCAGTCGGCCGGCATCGGCTTCGCCATCCCCGTCGATTTCGCGATCGATGTCGCCGGGCAGCTCATCAAGGACGGCCGTGCGCTCCATGCGTACATGGGGGTCTCGACCGTGACCATCGACCCCTCCTCGGCATCCCGGTTCGGGCTCGCGGTCGAGCACGGCGCTCTGGTGCAGTTCGTCGAGCCCGGCTCTCCGGCCGACGCTGCGGGCATCGAGCGGGGCGACATACTCGTCGTGGTGGACGGACGTGAGATAGGCGGCAGCGAGGACGTCTTCGCTGCCATCCGCGCGAACCGCGTCGGCGACACCATCGAGGTCGAGGTCGTCCGCGCCGACACGCGCCGGACGCTCGATGTCACCCTGGGTTCCGACGGGAATCGTGGCTAGCGTGCGCGTGACGATCATCGCCGTCGGGCGTCTCAAGGAGCAGCATTGGCTGGACGCCTCGGGGGAGTACCTGAAGCGTCTGCGCCCGTACGCCACGGTCGAGACGATCGAGGTCCCGGACCGCGACGTGACTCGCGACGAGGCCCGCGCCCTTGCCGAGGAGGGTGCCGCGATTCTCCGCGCGCTCCCCGAAGCCGCCCACGTCGTCGTGCTCGAGATCGGCGGCACCCGGCGCTCCAGCGAGGAGTTCGCCGCGTGGATGGCAGCCCGGGCGCTCGAGGGCTCGAGCCACATCGCGTTCGTGATCGGCGGGGCGGCGGGGCTCGCGCCTGAGGTCGTCGCGAAGGCTGCCGAACGCATCTCGCTCGGTCCGATGACCCTTCCGCATCAGATGGCGCGCGTGCTTCTGGTCGAGCAGGTCTACCGCGCATTTCGCATCAACCGGGGTGAGCCGTACCACCGCTGACCAGCCACCGGGTCGGCCAGGCCGCTCGGCGGGGCGGTGAATGCGCGCGTGTCGTCTCGGCATACACTTTGCGGCCAGCGGGCACAACACAGTAGGAGTCCACCTTTGCCGGAGGTGTCAGTTCGATGACCAAGTGCCCCGGATCCGAGCCACGATTCATCACGGCGAGCGAGGTCCGCTGCCCCGGTTGCGGCGTCATGGTCGAGATGTTCTCCGACGAGCAGCGCCGCCGCTGTCCGGACTGCGGTGCCCGGGTCGAGAAGCTCGCGGTACCCTCATGTGCTGCATGGTGCAGCGCGGCTCGCGCGTGTGTGGGCGCCGAGCGCTACGATGCGCTGCAGGAGGCCGGGCTGCTCGATGACGAGAAGCGCGACCCGGAGACCACGCCCGAGCACACGGGGACGCCTTCTCCCTGAGACGCGATCTACGCCCCGTCGACCTTCCGCACGCTTACGGGCGTGGTCTTGAGTGCCGGGATCTTCGAGTACGGATCCTTGTGCACGCCTGTGGTGAGCGCGTTTGCCGGCCTGGCCGCGAAGTGGAACGGCATGAAGACCACGCCGGGCCGCAGCCCCGCTGTGATGCGCGCCGGCGCGGTCACGGTGGCCCGGGGACTCGATATCTCGAGCATGTCGCCCTCGCAGACAGAGAGACTCTCGGCGTCTTCCGGGGAGATCTCCAGGTAGCCTTCCGGGTTCAGCGCGTTCAGGCCCTCGGAGTGCCCGGTCATGGTGTTCGAATGGAAGTTCCACAGGTGTCTGCCCGTGCCGAGCACGAACATCAGCTCGTCGGTGGTCTCCTCGGCAGGGGGGATGTACTCGACGACCGCGAACGCGCCCTTGCCGCGCGGGAAGCTGGTTGTGTGCAGGATGGGCGTGCCTGGATGATCGGCATCGGGGCACGGCCATTGGAGGCTGCCCTCTTCGCGCAGCCGGCGGTAGGTGATGCCGCCGTACTGGGGGGTGACGGCGCCCATCTCGATCATGACGTCGGACGGACCGTCGTACTCCCAGTCCATGCCGAGGGCGCGGGCGAGCGAGATGAGGATGTCGAGGTCGGGGAGTGCGTCTCCCGGCGCCTCCACGATGCTGTGCACGAGCTGGACACGCCGCTCGGAGTTCGTGAAGGTGCCGTGCTTCTCCAGGAAGGTCGCCGCCGGGAAGACGACGTCCGCCATCGCCGCGGTCTCTGTGAGGAAGATATCCTGCACAACGAGGAACTCGAGGGCATCGAGCGCCTCGCGGACGTGCTCGATGTCGGGGTCGGCCACGAGCGGGTTCTCTCCCATGATGTACATCGCCTTGAGCGAGCCGGCAATGGCACCGTCGAACATCTCGATGATCGTCAGGCCGGGCTTGTCGGACAGCACGTGGTCGGTCGCCCACAGGTCGCATGCGCGGTCGAGCGCGCCCCGGTCGGTGACGCTCTGGTAGCCGGGCAGGCAGTTGGGCAGGCATGCGAGGTCGCATGCGCCCTGGACGTTGTTCTGCCCGCGCAGCGGGTTCATGCCGGTGCCGGGGCGCCCGATCTGACCCGCAATCATCGAGAGGTCCGCCAGCGCCCGGACCTGGTCGTGGCCGGAGGTGTGCTGTGTGACTCCCATGCAGTAGACGATCGAGGCGGCATCTGCCGAGGCGAACTCCTCGGCAGTGGCTCTGATGTCCGCCGCCGGGATACCGGTGAGCCCGGCAGCCTGCTCGATGTCGACGCCGGCCAGATGCGCGCGAAGCTCGTCGAAGCCCTCGGTGCGCTCGGCGATGAACTCGTCGTTCTGGAGCCCCGCGTCGAGAATCGCCCGCATGAGCGCGTTGAAGAGGAGCACGTTGGTCCCCGGCTTGATCCGCAGCCAGCGCGACGCGTGGTCGACGAGCTTGATCCTGCGGGGATCGACCACGATGATGCGGGTGCCGCGGCGCGCGGCCTTCTTGAGCTCGATCGCGATGATCGGGTGCGCCTCGGTGGTGTTCGACCCCACGACGAGGATGACATCGGCCTTGCCCAGATCCGCATACGAGTTCGTCATCGCACCGCTACCGAATGTGGCGACCAGACCGGTCACCGTCGAGCTGTGTCAAAGACGTGCGCAATGGTCGATGTTGTGTGTACCGAATCCGGCCCGCAGGAGCTTTTGGAACAGGTAGTTCTCCTCGTTGGTGCACTTCGCGCTGGAGAGACCGGCGACCGCGTCTCCGCCATGCTCGGCGGCGATGCGCTTCAGCGTCTCGCTCACATGCCCGAGCGCCTCGTCCCAGCTTGCGGCGACGAGCTCGCCGTTCTTGCGCACGAGCGGGGTCGTCAGCCGATCCGGGTGGTGGGTGAAGCGCCAGCCGTACCGGCCCTTGGCGCAGAGGTTGCCGCGGTTGACGCCGCGCTCAAGCGGGGCTGTGGCTCCGATGATCCGGCCGTCCTTGACGCAGTACGAGACGGTGCAACCGACGCCGCAGTAGCCGCAGATCGATTCGCGGGACTCCGTTTCCCAGACCCGGCCGCGGAAACGGCTCAAGCGGTTGGAGAGCGCGCCGACCGGGCAGGTCGAGACGCACTGGCCGCAGAACTCGCAACCGGAATCGGTGAGGGACGCACCGTACGGCGTGTCGGGGAGCATCCCGAAGCCCCGGCCCGTGTAGCCATAGACGTTGCACCCCTGGACCTCGTCGCAGATGCGCACGCATCGCCCGCACCCGATGCACTTCTCGTAGTCGCGTTCGATGAGGGGGTTGTCGTCGGTCGTGGTAACGGGATGGTGGGCGCCGGGGAAGGATGACTCGGTGATTCCCAGCCGGTACGCGGCGTCCTGCAGTTGGCAGGCGCCTGCGCTGTCGCACGTGACGCATTCGAGCTTGTGATCGGAGAGCAGCAGCTCGACGACGGTCTTGCGAAGCCCCCGCAGCGTATCGCTGTCGGTCGTGACGACCATGCCGTCAGCGGCCCGGGTCGTGCAGGCGGCGGGGAAGCCGCGCATGCCCTCGATCTCCACGATGCACAGGCGGCAGCCACCGTGTGGCTCGAGCCGGGGGTCGTGGCAGAGCGTGGGAATCGTGATGCCGGCCGCCCGACATGCGTCAAGCACGCTCATGCCGGCGACGGACTCGATGGCGCTGCCGTTCACCGTCAGGGTGAGGCGTGTCTGTGAGGTCTGCTCGCTCAACTCAGGATCCTTGTCTGTCGCGTGTCAGCTGGGATCGGTGCTGCCTATTTGGTGCCCGGCGCGGTGCCCGGCCTCCTACACTCGGCTGATCGCATCGAAGGGGCAATGGCTCACGCACACGCCGCACTTGATGCACCGGTCGGCATCGATCGTGTGCAGCTCCTTGAGCTCGCCCACGATCGCATCGACCGGGCAGTGCTTCTTGCACACAGCGCAACCCGTGCATGTTTCCGCATCGACAACGAATGTCGAGAGCTCGTTGCATTCGCCGGCCCGGCAGCGGCGCTCGGCGATGTGCTCGTCGAACTCGTGACGGTAGTAGCGCAGTGTCGTGAGGACGGGATTGGGCGCCGTCTGGCCAAGACCGCATAGTGACGTGCGCTGAATGTCGAGTGCGAGACGTTCGAGGAGGTCAGTATCGCCTTCCTCGCCCTTGCCCTCGGTGATCCGGGTGACGATCTCGAGCATGCGCTTCGTGCCTACGCGGCAGGGGACGCACTTGCCGCAGGACTCCTCTTGCGTGAACGAGAGGAAGTAGCGCGCAAGCTCCACCATGCACGTGCGCTCGTCGACCACGACGACGCCGCCCGATCCGACGATCGCGCCGACCGATGCGAGGGTGTCGTACGCGATTGGCGTGTCGAAGAGCTCGGCCGGAAGGCACCCGCCGCTCGGACCACCGATCTGGACGGCTTTGACCTCGTAGCCAGTCGAACTGCCGCCGCCGACCGTGTAGACGAGGTCCTGGATCGGCAGGCCCATGGGCACCTCGACCAGCCCCGTATACCGTACCTTGCCGGTCAGAGCGAAGACCTTGGTGCCCTTGCTGCTTTCGGCACCCATCGCCGCATACGCTGCCGCACCATGGTTCACGATCCAACCGATATTGGCGAGCGTCTCGACGTTGTTGATGCATGTGGGCCTGGACCACAGACCGGAGGTGGCGGGGAACGGGGGTCTGGGTCGCGGCATGCCGCGCTCGCCCTCGATCGAGGCGATGAGCGCCGTTTCCTCGCCGCACACGAAGGCGCCGGCGCCCTCCCGCACCCTGACGTCGAACGAGAAGTCGGTGCCGGAGATGTTCTTGCCGAGGAGCCCGGCCTTCTCGGCGTCGACGATGGCCTTGCGCATGCGCTTGACGGCGAGCGGGTACTCCGCGCGGACGTACACACGGCCCTCCGTGGCGCCGACGGCGTATGCGGCTATGGCCATGCCCTCGAGCACGCTATGCGGGTCGCCTTCGACGATACTGCGATCCATGAACGCGCCGGGATCGCCCTCGTCGGCGTTGCAGATGACGTACTTGAGGTCACCGGGGGCCTGACGCGTGAACCGCCATTTGAGGCCTGTGGTGAATCCGGCACCGCCACGTCCGCGCAGGCCCGAAGCCTCGATCTCATCGATGAGGCGCTCGGGACTCATCGTGTCGAGGACCGTGCGAAGGGCCGCGTAAGCACCGTGCTCGATCGCCTCATCGAGCGACTCGGGATCGATCACGCCGCAGTTGCGGAGCACCACCCGGTGCTGAATGCGGTTGAAGGGAATCTCGTCGTAGGTCTCGATCGCCTCACCGGAGTCAGGCTCGTGGAACAGATACTCCTCGATCGTCGCACCGTCTCCGAGGAGCGCCTCGGCGATGCGTGCGGCCTTCGTCTCATCGACACAGGGGTAGAACGTCCCCGCCGGGTCCACCACGACGATCGGTCCGCGTTCGCACAGGCCGTGACAGCCGGTCCGGACGACTCGCATGCGAGCGGTCTCGCCGGCGGCTTCGATGGCTGCTTCGAGTCGGTCGGCAACGAGCAGCGAGCCGTTCATCGCGCAGCCCGAACCGGTGCAGACGCGAATCGCAATGCCCTGAGCTGCGGCGGTCATGTTCGCCTCCGCGCTCATGAGCTCGCCGCCCGCTTGAGCGCCTTCGCCTTGCGGCGCGCACTCTTCGAGTCGAGATTGCCATACATCTGGTCGTCCACCAGGACCACGGGCGCCAGCCCGCAGCATCCCACACAGGCGACGGACTCGATCGTGAAGCTCAGGTCCTCGGCAGTCTCACCCACGCCGACCCCCAGCTCCCCGGTGATCGCATCGGTGACCGCCCCCGCGCCCCGCACGTGGCACGCGGTGCCGTGGCAGATGCGGATGATCGTCCGACCGCGCGGCTCGAGATGGAACTGCGTGTAGAACGTGGCGACTCCGTAGGTCTCTGCGAACGGGATGCTCAGTGCCGAAGAGATGGCCTCGAGCGCTTCGCGCGGGAGGTAGCCCAGGGTCTCCTGGGTCTCCTGGAGCACGGGAATCAGCGCTCCGGGATCGGCGGCGTGCCGCTCGAGTATCGGATCGATCAGTGTCAGGTCTATGGCTTCTGGCGCATCGTGGGCGCAGGCGCAGTCGTGCATATGGGCTCCGCGGTCGTCTCGGTGGACAGGGCTAGTCGAGGTACGAGTTGCAGTACAGCGTTTCGTTCCTGAGAACGGCGATGGACTTCTCCATCGTGTCGTCGGCGGCGAGGACGTCGACGTCCTGACGCACGACAGCCATCTGCAGCTCGTCGTTCGGATCCATGATCGCCGCGCTCAACCCCATGGGAATCAGCAGGGAGAGCAGTGCGGCAGCCATGGGCGACTTCACATGCTCGGGGCAGCCGTTGTAGATGTTGGAGAGGCCGACCACGGTCTTGAGCGGCGGCTCGTTGAGGTGGCCGAACATCTGAACCGCTTCGGCAGCCTCCATTGCCTGCTGCTGGGCGACGCCGACCGGGAGCAGGAGCGGGTCGAGGTAGAGCCGGTCGAGCGGCACGTCGAACTCCATCATCGCGGCCATGATGGTCATGGCCGCCTCGACGCGCTCGTTGGCATCGCGGCTCACGCCGGCTTCGGTCATCGCCAGTCCGATGATCTCGGCTTCGTATGTCTTGGCGAGCGGGAGGAATGTCTCAAGACGGGCGCGCTCGGCGCTCGTCGAGTTGATGACCGGCTGCAGCTTGCAGACCTTCAGCCCGGCCTCCATCGCGAGCGGGTTCATCGTGTCGAGGCACAGCCGGGTCTCGGGCACGGCCTCCTGGACCACGTTGACCACGTACTCCATCATCTCCGGACCGCCCTTGGTGGCGGGGCCCAGGTTGATATCGAGGATGTCCGCGCCGCCTTCGACCTGGCGGATGGCCATCTCGCGAATTGGGCCGGGGTCGCGCTCCTTCATGGCCGGGCCGATGGTCTTGCTCATAACGTTGACTTTCTCGCCGAACACAAGCATGTGGGTCCTCCTCGTCAGCCTTCTATCAGTTTCTCGAGATGCACTGCTATCTCGTGCAGCGCATGGGTGAACTCAGGGTCGGTACCGTAGGGCGAGCGCCCTTCGCGGTCGGCGAGGCGGACTCCGTCGCTATCCGGTAGCACGCCCAGGAGCGGGACGTCGCCGAGTGCACCGACAAGGAACTCCCGGTCCGCATCATCGCGAACACGGTTGCCGACGGCGTAGACCTGCTTGATTCCGATGTCATCGGCCAGCGCGCTCACCGCATGGGCGGTCTGGACGGCGCGGGCGCCGGGCTCGACGACGACGATGAACAGGTCCACGTTCTCTGCGGTTCCGCGGCCGAGATGCTCCAGGCCGGCCTCCATATCGAGAATCGCCACGTCGCTGCGGTCGACGAGCAGGTGCCGCATGAACGCTTTGAGAAACGTCCCTTCCGAGCACATACACCCGGATCCTCCGCGCTCGACGGTGCCCATTCGCAGCAGTGTGATGCCGTTGATGTCGATCCCGCAGCTGTCGACCACGTCGGAGACGTCAGGGTTGAGCCGGAACATGCCGCCGGCGCCCGGACGCGCTCCCGTGCGCTCCTCGATCAGGTCGTCCATCTTTGAAAGCGGCACGCAGCCGCAGGCGGTCTCGGCATCCGCGCCCAGCGCGATCGCGAGGTTCGCGTCGGGATCGGCATCGATCGCTATCACCCGGCGGCCCTCCTCGGCGAAGTAGCGCGCGAGATTCGATGAGAGCGTGGTCTTGCCAACGCCGCCTTTTCCCGAGATCGCGATCTTCATCGTCGTCTTCCTCTCACAGGCCCGATGCGTCCAGCACGCGCGGGACGAGGTGTTCCGCGCCTACCGCCATGATATGCACGCCGTCACAGTGCCCGGCAACGCGATCGATGAACCGCGCCGTGATATCGATTCCCGTCTTCACCGGATCCGAAGACGCCGCGAGTTCGTCGATGAGAGCTTCGGGCACTTCGATACCGGGGATGTTCCGGTTCATGAAGCGGGCCATTCCGGCAGAGCGCAGCACGACGAGGCCCGCGAGGAGCTTGACGCCGAACTTCTGCGCGTAGAGCGAGAACTCGATGAACGAGTCCGGATCGTAGACCGCCTGCGTCTGGAAGTACGTGGCCCCCGCGCGGACCTTCTTCTCGAACTTGGCGAGCTGGGGCCGGAGCGGCCTGGCGTCGGGTGTCACGACCGCGCCCACGGTGAACTCGGGCACGCCGTGCAGCTCGTTCCCGCTCGCGTCGTGTCCGCTCTGCAGAGCCGCGATCACGTCGAGGAGCTGGACCGATTCCAGATCGAACACCCCCTTGGCGCCGGGGTGGTCGCCGACGGTCACGTGGTCGCCGGTCAGCGCGAGCACGTTCGTGATGCCGAACGAAGCCGCGCCGAGGAGATCCGACTGGATCGCGATGCGGTTGCGATCGCGGCAGGTGACCTGGAAGACCGGGTCGTGCCCCGCCTCTTTGAGGTGCACGCACGCTGCGATCGTGCTCATGCGCATCACGGCCGCCTGGTTGTCTGTCACGTTGAGCGCATGCACGCGGCCGTGAAGCATCTCGGCCGTCTCGAGCATCTCTCCGATATCGGTGCCCTTGGGCGGGCCGACTTCCGAGGTCACCGCGAACACCCCGGATGCGAGTGCGTCGTGAAGCGTCATTCGTCGTCACCGCCGGCCATGTCCCACTTGAAGCACCGTGTTCGTACGGAGTTGTCCTTGGGCGCAAGCGTCGTCCCGAACTCATCGGCACGGTCGAGCGATTCGAGGCGCTCGTGTATCTCGACCCACGCGCAGGGACGGTCGCCGAGTTCGCAGCGTCCGTCGGCGACGCCGCCGCACGGGCCGTTGAGGATGCCCTTGGCACACCGGGTCACCGGGCAGATGCCGGCGGTCTCCCCCAGAACGCAGCTGCCGCAGGCCGAGCATTCGGCCTGCCAGTTCGCCATCCCCTGAGCCGACCCGATGAAGAGGGTGTCGAGCGCGGGGTAGACCGGCTTGGTGTTCGACGAGGCCAGCAGCGCGACGCCGGCCCCGCAGCCGAGCGAGAGGATAGCGTCGTACTCGCCGCTCTCGAGGTCATCGATGAACTCCGGCTCGCACTGTCGCTGCAGCACGCAGCCCGAGTACTCCACCGAGGAGCCCTGGCGCCAACTGGCGAGCTTCAGCGTCTCCTTGAGGGTCTCGACCTCCTTCTCGCCGCCTGCGAGCGCGACAGCCGCGCAGGTGTTGCAGCCGACGAGAAGCACTCGTCGGTGACCCGAGACCATGCGCACGATCTCTTCAAGCGGCTTGGTGCGCACCACGATCACGGGCGCTCACCCCCTGAAGGGGCGTCTTGGCCGGAGACGACGAACGAGTCGCTCATCCCGAGCTGCTCGAGTGTGCGCCTGATGCTCGCCACACGCTGGGCGACGAGTTCCTGGGCGTGCGGGAAGCGGCACATCTCGTCGACGCATCCCGAGAAGACGATACGGGTCGCTCCCGACTGCAATGCCTGGAGCACCGCACTCTCGTCCACGCGCAGCAGGCAGGATACGGTGAGCACGCGCGCATCCTCGCCGATGGTCGCGATGAGGTCGGGCGTGTACCCGCACACGAACGCGAGCGTGGTCTCGAGGTCGGGGTTCACGAGCGTTCGCTGCACGCGCTGCTCGGTCTCGACGGCCGAGCAGCCCTCGAGGTTGATCGCGCGCGCCGGACAGACCGACGCGCACGCTCCGCACGCGTGGCAAAGCTCTGCGTCGAAGTACAGATACCCGCCCTGCATCACTGCCGGGGCACCATGCGGGCATACCCGCATGCACGTCAGGCACGATGCGCACTTCTCCTGCGTGAGGCGGGCGCCGGTCGTACATGAGAGGCAACGCTGTGCTTCGCGTGCCGCCTCGTACTCGGTGTAGCCCTCTTCGATCTCCCCGAAGGTCTTGGTCGCTTCGTAGAACTCGAGCCGCTCCATCTGTACGCGGCGACGGGTCTCGAGTCTCTCGGCCATCGAGTCGGGCACCTTGCCGAGGACTGCGTTCTCGCCATCCAGACTCTCGAGCAGGGTAGCGTCGCCGGTCAGCTGACGGAAGATGGCCGCGGACGCCCTGTGACCGGCCGCGATCGCGTCGATGACCCTGGTAGGCCCGCTCACCACGTCGCCGGCCGCATACACTCCGGGAGTCGGCGTCTCCAGCGTGAGCGGATCGACGACGGGAGCACCTCTGTTCGTGAGCTCAAGGCCCAGGTCGCTCGCGTCGGCGCCCTGGCCGATAGCGAAGATGACCGTGTCCGCGTCGAAACGCTCGATCTCGCTCTCGTCGAAGGTGGGAGCGAAACGGCCGTCGGAATCGAAGACCGAGGTGCAGCGGGCGAACTCGAAGCCGCAGACGTCTTCCTCGCCGAGGATGCCGCGCGGGCCCCATGAGCACAGAACGGTTACGCCCTCGAGTTCGGCCTCGGCGATCTCGTGATCGGAAGCCGGCATCTCGTCCCGGCTTTCGAGACAGACGACCTCGACTGCCCCGGCTCCGAGCCGTACCGCCGTGCGCGCCACGTCCATGGCGACGTTGCCGCCACCCACGACCAGGACGCGCGACCCTATCTCGGGGCGCTGCCCGTTCGCGGCCGCTTCCAGGAACGGCAAAGCCGTGAGCACCTGGGGCAGATGGGCGCCCTCGATGGGGAGGGCCCTGCTGGCTTGCAGCCCGACCGTCACCAGGACCGCATCGTACTCCTCGGCAAGTGTGTCGATGCCGACATCGCGACCGACGCGGACGCCAGGCATCGGGTTGACGCCCAGCGAGAGGATGTAGTCGATGTCGCGGTCGAGCGCGTCATCGGGCAGGCGGTAGTTGGGCAGGCCGTAGCGGAGCATCCCGCCCAGCCGGTCCTTCTCCTCGAGGAGCGTGACCTGGAAGCCGAGTTGCGCCAGGTCGTGTGCGGCTGTGAGTCCCGCAGGCCCGGCCCCGATCACGGCCACGCGCTCCGGGCGCCGCGCGGAAGGCCGGGGTGTGGGGTACATGCCGTGGTCTGCTGCGGCACGCTTGAGCGCGGCGATCGCGACCGGCTCGTCGAGCTGGCAGCGCCGGCAGCCCTCCTCGCACGGGTGCAGGCAGACGCGACCACACACCGAGGGGAGGGGGTTGCGTTCCATGATGATCGCGAGCGCGTCGGTGAACCGGCCCTCGCCGATCGCCGAGAGATATCCGGGGATGTCGATGTGCACGGGACAGCGGGCCCGGCAGGGAGCGAAGAGACGCTCGTCCGGACCACTCGCTGTCGCCAGGTGGTGTTTGTGGGTGGAGCTCATGTGGATCACCATGTCTGTCCGGCCGAGTCCCTACCCCGCGCGCTTCTTGACGAAGGCGGGGATCTCGGAGGCCTCGTACGGCCCGACGACCACGTTCCAGCCGTCGAGCTCCTCGGAGAGCTCGCCGCTGATCTGGGCCACAGCGCCGGGGATGATGACATCGCGGTGACCGATCTTGTCAGCGATGCCCGAGTCCTTGACGAACTTAGCGATGCGTTCCGGCACGAACTTGCCCGCCGCCCACGCGGTCAGGACCGAGAGACCCTCTGCTTCGACGATGCCGAGGTAGGCGGGCGTCTTGCCGGATTCGATCTCCGACGAGACGATGAAGTAGGTGAGGGAGAAGTTCGTCGTCACGAAGAACGGGGCATCCGGACCCGGGCTTCCGATCTCGTAGATCTTGGGTTCGGCCTGCATGGGACGCTGCGGGTCGGTGAAGATGTTCTGTCGGAGCACGAGCATCGGCAGCATCGCCCATGCTTCGGCCGTCGACATCACGACGATGTTGCCGTACTTGAGCATCTCGGCAGCAGCGTAGACGACCTCGAGCATCGTATCGCCCGCAGCGTGAGCGCCGGGGAACGTCATCAGCGGATAGCCGAGTGGTGCGAACTTCTGCTCCAATGCCGCGCGGCGTGCGAAGACGCGGTCGCGCAGTGCGTCGGCCGGCGTGGCCGGCGCGGAGTCGATGACGAGGTCCTTCAGACCCGCTGCGGTCGCCTTCTCCGTCAAGGCGGCCACGGCCTCAAGGCCGTCGGCGCGTATGCCGAGAGGACAGTCGTGCTCGGATGCGAGCGCGATCATCGCATCGGCATTGTCGGCGGTGGCCGCGTGGATCAGCGGCCTCCTGGTGCCGACCTTGTCGAGGGCAGCAGCCATCTCGGCTGCATCTTCCGAGATCAGGATCAGCGGGAGCTCGGTCGCCGCGGCGACGCGCTCGACGGTGGCGACGAACCGTGCCGAGTCGGAGGTCGACCGGACGGCCACGAAGGCGCACCGCAGGAGCTGCTGGACGCGCTCGAAGGAGGCAGCGTTCGCCGCAGCGACCGCTGCGTCGATGTCGGCGTCCGACGCGCCGGACTCCACGCTCACACCGACGGCGCTCGCGTTGACGAACGTCTTCTCGTGGCGGAAGAGCACCGTCTCCTCGCCCACGGTGAATGCGGTCTCACCCGTCCCGACCGTCACACCCCTCATGGGAGGTGCAGCCGAGGCGGCCAGCGCCGACTTCGCATCGTCGGACACGTGAGGGCATGCGGCCAGTTCGGCCTGACCCTGCGCGAGCTTCATCGCGAAGGCGAGGCAGGTCGGCACGGAGCAGTCGCCGCAGTTCGTCTTGGGCAACAGTTTGAAGATATCGAGTCCACTCAAGGCCATGTTCATGTACTCCTTGGGTTGCTGCGGTCTAGAAGATGGGGTCCATGGCGAGCACCGGGTGGCCGTTCGCCGTGATGAACTCAAGAACGGCATCTTCCGTCTCGCCGACCGTCTCATCGGCGATCTTGTCCAGGAAGTCGAGGTCGCCCATCTCCTCGAGGCGTGGCGCGAGCGAGGCGCGCATCGCGTCCTTGAGCTCCTTCGGCATCCAGACGACCCGAGAGAAGCCGCCTTCGGCTGACATGAACTTCTTGCTCGCGATGTAGCCGCGTCCTATGCCCATGAAGCCGGGCGCCTGCCCGCCGCCGCCGACCATGCCGGCGAGCGTGGAGAACTTCATGCCCGAGGGGGTCATCCCCGCGTACTCGCGGTTGACGATCATGACTCCGTTGCACATGGGCATGAGCGCGATAAGGGCCATGAAGCAGCCGCATGAGGTCATGGGGTTGTCCATGAGCGAGTAGCAGGTCATGCGCTCGACAAGGCCCGAGGACTGCTGCCGGATGAACGTATTGACGCCCTCCCATTCACCGGTCGTTTCGTTGAGGCATACACCCTTGGCGATGGGCTGGTTCGGACCGGAGGGGTTGAGCTCGTTCGCGGCCTTGGCGTCGAGCCAGTTGTACGCGCCGCACAGTCCGAGACGCTCGGGCGTGACTACGCACACGTGCGACGGGGCGAAGCTCTGGCACAGCGAGCACGAGTAGAAGTCCTCGACGGTGTCGTCTGTCAGGCCGGCCATGCGCTCATCGCGCTGGGCGTAGGAGACTAGCGCCTTCTGGCGCATCTCGGTGACCTTGTCCGGGTCGGTGTAGATGGTGACCTGGACCTTGTCCACGATCGCCTCGAACTCGTCGAGGATCTTCGCGTGGAGGATGTCTCCGATGTGCTGCAGCTTGAAGCCCTTGGCGACGGCCGCTTTGGAGATACGTATCCAGATCAGGTCGCGCTGCCCCATGTGCAGCACGCCCTCGGCGTAGTTCATGAGGTGGTGGAACTGGCGCTCGACGACCGCCTCGAAGTCGGACTGCATCTTGCGGCCGGCAACGTCGACGACGATACCGATCGGGAAGCGCGTTCCCTCTTCCATCTCGTCGAGCTCCGGCCCGACGATCTCGACCTTGCCGTCGGTGATCTCGGACGCGTCGAGCGTGCGAAGCCACTCGAACGCCTCGCTCTTCTGGCCGCCCGTCTCGGCGTACGTATCTTCCTTGCGCACGCGCTCGCCCTCGAACGCGGGACCGTACGGCACGGGGATCGGCAGCTCGGTCACCTTGATCTTCAGACCGCGAACCTCGATGGCCCTCTGGACGAGTTCGTCGCAGGTGATGTTGGAGACGACGTGCTCGTAGGTGCAGACACCCGTGGGGAGGATCTGGGGGATGTCGCTCGTGGCGATGGTCGGGAAGCCGTAGCTGATCGCGCCGGCCGCAGTGGCGTACCACTCGTCGGTGACCTCGCCGAGCGCGAGCACGAACGCGAACACGCGGCTCTTGTTGTAGGCGAGGATGCGCTCGTAGTCGCCGGGCTGTACGCCACCGAAGGCCATGGCGGCGCGGGTCGCGAAGCCGATCGAGTAGATCTGGCTGTAGACCTCTTTGCCGAAGGGAACCAGGCGCGAGTCCCAGCCGAGCTGGATGCCCTCGGCGTCGAGCTGCTCGCCGAAGGAGACGCCGTTGTCGTGACCGGCCATGAACACGTAGAGCATCTTCTCCTGCATCTCGCGGGCGAGACGCACGGCGGTCGCGTTGTCCGGCGCGGCGCCGACCACGGCTGCGAAGCCGGGGGCCGAGCCGTCAACGAACTCGACGCCCTTGGCGCGCATGATGACGTCGTCTGCGGCGCCCAGCCACAGGTCGGTCACGGGCGAAGGGTCGTTGTCGAGGTAGTTGAGCGCCTCGTGGCACTCCTCGGCAAGGAGCGTTGCGATGCCGGCGTCGAGCGTGGTCCCCAGGTAGGGGAGCCACAGCTTCTCGGTCGGGACCTCGGGCAGCAGGTCGCGCGAGTAGTCCAGGACGCGGTCCATGTCCGAGAGCTTCTCGACCTTCTCACCGGTCAGGCCGTAGATGACCGGCAGGTAGTAGCCGGTGTTCGGGAGCTCGATGGCGTGATCGGCACCGAAGCTCTCCTTGGCGCGCGCGAGCTTGGCCTCCGTGCGGGCGAAGATACTGTGAGCGCCGCGAATCGCGGCAGAAGCGATGATCTTAGACACTGAGTTCCCTCCTCATGTCCATGTCGAAGAGGACGCGCTCGGCGGCCACATCGATCTTGAGTCCCTTACGTGCGGTGTCGATCAGGTCGAGCGTGGCGGTGACCATGTCCGCTGGTTCCTTGATGAACCGGAGACTGCCGCCGTACCGTTCCGTCCATCCGTCGATCATGTAGTTCTTGACGATCTCGCTGTTGGCGACCGGCGAACCGACACCGCCGAAGATGACATGCGCTCCGCTCGCGGCCGCGTACGTGGCGATCTCGAGGGCCTTCTCGCTGAACCACTCCGGCGAGAGGGCCACGGCGGGCAGGCCCGCGATGTCGTCGCCCAGGCCACCGGTCTTCACGACATCGGTTAGCACGGTGAGGATGCGGGAGTTGTCCACGCACGACCCCAGGTGGAGGACCGGGGGGATTCCGACGGTCTCGCAGACCTCGGCGAGCGACTCGCCCGCGAAGGCCATGGTCTCGGGGGTGAGCAGCCCGTGCTTGCCGCTCGTGATCGCGGCGCAGCCTGTCACGACGACGAGCACGTTGTTGGCGATGAGCTCACGGACGACGTTGACGACCGCGTAGTCCTGGACGGCGCGGGGGCTCGAACAGCCCACTACCGCGGCCAGACCGCGGATGCGGCCGTTGATGATGTTGTCGTTGAGCGGGGTGAGCGATGCGCGCATCTTACCGCCGAGCATGTAGCGGATGTACTCGTGGCTGAATCCGGCGATGAGTGGCTCGGAGACCTGGGGGATATGCGTCTCCTTGCGGTTCGGGAAGTTCTCGATCGCGGCGCGCACGATCTCCCGTGCGGCCTCCCGCGGCCGGTGCTCGTCGACGACGATGCGCTCGGAATCGCCAACGCAGGCCTTGGGGCTCGACGAGATGATCTTGGTGTGGAAGTGAGAAGCGACGTCGTTGAGACCCTGGAAGATGCACTGCACGTCGACGACCATGGCTTCGACGGCACCGGTGAGCACGGCGAGCTCCTGATGCAGCATGTTGCCCGCAGGAGGCACGCCCTTGCGCATCAGTGCCTCGTTGGCCGTGCAGCAGATACCCGCGACGTTGATACCCTTGGCGCCGAGTGACTCGGCGAGCGTGATCATCTCGGGCTCGCTGGTCGCGTCGATGATCATCGCGGCGAGCAGCGGTTCGTGCCCGTGGATCATGATGTTCACTTTGTCCTCAGAGAGCACGCCCAGGTTTGCCGAGGAACGGATCGGGGTGGGCGTTCCGTAGAGGATGTCCTGCAGGTCGGTCGCGAGCATCGAGCCGCCCCAGCCGCTCGACAGCGCGCACCTGACGGCCCCGTCGAGCAGGCTCTGGACGTTCTGGTCGGTTCCGGCCGCGGTGCGATGCATAGCCTCTACGACCTCGCGGTCGATGCCGCGCGGCACGACGTCGTATTTGCGCCACAGCTCCTGGCGCTTCTCTGTCGCACGTGCGATGTAGACGAGTTCGCCGGTCTGCTGACCGTACTGCGCGAGAGCGCAATCCGCGACCTCGAGCGCGAGCGTGTTGACGTCCTTGCCGGCAACCTCGATGCCCATGTAGCCGGCGACCTTCGCGAGCTTGACCGTGTCGGCTATCGTGCCGTCTTCGATCTCGCCTGAGGCGATGGCCTTGAGCGTGAGCGCCACATCCCGTCCGTGGTCGGAGTGGGCGGCGGCACCGGCCGCGACCTGGCGTACGAAGTTGCGTGCCGCGACCGTCTCACGGTCCGCACCGCACACCCCGCGGTCGTACTTGCCGATCAGGCGGCATGGGCCCATGGCGCAGAGCTTGCAGCAGCCGCCGGTGGCACCGGTCGTGCACGGCTTGATGTTCTCCGCCCGCTGGAAGACCGTTTCGATCTCGCAGTCCTCGGCGATCTTGAGCATCTCTGCCGCTGTCGGGTCGATGCTCACGGCATCGGGGTCGAACGTTCGCTTCTTGACGTCACTCATCGGTACACCTCGTTCCCTTGTTGGTCTAGCCGGTGGCCAGCCCGTCGATCGCGGTCTTGACGAGGCGCACGGCCTCGGGGTGTCGCATCACCAGGACATCGGCTCCCGACATGGTGAGAGAGATGGCGGTCGTGGCCTCCCACAGGATCCCGCGCTGCGTCTCGTCGCCCCACGCGGGCTCCTCGTCGGTACCCACACGCGCCTCCTTGGCGCGCCAGGCTTCCTTGCCCAGGTTGCAGATCATCGGCATCTGCGTCATCGAGTCGTTCTGGTTGAGGGCAGCCAGCCGCAGGCGCTCCATGACCGTGTAGGCGTACTCGATGCCATAGCCGACGGCGCCGATCGAGGGATCGATCAGGATGCGGTCGGCTGCAAGCCCCATCTGGGTCATGAGGATGTTGAGCTGTTTGGCCATGTTCACGTCGATCGGGGTCTCCGCGATCACGACGTGACCGTAGCCGAGTGCCGCCGCCGTGATCGCCTTGTAGTTGTCCTCGGTCGCGGGGCCGATGGCGAGCGTGGTGTCTGTGATGCTCTCGGCGACCTTCTTGAGGACCTCGGTGTCCTTCTCGGCGTTGCCTGTTCCGTAGACGATCACCGGCACGCGTACGGCGTCGACGACGGCGCGCACGACGGCCGCGGCATCCTCGGGACTCGAGTCGCCGGCTGCAGGATTCGTCGAGGCGAGCTGAACGCAGATCACGTCCGCCCCGTGCTCTTCGACGTTGCGGCGCGCCCATGCTGCCGGGTCGCCGAGCACGTCGCCGAGCGAGTCGGTCAACGCGTGCGGCCACCCGTCGGGCACCGCGTCGAAGACCTCCATGGCTATGACGGGCTTGTGCGGCATCGCGCCCTCAAAGGCGTAGAAGGGCAGCGAGCTCTCGCCTCCTACCGTAACGGCGCGATCGCCGCCACCGAGCACGACCTCTCGGATCGTGCCATTCGTGGTGTGCAGGGGTGCTGTGAACGACATGGACCTGTCCTCTCTGGCTTACTCGTGGCCGGCGTGGCGTTCAGCGGACTGGACGGTGTTGAGCAGGAGCATCGCGATGGTCATAGGGCCGACCCCGCCGGGTACGGGCGTGATCGCCGAGGCCCGCTCCAGCGCCGGGGCGAATTCGACGTCGCCGACAAGACCGGCGTCGGTGCGGTTGATGCCGACGTCGATGACGACGGCGCCCTCCTTGATCCAGGCGCCCTTCACCATCTCCGCGCGACCGACGCCGACGACGAGCACATCGGCCCGCCCGATGACTTCCGGCAGGTCGCGCGTGCGGCTGTGACATATCGTGACGGTCGCGTTGCGCTCGAGCAGAAGGATGGAGATCGGCTTGCCCACGATGTTGCTGCGCCCGACGACGACCGCCTCTTTGCCCTCGAGGTCTACGCCCAGCTCATCGAGCAGGACCATGCACCCATGCGGCGTGCACGGCAGGTAGGTCTCCTTGCCGATGAGCATCCTGCCCACGTTCGTGGGATGGAACCCGTCGACGTCCTTGTCGGGGTCGATCGCCTCGAGCACCGCCTCTTCGTCGATGTGCGACGGCAGAGGGAGCTGCACGAGGATGCCGTGCACCGCCGGGTCGGCATTGAGCTCGGCGATGAGGCCGAGGAGGTCGTCCTGGCCGGTATCCTCGGCAAGTTCGTGCTTGAACGAGCTGATGCCGACTTCTTCGCAGGCGGCGTGCTTGTTGCGCACGTAGACCTGCGATGCCGGGTCGCCGCCGACGATCACGACCGCCAGGCCGGGGACGATGCCGCGCCCGGCCAGCGCGGAGACCTCGCGCGCCAACTCGGTGCGCTTCTTGGCCGCAATGGCCTTGCCGTCGATGATAGTTCCTGCCACCGGTTCCTCCTGTCGATTATGTGAGAAGTTCAGGCCGGGGCGCCCGAAAGCGCCGGTACCGCCGAGGCGAGCATGGTGCGAATCGCCTCGAGCGCCGGAGAGTCGTCGTCAAGGGCATACAGACCCGTCCCCTCGAGGTCGGCCCGGACAACTCCGGCGTCCTCGGGGACCGTGCCGAGTATCTCGACGCCCGTCTCGGCAGCTGCACTGAGAAGGGCGGGGTCGAGCGGGGTCGAGGCGCGGTTGATGATGAGGTAGCGGGCGCCTATGTCGATCTTGAGTTCGTCGGCGAGCTCGTTGAGGCGGCCCGCCGTGCGGATGCCGCGGACACTGGGGTCCGAGACGATCAGCAGCAGGTCCACGTCGCGGGTGGTCCGACGGGAGAGGTGCTCCAGACCGGCTTCGTTGTCCATCACGACGTAGGGGTAACTGCGGGACAGGTCGTCGACGCAGCCGCGGATGAGGTTGTTCGCGTAGCAGTAGCAGCCCGAGCCCTCGGGACGACCCATCGAGAGCAGGTCGAACTCGCGGGATTCCACCACGTAGCGCTGGACGTTGTACTCCATCCAGGCGTCCTTGCTCATGCCGCCGGGGGTGGACTCCGGCGCCGCGAGCATCTCCTCGGTGATCTCGCCTACGGAGCGCTCGACCTCGACTCCGAGGGATTCGTGCAGGCAGGCGTTGGGGTCGGCGTCGACCGCGAGCACGCTCGTCGCGCCCAGGTCGCGCAGTGCGCGCACCACGAGCGCCGCGGTCGTGGTCTTGCCCGTGCCGCCTTTGCCTGCCATCGCGATGGTGAAGGCCATGATCAGGTCACCGCCTTGCGGGCTGAGCGCTCGGCGAGGAGCTGCTCGGCCACCGGGAACAGGGAGGTCTCAGTATGGGGGAAGAACGTCGCCGAGACATATGCCTCCATGAAGGCGGCGTTCACCGAAAGCTCGACGTATGTGATCATCTCGGCGACCTTGCGTGCCTTGTTGAGCATCTCGCGGGAACGGGCGAACTGCTTGGCTCCCAGCAGAGAGCTGTTGCCGATGAAGACGAAACGGTCGGCGGGCAGCTCCGGCACCATCCCGAGCGCGGTGACCCGCTCCAGGTCCAGATAGTGGCCGAAGCCGCCGGCGATGACGACCTCTTCGATGGCGTCCATCGAAAGGTCGACGCTCTCCACGAGTACCGAGATCCCCGCGAAGATGGCGGCCTTCGCGCGCATGAGGTTCTCGACGTCGTTCTCGGTGAGCACGATGTCTTCGCCGGTCCCACTGTCCGCGCCGGGCACGAGCAGGTACTCCCGCCCGTGGTCCCCATCGCGCACGAACGCTTCGGGCGCGTCGGTCGTGAACTTGCCGTTGCGATCGACGGCCCCGCACAAGAAGAGCTCGGAGACGAGGTCGATCAGTCCGCTGCCGCAGATACCGAGCGGACGCGCGTTCTCGATGGTGAGGATCGACGGCTCCAGCGAGCCCTCCTGCACGCGCACCTGTTCGATCGCACCTGCCGAGGCACGCATACCGTGCAGGATGCCGCCGCCTTCGAACGCGGGCCCGGCGGAGCAGGAGCAGGCGACCAGCCAGTCGCGGTTGCCCAGTACGATCTCCCCGTTGGTGCCAATGTCTACAAACAGGGTGAGCTTCTCGGTCCACGGGATCCCCGCAGCCAGGATGCCGGCGACGATGTCGCCGCCGAGCCAGCTGGCGGGGCATGGCGTGCAGATGACCTGGGTGCCCGGCGCCCCGGGAAGACCGAGCGCCGCAGCCCGTACCCAGGGAAACGTCGAGGCCGCAGGCGCATAGGGTGCGGTGCGGATGTTCCGTGGCGTGATGCCGAGCAACAGGTGTGTCATAACAGTGTTGCCTGCGACCGAGTAGTGGGTGATGGACTCGACCGGGATGCCTGCGTCTTCGCACGCCAGTTCCACAAGGTCGCCCACGGTATCCGTCACGAGCCGCTGCAGCGTTTCAAGGCCATCGTTCTTGCTTGCCGCGATCACGCGGGTTATCACGTCTTCGCCCCGGGTGATCTGGCGGTTGTACTCTGCGGCCGTGGCGATGGTGTCGCCGCTCACCAGCTCGATCACGGCCACCTCGACTGTGGTGGTTCCGATATCGACCGCCACAGCGTAGTGAGTGTCGGTCGAGTCACCGGCGTCGATGCCCATGATCTGGGGCGTGCAGCCGTTCGGCTCGAAGACGTGAGCCGTGACGGTCCAGTCGCCCTCGCGGGCTGCGGCAGGCAGCGCGCGGACCGCATCGATGGAGAAGGCCGCGTCGCTGAGTCGATGCTCGCGTCGAAGTGCACCGGAGAGGCGCGTCAGATCGCTCGCGTTGTCGGTGAGGTCCGGTGGCGAAAGCTCGACGGCCCGCTTGTACAGGGGAGGCGCGGAGCGCTTGGCGGGCACACGCGCCGAGCATGCCTCGGCAGACAGAACAGTGTTGCGCAGGCGCGATCCCCGCCCGGCCGCAGGTGCACGGCCGGGTCGCGATTCGGGCGGGATGCGCACCGTCACGTCGCCGGTGACCTGCGCCAGACAGCCGAGCACGTAGTTCTGTTCGATCTGGGAGCGTGAGAGCTTGGAGGAGCGGCCGCCTTCGACCGCTCCCCGCTCGACGATCATGCGGCACTTACCGCACGTGCCATCGCCGCCGCAGGATGCGCTCACCGGCACGTCCGCGATCATCGCGGCGCGCAGGAGCTTCTCTCCGACAGGTACTTCGACGGAGATCGCGTCCGGTATGAACGTGACCTGTGGCATCGTTGCGCGTTCCGTTTCTCTGGTGCATTGAACGGGAGAGGCCGCCTAGAAGAGGCCGACCACGTTGCCGTTGGCGTCGATATCGATCGAGTCGCCTGCGGGGGTCTTGGGCAGTCCGGGCATGGTTCGCATGTCGCCGCAGAGCGGGTAGAGGAAGCCGGCGCCCACGCTTGCGCGGATGTCGCGGACCGGGAGTCGCCAGCCGGTCGGACGGCCCTTGAGCGTGGGGTCGTGGGAGAGGGACAGGTGCGTCTTGGCCATACACATGGGCAGGTTCGAGTAGCCGAGCTCGGTGTAGAGCTTGATCTTGGCCTCGGCGGCCGGCAGGTAGTCCACGCCGTCAGCGCCGTAGATCTCCATCGCGATCGTCTCGATCTTCTCTTTGATCGAGGCCTCGTCCGGATACAGGAGCTTGAACTCCTTGGGAAGCTCGCACGCCTCGACCACCGCGCGGGCCAGCTCTTCGCCGCCGGCGCCACCGTCTGCATGCACGCGGTGAACCACAGCGAAATCGGCTCCGGCTGCAAGGCCGGCCGCCTTGATGAACTCATGCTCGGTCTCGGTGTCCGTCGGGAAGGAATTCACGACGACCACGACCGGGATGCCGAACTTCTTCATGTTCTCGACGTGCTTCTCGAGGTTGACGATGCCTTCGGTCAGGCTCTCCATGTCCTCGCGCTTGAGGCGCTCGTCGAGCGGCTTGCCGGGGGTCACCTCGAAGCGTCCGGAGGCTGCTTTGAGCGCGCGGACCGTCGCGACGATGACGGCGCAGTCAGGCTCAAGTCCCGACGCACGGCACTTGATGTTCATGAACTTCTCGGCGCCCATGTCCGCGCCGAAGCCCGACTCGGTGACGACGTAGTCGGCGATCTTGAGCGCGATGCGGTCGGCGATGATCGAGTTGTTGCCCTGTGCGATGTTGGCGAAGGGGCCGGCGTGGACGAAGACCGCCCCGCCCTCGAGGTTCTGCATGAGCGTCGGCTTGACGGCGTCCTTCATGAGCACGGCCATCGCGCCGGCGCACTTGAGCTCCTCGGCGGTCACGGGCTGTCCGGCGCGGTTGGTCCCGATGACGATCCGGCCCAGGCGCGCGCGCAGGTCCTGAAGGTCGCTGGCCATCGCGAGGATCGCCATGACCTCGCTCGCTACCGCGATGTCGTAGCCGGTCTCGCGCGGGACGCCGTCGAGCTTGCCGCCCAGTCCCACGACCGTGTTGCGGAGCGCGCGGTCGTTGAGGTCCACGACGCGGCGCCAGGTGATCGAGTGGGGATCGATATCCAGGTCGTTGCCCTGGTAGATGTGGTTATCGATATAGGCTGCCAGCAGGTTGTTCGCCATCGACACGGCATGGACGTCGCCGGTGAGATGCAGGTTGAAGTCCTCCATGGGGATGACCTGCGAGTAGCCACCGCCCGCAGCGCCGCCCTTGATGCCGAAGACCGGGCCGAGCGAGGGCTGGCGGATGCAGGTGATCACATCCTTGCCGATGTGCTTGAGCGCCTGGCCCAGGCCGACGGTCGTGACGGTCTTTCCCTCGCCCAGTGGCGTGGGGTTGATCGCGGTGATGTCCACGTACCGGCCCTGGGGACGGTCGGCCAGCGCTTCGAGCACGTCGAGCGAGACCTTGGCCTTGTAGCGGCCGTACAGTTCGAGATGGTCTTCAGAGATGCCGATCTCGGCCGCGACTTCGGTGATCAGGCGCAGTGGTGCCTCCTGAGCGATCTGCAGATCCGACTTCATAGGGGAAACCTCCATCTTGTCCACGGTGCGAATGGTCTTGACGTTCGTCGAGTCCACCGAGCGAACTGCCGGCATTGCGGATTCCCCGCAGGCAACGGGGCCCTGCTCGTAGCTCCAGGGTATGACGGTCACACTAGGGCGGAAACGACATCAATACATTGTTCTTCCCATGAGCGGCCACCCCTCTCGGCAAACGGGTAGTCACACTCCGCGAGCGCATGGAAATAAATGGTAGCGCGATCGAACGGCGTGCGATCGCATTTTCGCACCCACAGCAGGTGTTTCTCGCGTGGAGCAGCAGCTTCGTTGCCCGTCAACGGTGCTCGGAGTATCCTTGGCGACTACATGCCGAACCACCGATTGCCGAGGAATGGTGCTCGTGATCGACCTGCTGGCCCGTCTCATTCACGACGCACTGTCCACCGCGTGTCAGGCGGGCGAGCTCTCACTTGACGAGATTCCCGAGCCGAGGCTCGAGCGACCGCGTGACCCCTCGCATGGTGACTGGTCCACCAACGTAGCCCTGCAGCTCGCCAAGGTCGCGGGCATGCAGCCGCGCGCCATCGCCGACATCGTCGCCGCCCGCATGAGCGGACATCCCGACATCGATGCCATCGAGGTCGCAGGCCCCGGCTTCATCAATATCCGGCTTTCCGCCGCAGCGCTTCAGCGTGTTCTGCGAGACGCGCGCGAGAGCGGTGCCGGGTTCGGTCGTCTGTCGCTCGGGGCGGACCAGAAGGTCCAGGTCGAGTTCGTCTCGGCGAATCCCGTGGGTCCGATGCACGTGGGTCACGGCCGCTGGGCCGCGCTCGGTGACAGTATCGCCCGGGTGCTCGTGCATGCCGGCTACGAGGTCGAGCGCGAGTTCTACATCAACGACGCAGGCGTGCAGATGGCGACGTTCGGGGCGAGTGTCTCCGCACGCTATATGGAACTATGCGGGCGCGAGGCCGAGTTCCCCGAGAACGGCTACCGTGGGGCCTACATCACCGAGATCGCGCGCGAGATCCTCGACGCGGAGGGCGAGTCGTGGGCCGATGCGGATGCTGCTGTCCGCGAGTCACACTTCATCGAGACCGCGTACGCGCAGGTCCTCGCGCATCTCAAGCGCGTGCTGCACGGCATGGGCGTGGACTTCGACGTCTGGTTCTCCGAGCGGACGCTGCACGATTCCTCGGCAGGGGAGAGCCTTGTCGAGGAGGCGATCGCGTATCTGCGCGAGCACGGCCACGTCTTCGATGAGGACGGCGCCGTGTGGTTCCGTTCGACCGCGTATGGCGACGACAAGGACCGGGTGCTCAAGAAGGCGGACGGCAGCTACACGTACTTCGCGGCCGACATCGCCTATCACAAGAACAAGTTCGACCGCGGCTTCGACCGCGTGATCGACATCTGGGGCGCGGACCATCACGGGTATGTGGCGCGCATGAAGGCCGCCGCCGCCGCACTCGGGCATCCCGGCAAGCTCGACCTGATCATCGGGCAGCTCGTGAACCTGTTTCGCGCGGGCGAGGTCGTGCGCATGTCCAAGCGCACCGGTGAGATGGTGACCTTCGAGGAGCTGCTCGAGGACGTGGGTACCGACGCCACGCGCTACTTCTTCCTGCGCCGCTCCACCGATCAGGCGCTCGACTTCGATATCGAGCTGGCCAAGCAGCAGAGCAGCGACAACCCGGTCTACTACGTGCAGTATGCGCACGCGCGCATCTGCGCGATCCTGCGCAAGGCCGCAGGCGCCGACACGGCCGATGAGAGCGTCGACATCGCCGCGACGGCAGGCGCGCTCGTTCGAGACGACGTGAACCTCACGGTGCTCGAGGCACCGGCCGAACTCTCGCTCATGCGCAAGCTCGCGGAGTTCGAGGAGGTCGTCGAGGTGGCGGCGCGCGGTTACGCTCCGCACAAGCTCACACACTACGCCGAGGAACTTGCCGCGGCGTTCCACCAGTTCTACACGCAGTGCCGCGTGGTCGATCCCGACGAGCCCGAGCTGACAGCGGCCCGGCTGTATGCGGCCGACGCGCTGCGGGTAGCGCTTGCGACCGTGCTCTCGCTTGTGGGAGTGAGCGCGCCGGAGCGTATGTAGGGTCGCGGCCGTGGGCTGTGGGAGCAGTGGTGCTCCCGGCCGCTGGGTGAACACTTGCGAATGATGCGGCTTAGCGTATACTAACCCCACACGAAGGGGTGCCGCGCCGATCTCGGCGTGGCAGAGCGACTGGAGGACGCCATGGGAAAGCCGACCGCACCGAGACCACCCGCGGTCCCGGACATGAAGACCGCTGCCGATCTCACATCGGTGCTTCCCATGACCGCCGAGGTCAAGGACGGCCACCTGTGGATCGGCGGCGTGGACACGGTCGCGCTCGCAGAGGCAGCCGGCACGGCCGTCTACGTGATGGACGAGGCCACGATCCGCCACCAGCTCCGCGAGTACGTGCGCTGGACGACGTATCACTGGCGCGAGGTGGACACCGTCTACGCCGGCAAGGCGTTCATGTCGCTGGCCATGTGCAAGCTCGTTGCCGAGGAGGGCTGCTGCCTCGATGTCTCCAGCGGCGGTGAACTCGCGTTCGCGCTGCGTGCCGGCTTTCCCATGGAGCGCATCTACGTGCACGGCAACAACAAGACACCGGGCGAGCTCGTCGAGTGCCTCGAGGCGGGAGTCGGCCGCATCGTGGTCGACAGCTTCGAGGAGATGGAGCGCCTGAGTGCGCTTGCGACGGAGCGCGGGCTTTCCCAGAACATCCTGCTGCGGGTCACACCGGGTGTCGAAGCCGACACACACGACTTCATCATGACCGGTGCCGAGGACTCCAAGTTCGGCTTCGGCCGCAATCAGGGCCTCGCGATGCATGCCGTCAAGCGCGCGATCGAGCTGCCGGGCATCGAGTTCGAGGGTCTGCACATGCACATCGGCTCGCAGATATTCGCGCTGCACAGCTTCGCCAAGGCCATCGAGGTCATCGTGGAGTTCATGAGCGAGATCAAGGCCGAGACCGGCGTCGAAGTCCGCCTGCTCGACACCGGCGGCGGGCTGGGCATAGCGTACGGCCTGCCCGACGAGCCCTCCACGATCCGCGACTACGGCAAGGTCGTGGTCGACGGTATCAAGGAGGAGTGCGAGCGTCACGGCCTCACCGTGCCCAGAATGGCCGTCGAGCCGGGCCGCTCGATCGTGGCCAATGCCGGCGTGACGCTCTACACCGTGGGCTCGATCAAGGAGATCCCGGGGATCCGCACGTATGTCGCTGTCGACGGCGGGATGTCGGACAACATCCGGACTTCGCTCTATGACGCGCACTACGAGGCGCTCATCGCGAACCGGGCCGACGCCCCGCGCGAGATGGTCGCGACCGTGGCGGGCAAGCATTGCGAGAGCGGCGACATCGTGGTCAACGACGCGCCCCTGCAATCCCCCGAGGTCGGCGACACCCTGTGTGTATGCGCGACCGGTGCGTACTGCCAGTCGATGAGCAGCAACTACAACAAGCAGGTGCGTCCGGGCGTGGTCTTCGTGAGTGAAGGGGACTGGCGCTGGGTCGTGCGCAGGGAGACGTACGACGATCTCATGAAGTGCGAGGTCGAATAGGGCGCAGGTTGGATGCCGGTGCGATTCTGATCGACACGTTGTGCGAGATTCCGTGCGATGAACACCGTCGCAGGGGAGTCAACATGCTAGAATATGAGCATCTAGGTAATATGTCTGCAGGGGCCCGGGATGATCCGGCCTGCCACGCAGGGAGGTGCTCGGTGCTCATCAAACCGTCGACCGCGATCAGGCAAGACTACAAGGGCTTCTCAGAGCTCTGCCACTCGATCGACGAGCCCGTGGTGCTCACGCGCAACGGTGAGGCGGATCTCGTGGTCATGAGCTACGAGGCGTTCCGTCGGGCCGAGGCGCGCACACGGCTTGAAGGCAAGTTGCTCGTCGCGGCGCACGATATCTCCTCGGACAGGCCCCTGCGAGATGCCGATGATGTCCTGGGACGCGTTGCGGAGCGCATCGATGCCGCAACGCGGTAGAGGCCGCCGGCTTGTGGCGCGTTTCGCTTCGGCCGCGCAGCTGGACATCGACGAGGCATTCGCCTACATCAACAAGGACAACGTCGCGGCGGCCCGAGAGCTGCTGGAGCGGATTCGTGCGTGCGTCGAGCGAATCAGTGAGTTCCCGGACACAGGTGCCATGCTGTCACAGGAGCACATCTCGTCGATCTCGTTCGAGGTGCGCATGGCGGTCGCCGAGCCGTATATGCTGTTCTACACGTCCGGCGAAGACGAGATCGTCGTTCTGCGCGTCCTGCATTCGCGCCGCGACGCGCTTGGTGAGCTCTTCGATCGCTGGCACGGCTGACATGGTGGGGACCGAGAGGAACGAGATGGCCGAGGAGCTGAACCCCGAGTATCTCGCATGGCTGGATGCCGATGAGTGAGGCGGCCACCATAGCGCGCGTCGTCGTGATCGCCACTATCGTGCTCTCGCTCGCGGGATGCGGGGCGCGCCCGAACCGGGACGTCTCCGGGACATCGCCCGCACCGCCCCAGGTCCGGCAGCCCGCCGAAACCGAGCTGCCCGAGGTCGATGTCGTCGCGCTCACGATGCCGATCCCGCGCAGACAGACCGAACTCGGCGAGGGCTTCCCGTTCCAGGTTCCCGTCATCGAGGGAACGATCTCCTCGGCGGGTGCTGTGGGTGAGAGCGTGTGGGAGTACCAGGTGGATGTTGCGCTCGACCAGCAGACGGTGCTGGCGTACTACAAGCGCGCGTACGCCGGCGCCAACTGGAGCCAGACGCGCGAGGAGGCCTCGGCCGGAGGGGGCCGCGTCACGCTCTATTTCGCGAAGGGCGCGGGCGCCGAGTCGATCGTCGTGGTCGAGCCGGTGGATGCGGGCACCAGGGTCACCGGTACGATCGGCATCGGGGCGGGAATCACCGAGACGTTCTAGCGCTACAATACGCGTTACACCTGCAGTTCGTAGCTGCTCTATCCCAGGAGGAACCACGCATGCGCACCGTCAATGTCGGCCTCATCGGCCTTGGTACCGTCGGCTCCGGAGTCGTTGAGATCCTCAGGCGTCACGGAGATGACTTCGTCCGTCGCGCGGGGGTGGAGATCCGCCTCACGAGGTTCGCCGACCGCGATGAGCAGCGCGCGATCGATCTGGGCCTGCCCGAGGGCACGTTCACGACCGACGCGAACGACATCATCGAGGACCCCTCGATCGACGTGGTCGTCGAGCTGATCGGCGGCACCGGCGTCGCGCGCGAGTTCGTGCTCGCGGCACTTGGCGCGGGCAAGAGCGTGGTCACCGCGAACAAGGCGCTCATGGCCACGCACGGCCAGGAGGTCATGGACGCGGCTGCGGCAAACGGGGTCGATATCCTGTTCGAGGCGAGCGTCGGCGGCGGCATCCCGATCATCAGCCCGCTCAAGCACTGCCTGGTCTCCAACGAGGTCACGAGCGTGATGGGTATCGTCAACGGCACCACCAACTACATGCTCACCCGCATGGCCGAAGACGGCCTGGACTACGATAGCGCGCTTGCCGAGGCGCAGGCCCGCGGGTTCGCCGAGGCCGACCCGACCGCCGATGTCGACGGCTACGACGCCGCCGCCAAGATCGCCATCCTCGCCTCGATCGCGTTCAACAGCCGCGTGGTGCTCGACCAGGTGCCGGCCGAGGGCATCCGGTCGCTCAAGTCGGCCGATCTCGAGTACGCCGCGCAGATGGGCTACGTCATCAAGCTGCTCGCTATCGCGCGGCGCACACAGGCAGGCATCGACATCCGCGTGCACCCCACGATGATTCCCTCGGCACACCCGCTGGCCAGCGTGAACGGCGTGTACAACGCCATCTACGTGATCGGCGATGCAGTGGGCGAGACCATGTTCTTCGGCGAAGGCGCGGGTTCGCTCCCGGCCGCGAGCGCGGTCGTGGGCGACGTCATCGAGGCGGCCAGGCACGTCCAGGGGGGCTGCCTCAACCTCGTGGGCTGCACCTGCAACGAGCAGCTCCCGGTGCGCGACATCCACGACCTCACGACCGCGTACTACGTGCGGCTGCGCGTGGCCGACGAGCCCGGCGTGCTGGCTGCGGTCGCCGGCGTCTTCGGCGCTCACGGGGTCTCGATCGCCAGCGTCATCCAGAAGGCCGCCGACGAGACCGGCGCCGAGATCGTCTACGTGACGCACACGGCGAGCGAGGGTGCGATGCGCTCCGCACTCGCCGAGATCGAGGCGCTCGAGATCACGCGTTCCATCGGCGCGATCATCCGCGTCGAGGACCTCTAGGAGGCCGCGGGTGGCCGTCACCGTACGCGTCCCCGCGAGCACGGCGAACCTGGGACCGGGCTACGACGCCTTCGGCCTCGCGCTCGCCCTCTACAACGTCTTTCACGCCACCCCCGCCGAGGAATGGTCCGTCGAAGTCCGTGGCGAGGGCGAGGGTGTGCTCTCCACCGGCGCCGACAACCGCGTCGCTGAAGCGATGGCCGCCGGGTTCGAGGCCTGCGGGCAGCCCGGTCGGGCAACGCGGATCGTGTGCGAGAACGGGATTCCCACGGGTAGCGGACTGGGTTCCTCGGCAGCGGCGATCGTGGGGGGCGTGATGCTCGCAGACGCGATGTGCGACGGAGCGCTCGGACGCGACGGCGTGCTGCGGCTGGCGGCTGAGATCGAGGGGCATCCCGACAACGTGGCCGCTGCGGTGCTCGGCGGTTTCGCGATCGCGTGGAGCGAGGGCGGGCAGACGCGCGCTGCGGCTGTGGATCCTGCGCGAGGATTCGCGGCCGTGGTGGTCGGCGCGGAGTGGTCGATGTCGACCGGCGACGCCCGGGAGCTTCTGCCAAAGAACGTGCCGCACACCGATGCGGCCCGCAGCGTGGGACGCGCGGGACTCGTGGCGGCCGGTGTCGCGCTCGGTCGCGAGGACCTGCTGGCGGCCGGGCTTTCCGACTGCCTGCACGAACCATACCGTGCGAGCGCGATCCCGGACCTGGCGGTGGTGACCGGTGCGCTGCGCGACGCCGGGGCCGTGGGCGCCGTGCTGTCGGGCGCAGGGCCGACGGTGGTGGGGCTGGTTGTTGGCGACGATGACGACGCGGCGTTCGCGCGGGCGGGGGAGATCGCGGCTCGCGCAGGGGCAACGCTCGCAGGGATCGAGGGCAGGCACGCGCCGATGGCGCTGCGGCTCGACCGCGTCGGGGCGCGGGTGGAGTGAGAGGGTGCGGACCGCAACCCGCTGCGCTATCGCGGGTACTGCTACGATGCCGAGAGCGGGTACTACCACATGCCCGCGAGGTACTATGACCCTGCGTCGGCGAGGTTCGTGAGCGTGGATCCGGCGGCACCGT
>CAMTYE010000009.1:0-155579 GCA_947085935.1 uncultured Actinomycetes bacterium | reverse complement strand
TTTTACACTGAGTCTGACAAGAGCTCGGGCGAAGGCCTGGTGGCGTGTGTCCGGAAGCCCCCGCTTCGTCGCCGAAAGGACGCCGGGGCGCCTGAATCCGCTCGAATCAGATCAACAAAAGGGGCATTCACCTGCAGTTTCTTGCACTAAGTCTGGCAGCGATCAGTGAGCCCCGTGTCTTGCACTAACTTTGTCATTCAACCGATGAAGCCGGCGCCGGCGGGCACGAGCGGACACCTGCAGCGGGCGGGGTACAATCCTGCTAGCCCACACCCCGGAGGTACGCCACCGATGCAGACCCAGATCATGCGGATCCTGAGCCTCGCCACCACCCTCGGCCTGCTGCTCGCCGTCGTTCCCGTCGACACCGCCACGCGAACGGCCGCCGCGAACCACGCCCCCGACGAGCTGTTCGTCCTGTTCGCCGATGACACCATCACCGCCGAGGAGTTCTCGGCGCTGGCACGCGCCGGTGTCGATGCCGTCGACGTGAGCGTGAAGAGGGCGAACGCCGCCGTCCTGAAGCTCGGCTCCGACGATGACGCTTCTGTCATCCTCGAGGCGGTGCGCGCCTTCGACGACGTCACCGCGGTGGCGCCGATCCGAACCGTTGTCGGCCTCGAGTTCCGCCCGCCGAACGACACGCGCTACATCTGGCGCGCGCCGGACCCCTTCTTCGTCGACCAGCAGACCACACTCGGGCCGAACGAGACGGATCCGCACTCGATCGACCTCGAGCCGGTCTGGCGCACGACGCTTTCCGGGGGCCCGTACTCGGTCAACCCCTATCGGCGGGGAATCACGACTGCCATTCTCGACTCCGGCGCGACGCTCGCCCTGGTCGAGGATTCATCGCTACTCAGCCCTGTGTGGAACTACGTGTCGGGTACCTCGAACACGGCAGATGACAGCGGAGGAGCGAATCACGGAACGCGAGTCGCTTCCCTCATCGCGGCGAACACCGACAACGGCGCCGGTATCGCCGGAGCGATGCACACGGCGTCGGGCCGGGTGCTCGTGTACAAGGTGCTCAACGCCCAACTGGCCGGACAGACCGACCACGTCATGACGGCCATGATGGACGCGGCCGACCGGGGCGCGAAGGTCATCCACCTCTCTCTCGGCCACCGCGCCACGCTTGCCGATGACACCAGTACGGCGCCGGATTCCGAGGTGCGTCAGATGTGGGAGCAGGTCGTCGCGTACTGCAGGGGCAAGGGCGCCCTGGTCGTCGCCGCATCCGGCAACGGAGGCGGCAGCACCTACACCGACGTCTACTACCCCGCTGCCTGCGAAGGAGCGATCGCAGTGGGCTCGATCGACCCCCTCACCGGTGCACGCTCGACGTTCTCGTCGTACGGGCCCCGGCTCGACGTCGTGGCGCCCGGCGAACGTGTCTGGACACTGCGGAGCAACGGCACCTCGGAGAACCACCTGTCGGGAACCTCGTTCGCAGCTCCGCTGGTCACCGGAGCGATCTCCTACCTGTGGTCGCTCGTGCCGTCGCTGCCAGCGGACGAGATGTTCGACATGGTGCGCTCAGGCGCAGTCGGTGCCGGATACGGGCCCGATCCAGGGTTTGACGACGCCACGGGCTACGGGCGTTTCGATGCCGATGCCATCCTGAGCGCGATGATATCGGCGGTGCCCGTACAGCCCACCCCATCTCTCTCCTCCGGTGAGCCGGAGGGCATCGAGACGTCCCTGAGCTGGACCCCTGCAGCGGGCACGAACGTCTTCTACCGCTACGGATATGAAGGCGGGCCGGAGTACCAGACCACCGCAACATCCGCGCGAATCGCGTTGCCGGGCTCCGGAGAACACACCGCCTACGTGCGCGCATATGCCACGGACCTGTGGAGCGCAGCGCTCCCGACAACACGGACGGTCACTGTCCAGGGGAGCGTTCCCGGCTTCACGTCTCAGCGCTACGAAGGCGCCGACCGCTACCTCACGTCGGCGGCGATCAGCCGTGCGACCGCCCCCACGACCGCGGATACCGTCGTCATCGCCTCGGGCGAGAACTGGCCTGACGGCCTTGCGGCGAGTTCCCTGGCCGGAGCCCTCGGCGCACCCCTGCTCCTCACACCCAAGAGCCGGGTGGCTCTCACGGTACGTGACGAGATCTGGCGCCTCAAGCCCACGAGAATCTACATCGTCGGGGGCGCAGGGGCGGTCTCCTCGGCAGTCGAAACGAACCTGCGCACGTTGCCGCTGGCATTCACGATCACCCGACTCGCGGGGTCGGATCGGTACGACACCGCTCGCCTGGTCGCACTCAAGACACGCGAGGTCGCCGGTCCGGTTCCCGAACAGACGGCCATCGTGGTCAGCGGAGAGAACTACCCGGACGCCCTCGCCGCGTCTCCGCTGTCGGCATTCGCGGGTTTCCCGATACTCCTGACCCGTCGCAACGCGATGCCTGCCGCAACCGCCGCGACCATCGATGAGCTCGGTATCACTGCAACTGTACTCGTCGGAGGAGCCGGAGTCGTGTCGGACGGAGTGATGGCACGACTGCCCGGTCCGGTCCGGATCGCGGGGAAGGACCGCTACGAGACGTCGAGGCGCTTCGCCGTGTTCACGGTGAACAAGGGATGGCTCGAGTACGAGCGGCTCGGGGTCGCGACCGGACTCGCCTTCCCCGATGCCCTCGCCGCAGGACCCCTCCTGGGCACGAGCCGATCGCCGCTCGTCCTTGCGGACGCGGCGAACCAGGGGCTGAACAGCTGGCTTCTGGACGTTGGCGCCGGCGTCGATGAGCTGCGAATACTCGGTGGTCCGGGTGCCGTGAGCTACGACCTGGAGACCTCGATCAAGTCACATATCAGAGCGCACTGACCCCCGGGCGAGTCGTTCAGTCTGCAGCCACCGGAAGATGCACGGTGAATGTGGAGCCGACACCCTCCTCGCTGTCGACCTCGATCGACCCGCCGTGGGCCTTCACCAGACGATTCGCGACAAAGAGCCCCAATCCCACGCCCCCGTACGTGCGCGTGCTCGACATGTCCCCCTGCTGGAACGCCTCGAAGAGTCCGGATATGGCCGCCTCCGAGATCCCGATCCCCTCATCGGAGACCGCGATGGAGACGGCACCTGCTGCACGTCTGACCGAGACCCCGATGGCGCCCCCGTCCGGAGAGTACTTCACGGCATTGTCCAGGAGATTGCCGATCGCATGCGAGATCGCACGCTGATCGAGCGAGACATGTGGCGTGTCGGCCGGCACATCCAGAACGAGTGAGTGAGGAACACCCGCCGTGGCCGCCTGGGCCAGTCCCACGACCATCGCCGCGACGTCCACGCTGTTGCGCTCGATGCCAAACCCCTCGGCCTGCATCTGCGTGACCTCGAGCAGCTCCTCGATGATTCCCTGCATGCGTCTGCCGCTGGTCTTGATGGTCTCCACAGCCGCCTTGACGCGATCGGTCGGAAGAGCCGCGTTCGCCGAAAGAAGGTCGCCATAGCCGATGATCGTCGTGAGCGGCGTCCTGAGTTCGTGGCTGACCATCGCCACGAAATCGGACTTGAGCTGCTCGAGACGATGCCGCTCACTCTGATCCTGTTTCACGATCACTGCGTGTGTGATCAACCCGGCTTCGTCCACCACCGGCGAGATCGTGACGTCCTCGATGTACTCGGCACCGTACCTGTCGACGTTCTTGACCTCGTCACGCCATGATTCGCCGAGCATCACTCTCTCCCAGCCGGCAGTGTACGCCGGCTCACGATACGCGCTGGTCTCGGAGAGGATGTCTGATCCGACGACCTGGTCCGGCTCGAACCCGGTAAGCCGCGTGAACGCCGGATTGACCCACGCGACGATGCCCGCCCTGCTCGTGATGACGATGGCATTCGCCGAGGATTCCAGCGCCGCCGACTGCAACTTGAGTTGCCCTCTGGCCTCGGCGAACAGCATGGCCACGCCGAGTCTGTCCGCGATCATCTCGAGCGCGTGGAGACGACCTGCGCCGAACGAGTATGCCGAGTAGCCCATCGCCCCGAGCACACCGACAACGCCGCCGTGCCGGCGAATCGGAATCAGAACAACGGCATTCAATCCCGCGTCAGCCGACGCGGCGACCCACGACGCACCCGCCCCGGGCGCCTCCCGTGTCAGGTGAAGAGGTTTCGCGGACTCGCGAAGCTCGGCCATCAGATCGGTAGCGCCCGCAAGATGTCCGAAGGCGGCCACGAACTGCTCGGTCGCAGGACCTACTCCCGCACGAACCGAGAGCGACCCGGCCTCATCGAACAGGCCGACCCACGCCGTGCCGAGTCTGAATTCGTCTGCCGCCTGCGCGCACGCGAGTTCCAGGACATCCGGTAGCGGGCGATCGAGCAGCAGGGCGTAGTCGATGACCCCCATGACGCGCTCGACCGTGTTCGCCACGACCCTCTGGGTCACATCGATGCCGTAGCGGACGATCCCTGAGACCTCACCGTGCTCGTCATGTGTGACGGTCATGGTCCACTCCAGGATGCGTTCTTCCCCTCGGTTCATGACCCAGGGGTTCGTGATTCTCGTCGCCTCCGAGGTGGACATCAGAGCCATCTCGATGCTCCGCCGGCGCTCGATGTCGTTCGGCGGGGCGAACAGCTGCATCGCGTCACGCCCGAGCACGTCAGCTGCCGAATATCCGGAGATCGCCTCGGCCCCGGCACTGAACAGGGTGATGGCGCACTCGAGGTCGGTCGCGATGATGAATACGTCGGCCGTCTCGATGATCGACCGGTTGAAGTCACGCTCTTCCCGCAGCTCAGACTCTCTGAGCGAGCGGGCTTCTGCCTCAGCGCTCAAGTCGTCGATCAAGCGACGCTTCGCTTCAAGCTCGTCGCTCAGCGTGTGCATGGCGCTTTCCAGCATGTCGTTGGTGCGCTCGAGCTCGAGGAGCTTCTGTTCGAGTTTGTGGACGACCCGCTCGCTGTAGTCGCGGAGCGTCTCCTCTTCGGTTCGCGAAGCAGGCATCCTGACTTCGGCGACGGCATCGACCCCGGCTACGCGATTGATGGTCTCAAGCAGCATGTGGATGTCGACGGGCTTGCTCAAGAAGCCATCGGCGCCCAGCTCGAGCGCGAACCTCTCATCTGCGGGATCGGTATACGAGGCCGTCAGGAAGATCAGGGGAATGGATGAGAGCAGTGGGTCGGCCTTCCATTCCCGGGCCAACTGATACCCATCCATCCTGGGCATGAGAATGTCCGAGATGATGACATCCGGGGGGCTCGTCCGGGCGACTTCGAGGGCCCTCACGCCGTTCTCGGCCTCTATCGCCTCGTGTCCCGCCGAACGGACCATGGTCGAAGCGAGAAGCCGTCCCGCCTCGTCATCGTCGACGACGAGGATCCTCATCTATCGCCTCCCGAACCCGAGTTCAAGTGAGATTCGACCTCACCGACGAAGGTCTCGGGATCGATGGGCTTCGAGATGTACCCGTCGCAGCCGGCCTGCAGAATGGACTCCCGGTCGCCCTTCATCGAATAGGCGGTCAGCGCAATGATGGTGGCTTCGAGCTTGTGTTCGTTCTTGAGAGTCCTCGTCGCTGTCCACCCATCCATGCGCGGCAGCAGCATGTCCATGAGAATCAGCTCAGGCTTCTCGGCCGTCGCCACTTCGACTGCCTGCTGACCGTCGACGGCCACCAGAACCTCATGCCCTGCACGCTCCAGCAAGAACTTGACGAGGTACAGATTCTGCGGGTCGTCTTCGACTACCAGGATTCTCGAACCCATCATTCGCCTCCTCGGGGCGGGGCCTACGTTCTCAATGCCCGTTTCTCGCCCTGACTACTCTGGTCCAAACCCCCATGTCGCCTGATACTACATCAACTGCGGCACCTGCAGCTTCGCTGGCATCAACTGCGCGACGGACGATTCTTCGTACTGCTAGTCCCGACCCCCAAGAACCTCATCTCCGGCTTCGGTGCGCCCCATGGAATCGGAGTCGATGTCGCGCAGCACACGCGCCAGGTCATCCGGCAGGGGATCTGTGAAGCTGAGCTCCTCATCAGTGACCGGGTGCTGGAGCACGAGCCGGTACGAGTGAAGGAACTGCCGCTCAAGACCGTGGTCGAGGCGCGGCCTGCGGGCGCCGTAGATCTGATCCCCCACGCAGGCGTGGTCGATATACGCCATGTGCACGCGTATCTGGTGGGTGCGCCCGGTGTAGAGCTTGCACTCCAAGAGGGTGTAGCCGTCATCATGGGCGCCTGCCATGAAGCGTTCGAGCACCCTGAATGTCGTGACTGCCTGCTTCGCCGCCCCGGTCTCTGACACCGCCATGCGCATCCTGTCGCGAGAGTCACGGGAGAGCGGGGCATCGATGATTCCGGAGTCCGGTGCGATGTATCCGTGTACGAGCGTCAGGTAACGCCGGTCGATCGACCGGATCTTGATGGCTTCCGACAACGCCGCCTGCGAACGGTCGTTCTTGGCGACCATCATCAGGCCGGTCGTGTCCTTGTCGAGTCGATGAACGATGCCGGGGCGGTCCTCCCCCGCCAGAGTTCCCAGCTCCCTGGAGTGCGCCAGCAGCGCGTGAACGAGCGTTCCTGTCCAGTTCCCATGCGCAGGATGAACGACCAGTCCCGCCTGCTTGGACAGAACGATCAGGTCGTCGTCTTCGTACCGGATGTCGAGGGGGATGTCCTCGGGTTCGAGGTCACCTCGGTCATACGGCGGCACCTCGACCTCGATGCGCTCGCCTGCGCGTACCGCGTGACGCTTGGTGACCGCCATGCCGTTGACTTTCACGAAGCCGGTGTCAATCAGACGGGCTGCGGCGGACCTCGACACCATAAAGTCGAGTCCGCCCAGGAGCGTGTCGATCCTCACGCCCGCTTCATCGGCGCGCACTGTGTGTTCGTGGCGCTCGACGGCGCTCATCGAACAACCTCTGAGACGCCGCCCTCCGCCGCCTCGTCGGGTGAATCAGGTGGAGCATCCTCAACAGGCTGAGGGCCGAACAACACCCAGACGACCAGCAGGCCGACTCCTACGACGATCGCGCTATCAGCCAGGTTGAACACCGGGAAATTGACCGCAATGACGTCGAAGAAATCCGTGACGCGACCGAACCTGACCCTGTCGATGAGGTTCCCCACCGAACCGCCGGCGACGAGGCCGAGAGCGACCACCAGCCAACGAGCGGCTGGACGCACGCGCCACCAGAACACCCCGATTCCCAGGAGCACCCCCAGCGATGTCGCGACGAACAGCCATATGAACCCGGGCATGAGCCCGAAGGCCGCGCCCTCGTTCTCCGTGTGAGTGAGGTGGAAGAGGCCGGGCCACACGGGCACGGACTCAGCCACGGAGAGCCAGGAGCGAATGAAGACCTTGCTGCTCTGATCGGCGAGGAGAGTGAATGCGAAGACCCAGGCCGCCAGGAGTCCAGGCCGGCTCGTCTCTAGCGCGATTCCTCGAGGCTCTTGCAGGTTATGCACAGACTCGCCGTCGGTATCGCCATGAGGCGCTCTTCGTTGATCGCCGAACCGCACCGTTCGCATACTCCATACGTCCCTTGCTCGGTCTTCTCCAGGGCACTCAGTACAGACACCAGCGCTTCGCGGACGTTGCCCTCCAGGGTCATGTCAAGCTCCCGGGCGAACGTGGCTGTGCCTTGATCAGCCATGTGATCGCGGTAGTTATTCTCTCCACTCGCCTCGGAGAGTGCCTCGTGCCCTTCGCGCTCGATCTGCGCGACCTCTTCCGCGAGACGCACCCGCTCCTTCTCCAGAAGCGCCCGAAATCTGTTGGCAGTGGCCTTGTTCATGGAGACCGTCCCTGTGGTAGCTCAAAGCGCCCGGCAGATACCGGGCGCCGAGGTGTTCCTAGGGATGATTGTACCACTCGGCGGTTGAACGGAACCGACGTACGGCACACCCATGCTCGCGCGCATGACGCTCGCCCATCGCTCAGGCCATGGCCAGCACCGCGGCGCATCGGACGCAGACTCCGGGAGTATCCCCCGTCCGGACGAGCTCGCGGTAGTTCCAGCAGCGGGGACACTTCTCGCCCGCAGCGGGCCGGACCTCGACAGAGATCGTCTCTCCATCCGTGAGTATGACCTCAGAGACGATGAGCATCTCGGCGATGGCGCCCTCACCGCGCTCGCGCAGCACGTCCATGACCCCCCGGGGAGCCGCGATCAGCAGTGCCGCTTCCTGGCTCTTGCCCACCACCTTGTCGTTGCGTGCCGCCTCTATCGCGCGAGTCGCGATATCCCGCACCTCAAGGACGACGGTGTACGCTTCGCGGATGGCCAGCGCTTCCTCGGCGGGGAATTCGATGATCGGCCACCCTGTGAGCTGCACGCTTTCGGCGTCACGAAGGTTCTCGGGCATGAATTCCCAGACCTCCTCGCAGGTGAAGGCAAGGATGGGAGCAAGAACTCTGACGAGCGTGCCGAGAATCCGTGCGAGCACGGTCTGAGCACTACGGCGAGAGGCGCTCGCCGGCGCATCCGCGTACAGACGGTCCTTGAGAACGTCAAGGTAGACAGCGGACAGCTCGCCGACATAGTCGAAGAGCGTCCTGTAGACCATATGGAATCGCCACTCGTCGTAGTGCTTCGTCACGCGCTCGAGTACGTCGGCGAGATGAACGAGAGCGTACCGATCGAGCTCAGGCATCTCGCCGAACTCGACATCGGAGGCCGGATCGTAGTCGTAGAGGTTGGAAAGAAGGAACCGGAACGTGTTCCGGATGCGACGGTACGCCTCGCTGGTTCGATCCAGGATCTCATCCGAAACGCTGACGTCCTGGCCGTAGTCGGCGCTCGCGACCCACAGGCGGATGATGTCGGCACCCGACTTCGCGATGACATCAAGCGGCGAGATGACGTTGCCGAGCGACTTGGACATCTTGCGACCGTCACCGTCGACGATGAAGCCGTGCGTGAGCACGCGCTCGAACGGCGCCGCGTCGTACGCGCCCACGCTCGTGAGAAGCGCAGACTGGAACCAGCCACGATGCTGGTCGGAGCCCTCCAGGTAGATCTCCGCCGGCCTGTGAAGCTCGGGCCGGGTCTCCAGGACGCTGGTGTGTGAGACACCGGATTCCCACCACACGTCCACGATGTCGTCCTCGGGCTTGAGGTCGGCTACTCCCGCACCGCAGCGGTCGCAGGTCGTCTCTGCAGGCAGGTACTCTGAAGGGGCCTTCGTGAACCACGCATCGGCCCCCTCGGTCCTGAACAGCTCAGCGACCGCGTCGAAGGTCGCCTCCGTGGCCACGGTCTCGCCGCACTTGGAGCAGGTGAAGACCGGGATCGGCACGCCCCATGCACGTTGGCGACTGATGCACCAATCAGGTCGGTCACCGACCATGGCGGATATCCGGTTGACGCTCCAGCCCGGAATCCACTGGACCTCGCCGATCGCATTCATAGCGTGTTCGCGAAGTCCGGTCCGATCCATACTGACGAACCACTGCTCGGTCGCCCGGAAGATAACGGGCTGCTTGCAGCGCCAGCAGTGGGGGTAACTGTGGGTGATCTTGTCGGCGGCGACAAGGGCTCCGCGCTCGCCGAGCCACTCGATGATCAGGGGGTTAGCGGCCTTGACGTTCATACCGGCGAACGGACCCCCACCGGCATCGAACGTCCCGTCGTCAGTCACCGGCATCGGCATGGGGAGTCCGAACTGCCTGCCCACCAGGTAGTCATCTTCACCGTGACCCGGTGCGGTGTGGACCGCGCCCGTGCCAGTAGAGAGGTCGACGTGCGAACCGGTGATGATGACCCCCTCCACGCCCTCGTGTACGGGCTGAGCGTACGTGGAGCCGGCGAGGGCCGACCCCTTCACGCGCGGGCCGACGATCTCGTACGTTCCCTCTTCCCAGCCCGCAACGTGGGCCACAGCAGCGACGAGCTCCTCGGCAAGCACGACCACTCTGCCGTCGGCGATCCTCACGCCCACATAGTCCGCATCATGCGCGAGCGTCACCGCGACGTTGGCCGGAAGTGTCCACGGGGTCGTGGTCCAGATGAGAACCGAGACAGCACCTTCAGCATCCCAGGGAGTGGGCGTGAGCATCGAGAACGCGACGTAGATGGAGTTGGAGACCTCATCGGAGTACTCGATCTCCGCTTCGGCAAGCGCTGTGTGGCAGCGCATGCACCAGTGGATCGGCTTGGCTCCTTTGTGGATCGCCCCATCCTCGTACATCTTCTTGAAGACCTGCACATTGCCGGCCTCGTACTCCGGGTTGAGTGTCAGGTAGGGGTTCTCCCAGTCTCCACCGACACCCAGCCGCTTGAACTCCTCACGCTGCACGTCGACGAAGCGGAGCGCATACTCCCGGCACAGACGGCGCAGGGTGGCCTGAGGTATCGTCTTCATCTTCTCGGGGCCGAGGTTCTTCTCGACCTGATGCTCGATCGGTTGTCCGTGGCAGTCCCAGCCCGGGACGTACGGAGAGTAGAAGCCGCGCATGCTCTTGTACTTGACGACGAGGTCCTTGAGCACCTTGTTGTACGCCGTGCCCATATGGATATGGCCGTTGGCATACGGCGGGCCGTCGTGCAGGATGAACGGTTCGGCACCGGCTCGCAGCTCAAGGGACTTCGCGTACACGTCGATGCTGGCCCACTTCTCGAGCCACTGCGGCTCCCGCTGAGACAGCGAAGCCCTCATCGGGAACTCGGTCCTCGGCAGATTCATCGTGGTCTTGTAGTCCGCCTTCTCGGCCATCCGTCTCCCTTTCCCGGCGCCCATCCGGACACCAAAAAGCGCGCTCGTCCACATAGCCGGGACGAAGCGCGCTGACACTCACTCCGCGATACCACCCAGCTTGCGCCGCCATACAGGCCGCGCGCCACTCGGTTGCCCTATAACGGGAGCGACCCGTCGGAGCCTACACGCGGACGCTTCGTGCTGCGCCCGGTTCAGTCCGAGGCTTCGGGGTGATATTCCGGTCGGTCACAAGGCGGGCTCGCACCGATTCCCGCTCGCTACTCAGGTGAGCACGACCGTACTCGTCCCCTTCAACGCCTGTTCATGCTTCGCACACGCGACCGGTAGGTCGCACAGGTGCGATGGTAGCGCGCCCGACGAGTACGGGTCAACGCAGGGCGCGCTCGACCCTACGCGAACCAGTTCCTCTGCTCCATCAGATGACTGAGGTGTTCGCGCCTGATCGAGTCCTGGCCGCTCAGTTTCTCAAGCTCACGGTCGACGTCGCGGATCCGCTGGCTCATGCGCGCCAGCATGTCGTGGACAAGCGGGTCGCCGACCAACCGGTTGAATGTCTCGGCATCGACCGCGGTGAGCTCCACCGCTCCCTGAGCGTGCGCGCTGGCGCTTCGAGCTTCCCCGGTCAGCAGCGACATCTCGCCGAAGAACTCGTGAGGCCCGAGAATAGCGAGCGTGACGTCATGCCCGTTGTGCGAGGCGTGGATGCGAACCTTGCCCGAACGAACGACGAACATCTCGTCGCCTTTGGAACCCTGGCCGAAGATGATCTGGTCGTCCTCATAGCGGCGCGGTACGCCGTAGTGCTCCAACACGGCTCTCCCCCCTTCCTGAGGGTCAAGCCGGTTCGATCGGTACTCACGATTGTACCCCCGGCGGTCGCAGGGCTATCGCACGGCCGGTCGTCAGTCGATCTCCTCGATATCGATGTCGTCGTCGCGTTCGCCGAACACGTCGAACGACTCGAACTTGAACTCCTTGGGATCGAGGATCTCCGGCTCGGGGTCGAGATGGGGTGAGTCCATCTCGCCAAGAGTGACGCTCTGGACGAAGCCGCTCGCGGGTGGCTCGGCCACATACTCGGGGGCCGCCGTGGCCTCCGGGACGACGGGTGACGGGGCGACCGGGGGAGCGACCGGAGCCTGCGCCGGCATGACCTGGGTCGCCTGCGACACGACCGCTTCACGGGCTTCCTCGGCGGCGACTTCGACTTCCGCGACCATGCCTTCGCCTGTTTCGCCCATCAAGACGCTCACGTCGTCGGGCAACGCGATCTCGCTCACGCCGCGCATATGGCTCTCGAGCATGGCCTTGAAGCGCGCGCGGAACTCCTCCTCGGCCTGCTTGATGCGAACGAGTTCCGCCTGGACGCGCTGCTTCTGGGTCAAGGCGTTATGGATGATCTCCTTGGCCTTGACCTCCGCATCTCGCAGCACGGACGTCGACTCGATGCGGGACTTGGCAACGATATCCTCGGCGGAGCGCTGCGCGGCGACGAGCGTGTTGTGGAGCGTCTCTTTCTGCTCTTCGAACTGGCGAACCCTCTCGCGTGCGGCATCGAGCTTCTCGGAGAGGTCGATGTTCTCCTTGAACAGCCTCTCGAACTCATCGGCCACCTCATCAAGGAACGCATCCACCTCTTCTTCACTGTAGCCACGAATGGAGTGGCGGAACTCCTTGTGGTGGATGTCGAGCGCGGTGAGCTTCATCTCAAACGACCCTTCCTACACGCCCAATCCGGCAATCACGACCATGAGCACTGTCCGAATCACATATTGAAGCACAAAGATGGCGACTATCGGGGTGATGTCGATCATCCCCATCGGCGGCACTATGCGCCGGAACAATCCCAGGTACGGCTCGACCAACGTGCCGAGCATGCGGCGTATCTCCCAGACCGTGCCCGATGCAGGAAGCCACGACAGGATGATGTAGACGAATATCAACAAGGAGTAGAGGGATATCGCCCTGTCGACCACGGATGCGATCACGAGCCGAGCTCCTTGGCGCGCCTGACCGAGGCCGCTACCGCCTTGAACACGGTTCCGCGCAGGCCTCCGACTTCGAACTGCTCGATGGCGGCGATCGTTGCGCCACCGGGGCTGGTGACACCATCGACGAGTTCCTCCGGATGGACGCCCGTCACTTCGAGCATCTTGGCGGTGCCGAACATGGTCTGGATCGCCAGCATCTGCGCGACATCGCGCGAGAGCCCCTCTCGCACGCCCGCACGGGCGAGCGCGTCTATGAACAGCGCCATGTACGCAGGGCCTGCGCCCGAGATAGCCATCCCGGCGTCCTGATAGCGCTCCTCAATCACGACCGACCTGCCCACGAACGAGAAGAGCTCTCGAACCAGGTCGACCTGCTCCGCAGTCGCCTCAGTCCCGCCGCTCACGATGCTCATGCCCTCTCCCACGATCGCGGGGGTGTTCGGCATGACTCGAACGACGGCGGTGCCCGCAGGCAAGAGCGACTCGATGCGCGCGCATGACACACCTGCGGCGATGGATACGAAGAGGCGTCCTTCGGCAAGGCTGCTGATCGAACTGACGAGATCGTCCATGATCTGCGGCTTCACAGCCAGCAGGACGATATCGGCGATCCGAACGGCCTCGGCGGCCTCCGCCTCGCACGCCACACCATGAGCGGCGAGCAGCTCACTTCTGCGAGAAGGCAGTGGTTCGGCGACGACGATGTCGTCAGGGCCCATGGCCCCGGACGCGAGTAGTCCGGCGAGTATGGCTTCGCCCATGCGGCCGCCGCCGATGACAGCCATCCTGCCGGCGATTCTGACGTGCCCCTGGGTCACGAGCCCGATCCAATCATCAGTCGTTGAACAGTCCGCGGTCGCGCAAACGCCTCACTTCGCCGGCCGAGACGTCCACATTCGCCGGGGTGAGCATGAACACCTTGTCGGACACCTTCTGCAGTCCCCCGTCGAGACCGTACGTCAGGCCGCTCGCGAAATCTATCAGCCGCTTCGCCAACTCGGGTGGCGTCATCACCAGATTCATGATGACCGGTGTGCCCTGCTTGAACCTGTCCGCGATTCCCTGCGCCTCGGTGAAGCTGTTCGGCTCCACGATATGCATCTTGACCTGAGGCGTCATCGTCGAGACACCAGCGCCCGAGGGAACGCTTCTCAAGTGCTCGCGATGCGACTCGCGGGCACGGTCGAGATCCGGTTCCCGGTCACGGCGCTTGACGCTGGTCGAGCGGTCGCCGTACGGCTGCGCGGGCGAGGGCCTGGTGTACGTGTCCCCGCTGTCCTCTTCCTCATCCCCGTACGCGGCATCGTCGTACTCGTCATACTCGCCGTCCCACTCATCGCCGAGCCCGAGACGCGATTTGATGTTGTCCCATAGACCCACTGTGTGCCCTCCGCCTCCCGGCCTCCTACGCGCCGAAGATAGCTCTGCCGACCCGCACGAGGGTCGATCCTTCCTCGATGGCGACGCGATAGTCGTTTGTCATGCCCATCGAGAGCTCCTTCAAGTCTACGTCATTGTGAGGCATAACGCAGAGGGAATCACGCAACTCCCTTAGCCGGCTGAACACCCAGCGCACCTGCTCCGGTCGCGAGAACGGAGCCATCGTCATCAACCCTCTGACCTCGACGTTTTCAAGCGCTGCAGCAACCTGGACGACGTCGGGCATCTCCAGTGGATCGAAACCGTGCTTGCTCGCCTCCTGAGAGATGTTGACCTGCAGCAAGACCGCCTGGACCACACCCGCCTCCGCCGCCTTCCGGTCGATGGCTTGCAGCAATCGCATCGAATCCACCGAGTGGATCAGGAATGCCTTGCCGACGACGTCCTTGACCTTGTTGGTCTGAAGCGTACCGATGAAATGCCACCGAACCTCCGGAAACAGGCCCCACTTGCCGAGGAACTCCTGAACCCGGTTCTCGCCGAAGTCGCGCGCGCCCGCAGCTATCGCCTTGCGAACCTCAGGGATTCCCACCGTCTTGGTGACCGCCACGACAGTGACGTCATCGGCCCGGCGGTCAGCGCAGTCAGCGGCGTCGGCCACATGCTTGCACACTGACGCATATCGCTCGGCAATGGCGCTCAAGATGTGTGTTTAGCCTTCGTCCGTGGCTGTGGAACCGTCGAACTCCCCTGTCACCAGGTACGCGATACGCTCGCCGATATCCACAGCGTTGTCGGCTATTCGCTCAAGATACCGCGCTGCGAGCACCATGGAAGACGCCCACTCGATGTCCTCCTCGTCCTGCAGGCGGCCGAGTTCGCGAAAGAACTGCTTGTACAGGTGGTCGATGGGCTCGTCCAGGTCCTCGAGCTTGCGCGCGAGCTCGAGATCGGACTTCTCGAAAGCCTCCATGGTCGCATCCAGAACCCGGTACACGAGGTTGCCCTGGGCCTGAATCAGGTCATAGAGCGTCTGGGGGCCGCGACGCGAAGCGGTGCGCTTGGTCGCCTTGGCGATATTGACCGCCAGATCGGCCATGCGCTCCAGGTGAAGGGCCATGTACGTGAGCGAGTACAGCAATCGCAGGTCGCGTGCGACCGGGAACTGGGTCGCGATGACCTCGATCGCATGCTCTTCGATGCCCAGACACCGTCGATCGAAGCTGTCGTCATTAGCGATGACCTGCTGGGCGAGATCGATGTCGCCCTCGACCAAGGACGTCACCGCCTTGCGCGTGGCATCCTCCACGTCGTGCCCGATTTCGAGGACCTCTGCTCTCAGATCCTTGAGTTCCTTCCTGAATCCCTCTCGCATACCCTGGTACTCCTCTGTCACAGGCCGTACGTCCGTGTCCGCATTATACGCGCCCGCGTCGGCCCGGTGCCGCCGCTTCCGCATGTCGGCTCAGTACCCGGCCCGCTGGGCGGGACGGACCAGCCGGGCCTAGCCGAACCGCCCGGTGATGTAGTCCTCCGTGCGACGGTCCTTGGGCGAGGTGAACACATTGGCGGTCCGGTCGAACTCGACGAGCACCGCCGGCTCCCCCGTGCGCTCCTGCAGGAAGAACGCCGTGAAGTCGCTCACCCGGGCCGCTTGCTGCATGTTGTGCGTGACGATGATGATAGTGATCCTGTCCTTGAGCTCGGCCATCAGGTCCTCGATCTTCTGGACCGAGGTCGGGTCGATCGCGGAGCACGGCTCGTCCATGAGCAGGATGTCAGGCTCGACAGCGAGCACGCGCGCGATGCACAGACGCTGCTGCTGTCCTCCGGAAAGCGCGAGCCCATTGCGGTCGAGGATGTCCTTCGTCTCTTTCCAGAGGTTCGCTCGCTCGAGCGACCGCTGGACGACCTCGTCCAGCTCGGACCTGCGCTTCATCCCGTGGAGACGTGGTCCGAACGCGACGTTGTCGTAGATCGACATCGGAAACGGGTTGGGCTGCTGGAAGATCATGCCGATACGCCTGCGCAGATCGACAGGATCGACTCCGGGGGCATAGATGTCCTCGCCATCGAGCGTGATCTTGCCGCCCATGCGCGTCCCCGGGATCAGATCGTTCATCCGGTTGAAGCAGCGCAGGAACGTGGACTTGCCGCACCCTGATGGACCGATGAACGCCGTGACCGCCTTCTCGCGGATTCCCACCGTCACGCCGGTCAGGGCATGGAAGTCCCCATAGTGGAACTCAAGACCCTTCACTGAGATCTTGTCGCGCACTGCGGAGGCCGGGACGGATGTGCTTCTGGTTCGCAGCTGATCGGCCATTGGGCTATGTCCTCCTGGAAGAGCGACGCAGGAAGTACCTCGCGCCGAGGTTGAAGGCGAGAATCATTATCATCAGCAGCAGCGCTGAACCGTACGCTGCGGGCAGATTGATGCCCTCCATCGCGAGCAGGTACAGATGGACGGTCATGGGGCGGCCGGAGTCAAGCGGTGTGAGCGGTAGGTTGATCGCCTGCCCCATCGTGTAGATCACGACGGCCGTCTCGCCGACCGCGCGACCGGTCGCGAGGATGATACCCGTGATGATCCGGGGCATGGCGGCCGGCAGCACGCTCCGCGACACCGTCTGCCACTTGGTGGCTCCCAGACCATAGGCGCCCCACCGGATGTACTTGGGGACGGCGCGGATCGCCTCCTCCGTCGTTCGCATGACGATCGGCAGCATGAGGAAGGAGAGGGCCATCGCTGCGGACAGCATCGAGAACCCGATGCCCATCGCCTCGACGAAGAGAGCCAGGCCGAACAGGCCCATGACGATCGAAGGCACACTGGCCAGCGAATCCGCAGCGAAGCGAATCATGCCGACAAGTCGCCCTTGCACCGCGTATTCGGCCAGGTAGACCGCGGCCAACACGGCCACCGGCGTGACGATGAGCATCGCGAGGGCCGTGACATACAGCGTGGACACGATTGTCGGCCACACGCCACCCTCGGAGTTGACCCCGTGCGGCCAGGTGAAGATGAACTCGAGCGACAACTGGCTGATGCCGTTGACGAACACGTACAGGATGACAGCCGCCAGAATCGCGACTGTCGTCAGCGCCGACACCCACAGTGCGGTCAGAGCGATTGCGTTGGCGACGCGCTTGTCCATCATCGCTCCCCTGTTATCGCGGTCTGCAGACGCGACAGCATCCGTACGGCCGCCACGAGCAGCATCGAGACCGCGAACAGGATGATAGCCATCCCGAATAGCGCTGTGCGATGCATGCCGGAAGCATACGGCATGTCCATCACGATCTGCGTCGTGAGAGTGGCGATGGGCTCGCTGAAGCTCCCCGGGATCCACGGTGCGTTCCCGAGGACCATCAGGACCGCCATCGTCTCGCCGATCGCGCGACCCATCCCCAGGATGATCGCGTCGATGATGCCGATCTTGGCAGCAGGTACAAGCACGCGGCGGATCGTCTGCCACGTGGTGGCACCCATCGCATAGCTCGCCTCACGGATGCCCGGGTGGATGGAACGCAGAGCGTCCTCGGAGAGTGTGGCCACAGTTGGAACGATCATGATGGCCAGGATGATCCAGCCCGTGATCGCGCCGAAACCAAGACCGTCGGTCATGCGAGCGACGATAGGCCGGAGGATGAGAAGTCCGAAGAACCCGAAGATCACCGAGGGAATGCCCGCGAGCAGCTCGACGGCCGGACGGACGATCCCGCGGACCCGCGGGCTCGCGATCTCCGAAAGAAAGATGGCGGTCCCGACCGCAAGGGGTGTGCCGAGTATCAGAGCGCCCGCCATGACCACCACGGAACCGTAAATCGGGGCCAGGATGCCGAACTCACCGGAAGTCGCGCTCCACTCGCTGCCCGATAGAAAGTTCCACAGTCCGATCTCGACGAAGACCGGCCATCCGCGAACCCCGACGAACGCGAAGATCAGCACGACGCCCGCCACGGCGACGAACGCACACAGCAGGAACAGGTTCTCCAGGACGAGTTCCTTGAAATACGTCGTGCGTGACATCAACCGGAGCGAGCCGGCGCCGCTCTCTGAAGCGGGGCGCTCGAGCCTGTCTTGACTGTCGTTGGACATCTACTCGGCCTTCTCACTGATCGGCAGGAAGCCGGCGTCGCGCACGACACCCTGCTGAATCCTGTCGGACAGAACGAACTCGATGTACTCGGCGATCAGGCCTTCAGCCTTGCCCTTCGTGAAGAAGTGGAGCGTGCGCTGAATCGGATACGTCCCCGCAGCCACGCTCTCGGGCGTGGGCTCGACACCATCCACTGCGATGGCGCGGACTTCGTCGGTGATGAATCCAAGTGATATGTAGCCGATAGCACCCGGCGCCTGTGCCACGACCGAGCGGACCTGGCCCGTGCCGGGGAGCACAGCGGCACCGCGGAAGAAGGGCTCTTCCTTCATCAGGATCTTGTAGAACGCCTCGCGGGTGCCTGAGGCCTCGTCGCGGTTGACCAGGCCGATGCGCCGATCCTCACCGCCCACCTCACTCCAGTTCGTGATTGCGCCCGCGAATATCGCCCGAACCTGTTCGCTCGTGAGCGAACGTACCGGGTTGCCCGGATGGGTGATGACGGCGATCGCGTCGAGCGCGATCGGGATATCCACCAACCCGAGAGCCTCCTCCTCGCTCTTGAGGTCACGCGACGACGTGCCGATGTCGGAGGACCCCGCCGAAACCGATTCGATCCCCGCGGACGATCCAAGACCGGACACGAGGACCTTGGCACCCGTATCCGCTGTGAACATCTCGCCTGAGACCTCCGCGATGGGGAGAATGGTGGTCGAGCCCGTGGCGATCACCTGTGTGGTGGGGGCTCCGTCGCTCGACCCGTCGGCACACGCCGAGAGGCCCGGCAGCGCGAGCACGAGAGTCAGAACCAGAGCGCAGCGCACCACGTGCGCGCTCGAGCATCCGAAGCCGTGCCGCCCGGTGTGTCGGAATCTCATCTAGTCGACCTTCACTATGGCTGCGAGTGCGCCGTGCCTGCCTGTGACGCGGCTCGATCGATACGAGTAGTACCTGTCCGAACAGTCGAGCGTGCAATCCCCGACCCGCGCTATGCGATCCGACGCGACCCCCGCGCCTACGAGATCAGCGCAGACCACCGCGTTCAGATCAAGCCGTCCGTCGGCCGCGGCGATAGTACCAAACCTCGCAGTGAAATGAGAAGTGATTTCTGTGCCGACCTCGTAGCAGCATGCTCCGATGTGCGGTCCGACGTAGGCCAGGATCGCATCGGTACCGCATCCCACAGTGCGAGCAAGCACAGTAGCCGCCGATCCGGGCAGAGAGACGAGTGCGCCCCGCCATCCGGCATGGACCACGGCGACAGCCGGATCCGGCGCGAGGGCAACGAGGACTACCGGTACGCAGTCTGCGAAGCACATAAGAAGCGGGGTGTTCGGCGCGCGCGTCCACAGCGCGTCACTGTCCGCGATCGGGCCGTAGGCGTCGAGAGCCGAGGCCCCTCGACCAGCCGAATCCCCGGCGACTTCCGCGATGTGATCGCGGTGCACCTGGACCGAGGTCGTCAGACGTGAAGCACACTCCTCCAGACCGAGAGCGGCCAGGAGCCGGCGACGATTCTCGTCCACTGCGCGCGGGTCGTCGCCGACATGGGCCGCCAGGTTGAGCGAATCGAACGGCGGCCCACTGACACCACCGGAACGCTCGCTGAAGGCGACCCGTATCCCGAAGAGTGCAGCCAGGTGGACATCCGTGCATAGTGCGATGCCACCGGACTCGACCTGGCGGGTCAGCCCTGGACGAAACTTCTCGCTCACGCGGCTCCTCGGCTGATGACCGGTACCGACGGGGATTGTCTCACACGCACGGATTCCGTGTTTGAGGTATGAATGTCAGTGAGGCCCTCGTGGCTCGGAGGGGCAGAGCACGCGTAGAGGGAGGAACGCATGGACGTAGGCAGATCGATCGGTGCTCCGTTCAAGGACGCTCAGTGGCCGATGAAGGTCGGTATCGGCGGGCTCTTGGGGCTGCTCTTCGTCACCGCCCCGGCGGTCGGCGGTGCGCAGATGGACTACGTGCGAAAGGTGGCGAACGGCGACGACACGCTACCCGACTGGAACGACCTCGGCGGTCAGTGGGTCCGAGGGTTCCTGCTCTTCGTGGGGATGCTCGTGTACGCGTTGCCGGCGATGATCCTGGGCGGGGTCGCGCTCGTACCCGTTCTGCTCACGCTCATCGGTGGCCCCTCATCCGATGCGGCCGCGGCGGCCGGCCTCGGAGGCGCCTGCCTCTTCGGCGGCATCGCCGTGTTGTGGTTGATCCTGGTCTCGATCTTCTCACTGGCCGGAATGGTGAACTTCGCGATGACGGGGAACTTCGGGGCGATGTTCGCATTCGGCGACATCATGAAGAAGATCCGCGGTGGCAATGGGTACTTCATGGCATGGGCCGTGAGCATCGCGGTCAACTTCGTCGCGGGCACCGTGATCAGCGTGCTCAGCTCGACCGGAGTCGGCGGGCTGCTCGCTCCGTGGGTCATGTTCGTCGGGTACATGATCACCTCTCACGTATTCGGCCAGTGGGCCGCAGTCGCATACGGAGTCGGCACGCAGAGCCCCGTTGCGGCATCCGGCGCCGCAGGCTACACGCCGCCCGCACCCCCCGCACCCCCCGGAGATTATCCGCCCGCACCCCCCGCAGGCTATCCGCCCGCACCCCCCGCACCTCCCGCAGGCTATCCGCCCGCACCTCCCGCAGATTATCCCCCCGCACCCCCCGCACCCCCCGCCGCACCGGCCCCCCCGATCGAGCCCGACGGCTCGGACGGACAGGATTCCTGATAGCCAGCGGTCCCCGAATAACAAAGGCCCCTGGGGCGACGAGGGTCTCCCTCGTCGCCCCAGGGGCCGAAAAGCGCCGACACGTGGCCGGCGTCAGGATCGACTAGAACGTGCGCTTCTTGAGAAACGCCGGGATGTCCAGATCTTCCTCGCCGATCGGCTCGAACGTCGGGAGAGACGATCCTGTGTCCTCTTCGCCGCCGAACTGCATGGTCTCCTGGCGCCGTCTGCCCTCGAAGCCGGTGGCGATGACGGTGACACGAATCTGATCCATCATCGAGTCGTCGATGACCGCACCGAAGATGATGTTGGCATCAGGGTGCGCGGCCGTGGCCACGACTTCGGCCGCTTCGTTGACCTCGAAGAGCCCGAGGTCACTGCCGCCGGCTATCGACAAGAGGACGCCCTGCGCCCCCTCGATGCTGCTCTCAAGCAGCGGGCTGGAGATGGCTGCTTTCGCGGCATCGTGGGCCCTGTTGTCGCCGGCAGCCAGGCCGATTCCCATAAGGGCCGAACCCGCTTCCTGCATGATGGTGCGGACGTCCGCGAAGTCGAGGTTGATCAGGCCAGGTACCGTGATGAGATCCGTGATGCCCTGGGTTCCCTGACGCAGAATGTCGTCCGCTATCCGGAACGCATCGAGAATCGAGGTCTTCTTCTCCGCGACCTGAAGGAGACGATCGTTCGGAATCACGATCAACGTGTCGACGACCTCGCGAAGGCGCTTGATCCCGTCCTCGGCCTGCAGAGCGCGCTTGCGCCCCTCAAAGGCGAATGGCCGAGTGACGACGCCGACCGTGAGCGCTCCGATCTCCTCTTTGGCGATCTGAGCGATGACGGGCGCAGCACCGGTGCCCGTGCCCCCGCCTTCGCCGGCAGTGACGAACACCATGTCGGCGCCCTGAAGCGCCTCTTTGATCTCGCCACGGTTCTCTTCGGCGGCCTGGAATCCGACATCCGGGTCTGCCCCGGCGCCGAGGCCCTTTGTCAGATTGACTCCGACGTGGACCTTGTAGTCAGCGTCAGACATCAGCAGAGCCTGTGCGTCGGTGTTCACAGCGATGAACTCAACGCCCTTGACTCCTGCCTCGACCATGCGGTTGACGGCATTGGTGCCGCCCCCGCCCACGCCGACCACTTTGATGACCGCAAGGTAGTTCGCGCCAGTCTCGAGCATGATTCCCCTCCTGGTGACCCCTCTGGAAGGACCTAGATAAACCTCAAGTACACGGTTAGGGTACGCGTAGAACACTATATCTTTGCATAAACCTTATAGGGCACGCAAGGGGTTTGTAGACAATGTGATGCGCTGAGGCGGAAGATGCGTCTCCCCGCTCTCAACGCCGGCTACTCGCGCGTCTGCACCATCGTTCCGAGCGGCACCTGCGGGAACAGCTCCAGGACGTCGCTATTGTACATCCGGATGCATCCGGCAGAGGCCTGCGTCCCGATGACCCAGGGCTGGTTGGTGCCGTGGATGGCGTATGCGGTGAAGACGAAGCTGCTGCCCGACTGGCGGAACATGCGCATCTTGCGAGGGCCGTACACGCTGGCCGGGTCCGTGTTGTACTTGGCGTCGATGCGCCATGTCGCGCTGGGCGTCCTGGCGTTCACGCGGCCGTGCGCGATGGGATAGGCTTTGACGAGGAGTCCGTTCCTGACCCAGTACAGTTTGAAGTCCGACTTGTCCACGACGATACAGGTCGCCCAGGGGAAGTCGAGTCGAGTGACGTTGTAACGCGCCACTGTCGTCGCCACGGGATTGCCCGAGACGATTCTGATCGTGTTCACGCCCGCCTTCATCTCGAGCGTACCTATGTTCTGGAGCGCGTTCTCAGCGACCGCGACCGAGCGCACCAGCACGCCGTTGACATACACGTGCACCGAGGTCGTCCAAAGGCCCGTCTTGACGACACCTGTGACATACCTGGACGCATATCCGCCCGCAGGGGATGCCAGCGAAGCTGCGGTCGGCCGCGACCATACCTTCACGAACGCCGGCGCTGCAGACGACGCACCGGCAGACGACCGCAAGAGCGCGGATATCTTGTGCCGGCCGGGTTTGAGCGTCAGCCGCGGAAACCCGATCCGCTGGGACGGCACAGCAGGACGCACCGCCACTACAGCGCCATCGACCATGAGAACTGCCGTTCCGGTCGGGTCGGCGCTTCCGATTGCGAACGTCGCTTCGACTGAACCGAGGCAGTCGGTCGCGGACGTCGTCACCGTCAGCGCCGCTGCCGGGCCCGGCGAGACCAACAGGCCTGCCGCGAGTGCACCAGTGGCGATTGCAGATCTGAGCCAGTGCACGTGACACCCTCCTCGCCTACGGGCTGTCCAAGCCCCGCCATGTCGGCCTGTCGACAGTTCTCACGTTCACATATACGACTTTACCCGCCTGCTCGGCCAATATGCGCTGGATCACCCGGTCCTTCTTGTCAAGGTCATCCGCCGAGCCTATGAAGATCTCGATATCATCGGTGGTCAGGAGCGCTGTCTTGTCGACACTGGGAGCAGAGATCGCGCGGGTTCGCGCCCGCAGTTCCGGACCGATCCCCCTCCACACACGTATCGCATTCTCTAGCGCCGCCGAGTCGGACGGGAACCCCGCGCTGAGTTCGAGGCCCTCGAGGTCACGAACCACCATCAGGGTCGAAGTCGTGTCCGGGGTCTGCTCTGCGATGACGAAGCCGCTCGAATCCACGAGCCAGAACGAGGCAGCACCCGTGTCTGCCAGCACGACCGGTTCCCGCTCCACTATCCTGACGCGCAACGTGTCCGGGTAGTTGCGTGACACGGTGACCTGCGCCACCCACGGGCTCGACCCGATGCTCTCGGCTATGCGCGCGGCGGGGTATCTGAGTAGCGTCGCATCGTCCGGCAACGCGATCATATCAAGGACTTCTCCGCGCGGAAGCCGGGATGCTCCGACGATCTCGACGGTCTCGATCGTGAACAGGGATGACCGGTAGACCGCAACCCCGGAGCCCGCCATCGCGACGACGGCCAGTAGCATGAGCGCGACCCTCAACCTGAACGTACGCCTTTGGACGGAGATCCTGCGCTCGCGCTCAAGCCGCTTCGCGTTGGCCACGCGTACGGCCGCCGGCTTGTGGGCACGCGATCCCTGCTGCGCGGATGAACCCCTACGCTCAGGCTTAGGTTTAGATGGAGCTGTGTCTTCCCGTATCCGGCTGGTTTGGCGGGCCGTGATGACGACTCTTCTACGAGACGTCGAACGATCCGAGGAACCGGATTTCCGGCCTGAGTTCGATGCCATACTGGTCCTTTACTGCGCTCCGTACCGTCACCATGAGTTCTGCGACATCTATCGCTCTTGCCCCGCCCGTGTTCACAATGAAGTTCGCGTGGATCTCCGACACCTGGGCCCCGCCGATCCGCGCACCTTTCATCCCCGCGCCCTCGATCAACCTGCCGGCGGAATCCCCCTCCGGGTTGACGAACACGCTCCCGGCCGAGGGAATCCCGACCGGCTGGCACGCCTTGCGACGCCGGAGACTCGCTTCCATCGTACGCCTGATCGACGTCACGTCACCCACTTCGACCCTGAGAGACGTCTCAACGATGACGCCTCTATCGCTCAGGCCCGACCTCCGGTAGCCCCACAAGATCTCGTGCCCACGGACACGCGTGAGGCCGACACCGGGAACGAACAGCGTCACGCATTCGACCCGCGAACCGATCCAGTCATCGCGGGCACCGGCGTTCATGGCGACGGCACCACCGACCGTCCCCGGTATCCCGACAGCGAATTCCAGACCCGACATCCCTTTCGAGAACGACTCCTGAACGACGTGCGCCAGGACCACTCCCGCTCCGGTGTTGATACAGTCCCCGTCGAACGCGTGCTTCTTGAATGCCCGTCCCAACACAATGACCATACCGTCATAGCCTGCATCCGCAACGAGTATGTTGCTGCCCTTGCCGAGGACAGTCCAGTCGATCCCCTCATCGGCGCACACCGCGATGGCCAGCTTCAGATCGGCAACCGAGTCCGCAACCACGAAGAGCCCGGCCGGACCCCCGATCCGGTACGTCGTATGACGGGCCATGGGTTCGGCCGCCCTCACCGTACCTTCAAGCTCCGCCTTGAGCTGCTGAAGCACAGACGTCATAGTCACCCGGTCTCCCCGCCTCGCGCGGTCCCCAGAGCCGAGACGATCTCCGGCCCGACACTCGTCACATCACCCGCGCCCATCGTCAGCACAAGATCGCCCGGAGCCAACCTGGGTGTGAGATACGGAACCAGGTCTGCCCGATGCGGCATGTACGCGACCTGCGATCTCGGCGAAGCGCGAAGGACCGCATCGACGAGCGTCCGTCCCGAGACCCCCGGTACGGGCACCTCTCCCGCACTGTACACGTCCATGAGGACAACCCGGTCCGCGTTCCCGAATGCGGCACCGAACTCACGCGACAGCGCCCCCGTGCGCGAGTAGCGATGCGGCTGGAAGACAACCCACACACGGGCGTACCCGACCTCGCGCGCGGCGGCGAGCGTAGCCCTGACCTCGGTCGGGTGGTGGGCATAGTCATCGACGACCGTGACGCCGCCGACCGTGCCGATATGATCGAAACGGCGCCGAACGCCGCCGTAGGATGCGAGCGCATCGGCCGCAGCACGGGGATCGAGTCCCAGTGAGTATGCGACCGCCAGCGCGCCGGTCGCGTTTTGCACCATGTGCTCTCCCGGCACGGGAATCGAAGCCGAGACCGTGCGCCCGTCAGCGAATTCGACTTCGAATGCGTGCCCCAGCCCGTGCCGGCGCAGCGTGTGACAGCGCACGTCTGCTCCCTCCGCGAACCCATATGTGACCGACCTTGAAGCGCAGCCCTGCGCCAGTTCCAGGAGCCGGTCGTCGTCGGCACACATGACGAGACACCCGTCGCCATCGACCTTGCACATGAACTCGACGAACGTCTTCTCGACCGCCTCGAGCGACCCGTAGTGATCGAGATGGTCGGCTTCGATGTTCGTCACGAGCGCGACCGCAGGATCGAGGTACATGAAGGACCCGTCAGACTCGTCGGCCTCGACGACGTACTGCGCGCCCTCGCCACACCGTGAGTTACTCGAATACTCGGCTACCTCCCCACCGATCGCAAACGTGGGATCGAGGCCCATTCCGGCCAGCATCGTGGCGATCATCGCACTCGTGGATGTCTTGCCGTGGGTGCCGGCGACTGCCACAGTCGCCAGCCCGCCCGCGAGTTCCGCGAGCATCCTGGCCCGCGGCCAGATCTCGATGCCCCGCTCTCGTGCCGCCCGGAGCTCGGGGTTGGACTCCCTGATCGCCGACGAGACGACGACGATTCCGGGATCGCCGAGGTTCTCATCGGTGTGTCCGATGTGCACGAGGACTCCCTCGTGCGCGAGGGCGCGGGTATACCGGGACTCCTTCATGTCGGAGCCGGTCACGACGATGCCGCGATCATGCATGATCCGGGCGATTCCGCTCATCCCGGCGCCGCCGATTCCTATGAAATGGGCATAGACCCGAGCGGTGTCGACGTGGTGAGGCACACTGGCTCCTACTCGCTACGCGCCGGGGCACGCTTGGCCCCGGATCCGGCGGATTCCTCGATCAGGCGGACAACACTGTGCGCCGCGTCGGGCCGTCCGAGGGTTGCCGACGCGGCAGCCATGGTAGCACGGCGACGGGCGTCGGCGAGCAGCGCCGTCAACGTCCCGACGAACTCGGGCGCATCCAGGTCGCGATCCCGGACCATGACAGCGCCGCCGGCATCGACGAACGCACGCGCGTTGGTTGTCTGGTGATCGTCCGTCGCGTGCGGGTAAGGCACGAGAACAGCCGGCCTGCCAAGCGCCGTGATCTCCGCGATGGAGGTGGCACCCGCGCGCGCCAGCACGAGATCCGCAGCCGCTATGACGCTACCCATATCCTCAACGTAGTCGTAGACATGGTACCTCCCCGTGACGTCGGTTCGCGCATCGGGAGCCAGGCCAAGCGCCTCCCGCACCTCGGCGACCTCTCCTCGGCCTGCGACATGAACGATGTGCACCGCCTGGTCGCCCAGGAGCTTCTCGCGGATGGCTACCACCGTCCGGTTGAGGTGACGGGCTCCCCTGCTGCCCCCGAACACAAGAAGGATCACGGCATCATCGGACACGCCGAGAGCCGCACGCCCCCGGTCGCGCACGGCCTCAAGCACCGAGGAGCGCACGGGGTTTCCGGTGAGCACGGCGCGGTCCGGGAACGCGAGCAGCTCACCCGAGGAAGCGTACGTGACCCCCACCGCCTGAGCCCACCGAGACAGTAACCTGTTGGCCATGCCGGGGACCGAGTTCTGCTCGAGCAGTACGAGTGGCGTTCGCGTCAGTACAGCCGCCACACCGACGGGAATCGATACGTAGCCCCCGAAACCGACCACGACATCCGGCCTTCGCATCCGTATGAGACGGACCGCCCGCAGAGACGACGAGGCCAGAACGGCGAGCGCGACCGGCAGGGACAGCAGCCGCGAGCGGTCGAACCCTCGCGCCTTCATCCCCACGAACTCAATGCCCGCCTCGGGTACGAGACAGGCCTCAAGGCCGTCCGGAGTGCCCAGGAACGCGACCTCGCTACGCCCGCCTTCGAGCAGCCGCTCGGCCACTGCCAGTGCGGGATAGACGTGGCCGGCCGTTCCCCCTCCGCTCATCATCACGCGCACGTGGCTTCTCCTCGGTAGTCGTGGATGCTCGAACCCCTCTCACCGGAGAGTGGCCGTGCGAAGAGACGGACAAGATGATTCCGACGCATGTCATGGCGAACGTCATCGCTGTACCACCGTAGCTCACCAGTGGCATCGGAATGCCCGTCACGGGCGTCAGACTCGTGACCGCTGCCATGTTCATCAGCGCCTGACCCACGAGCACCGTGGTCAGCCCGGCTGCGAGCAGCCTGCCGAACGTGTCCCGGGTTCCTAGCGCGATTCGAATCCCCGCCCACGCGAAGACGATGAACGCAGCCACGACTGCGAGCGTGCCCACGAGACCCAGTTCCTCGCCGATGATGGCGAAAATGAAGTCATTATGCGCTTCGGGCAGGTAGAAGAACTTCTGCCGCGACATCCCGAGACCGACGCCCGTCAGCCCGCCGGAGCCGAACGCGAGCATCGACTGGATGCTCTGGTACCCGATGCCCTGAGGGTCCGACCACGGATCGATGAACGCCGTGATCCGGTCGACGCGGTACGCGGCTCCGTACATCAGCGCCACAGCCGCAGCTCCGCCGACCGCTGCGACGGAGCCGAGCACCGCGAGACTCGTTCCTCCGAGGAGGAGCATGAAGTAGACCGCGAGCACGATCGATGCGGTAGTCCCCATGTCCGGTTGCAGCATCACCAGGAGCGCGACCACACCGCACGCGAGTGCGAGTCTGCCCCAGAACGCCGTCGTCGTGAGCCTGCCCTCCTTGAGCTGAGCGAAGAGCAGCGCGACGACCAGGATACAGGCGAGTTTCGCGTACTCGGAGGGCTGTATCGTCGTCGGCCCCAGATCGATCCAACTCTTGGCCCCGTTGGCTCCCACGCCCACGAGCAGAACCGCAACGAGTGCGGCGACGCATGCGCCGTACAGCGACCAGGTCCAGCGCTTGATCATCCGGTAGTCGATGCGTTGCGCAGCCGCCAGCGCAACGGCACCCAGCAGAATCGAGATCGCATGCTTCTTCAGGTGCAGCTCAGCGTCGCCTCTCTTGACGAGATCGGACACCGAGGATGCCGAGTACACCATGACGAGCCCCATGAGCACGAGGAACAATGCCGAAGCGAGCAGCAGGTAGCGCGAGCGAGCGCCCCCGGCATATGTGGGCGAACGACTCACGTATCGCTCCCCTCGGCCAGCGCGACAGCGTGCGCGAATGCCCGGCCGCGCTCGGCGTATCCGCCGAACTCGTCGAACGACGCACACGCGGGCGAGAGCAGTACGACGTCGCCAGGGATCGCGATCGCGCGAGCCTCATCAAGGGCGGCCAGCATGGTCGCGGCGGAAACCGGATCGAGACCTTCGCGGCGAAGCTCCGCTCCTATCTGCTCACGTGCCTCACCGAAGACGACCACGGCCCTGCAAGAGGCCACGGCCGCCCGGGCGATCTCCGCGAACTCGTTGTCCTTGTTGCGCCCGCCGAGCATCAGAACGACGGGTCTGCCCTCGAAAGCCGTGAGTGCCATCAACGTCGCTCCCGGATTCGTGGCCTTCGAGTCGTTGAAGTACTCGACACCGTCCGAGACGCCGACGGGCTCCAGTCTGTGCTCGAGCGGGGCGAAACTCCGCAGCCCGGCCCGAATGTCCTCCGGCGAAAGACCCCATGCGTACGCAGCCGCCGCGGCTGCGAGGGCATTCGAGACGTTGTGGGCTCCCCGTATCTGAAGCTGATCGGGAGGCACCAGGGACAGTACTCCCCCGGGTGTGTCGAGAACGAGCATGCCCGCCTCGACCCCGGCACCTCCAGGCACGAGCCTCCTCCGCGAGACCCTGATGACGTTGACGCCACGCAGCTCGACTCCTTCGGCATAGACGGCCGATCCGGCGTCGTCCACGTCGATGACGGCTGTGTCGCCGCGTTGCTGGTTCGCGAAGATCCGGGCCTTGGCGGCCGAGTACGCGTCGAACGACCCGTGCCAGTCGATGTGATCCTCGGTGATGTTGAGCAGGACTGAGACGCGGGGGTGGAACCGCCCGGTGTGGGCCAGCTGGAACGATGACACCTCGGCGACGAGAGCCGTGGAAGCACCCGCTCCTTCAACGACCGAGATCGCCGGATGACCGATATTGCCGACGCACTCGATCGCCAGCCCCGCTTCACGCAGGAGATGGGCGACGAGGCTGGTTACCGTTGTCTTGCCGTTGGTGCCGGTGACCGCGATCCATGGCGCGACGGAGTTCTCGAACGCGAATTCGATCTCGCCCACTACGCGAGATGCACGGGCCAGCGCCGATGCCATCAGCGGTGCATGCGGCGGGATACCCGGGCTCATGACCGCCAGATCGTACGCACCGACGATCTCCGAAGCACCCAGTTCGACGGCGAAACCCCGGGCCCGCAGCTCGTGTGCGACGCCCCGCAGCCGCGGGTCGTCTCCGGAATCGAATCCTACGACCTCAACGGTCCCCGCCCGCATCTTGTCGCCGAAGAACTCCATGACAGCGCGACCGGAAGCTCCAAGGCCCAGGACCGCGATTCTCTGCTCGAGCGCAGACATCGTTACCGCCTCACCGAACTGACGAAGAACAGCGCGAAGCCCGCACCGGCGAGTATCCCGGTGATGATCCAGAACCGGACCATGACCTTCGTTTCCGACCAGCCGAGCATCTCGAAGTGGTGGTGAAGTGGAGCCATCCTGAAGATGCGTTTGCCCGTCAGCTTGAACGACGCCACCTGCATGACCACGGAGAGCGTCTCGGCGAGGTATATACCGCCGATGAGAAGGAGTAGCAGCTCTGTCTTGGTGATGATCGCGAGCGCTGCGATGCCGGCGCCGAGACCGAGCGAACCGGTGTCGCCCATGAAGATGTCGGCGGGATAGCTGTTGTACCACAGGAAGCCGATGCACGCGCCCGCGACGCTGGCGGCGAGCAGCGCGACGTCCAGGTGGTTCTGCCGGAACGCGATTCCCGCGTACGCAAGCATGACGATGGTGACAGTACCTGCGGCAAGGCCGTCAAGACCGTCAGTGAGGTTCACCGCATTGCTCTCCCCGACCACCATCACGAACACAAGGCCGAGATAGATCCACGGCACGCTCATGACAAAACCGCCGAGCTGCAGGGTCGACGTCACGACACCGAGGTCGAGCGCTCCCGGGACGAGCGGCAGGGTGACCACGGGCGCGATGCCGCCCCAGTTCACTGCCAGCAGACCGAAGGACAGCGCCACCAGCGCCTGGCCGGCGATCTTCGCCCGGGGAGTCAGGCCCAAGGAGCGTTCGTGCGCGACCTTCGACCAGTCGTCGAAGAACCCCAGCACGCCGCAGGCAAGCATGGCCACGAGAGCGAGAACCGAGCGCCGACCGAAGTCACCCATGATCACGTAGACCGCCGACACCACGAGCAGGATGAGTACACCACCCATCGTCGGCGTACCTTGCTTGACGAGGTGTCCTTGAGGGCCGTCTGCCCGCACCTGCTGCCCGATGTTGCGGAAGCGGAGCAGGCGTATCCACAGCGGGAACAGGGCGGCGCATGCGACAAGCGCGAGAACGACACCAAGGAAGACCTGGTACGAAGGATACTGTGCCAGGCTAAACACGGGGGTTCACCAGCCCCTCGACGACACGCTCGAGGCCCATGACGCGGGAGGCCTTCACCAGAACCGCTTCGCCGGGAGCCATGAGGTCGTCCAGAACCTCACTCGCCTCCTCGACCGTAGCGCACGGGCGGATATCCGAAGCGGGCATCCCGGCGGCCCGCGCACCATCGGCGATGTGCGCGGCGCGTTCGCCAACGGTTACCAGCGAATCGATGGGCAGCTCGGCGACGCGTTCCCCGATACGGAAGTGCGCGAGCTCCGCGAGCGAACCCAGCTCCGCCATGTCGCCCAGGACCGCGACCCGCGCATCGGCCGCGGTCATCCCGGCCAGCGTCTCGATCGCCGCGCGCATGGAGGTCGGGTTCGCGTTGTACGCATCGTTGATGACAGTGATCCCGCCCGCTGTGAGGAACGTCTGCATACGCATCTCGCCTGACTCAGCGGCCTCGAGCCCTTCCTGGATCTGCCCGATCGACATCCCGAGGCTGTTCGCCACGGCGGCTGCCGCGAGCGCATTGTATACGTTGTGGCGCCCGGGAACCCGGAGCGTGATACGGCGGCGCGTACCGCTCATGACCAGATCGAACGAGGGCATGCTCTCCGAATCGGTTTCGATATCCTCGGCACGCGGGTCGCTCGTCTCCGCCAGCCCGTACCGGACGATGCGCGCTTGCGTCAGTGGCGAGAGGCGTTCGCTGAACGCATCGTCCCCGTTGAGGAACACCACTCCCTCGGCGCCGATCGATGCGACCAGCTCACCCTTGGCCTGCACGATGGCATCCTGTGTACCCAGAAGCTCGATGTGGCTGGTTCCGATATTGGTGATCAAGCCGGCTGTCGGCCTGGCTATCAGCGCCAGGTCCCTGATCTGCCCGATCCCCCGCATCGCCATCTCGACGACGAGCACGTCTGTATCGGCGCCGGCCTGCATCACCGTGAGCGGTACGCCGAGTTCGTTGTTCCGGTTCCCACTCGTCGCAACGACCCGCCGGCTGACACCCAGCACGCTGCGAATGAAGTCCTTCGTCGTCGTCTTGCCCGTCGAACCCGTCACGCCGATCACGGGGCAGAACAGGCGGGATCTGTGGTGCTCCGCCAACCGCTGCACAGCTGCGAGCGCATCGGGTACGCGCACGATTGCGACGCCGCGCTGCACCGCCAGCTCAATCGCCGGGCGCATCTGGTCGACGCTCTTGGTGACAAGCAGACCTCGGGCTCCCCTGGCCATAGCCTCGAGCAGGTATGTATGCCCGTCCACACGTTCGCCTTCAAAGGCGACGAAGAGATTGCCCGGGCCGACATCGCGCGAATCCACGGCGACATCGTTGAGCATGCCCGATCCTTCACCGCAGACGAGTTCGCCGCCGGTGAGTTCGATGAGCCTCTCGACTGAGATCGTCAGCACAGCCGGTCCAACTCCTCGGCAGCGACCTCACGGTCGTCGAAGTGCACGGTTCGGTCCGCAAACACCTGGTAGTCCTCGTGGCCCTTGCCGGCGATGAGCACGGCGTCACCCTCTGCCGCCTGACACAGCGCGCTCGTGATGGCCGTGCGCCGGTCCACCGCGGTCTCATACGATCCACCGATCTTGCGAACCCCATCCTCGATCTGGAGGATGATGCCCACCGGATCCTCGGTGCGGGGATTGTCGCTCGTGATCACGACATGATCCGCAAAGAGCGCAGCGGCCTCGCCCATGAGCGGCCGCTTGGCAGGATCACGATCGCCGCCGCAGCCGAAGACGACGATGAGACGGCCCGGCGTCACGGCACGGACCGCCTGCATGGCCTTCTCAAGACTATCGGGAGTGTGGGCGTAGTCGACGAAGACGGCAAAGGGCTGCCCGCGGCGTATGCGCTCGAGCCGTCCGGGAACCTGGGGGGCGCTCGCCAGTCCGACCGCGACGTCCTCGAGAGAAACACCGAGGCTGAGCGCGCACCCTGCGGCGACGAGCGCGTTGCTCACGTTGTATGCACCTGCGAGAGGGAGCACCACTGCAGCATCGCCCCACGGAGTCGTGAGCGAGAATCGCGAGGACCCGGGTCCGAGGTCGAGATCGCGCGCCCTGACGTCCGCGTCATCGGACAGGCCGACGGTGAGCGGGTGGTTCAGCTCGGCCGCAAGACCCGCTCCCAGCTCGTCGTCGATATTGACCACCCGATCGCCGACATCGAGTTCGGTGAACAGGCGCCGCTTGACCGAGAAGTACTCCTCGATCGTGTGATGGTAGTCGAGGTGGTCCTGGGTGAGGTTCGTGAACGCCGCCACGGCGAACCGGACCGCATCCACTCGCCCGAGGTCGATCGCGTGAGACGACACCTCCATCGACACGCCACTCACGCCTTCCTGCAGCATCCTGGCCAGCAGCGCCTGAAGATCGGCCGACTCCGGGGTGGTCCGTGCGGCCGGGAGGGTCTCCTCGGCAATCCTGGTCTCAACAGTGCCGATGATCCCGGTGCGCATCCCCGCACGACGCATGATGCTGTCCAGCAGGTACGTTGTGGTGGTCTTGCCGTTGGTGCCGGTGATTCCGGCGACCTTCATCCTCGTGCTCGGATCGCCGAAGAACCGGGCGGCGGCGGCGGAGAGCGCCGCGCGCGAGTCGGCCACGACGAACTGGGGCACCATGACGCCCTCGATACGGTGCTGAACCACGAGAGCACGCGCGCCACGCGCGACCGCATCGGCCGCGAACGCGTGCCCGTCGTGACGGTACCCGGGAATGCAGAAGAACGCGTCGCCGGGACGGACCGCATCGGAGCGGTACGCCACGCCGGTGACGTCGACGCCGTCGGAGTCCCTCGAGACCTCCGGGGCAAGGAGTGTGAGTATGTCTACGCTGCTCAACTCTACCCTCTCCCGTGCGGGACGCCACATACTAGCACCGGTACGACGCGCCCACTACGGGGCGGGAGCCGCTGTTGCCGTTTCGTCTATCGAGCCCGGAATCGTGGGCGGGATCTTGAGGTGGGAGACCGCGAACGCAGCGACGCGGGCGAATGCGGGGGCGGCCACCGTGCCACCGTAGATCGAGTTGCTCGGCTCATCGATCGAAACGATGATCAGCACCTGTGGGTCGTCGGCGGGAAGGAAGCCCGAGAACGAGGCGACGTACTTGCCGGTCGCGTACCCGGGGACCCCGTCCGTACGCACCTTCTGCGCGGTCCCGGTCTTTCCGGCCACAGCGTACCCCGGGACCGATGCGTTTCCGCCGGTGCCTTCTGTCACGACCGCCTTCAGAATCTCGCGGGTCAGGGCCGCCGCCTCTGCCGAGATGGCCCGCGTGCGGGGCCAGACGAGCTCGGTGTCGGGATCATCGGGCAGTGCTCCAAGGAAATGGGGTGTGGGCATCTCGCCACCGGCCGCGATCGCCGACAAAGCGCGCGCAAGCTGCAAAGGGGTCATCGAGATGCCCTGCCCGAACGGGACCGTCCCGATCGTCGACGCAGACCAAGCGCTGGTGGGGGGCAGCCAGCCCTTCGCCTCACCGGGGAAGTCCACGCCGGTGCGCTCGGTCAGGCCGAACTTGTCGAAGTACTCGTACAGGCCCAGGGGACCGAGCGCCAGGCCGAGCTTGACCGCTCCGACATTCGAGGAGTTCGTTACGATGTCGGTGAGCGTCCACGTGACAGTCGGCCTGCCATGGGCCTCGCCTATGGTCCTGCCGCCGACCTTGATCGTCGGAGGAAGCACGAACGTGCTCTCCGGCACGAACAGTCCCTTGTCTATCACGGAAGCGGCCGTCAGCGACTTGACCGTCGAGCCCGGCTCGTATGTATCGCATATCGCACTGTTGCGGAGCGCGGCAGGCTCGGCCTCACCATATCTGTTGGGATTGAACCCGGGGGACGAGGCCATCGCGAGAATCTCGCCGTCACGCGGGTCCATCACGACGACGGTGCCGCCCTTGGCGCCCCACTCCTCGACGGCCGCATCGAGGGCCACCTGGGTCTCATGCTGGATATCCTTGTCGATGGTCAGGACCAGATTCTGGCCGTCGACCGGCGGGATCGACTTCTTGACTCCGCCGGGAATCGGACCACCGAATGCATCGCGCTCGGCCAGCAGCACCCCGGGTTCTCCTGCGAGGAGATCGTCGTACTGGAGTTCCAGACCGGACAGACCCAGATCGTCAACGCCGACGAATCCGAGTACCTGGCACGCAAGCTCGCCCGCCGGATACGAGCGCTTCGAGTCCTCCAGAAGACCGATGCCCTTGATATCCAGAGCCGCCAGAGCCGCTGCCCGGTTCAGGTCGATCTTCCGTGCGATGTAGACGAATCCGGTGTCCTTGCGCAGCTTGGCCTCGTAGCCGGCCACATCGCCACCGAGCACGCCTGCAAGCGCCGCGGCGGCAGCGGGCACATCTTCGATGGCGCGTGGGGACGCATAGACGGTCTTCGCGGGAGGGCTCACGGCAAGCGGCTCACCGTCCCGGTCATAGATCGACCCCCGGTGCGGCGCCAGCTTGATGTCGCGCGTACGCTGATTCGTGGCCTTCTGGGCGAATGCCGGCCCTTCGACGGCGTGCAGATACACCAGGCGCCCGCCGACGATGGCGAGCGCGAGGGTCAGTACACCCAGCAGGAACGCATATCGCCCCGAACCCGGAGCTGCTCTCTTACGTCCCGATGTCACGCTGCCTCCGAGTCATCGCCGCGCACGCGGCTCATCTGCCCGAACTAAGGCTTACGTCGCCGACAAGCATGACCTGAGCCTCGCCGGCTGCCATCTCCATCACGTCGGAGATGACTCTCGCGAGGGTACCATTGCGCGCAGCATCGGAACGCGCCGGGACGTCGGCGCGGGATGTACTCTCCGCCGCCGAGACGTCAGCTCCGGGCGGCACCTCATCGGGTACGGACGGTGCCGCAGGCAGCGCCAGGTAGCTGACCTCGGGGGCCGCGCCCATCTTGAGCGATTCACCCGCGATGCACTCGATGCGCGAAGGTGTCGCGAGCGCGCTCTTGTCTACCTCGAGCAGGTCACCGGCCAGCCGTTCGGACTTGATGTCATCGCGCAGCCTGCCGGCCTCGACCGCAGCTTCCGTTGCGCGGGCCGTCAGCACCACACGTCCGAGCGCAAGCGCCGTGACCAGGATCATGATGAAGGCAAGGGCTCGAAACCCCTCGCGTGCTGCCACGTCGGCCGAGAGGGAGGAGCGGCGTCCCGGACGGGGAGACGTGCGTCCGGGACGCACGAGCCTGAGCTGTGGACCGCGCGCCACCACACGCGGATGACCTACAGCAGGAAGGCCCACCTCGACTCCTCTCTCTTCCTCGCGACCGCGATCAGCGATCGTCATTCACTTCTACACTCGCTGCGCCACTCTCAGCTTCGCGCTGCGTGCGCGCGGGTTCTCTTCGATTTCCTCGGCGGTCGGCGTGACCGGCCGTTTGGTTACCACGCGGAGTACCGGCTCGTTACCACACGCGCACACCGGAAAGCCCGGAGGACACGTGCACCCCTGCGAAAGCTCGCTGAAGACGCGCTTGACTATCCGGTCCTCGAGAGAGTGGTAGCTGATCACCGCCACTCTGCCACCTGGCCGTAGCCATCGGGCGGCTGAGCGCAGTCCGCGCTCCAGGACCTGAAGCTCCTGGTTGACCTCTATGCGCAGAGCCTGGAACGTGCGACGAGCGGGATGCGGGCCATCGCGCCGCGCTGCGGCGGGAACGGCCGCTTTGATGATCTCAACGAGTTCGCCGGTGGTCTCGAGGGGTCGGCGGCCCCGCGCGGCTACGATGAAAGCTGCGATGCGCGAGGCCCACCGTTCCTCCCCGTATTCGCGGATGACGCGGGCCAGCTGCGATTCTGAGTATGTGTTGAGAATGACGGCTGCTGTGACAGGCCCGCGTGCGTCCATCCGCATGTCGAGTGGCGCATCCTCTTGGTACGTGAACCCCCGCTCGGGGAGATCGAGCTGCGGAGAGGAGACACCCAGGTCGAACAGGAATCCATCGGCGTACGGTATGCCGGCCTGCACGAGCAGGTCGTCAAGATCGCCGAAGTTCCCCTTGAGAAGGATGGCTTGCTGGCCGAGGCGGAGTGCGACTGCTGCTGCTTCAAGTGCTGAGTCGTCTTGGTCGATGCCCACCAGAATCCCGGTGGGTGCTATCGAATCTGCTATCCGCTTCGCGTGTCCTGCCCCGCCTAAGGTGCAATCAACGAGTATCGAACCGGGGTGCAACGATAACTGCTGCGTGACCTCGGCCAGCAAAACTGGGGTGTGCCGGTATTCCATTGTCAACCTCAGAGCAGACCGTCGTCGGAAAGCTCCTTCGCGAGATCCTCGATACTCTCGCCGGCCTCGCTATAGACGTTCCAGGCGGCGGCATCCCAGATCTCGATCCGGTTGCCGTTGCCGGTGATAGCGACGTCCTTGGTGAGCCCCGCGTACTCCCGCAGCTTGGGCGGAAGCGACACGCGCCCCGCGGAATCCAGCTCGACATCCACGGCTCCCGCGGTGAAGAACCGGCGGACCTTGCGCGTGCGGGGATCGAAATCCTCCTCGGAGACCAGGCGGGCAACGAACCGCTGGTACTCCTCGGCGGGGTACACGTACAGGCAGTGGTCGAAACCGTTCACGACGACCAGGCCTCCGGGCATCGCGGTGCGGAACTTCGCAGGCAGCGAGACGCGTCCCTTGGCGTCCAGCGTGTGCTGATAGTCGCCCAGAAACATCGTGCCGCTCACCTCCCCGCCCCTCTCGTGCTCCACCCTCGGAGTCACACCCGTACGTGAGGTTGTCCCTCACAGGCCAAACTGTATGCCACTTCATCCCACAATGCAACACCAATATGGGAATTCATAACACCTGCGCACCACCGGCGCACACCAGACCCCACCGACCCCCACCCGCTCCCACGGAAGACAGCTCGGGCCGCAGCGAGAACCGGGGCGGGCGCACGGCCGTCATACGTGTGCAGGGTGAGCGCGAATCGGGTCCTTGACAGCGGAAGACGACGAGCGTACGAGGTCAGCTGTTGCTCGCATATCGAACGAGCGGGTAGAATCACCGACGAGACCTGATTCGGGCGATACGGAGGTGACGCACCCGATGACTGCGAACATTGCGAGTCCCCTCTTCAACGTTCTGGTCCTCGCCTTCTTCGTGGTTGTGGCACTCGGCGCTGCTCTCGGCGCTTACGCTGCGATCCAGATGAAGAAGCTCGAGGAGAAGTGCAAGTAAGAACTTCGAACCGCTGTCAGACTTAGGGCGCCCCCACCTGCGACGGTGGTGGGCGTCTTGTGTTTCTATACTGACGCGTTGACTGAACAAGGAGGCGGTACCGATGGCCGATCGCACGCATAGCTGGCGCAGATTCGCAGCAGTGGCTCTCTCGCTGGCACTCACGGTCGCACTCACGGTGGCACTGACCGGCTGTGGTCTTGTCGCCAGCGAGTATTCGACGACATCCGGACCGCCCGAACCGCAGAGGGCCGCCCTAGAGCCGTATGACGAGGGCGCATCAGGCTACGACGCTCTGCGGCCCGCGAGTCCGGATGCCGACACCAGCAAGGCGGTCTCGAGCTACTCATATGCAGGTGCCGGGGAAGACGCCTCCGCGATCCCGTCGGCCGACCGTCTGGTCGTCAGGACCGTGAACATGCGAGTGCGGGTGGACGACGTCGCCAAGAGCATCGCGGCGATACGCGATGTCTCCGACGAACTCAAGGGCATCGTCACCGATCTTCAAGTCAGCACCGACGACGGTGACCCGGTCTACCGCTACGGGGCTGAGGCCGAGAGCTTCTCCGACGGCGCACAGCTCTCCGGCTATGTGACCGTTCGGGTGCCGGCAGCTCAGCTCGAGACGTTCCTCACCCGCGTCGGAAAGCTGGGCAAGATCCTGCGCCAGGCAGAGAACGAGGATGACGTCACGCAGGAGCACGTCGACCTGAGCGCGCGGCTGGCGAACCTCCAGGCGACCGAGAAGCGGCTGCGGGAGTTCCTCGACGATGCCAAGAACGTGACCGAGATGCTCGCCGTCGAAGCGCAGCTTTCAAGCACCCGTGGAGAGATCGAGTCGATGCAGGCGCAGATCTCGTATCTGGAGCGGCAGGCCGCGATGTCCACGGTCACGATCGAACTTCAAGAGCCGGCGCAGGTCGTCCGGCCCGCGGGCGAGGACTGGGGATTCAATCGGGCACTCACCAGCTCGGTCAGGGCGTTCGTCGGCACGATCAACGGGATGATCGTGGTCTTCGGCGGAATCCTGCCGGTGCTCCTGGTGCTGGCTCTCGTGGTTCTGGTCGTTCGTGCAGTGTTCAGGCGGCGCGGCAGCACGAGTGACGCCGGCGCTGAGCAGGCTGACGACACGCCACCCCCGGCGCCCGGAGCGTAGGATTGCTGAGACACCGGATCAGACTGCCGATGTGGGCGGCGGCGGCCCTCCCGACCGCCGCCTACGTCGTGCGCTCGATCATGCGGGGAAGTCTTGAGCCCGACATGCCGGACGATGCCATCGTCTTCGGCCTACTGGCCTTCGTGGTCGCCGCCACCGCGATGATTCGACGCGAAGCGCGAGGCGCCGAAACCGATGAAGGCAGCCTGCCCGAGCAGATGCAGCGCGAACACGACGAGTCCGGCGGTCGCGGGTAGGACGAGCACGTCCTCGATCAGATCGAGTTCGGCGACGCCGGGGGCTCCTGCACCGCCGACGACCGTCAGCCACCCGCCAAGAGCCACCCCCAGGGCGACTCCGATTCCCCACGTCGCCGCCCAGGCCATCGCGCGGCCGATCGTCATGCGAGGCGCATGTCCCACCGATTACCCTTTCTCGTACGGCTTGCCTATGGCAGCGGGAGCGACGGCTCGCCCGACGACGCCGGCAAGGACGATGACGGTGAGAACGTACGGGAGCATCAGGAAGAACTGCGACGGAATGGTGATCACGTCGCGGAAGACCTGCATCTTGATCTGCAGTGCGTCGGCGAAACCGAAGAGGAGCGACGCCAGATACGAACCGGCGGGCGTCCACCGACCGAAGATATTCGCTGCGAGCGCGATGAAGCCGCGACCGTTTGTCATGCCTTCGGTGAACGAGCCGACCTGCTCCAGGGAGAGGTTCGCTCCGGCGAGTCCGCCCAGCATGCCGCTCGCAACCACAGCCGCGTATCGGCCACGAATGACGCTGATGCCGACGGTGTCAGCCGCGCGCGGATGCTCGCCCAGCGCGCGCAACCGCAGTCCCCACCGGGTGTTGAACAAGGCCCACTGGCCTGCGACGGCGATGATGATCGCGAAGTACACGATCGGCGTGTAGCTCAGGAACACGGTGTCGATCCAGCGCCATACCTCAACGAGTGGTCCGGAGGACGGGCCATCGACGGAGAAGAAGGGCCTGAGCCGTGCCACCGGATCCGTGGTTCCCGGGCGATGGAAGATGACCTCCATGAAGAACCCCGTCAGCCCGGCGGCCAGGATGTTGATCGCCGTACCCGAGACGACCTGATCGGTGCGCAGGGTGATGGACGCGAACGCGTGAATCAGCGCGAGAAGACCCCCTGAGATCACCGCTACGAGCAGCCCGATCCAGGGGCTTCCGGTGAACGTCGCACCAACGACTCCCATGAACGCGCCGAACAGCATCATGCCCTCCAGCGCGATGTTGACGACCCCGGAGCGCTCACAGATCGTGCCGCCGATCGCGGCCAGCGCCAGCGGCGTGGCGATTCGGATCGCGGAGGCGAAGAGGTCGGGAGTGATGACATCGCTAAGCATTCTCGGCCCCCTTCTTGCCCTCGAAGGGACGCAGGATGAACTTGGCGATCTGCTCTGCGGCCACGAAGAAGATGATCAGGGCCTGGATGATGAAGATGACCTTCTGGGGCACATCGGCGTTGAGCTGCATCGAGCCGGCGCCGGCAGACATCGCTCCGAACAGGATCGCCGCGGCCACAACACCGATGGGGTTGTTCTTGGCCAGAAGCGCCACCGCGATGCCCGTGAACCCGAACCCGGACGAGAACTGGTCGAACAGGCGGTAGTGAACACCCATCACCTCGACGACGCCGGCGAGGCCGGCGAGTGAACCCGAGATACAGAGCGACTTGACCGTGGTGGCCGCGACCGAAACGCCGCCGGTCTCGGACGCAAAGGGATTGAACCCCACCGCTCTGGCCTCGAATCCGAGCGTCGTGTACTTGAGCACCCACCACAGGAACACGGCAATGCCGACGCCTATGACGATGCCCAGATGCGCCCTGCCCGTGCCCAGCATAGGCAGCAGATCGGTGAGTCGCGGAAGGCTCGCCTCTTTGGCTATCTGAACCGACTGGGGAATCTGACCTGGCGCCTTGAGCGGACCGGTGACCAACCACGAGACGAGGTAGCGCGCGATGTAGCCGAACATCATCGTCGTGATGACCTCATGAGCGCCGACGCGGGCCTTGAGAATCGCCGGCACGAACGCCCAGGCGGCCCCGGCCAACGCTCCCACGACAATCATGATCACGATGTTCAAGGGCTGAGGCAGCCCGGCCAGAACCACGCCGAGCCATGCTGCCGAAAGCCCGCCCATGAAGAGCTGGCCCTCGGCTCCGATGTTGAAGAGGCCGGCCCTGAAGCCGTAGGCGACCGCCAGCCCGGTGAAGATGAGAGGCGTGGCCCGCATCAGCGTCTCCCCTATCTGACGCGGAGTGCCGAACGCACCCGCGAACAGCGCCGAGAAGGCCTCGATGGGGTTGTAGCCGACAGCAGCGATGATGGCCGACCCTATCAGCATCGCGAGGACGACAGATACCACGGGAGTCGCGATCTGCTCGATGGCGGCTCGGGCCACCCGCGCGAACCCGCCCGTTCCGGTGGGCTTCTCGCTCATTCGACCTCCACCCCTACCGTCACGGATTCCTCTGTCAACTTGCTCCCGCCGCCACCGGTCATGTAGTAGCCGAGCTCCTCATCGGTGGCCTCACCGGCGCGCACTTCTCTGACGATCCGCCCCTCGAACAGCACGAGTATCCGATCCGCGAGTGACTGGACCTCCTCGAGTTCCAGGCTCACCAACAGAACCGCCTTACCGGCGTCGCGTTCCGCGATGATCCTCGAGTGCACGAACTCGATGGCCCCGACGTCAAGACCGCGTGTCGGCTGCGCTGCGACGAGCAGCTCGGGGTTTCGTCCCATCTCACGCGCCAGGACGAGCTTCTGCTGATTGCCACCGGACAGCGTACCTGCTGTGACCTTGATCGACGGCGTGCGCACGTCGTAATCGGCCACACGCTCGAGCGCGAGCCGCGTTATGGCACCCGTGTCCATGATGCCGGCTCGCGCAAGCGGGGGCTCCCGATGATCGCCGAGAATGAGATTCTCCGCCAGGTCGAACTCGAGAACCAGGCCACGGCGATGCCGGTCTTCGGGAACATGGGACACGCCCGCCTTGATCGTACGCCGTGCCGACGCGTGCGTGATGTCCATGCCTGCGAGCGTGACCGTGCCGGCGAGCACCTTCCGCAGTCCCGTCAGCGCCTCGATGAGTTGAGACTGGCCGTTTCCCGACACACCGGCGATTGCCACGATCTCTCCCGCACAGACGTCGAAAGACACACCTTTCACGGCCTCCAGGTGCCGCTCGTCGAGCACCCTGAGGTCCTTGACCGACAATACCGTGCCCTCGCAGGTCCGGGGCTCCTTGTGAACCCGGAAGACCACGTCGCGCCCGACCATCATCTTGGCGAGCCCGGCCGTGTCGGTATCTGCGGGCCGTGTCTCTCCCACAACCCGACCATCGCGCATGACGACGACGCGATCTGCTGCCGCCATGACTTCCTCGAGCTTGTGTGTGATGAAGACGACCGACAATCCCTCCGCCACCAGGCTGCGGACGACCCCGAACAGCTCGTGCACCTCCTGCGGTGTCAGAACCGCAGTCGGCTCATCGAGAATGAGGATCTTCGCTCCTCGGTACAGCGCTTTGAGGATCTCCACGCGCTGCTGCATGCCGACGGACAGGTCGCGCACGATGGCATCCGGATCCACTGCGAGGCCGTAGCGCTTGGATATCTCCGCCACGTCCGCCTTGGCACGCCTGAAGTCGATGGCGATACCACGCGTGGGCTCATTGCCCAAGACGATGTTCTCGGTGACGGTCAGGGGTTCGACCAGCATGAAGTGCTGGTGCACCATACCCACACCCATGTCGATCGCCTGTCGGGGGGACTTGATGCTCACCGGCTTGCCGTCGATGTGAACCGAACCGCCATCAGGGCTGAGCAGCCCGTACACCACGTTCATCAAGGTGGACTTGCCCGCACCGTTCTCCCCGAGCAGAGCAAGGATCTCTCCCCTCTCGAGCGAGAGAGAGACCCTGTCGTTAGCGAGGACACCGGGGAAGCGTTTGGTAATCTCTCTGACTTCGAGAACGGAACCGCCCATGAATCGCTCCTTCACACCTACCGAGACCATGGTGCCACAAGAGGGGCGGCCGGTGCGCTTGCACATACCGGCCGCCCTTGTGAGTCTGTCAGACCTTCTCGCTCACGCGAGTCAGCACGCGACCACCTACAGCGCGCTCCGGCTCGCAGGAACCGTCACGCTGCCGTCAAGGACGGCACTGCGTGCTGCGTCCACCGCGTCCTTGATGGCCTGCGGCACCGTGCTGTCGAAGTCGTGATACGGCGCAAGGCCGACACCGTCTTCGGCAAGGCCGAACTCCATGTTCTGGGCACCCTTGAACGTGCCCTCGACGACCTGCTTGATCGTCTCATAGACCGCGTTGTCCACGCGCTTGATAGCAGAGGTCAGCATGACGTCACCGGAACCGGGGACGGTCTCATACTGGTCCGCATCCACGCCGATGAACAGTGCGCCCTTCTCCTGGCACGCCGTGATCGAACCGACACCGGTCAGACCGGCAGCGGCGAAGACCACGTCAGCGCCCTGATCGATGCAGGACAGCGCGAGTTCCTTGCCCTTCGCCTGGTCATCGAAGGTACCCGCATACAGCGAAATCACCTTGACGTCAGGGTTGACGGACCTGGCACCCGCGATGAAGCCGACTTCGAACTTCTCGACCGGCGGGATATCCATACCGCCGACGAAGCCGATGACGTTCTGGTCGTTCAGGCGGTCGTCGAACGTGTCCTTGGTGGCCAATCCGGCCACGACGCCGGCAAGATACGCGGCCTCGTGCTCCTTGAACAGAAGCCCGGCCAGGTTGTCGGTCGGCGACGGATAGAACTGGTCGATGCCCCCGAAGGTGACCTCTGGGTAGTCACCGGCCGTTTCCGTGGTCGTATCGGTCATCAGAAAACCGACCGTGAAGATCGCCTGATAACCGGCCTGCGCAAGCTGGTCGATGTTGGGGCGATAGTCGGCGATCTCATTGGACTCGATAGCCTTGATCTCGACGCCGAACTCCTCTTCGGCCCGTACGAGACCAGCGTACGCGAGGTCGTTGAAGGACTTGTCGCCAAGGCCTCCGGTATCGGTCACCATCCCTGCCTTGATCTCACTCTTGGGCTCGTCCCCTGTGCCGCTCGTGTCGTCTTTGGCGTCGCCGCCACAGCCGGCGACCAATGCCGCGACCATTGCGAACGCCAAGAGCACTGCCAGGAACTTGCGAAGCCTTCTGTCCACGCGCATCCTCCTCCTCATACGAAAACGCTCTGTGTCTATTCATTTAACACCAAGCGTCCAACTACCACTACCAATTCTTCCCTCGGTGCGGCCGAATCCTAACGCGTTGGCCGCAGACGCGCACGCGGATGCGTGGTGAGATACTCCTCGCGAATGTGATGACGATCGACATGTGTGTACACCTGCGTGGTCGAGATATCTGCGTGACCGAGGATCTCCTGGAGGACCCGCAGGTCGGCTCCGCCCTCGAGCATGTGCGTGGCGAACGAGTGTCGGAGCGTGTGGGGGTGCAGGTCCAGCCCGACCCGGGCGCCATAGCGCCTGACGATTCCGAAGACCGACTGACGCGTGAGTCGGCCTCCCCGAACGTTGACGAAGAGCGCGGACGGATCTCGGGGTCTGATCGTGGATGCCGGGCGCAGAAGCGCGCGGGAGTGACTCACGTACGACTCGATGGCGCGCGCCGCTTCGCCGCTGACCGGAACGTCGCGCTCCTTGGACCCCTTTCCGACAACCCGCATATACCCCTCGGTGAGGTCGACGTCGAGTATGTCCAGCGCCGTGAGTTCGCTCACTCTGAGGCCGCATCCGTAGAGCGTCTCGAGGATCGCGCGATCGCGCACACCCGCAGGGGTGCCCTCGAACGGCTGGGACAGCAGGCGCAAGACCTCGGCGATGCTCACGACATCCGGCAGGCGATCCGGGACCTTGGGCAATGGCATCCGTGCCGTCGGGTGGTTTTCCGTGATGCCTTCACGAACGAGGAACCTGTGAAACGACTTGACCGCTGCGGCTTTTCGCTCGACCGAGCTGGCAGCGAGACCCCTGGCCCGCAGCGAACCGAGGAACGCCGTCACGTCCTCGCGAGTGACCTCGTCCGACGTTCGGATGCCGCGGCTCGCGAGGAACACGACGTACTCGGCCAGATCACGCGTGTAGGCGTCGATGGTGTTGGGTGAAGAGCCCCGCTCGACAGCGAGATAGGCGATGAACTCATCGGCGTTGGTTCTCATGGCTCGATTATAGGCATACGAAAGGGCCGCCCGTAGAGCGAGCGGCCCCGCGTACGCCATCGGTCCGAACTACCCGATCAGGGAGCTCAGCGGTGAGAACTCCAGACCATGCGCCTCCGCGACCGGGGCGTAGGTGATCTTCCCATCGAGCACATTCACGCCCTTGGCCAGCGCGGCGTCATCGAGGATGGCACGCTCCCAGCCCTTGTCCGCGATAGCCAGGCCGTAACGCAGGGTGGCGTTCGTCAGCCCGAGCGTCGAAGTGTGGGGAACGGCGCCGGGCATGTTCGCCACACCGTAGTGAAGCACCCCGTCGACGAAGTACGTGGGGTCGGCGTGGGTGGTGGGCTTGGTGGTCTCGATGCAACCGCCTTGGTCCACGGAGACGTCCACGAGCACTGCTCCGGGCTTCATGGTCGGCAGCATGTCGCGCGTGACGAGATACGGCGTCTTGGCACCCGGGAGGAGCACGGCGCCGATAACCAGGTCCGCCTCGGTGACGATGCGCTCGATGTTGTACATCGAGGAGAAGAGCGTGCGGATACGGTTGCCCCAGATCTCATCAAGGTAGCGCAGCCGGTCGAGGTTGACATCCATGATCGTCACGTCCGCGCCCATACCCATGGCGACATACGCGGCATTGGTGCCGACGACCCCGCCGCCGAGTACGACGACCTTGGCGGGCAGCACGCCGGGGACGCCACCCATGAGCACTCCACGGCCGCCGTTCGGCTTCTGCAGATAAGCAGCACCGACCTGCGAAGCCATGCGGCCTGCGACCTCCGACATGGGAGCGAGGAGCGGGAGGCTGCGGTTCGGAAGCTCAACGGTCTCGTAGGCGATACAGATCGCGCCTGAGTCGATGAGCCCCCGGGTCTGCGCGAGATCCGGGGCGAGATGCAGGTATGTATACAGAATCTGTCCCGGTCGCAGCATGGCGATCTCGACCGCCTGGGGCTCCTTCACCTTGACGATCATGTCCGCCCCGGCGAAGACCTCGGCGGCGGTCCCGAGCATCCGGGCACCGGCCGTGACGTATTCTTCATCGGTGAACGACGAGCCGCCGCCGGCGCTCTTCTCAACGAGAACCGTATGGCCGTGAGCCACGAACTGGGCGACGCCTGCCGGCGTCATGCCGACCCGGAACTCGTTGTTCTTGATCTCCTTGGGTACTCCTACGATCACGTCATGACCTCCCGATCCCGATGGGCTCAGTTCGACCGGTGGTGTGGCGACGCGGCAACCGACCGTCCCGATCAAGCATTGTCCCGTGAATTGACCATCCAGAGTGTAGCGCACGTTCATGCATTATGCGCATCCCGAATCACCCGCCGAAAGACCCCTCGCCTGCGAGCCGGGCGCAGATCTCGCCGGCGGCGAACGCACCCGCGAAGAACGCAGGATCCTGCTCCGAAGTACGGCCCATCGTGCGCACCTCGAGACCTCTTGTCGAGATGGCCGAAGGGTCACCGGGTCCGACGTTCGCGCGGGTGTGTCGGTTCCACACCCCGGCGCGCTGAAGGGCCACCTCGACGATGTGCGCTTGATCGGCCGGCAGCCCCGGAATCGCCACGACGGCCTGGGCCAGCGCGATGCGGGACAGTGCGGTCACCGTGTGGTGACTCACTCCCTGGTGCCTGGTCCGCGTATCCGCGAATGACAACCGAAGGACCGCGACCGGGCGGCCGCCGATTGCCGCGGCGGCATTGATCGCCTCACCCTGCGCCACTCCCCCGTGCCCGAGAGGCGTGGCCGTGCCGACGACGCCGGGCCCTATCGCCACGACGGCGACATCCGCCTGAGCCACATGCCGCGCCGCAAGAAGCCCCGAATGCAGATTGACCGCCTCGAGCTCCCCGCCGAAGGCCTGTCCCGCGCTCACGACAACATCGAACAGCCCGTTCGCCCGTGCCTGCCGAGTGAGGTCCGACAGCGCCGCCGGCAGCGCGGCGAAGTCAGTCATCACGTAGGCGACCCGCAGATCGGGTCGTGTGTGTTTGGCCGCAGCCGCGACGAGCGGCGCCTGGCTATGCAGCCCGCAGCACGCCACCGGCATGCCATCGAGATCTTCGGCTGCGGCCATGACCGCGTGATGCGGGCTGGCCGGCTCCTCCACACTCAGAACGTCGAGCTGCAGCGGCGTGTAGCGCAGCTTCATCACGTGCCCGCCTGAAGGAGCGTCGAAGGCGACGCCCTCCGTCGACGCCAGTCGCGCGACGACGTAGTGGACCCCCCCGGTTCCGAGAGCGAGGTCGACCGCTGTCGTATTGAGGAGAACCCGGTCGCCGGGGACGCACGAGCCGCACAACGCCGGGTAAGCGATCGCGCGACCTGAGGTGGCATCGTCGAGTTCGACGGCGAGGTGCTGCACAGACGGTTCGTCCACCTCGACCGCGCACACGCTCCCCCACACCATGCGCATGTCAGACCCCCGTGAATCGACGTGCGACCGCTCCGACCAGAAGCGTCAACGCATCCAGGTCGGCTACGGCCAGGCTCTCCTTCGTGGAATGGACCGCGGACATACCGCACGACAGTACGAGTGTCGGCACGCCTGCCGCCGAGAAGATGTTGCCGTCGCTGCCGCCACCCGTGGCGAACGTGCGGGGCTGAAGCCCGACATCACGACACGCGTCAGCAACGAGCTCCACCAGCGGGTGATCTTCATCGAATTCGAACCCGCCATACTCGCGGGTCCACGCGATATCGACGCGACCGTCACCCGTCGCCGCAGCCTGTCTCATGATGGTATCCATACTCGCGCGAACATCCTCGACCGTAGCTGCGTCGGTCGAACGACACTCGCCCGTGACGGTTGCCTGGGCAGCCACGACGTTCGTCGCCGTCCCCCCGTTCACGGTGCCGATGTTGGCGGTGGTCCGTTCGTCGAGCCGCCCCAGCCGCATCGCCGCTATGGCGCGAGAGGCCATGACGAGCGCAGACCGCCCGTCCTGCGGCGCAACTCCCGCATGAGATGCGGTACCGAGGAACGACGCGATGAACGTGTAGTGCGTCGGCGCGGCGATGACGATGCCACCAGGGGCGCCGTCCGCATCGAGCACGAGACAGAGTTCGCCTCCGAGGAGATCCGGGTCGAGGACCTTGGCGCCCGTGAGGCCCGTTTCCTCGGCGACCGTGAGAACCACCTTGAGGCCCGGCCGGGGCTCGCCGGACTCGACCATACGTCGCACGCTCTCGAGGATCGCGGCGATGCCGGCCTTGTCGTCAGCACCGAGTACCGTCTCGCCCGCCGACGTGACCACCCCGTCCGAGACAACGGGCTCCACACCCCTGCACGGTTCGACGCAGTCCATGTGTGCCGACAACACCAGCATCGAAGAGCCGGGGCTGCCCGGCAGCGTTGCGACCAGATTCCCGGTGTCCGACCCGGTGGTCGACGCAGCGGAATCGATGGTGACTTCGAAGCCCAGCGGCTCCAGCGCCGCAGCGCAGTAAGCCGCCACGGCGGCCTCGGATCGCGAGGGGCTATCTATGCGAACCAGTTCGAGGAAGGTGCTGAGTAGGCGGTCGTCGTACATCGTCACCGATCATCACGCTCTGCGCGACGGCGCGTCGCGGCACCCACGAACTCGCGAAACAACGGTGCTGGGCGGGTGGGGCGGCTCTTGAACTCCGGGTGCCCCTGATTCCCGAGGAACCAGGGGTGGTCGGCAAGCTCGATCATCTCGACGAGACGGCCGTCCGGCGACAGCCCGCTGAGGGTCAGGCCCGCCTCGGTCAGGCGATCGCGGTATGCGTTGTTGACCTCATAGCGATGACGGTGACGCTCGTAGATGAGTTCCTGGCCATAGGCCTCGAAGCCGCGAGTGTCTGCAGCGACCGTACACGGATACGTGCCGAGGCGCATGGTTCCACCCATATCTTCGACCTCGTGCTGATCGAGCATCAAGTCGATGACAGGATGCTCCGTCACCGGATCGAACTCGGTCGAGTTCGCGCCGCTCAGACCGGCGACATTGCGCGCGAACTCGGCGACGGCCACCTGCATTCCCAGACAGATGCCGAAGTACGGAACCTTGTTGACCCTGGCGAACGTCGCCGCCCTGATCTTGCCCTCGATACCGCGGATACCGAACCCGCCGGGCACGAGAATGCCGTCGAACCGGGCGAGTGTCGCGTCGACCTCTTCGGGCGTCAGCGTTTCGGCATCCACCCAATGGACGTTGACTTTGTGGTCGTGGAAGATACCCGCGTGATCGAGCGCCTCGGTCACCGATAGGTACGCATCGGGAAGCTGTACATACTTGCCGACAAGCGCGATGTCCACCTCTTTGGTCAGCGTCATCGAGTGACTCACGAACTCGTTCCAGTCATCCATGTCGCGTTCGGCGCACTGGAGCTCGAGGCGCTCGATGACCATCTCATCAAGCCCCTGACGCGAGAGGTTCAGCGGAACCTCGTAGATGCTGCGGGCGTCAACGGCCTCGACCACCGCATGTGCCTCGACGTCGCAGAACAGGGCTATCTTGCGTCGGATCGACTCGTCGAGGGAGCGATCGGCGCGACAGACGATGAAGTCCGGCTGGATACCGATACTGCGCAGCTCCTGGACGGAATGCTGGGTCGGCTTGGTCTTGAGCTCTTTACTTGCCGCGATCCATGGCACAAGCGTCACATGGATGTAGCAGACGTTCTCGCGGCCGAGGTCGCGGCGCAGCTGCCGAATCGACTCCAGGAACGGCAATGACTCGATGTCGCCCACGGTACCGCCGACCTCGGTGATGACGACATCGGGGTTCGTGTCCTCGGCGATGCGCTTGATGCGATCCTTGATCTCATTGGTCACATGGGGGATGACCTGTACGGTTCCGCCGAGGAAATCACCGCGGCGTTCGCGGGTGATGATCGTGGAGTAGATCTTGCCTGCGGTCACGTTGCAATCGCGGGTCAGCGACTCGTCGATGAAGCGCTCGTAGTGACCGAGGTCGAGGTCGGTCTCGGCCCCGTCATCCGTCACGAACACCTCACCGTGTTGAAAGGGGCTCATCGTTCCCGGGTCGACGTTGAGGTAAGGGTCGAGCTTCTGGATCGTGACCTTGAGGCCTCTGGACTTGAGCAGGCGGCCGAGAGATGCCGCTGTGATGCCCTTGCCGAGCGAGGAAACCACGCCACCCGTAACGAATATGTGCTTTGCCATGCTATCCCTTCATCCTGATGCGAACTCGACCCGATATACCGATTCTACCCGCGCCCGCCTACATCGGGGGCGGGATTCGTGTCGAATCAGAAGCCGGCTCCGCAGACCCGTCCCGATCCAAGGGCAAGCGCCCGAGCATATCGAGCCGGCACAGCACGGTGCTGGACTCGATGATCCGCGTGAAGGAGATGCGTTCCGACGCGAGATTGAGCACCACCATGACCACGAGGTACAGACCGATACCCCATACCGGCAGGCCGGCCACGATCAGCAGCCCTGCGACCGCGCCTGCGGGATTGGCGCCCGCATCGCCGAGCATGCCGACCTCGCCAAGGTCCCAGCGCCACGTGGCGAGCACAGGGCCGATGGCAAACGCCGCGAGGAACAGCCCGTCGGCGAGAACCGCATCCGGCGCGATCCGCTGTCCGGCCGGATGCAGTCCGATCGACGCCGAAACGACTCCGCAGGCCACGAGCAGCGAGTACGCCTTCAGCGCGCGGCCGGGTCTCACGTCGAGTAGGTTGATGAAGTTCGATGTGAGCGCGATCGCCGCACCCACAGCCAGGGCCCCCGCGATCAGAGCCGGCGTCGGAGGACGGTCGAACCGCGCCCGGACGAGGACAAGGGCAACGACGAACGACGCCGAAGAAACGCCAAGCAGCTTGGCGCCGCCGGTGGTGAGCCGCCCGCGAAGCATCGCCGACAGATGCCCCCTGAATCCGCGTGCTGCCGGGTCGCCGTATGCGTCATCGAACAGCCCCAGGGCGAACGCCACCAGCGCGAGGGGCCCTGCCAGCGCGAGCACCGGGATTCGCGTCCCGTCCCACGGCACCACCGAGGAACCGGCGACGCCGGCGAGTATCGCGGCGCCGGCCCACAGTAGCCACACGACACCCAGACCGGCGAACACGGGCCGACCCCGGAAGTTCGGAACACGCGGCCCCGCCGCGAGAGACGGCGCCATCAGGCGCACCCCAAGCCAGGGGACGACCACTCCCAGCCCCAGTGCCAGAACCGCAGCGGTGAGCATCGAGTCGGTCATCTCCCGACAACCTCTCCAGAACGCGCCGGGGCCGGACGGAGTTCCGAGAGCATGAGCCACACGGTACCGACGCCGACATAGACCACCATCAACGCCGGAATCACGATTCCCGAGTCCTCGGTCACGTAGGCAGCCGCGCCACCGATGAGCGACGCGGCCATAGCTGCCGAGAAGTACGGGTTCTCGGAGAGCGTGTGGGCGAAATCCCCCCACGGTCGCCAGCGGGCGAGAGCCAGGAACGCGAGGACGGCCACGAGCACGAATGTCCAGTTGGTGTGCGTGAGAACGCGGGCGTTCGTCTCGGCTTTGCGGACGATGATCGTCCACAGTTCGCCCAGACCGCCCTGTTCCGCGCTCGTCCACGCGCGACCCAGGTGGGTCTGCTCCCCTCCTCCGAAGAGATCGATCAGGGAGAACGCCGCGACCAACACGACGATCACGAGCAGAGACCCCGCCACGAGGCGCCAGGAGAGCCGCATCCCGTTACTCAACGCCCACATCACCGCGAACGCGACCACTCCCCACGCGGCCACACCGACGTTCGCCCCCAGGAACGGAGCAGCGCAGATCGCGGTGACCACAAGTCCGGCGCCGGGAAGCAGCCATCGTTTCGCCGCGGCCGTGATCCCGCTGGCCGGGAACTCGTCCATGAGCAGAGCAGCTCCTACAAGCAGCGCTCCGACGACCAGCGCGGCACCCTCGTTCCCGATGCCGTAGTAGCGCGCCGCGAGAAGCGGCGAGTAGCCGAGGAACGCAGAGAACGACCACGGGGCACCGAGCAGCTGGTCCAGCATGATGACCCCGACGTTGAGGAGTGAGAGAGCTCCCGCAGCGACACGTGTGCCACAGCAACTCATCAGGAGCATGCCCGTCGCCCACACCGCGGCGGTGAATGAAACGAACAGCGCCAGCGCCGCGGAGATCGTCGGCGGGTGAGCGTCCAGCGCGAACATCGCGATGCTCGCCGGCGGAACGGCGAGTACGACGAGCAGGAGCGACTTCGCCACACGGACCACCAGCCGCACCGTCTGCTCGGACCACCTGCGTGCGCGGAGCAGCACGACCGTGCATGCCAGCAGTAAGAACACCGTGCCCGTGATGTAGCCGTTGATCACAGCCGGCTTCACGCTGTCGATCGTCACCGCGGAGTCGTTCACACGCTCGAGAACGTCCACTCGCTCCGTCAGGGACGCGGCCGAGCCATCGGAGCCCACCCGGTTGCCGAGCATCTCAACGGGGCGCTCGATAGCGAACGCGTCGAGCACGGTCGCCGCAACGTCGAGATTCGAGACAAGGCCCGGGCGCTGGGTCGACGGGGACGAGAGCAGTCCCTTCATGTCACGACCGTACGCGACGAATGGAGCGAGGCGTGGAGTGATCCCCCGACCCTCGGGCACGGCCTGGGGAACCACGAGCAGCAGGTCACCGGCGCCCATACTCGCGCGTGCGATCGTGAGCACCTCGGACAGTGCGGCGAGGGCTTCTGCGCGCTGGCGCGCCGCACTCGTCGGTGAGGTGCTCGGCTCCGCGATATGCGCCCGCGCAAGATCGCCCAGGTCGATGACGGCGAGGAGGCGCCGATCTCCCGCCTCGAGGACAGCGGTGTCGAGGCCTTCGCGGTAGCGCTCGAGGTCGGCGCGCACCCCCAACGCGGCCGTATCGTCCTTGGCGAGCATCGACGTACTCACGTCGCCAAGAGGAACACGGCCAGCAGCGTCCATGGCAACCAGGGCCGCCGGGCGTGACCTTCGCATTCCGTCGACCTCAGTACGGAAGTCCGAGTTTCCGATCGCGGCCGTCGTTCCGCCGGCATCGATAACGCTCTGACCGAGAGCACCCAGACGCACACCGAACGTGCTTGTGAGGTTCAGGCGTACCGTCGCCGGCATACCCAGGAAGACGCTGCTGTACTCCTCGGCGGAGTGATCGCTCGTGCGCTCGAAGACCGCGGCGACGCGCGTCCCGTCGTACCGCTCGGTGGTCCCGTAGGCACCGGCGCCCATCGGGACCTCGGCCGCCCATGAGCCCGCGCCGAGCGTCAGCGCCCCTTGCGCGAGCGTGTTGGGAGAGACGGCGAGCCGATTGCGGTTGCGTGTGTTGAGATTGGCGATGGCGCCCGACTCCGCAAGTCGTACGAGTTCCGGTGCGTCGCCGCTCGTGAGATCCGCCCAGGACAGGAACGGGGCGAGCACGATGAAGACCCGCGAGGCGGAGGGTGGCGCGGCCGGTGCAAGTGCAGGGGTCGCCACGGCCGCCAGGAGAACGGCGGCGAGCACCACCATATGTGCGACGCGTTTCACTCTCGCTCCTTCTCGCGTTCGGGGCATGCCGAAGGCAAGATCAAGGCCCACCAGGGGGAACGTGAGGCCTCCGCGAGCAGCGTCGGCCGGGCGCCCGGCGCCCACTCGCTAGTATAGCGGAACGTCATTGCCCGCGAACCCGGAGACCGGGACGGGTCGGTGACGGATGGGCAACCAGCCCCGGACGGGCCAGACCGCCCGGGGGTTGGTCGGCTACAATCGATACGCCCGACGCGTCGCAGTGCAGGTGAGCGTCTGACGAGAGACCGGAGGACACCATTTCGAGCCCCACCGTCGCCCGATCAACAGCGATCATGTCAGTGTCGACAGCGCTGTCGCGCGTCACGGGTTTCGCGCGCACGTGGGCGATCGCCTACGCGCTCGGTGTCACGGCCTTCGCGGCATCGTACAACGTCGCGAACAACATCCCGAACATGATCTACGAACTGGTCGCGGGCGGTGTCATTTCGTCACTGTTCATCCCTGTCTTCATGGAGCAGTGGGAGTCATCCAGCGAACGGGACGCCTGGTCCTTCGCAAGCTCGGTCTTCAACATCGCGACCCTCGCGTTGGCCATCGTAGCGGTGGCCGGCACGCTGTGGGCTGCCCCCTTCGTTCGCACGCAGACGTTCACCGTAAGCGTGGAGGACGCCTCCCTCGCGGTCTTCTTCTTCAGGTTCTTCGCTGTGCAGGTCGTGATCTACGGCGCCGGTTCCGTCATGAGCGGCATACTCAACTCCCAGCGCAAGTACCTGTGGGTGGCCCTCGGCCCGGTGTTCAACAACATCGTCGTGATCGTGACCCTACTCGGCTTCTACGTACCGTTCCGCCACACGGATCCTGATCTGGCGAAGACCGGCCTGGCCATCGGGACCACGCTCGGCGTCCTTGCGATGTACGCTGTCCAGCTTCCGAGCCTGCTCGCCCTTCGGCCCCGGTGGAGCCCGCGCATCGATTGGCGGCATCCGGGACTGCGCGCGATGGGTGCGATGGCGATTCCGACCATCATCTACGTGCTGACGAACCTCGTCGCGGTCTCGTTTCGCAACGCGTACGCCCTCAAGGTCACCGCCTCGGGCCCCGCGACCCTCCTCTACGCGTGGATGTGGTATCAGCTTCCCTACGGGGTCCTTGCTGTCGCATTGGCCACGGCGATCTTCACGGAGCTCTCTGCGCAGGCCGGACGCAAGGACTACGCCGAGTTCAAGCGCACGTTTGGTCGGGGCATGCGCGCCAACGCGATACTCATCCTGCCGATGGCCGCGCTGCTCATCGCCCTGGCGCCTTCACTCGTGCGCATGTACCGTGCGGGCGAGTTCACCGCGTCAGACATCCCGGTGGTCTCGGAGGTCCTGGTGTACTGGGCCATGGCGCTGTTCTTCTACGCGACGACGATGTACCTGCTCAAGACGTTCTACTCGCTGAAGGACACCAAGACCCCGATGATGGTCAACCTCGTCCTCACCTTCGGCCAGGTCGGGCTGTACGCACTGCTCACCACTGGCTTCGGGTCGTGGCCGGGCCTCGGCCTCAAGGGTATCCCGATAGCCGACGCGATCTTCTATGCGCTCGTGGCGCTCACGCTGTCTCTCATCTTGCGCCGCAAGATCGGCGCGTACGACGGACGCGGGATCGCGTGGATGCTCACCCGGACGGTTCTCGCGTCGGTCGTGGGCGGGGTGGCTGCCTGGGGCTTCGTGAGATACACGCCGGGTCTGGCGGACCTCAACGGCGGCTTCCTCATCCAGCTTGTGATCGCCGGGACGGTGGGCCTCCTCGCCGCATTCGGCAGCGCCGCGATCCTCCGCGTCGATGAGGTATCCGTGGCCGTGGATCTGGCGAAGCGGGTCGTCCGCCGGAGACGAGCGGCATGAACGTCATCACCCTGATTCCCGCGTTCAACGAAGCCGCGTCGATCGCCGAGACGGTGGAAGCCACGCGCGCGGTCGCCGGGGTTCAGCGTGTCCTGGTCATCGATGACGCGTCCACGGACGCCACCGCCGCTCTCGCCAGGGAGGCGGGAGCCGACGTCGTGACCCTGCCGACGAACTCGGGCAAGGGCGCGGCCCTCGACGCAGGCGTCGCGCTCATCGGCGAAGCGGACGTCGTCCTCTTGCTCGACGGGGACCTGGGATCAAGCGCCGCCCAGGCTGCCGCGCTTCTCGACCCCCTGCGCGCGGGGATCGCCGACATGAGCGTCGCCCGCTTCCCCCGGCCCGCGCGCAAGGCAGGCTTCGGCCTCGTCATGAGCCTCGCTCGAACGGGGATTCGGCTGCTGGGTGGCCCGTTCGACGCCCACGCTCCCCTCTCCGGGCAACGTGCGCTCACCCGCAGGGCGATCGAAGCGTGCACACCCTTCGAGTTCGGCTACGGCGTGGAAGTCGCGCTGACCATCCGGGCTCTCAGAGCCGGCCTCAACGTCGTCGAAGTCGAGACCACCATGGGCCACGCAGCGACCGGAAGAGACCTTCGCGGGTTCGTTCACCGCGGGCGGCAGTTCGCGCACGTCGCGCTCGCGCTGGCACGAATCGCGCGTGAGAAGCGCGGTGCGTGAAGCTGCGCCTCCGCGGCACCGCTAGCGTGGATACGGCCGTGAGCCCGCGCCTACGCCGAACTGCCCGCTGACGCCGCCCGCCAGGATCCGCACGAGCGAAAAGACACCCTGCGGCTCGTCGACATCATCGACCGACGACAGACCCGCCCCCGCAGCCGCCTGCGCTACCCCGGTATCGCGAGACGTCGTCTGCGCGCCGACGACAGGGATGCCCCCGCGCGATACCGCAAGGCCCAGAGAGAGCGCGGCCGTGTCTGCAGAGCCCTCCGCGGCGGCAAGCAGGACGAGTCCCGCGATCGGCGGTGCATCGACGAGCGACTCAGCATTCAAGACGCCGGCGTTGACGAGCGCTGCGGTGACGACGCGCTGACCCGCAGGAAGCGACCACTCCGCGCTGAGCGATGCCGCCACGCTCTCGAGAAGGTCCTCTCGATCGACACCCGGGAAGAAGACGCCGAGAGCCGCGGCGAGGCCATCATCGGAAAGCCCGAACCCCGGAGACCCAAGAGTTATCGAAACCGGAACGCCGCCGGCGAGGCGTACGGCGTCCTCGGTGGCGCTCAGACCGTCAGTGCGTCCCGTGCTGGCGAGCACGTACACGGCTCTGCCCTCAAGCTCACCGGCGACCAGATGCCCGAGGGTGTCCTCGATGAACGCCGCGTCGCGTTCGTGGACCTCCGTCAGAGTCCGGTTCTCGCTGGACAGGGACTCGAACTCCTTCTGCAGGCTGTTGATCAGCGAGTCCCGCTGCGCGTCGAGCGCACCGCGCTCGTTGACGATCGTTCCCAAGACGAGCCCGATCGACAATGACAGGAACACCGCGACCAGCGAAGCGATATGGTAGCGCCAGTTATACATCGTTCAGCCCTTCTAGATGCCGATGAACGCACGAAACCGCAGCAGGATCAGTGCGAGCATGTCCCGAACCATGGGCGAGATCATGACCACGATGCTGAGCGCGAGGAGGCCGGCCGCCGTCAGCACGAGAAGCGAACCGGTCCCTACCGAGGAGCGATAGAGCTTGTTCACTCCTTTCGCGTCCACGAGTCTCGGGCCGACCTTGAGCCGCACGAGGAACGTCGAGGCCATGCCCTTGCGCCCCTTGTCGAGGTACTCGACGAGGTTGGCGTGCGTTCCCACCGCGACGATGAGGTCGGCGCCGGACTCATAGGGCAGCAGCAGCGCAAGGTCCTCACTCGTGGCCGAGAGCGGCCATGCGACCCCGGAAAGACCGAGCGACTCAAGTCGCTCCATACCCGGCGCCCGACCATCGGTATACGCATGGACGATGAGCTCTGCGCCGCAGCACAATGCCCGATCCGAAACCGAGTCCATGTCGCCGACGATGACGTCCGGCGTAAACCCCGCCTCCAGAATGGCATCGGCTCCGCCGTCGACCCCGATCAGCACGGGCTTCATCTCCCGCACGTATGGCTTGAGCGCATTGAGATCTTCCCGGTAGTCGTAGCCGCGAACAACGACGAGAACCTGACGTCCGTGCATGTCGACCTTCGTGTGGGGCACTTCGGATCCCTCGATGAGGAGGTCCTTCTCGCGATCCAGGAACTCGAGTGTGTTGCGCGCGAATCTGTCGAGCTGTTCCCCGATACCCGCCTTGGCCGCGTTCATCGTCTGCTCTATCGACGTGACGGTCAGGCGGGTCCCGCTGGCGACGACCCGACCGGCCACGACGACGTCGTCTCCCACCACTTCGACGCGCTGGCCTTCAGAGATGGCATCGAACACCTGGGATCCGACGGCGTCGAGCAGAGTGACGCCTCCACGAGTGAGAATCAACGGTCCGAGGTTCGGATAGGTGCCGGAGATGGAACGCGCAGCGTTGACCACGACCTCGACGCCGGTCTCCAGGAGCGACTCGGCACTCACGCGATCCATGTCCTCGTGATCGATGATTGCGATGTCGTCGCTGCTCAGACGATTCGCGAGGTCCTTGGTCCGCTTATCGAGCCGGGCTATGCCCTCGTGCCGCATGTATGGCCTTTCACTCGCCGCACCCGCAGCCACGGAATCGTGACCCCCCGCGTCGCGGGGCGGTCGTGACGACGCATTCTACCAGATGGACTCGCGGATCACGCCCGCATGCCCTTCTCCCGAAACAGACGATATGAGTTCGCGAGCGTGCGCGAGGCCCGCCTCGGTGTCGGCTCCGGCGATCATACGCGCGACCTCCGCGACGCGCGCGTCACCTCGCACCACGGTCGCTGTCGTGGCCGTCTTGTCCCCGACGAGCGACTTGGACACGACGACCTGGACGTCAGCGTAGACCGCCACCTGTGCGAGATGTGTGACGACCAGCACCTGGTGCCGACTCGAAAGCTCCCTGAGCCGGCGTCCGACGGCAAGCGCCGTTGCCCCGCCGATTCCGGCGTCCACCTCGTCGAAGACGAGAACCGGCACGCGGTCCGCCCTGCCGAGGACCCCTTTGAGCGCCAGCATGACCCTCGAGAGCTCTCCGCCGGAGGCGATCCTGGCGAGCGACTTGAAGGGCTGATCGGGCCCGGGCGCGAACATGAACTCCACTCTCTGCGGCCCGTCCTCGGTCCACTCCTCGACCGGTGCCATCGAGATGTCCACATCGAACCGCGCCGCGTTCATGGCGAGATCCGCAACCGCTTCATGAAGGTGCGAGAGGAATTGCGGGACGGCCCGGGCACGCAGCTGCCCGAGCGCCTCGGCAGCGGCACGCATCTCGGTCTCGGCCCGGAGGCACAGGTCCCGGGCGGCGACCGTGCCCGCGCCGCCCGCATCCAGCGCATCGAGCGCCGCACGCGCATCGGCGCGTGTCGACAACACGTCGCCGAGAGCCGGACCGTACTTCTTCTTGAGCGTGGCCAGGACGCTCAGGCGCGAGTGTGCCGCGTCGAGCGCGGAAGGATCGAACTCGACCGACTCACCGTACTCGCGCAGTTCGAGTCCGATATCCTCGACCGCCCTGAGAGCCTCGTCCAGGCGGGCAGCGAGTGTGTCCAGCTCCGGATCCACGCCGGCGACCCGGGCAAGGGCCCCTGCCGCCCGGGCGGCGCAGTCGGAGGCCGCCCCCTCGCCGCGCAAGGCAGCGTACGCTTCGTTCGCCGAGTGCGCGAGGCGCTCGGCGTGCTGCATCGCCGGGAGTCGCCGCTCCAGCTCGTCGTCTTCATCGGGGAGCGGCGCGCACGAGTCGATATCCGACACGACGAAGCGCAGGTAGTCGGCTCGATCTTCCGCCTCGGCCAGCGCAGCCTCCCGAGCAGCCAGTGCAGCCACGGCCTCAGCCCACGCGCTGCGCGCCCGCCGATACGCATCGAGGTGATCCACCGCCTCCGCGCCGATGTATCCGTCCAGATAGCTCACGTGACGTCCGGGAATCAGGAGGGACTGGTGTTCGTGCTGGCCATGCAGATCGACGAATGGGCCCAGGCGCGCTGCAAGGGCCCCCACGGTAGCCATCTCACCGTCCAGCCAGGCGCGCGAGCGACCGTCCAGGCTCACGCGTCTCTTGGCGACGACCTCGGCATCCCCGTCGCGGATACGCCCTTCGACCAGCGCCTCGGAGGCTCCCGCACGCACGAGCGTGGAGTCAGCGCGCTCGCCCACAAGCAGCTTGAGCGCGCCCACCAGTGCGGTCTTGCCCGCTCCGGTCTCTCCGGTCAACACTGTCATGCCGGGACCGAACTCCAGCCGGATGTCCTCGATGAGTGCCAGATCGCGTACGCGGAGCTCCTCGAGCACGTCTACCTCCCGAAGAACTCGTCGGCAACGACTTCAAGGAACTCGCGGCCGTCGAGCTTGACGAGCAGTACGTCGGCGGGGCACGCACGCACCGTGACCGACTCGATGGCTCTTCGGCACGGCGTGGGATCCCCATCAACCTGAAGGCACGCGTCGCGGCGCGCGGGATTCGGCAGGCGGACACAGACCTCCGCCGAGGCGGGAAGCACCATGGAGCGCACGGTCAGCACGTGAGCGGCGACAGGCACGACCACCTGACACGCTACATCGGGAGAGACGATCGGCCCTCCGGCGGACAGCGCGTACGCGGTCGAACCGGTTGGCGTTGCGACCACCACGCCGTCGCAGGCGAACTCGTGGACGTCGAGACCATCGACGGAGAGCGCGATCTCGATCAGGCGTCCGGACCCGCCTCGACCCACATGGACCTCGTTGAGTGCCCGGTAACGTCCGACTTCACGCCCCTCCATCACGACGCGAGCCTCAAGCGTGGCCCGTCGCTCGATGCGACCCTCACCTGCAAGGGCGGCCGCCACCGCGCCCCGCAGGTCATCGCCGGAGGCGCCCGACATGAAACCCAGACGACCGAGATTGACACCGAGAAGCGGGACTTCCACCTCGCCCAAGAGATGAACGGTCTTCAGGATCGTGCCGTCGCCTCCGAGCGCGACCGCCATCAGCGGGACCCCTATCTCGGTCGAGGGAACGCCCAGGCGCTCCAGTCCGATGGCGGCCGCGTCCTCGGCCGCCATGAGAGGCTCGAAGCCCTCGGCGTGCAGCCAGGCGGAGAGCTCCGTGGCGGCTGCGACCGCGGCGGGGTTTCCCGTGTTGGGGACCAGCAGTACCTTCACGCTATCCTCCCAGGCTCTCGTGCGCTGCGGCGACGAGTTCCGGGATGTCCGGATCGGTCGCCAGGCCGAACCCGTCGGCCCAGACCCAGAACTCAATGTTACCTTCGGGGCCCCGTATGGGCGACCATGTGAGACCCCGCACGGCCAGACCGGCTCCGGTCAGACCTGCGCTCACCCGCCGGAGCACCTCGACATGCATCGCCGGATCGCGCACCACACCGCGTTTTCCCACACGGCCCTTACCAACCTCGAACTGAGGCTTGACCAAGGCCAGCAGCGTCGCCTGCGAAGAGAGCAGCGCCAGTATCCCGGGCAAAGCCGATAGCAGGCTGATGAATGACACGTCAACGACGGCGAGGTCGAACGGCGCACCAAGCCGACCCGGATCCGCCGTCCGGACGTTCGTCCTCTCGAATACGCTCACACGCTCATCGGTTCTCAGCTTCCACGCCAGCTGTCCGTAGCCGACATCGAGCGCTGTCACGTGGGCGGCCCCATGCTGAAGCAGGCAGTCGGTGAACCCACCTGTCGACGCTCCGACGTCGACCGCGCGGAGATCTGCAACCCGGAATCCGAAATCCGCGAGCGCACCGGCGAGCTTGTGCCCTCCGCGCGACACGAACTCGGGCCCCCGATCGACATCGATCTCCGCGTCAGGGGAGATACTCTCGCCGGCTTTGCGAATCGTGTGCCCGTCGACCTTCACCGCTCCCGCGAGGATAGCTGCGCGCGCTCGCTCTCGAGACTCGTACAGGCCGCGGTTAACCAGAACTACGTCGGCTCGAAGTCGCACTGTCGCCCACCCTATCCGCCTCGAGGTGCGGGATGTCGAGCAGTCTGGCCAGGACGGAGCCGCGTATCCCCTCCGGCGTCAGGCCGATCTCGGACAGGAGCTTACTCGTGGCGCCGTGGGTGACGAAGCAATCGGGGACCGATATCCGAAGCACCGGCACGACAACACCCATTTCGGAAAGCGCCTCCATGACAGCGGCGCCGAATCCTCCGACACCTGTGTTCTCCTCGAGCGTCACCAGCAGTCGATGATTCATCGCCGCATGACGGGTGGCTTCGAGATCGAGCGGCTTGACCCAGCGCGCATCGATGACGCCGGCGGAGATACCGTCCAGCGCGAGCAGCTCGGCAGCGCGTTGGGCCTCGGCGACCATCCGCCCTGCCGCGAACAGCGCGACGTCACTCCCTTCGGAACGAACGACCGCGCGACCCAAAGGAAGCACCTCGGGCTGTGACGGTATTCCCACGCCCCTCCCCGCGCCGCGGGGATACCGGATCGCCACCGGACCGCCGGCGGCCAGCGCGGTATGGAGGGCATGTACGAGCTCGCTCTCATCGGACGGCGCCAGCACCATCAGGTTCGGCACGCTGCGCAAGTACGTCAGGTCGAACACACCATGATGCGTCGGTCCGTCCTCTCCGACCAGACCGGCCCGGTCGAGGCAGAACACGACATGCAGATCCTGAAGTGCGATGTCCATGATGAGCTGGTCGTACGCCCGTTGGAGAAACGTCGAGTAGATCGCCACGACCGGGACTCGGCCACCCAGAGCAAGGCCCGCCGCGAGTCCGACAGCGTGCTGCTCGGCGATACCGACATCGAAGAACCGATCCGGAAAACGCTCTGCGAACCGGTCCAATCCGGTGCCGGCGGGCATCGCGGCGGTGATGGCCACGATGCGTTCGTCGCCTTCGGCCTCTGCGACCAGCGCCTGGCTGAACGCCTCGGTGTAGGTGATCGTCGAGCCCGACCCGTTGACCTTACCTGTGCCGATGGAGAACGGTCCGATACCGTGAAATGCGTCGGGTTGGTCCTCGGCGTGCTCGTAACCGGCGCCCTTGCGCGTCACCGCGTGAACGATCACCGGCCCGTCGACCTGCTTCGCGCGAACGATGGCGCTCTGAACCGCAGCGATGCTGTGACCGTCGATCGGGCCGACGTACTTGAGCCCGAGCTCCTCGAAGAGCATGCCCGGAACCAGCAACTGCTTGACCGACTCCTTGGCCGCTTCGCCGGCGGCGACCATGGCCGCACCGAGACGCGTTCGGGCGAGAGCGGTCTCGACTTCGTCTCGGAGGCGGTTGTACCGGGGGTCGAGTCTCACGCGCGCAAGGTAGCTGGAGAGGGCACCGACGTTCTCCGCGATCGACATCTCATTGTCGTTGAGTACGATCACGAGTCTGGTGCCGAGATGACCGATGTGATTGAGCGCCTCGAACGCCATGCCGCCCGTCATCGAACCATCACCGATCACCGCAACAACGGTCTCATCGGTGCCAGCTGCGTCGCGGGCGCACGCCAGCCCGAGCGCGACCGACAACGAGTTCGAGGCATGGCCGGTGTCGAACGTGTCGTACGGGCTTTCGCTGCGCTTGGGAAAGCCACAGACGCCGCCGTACTGCCGCAGCGTGGAGAAACGGTCCAGGCGGCCGGTGATGAGCTTGTGGACGTATGACTGATGCCCCACGTCCCAGATGATGCGGTCCGCAGGACACTCGAGCGCCATGTGGAGCCCAAGAGTGAGCTCGACGACTCCGAGGTTGGGTGCGAGGTGTCCGCCCGTGACCGAAACGGTCTGCACGAGCGTTTCGCGAATCTCGTCAGCCAGGCGGGCCAGCTCGGCCTCGTCCAGACCCCGCAACTCGCAGGGAGATGTTATGCGATCGAGGATGCGCTCCGAACCCACGCGCCGCTCCTTCGGGAAGTACCCGATCCGCTGCGAACCGGGGCCGTGCCAAGCATACGTCTGCCCTGCGCGCGCCCACAACCCGCGGGTGGCAGTGCGTCACCCGCGCGTTACCCGTCCTGTTCGCTGGTCTCGTTCTCGTCGCCCGAATCGGTGGACGCCGCATCGCCGTCTACCTCGTCGACAGGCGCATCGGGCCGGGCCTGCTCCGGTTCGACCACGATATCCTGGTCTCCGCCCGCTTCGGCACGGGCCTCCGCTACAGCGCTGCGCCACTCGGTGTGATCCGAAAGCTCGGTGCAGGTGTTCGCGAGCCTGACACCCTCTTCAAGGAGGTCGAGCGATTTCTCCAGGGACACGTCCTTCTTCCGGACCTGTGCGACGATGTCCTCCAGGCGCTCTCTCGCCTGACCGAATGTGTAGCGTTCGTCAGCCATCGCTATCGCTCGAACCGCCCTTCAGATCGGCGTTCGCCTCGGCAAGTTTGCCGAGGACCCCGTTCACGAACTTCGATGAGTCCTCCCCGCCGTACACCTTCGCCATCTCGACAGCTTCATTGATCGACACGGAAGCCGGGATGTCTGCGACGTAGAGGATCTCGTACGCGGCAAGCCGCAGGATGCTGCGATCGACGAGCGGCATGCGTGAGACCAGCCAGTGCTCGGATATCTCGCCCAGAGCCACGTCGATCGGCCCCTGGTGTGTCTCGACTCCCGAGACCAACTCGCGACAGAACTGCGACGGCTCGCCCTCCTCGGTGCTGAACGACCTCGATTCGAAGATGCCGTCGGCATCCTCTCCGGTGATCTCACGCTGGTAGAGGATACTGAGTGCCTGTCGTCTGCCGCGAGTACGTTCCAGCATTGTCCGCTCTCAATGATCAGCTGTCGGATGCGCGCTACTGCTCGCCGAAGGTCACCGCATCCACGAACACGTCCACCTTCGCCACCTCCGAGCCTATCTGACCGGAGACGGCGCCTGCGACCGCGAACTGCACTGCCTCGGCGACCCGGCGCAAGGGCGTACCATAACGCAGATGGACGTGAAGCGCCACGCCCACTGCCCCACTTTCATCAACAACGACCTCGACCGACCTGTGGCCTGCCTGCTGGCCGGCCTTGCGCACGAGGCCGCTCAAGCCCTGGCCGCACACGCATGCGACGCCTTCGACCTTCTCGGCCGCGATAGTGATGATCGTCTCAAGGACACCCGGTGCGACACCGAGCCCTTCGAGCTTGATCTCGTCAGTCATGTTCGCACCCCGCACATCGATCGGTTCAGGACATATGGCGTTCCACGAAGTCAGTATAGACTTCGCCGGATTGGAACGCCTCGACCTCAATGACCGCCTGATGGAACGGGATGGTAGTGGGGATGCCTACCACGATGAACTCGTCGAGCGCGCGACGGGCCCGGCTGACCGCTTCCGCCCTGGTCTCTCCCCATACGATCAGCTTCCCGAGAAGCGAGTCGTAGTAGGGCGGCACCGTGTAGCCGGAGTACACATGGCTGTCCACGCGAACACCGAAGCCCCCGGGCGGGTTGAACACGCTGATGGTGCCGGGATGCGGCCTGAAGTCGTGAGCCGGGTCCTCGGCGTTGATGCGAAACTCGATGGCGTGGCCCCGCAGAACGACATCCTCCTGCCGGGCGTGCTTCATCCGCTCCCCTGAGGCGATGCGAATCTGCTCCTTGATGATATCGACTCCGGTGACCTGTTCCGTGACCGGATGCTCCACCTGGACGCGCGTGTTCATCTCCATGAAGTAGAAGCGGCCGTCGGTATCGAGAAGGAACTCCACGGTCCCGGCGTTGACATAGTCCACCGCGCGTACGGCGAGCAGTGCAGCCTCACCCATCTTGGTTCTGGTCGCCTCGTCCAGTGCAGGACTGGGCGCCTCCTCGATGAGCTTCTGGTGGCGGCGCTGCACGGAGCAGTCACGCTCGAACAGGTGCACGGCGTTGCCGTGCGTGTCTGCCAGCACCTGAAGCTCCACATGGCGCGGGCGCAGGAGGTACTTCTCGAGGTAGACCGTATCGTTGCCGAAGGCGGCGCCCGCCTCGGTTCTCGCCGCGACGAAGTTGCGCCTCAGATCGTCGGGATCCTGCGCGACCCGCATTCCCTTGCCGCCGCCGCCGGCGGAGGCCTTGACGACCACCGGGTACCCGACCTCTTCGGCAAACGCGAGAGCGTCCTCGACATCTTCGACCGGCCCGTCGGAACCCGGAACGCACGGCACACCGGCCGCCATCATCGTCTGTCGGGCGACAGCCTTGTCTCCCATACGCTCGATCGCATCCGGAGAGGGGCCGATGAACGCAAGTCCCGAGTCCGCCACCGCGCGCGCGAAGCCTGCGTTCTCAGCCAGGAACCCGTAGCCCGGGTGAACCGCCTCAGCCCCGCTCGTGACAGCCGCCGAGATGATATTGGGCATGCTCAGATACGAGAGCGAACTCTGGGCCGGACCGATGCACACAGCCATGTCCGCCATGCGGGCATGAAGGGAGTCCTTGTCCGCCTCGGAGTACACGGCTACGGTCTCGATGCCCATCTCACGACAGGCCCGAATCACCCGCAGCGCGATCTCGCTGCGGTTCGCGATCAGGATTCTCTTGAACATTCGCACGTCCCTCAGGAAGTCGGCTCGTAGTAGAACAGCACCGTACCGTACTCAACCGGCTGTCCGTTCTCCACGCCGAGTTCACGTATGGTGCCGGATTCCTCGGCGGTGATCTCGTTCATCAACTTCATGGCTTCGAGAATGCACAGCACCTGTCCCTCGGAGACGCTGTCGCCTGCAGCCACGAACGGATCGGAGCCGGGCGACGCTGAGCTGTAGAACGTCCCCACCATGGGAGCGATGACCGTCTTCCAGGTCGCGGGGCGCGCCGACGCGTCAGCAGGAGCCGGTGTAGCGGACTCCGTTGCGGACCCGGCAGCGGGCGCCGAGGGCGCGCACATGGAAGCAACCTGGGCGACCACGCCCTTCCTGACCGTGACCTTGCCGCCGGCATCTTCGACCACGACCTCGTTGATGTCCGAGGACTCGACCATCTTGATGAGTTCGCGGATCTGGTTGACATCCACAGGCTGCTCTCCCTCCGTAACAGTATGGATTTCCTCGCCCATCATGAAGACGGCCTTCTCGGCCCCCTCCTGATGCAGAGTGAGGTAGTTGCGCGCCTCATTCGGGAACAGGGCGTACATGAGCACGTCTTCTTCCGAGTGAGCGAGTTCACCGATCTCGGCCTCCACCTCGGCGTATGTGGTGCGCACCAGCGAGCCGGGCCGAACGTCCGCGGCCAGAGGCTGGTCCTTGCCGAGGACCTTGTCGACGATTCCCCGGTCCATTGGTCCGGGCGCCTTCCCGTACAGGCCCTTTATGTAGTCCTTCATCTCCTCCGGCACGACCGCCCACCGCTTGCCTGTGAGCACGTTGATGACCGCCTGTGTGCCCACGATCTGCGAGAGCGGCGTGACGAGCGGCGGATAGCCGACCTCTGCGCGCACGCGCGGGATCTCGGTAAGCACGTCAGTCAGGCGATCACTCGCCTTCTGAAGCTCGAGCTGGCTGATCAGGTTCGAGAGCATGCCGCCGGGGACCTGATGGCTGAAGACCTCCATGTGCATGAGCGAGGTGACGCCCCGCTTGAGACGCTTGCGCTCGCGAACGCCCTCCCAGTACTCCGCGATCTCGAAAAGCAGGTCGAGATCGAGGCCCGTATCGTACTCGGACTCCTTGAGCGCCGCCACGATCATCTCGACGGCGGGCTGGCTGTTGCCGAAAGCAAGCGCGACGACGGCGGTGTCTATGATGTCAGCGCCCGCTTCGGTCGCTTTGAGGTAGTTCATGGGAGCCATGCCGCCGATGTAGTGGCAGTGAACATGCACCGGGAGTCCGATCTGCTCCTTCAGAGCGCTGACCATTCTCTCGGTCCGAAACGGGGTGAGCATCCCGGCCATGTCCTTGATGCAGATGGTGTCCGCGCCGAGGTCCTTGAGCTCCTGTGCATATTCGAGATAGGAGTCCAGCGTGTGCACGGGCGAGACGGTGTAGCTGATCGCGCCCTCGAAATGCCCGCCACACTCCTTGACGGCAGCTGCGGTCACCTCGACGTTGCGAATGTCGTTGAGCGCATCGAAGATCCGGAACACGTGGATCCCGTTGCGCTTGCTCGCGTGAACGAACCGGGTGCAGATGTCATCCGAGTAGTGCCGGTACCCCACGAGGTTCTGCCCTCGAAGCAGCATCTGCAACGGCGTCTTGGGGCAGTGCTTCTTGATGACGCGGAGGCGTTCCCAGGGGTTCTCATCGAGGAAGCGCAGCGCGGCGTCGAATGTCGCGCCTCCCCAGACCTCGAGCGACCAGTAGCCCACCTGGTCCATCTTGCCCAGGATCGGGAGCATATCGGCCATCTGCATACGCGTCGCCCAGAGGGACTGATGCGCGTCGCGCAGCGTCGTATCGGTTATGTGCATTGGTCGCATGCCGGACTCCTCTGTGTCGCGTGCCTAGAAGTGAGCGGCGCGGCCGTACCCGCGACTGCCTGGCTGGTTTGGACAGTATATACGACAGCAGCCGACACGCGAGAGCGCATCGGCCGCCGGGTAAGACGTACCTGCTAGACGCGTGTTATGTAGCGCCCGTCCCGCGTATCGACCTTGAGCCTGTCACCTGTCTCGACGAACATGGGAACCTGAACGACCACGCCCGTCTCAAGCGTCGCCGGCTTGGTCCCGCCCTGGACGGTGTCGCCTTTGAAGCCGGGATCCGTCTCGGTGACCTCAAGCTCGACGAACATCGGCGGCTCGACGCCCATGTACTCGCCGTCTGCAGTCAGAATCTCCACTTCGTCGTTCTCGCGAAGCCACTTGGCGGCGCCGGCTATGAAGTCACTGTCGAGCTCCACCTGCTCATACGACGTGTTGTCCATGAAGTAGAACGTCCCGCCGTCGCTGTAGAGATACTGCATCTTCTTGGTCTCGACACGAACATCTTCGAACTTCTCGCCCGCGCGGAACGTGTAGTCGACGACTCGCCCGGACTCCAGCTCCTTGAGCTTGGTTCGGACGAATGCTCCTCCCTTGCCTGGCTTCACGTGCTGGAACTCCACGATGACCCACCGCTTGCCTTCGTGCAGTATGCACATACCGTTCTTGAAGTTCGCAGTCGAAATCGCCATGAACCGCCCTCTCCTATCAGATCTCGATCAGGTGCTTGGGCGATGAGGACAGCACGCGGCATCCCGCATCCTCGACCAGCACCAGGTCCTCGATTCTAACACCGCCGAGGCCGGGAATGTAGACGCCCGGCTCGATGGTCACCACGGCACCCGCGGGGAGCGCTTCTCTGCCCCGCGCGCTCACCGTGGGCATCTCGTGGACCTCGAGGCCCACCCCGTGACCCAGCCCGTGAGCGAAGTACTGTCCCATGTCTCGCCCGACAAGCAGGTCGCGCGCGACCGCATCCACATCCATGCCCCGAACCCCGGCGCGCACGGCAGCGATCCCGGCTTCGTTGGCGGCCAGAACCGCCTCGTAGACCTCGCGCTGCCGATCAGACGCCTGTCCGACGACCACGGTCCTCGTCAGGTCCGAGCAGTACCCGTCCACTCTCGACCCGAAGTCCATGGTGAGGAGATCCCCGGATTCCAGCGCGCGGTCCGTCACGCCCGCATGAGGGCGCGATGAGTTGGGACCGCTTGCGACTATAGGGTCGAACGCGACGCCCTGTGAGCCGTTGGATCGCATGAAGACTTCAAGCTCGAGCGCGATGTCGCACTCCGGCACCCCGACCGCAATCCGTCCGAGGATGTGCCGGAACGCATCGTCTGCCAGCGCCGCGGCCGCGGCGATTCGTTCGAGTTCTCCGGCCTCTTTGACCTGGCGGATCTGCTCGATCCACCCGTCGACGACTTCGACGCGCGAGGCGAACCGCTCGCAGATAAACCTGAACCGCCCGTAGGGTACCCCCGATTCGAGCGCCAGTGACGTCACGCCATCCGCGATGAGCTCATCGCACAGGTCGATATAGAGATTCTCCGGGGAAATCCTGAGTGCCCAGCCCGTCCCGTCTGCCGCTTCCGAGGCCGCCTCGGCATAGCGAGAGTCGGTGTAGACTCGGGCGGATTCGCTCGTGATGACGCATGCGACGTTGGCGCCGGCATCGAAGACGCCCTCGAAGCCCGTCAGGTATCTGATGTTGGGAATCGCGGTCACGACCAACGCGTCGACATCGGACTGCGTCACCCTGCGCCGAGCTGCTGCGAGGCGTCTGTCCGCGTTCATCGGCCCGTACCCACGATACCGACGGCCGCCCGGAGTCCCAGAAGGTAGGAATCGGCGCCGAAGCCCGCCACCTGACCCGCGCACGCCGGCGCGATGACGCTCTCGCGCCTGAACTCCTCCCGCGCGCTGATATTGCTGAGGTGCACCTCGATGACGGGGATGCCGGTCGATGCGACGGCATCCCTGAGCGCGTATGAGTAGTGCGTGAACGCACCCGGGTTGAAGACGACCGCGTCAGCACTCCCGACTGCCGCGTGCAAACGGTCGACGTGCGCACCCTCGTGGTTGGACTGAAAGAAGTCGACCTCGACACCCAACTCTGAAGCCAACGCGACGACGCGACCCTCGATCTGCTCCAGGGTGACGGAGCCGTAGACCTCAGGCTCGCGCGCGCCGAGCATGTTGAGGTTCGGCCCGTTCATGAACAGTATGTGATTCACCGTCGTCACGTCTCCTCCCGGCCGGCGCGCTGCCACGCGCACAGCTCCTCGGTCAGCACCTCTTCGGATACGGGCGTCACCACGAACGTGCCCGGTCCGGTGGCAAGGACGAACCGCGGCGACCCTGCCCTGGCCTTCTTGTCTGATTGCAGAGCCAAGCGTAGCGCATCCAGATCATAGCCGCGCGCAAGCGCCCGGAGTCCGAGTGCGTCGAGCAGGCGTGACTGCCGCTCTACGAAACGGTGATCTGCGCCAGCCGCGGTTCCTGCGAGAGCGGCCGCGAAGCGCATGCCTTCGGCAACCGCGTATCCGTGCGATACGGCGCCGTAGCCGGCGACCTTCTCGATCGCGTGCCCAAGCGTGTGTCCGAGATTGAGGGACTCGCGCAGCCCTTCCTCGCGCTCATCCGCCTCGACGACGCGGCTCTTGAACGCCACGCATGCGCGCACGGTTTCGGCCACCGCGGTCGCGTCGCGCGCAAGCAGCGCGCTCGAGTGGCTTTCGAGCCAACCGAGAAACGGCTCACCGTCGAGCACGGCCGACTTGGCCACCTCGGCGAGACCGCTCCTCCATTCAGCTTCGGGAAGCGAGTCAAGGGTCGCTGTGTCCGCGACGACAAGCTCCGGCTGCACGAAGACCCCGGCCAGGTTCTTTCCCGACTCCAGATCGACGGCCGTCTTCCCGCCCACCGATGAGTCGACCTGGGCGAGCAGGGTCGTGGGCACCTGGACGAAGGCGATACCGCGCATGTAGACACCGGCGCAGAATCCGGCCAGATCACCGACCACGCCGCCGCCGAGTGCGACGACGATATCCGTTCGCTCGATTCCCTCACGTGCTAGCCGCTCCAGGATCTGACCCGCGAGCGTCCAGTTCTTGCTCGGCTCCCCGGCCGGAACGGCGATGCTTAGCACCTCGAAGCCAGCCCGCGACAGCGACGACTCGGCCTGCGCGCCGTAGAGCGCGGACACGGCATCGTCCGTGACAAGCGCAACACGTGCGGCGCCGCTCACCGCCCGAACGTGGGTGCCGAGCGCTTCCAGGAGGCCCCTGCCGATGACGATGTCGTACGAGCCCGACGCTGCGTTGACGCGCACCACGGCGCTCACACGGCCACCCCGCGATCCGCCAGATCGGCGACGATGACCCGTGCGACCTCTGCGGGCGAGCGACCGCTGGTGTCAACGGTGACATCGGCGATGGAGGCATACAAGCCCTCGCGAGCAGCAAGCAGCGACGTTGCGGCCACGGCCCCCGAACTGCCGGATAGCAGAGGTCGCGTCTTGGTGTCACCGACACGCGCGAGGGCCTCACCCGCAGTCACCTTCAGGTAGACGACGGTGCCCAGATGCCGTAGCAGCAGCCGGTTCTCATCGCGTACAACCAACCCGCCACCGCATGCGACGACCGATGCGGCCTCCTCCTCCATTGCCTCGAGCGCGTCCCGCTCGAACAGGCGGAACGCCTCCTCTCCCTCGATCGAGAATATCTCCGAGATCGAATGACCGTGCTCACGCTCGATGCGTTGGTCCAGGTCGACAAAGGGCATGTGCAATGCCGAGGAGAGGCGTCTTCCGACGGTCGACTTGCCGGCACCCATGAATCCCACCAGGAATACGTGACTGACTATCACGACCTGATCCTGGCCTCGTAGGCGGCCAGGGCCGCGCGCATGTCGCGTACGCAGTCACCGCCGAACTTCCTGACGTAGGCCCACGCCAACACCAAGGCCACCTCGGCCTCAGCGACGACCGCGGCAGCCGGGACGGCGCACACGTCCGAGCGCTCCTTCGACGCGTCAACGGTCTCACGCGTATCAAGGTCGACGCTGGCGAGTGGTGTCATCAGCGTCGGAATGGGCTTCATCGCGGCGCGCAGCACGAGGGGCTCGCCATTGCTCATGCCACCCTCAAGCCCGCCGGCATGATTCGTCGAACGGTAGAACCCCCGCGGTCCGTCGTAGTGGATCTCGTCGTGAACCTGCGAACCGGGCCTGCATGCCGCCTCGAACCCGTCGCCGAACTCCACCGCCTTGATCGCCGGTATCGATACGATCGCGGCCGCCAGCCGGGCGTCAAGCCTGTGTGCGGCCTCGGCGTAACCTCCGAGCCCGGGAACCAGGCCGGTCGCTGTGACGACGAACGTGCCGCCCAGGCTCTCGCCGCTCGACGCCGCAGCATCGATCGCATCCCTCATGCGCTGGGCGGCGACCGGGTCGGGGCACCGCACGTCACTGGACTCGACAGCGGCCGCGTCGACGGATGCCGGGTCGAGCGGTGGCTGCATCGAGACATCACCGATCGACAGGACGAAGGAGGCGACCTCGACGCCGAACTCCCCCAGAAGCGCTTTGGCGACCGCCCCGGCAGCCACGCGGGCCGCCGTTTCGCGGGCGCTGGCTCGCTCGAGGATGTCACGAACGTCGTCGCTCGCTGTCTTCAACACCCCGCCCAGATCCGCATGCCCCGGCCTGGGAGCGGTGACCCGGGCATCGGTCGGGCGTTCTCCGGTCGCCGACATCACGTCGGTCCAGTTGTCCCAGTCCTTGTTGGCCACGGTGATCGTGACGGGGCTTCCGATGGTCCTGCCGAAACGCACGCCCGACAGAATGACGCCGGTGTCGGTCTCGATGCGCATCCGGCCGCCACGGCCATACCCGACCTGGCGTCGGGCGAGGTCGGAGTCCAACGCCCTCTGGTCCAGAGTGATTCCCGCAGGGACATCGAGAACGGTTGCGATCAAGGCGCGTCCATGGGATTCGCCTGAGGTGACGTAGCGCATGCATGCTCCCGGGGACGGAAATCAGTGTTGAGATTCTACCACCACGCGGGTGCGGACACCCATGGGCGCGCAGAAACTACTTGCTGGTCCCGACCGATCCATCGCTGGACACACCCTGCCCGATGGACAGCGTGACCTGACCGTCACCGTACAGCATCACCACGGAGTTCTCGGACACGGTAAGGACCTGCCAGGGGGTGCCGGAGATACCTTCTCCGTCAGCAAGCGTGTACGTCGTTCCGCCCAGCAAGAGCACGGCTCGCGACACGCCGTCCTCCGTCACCACGTCCTGGAGATACAGTACATCGGGATCGATGGTCTGGGATGAATCGGCCGACGGGCTCGCGTCCACGCTTGGAAGCGCCGTGAACAACGGCTGGAACACGTCGCGGAACGTGAAGACGTCGTTCAGAGGCACCCCGTCCGGTTCAAGCGCCTCGTCCGCCTCGTCGGCGCCGGTCGTGGTGCCGGTCGGGACGGGCTTGGCGGTATCGGCCGAGTCGGAAGCCCCGTCGCCCGAGAGCATCGGCACGATCAAGAACGCCACGACCGCAACGACCAGCAGCAGCACAACGATCGCGCCGGCGATGAGGGCGATGCGTCCCGTCGCGGTGGAGAGGATGCCCGGCTTCTCGCTTGCGGGAAGCAGAGACTGATCGTCCTGTGCCGCCGGATCGGCTGGGTTCAGATGATCGACCACGTGATACTCCCTCTACTGCGCCGGGGCCGCTGGTACGGTCACGGTGCTCTCGGTCGCAGGCATCGTGTAGATCTGGAGCGTAAGCGTCGTCCTGACGTACGTCTCCAGGTCGACGGGCAGCGCGACTGATTGTGTTGCGGCGCCTTCTTCCACGTACGGTTCGGTCTTGAAGCCCAGGATCCGAATCTGCCTCGTGAGTCTCCTCAGACGCTGAAGCAGGTCGACCGTGTCCGGCCATCTGCCCTGTACCACGAGTTCCATACTTCCGGCCTCGAAGCCGGCGGGATCGGAAACCGGGGTGTTCGGGGTCAACTCGGCGAACTCGAGTCCGGACTCGTTGACGACGTCCTGCAACTCGATGATGAAGGACGGCAACTCGGGTGACTCAGGAATCTCGTTCGCGAGCTTGAGGAGGCGGGCCTCGGTCTCTGCTGAGTGCGCCTTGATGTCTTGGCGCTGCTCAAGCAGCGCCCTCGCCGATTCGACATCCTGTTCGGCCTGTCTGATCTGCTTGTCGAGGTCGCCGAGCTTCGTGGCCTGAGGAAGCACCAACAGGAAGACACCTAGGACGACGATTACTGCGATACCCAACGCTGTCGCGATGAGTTTCTGCTGCGATGATAGCTTCATCTCATGTCTGCCTTATCATCGTCACTGGCCGGTTCCGGTAGGCGGGGCAGGAACGCCGGTGTCTTGCTGTAAGGTCCTCGGGGCGTTCACATCGGACTGTATGCCCCATACGATGAACGGTCTGAGCTTTGTCTCCGCCGTGGCGCTCCCCTTCTTTGAAGACGTGAGCCATACGTTGGAAAGCAACTCCAGATCGCCGAGACGCACGAGGGTCTTGGCGACCGCCTTGTGCCCGACATCCGGGATGTCCACCTCATTGTCCAGCGCGCGACCCTCGAGCTTGAGCGTGTACTCCTCGGCCTCGATCCGCTCGAGCCATACATCCGGCGGAAGGACGAGAGACAACTCGTTGGCGATTCGACCCCAGTCGGCGCGCCCGTCGAGAGCCCGCTCGGCGATCTCAGCGCGCCTCTGGAGGGACTGCTCCTTGTCCTCGAATATCTTGAACGCCTCGGCCTGCTTCTGGTACGAGCTCTCGAGCGCGAGGTTCGACTGCAGCTCTCGGTTGCGCTCGCTCCCCTGCCACGCGAACCACGTATACGCGATTCCAACAGCCAGTATGAACACGGCGCCCACGAGCAGGACGTAGACGATCTGGTGCTCGAACCGTCGCTTCTCGAGTATCTCGGGAGGGAGGAGGTTGATGCGGATCATCTACGAGACACCACCCATCGCGAGCCCGATCGCGGGCGCGATGCCCATGCGGTCCGCGACGATCGCCGGTTCGAGCGAACCCGCGACCTGTACGAACTGCAGCGGATCGGCAAGCACGACACTCGCCTGGAGTCCCTTTTCGAGGTAGCCGGTCAGGTGGAGCAACTGCGCCCCGCTCCCCGTCATGTAGATCTTGCGGATCGTGCGGATCTGGGTCGCCTGGGTGAGGTAGTAGTCCAGCGAACGCCGTATCTCGGCGATGAACTTGTTGACCTCGCGTTCAAGCGCGTCGCGCGCAGCTTGGATCTGCGGATCCTGCGATGGGGGCTCGCCGCCTTCGATATCGGGAAGACCGGCGCGGATCTTGAGCTCCTCGGCCTCATCGAACGTGAGATTGAGCACGTTCGCAATCGCCTGGGTGAACTGGTTGCCGGCAATCGACGAGACACGCGTGAAGCGCGGCACGCCCTTCTCGACGACCGCGATGTTCGTGATGCCCGAGGACATGTGGATGACACCCACCGCGTCGCCGGCATCCTCTTCGCCTGGCAGAACGGCATCGACGGCACCGAGAAGTGAGCGGACTATCGCAAACGATGTCACGTCGATCATGCTGAGTCTGAGCCCGGCCCCCTCGACTGCCGCTACCGCACCGGCGATCATGTCGCGCTGGCCGGCGACGAGAAGCACTTCCATCATGTGCTCATCGGCCGGTGTCATGTAGTCGCCGATGATCTGGAAATCGAGGATCGCGTCCTCGACCGGGATCGGGATGTAGTCCTGCGCCTGATACTGGATGGCGCCTTCGAGTTCGGTGCGCTCCATGAACGGGAGGTCGATGAGGCGCACGACGACCTTCTGGTTGGACACCCCGATGGCGACGTCCTTGCCATGCAGCCCGGAACGTCTCCAGAGTTCACGGATCGCCGAGGAGACCGCCTCGATGTCGACGATCTCGCCTTCGACCACCGAGCCCATGGGGATGTTCACGCTGCCGTAGCCAACGAGAGAATAGCCCGAAGCCCCCGGCTTGAGCTGGACCGCGCGAATATGGTCGGTCCCGATATCGAGGCCGATGGGCATTGGCTGGGCGCCGAGGGAGAAGATGCCCACAGGAGTCCCCCTTCTGCTACATGTGCTGCGACCGAACTTCGACTGGTGTTGCGGACGTACTCCCTGACGGCGATTCTATCGTTTACGTCGGCACAAGGGCAAGACCCGCCCGTTTCGCTACCTTCGTGTCCATACTCCCGAGAAGACGAGGCCGCCACCCGCGGCAGGCATGCTCTCCGGCAACACGGACGGCAGGAGGGGGTCCGTCACCAATGTGATGTTCGGTTTGTCTCCGTAGATATTCCCGCACAGCAACGAACCACGCACCTCCGTTGCCGTGCCATAAAGCCCCACCTGACCGTTGCAGAAGATCGCACCGGTGTAGAACGCGTCCTGGTTCCCGCCGATCGTCACGTTGCCGGGAGACACGATCCCGAGCGCCTGTGCCTGTGAGAACCCGTCTTTGGGCACGAGCTTGGCGCCGGGCTGCAGCGTCACATTGCCGTTGGCGACCAGCGTCCCGTTGCCCACATAACGCTTCACGTTGCTCGTGAAACTAACAGGACCGTCCACGAAGACGGTGCCGGCTACGTACAGCGTCCCCGTGGACGCGTCGAACGCGAAATCGTCGTGCTTGCCGGTGCCCGCGTAGACACTCCCCATACGGTCCCATTCCCCGAACGAGGTCGCGCCGACGGTCAGACTGCGGGTGCCGAGACCGAGTCCCGCTCTCGTCAAGCCACCGAGATACTTGTACTCGGAGGCACTCGACGCAGGGCTCGTAACAGGACGAACGCGCCCCGGGACGACCGTCGTGTAGCTCGCCGCGCTCTTGCTGTTGTCGGTCTCGATGTTCGCGATCGAGCTCGAGGAGTTCGCGCCCATCAGGTTGTCGGTGCTTTCCTTCTTCGCCAGTGCCAGTGCGGCGTCGAGGTACTTATCATCGACCCACGGCAGCTCGATGTCGGGCACCGAGTAGGACTGAGGAGCCGACAGGTACAGACTCCCGAGCTTTCCTGTAGTGGGCTTCGTGGCGTACAGCCTGATGGGCTGAGCTTTGCCAAGCTCGCCGCTACCCGTGATGTTTAATGCGCCGTCCCTGATGAAGAGTGGGCCCTTCTCGTAGGCACCGTTCGACGTCCACTCCATGTCGCCACGCAGGTACAGCGGCCCGGTGATACTTGCGTTGCCGTTCCAGCCACGCCCGCCGCCGAGCGAGGCGTTCTCGCCGGCACCGATGTTCATGTCCCAGAGGTTCAGGTAGAAGAACCGCATGGTGACGGACTCCGTCGCATCGCCCGAGACCGCGGACGAGGTCATCAGGTACTCGTACGCGGAAGACCCCTGGGGGCGAGCCGTAACGACATACGTACCGTCGGGCGTGGAGCCCGTCTTCGTGTACTGACCGTTCTGCAGAACCGACGGGTTGAAACCGGACAGCTCCCGGTCGAGACCCGATTGGGCGACCTGGAAGGCCCGTTCCTCGGCCTGTATGTTCGTGCTTTCTCCGAGCACCTGACGCGCGAGCACGAACGCGCCAATCGCGACGATCGTGATGAGCGCGATCGCGCCCATCGCGATAGCCATCGCGAATCCTTCGTCATCTCTCAGTCGCGCGAACATCACCACATCAGACCTTCCAGTCACAGGTTCCGAAACGTGACGCGACGTGCGCCCTTGAAGCTCTTGTCGCCGCTCTGCACGACGATCGTCATCTCGATCTCCTTGGCACCCGTTGTCACGGCTATCGGAGCTCCCGTTGCGTCGAAGAGCCGGAACAGCGGCTGCGCCTGAGCCCGATTCGCCGACTCGCGGGACCAGGTGATCGACGTCCGCAGCGTGGTCTTGTTCCCGGCGGAGTCGGTCCTGTAGACCTTCTGCGTGAGCACGCCGTTCGTATCGAGGGCGATATCCTGCCACTCGAGGCTGTTATCGTTGTCGAGATCCGTCACAACCGACACGGAGTACGCGCTGAACGCCTTGATGGTCAGTGCCTGCTGAACCGCCTCTTCGATACCGGCGAGCGGTCCGCCCACCTTCGACGCGAACATCGCCTGCCGTTCAGTGACATCGCGCGACGCGTAGATGACCCGGATCGCCGAGAACGCCATGACGAGGATGAGCAGCATCAACACGAGCACGACGATGAGCTCGGTCAGCGAGAAGCCCCTGTCGTCTGTCATCCGTCTCACCACTGCACGTGCGCCATCGACTCGAGGACATTATCCAGCACGGACACCGGTCCGATGACGTTGGAGAACACGACCTGCTGTGAGCCGCCGGTCGGGGTGAAGGTCGCTCGATACCGGTAGTAGTAGGGATCCGGCGTCCCGTTCTTTCCCACGGTCTTGGTGATGACCTCGGTGAACGCCGTTCCCGAATTCGCCTTGAAGAGCGTGAGCGACGTAGGTGTCAGACCGCGGTACACGTCGTACACCGGTGTAGCCGTTGTCTTGAAAGTCGGCGTCGTGACGGTGAGGCTGACGGTGGTATCTGCCTTGCGAGCCGCGTTCTTGCCCGAATAGACAGTCCTGCTCGTCCCGGACGCACGCGGCCGCGTCACGTAGGCGCTTCCGGGCACGACCGCACTCACCATGAGGCGCGGCGATCTCGCTTGAACGTCGATGAGGTAGCGGCTGAACGGCACTCCGCTCACGTGAACGTAGGCTGCCGAATCGGTGAGGATCGGAGCCCCTGCCGGTGTGACAGCAATGAGAGCGCCCGCCAGGTCGTACCGCTTGATCCAGATGTTGTAGCCCCACGTCTCGACGGTTCCGTCCATCGCGGGCGTCCAGGAGACACGCGTCTCCGTGTCGTTGGCGACTTCCCCGGCTGCGGCCCCCGGGCTGCCCGGAGCGTAGTTGTCCACGTAGAAGCGCCGGTCCTTGAACGACTTCACGCTCTTGCTGTCGGTAGCCTCTACGCGCACCGTCTGCCAGCCATCGGCTATCGCCAACTGGCCCTGATCGTTGACCTGCTTCGTATCCCATCGGAAGGTCTTCTCGACGACAGGCACGTTCGGCGTCCACGCCGCGACCGCGGAGTTGACGGTCGTCCCATCGCGCAGGATGCTCCCCGAGCAGTAGTAGTTGAACTCCGCGATCTTCACGTCCTCACCGTTGGCCGTCGCCTTGGCGCCGATCCACAGCGAGGTCCCGGCCGGGTAGGTGAAGTTCGAGTACACCACGGTGTCCTCGGCAGGAGTAGCCGAAGTGAACTCCACAGTGGGGCCTTGGTTCTTGACGATCTTGGTTATCGCATCCTTGTCGCGCAACGCCATGAACTGCGACGTCGTGATCGTCTCATAGCCGGCACGCTCGGAGGTAAGGGTGACCAGGACCTCCTTGGTGCCTCCGGATGCGGCGGAGACGGCGGTTGTGATCGTCACCTTGAAGCCTTCGACCTGGATGACGCGGACCGGCGCAATGAGGCCTTCGCCGGTGCCCACCAGCTGGACCTTTTCGAAATCGAGCGACCGCACATACTCCATCTGCGAACTGATGACGTTCGTCATCACGTTGCGCTGCTTCGCATCGATGCTCATGCGTGTCGTGGCCCAGGTGAGGCCGAGCACGGCGGTCAGAACGAAGAACATGATGAAGGCGGCCACGACTATCTCGAGGACACTCATGCCCTCGTCTGATCGAAAGCCGCCCCTTGGCTTTCCGTCCATGCGACACCTCATCCGCGCTGTATCAGCGCACACTCTCGATGATACTCCTGCTTGTATATCGGCATCCCGACAACGGTACTTGACCGCGATGTGTCGAATGTCACACCGCGTCGGCTGTGTCGTCACATCCCGAAGAGCGACACATACCAGCGCACGACCTGGGGCCCGATCAGCGTCATCGCGACGGCCCCAAGAGCGAGGAACGGCCCGAAGGGGAACTTCATGCTCATACTGCCCCCGCCGCGTAGCGACGAACCCACAGCCCACACAGTAGCGAATACGCTGCCGACGAAGAGCACGCCCACCGCATAGATGCCGAGAAACGGCCCCATCGCCGCGAGCAGTTTCACGTCACCCATCCCGAACCCCGAGCGTCCCCTGACGCCGCTGTAGATCGCAGCGATACCGAGACTCACCCCGCCCGCGAGCAGGCCGCCGACGATTGCCGCTGCAAGCGGCTGGGAGAGCACTCCCCCGACAGCAAGAAGCGGGGCCACGGCAACGTCGGTCAGTTGCCCCACAAGCACCGCCACCAGCCCGAGACCGGCGAGGATCGCGACGATCGGGTTGGGCAGCCGCATCGTATCGAGGTCGATGAAGGACAAGATGAGCAGCAGATAGAAGAAGACGATCGCCACAGCGGTCATCCAGCTGACGCCGAAGCGGACTCCGGCGAGGACCCACAGAGCTCCCGACGCGAGTTCGACCGCGGGGTAGCGAGGAGAGATGGACACCCCGCAATCGCGGCATCGACCCCGGAGGAGAAGCCACGACAGCACGGGGACGTTGTCGAAAGGCCGGACCGGATGCTCGCACGCGGGGCAGTGGCTCGCCGGAGAGGACAGTGATTCGCCCCGCGGGAACCGCCAGATCACGACATTGGCGAAGCTCCCGAATACGAGTCCGAGAACACCGAGGCCTACGGGCCACAGGACCTGCACCACCGCACCCCTTCCTCATACGAACCGCAGGCACTCAGCATAGTGCATGCTCACCCGAGGAGCATACTGACGCTCGGGCCGAAAGCAGGAGGCCGGCGGGTGTCCGCCGGCCTCCTGGCCGTAACCGGTTGTCAGCAGCGACTAGTCGCTGAAGTTGCCGTGGATCGTGCAGTCGACCTTGGAGCCGTCGAAGCTGTACACGCCACCGGCGGGACACTCCGGGGTCTCCTTGACGAACCGCGGAACCAGGGCCCCCGTCAGGGTCGTCCAGTCGGTCGGAGCGACTGCGCCGAGGTCATCGGCACGCCACTGCTCGAGAGCGCCTTCCAGCGTGCGCTCGTTGGAGAAGCACGCACGGGTCTGGGCGTTGGCACGAGCGGCGTTGAAGACGGGGATGGCGATGGCAACAAGAATACCGATAATAAGAACGACAACCATGAGCTCGACGAGGGTGAAGCCCTCTTCTTTGCGGAACATCTTCATCGATGTTCACCTCTCCTTCCGATCCCGCGACCCCCTCTGGGTCGCTACATAACGGGTATCGACGGCACGCGAGAGGACTTTAGGGCTAGTTTCTAAGCGGTTGCAGCGTTGTTCTTACTGCACCAGCGTGATGACCTGGAACATCGGCATGTACAGCGCGATGACCATGCCACCCACCACGACGCCGAGAGAAGCCATCATGAGGGGCTCAATCAAGGACGTGAGTCCGTCGACCTGCGTCGAGACCTCTTCATCGTAGAAGTCCGCGATCTTGTTGAGCATCGCGTCAAGGGCGCCGGTCTCTTCGCCGACAGATATCATCTGCACGAGCATCGAGGGGAAGACCTTCGATTCTGACAGCGGCTTGGCGATGGTCTCGCCTTCCTTGATCGCTGATCGCGCTCGCTTGACCGCCTGGGCCACGACTTCGTTGCCCGCCGTGTCGGCCACGATGTCGAGCGCCGAGAGGATCGGCACGCCGGCGGACACGAGCGTACCGAAGGTTCGCGTGAACTTGGCGAGGGCGAGCTTGCGAGTGAGCTGGCCGAAGACCGGCAACCGCAACTTGATGGTGTCCCAGATGAGCATACCCGTAGGGGTACGCGCCCACTGCTGGAACACGAAATAGGCACCCGTGGCGACCACCGCAGTGATCAGGCCCCCGTATCCGGCAACGAAGTTGGAGAGGTCGACGAGCAGCTGCGTGATCGCCGGCAACTCGCCACCCATGTCGGAGAACATCTTCTCGAACGTCGGGACCACGAACATCATCATCGCCACGAGGATGATGAGAACGAGACCACCCATCGCTACCGGGTAGGTCATCGCGGACTTGATCTTGGCACGAAGAGCCTGCTCGCGCTCGAAGTGATCCGCCAAGCGCACGAGGACCTCATCCAAGACACCGCCGGTCTCGCCCGCCCGGATCATGTTCACGAAGATCGGCGGGAAGACCCGCGGGTGCTTCCCGAGCGAGTCCGAGAGAGACTGTCCCGCCTCTACGTCCTTTGCCACCTGCTGAATGACGTCGCGCAGTCCGGTGCTCTCGGTCTGGGCCGCGAGAATGGACAGGCACTTGGTGAGCGAGAGCCCGGCGTTGATCATTGTCGCGAACTGACGCGAGAAGATCGTGATGTCCCTCGGCTTCACCCCGGTTCCGAACTTGATCTGGCTCAGCGCCGCAAGGCCGCCTGCCTGATCGAGTTCGAGAATGATGTAGCCCATCTGACGCAGCTTGGCCCCCACGGCCTCCCGGCTGTCACCCTCGAGTGAGCCCTTCACGATCTTGCCCGCCTTGTCGCGGACCGAGTAGTTGAACGTGGCCATGACTGACTGCTCCTTCTACGTCTTCGCCTACTTGAGCAGGGACTTCAGATCATCTGGGTCGACCGCTCTTTGCAGCGCGGCCTCGAGGCTGATCACGCCCCGTCTATACATATCGGCCAGTGAACGGTCCATCGTTACCATTCCACGATGAACGCCTGTCTGCATCGCCGTGGGCAGCTGGTGTGTCTTGCCCTCGCGTATCAGGTTGCGGACCGCGGGTGTCGGAATCAGGACCTCTGCCGCGACGGCGCGACCGCACCCATCCGCCGTGGGAAGAAGCTGCTGACTCACCACTCCCTGCAATGCGCTGGCCAACTGCACGCGTACCTGTGTCTGTTGATGCGGTGGGAACACGTCGATGATCCGGTCGATCGTCTGGGGGGCGTCCTGAGTATGCAGTGTCGCAAAGACCAGGTGCCCTGTCTCGGCGGCAGTCAAAGCGGCCGAGACCGTTTCGAGGTCGCGTATCTCGCCGATCAGAATGACATCGGGGTCCTGGCGCAAGACATGCCGGAGCGCGTTGCCGAATGACAAGGTGTCAGCGCCCACTTCGCGCTGTTCGATCACGGATGACCCGTGCGAATGCAGGTACTCTATCGGGTCTTCGATCGTCACCACGTGCTCGGAGCGTGTCTTGTTGATGTGGTCGATCATCGCAGCAAGCGTGGTTGACTTGCCCGAGCCCGTCGGACCCGTCACCAGCACGAGGCCCCGGGGCTTGTCGGCAAGTTCCTCAACAATCGCAGGAAGCCCGAGATCGCGAATCGAGCGGATCTCACCGGGAATGTGCCGGAGCGCAGCGCCGACGCTGTCGCGCTGGTAGTAGGCATTGACGCGGAAGCGCCCGGAACCGGACACCGAGTACGCGAAGTCGGCTTCGCGCTCGGACTCGAGCACCCTCCGCCGCTCGTCGGACATGATGGCGAGCACGAGTCGCTGTGTGTCGGCAGCGCTCAGGGCCGGACCTTCGACCGGCTCGAGCGCTCCATTGACGCGCATGACCGGCGCGATGCCGACCGTCACATGCAGGTCCGAGCCTCCGCGCTCGACCAGGGCCCTGAGCAGCTCATCCATCTCGTACACGCAGTGTCCTCCCCCGCGACGCTACACAATGACCCTGACGATCTCCTCGATCGACGTCATGCCCGAACGAACCTTCTCCAGCCCGTCCTGCCTCAACGTGAGCATCCCCTCTTCAATGGCCACGCGCTTGATCTCATCGGCAGTGGCCTCCTCGACCGTCAGGCGAGATATCTCCTCGCTCATCATCAAGACCTCATGCACGCCCAGACGCCCACGGTAGCCGGTGTTGCCGCACTTCTTGCAGCCGACGGCCCTGTACACGACTTCGGGCAGGTTATCGGGGTCGAACCCGGCGTCGATGAGCACCTGCGGCTTCGGGCGCGACTCCTGCTTGCAGTCGGAGCAGAGCTTGCGCGCCAGACGCTGTGCAAGCACGCAGTCAACTGCCGAGGAAACCAGGAAGGGCTCCACGCCCATCTCAACAAGACGCGTGATCGCTCCCGGTGCGTCGTTCGTGTGAAGGGTGGACAGCACGAGGTGACCCGTGAGGGCGGACTCGATAGCGATCTTGGCCGTCTCCTGATCGCGAATCTCGCCCACCAGAATGATGTCGGGAGAACAGCGGAGGAACGAGCGGAGCGCCCTGGCGAATGTGAGCCCGGCCTTCACGTTCGTCTGACACTGATTGACCCCGGGCAGTCGGTACTCTACCGGGTCCTCGGCGGTGATGATGTGCTTCTCGGGTGAATTGAGTACGTTGATCGCCGCGTACAGCGATGTCGACTTTCCCGACCCCGTAGGCCCGGTGACGAGAATGGCCCCATACGGCTTGGTGAAGGACGCCTCGAATCTCTCGAGCGACGAGGGCAGGAATCCCAGGTCGGACAGCTTGAGCAGAATGGAGTCCTTGCGCAGGATACGGAGGACGACCCGCTCACCGTAGACGGTCGGCAGTGTTGAAACGCGGAAGTCGGTCGCATGCCCACCCACCGTGATCGCACAGTGACCGTCTTGCGGCTTGCGGGACTCGGCGATATCCATATCCGCCATGATCTTGAAGCGGCTGATGATCGAAGCTTGCACGGCCCTCGGGCTGCGCATGACCTCCTGGAGCACACCGTCGACGCGATACCGGATCCTCAGATCGGTCTCCTGCGGTTCAATGTGGATATCGGACGCGCGCTCTGCGACAGCCTTTTGGATGATGAAGTTCACGAGCTTGACGATGGGGGCGTCGCTCGTGACGTCGGTCAACTGCTCGAGCTCGCTCTGATCGAGATCGTCAGCTCCGGGCATCTTCTCCTCGGCCGAATGCCGGGCCACCTGGTAGTACTCATCGATCGCCGCCACGATGTCATCTCGAGTCGAGATCGCCGGCTTCACGTCATAGCCCGTGATGATGCGCAGATCGTCGAGAGCAAGGACGTTCTGCGGATCTGCCATCGCAACGACCAGGTCGCCGTCGTCGTCGATATGAACCGGCATCAATGTGTAGCGCTCGGCAAGCTCCTTGGGAACGATAGCCACGGCGTTGACCTCGGGTTTGACATCCGAGAAGTCCACATACCTGATGCCGATCTGGGCCGCCATCACGGAGAGGATGGCCCCTTGCGTGGCGTAGCCGAGATCCACGAGCACCCTGCCCAGGGGACTCCCGGTGGCGTTGTGCACCTCGAGGGCATCGGTCAGCTGCCGGTCGGAGATGATGCCGGCTCGCATGAGCAACTGTCCCAGTCGTTGTCCAGCCTCAGCCACGAGCTACCTTCCGCGGTACGTCGGGACGCACGGGAACTCCGTGCGCTACGAGCTGCGCCTATGGTACTCCACCCAGGGGATCGAATCACGCGCGACGCCGCGGATTCGGACGTCAGGAACGGGGATGCTTCGCACTCTCAAGATCCATGAACAGCACATGCGCGATGCGCTGAAACTGCTCGTACGTCTTCGACCCGCGTTTGACGCCGACCCGCGCGTCACCGAACCACATCTCCACCGGCGCGACGAGCACATGCTCAGGAACACGGCTCTCGACGGGAGTCGCGATGACCGTCGAAGGGGGCCTGTCGATCGACGGGGCGACGCGCGCGGCGCGTGGCCGATCTTCGATCAGCGGGGGGACCGGTTGATCGGGGACGATCGCGCGCGGTCGGGGAATGCCGGGCACCGGGGCGGGCTGCGGCTCGGGCACCGGGGCGGGCACGACGGGCTCGGGCACCGGGGCGGGCTGCGGCACCGGGACGGGCTCGGGTGCCGGGGCGGGTTGCGACACCGGGGCGGGCTCGGGCACCGGGACCGGGGCGTCCAACTCCGCGACGAGAGTGTCGAGCCAGTCCTCGGCAGGAGGTCCGTCGCTCGATTCGACAACGGCCGCATCTCGCACCGGAACCGCAGGCGCCAGCGTCACCGACAGCGGTTGAGCGCCATCGGTATCCACCTGTGATTCGGGCGCCCGCACGTCCGCAGGCGGCCCGGACGAGACATGCTCGCGCGCCGGGAGGCTGGAGCGGACCAGAAGTGCCGGATCGTCGATCAGACCGTCCCAGTAGTCCGTCGTCGCATCGATCAACGATGCAGACCCCTGGTCAGGTCTCCACGAGCCGGTGCGTAGCGGCTGATTCAGAATCACCGCCATGCCGGACGTAGGTTCCGCAAAAGTCCGGTCGGCACCGTGCGCCGCAACGACTTCGCGGGGTGCCGGCCCGAGCATCGGCCACTCGGCCTGCGCGGCCTGGTGCGGCTCACCGAACGGGAACTCGCGCCTGGCGCGCGTCATGACCACGAGGAGCACGATGAGGGACAGCACCACGAGTACGAACGAGCCGGCCAGGATCATCAGCCGAGTGTCCATTCGCTATGCCATGCTATCCAGGATCTCGTAAAGGAGGCCGAGGAGGACCGCCTTCACCGAGTCCCTATCCCGAGCGTCAACCGGCAGGAGCGGCACACTGTCATCGAGTCCGAGCATGGTACGAACGTCCCTGATCGTATCGACGTCATCGGCGTCCACCTTGTTTGCGGCGACAACGAACGGCACGTCCGACATCTGCGTGAAGAACTTGATCATGGCTGCGGCGTCCGAGAACGAGTCCCGGTCCATCGCGTCCACAAGGAGAACGAAGCCGAGCATGCCTTCGGACAACGTCTCCCACATGAACGAGAATCGCTCCTGACCGGGAGTGCCGAAGACGTACAGGACGACGTCATCTGAAACAGTGATGCGGCCGAAATCCATGGCGACCGTTGTCTCGCCGCCACCCTCCCCCGAAACGTCACTGACCTGACGCTCCGTCGAGAGGACGGTAATCTCGCTCACTGCCTTGATGAACGTTGTCTTGCCCGCATTGAAAGGGCCTGTCACAACGACCTTCACAGACTGCATGTAGCGACTACACCCTTCGTCAGAGGTTCCGTATTCCCTCGATGATCTTCAGTACCAGGTCCTTGTCCACGGTACGGTCGAGCCGCAATTCGATGCCCTGTCCCGGTTCCGGGATCCTGTTCACGCTCGCCGTGGGGCGGCGAGCACCCTTCGCTCCTGTCAGCGCAGAGAGCTCAGCCCCCAGCCCACCGGACAGCCCGCCCCCCAGATCCTCTCCGTTGATATCGGCGAGGAACGCATCGGTCGATATCACGCCACCGGGAGTGGTCGGCGCGTCGTCGAGGTCGTCCTCGAGGTCGTGCGTCTGAACGATCTCCAGCGAGCCCGAGTCAAGGGACTCCAGCAGAGCTGAGAAGTCGGGAACCACCTGACCGGGCTCGATCTGCCCGGAAGACGCATCGGGCTCGTCGTCGTCGGGACGCGTGAACTCGATGTCCGGGGATTCGAACCGGATGACCCCGGCTCCCGACTGGTCACCGAGAATCGTCCCGACGCCGAACTCCTCGAATGGCATGTCGTCGTCGGTCTCACTCACGCCCGCCAGGGGCGCATCGAGGTCTACAGCCTGGCCGGGCGCGAACTCCGGCCCGGACTCGGCGACGTCGTCGGAGGTGGACTCGACCTCGAGTTCGGGCAGCTGCTCAGGCTCGGTCTCCGCGGTCACTCCAAACTCGAGCTCAGGCGCCGAGTCCGCGAAGAGGGGGACGTGATGCGCTATTTCATCCGTCGATTCCGCCGGCAACAACAGGTCCTCGCTCGGAAGCTCACCGAGACCAAGCGCGAGCAGGTCGCGCTCGAGACTACTGACCGAGTCGGCCTCCACAGTCGTCGGCTCCTGATCGGATTCGGTGAACAGCGGTTGGCGCTCGAGCGTCTCGGGCTCCTCGGCGGCCGGCTCGAGTTCGACGACCTGGGTCTCGGGTTCGACGACCGGCGCCTCTGGTTCAGCGGCCACGGGATGCTCGAGAACAGCACCCATCATGCGCTCGAAGACGTCCATGTCCTCGGCGGTCGCCGGCACCGTCTCGTCCGCCAGGAACGACGGCATCTCGGGCTCGGCGCGCAGCTCCCGCGGAGATGGCGGAGCGAGGGAATAGTCCGGTTCAAGATCGATCTCGGGTTCGGAATCGGATACAGCGTTCACATCGCCATCGGCTGAGGCGTTGGCCGAGAGCTCGCTCCCGGGCTCCTCGACTTCGGGGGCCGCCTCAGCGCGCTCCGCCGACTCGCGGGCGCGAATCGCAGCGAGAACGGCCTCACGTTCGGCGCGCTCGGAACGAAGTCTGGCTACCTCATCGTCAGGCGCGACCTCCAGGAGTCCCGCGGAGAACAGGCCATACATGATGCGGCTGACTTCAAAGTCGGTCCTAGCGGTCTCCAGCGCGAGCTCGGCGACGCTCCGGGTGCCGTCAACGAGCAGCAACAGGTTCCACTCGATGGGCTTGAGAGAGATCTCGAATGTCCCCTCCCCCGGCGCCGTGGCCATCTTGAACACGATCTCCATGGAGGGGATCTTCTTCTTGATGCGTGCCCACTCCTCAAGGCGCCGCGAACCCTCCATGATGACGTTCTCGATCGATATCGAGAGGCCGATATCCTCGCTCACAACTTCCGGGAGCAGCTCGAAATCGAAACCGCCTTCATCCCACCGCATCAGGTCGAAGATGGTGTCCTGGATCTGCTCCTGGACGAACGCCTCAAGCACCTTCGCCGTGATGTAGCCTTCGTCAACGAGGATCTCACCGAGACGACGCCCGGAGTCGCCCTCGACGGAGCGGATCTCCAGAGCGCGCGACAGTGCGCTCGGAGTGACCTTGCCGGCATGGACAAGGCGTTCCCCAAGGGGCTCTCCGCGCCAATTCGATTGCGCGAAGAAGACCTCCCCGTCACGGAACCAGACGCTTCCGTCCGAGCCATCGAGCCGCCTGATCCGCAACACGCCTGTCTTCTTGCTGAACGTGACCAGCTGGAAGACGTCCGGAAGACTGAAGTCCTTGAGGTTGCCACGAAGCGCCATCGGCTACCTTCGCACCCTTCTTCTTTGGAGCCGCCGCATCCGGTGTCTACCTGAGGATGTCGGCGATCGTTTCGGCACAGGCCTTCATGTCGTACAGAACCAGACCGAGCTTAGAGTCGGCATGGGCAAGCGCGGTCAGCACGGCTCGATCGCCGGCTGCGATGAGCACGACGTAGCCGTCGTCGCCTTCAATGAAGACCTGAGTCAGCTGCCCTCGACCGAGTTCCGTGGCCGCCCGCTCACCCAAGCCGAGAATCGCAGCCGACATGGCACCGACCCGGTCTTCTTGCATGCCGTCGGGCAGTGCCGACGCCATCGTGAAGCCATCCATGCTCACCAGCGCAGCGGCCTGAACGTCCGTCGAGTTCTCCATGAGGTAATCAAGCGTCCCGGCGAGCTGTTCTTCCCGCGTCGGCGGCCTGACGGTAGCTGCGGGAGGCGGAGCCGTGTCCCATTCCACCTGTGGCACCGGAGGAATGGTCTCTTCCTGCCGGGGCAGCTGCGCCGGGATCGTCGGGATCGGTGGCTGCGCCACCGCAGGCGCGGCAGTCGTGACGACAGGAACCACCACAGGGACCGCGATAGGCTCGTCGTCATCGAGGAATTCGTCTTCGGCATCACTGATGAAGTAATCGCCGATCCCGTTGTCAGCCATGTAGTTGACACCTCCCGGGAGGCAGCCGGCGCGTATGCTTCCCGAACGTGCGAGAAGAAGCCACCGCTATGCGGCGAGCACCCTTAGTCTCTCACGAAGGCACCAGCGAAACAACCGCGACCTGCGGCTTTTCGCCCGGTCGGAACGTGAGGGTCACACGACGACGCGGAGGATCTCCTCGATGGAGGTCAAGCCCATGGCGACCTTCGCGAACCCGTCGTCGCGCAGGGTCTTCATGCCCTCCGCTATCGCCTGACGCTTCAGTTCGTCGCCGGATGCGTTCTCGACCGTCAGGCGTTCGAGGGTCTCCGAGAAGGTGAGTACCTCATGCACGCCCATCCGACCCTTGTATCCGATCCCATTGCAGCGCTTGCAGCCGCGCGACCTGAATACCCTTATCGGCGTGCCCGGCTGGTAGGGAAAGCCGACGCGCTCGAGCGCGCTCTCTTCGGGCACGTACTCCTCTTTGCAGTCAGGGCAGAGCCGTCGTGCGAGACGCTGAGCGAGTACGCAGGTGATCGCGGATGCGGACAGGAACGGCTCGATTCCCATCTCTGTCAGCCGCGTGACCGCGGACGGAGCGTCGTTCGTGTGTAGCGTGGACAGCACGAGGTGACCCGTGAGCGCCGCTTCGATCGCGATCGTCCCGGTCTCCTTGTCGCGAATCTCACCGATCATCACCGTGTCAGGATCCTGGCGCAGAATGGAGCGGAGCGCTGCCGCGAAGGTGAGTCCCGCCTTCTCGTGCACCTGGACCTGCGACAGGCCCGCAAGCCTGTATTCGACCGGATCCTCCACGGTGATGAGGTTGATCCGCGGGTCGTTGGTCTCATTTATGGCGGCGTAGAGGGTAGTCGATTTTCCCGACCCGGTCGGACCGGTGACGAGAATCGCACCGTACGGCAATTTGAGCGCACCCATCAATCGCTCGAGAGGCTGATCCAAGAACCCGAGGTCGCGCAGCGACATCATGATCGAGTCCTTGCGCAGCAACCGCAAGACCGCCATTTCTCCGGTGACGACCGGCAAGACCGCGACGCGGAAATCGACCGACTTGCCTTCAAGAACGACGCCGAACCGCCCGTCTTGCGGCACGCGTCGCTCGGCGATATCCATGCCCGCCGAGATCTTCAGGCGGCTGATCAACTGACGGTGCATCTTCTTGGGGCTGCGGAAGACCTCCTGGCACACACCGTCGATGCGGTACCGTACCCTCATCTCGGTCTCGTGCGGTTCGATATAGATGTCGCCGGCACCTTGTCTGATGGCCTCGGTGATGATCATGTTCATGAGCTTGGCCACGGGCGCGGAGGTGTCCTCGAGGTCCTCCTCGGAGTCCTCGCCGACCGCGACGGAGCCCTCAAGGTCGCCGACCATGTCATCAACGTTCTGCTGCGATGCTCCGTAGCGATCGATGGACGCAAGCAGATCGCTCTCGGCGGCGACAACGGGTCTGATCTCGAATCCTGTGACGATTCGAAGGTCGTCGATCGCGAAGATGTTGGCCGGGTCGGACATCGCGACGACCAGTTCGCCGTCTTGGATCTTGACCGGAAGAACGGTGTAGCGCCTGGCGAGTTCCGACGACAGCATCGTCGCGGCGTGCGCGTCGATGTCGTAGGCCCCGAGGTCGACATAGACGAGGCCCATGGCATCGGCCACGACCTGCGCTACCTTCACGTCGTCGGCGTATCCGAGGCGCGCCAGGGCCGCCGGCAGCGAAGCTACGCCCTCGAGTGCGAGCGCCTCGGAGAGCTGTGCTTCGGTGACCAGGCCGGACTGGACGAGCACACGGCCGAGCCGCTTTGCGGTCGCGACGCTCACGCCGGCGCAGCCTCCCCTGCCTGGACGCCTCGCAGAGCATCCACCGCCGCAGCGTGCATCACATCGCGGGGCGCGCGGGTCTGCGCGGACTCGCTCCAGATGTCGACCGCAAGCGCACCCTGGGCAACGAGCATTCCAAGGCCGCTGACGGCGGTCGCCCCCGCGGATTCAGCATCGACGAGCAGCTGAGTCCGGTGCGGGCCGTAGAGCATGTCGCATACGACCTGACCGGGCCTGAGCCATGCGGTGGGTACGGGCGACGGCTCCGATGGCGTCATGCCGACCGGTGTCGCGTTGATAACAGCGGCCGCCGAGGAGATCGCCTCCTCTGCGTCTGAGAGCGACACGACTGCGACTTCGGTCGTGCGTACATGCGGGGCAAGGCGCCCGTAGAGCTCCTCGGCCCGCTCGAGACTACGATTGGCGATCGTGATTCGGTTCGCGCGGCCGAGCATGAAGCCGACCGCAGCGGCACCGGCAGCGCCACCGGCGCCGATGATGACGATGTCGCGTCCCTCCGAGCTGAACCCCACCTCGGCCTGAAGCGCCTCGACGAGGCCACGCGCATCCGTGTTGTAGCCGATGAACCTGCCGTCGACGCAGTGCACGGTGTTCACAGCCCCGGCCATGGTGGCCAGCATGGCCACTTCATCGCACATCGTGAGCATGGCCTGCTTGAACGGCATGGTCACGTTGAAGCCCACGAACGGAAGCACGCGGGCGGCACCCATGAAGCGCATGAGATCCGTCTCGTCCTCAAGTGGCAACGGAACGTAGACCCAGTCCAATCCGAGCGCCTCATAGGCGGCGTTGTGCATCGCGGGAGACAGGGTATGTGTGATTGGATTGCCGATGATACCGGCAAGTCGCGTGCGTCCGTTGATTCGCAAGCCCACTCGCACTCCGATCACGGCGGGAACCTGGGGTAAGTCTACGGCAGGGGACTCCGGCCCGCCAGCACCATGCGCTCGATGCGTCGCAGGAAGAGTGTGTGGGGCAGGTCGGTGCCCGACAGTGGCGCGACCAATATGCTGGTCATGCTCAGCAGATTGCCGCCCAGTATGTCAGTGAAGATCTGGTCGCCGATCACTGCCGCGTTCGTTCGGCTCGAGCCGAGCTTGCCAAGGGCTCTCAGGAACGCGAACGGCAGCGGCTTGATCGCCTTCGCGACCAGGTCGATATCGAGCTCCTCGGCGACCGCCCTGACGCGCTCGTGCCAGTTATTGGAAACCAGACAGGCCTTGAAGCCACGTCGCTTGATCTCGCGGGTCCACTCCTTCAGGTCCTCCGGGACAACGTTCGAATCACGAGGAAGTAGCGTGTTGTCGAGGTCCATGAGCAGCGTGTCGATGCCGCGCGCGGCAAGTGAGTCGAGATCTATGGCGTGGACGTCCGTGTAGTAGTGATCAGGTGAAAGCAACATCATCTCCGTGTCTGTCAGTCCCGCGCCTCATGGCATCGGGCCTACTGTCCCAACACCTCTTTGGACCTCTTCTTCGCCTGCTGGAACTCGGCATATGTGTTCGTGAACGTGTGCGAGCCGTCCTCGCCGGTGAGCACGTAGAACAGGTATTGTGTATCGGCCGGAGCCGCCGCAGCCTGCAGGGAGGCGAGTCCCGGGTTCGAGATCGGTCCCGGCGTCAGACCGGTGTTGCGGTACGTGTTGTAGGGGCTGTCAATCTGCAGATCAGCGTTCGTCAGGCGCAGACGGCCACCGGGAAGGACGTACTCGACGGTCGCGCACATCTCCAGCCGCATGCCCTTCTTGAGGCGGTTGTACACGACTGACGCGACGAGCGGGCGTTCACTGGCGAGCTTGGCTTCACGCTCGACGATCGAGGCGATGATCACGACGTCCGCGGGAGTGAGGTTGCGCGAAGCGGCATACGCGAGATCCACACCGGCTATCTCGGTCTCGAACTGCGCGAGCATCACCTCGATCACATCGGCCGCCGATGCCCCCTCGACGATCTCGTAGGTCTTCGGGAAGAGGTACCCCTCCAGTGAGCCGTCGTACGCGCCCGCGAGGTAGGGGTGTTCAGACTCGAACTGCGAGGCACCGCCCTTCGCGAGACTCGCGAATTCTCCTGCGGGAATGCCGAGTTCGGCCTCGATCCGTTCAGCGATCCTGTCGATGGTCCAGCCCTCGGGAATCGTCAGTTTGACGTAGGTGATCTGCGGACCGCGCCGTAGCGTGGCGATGACATCCTCGTACTCCATGCCCGTGATCAGGTCGTAGGACCCGGCTTCCAGTGCGCTGTCTTCGCCCGCGAGCCGCGTCTTGAGCCGGAACATGTTCGCGTTATCGACAACTCCCCGAGATGCCAGTTCTTCGCCGATCACAGCTGTCGTCATCCCTGAGACGATCTCAACTCGTACACCCGATCCGGACGGGACATCGGTCGCGGGCGTGTAGAACATCGTCCACGCCGCGACGCCGAGAGCGCCCACGACGAGCACGAACAACAGTAGTAGTATGCCGAGAACCCGCGCGCCCCTGCGACGCCTACGTCCGTGTCGGCGCGGTGCGGGAGAAGCAATCTCATTCACGTGCGGTCCTTCTCTCGAGACGAGCGTGTGGAATCCAGATACGTCTGGAGCAAGAACGAGGCCGCGACCATGTCGACAGACCCGCGTCTCTGGCGCTCGTTCATGCCGGACTCCGCCATGACGCGTTCGGCCTCCCGGCTGGAGAAGCGCTCATCCTGAAACTCGACCGGCAGGCCCAGCAGCGCGACGATGCGATCCGCTTCGGCACGAACGCGCTGGGCCTGGGGCCCTTCGGTCCCGTCGAGCGACACAGGGAGACCGATCACGAGGAGCTCCGGCTCGTAGTCCTCGACGATTCGTCTCAAGGGCGAGATGTCCGCCGACAGAGAGCCGGTCAGCACCTTGAGCGGCGTGGCGACCGCGCCCGAAGGGTCCGAGACCGCAACGCCCACACGCCGTTCACCGATGTCCAGGCCTAGCACGCGCAGGACCGACCACCCCCTCTTAGACTCCGAGGGTCTCACGCGCGATGCGCAGGGCCTCGACGATGCCCGCGGCATCCTTGCCGCCGGCCTGAGCCATTGCCGGCTTGCCGCCTCCCCCGCCCTTGACGGCGGGAGCCATGGCTTTGATGACGGCGCCCGCATCGAACCCTGCGGTGACCGCGGTGTCTGAACCGGCGGCCAGGAGCAACACCGGACCGCCCGCGTCGGCGACGAGTACGACCGCGCCGGAATCGACCTTCGAGCGCAGCTGATCGGAGATATCGCGCATCTCGCCGGCGGACGACGCCTCCACCTGCGCGATGACCAGAGGGTAGCCGACGTCGAACGCTCCGGCCACCAGCGCATCGATCTCGCCGGATGACCCGCGGCGCTTGGCATCGGACAGCGCGGCCTCGGCGTCCTTTGCTCGCTTCAGGAGCGTCTCGACCCTCGCGGTCACTTCGGCGGGCCGGGCCTTGAGTACCACGGCGGTCCGCGCAAGCATGTCCTCCTCGGCATACACGTGCTCCATCGCGTCGAAACTGGTTACCGCTTCGATACGCCTGAGGTTCGCTCCGACGGATCCCTCGGAGACTATCTTGAGCATGCCGATCTCGCTCGTGTTCGAGACATGGGTACCGCCGCACAGCTCCTTGCTGAAGTTGCCGACCTCAAGGACACGCACGAAATCGCCGTACTTCTCGCCGAACAACGCGGTCACACCGGACTCCTTGGCAGTCGCCAGAGAGGTCTCGTACGCGCGAACGGGATGGTTCTCCATGATCTTCGCATTCACCATGCGCTCTACCTTGGTGAGCTGATCCGCTGAAGGAGCTTCGAAGTGGGCGAAGTCGAACCTCATGCGGTCCGGAGCGACGTGCGAGCCGCTCTGGTGGACGTGGTCGCCCAGCACCAGACGGAGCGCCCAGTGGACGAGGTGCGTGGCCGTGTGGTTGCGGCGAACGCGTTCGCGTCGCATCACGTCGATGGCTGCCGTCACGCTCTGGCCCACCTCGAGCACGCCGCGCTCCACGACGCCTGAATGCGCGACGATTCCCGGGATCGGTATCTTGGTGTCCTCGATGCGGACCACTGTCCCGGAGGCGGTGGCCACGGTCCCGGTGTCGCCCACCTGCCCGCCCTGCTCGCCGTAGAACGAGCTCTTGTCGAGTACGACCTCGACGCGGTCCCCCGCGCTGACAGAGGTGACGCCCGCTCCTTCAGAGACGATGCCAACGACTGTGGCGTCGACCTCATCGTAGGCGTATCCGACGAACTCCGTCGCGCCGTGTGTACCGAGTATCGACGCGTAGGTACTGTCGAAGCCCGACCACGACTCATCCTTGACGGCTGCGCGCGCCCGATCGCGCTGCGCCTGCATCTCAGCGTCAAAGACCGCGGTTTCCAGCGCCAGGCCGTTCTCGGCAAGGATCTCCGACGTCAACTCCACGGGGAAGCCGAACGTGTCATGGAGCGTGAACGCCTTCACCCCGTCGAGCTCACTGTGGCCGGCCGCCCGCAACGCGGTCATCTCTGCGTCCAGGAACGCCAGCCCCTGGCGTAGCGTCGCATCGAATCGGAGTTCCTCGGCATCTGAGATGCGCTTGATCAGGTCGCGGTGCTCCGCGATCTCCGGATACGGCTCGCCGAATCGCGTCACCACGACATCGATCAGCGCGGTCATGACCGGCTCGGTCCTGCCCAGGAGACGCGCGTGGCGCACCGCGCGGCGCAGCAGACGCCGCAGTACGTACCCGCGACCCTCGTTCGAGGGGAGCACGCCGTCCGCGATCATGAACGTCACGGCCCTGGCGTGATCGGTGAGGATGCGCAGTGACGTGTCCGTCTTGCCGCCGGAGCCGTACGCGACTCCGGTGAGCTCCTCGGCGACCGAAACGATGGCTCTCAGGTCATCGGTCTCGTAGTTGGAGTGGACGCCCTGCATGATCGTGGCGACACGCTCGAGCCCCATGCCCGTATCGATGTTCTGCTTGGGCAACGGGACGAGCGTGCCGTCCTCCTGGCGGTCGTACTGCATGAAGACGAGGTTCCAGTACTCGAGGAACCTGTCGCAGTCACACCCCGGCCTGCAGTCCCCGGTGCCACACCCGACCTCGGAACCTTGATCGTAGTAGAGCTCGGAGCACGGCCCGCACGGCCCTGTCGGTCCGGCAGACCAGAAGTTGTCCTTGGCGCCCATACGCACGATGCGCTCGGGGCGGATGCCGACCTCGTCACGCCAGATGGCTTCGGCCTCGTCGTCGTCCTCGTAGATGGAGATCCACAATCGCTCGACGTCCAGTCCGAGCACGCGGGTCGAGTACTCGAAGGCCCACGCGCACGCTTCGCTCTTGAAGTAGTCGCCGAAGCTGAAGTTGCCGAGCATCTCGAAGAAGCTGTGATGGCGGCCGGTCGTACCGATGATGTCGATATCGGTGGTGCGCAGACACTTCTGGCAGGTCGTGGCACGGGTGAATCCAAGATCCTTGTAGCCGAGGAACACCGGCTTGAACTGGACCATGCCCGCGCTGGTGAAGAGCAATGACGGATCGTCCGGGATGAGTGACGAGCTCGAAACGCGCCTGGCACCCTTCTCTTCGAAGAACGACAGATAGCTCTCGCGGATATCAGCGGACTTCACTCGTGGTCCTCCAGGGTCGTCTCATGACCTGACTCAGCCGCGGCGTCGGGTTCGCAATCGTCACCGGTCACGGCACCGTCCGGCCCGGGCTCCGGACATCTCTTTCGACGGAACAGCGCACCGTTCTCAGTGCCCAGCGTCCGCAGGGTGTGCTTCTCGAAGTAGTAGACGAAGAGCCCCTTGATGATGGCTGCCACCGGAATACCCAGCAGCAGCCCCCAGAACCCAAACAGCGTGCTCCCGACGAGCACGGAGAATATCACGAGGAGCGGATGCAGGTCGACCTGTTCGGACATGACGCGCGGGGTCACGAACAGGTCAGTGAGCTGCTGTGCCGCGAACACCGCGAGAAGCGCGAACAGAGCGGTGAGGGGCGAGATGAACAACCCGGCCGCAGCGGCCATGATGCCCGCGAGCGCGGGCCCGATGTAGGGGACGATGTTGAACACGCCCGTGATCAAGCCGAGAACCAGGGAGTACGGCACGCCGGCGATCGTCAGGCCCACCACGGCGAGAACACCTGTTGTGAATGAGACCATCGCCTGACCACGAACGTACCCGCCCAGAACCCGCATGACCGTCTCGAGGACGACCTCGGCCTCCTCGCGCTTGCGCGCCGAGACGAGATCCATTATCTCCGCTCGCACCTTCGGCAGGTCCTTGAGCGCCCAGAACCCCACCACGAGTGCGAGCACCAGATTGAAGAGTAGGCCGGCCGCCGCACCGCCTGCGGTAATCACGCCGGAGGCCAGGGCAGACGCCCATTTCGCCAACTCGTCGCCGATGGTCGTGCCGACCTGGCCCAGGGCATCGGCGAACCAGGCGGGTAGGATCACCGTCTCGACCCGCCCTTGCATGCCGGCCCACCATGTCTCGACCGCCTGAGCGTAGGCCGGCGTATTGCGCGCGAACTGCTCGATCTGTGAGATGAGCGGTGGAACGAAGAACGCGCCCACCGCCGCGAGCACTGCGAGAGTGGCCACGTAGCACACGGCTACGGCCGCAGAGCGGGCCATGCCCCGCTGCTCGAGGGTGCGCACCGGAGAGCGGAACACGAGCACGATGATGCCCCCGAGAACGAACGGGGTCAACGCACTGGCGACGCGGCCGAGCAGCAAGAACACCGCAGCCGACACGATCGCCCATCCGATGATCGCCCAGGCCGCTATGGCCGCTTGAGCGATCCGCTCCCTGCGCTCAGGCCCCACGGTCACACCTCCCTGACGATATTCTCCCGCAGGATCCTGAGCGTGCGTCGCAGCAGACGTGAGACCTGCATCTGCGAGATCTCGAGCTGACGCGCGATCTCGGTCTGAGTGAGCCCTTCGAAGAACCGCAGGTAGAGTACGCGTTGCTCCTGGGGGCTGAGCTTCTTGAGCGCCGCCGACAGCGTAGCGCGGTCCTCGACGACGGCCATGAGCTGGTCGTCCTTGCCGATGTACTCGAGGATCGAGAAGCTGTCGGAGCCGTCACCGCCCCGGTCACCCTCAAGCGAGACGAAGTTGTAGGCCTCGCTCGTCTCCATCGCCTCGAGCACCTCCTCCGGCGTGACTCCGAGGTACTCTGCGATCTCGGGAACCGACGGCGACCGCTGCAGGCGCTGCGTGAGCGCGTCGATCGCCTGGTTGACTTTGAACGACAGCTCCTGCAAGCGGCGAGGGACCTTGATCGCCCACCCCTTATCGCGGAAGTAGCGCTTGAGCTCACCGACGATCGTGGGTGTCGCGTACGTCGTGAACTCGACCTGCCGATCGGTGTCGAATCTGTCGATGGCTTTGATCAGACCGATCGTGCCGACCTGAATGAGGTCGTCGATCGCCTCACCGCGGTTGCGAAACCGGCTCGCAAGATATCGCACCAGATTGAGGTACATCGTGACGAGTTCGTCCCGCGCGGCATCATCGCCGTCGAGCCTGTACTGCGCGAAGAGCTCTCTGGTGCGCTTCTTGTCCCAGCTCAGTTTGCGGGACTGCTTGTCGGCTCGCCTAGCCGTCGACATCTTCCGACCCCGCAGGCAGGTTCTTCACCACTCGTAGGTATGCCCCGTCGTCGTCCGAGGCCATCTCGAACCGATCGCACACGGACTGCAGGATGAAGGTCGCGTACGCCGCTCGGCGCTCGGCGTCCTCGTCGGGCACGGTCGAGCACCCCGCGAGGGGCACGACGATCTCAAACGCATCGTCCGTCATCACGAAACGCAGGGTGATCTGGCTGTCATCCTCTGCATGATCGCATGCGTAGACGAAGGCCTCCTCCGCCGCTATGCGAACGTCATCGACCTCGTCGTAGCCGAGTCCGGTTCGGCCCACGAGCACAGCAGCGGTCATCCTGACCGCGTGCGCGAACTCCGGGCGTGATGGAACAGTGAGTGTGCTGGTGTCGTGTGCCATAACCCCTCCGAGAGCCACATGCGTAACGGCCCGATCAGCGCTTGCGGGTGCGTCGCCATCCGGTCAGGACTCCGCGCAGACCATTACCGACTGCAGAGATGGTCTCCATCGGAGCGTTCACGACGTCGTGTACGGCGCTCGTCGTCGAGCTCACCCGTTCCGAGACTTCTTCGAACCTGCTGACTACTCCGTCGATACGCATCATCTCGGCGTTGATGGCGTCGACGGTCACATCGACCTTGTCGAGAAGTGGGACCAATCGCCCTCGTAGCTCAGAGGTCGTCTCACGTACTTCCCGCAGCCCGCGGAAGGCCTCGAAGAGTACGAACATCAGCGCGCCACATGTGAGTATGGCCGCAACTATCAAGACGATTCTCAGGACTTCTTCGGCTTCCATGGACCGCCTCGACTCGTGTCACGTGGGTGCCCCAAGTGTAGCAGAGGCCGAACCACCACAGTGGGCAGGCGGGCCCGGAACTACTCCCCGTCCCGGTGGCCACGACGTGTATCGAGCCGACGCACCATCTCGGCCTCCCAGCCGCGCTCTCCGGCGCGGAAGAACGCTCCGCGCTCGAGACCGTCGGGCAGGCACAGCTGATCGACGACGCCACCCGGGTGGCCGTGTGGATACACGTATGCTCCGTACTCCTCGGCACCCGGTCTGTGTCGGTCGCGCAGATGCGACGGGACCGATCGCGCCGGACCGTTTCTGACCTCGGCAAGCGCGGCATCGATCGCCACGTATGCCGCGTTCGACTTGGGCGCGAGCGCCATGTACACAGCGGCCTGCGCAAGGTTGATCCGGCACTCCGGCCAGCCGATGGACTCCGCGGACTTGAACGCCGCATGGGCGATGAGCAGCGCCTGCGGATCGGCGTTGCCGACATCCTCAGACGCGAAGATCAGCATGCGGCGCGCGATGAACTTCGGGTCCTCTCCCCCGTGAATCATGCGGGCCAGCCAGTACACCGCCGCATCAGGATCGCTCCCACGCATCGACTTGATGAATGCGCTGACAACGTCGTAATGAACGTCGCCGCTCTTGTCGTAAGCCAGGGAGCGGGTCAGAGTGGCGGCTTGCACGACCTCGAGGTCGATACGGGCGAATCCATCGGGGTCCGGCTCGATCGTTGCGGCGGCGAGCTCGAGGGTCGTGAGTGCGGTTCGAGCATCGCCGCCGGCGGTACGGACTATGTGCTCGTGAGCGTCGCGGGCGAGCTTGAAGCGGTTGTGGAGCCCCCGCTCGTCACTCAGCGCCGAGTCGAGTATCCGTGAGATGTGCTCGTCAGACAGAGGCTCGAGCTCGACTACGCGAGAGCGCGAGATGAGCGGGGCGTTCACCTCGAAGAAGGGGTTCTCCGTCGTCGCGCCGATCAAGACCACGAGGCGGTCCTCCACGGCGTGCAACAGCGCGTCTTGCTGCGACTTCGAGAACCGGTGGATCTCGTCCACGAACAGAATCGTCCGCTGGGAACCGAAGGCCAGTCGATCGCGAGCGGCCTCGATCTGTTTGCGGATGTCGGCGACTCCGCTCGTGACGGCGGAGATCTCCGCGAATGCGGCGTCTGTCGTGTTCGCGATGATGCGCGCGAGGCTGGTCTTGCCGGTACCCGGAGGGCCGTAGAGGATCAGGCTGGACAAGCGGTCGCTGACGATCGCAAGGCGGAGAACGGTGCCCTCGCCGACCACGGACTCCTGGCCAACGAACTCGTCAAGGTCGCGCGGACGCATCCGGGCGGCCAACGGAGCACCTCGACGCAGGTTCTCCTCGGCCGACTCGTCGAACAGCGTTCCCACGTCGCTACTGCGTCGCCCGCAGTACCTCGCGCTCGATGGCCACCTCGTCAACGTAGCCACGGAAGCGGCGCGTGATGTAGCCCTGCTCGTCGACGAGAACGATAGAGGGCGTGAAGGTGATGTTGAGGTACGCCTCGCCAACGAGGTTCGCCACCTGCTTCGCGCCGGCGTCACTCTCCATGCCGGGATCCAGTGTCACGACCCCGGCCTCATCGCTGCTGACGTACTTGCCCACGTCGTAGGAGACCAGATCGATCAGTCCCCGGTAATCGGCCAACACCGCATCGATAGCCTCGCGCTGGTCATCTGTGGTCTTCTGCGAGGCATCGTAGAAGAACAACATCATGGGCTGCTTGGTCTCCAGGCGATTCATGACCTCTTGTGGCAACACGTCCTCGTCCTTCGGGAACGGCACGAAGGGCTGGGCGACACGCGGAGACAGGGTGTTGGTGACGACATCCGAGACCGGTGCCGCCGAGCTCGGTGGGGGTGCTGCCGGATCGGACTGCGTCTGAACGGCGACGTCACCGCTGCCGGCGGTGTCCGCCCCTCCGCCCCCACAACCCAGAAGTGATGCTGCGATCAATGCTGCGATACCTGCTGCGACTATTCTGCGCATCATGCTGCTCCTCCATGCCGCACTGTACGGCGAGCCCGCCTTGACGTGGTCCGACGCGGTGGACCTGCTTCTCAGCAGGTGGGTGCCCGCACCGACGGCTTCCAGCTTCCTCAACAAGGAGGATACCTGTCCACTGCGGAATGGTGAGGCTCCCGAATCAGAAGTGTTGGTTCACCCGCTCAAAGTGCCGGAACCACGCGCAAGGCGAAGCCCACTGACTAGTGTAACGCGCGCTCGAATGACCCACAATGGCGGCCACGGTTCCCTGAGTGCCGTCCACTACTCTTAATCGGACTTGAGATGGACTTCCTTGAGTTGCCGAGCTGAGACGGTGTCCGGAGCCCCGGTGAGCGGGTCCGCGCCCGACGAGGTCTTCGGAAACGCGATGACCTCGCGAATCGAGGATGCGCCGGCGAGGATCATGATCAGGCGATCGAGGCCGAGTGCGATACCGCCGTGAGGAGGCGCGCCGAGAGCGAGCGCCTCAAGCAGGAATCCGAACTGCGTGTGGGCTTCCTCTGCCGTATGACCCAGCTTCTCGAGCACGCGCAGCTGCAGTTCGCGGTTGTGGATACGAAGCGTCCCGCCGCCGATCTCGTACCCGTTGATGATCAGGTCGTAGCTGTACGAACCGACCTCCAGCGGAGCGTGATCGATCTTCTCGATGTCCTCGACGAACGGCATCGTGAAGGGATGATGATTGGCGGCATATCGCTCGGAGTCGGCGTCGTACTTGAACATCGGGAACTCCGTGACCCACAGTGCATCGAATCCCCTGCGCTCGACACCCAGTTCGTCGGCGACGCGCAAGCGCAGCGTGCCCAAGACCTCGTTGGCCACGTCGCGCACGTCCGCGATCATCAGAAGCAGGTCCCCCGGTTCAACCCCGAACACCTCGCGCAACGCGGTCATCTCGACCTCGGTGAAGAACTTGGTGATCGGTGAACGGACATCGCCCTCCAGCGGGAAGGCGACCCACGCAAGTCCCCTGGCGCCCGCGTCGACCGCGACCTGATTGAGAGCGTCGATCCTGCTGCGGCTCCAGTCGCCGGCCCCGGGTACCTTGATGCCCTTGACCACACCGCCGGATCCAAGCGCAGCGGCGAAGACCTTGAACTCACTTGCCGAGAACACGGTGCTCGCGTCGGCCAGCTCCATCCCGAGGCGCGTGTCCGGCCGGTCCGAGCCGAAACGGTCCATGGCTTCGGCGTAGGTCATGCGGCGCAGCGGCACCTGCAGATCTACATCGGCCTCCTTCATCACCTCATGCATCACGTCTTCCATCATCAACATGATGTCGTCCTGGGTCGCGAACGACATCTCGATGTCGACCTGCGTGAACTCGGGCTGTCGGTCGGCGCGCAGGTCCTCGTCACGGAAGCAGCGTGCGATCTGGTAGTAGCGTTCGATACCCCCCACCATGAACAGCTGCTTGAAGAGCTGCGGTGATTGCGGCAGCGCGTAGAACGCGCCGGGAGTCATGCGACTCGGAACTATGAAGTCGCGTGCGCCTTCGGGCGTGGACTTGCCGAGGATCGGCGTTTCCACCTCCATGAAGCCGCGAGTCTCGAGCGCCTTTCGAAATCGCTGAGCCACGCGGTCGCGAAGATGCAACGCGAACAGCACCTCCGGACGGCGGATGTCGATGTAGCGGTAGCGCATTCGCGTGACTTCATCCGTCTCGATGCCGGCCTCGACTTCGAACGGGGGCGTCTCACTCGAATTCAGCACCTCGGCCCCGGTCACAGCGATCTCGATATCGCCCGTGCTCATGTTCGGGTTCTCGGTCCCGTCGGGACGCTTGCGTACGATGCCGGTGATCTTCACCACCCACTCGGGGCGTACTCTCTCGGCCGTCATGAACGCCTCGCCCGATGCATCCGGGTCGAACGTGCACTGAACGATGCCGGAGCGGTCACGGAGATCGACGAAGATGAGTCCGCCGTGATCGCGACGCTTCCCGACCCAGCCGGCGACGACAACGGTCTCGCCTATCTGCGACGCGCCCAGCGAACCAGCGGTGTGGGTACGGATCGAATAGCGTGCATCCAGCATGTGATAGCGCCTTCCCTAGCCGATTGCCTCGCGCACGGCGTCCACGACGGACCCGAGCGCGACGCGCTTCTCTTCTTTCGTGCCCATGTTTCGTAGAGTGGCCTCGCCGACCGCCAGTTCGTCCGGTCCGAGGAGTGCCACGACGCGGGCACCGAGCCGATCCGCCTGCTTGAACTGTGACTTGAGCGAACGACCCTGGTGGTCCATCTCCGTAGCGATGCCGGCGTCACGGAGGGCCTGGGTGAGCGCGAAGGCCTGGCCGGCGACCTCGGGCACCACACGCGCGACGTAGACCTCTGCACGGGCCGGCGCCGGCACCCGGACGTCGGCCGCTTGCATCGCGAGCAGGGTACGCTCGAAGCCGAGCGCGAAGCCGAGACCCGGCGTCGGAGGGCCATCGTACTCCTGCATCAGGCGATCGTACCTCCCGCCCCCGCCGATGGCGTTCTGCGAACCAAGGCCGGCATCCGCTTGCACCTCGAACACCGTGCGGGTGTAATAGTCGAGCCCGCGCACCAGTCTGGGCTCCTCGATGAACGGGATCCCGAGTTCCGCGAGCGCGGCCTTGACCTGAGCGTAGTGAGATGCGCATTCATCGCATAGCTCGTCACGAAGAAGTGGCGCGTGGGCCATGATCTCTGAACAGCCGGGGTTCTTGCAGTCGAACGCGCGCAAGGGGTTGGTCTCGGCGCGCCGGTTGCATTCCTCGCACAGCTCCGAGGAATGATCCCTGATGAACCCTGCGACCGTATCGCGGTACGCCGGGCGGCAGTTCTCGTCGCCCATCGAGTTGAGCAGCAGGCGCATGTTGTCCGCGGGGATGCCCGCCGCCTCAAAGAAGCGCCAGAGCACCACGATGACCTCGGCATCGACGGATGGCTCGGCTGCGCCGAGGCACTCAAGGCCGATCTGCCAGAACTGGCGCATCCGCCCCTTCTGAGGACGCTCGTATCGGAACATCGGACCGGAGTAGTAGAGCTTCGTCACCGCACCCTGAGTCGCGAGCGAGTGTTCGAGGGCGGCGCGGACGACACTCGCCGTCCCCTCGGGGCGCAGCGTGATACTGCGGCCCCCGCGATCCTCGAAGGTGTACATCTCCTTTGAGACGATATCGGTGGCCTCGCCGATACCGCGAGCGAACACGTCCGTGTGCTCGAACAGCGGGGTATAGATGGGCTCGTAGCCGTAGCGCGCGAACAGCTCCTGGGCGACCCGGGTGAGGTACTCCCAGGCGCGGGCCACATCGGGCAGCATGTCGGCGGTACCTTTGGGGGCTCGTGCGTTCATGCGCGTACGGGGCCTCTCTCAGCTGATGGTCGCGGCTACCGAGTGTATCGGATGCAGAGCGCAGGTGCCACGCCGCAGGCGGCGCTCAGGTGCGGGGAAAGAACGGGTTGATCCGCCGCTCGCGTCCGATCGCCGTATCCGGTCCATGGCCGGGATGCACGATCACGTCATCGGGCAACGGCGCGATACGCGCCGCGATCGAGCGGGACAACTCCCGGGCGTCACCGCGCGGGAAGTCCGTGCGCCCGACACTCCCGGCGAAGACCGTATCCCCGGCGAACAGATGACCCCCACCCAGCAGCGAGATGGATCCCGGCGTGTGTCCCGGCGTGGACAGCACCACAAGCTCGACACCGCCTGCACCGACGGTGTCGCCGTCGGCAAGCAGGCGATCGGGACACGGCGCGACCGCATCGAATCCGAACAACGATCCGCCTGTACCCTCCGGCGTCGTGACCCATTCCGCATCATCCTCGTGCACGAGCAGCGGCGCACCCGTCTCCCGGATGAGTTCGCCGGCGGCAGCCAGGTGATCGAAATGGCAGTGCGTCAGAATGACGGCCGCGACCTCGCGACCGGCGAGCGCAGCGACGATAGCCGGCGCCTCGTCGGCCGGATCGATGACCATGACCGGACCGCCGGCTCCGTCGGAAACGAGGAAGCAGTTCGTCTCGAGAGGTCCGAGAACCATGTGTTCGATGATCACGAGCGACCCTTCTTGCGCGCGGCCGCCTCGCCGGGCAGCATGCGCTCCGCGTCGAAGACACCGTCGATGGTCCTGACCTCGCGCAGGAGCGAGTTGAGCTGATCCATGTTGCCGAGTTCGAAGAGGAATCTCATGGTCGAGATACCCTCCTTGGAGGTGGCGACCGACGCGGACAACACGTTCACTCCGGCCTCGGCAAGGGTGGAAGTGACCTCCTGCAGGAGTCGCATGCGGTCGACTGCCTCGATCACGATCTCGACCTGGTAGGTCGAGTCCTGTCCGCGATCCCACTCCACGTCGATCAGCCGTTCAGGCTGGCTGAGAAGCTCCCCGGCGTTCGGGCAGTCCGAGCGGTGGACCGAGACCCCGCGACCGCGCGTCACGAATCCCACGATGTCGTCCCCCGGCACGGGCGTGCAGCACCGGGCGAGACGCACGAGCACATCGTCTATGCCCTTGACGCACACTCCCCCGCCGGCACGCTTACGGCGGGAACGAGGCGCTCGCATCGACTGCGTTGGCAGCAGCTCGTGAAGCGTCGGCTCCTCGGCAGGCTTCGGTTCCTCGACCGACATGTGCTTGAGCAGCTTGCCGGCGATCTGCTTGGCGCTGGCTTTGCCGGCACCGATATGTGCGAGCAGGTCCTCGGCGGTCTGGAAGTTCATCTCGGACGCCACAGCGTCGAGCGCCTTCTGTGACGCGTTCGAGGAGAGCCCGAGCCCGTGTTTGCGCATGACCTTGCCGAGTTCCTCACGGCCGTGATGCAGGTCGTCCTCGCGGTTCGCCTTCGAGAAGTAGTTCCGGATCTTGGAGCGGGCGCTGCTCGTCTTGACGATGTTGAGCCAGTCGCGGCTGGGCTTGGAGCTCTTGTTCGTGAGGATGTCGATGCGGTCGCCCATCTGCAGCTCGTAGCCCAGGGACACGATCGCGCCGTTCACCTTGGCTCCAACACAACGATGGCCCACCTCTGTGTGGATGGCGTATGCGAAATCGATGGGTGTCGACCCGCGCCGGAGCGACATGACATCGCCCTTGGGCGTGAAGACGAACACCTCGTCTTCAAACAGGTCGATCTTGAGGGCCTCCATGAACTCACGGGGATCCTTGAGCTCCGTCTGCCACTCGAGCATCTGGCGCAGCCAGGCGAGGCGCTCGTCGAACGACTCGTCACCGCGCGCCCCCTCCTTGTAGCGCCAGTGGGCGGCGATACCGTACTCGGCTGTTCGGTGCATCTCCTCGGTGCGGATCTGTATCTCGAGCGGTCGGCCGGCCGGGCCGATGACAGTGGTGTGGAGCGACTGGTACATGTTGAACTTGGGCATCGCCACGTAGTCTTTGAAGCGGCCGGGCATCGGCTTCCAGATCGAGTGCACGGTGCCGAGGGCGCCGTAGACGTCCTTCACCGAATCGACGATCACGCGCAGCGCGATCAGGTCGTAGATCTCGTTGAAGTCCTTCCCCTTGCGCGACATCTTCTGGTAGATGCTGTAGAGGTGCTTCGGTCTGCCTCCGATATCCGCCGTGATCCCAAGAGCACCCAGCTCGGACTGCAGCTGATCGATCACCTGCCGCAGGTAACGCTCCCGGGCTTCTCTGCTTTCCGCCACCATCTTCTGCACCTGGTGGAACTTCTTGGGTTCAAGGTAGTAGAACGCGAGGTCCTCGAGTTCCCACTTGATGCTGGACATACCGAGGCGGTGCGCGAGCGGAGCGTAGATCTCCATCGTCTCGACGGCCTTGTCGCGCCTTCGCTCCGGCGGCAGCGCAGCGAGGGTGCGCATGTTGTGCAGGCGGTCCGCGAGCTTGATGAGAATGACGCGGATGTCCTTCGCCATCGCCATGAGCATCTTGCGCAGGTTCTGGCTCTGCGTCTCCTCGAGACTCGCGAACTTGATCTTGCCGAGTTTGGTGACGCCGTCGACGAGGTCTGCGACCTCGTCACCGAACCGCTCGCGGATCTGGGCGAGTGGCACGGCGCTGTCCTCGACGACGTCGTGCAGAAGCGCAGCCTGCAGAGTGGCAGTGTCCATATGAAGCTGGGCGAGAATGAGACAGACCTCGACGGGATGGGCGAGGAACGGCTCTCCTGACTTGCGATCCTGACCCTCGTGGGCGCCCCGAGCGAACTCGTAGGCTTCCTCGAGACCTGTCAGGTCCGCACCGGGGTTGTACTCCAGGATACGAGCTTCGATGTTCTTGATGGAGGCGACCACGTATCTCTTCCCTGCTCAGGGCGTTGATGGAAGGATAGGTCGATTGAAGCGCGCCAGCAACTCGTCTGATGTCGCAGACAGGACCCATTCGCGGAACTCGTCGAATTCCGCTTTCTCGAGGATGCCCTCGGCATATCGAACCGAGTCCGACAGCTCGACCTTGACCTGTGGTCTGGCAGCGACCGTCAACCTGCGGAAGGCACCATAGCCTTCTCCGTGCACGAGGTCGAGCTCCCGGAAGACCGAGATAGCGGTGGACACGCCGCGCTCATTGACGCTACACCCCTTGCGAGCCGTTCTCGCGCGATCGGCGATCTCGGCATTGGTGAGCTCAAAGGCTCCGTCGGTCGCAGCCTGCTCTTTGGCGAGGACCGCGTAGACGGCCGCCATGTCGTCGCGGGAAGGGGCAGCGGCGGCGAGCACCATCTCGTTGACACGCCCGTCTCGCGGACCGAACAGAAGGTGGATCCTGGACGGCGCGCCATCGCGTCCGGCGCGCCCGCTCATCTGGTTGAACTCGATGTCGTTGAAGGGAAGGTGGTAGAGGACGACGTGGCGGATGTCGGGTATGTTGACTCCCTCGCCAAACGCGCTGGTCGCGATGATGACGGTGATATCCCCCACTCGGAACGCACGCTCGACCGCGTGACGAGCCGCCTTGCCGAGACCGCCGTTGTAGAAGGCCGTCCTGAGCGCAACTGCGGGCACCCGTTTGCGGAGCATCCGCGCAAGCTGAACCGACTGCTCTCGCGAGTTCACATAGACGACCACCTTCTCATCTCGCGCTGCGAGCGCGCAGAGGATGTCGTCCTTGCCCGAGACCCCCCGGCGATCCTCGATGATGAGGTTCTCTCGAACTGTCGGATCCTCGATGACCTCGGTGATCCCGAGCGTGCCGCGTATCACCTCGCCGACGTCCCGATCGACGGTCGCCGAGACCGCCAGCACGTCGGGTGAGCCCAGCATGTCGATCGCGGACCCGAGCCGGCTGTATGCCGGCCTGTGACCGGAGCGGGCGGTTCCAACATGATGCGCCTCGTCCACCACGACGAAGCCGACGCGGCCGGTGGCTGCAAAACGGCCGGCATGATGCTCGAAGAACTCGGGAGTCGTCAGCACGACATCCAGGGAGCCATCGGACAGGGCCCCGAACACATCATCCCGCCGGGTCGGCGCGGATTCGCCCGTCAAGGTGCACGCGTTCAGACCGATTCCCGCGTACACCTCCTCAAGATGGAACGCCTGGTCGGCCACGAGTGCCCGGAGCGGAAACACGAACACCGAGGCCTTCCTGCTCCGGATGGCTGTCCGGGCCGCGTGCAGGTGAAAGATGAGCGACTTGCCGCGCCCGGTCGCCATGACACACATCGTGCGACGCCCCGCGGCCAACGCCTCCAACGCGCGGACCTGTGCGTCATGAAGCTGCCGATCGCCGATGAACGACGTGGCGAGCTGCACACCAAGCTCCCCTGCGGGGAGCTCCGCCAGTTCGCTCCTTCGCTGCGCGCGTGACTCCTCGACCAACTCCTCGTCGGTATCCGACCGCCGCGCGACCCGCACGTTCAACCCGAGCGACCTGCCCGCGTCACCACCGGTGACATCGGCGACCTCGACGTCGTATTCCACGCCGGAATCAAGAACCGGGGCGAGCACGGCGGCGAGACGCCGGTTGAAGAAGCCGACCTGGTGGCCATACGGGTCGAAGAGCGCGATCGCGTTCGCGTCATGAGGGTTCTCCGGCTGTCGGTCGAGCCGCAGCGGAAGCCCCGGAGTCAGTGCGGCGACCACCTCCTGGCGGCCTTCGAACGTGACACCTGCGAGTTTGGTGTGAAACGACTCCGCCTCGCCTATTCCGGTGTACTCCTCGCGCGCCAGGATCTCATCGGCGTGGGCGAAGAGATCCTCGACCAGCTCGGCTGCCGGGGCATACGGCGCCGAAGAGACCCGTTCGTCGAACTCGCGCACCTGCAGCTGGACCCTCCGACGACCGCGCCATTCGTCGGCCACGATCTCATACGCGAGATCGACCGCCGCATCGCACTCGGCCAAGCGCTCGATGTCCCGACAACGAAACGCGATCGCCGGCACGGTCGCGACGCCGTCATACGCGGTGAAGCGCAGGTGGTTCGCGGTTCTGCCGACGCGCTGCCGGGCGTTCATGAAGACCGCGCGCGAGCAGAGCAGGGGCCGCGGGTTCTCGTGCCCGAACGGCTCGAGCGCAGAGAGTTCGGCCGCCAACTCGACGCTCACATGTTCCAGCTCGATCTCCGCGTCACACATGCGACGAGACACGAACGCCTCGGCGGGCAGTCGATCGAGCTCATCGAGCAGGCGCGTCCGGAACAGGTTCACGTCTGAAGCGGGAAGCGTGACTCCGACAGCGGCTTCGTGTCCCCCGTAACGCGTGAGCATGTCCGAGAGCGCGCTTACCGCCGCGTGCAGATCGACGTCGCCGACCGACCGCCCCGACCCGACGGCTTCACCGTCTTCGATGGCGAACAACACCGCCGGAACGCCATAGAGCGCGGTGAGCCTTGAGGCGACGATGCCCTTGACCCCTGCGTGCCAGCCCTCGCCCGCGAGCACGAGCGCGCGTTCACCCGGACGGTAGGTTCGCTCCGCAAGAGCGAGTGCCGCCTCGCTCAGGTCCTGCTCGACGGACTGGCGAATGCGATTCTGTTCATCCAGCCCGAGCGCCAACTCCTCGGCACGGCCCGGATCATCGGTAAGCAGCAGCTCGAGTGCGACGGCGGGATCCGCCATACGGCCCGCCGCATTGAGACGGGGTGCCAGCGCGAACGCGACGGTGTCCGAGTTCATCTGGCCGATATCGGATCCGGCCACCGACGCAAGCGCCGCGATTCCGATACGGGGGCTGGAACGCGATCTCGCGAGGCCTGCTGCCACAAGGGCACGGTTCTGGCCGCGCAACGGAACGATATCGGCGACGGTCCCGAGCATGGCCAGGTCGACGAGGTCGCGCCACAGCTCCGGCTGCCCGACCCGGTCGCCCACAGCGTGCATCAACTTGAGCGCCACGCCCGCGCCGGCGAGATCGCACGATCCGCATCCTTCATCCAGCTTCGGGTTCGCAACCGGCACCCCACGCGGAACGAGCGAGCCCGGCTCGTGATGATCGGTGACGACGACATCGACGCCGGCGGCTCGCAGCGCTTCGACCTCGACCGCACTCGAGACACCGCAGTCGACGGTGATCAGCAGCTGTGGTCGGAGCGTGAGGGCGCGCCGAATCGCGGCGTCGCTGAGGCCGTATCCCTCGCCGAACCGGTTCGGCACGATCGCCGAGACATCGGCTCCCAGAGCCCTCAGACCCCTGGTAGCGAGCGCCGCTGAGGATATCCCGTCGAGATCGAAGTCGCCGAACACGAGTATCCGCTCGTGGTCACGCACCGCCTGAGCGACCCGCGCGGCGGCCTCGTCCATTCCCGGTATCAGCGAGGGGTTCGACCACTCGAGATCAAGCTCGGGTCTCAGAAAGCGCGTCGCCTCGTGCTCGTCACATACGCCCCTCGAGCACAGGATCCGGGCGACGACAAGCGAAAGCCCTGTGGCCGAGGCAAGAGCAGCGGCCTGAACGTCGTCGACGGGCGCGAGAGACCACCGCGGGACCCGGGTCTTCGTGGCGCTGGATTCCATATCGGTCATACACCAATCCTAGCAGCGGGGGCCGACACAGACGTGCCGGCCCCCGTGAGCGGTTCGCATGGAACGCCGGACTAGGATGCCTCGGCGAACCTCTTCTTGAGAGCCTGGAAGCGCGGCTCGCGCTCCTTCCACATGGCGTACAGCGGGGAAGCGACGCCGATCGAGGAGTACACCCCGACCAGGAGCCCGGCCGTGAGCGCGAAGGCGAAGTCCTTGAGCGTCTCTCCACCGAAGAACAGCATGGCGACGACCGGTATGAGCGATGTGATACTCGTGTTCATCGAGCGAACGATGACCTCGTTGATCGAGTCGTTGGCCATCTGCATGAAGCTGCGCTTGCTCAGGCTGGCCGAGTTCTCCTTGATGCGATGGAACACGACGATAGTGTCGTACAGCGAGTACCCCAGGATCGTCAGGAGAGCGGCGATCGTGTTCGGGGTCAGCTCGCGCCCGACCAGTACATAGATGCCGAGCGTGAGCGTGATGTCGTGCAGTAGGGCGACCACGGCCGTGAGCGACATCTTGTAGTCGAACCGCAGTGACACGTAGAGCAGGATCGCGGCGATCGAGAATATGAGAGCCAGCATCGCACGGTTGGTGACGTTCTTGCCCCACCCGGGGCCGATCGTGGTCACCTGGAAGAGCTCAGCGGACAGCCCGGTCGAACCGGCGACCTTGTTCGCGTGCTCGGTCGCATCATCGGGACTGGTGACTTCGGTGCGAACGATGAAGCCCGACCTGCCCTGGATCTCGGTCGTCTGTATCTGCGCGTTGGACACGCCGGCTTCCGCGAAGGCGGAGCGCATCTGCTCGATGGTGACGTCGCCCGAATCGACGACGTCGATCACGGTGCCGCCCTGGAACTCGATGCCGAACCTCAGGCCGACAAGTGAGAGCGCCGCCACTGCGGCGACAACGAGGAGGGCGGAGACGCCCAGCATCACGAACCGGTACTTCATGAACGGGATGTGAAGCTTAGACACCGGCCACACCCCCCTTCACGCCAGCGGCACGTTCTGCGGCGGACTCGACATTCGGAACGCCCCACAGACGCGGTGCCTTGGTGACTACGTTCTCGGCAAGCATCATCAGCGTCGGACGCTTGAACAGGATCATCATCATGATGTCGCAACCGATACCGATCATGAGCGTGAGCGCGAAGCCCCGAACCGGGCCGATCGCGACAAGGAACAGAACGGCAGCCGAGACGAACGTGACCAGGTCCGCGTCGACGCTCGTCCAGATCGCATGCAGCGAACCGGACTTCGCAGCCGCGCGAACCGTCTTGCCCATCCGCACCTCTTCCTTGAACCGCTCGAGAATCAGAATCGAGCTGTCGGCCGCCAGGCCGATCGTCAGCACGATTCCCGCGATGCCGGGCAAGGACAGGGCGAAGAAACCGAACAAGGAAAGGAGCGCCAGTATCCCGAGGAACACCGAGGCGAACACCGCGAGCGCGAAGACGGCGACCACGCCGAGCCCGCGGTAGAACACGATGAGGTAGAGCGCAACGAGGAGCAGCCCCACGCCCGATGCGAGCACGCCCTGGCGCAGCGAGTCCTGACCCAGGGTGGGACCGACCACGCGAGACTCAGAGAACTCAAGCGTCACGGGCAGTGCGCCGGTCTCGAGCACGGTCTTGAGCCGCTTCGCCTCCTCGGGAGTGAACTTCCCCGTGATCCGGGTCTGTCCGCCCGTGATGGCGGTCTGCACGACAGGGGCTGACTGCACGACCCCGTCGAGCACGATCGCGACCTGCTGGCCCACGTGCGTCGAGGTGTACTCGGCCCACTTCTTCGTGCCGTTCTGGTCCATGGTCACATTGACCTCAAGCTCGTTGGTCGTCGGATCGACACCGATCTGCGCGTTCGTGACAACCTCGCCGGTCATGACCGGGGTGTACGTGCCGGGCGCGACCTTGACATCTTCTTCCCCGAGCGCGAGCGCCGCGACGGCGGATGTGTCCGCTATGCTCGCAACATCAACGAACTCGAGTTGTCCGGTCGAGCCGAGTATCTGCAGCGCCTCCGCCGCGTTCTTGATCCCGGGCAGCTGCACGAGAATCGAATCGGCTCCCTGACGCTGAATCGACGCCTCTGAGGCACCAAGGCGATCGACACGGTTGCGAACGATAAGCTCCGCGCGGTCCATTACCGGGTTCGTCACGGGTGTTGCGGAGGACTCCTGCGCGGTCAGAATGACCGACAGGCCGCCCTGGATATCGAGACCCTGGGTGATCTTCTTGTCCAGGGGCATGAACAGCACCCAAGACCCGACGACAAGTACTGCGATCAGCACCAGCGCCGTCACGTTACGCTGCTTAGGATCCATTACCTCTCACTCTCTTGACGGACCGTGCACGTTCATCGTTCTTTCGCGCATCTTCGACCGGAGACGGCTCGGCGAGGCGCCGACTGCCGTCTGATCCGGATTACCCGACATCAGGCCTGGGGGTCATCCTCATCCTCGGCAGCGAGCTCCGCCGGCTCGTCGAGCGGGGGAATATCCGCGGTGATCCTGGCGACCGCCGCCTTCTCGAATTCGAGCTCGCTGTTGTCGAAGACCCTCAGGACCACGGTGGAGTCCGTGACCCGCACGACCGTGCCGTGAAGACCGCCGACCGTGATGACGCGGTCTCCGAAGGACAGTGCCTCGACCATCTCGCGCTGCTTGCGCGCGCGCACCTGCTGCGGCTTGATGAGGAGGAAGTAGAACGCCACCACGAGGACTACGTAGGGCAACAGACCTGCGGCTCCCTGCATGGGATCGAACCTCCGGATCGTCATGAGCGCGTAGCATCTCATCAGCTACGCGACAACAACGCATCATACTACCATCAGGGACATTCCATACGTACAAGGTTTCACACTAACTCAACGGCACGCAGACGGACTAGTAGTCATCCGCTCCGGGCCCATCCATCCACTCGCCGAGGAACTCACCGTACCGCCCCGCCTCGACCGCCTCGCGTGCGCGGGCCGTGAGGTCGGCCAGAAACGCCAGGTTGTGGATCGAGAGGAGCGTTGCGCCGAGCATCTCCTTCATCTGCATGAGGTGCCTCAGGTACGCCCGCGAGTACCCGGTGCAGGTGGGACACGAGCAGCCGGGGTCAAGCGGACCGAAGTCGCGGGCGAACTTCGCGTTCTTGAGATTCAGCCGCCCTATCGACGAGAACGCCGTCCCTGTTCGGGCGGTTCTCGTCGGAAGCACGCAGTCAAACATGTCGACGCCGAGCGCGATGGCCTGCAGGATGGTGGTCGGGTTGCCGACCCCCATGAGATAGCGCGGCCGGTCGGTCGGCAGGGCCTCACACACGGCCGGCAGCGATTCAAGCATCGCCTCATGGGGCTCGCCGACCGAGTAGCCGCCTATTCCGTAGCCCGGAAAGCCGATGTCTGTGAGGCGCCGGGCGCTCTCGGCGCGCAGGTGTGGATACAGCCCGCCCTGAACGATGCCGAACAGGGCCTGGTCCGGTCTGCGATGTGCGTCCTTGCACCGCCGGGCCCACTCGGCGCTCCGCCGAACGGCTGTCTGCACGAGGGTCTCCTCGGCAGGATACGGGGGGCACTGGTCGAGCTGCATGATGATGTCGGCGCCCAGATCCTCCTGGACGCGCATGTTGTCTTCGGGGGTCCAGCGGTGTGCCGAGCCGTCCAGGATGCTACGGAACGAAACGCCATCATCGTCGATCTTGAGCGTGTCGGCGAGCGAGAATATCTGGAAGCCGCCGGAGTCGGTCAGGATCGCGCGATCCCAGTTCATGAAGGCGTGCAGTCCTCCGGCATCGCGCACGATGTCGCTGCCCGGCCTGAGGAAGAGATGGTACGTGTTCGCCAGAAGCACCTGCGCTCCGATGTCCTGGAGCTGGCTGGTCGTGACCCCTTTGACCGTGCCACGAGTTCCCACCGGCATGAACACGGGGGTCTCGATCCGGCCATGCGCCGTCAGGAAGCTGCCACGCCGGGCCTTGGTGCCGACGTCAGCGGCTGTTACGGAGAAATCGAAGAGAGGCATGCAGGGATTCTAACAGGAGTGCCCGTGTGCGCTATGCTCATCACTGTGAACCTCCACGCTACCGGTGCCGTCATAAGAGAGGACGGGAATGGCCCCGACCGACCGCGACACTGATGCCCGGCTCGTCGAAGCCGCCCAGGCGGGCGACTCCCTGGCGTTCGAAGGCCTGGTACGTGCGCATTCCGATGCCGTCTACGGACATGCGCTGCGGTTCTTCGGAGATCATGCGACTGCCGAGGACGTGGTCCAGGAGGTGTTCGTCAAGATGCTCCGCTCGCTTGGGAGCTACAACGGCAAAGCGGCGTTCTCGACGTGGCTGTTCAGAGTGACCCGCAACGTCTGCCTCGACATGCTGCGTTCGGGCAAGCATCGCCCGGTGCCTGTCGACCCGGTCGAACTCGTGTCCGGCTTCGTTCCGGACCACGCGCAGGTCGTCGTAGACACGGTGACCGTCGAGCGAGCCATGCAGTCCCTGCTGCCCGAGGACCGCGAGGCGCTTGGATCCGTCACGCTGTTCGGGCTCTCTTATGCCGAGGCGTCCGAGGAACTCGGAGTCCCGGTCGGAACGGTGAAGTCGCGCGTCTTCCGGGCGCGAAGGACACTTCTTGCCACCATGGGCCTTTCGGGGGGTGAGCGGCTGTGAACGAGCACTGCCTGCACGCCCAGGAGATCATCTCGGCGACCTACGACGGCGAGCCCGTCGCCTCCGACGACCTTCTCGCCGCAAAGGACCACTGCCGCTCGTGCGCTTCGTGCGCCCGGTTCGTCTCATCGCTGGCGGCGTTGCGTGCCGTGTCCGGCCCCGTCGCCCCCGCTGCGACCACAGAGCGCGCCATCGCCCGCATTCGCGCCGAGGCCGAGCAGATCAAGCTCGAGCACGCACGGGCCGCAGCGGCCGACCGGGCGGCAGTGCATCGCGATAGCGCCCCTGCCGGCACTTCCCGTGACTCGCGCGCGCCGGGCGCGCACCTCCCGCGCACCCGTATGGGTTGGGTGGCGGCCCTCGGCTCGTTGGCAGCCGTTCTCACGCTGGCGGTCATCGGCACATCGTTCGGGCTGCGCTACATGCTCCCCCCGAAGACGGGGATCGACCAGGCGGCGAGCGAGAGTGCGGCTGTGACCCAAAGCGACCCCGCGACCGAGACCTATGGCTATGACGCCCTCACGGACAGTGCCGGCGCCGCCCGGCTCAGCAAGGCCGCGAGCGAACTTCGGTACGTGGTGTTCAGCGGCTTCGTGTACAAGGTGGAGACAGGAACGACCTCCCTGGATTCGGGGGCCGGACCGATCGGCTCTGTCACGACCGACCTCGGCACCGGCGTGTCCACGACCTTCGAGGTGTTTCCCGGCGACTCCGAGTTCGAGATCGTCGTCTCCGATGGGGACCGCGGATACAACGCCATGCTCGTTCGACGGCAGCTCGAGCAAGACGTCTTCGGTCTCCAGTCCGGACCCATCATCCGGTTCGGAGAGTGGCCGTCCCTGCCTGTGGGCTTCGCACAGCCCACGGATGAAGATGGTGGGCCGACCTTCGTTGAGGAGGATTCCGGCTACTATCTTCCGGGTCGTGGAGCATCGGCAGGAATCGCGATTCCTCCCGGATCGCCCGAGGACGACCCCGCTGCAGGCAACCCGAACTGGACGTGGTGGGCCCCTCTGCGCTGACAGGGACGATCGAAGCTACAGAATCAGCATCGCGTCGCCGAAGCTGAGGAAACGGTATCTCTCCTCGATCGCGGTCTCGTACGCCCGCATCACGAGGTCGCGCCCCGCGAAGGCACTCACCATCATCATGAGCGTCGAGCGCGGGACATGGAAGTTGGTGACCAGCGCGTCAACCGACCGGAATCGGTAGCCGGGCAGGATGAACAGATCCGTCTCCCGCTCGTGGGGCCGCACCTCGCTCGCCTCGTCATCGAACGCGCTCTCGACAGCGCGCACCGAGGTGGTCCCGATGCAGATGACCCGGTCACCGCGCTGGCGCGTCTCGTTCACGGTCTCGGCGGCCCACGGCGTCACCCTGAAGTGCTCTGAGTGGATGACGTGCTGTCCGGGGTCGTCCTCTGTCACAGCGCGAAACGTGTCGAGCCCGACATCGAGCCCGACCTTCGCGATGCGGGCGCCGCACGACTCGATTCGATCGAGCAGCTCGGGCGTGAAGTGCAGGCCGGCGGTGGGCGCCGCTGCGCTGCGCTCGTCACGACTGAAGACGGTCTGATACATCTCGGGACGATCGATCGGGCGCGTGATGTAAGGAGGCAACGGCAGTTCGCCCAGCCGGTGGACCACATCGATGAACGTACTGCCATCATGGACCTTGAACTGGACCAGACGCGCTCCGGACTGGTCGAGCACGTCGACGACGAAGGCCGTGAGCTCCCCGTCGCCGAACGTGACGCGCGCTCCGGGCTTGAGGCGCCTGCCCGGCTTGACCAGACACTCCCACGTGTCGTCGTAGCGCTCTCTCAGCAGCAGGACCTCGACAGCCCCGCCGGTCTCGTCCTTGGCGCCCTTCAACCTCGCGGGCAGAACCCTCGTCTCGTTGAGCACCAGACAATCCCCGGACCTGAGATACTCCGGGAGATCCGAGAACGTACGGTGATCGATCTGGCCGCTCGAACGATCGAGCACCAGCAGGCGGCAGGCGTCCCGCGGCTCCATCGGCTCTTGGGCGATAAGCCCGCTCGGCAACTCGTAATCGAAGTCAGAAGTGCGCACCCGGGCTCCAATACATCGTCTCGACGGCAGTACTCTTGCGAACGTCCGGATACAGCATCGCATCGCGCGCCCCCGGCCGCCAGCGTCCGCTGTTCGCACACGGCCCACTCCTGTAGTATGTGCCTGCCATGCGACCTTCGAATCACGCCGCAGCAGACCTGCACATCCACACCACCGCTTCCGACGGCACCGCGTCCCCACGCGAGGTCCTGGAGTGGGTCTGCGAGCACACCGACCTGTCGGTCATCGCCATCTGCGACCACAACACGGTCGACGGAGCCCTTGAAGCTGCCGCGCTCGCACCCGAGTACCCGGTCGAAGTCGTTATCGGGCAGGAGGTCGAGTCCCTCGACGGGCACATCATCGGATTGTGGGCGCCCGAGCGCATCGAGCCGGACCTGCGCGCCACCGAGACGATCGCGCGCATTCACGAGCAGGGTGGCCTCGCCGTGATCGCCCACCCCTTCGCCCCGCGTTGGTGGCACAAGCATGGCCTCTGCCGTGGCGAGCGGCGCACCTACGACCAGAACGCGTATGACGCCGTCGAGGTGGCCAACTCGACACCCCTGCTGTTCCTGGCGAACTTCTATGCTCGAGGCTACTGGAGCGATCACCGGGCGCGCCTGGCCGCTACCGGCGGCAGCGACGCCCATATCCTCGACGTGATCGGATCGAGCCGGACTCTGTTCCCGGGACGAACCGCCGCCGACCTCAGGCACGCTCTTGAGAGCCGGACGACACGCGGGTACGGACCCACGTTCTCGGCTACGCGCGGGCTGCGCTACTGGCGCAAGGTGCCCGAAATCAAGGCGCGCAATCTCGAGCTGCGCGACCGCATCGAGGACGGGGAAGCTTCCGTGAACCGGGGCTAGCCCTGCGTCGACCTGCGGGCCTCCCGGCGAGCCGCCCGCTCGGCCTCGACCTCCGCCTTCGACGGCGTGCACCCGCAGTAGTTCTGGCGGTACATGCCCATCTCGCGCGAGCGTCTCGTTGCCTCCCGGTAGCGCGGCCTGAAGTCCGTCTCGACGTACGTGACTCCTGCGAGCCCCGCCGCGATCCGGCCCTCATCCGTGATTGCCGAGGAATCCTGGTACGGACTCACTGTGAGCGTGGTCGCGATGGCGTCGAGCCCGTGCTCGGCCGCGTAACGCGCCACGCCGGCGAGCCTGAGGCGATAGCATGCGCGGCACCGCTGCTCCCGCGTACCGGCATCCGCGACCGCGGCGTCCCACGCCGCAGGGGCATAGTCGAGCTCTACGAACTCGGCACCGATCTCAGCCGCGTACGCCGCAGCCGCATCCCGACGCAGGCGGTACTCCTCGGCAGGATGGATGTTCGGGTTGGAGAAGACGATCGTCACCGTGCATCCGGCGGCGAGGTGGTCGTAGGGCTCGATCAGGCACGGCCCACAGCATGTGTGGAGCGCTATTCTCACGCGAGTCACCTCCCTGCGGCCCGGCGGCGCCGAGACCTCGCAACCATTCTAGCGCCGACCCGCAATGGCGCGACGAGGCCACCGGTCCGACACGCAGAAGACGGCCCCGGAGGGCCGCCTTCGATGCACGCGAACAGTGAGATCGGGGCTAGACCTTGTGAACGTTGCTCGCCTGGAGCTTGCCGTTCTGGCCCGTGGTGATCTCGAAGGAAACGGCCTGGCCCTCATCGAGGGTCTTGAACCCGTCGCCCTGGATCTCGCTGTAGTGGACAAACAGGTCCTCGCCGTCCTCGCGAGAGATGAAGCCGTAACCTTTGTCCGGATTGAACCACTTGACAGTGCCTTCGGCCATGCTTGCTCATCCTTCCGCCCCGCACACGGGGTCACACTCGTGCGACCGCGCTTGCCTTGAGTGCCTCCCCGCGCCCCCTCGCATAGAGCGAAACGCCCGGACCGAGCATCGTGACAAACCTCGTCGCGTACCTGTGGGCCACTTCGACCCGTAACGATTCTGGCACAGCGTCACTGCACAGGCAACATTCAACGAATCGTGGCGAAACCGCTGCTACGGACGGCGTCGCGCCTGAGCACGCCACACGAACACGAGTGCGACGACGGCGAGGACCAGCAGGCCCACCAGGATGAGAACGATCGGCGACCCACCGGCAGAGCCCGAATCGAGCGCACCGCCGCGGGCATACGATATCGAGACCGAGGTCTTGTCGCCGAGCCCGAGCGTGAGGCCGGGAAGCACGTACAGCTCGTCACCGGTCGCCGCGTCTCTGAGCGGTTCGCCCACCGGCGCCGGCTCGATGACGATGTCGGTGGCGTTGGCCGGGATCCTGACACCGATGGAAACGTCCCTGCTCGCAACGGTCTGGCGCCAGGACATGAGAAGCGAGATGTCGAACTGCCCGGCGGGTATGACCGGCCCGTAGGCCGCGTCGTACTGGAATGAGCGGTACGTGTCGAGCGTGAACTCGATCGCCCGGCCCCCCTGTCCGTCGACGATGGTGTAGGGGCGCTCGATGTCGCCGGCAGGCGTGGACCCGACGATCTCTCCGGCCCACACGACCTCGGCGCCCTCGGGCAACGGCAAGCGCACCGTGGCCGGCAGCGGCGTGTCTGTGGGCAGCGTCCCACCGACGATCAGGTAGTTGCTGCCCGAAGCGGCCTCCATACCCAGCTGGATCTGAATCGTGGTCGCATCCAGGGCTACCGGCTCGGCCGTGGCGATAGCGGCCGGCAGTATGGAGCACGCAAGAACGACCAGCAGGAGCAGGTACGCGAACTTCGAACGCATCAGGACCGCCTTACTTCACGGGTGTCGAACGCAGGACGAAACGACCACACCATTCTAGCCGACCCGCACCGGTGTCGGGCTGAACCGCATACATCGCCGGGGAAGGACGACTGCTAGGTCTTGATGATCCCGAGCAGGGACTTGAACTCGTCAGTCCCGGCTCGACCGACCGCCTCGTAGAGGACAGACTCGCTGTGGGTGACCACGACCCCACAGGCGCGCAGCCTGTCGAGCGCGAGATCGTGCGCGTACGGATCTCGCGAGCAGACCGCGTCCGCTGCCACCTGGACCTGGTACCCGCTTCCATGAAGCGCCAGTGCGGTCTGCGCCACACAGATGTGCGTTTCCATACCAGCGACTATCACCTGCCGATGCCCCGTCGCCGAGAGCGCCTCAACGAACGCGTCCTCGGCGGCACAGCAGAACGCGGTCTTGTCGACACCGATCACCCGGGTTCCGGCATCGGCCAGCTCGAGAAGCAGCTCCTCAAGAGCGGGCGTTGTCGGACCAAGGCCCTTCGGGTACTGCCGCGTGATGATGATCGGCGCGTCGATGAGAGCCGCCCCGCGTGCGAGCCGCATCGCTGCCGCCACCACGGATGCGGGATCCGGCATCGCCGCGATCAGCCGGTCCTGAAGATCGACCAGAACGAGCACGAGGTCGCTGCGATTGACGAGGGTCTCTCTGGGCGCGGGCATCGGGATCCTCCTTGTGGGCACGAGTTCGATTGCACAGATTCTACGTCAGGGTCGCGGTTTCGGCACCGATTGTCGTGAGCGGGCGGGGGTATAAACCACTCTGCATCTGAACCCAGGGTCTTGTGGCCCATCCGTCACACAGGAGGAACCGATGGCCGACGCGCCGATACTCTCGCCCCTCAACCTCGTCGCCGATCTTGATGCCGCCGGCGACTTCGAGAGGAAGCACACTCCCGACATCCGGATAGAGGCCGGGGATGGCGGTACCGTGATGGCCACCGTCGAACTCGGACGGCACGTCCCACACCCCAACCAGGCCGATCACTACTTCCAATGGATCGAACTACAGGTCGACTCGATCCCGATAGCACGATTCGACCTGTCGCCCGTGGCCACCGATCCCCACGTGTGTATTCGCGTCAGGCTCGATCCGGGAACGACACTTCGCGCGGTGGCCTGCTGCAATCTGCACGGAACGTGGGCTGCCGAGACGGTCGTCTGAACCCCGCTAGCCCGGAATCGAGGGGGCGTCCGGCCGGCGTTTCACTCCCCGAACACCCCCTCGTACGTCGCCTGCGCGAGAACGTGCCCGCTCAGTGCGTCGAGGAATGCCGCGAGCGATGAGTCCGCGGCTCGCTCAACCTGTGCGACGTCGAGCGCATACACGGTCACGGCGTAGGGGTGCACGCCACTTCCGGGGGGAGGTTGTGGTCCGCCATAGCCCGGCCGTCCGAACGAGTTCTTGAGTTCTCGCGCGACCTCCGGCATCGAGGAACCACCGGAAGCGCCGTCGGCCAGAGCGGTGGTGTCGGCCGGGATGTCGACCACCATCCAGTGGACCCATTTCCGCGCGGACGGGTGTAGGTCGATCATGAGCAGCGCGTACGAGCGCGTCCCGCCTGGGGCGCCGTTCCACACGATCGGAATCGAGGCGTTCTCCCCGTCCCGAGCGTACCGTCCCGGAATCACCTCTCCGTCACCGAAGGCCGATGAGGACAGCGTCATGCGCGAACTCCCGGGATCGGTGCCCGACACAGAAGGGACGCGGTTGTCGCCGCCCGAGCATCCCGCAAGCAGCAGCGCCGCACACGACAACGCCACGATCGAGTACAGTGCGCGCATCCGCGGTCCTTTCCCTCGGCAGGCCTCTCGGGTGTTTCGTGTCGCGCAGAACCACGATACCTCCCACCGGGATTCTGTCCAGGGCACCAAGGACTGATACCGTCGCAAGACAGAGACGATGAACGGATTCATCCTACCGTTCATCGCGCCTTGCTACCGTTCATACCTCATGAATGCCGATGAAGACATCAGATGGTCTGAGCGCAAAGGCGGTGACACGCGGTGCATTGCGATCTGAAACATACGATGGGCGTGTGGGCCGAGTGCGAGCAGGTGCGGTGCGTCTACTGGCGGCCGTCGGACTCGAGATCGACGGCGACCGGGGCGATCTGCGTCCTCGACGAATACGGGCTGATCGGCGAACTGCCGGACCGCACCCAGAAATGGCTGCTGGCCTACAAGCTGAGCGCCGACCGGGCACGCATGCAGAAGATCCTGCGAGAGCAGCGTAGACACCGGAGCCCCCTCGCCCAGAATCGCTAGGCCGAGCAGGACACCGGGCACCTGAAGGCGCTCTCCCCCGCGCTCAGAAGAGGCTTGACCCTGATGCGCCGCTTTCGGGAAACGCGACCCCGAGGTGTTCGTAGGCGCGCTGGGTCGCCTGCCGGCCTTTGGGGGTCCGCATGAGGAATCCCAGCTGCAGCAGATACGGTTCGTACACGTCCTCGAGCGTATCCGGTTCCTCGCCGACTGACGCGGCCAGCGTGTTGAGTCCAACCGGGCGACCACTGAACTTGACCGCGAGCGTCTCGAGAATACACACATCCATCTTGTCCAGACCCATGTGGTCGACCTCGAAGAAGGCGAGCGCCTCTGCCGCGATATCCTCGGTGATCTCACCGTCATGACGGACCTGCGCGTAGTCGCGAACGCGCTTCATGAGGCGATTCGCCAGCCGCGGTGTCCCGCGGGAGCGGCGGGCGATCTCTGCAGCACCCGGCACGTCTATCCCGACTCCCAGAATCCCGGCGGACCGGGTGACGATGGATGAGAGCTCGTCGGGCGTGTAGTAGTCGAGCCTGAACGACATACCGAACCGATCGCGCAAGGGACCGGTGAGCAGGCCCGTGCGTGTCGTGGCACCGATGAGCGTGAACTTCGGCAGATCGAGCCGCAACGAGCGGGCCGCCGGCCCCTTCCCGATCACGATATCCACGTGAAAGTCCTCCATCGCGGGATACAGGACCTCCTCGACGGCCCGGTTGAGACGGTGTATCTCGTCGACGAACAGGACATCGTGGTGCTCGAGGTTCGTCAGGATGGCCGCCAGGTCACCGGCCCGCTCGATCGCCGGCCCGCTGGTGACCTTCAGTGAGACGCCAAGTTCGTTCGCGATCACACCCGCAAGCGTGGTCTTGCCCAGCCCCGGCGGACCCGACAGGAGGATATGGTCGAGCGCCTCCGAGCGAGCCTTCACCGCATCGATGAGCACGGCGAGGTTCTCTTTGACGCGAACCTGGCCGAGGTACTCGTCGAGGTGACGTGGCCTGAGTGTGCGATCCACCTCGAGGTCATCATCGGTGAAGCCGGCGCTCACAAGTCGCTCGGGCTCGATGTCCCACTCGTCCGTAGCGCCGGTGTCCTCCCAGACCGTCGTCATCCGGACTCGCCTTTGGCGGGAGGATCGGTCTCACTGCCGTCAACCGGCTCCTGTGGCACATCCGCGACCGGCACCTCGGTCGCATCACCTGCATGCCCCGGGCGTCCTGCCAGCGCACGACTCGTACCCGAGAGCACTCCGAGCGCAATCCACATGCCCAACGCGAGTCCGGGGGCTAGCACGAGGATGTCGGCGATCAGGTGGTCGCCTCCGAGTGCGAGGGCAAGAGGTCGGGATCCCGCCACAACCGCCACCGCGACGATCCACAGAACCGACAGGCCCACGATGCTCGCACCTGAACGGCGGGCCGCCAGCGCAGAGACGACGAACATCGGAAGCACAGCGAATGCGATGACCAGCGTGCTCCCTGCCTGATCGAGCTCACCCGTGTAGAGCGCCAGGTTCACCCAGAGAACCAGACCGGCGTAGCCCGCCACGGGAACCAGGAGCGAGGCGGCCGCCCTCTTGACGAACGGCAGCCCGCCCAACTCCCAGATGCCGAGCGCGCCACCGCCGAATGCGAGCGCATACAGGAACACCAGCCACGCATTGGGAATCGGCAGCGTCATGATGAGCACGAGCGGCACTGACGCCATCACGGTAACGGGTGCGAGCACAGCCCATCGCCGGGTCGCAGTCGTCTTCAGGTCATCGGTCATGCGGATCCTCCCAATCGCTTCAGTCCATGCCGGAGAACCGCCCCGGCGTCGTCGACAGGACCATCGTAGTCCTTCACTGCGCGTGCCGCCTCGACCGCCGTGAAGCCCATGGCGACGAGTGCCTCACGAGCCTCATCGGCCGCACGCGGACGATGAGGCCTCCCGGTCAGCGCCCCCGCCATATCACCCGTGGAGACCAGCTTGTCCTTGAGGTCGAGGATGATGCGCTGCGCGGTCTTGGCGCCGACCCCGGGGATGCTCGAGACCACGACCACGTCCTCTGCCACGATAGCCTCGCAAAGAACATCAGGCGCGAAGCTCGAGAGCGCCGCAAGGGCCACCTTGGGGCCGACACCGCTCACGGTGATCAATCGCTCGAACAGCAGCTTCTCGGCCTCGCTCTCGAAGCCGAAGAGGGATAGCTCATCCTCGCGTACGTGCATGTAGGTGTGCACCGTGACCAGGTCACCCTCGGCGGGGAGCGCCGCAAGACAGCCCGTGGACATGGCGAGCCGGTAGCCGATACCGGCGACTTCGATGATCGCGAAGCTCGGGGTCTTCTGCGCCACGCGACCTGTGAGAAACGCGATCACGACGCAGCTCCCGCCAAATGGGCGGATCCCCGCAGGTGGGCGTGCGCGATCGCGACGGCCAGCGCGTCGGCGGCGTGATCGGGCCTCGGCTCCGCGTCGAGGCCGAGCAGCACGCGCACCATGTATGCCACCTGCCGCTTGTCCGCCGCCCCCGTGCCGACCACGCAGTTCTTGACCTGAACGGGCGAGTACTCGCCCAGCGTCAGGCCCGCTTCCGCCAGCGAGTGGATCGCGACGCCCCGCGCCTGACCGGTCGCAAAAGCCGACTTGGCATTGGCGCCGAAGTAGACGTTCTCGATGCCACACTCGACCGGGGAGTAGCGCTCGATCACGGCCTTGAGACCATCGTGAATCGAAGCGAGGCGTTCCGGCAGCGGGTCGCCGGCACATGTGGTGATGCACCCGTAGGCGCGGCAGCGACTCCTGGAACCGTGTACCTCGATCACGCCCCAGCCGGTGTTCGCCAGCCCGGGATCAATGCCGAGGATAATCACAGTACCCCCTCGCGCCGCAGCCAATCGAACGTATGTTCAGGGTATCGCACGGTCGTTCCGGCGTAAAGTCGACGACGGCCGCCCGGGCACTCGGCCCTCGACCGGCAGGGTGGCGCCGAACTACTCGAGTGCCGCTGCGATCTCGTCGGTGAGTTCCATAGTGTGGTAGACGTTCTGAACGTCATCGTTCTCTTCGAGGATGTCGACCAGCCGCAGCACCTTCTTGGCATCCGCGACGGTGACCGGGGTCTCGTTCACGGGCTCCATGACCAACTCGGCGCCCTTCACCGGCACACCGGCCTCCTCGAGCGCCTTGCTCACCGACATCAGGTCCGCGGCGCCCGTCGACACGATCCACTCGCCGTCGCCTTGCACCAGATCGTCACCACCCGCATCGGCGACGAGCAGCATCAGGTCCTCCTCATCGAGGGCGGTCGTCTGCTCCACCGTGATCTGGCCGAGGCGACCGAACTGGAACGCGACAGAGCCCGTGGCTCCGAGGTTCCCGCCCGCCCGGGTGAACGCGCTGCGAACGTCGGCGGCCGTACGATTCCGGTTGTCCGTGAGCGCCTCCACGTATATCGCGACGCCGGCGGAACCGTAGCCCTCGTAGATGACTTCCTCGTAGTTCGCGCCCTCGCCGGCACCGAACGCCTTGGCGATGGCCGCTTCGATCTTCTCCTTGGGCAGCGAGTAGCTCTTGGCCTTCGCGATGGCAGCCGCGAGGGACGCGTTGTTCTCAGGGCTCGGATCGCCTCCGGTCTTGGCGGCGACCGTGATGATGCGCGACAGCTTGCTGAAGAGCGCAGATCGCTTCTTGTCCTGAGCAGCCTTGCGGTGCTTGGTCGTGGCCCACTTCGAGTGTCCGGACATCGGATCAGTCCCTTTCGCGCGAGATGACGGTGAAGGCCGGAGGCCGACCACCGGGGGATTCCGGGCGTTAGGATACCACGCTCGGCGGTCCCCGGGGCACCCGCCCGCGCGCAGGCGGGTGCTACGAACCGACCACGTGCTCGACGAAGAAGCGGTGAACGCGGGGGTCTCCCGTGAGCTCAGGATGGAACGCCGTCGCGAGCACCCTGCCACTCCGAGCTGCGACTCCCTTGCCCTCGTGCTCCGCAAGCACCTCGACGTCGGGTCCGACTTCCTCGATCCACGGGGCGCGGATGAAGACGCCCCTGAAAGCATCCCCGATGTGACGGAAGTCGAGATCCACCTCGAAGCTGTCGACCTGTCGACCGAAGGCGTTGCGCCGGACACTCATGTCGATCAACTCGAGGGAGCGCTGTCCCGGGACGGCATCGAGCACCCGGGCCGCGACCAGTATAGCCCCCGCGCACGTACCCCATACGGCCATCCCGGCCCCGTGGTTCTGGCGGATGGGATCGTAGAACTCGTACGTCTCCATCAGCTTGCCGATCGCGGTCGATTCCCCACCGGGGACGATAAGGCCGTTGAGATCCCCGAGCTGCTGCGGGAGGCGCACCGGCACCGCCACCACCTCAAGCGCCTCGAGCATCATGATGTGTTCGCGAAACGCTCCCTGCAGTGCGAGGACACCGATCCGCACGTTACCAGCCCCGCTCCTGCATGCGCTCTGCGTCCGGAATCTCGGAGATGTTGATGCCGACCATCGCCTCGCCGAGGTTCCTCGAGACCTTCGCGATGATCTCGGCATCCTCGAAGTGGGTCGTGGCCTCGACGATCGCCTTCGCCCGCTTGGACGGGTCGCCGCTCTTGAATATGCCGCTGCCGACGAATACGCCATCGCATCCCAGCTGCATCATGAGCGCCGCATCCGCAGGGGTCGCGATACCGCCTGCCGAGAAGTTGACGACCGGCAGACGCCGGTTCTCCGCGACCCACTTCACGAGCTCGAACGGCGCCTGAAGGTCCTTGGCCGCCGTGAACAGCTGCTCGGGTCGCAGACCGGCCACCCAGGCGATCTCATCTGTGACCGCCCGCATGTGTCGGACAGCCTCGACCACGTTGCCCGTACCGGGTTCTCCCTTGGTGCGCACCATCGCGGCGCCCTCGGCGATGCGACGCAGAGCCTCCCCGAGATTGCGGCATCCGCACACGAACGGCACGGTGAACGCGTGCTTGTTCACGTGGTGCTCTTCGTCCACAGGAGTCAGAACCTCGGACTCATCGATGTAGTCGACGCCGAGGGACTGCAGGACCTGCGCCTCGACGAAATGGCCGATGCGGCATTTCGCCATGACGGGAATGGAGACCTGGGCCACGACTTCCTCGACGATGGTCGGGTCCGCCATGCGGGCCACGCCGCCTGTCGCGCGGATGTCCGCGGGCACGCGCTCGAGCGCCATGACGGCGACCGCGCCAGCGTCTTCGGCGATCTTGGCCTGCTCGGCGTTGATGACGTCCATGATGACGCCACCCTTGAGCATCTCGGCCAAACCGGTCTTGACTCGAAGCGTACCGATCTCCTTGTACTTCTCAGCCACCTGAACGCCTTTCGTTGGGACGACACGGGTGCGTCACACCCGGGACAGTGCGTGTAACTTTGAGATTCTACCCGCGACAGTATATGCGCAACAACCACTTCGCATGTGCGAAACCGTAGAGAACAGCCCCGGACGCCCCCGATTCCCGGGTCTGCGCTAGCCGATGATGATGTTCACGTTCGCTGGAACGACCTGCATCCACGTGTTCCCGGGCGCCAACCGGATGATGGTTCCGTCAGCCGCCTTGAAGACCGGCGGTGCATCTTTGGGTGCCTCCCACGTACCGTCGTAGCGCTGGCCGTTGCGGAACACGCTCGCTCGGCCCGATCCCACGAGCTCTATGTCGAACGTACGCGAACCGCTGACGTCACGCTTCGTCACGGCTGTCATACGCGCCCATATGACCACGACGTTTCGCGAGCCGATCTGCGTGCCCGTCAGCGCGTCGGAGTGCACCGCGCCGTTGTTGGTTCGCAGATAGAGGTCGCTCACAGCGTCGTAGCTCCACACCACCGTGTTCGCCGTCGAGAACGGGATGGTGATCCGGCTGACGAATGAGCCGGGCACCGCAGGCGTCCTGTCGAAGGCCAGCGAACGGGCGCTCTGGGTCACTGGATAGCCCTTGCGCACCGCCTCTGCCCTGATCGTGCCGAGGTCAAGAAACAGGTTGTGCGGCGCCTTGCGCTCCTTGGATCGACGGTACCCCGCGCTCACTCCGGCGTCTTGTGAGAGGTTCTGCAGTCCGGCCGCTCGAACGGCGGCGTTGACCGCTCCGCTGGCGCCGGAGAACGCGAAGAGCGCGTCGTACTGGGGCACTATATCGATGTCCGAGAGCCGGGCGCTGCGTACCGGCCCCACGGTGGCGGGAACCTGGGAATGGAACAGGCAGTTGAACCGGGTGATACCGCCCTCCGTGATCGACTCGTAGACGACATCAGCGGCCTGCAGCCCCGACTGGGGCCGCGCTGCGGGCGAGTTCTCCACCTTCACGGACAGGATCCGCACGCTCGCGGGGGTGACCGCGTCCGGCGCAGAGAGCCCGGTCAGCGGCCAGGTGACCGGCGCCTCCGGCTGCGTCACCGTGCGCTCGCTATCGGCGTCGGGCCACGGCGAGGTGAGCACGACCGGGGCCTCCCCTTCCCCCTTGAACAGGTAGTACATCCCTGCTGCAAGTGCTGAGAGGGCGACCACAGCTATGAGTATCCAAAGCGCGATCTTCGTGCGCCGAGACTCCATTCATCCTCCTTGTGTCCACGCCACAGGATATGGCCGCTCGAAGGGCGGGTCAAACGAACGGTCAGGATGAGAACCCGAATTGCCGATGAAAGGCGTGAGCGGCTATCGTTGCACTCACAGCCCACTCAGAGGCGGGACGGTCCGAATCCGTATGCCCTGTTATCTGCTGCACATACTCGAGCAGCCCGAGGCGCGTCCGTACGCGGATCCCGACCTCAAAGATATCGTCGGGGGCTTTCCCCGGTGCTTCTGTACGCAGTGCACACCACCCGCCGCGCTCAGGCCGGGAGAGGTCGTGCGCTGCATCGAGTGCGAGGGGCCCTGCTGGAAGCCGGCGGGCACTATCTGCCCGTGACCCCGGGCGCCCCTGAAGCGGAGCGGCGCAGCGCGCGCGCGACGAGCCACACACCCACAACAACCAACGGCACGCTGAGCAGCTGCCCCATCGTGACCCCGGAGAACAAGTAGCCGAGCTGCGTATCGGGCTCGCGAAAGAGCTCCACGAACAGGCGAAACCCGCCATACATCGCCATGAAGGCGCCCAGATAGAAGCCGGTCGGCCGCCGCCGCGCTGAGAGCGCGAGGAGCACGACACCCATCACCAGCCCCTCGAGCAGCGCCTCGTACAGCTGGGAAGGGTGTCTCGGCAGCGGGCCCGCTCCGGGGAAGACCATGGCCCAGGGCGCGTCGCTGACCCGTCCCCAGAGCTCCGCGTTGATGAAGTTCGCGATGCGTCCGAAGAAGAACCCTGCAGGGGCTCCTATCGCCGCCACGTCAGCGAGCTCGACGAAGGAGAAGCGGTGGACGCGGCAGAACAAGGCGCCTGCGGCCACGATGCCGACGAATCCGCCGTGCCACGACATGCCGCCTTCCCACGTCTGCAGGATCGACAGCGGCTCGGTCCAGTACTGCGCTCCCCCGTACACGAGCACGTATCCGAGACGGCCTCCTATCAGAACGCCGAAGACACAGTACAGAACCAGCGAGAGCAGGTTGTCGTCGGTCAACCCGAGGCTCCAGCGCCGGTTCAGCCACCGCGCGACATACCCCGCGACGATGAACCCGGCGACGTAGGACAGGCCGTACCAGTGTACTGCGAGCGGACCCACTCTGAAGGCGACCGGATCGATCATCGGGTAGAGGATGGAGGCCACCTACATCTCCTCGAGCCGGCGAATCCGCTCGGCGACCGGCGGGTGCGTGTTGAACAGGGAGTTGAAGCCGCCCTTGCGGTAGTCCTTGAGCGGATTGTAGATGTACAGCGGCTCGGTCGCCTTGTTGGCGACGGTGAGGCGGTTCGTATCCGCCGTGATCTTCCGCAAGGCGCCGGCAAGCCCTGCAGGATACCGTGTGAGAAGCGCGGCATTCGCATCGGCAAGATACTCACGCTTGCGAGAGATCGCCATCTGGATCAGAGATGCGAAGATCGGCGAGAGCAGGAGTAGCACGATCGCCACGAGGGCGAGTACTCCCCCGAGCTGGCCACCCTCGTTGTTGCCGCGACGCCGACCGCCACCCCAGAACCACGATCGCACCATCCAGTCCGAGAGCAGGATGATCGAGCCCGCCATGACGGCAGCAAGCGTCTGGATGAGCGTGTCGTAGTTCTTGATATGCGACATCTCGTGGGCTATCACCCCCTCGAGTTCGAGGCGATCGAGCTTGGACATGAGTCCGGTCGTCACCGCTATCGCAGCGTGTTCCGGATTACGGCCGGTGGCGAACGCGTTCGGTGCCGGGTCGTCTATGACGTAGGCCCGCGGAACCGGCAGCCCCGCCGCTATGGCGATACCTTCGACCGCATTGACGAGGTATGGCTCCGTGTTCCTGTCGACAGGGCGGGCACGGCTGATTGACAGGACGATCCTGTCGGAATACCAGTACGAGCCCCATGTCATGACTGACACGATAGCCAGAGCCAGCACGAGGCCGCCCGGGCCCCAATCGAACGCGTAGCCGGAGGCCCAGCCTACCGCGAGCACAAGCAGCACGAACACCATCACGAGCGCGACGCTCTTGATCTTGTTCGACGTGATCTGGTCGTACATTCACTCTCCTGCCCGCAAGAAGCGTCGCCGCGGCCGGGAGTTCGACCGCGGCGTGCGCCGTGAGAACGTATCTGCAGTCCGCCTAGAACGATACGCGGGGGGTCTCCTTCGCGACCTCTTCGATCTCGAAGTACTCGCGCTGCACGAATCCGAACATCCCCGCCAGCAGGTTCGCCGGGAACGACTGGATAGCGGTATTGAAGCTCATGACCGAGTCGTTGTAGAACTGGCGCGCGTAGGCGATCTTGGACTCGGTGCCGGACAGCTCTTCCTGCAACATCAGGAAGTTCTGGTTCGCCTTGAGGTCGGGGTACGCCTCTGCGACGGCGAAGAGAGAGCGAAGCGTGCTCGTGAGCATGTTCTCCGCTTCGCCCTGGTCTTTGATGCCCGAGGCGTCCATGGCCATCTGACGGGCCTTGACGACCTTCTCGAACGTCTCCTTCTCGTGCGCAGCGTACCCCTTCACCGTCTCCACGAGATTGGGGATGAGGTCGTAGCGTCGCTTGAGCTGCACGTCGATCTGCGACCATGAGTTGTCCACCCGGTTGCGCAGCACGATAAGCCGGTTGTACAGGGCGATGACCGCGACAACGACAAGAACCAGAAACACCAGTCCGCCACCGATACAGATCATCCAAGCGGGTATCATCATTCTCCTCCGAGAGACCCGGGCACGTGGCGAGACCGCTACGTGCGATACACTTTCGCTCCAGACCCGATGGTACTACAGACGGCCTCCCCATGATTCCCATCCATGACGACAATCCGACACAGCGCATCCCCGCGATCACCATCACGCTGATTCTGGCGAACGTCGCCATCTTCGCGTTCGAGGTGACGCGGTCGGCCACGGCGCTCAACGCGATGCTCGACGCGTACGCGTTCGTTCCCGCCAGGTTCTTCGAAGCCCCGACTCAACCCCTCCAGCTCATGACGCTCGTCACGGCCGCGTTCCTCCACGGCGGCTGGCTCCACCTGGGTGGCAACATGCTGTACCTGTGGATCTTCGGCAACAACATCGAGGACCGGCTCGGTGCGGTGAGGTTCATCGCGTTCTACCTGGGCTGCGGCGCGATCGCCAGCATCGTGCAGGGCTGGCTCGCGCCTGCTTCGACGATTCCGCTGATAGGCGCGAGCGGAGCGATCGCAGGCGTTCTGGGAGCCTACATGGTGCTCTACCCCCGGGCACGCGTGGTCACCGTGATCCCGATCTTCTTCTACATCGAGCTGGCTGCGATCCCGGCCGTCTTCGTGATCGGTTTCTGGTTCGTCATGCAGCTGATCTCAGGATTCGGCTCGATCGCGGGGGCGGCCGGCGGCGGCGTCGCGTGGTGGGCGCACGTCGGAGGATTCGTGGCGGGGGCCCTGATCGCCCTGCCTATCGCAACCGGGGACGCGTACCGGCGATCGCGTCAGCGGAGACTGCGTTGAGCGATGCTCGCACGTCCGGCGATCAGCTCTCGCCGGTACAGCCCATCTCACGCAGCACGTCGTCGACGCACGAGACATCCGCCAGCTGTCGCCTGAAGTACTCGCAGTATGCCTCGGTGGCGGCGTCCTCGCCCGGCGGCACGCCGACGGACACCGCAGGCTCGCCCGATCGGTCCGCCTCTGCCGCCATCGCCACGAGACTGGCAAGGGGCGCCACATAGGAATCGGTGTCGTCAGCCATCGCCTCGATGGCCGCCATGAGGAAGCTCGGGATGCGCACCAGAATCGAGATCTCCTCGCCGCATTCCGGGCAAGAGAAGACCACCTCGGCCTCTTCCGGTTCGCGAAGCACCACCGTATCGATATCCTCGATGGAGACCTCGATCGGACCGTCGACCGGGCATGTGATCATGAACTGCATGGTCCTCGCCTCCTCGGCGCCGGCCCCTCGTCTGTAGTGTAACGCTTTCATACGACGAGGCTCACCCCCACTCGCCGCAAGATTCACGCCATCACGCGTCCTTCGGCCCGTGTCTCCGACGGGCGGTGGGCTGCGCGGTCGGCCCGCGAGTGATACCATGCCGCACGTGCCTCCCGCCGCAACCACACCCCGACCCTCTCCCACCCGGGGGGCGCAGTTCCTGCGCGGCCTTCACATCGGTCTGCCGGTCTTCCTCGGCTACGTTCCCGTCGGTGCGGCCTTCGGAGTCATCGCCACGAGCATCGGGTTCTCGGTCGTGCAGGCGGTCGTCTGCTCGGCCACCGCCTTGGCCGGCGCAGGTCAGTTCATCGCCCTTTCGCAGCTCAGGGCCGGTGAAGGACTGTTCGGCGTCCTGGCCGCGACGACAGTGGTCAATCTGCGCTACGTCCTGTTCGGAGCGACGATGTCTCCTCACCTCAGGGGCCTGGGGCTCCCGGGGCAGGCAGCGCTCGCGTTCTCGCTCACCGATGAGACCTTCGCGGTCAACATCAACGACCGGCGTGAAGGGCTCTCGACCGCCTGGTCGATGGCGGGCGTCGGTGCGGTCGCATGGGCAGGATGGGTCCTGGGTACGCTACTGGGTGCCGGCGCGGCAGGGCTTGTCGGCGACCCTTCCCGCTGGGGAGTCGAGTTCGCGATGCCTGCGATGTTCACCGCCCTGTTCGTGGCCCTCGCCGAGGACCGCCGCCAGCTCACCGTCGGAGCTGTCGCGGCCGCGATAGCCCTCGCACTCCCGGCCATGAACTCGCTCGGCATTCAGATCTCAGGCGCATGGTTCATCATCATCGCTTCGACAGGCGCGGCCAGCCTCGGAACCCTGCTGTTCCGATCCGAGGGGGGCCGGAGGTGAGTTCCGCGCTCATCTGGTCCGTCATCGTCGGGATGGCCCTCGCCAACTACGCCACGCGATTCCCGCCGATCGCGATCGTATCGCGCATGGAGCTGCCCGCTCCCGTCATGCGCTGGCTCTCCTTCATACCGGTCTCGGTCATGGGCTCGCTCGTGGCGCTCGAGGTCTTCCGTCCTGGCGGCCAGTGGGCGGGATCGCCGACGAGCCCCTACGTCTGGGCGGCGATCCTGACCGGTCTCGTCTACCACGCGTCACGCAGCTTCCTTGGCGCAACGCTCTCGGGTGTCGCGGTGTTCGTGGGAATCCGGGCTCTCCTCGGCTCGTGATTCCGCCGTCTCGGGCGGGTCCCCGCAGCACCGCCGGCGCGCTTCCGTGGGGCGGCGGGGTGCGGTAGACTGACAGCCCGAGTCGCAGCGGCCCTCGAGCGTCGGCTCCGCGGCTCCCGGCGTCTTCTACGTTCGCACGAAAGGACCTCCCGTGGCCCGAGTCCGTCCCTTCCGCGCCTGGACCTACGCTCGGCCGAGCGCCGATGTGTCCGACGTCGCCGCCCCCCCGTACGACGTGATATCCGATGCTCAGCGAGACGCACTGCTCGCACGTTCGCCGCACAACGTCGTCGCGCTCGAGCTTCCCGAAGGGCCACTCGACCCGACCGTTCCCGGCAACCGCTACGATACCGGCGCCGCCCGATGGGCCCTCTGGACAGGACCGCGAGGCGTCCTCGTTCGCGACGACGTCCCCGCGATCTACGTCCTGGAACAGACCTACACTCTCGCAGGCAGAGCCATCCGCAGGCGCGCATTCATCACCGAGGTCCAGCTGCATGCCTTCGACGAGGGAATCGTCCTGCCCCATGAGCGCACACTTCCCAAGGCGCTCGGAGACCGCTACGCGCTGCTCGAAGCCACCGGCGCGAACCTCTCCCAGGTGTTCGGGCTGTACCCCGACCCGGCCAACATCACGGGTCCGCTCTTCGATAGGGCGACCTCGGGCGCTCCCGAGATCACCGCGACCGACGATGACGGCGTCGCGAGCCGGGTGTGGGCGCTCACCGACACTGACCTCATCGGTGAGATCGAGCGGGCGCTCGCGCCGCACCAGATCTTCATCGCAGACGGCCACCACCGCTACACGACCGCATTGGCGTACCGGGACGCGCGTCGTGAGGCGGATGCGGCCATCGGAGCGGCAAGGGTCGACCCCGACCACGACTTCCTGATGATGGCGCTCGTCAACATGGACGACCCGGATCTCGTGGTCCTGCCCACGCACCGGGTCGCAGACGCCGCCGGTTCGTTCGATCCGGAGCAGTTCTACCTCGATCTCGAGGCCCACTTCGACGTCTTCGACCTGCCGGAGGAGCACCCGTCGGACGCGCTCGAAGGCCATGCGACGCCGGCGTTCCTCATCCGCACGTCTGCAGACGAGCGACCCCGGCTCGCCGTACTCCGGGACAGCGTGGACCTTGACGCGCATATTCGCTTGCAGCGCTCGCGCGCGTGGAAGCACCTCGACGTCGCGGTGCTCCAGGAGCTCGTGCTGCACCCGCTGCTGGGTATCCATCCGGACGAGCCGGAGACGCTTGAGCGGCTTCGGTTCGTCAAGGACGCGCACGACGCGCTCGGGATGACCGGCACGCACGACGTCGCATTCATCCTCCGGCCGACTCGAATGGACCAGATGCGCGAGGTCTCGCTTGCCGGCGACGTCATGCCCCAGAAGTCGACGTACTTCTATCCCAAGCTGCTCTCGGGGCTCGTGTTGCGGGGCATGGAGTAACCCTCACGTTCGCCGACCGACCCCCTCGGGGTTCAGCCGGACCCTGCGCGCGCAGCTCGCGGCCAACCGGCACGAATCGCAGCGCGGCGCACGCGGCCGACAGCTCTGCCTGCCGATGAGCCAGGCCGCCAGATCGAGCGTCCCGGGTGCGTCCGGACATGCCGTGCGCGCAGCCTGCTCGATCGCGCTCGGGCTGTCCTCGTCGACCAGGCCACTGCGCAGGAACACCCGCCGGACCTGGACATCGTAGGCGACCTGCCCGCACTCGATTCCGGCGAGCGCTACGCCGAAGTGGCGCACGAGGATCTGCACCGCCATGACGGCCTTCTTGCGACCGATCCCGTCGAATGCAGACAGGCGCTCCGTCACCTCGAGCACGTGCGATCCGGGGCGCCAGATCTCAGCAGCGTCACCACCGTACTCCGCTATCAACCGTTCTGCTGCCGAGGAGATCCAACGCGGTATCGTGTTCTTGAACCGGTGCAGCATCGGCGGGGTCTGGAAGGCCCTGAGAAGCTCCTCGGGCTCGCTAGCCAACCGTTCGAGCCGGAGATGCCCGAGACGCTGCCGGAGGGCCCACGGACCGCTCCAGGCCCTCTCGGCGGGAATCCCCTGCGTGAAGAGAACGCCGATCAGGAACGCGTTCGGATCGCTCGCCAGGAGCGCGTCGGCGGCGGGGTCGCGCGTGAACGAGCCGCCCACCTGTGCGGCGCCCTGTTTCTCGAGCTCGCGCCCGTAGGCGGCAAGCTCCGCAGCGACCATTCGCCGGACCGCCGCAGGGACAACAGCAGGGGCCTCATCGCACGGGGCGTGTCGCGGCTGCACGACACGCGCCCTAGCGATGCATCGATTCGTGCTTGATCCGGTGGATCAAGACCTCGCGCTCCTCCGGAGCGAACGCATCGCCGAACTCATCGAGCGCCTTGACGCGCGCGCCGAGCAACACGCCTGTAGCCAGGCGGTTGATGGCGTAGAGGAAGCATGTGATCGCCGCAGCGGCGAACAGATCCCGAACGAGCGCATAGAGCTCGTCCCATTCATCGAGTGCGGGAACCGGTACTCGCATCAGAAGCCTCCTCGGTGGGAAGACGGAGCCGACGTGACCACGCCGGACATCAGGTCTGTTCCCTTTCTGCCGGCGGGGACGCGCGCGTGCTACTCGCCGACCCTCGGACCGTTCCTGAGGAAGAAGCCGCAGATCGCGCATTCGTCCTTGATGGCCTGAGACCTATCGACCGACGGGTCGAAGACGAGTTCCGGGTCGATCGTCAGCTCGTGACTCGGCCGATCACAGGTTGCGAACGCGCACTTGGTCGGACAGTTGTCCGCGAACTCGTTCGGATGCGGGCAGCTCGCCTGCATCTCCTCATCGCATCCGCGCTGTTCCCAGCATTTCGCCATGCTTCCTCCTGTGATTCGTGGGTACCGAGGATGATACTATGACTCCCGCGCCCGCGCGGAGAGTGCGGCCCGGTCCTGCATGTCATTAGCAGGAATCGTGCCCCCCGGCGTGGTACGTCATCCTTGGGGAGGTACGCGCATGAACTCTGGCCATAGGCGCGGCGCGGACTATGAGACTATCGTCGCCGGAGCCGGACCTGCCGGCATCATGGCGGCACTGAGGGCTGCGGAGCGCGGGCCGGTCCTGTTGGTCGATTCCTCGGCGCTGCCAAGGGACAAGAGCTGCGGTGGGATGCTCAACGAGTACGCCCGGGAGTTCCTCGCGACCATCGCCCCGATTCCGGACGAGATGGCGCTCGAGCCCTCCCATGTGAACTTCAGATACTGGGACTGGGACCGCGATCTCAAGAAGGCGACGGCGCTGCGTTTCCTCAACGTCGACCGCAGGGCCTTCGACGCGTGGCTGATCTCCCTTCTGCCGTCAAACGTCGAAGTTCTCCCGTCCCACGGAGCTACGGGGTTCTCGCAGGACCCCGGTGGAGTGACCGTCACGCTGCGCAACGGGGGCGACCCGGGGCAGGTCCGATGTCGGACCCTCGTGGGCGCGGACGGCGCGCGCTCGACCATTCGCCGCTCTCTCGGAGCCGGCAGTGCCGCGACCTATGTGACGCTGCAGGACTTCGTCCGGCTCGAGGGTGAGCTGGAGCCGTTCTTCGACTGCATCTACATGCGGGACATCGGAGACAGCTACGCGTACAGCTACGTCGTGCCGAAGGGCGAGGTGGCGATCGTGGGGTCGGTGTACTACCCCAAGACGAAGCGCCCGCATGAGAAGCAGGACCAGACCCTGCGGGTCCTACGAGAGCGACTGCCCCAGCTCGGGGAGACCATCAAACGCGAAGCCAGCGTGGCGCTGTACGTTCGCAACCGGAGCGACGTCGTCCCGGGTGCAGGTCGGGTGTTGCTGGTGGGCGAAGCCGGTGGGTTCATGTCCCCCACCTCGGGCGAAGGCATATCGTACGCGATGAACTCGGGTCTGCTCGCCGGGCAGGCGATCGCCGAGAGCTCCGCCGGAGACGGCCTCGCCGCCTATGTCCGCGCTACGGGCCATATCCGGTCGAACATCCGTCGCAAGCTCATGTGGCTGCCATTCATGGAGTCGAACGCCGGCAAGTACCTGGCAGGCTTCATCCCGGCGCCTGTCGTGAGCATGGTCACCAGGGGACTCTAGTCGAAGTTCCGGTGCGACCTGCTCGGCGTGACGTCTGTTTGACCCTGGTACTTGCTGCCAAGCCCCGGCGTCCCGTACGGACGATCCACCGGCGTGCTCATGCCCGAGAACGACACCTGCCCGATGGCCATTCCGGGCATCAGCACTATCGGCAGATTCGCCACGTTCGACAGCTCGAGGGTGAGCCGGCCGTCCCAACCGGGATCGACATAGCCGGCAGTCGAGTGGATGAGCAACCCGAGTCTGCCGAGGGAACTCTTGCCCTCGAGTCGTCCGACGATGTCGTCCGGAAGAACGATGCGCTCGACTGTCGTACCGAGCACGAACTCCCCGGGGTGCAAGACGAACGGCTCCTTCGCGGTCGCCTCGACGAGCTCCATGAGGCCGTCCTGTTCCCGGCTGGGATCGATATACGGGTACCTCGAGTTCCTGAAGACCTCGAAGTTCGTGCCGAGGTGGACATCCACGCTGGAGGGCTGGATGTCATCGGGATTCAACGGCTCGATGCGGATCCTGCCCGCAAGCAGCTGCTCTTTGATGCTGTGATCCGAGAGGACCATTCGTCGCCACACGCCTTTCGCGCCGCCGCCTCCGTGTCAGCGGGAGACGACCGCGGGTCGATTCTGCCGGGAGTCCCGCGCTACGAGCACTTGCTGAAGCCGCACGCGCGGCAGACGGCACACCCGCTCTCGTGCTCCAGCGAGCCGCCGCATTCCGGGCACGCTCCCGAAAGGTAATCGAGCTTCTCGCCCATCTTGGTGACTCCCTTCCCAGCCTCCCCGGTCTCCATATACGTGAGCGCATGCTCCATCACAATGCCGACTGCATCCGCGCAGGAAAGGACCTTGCCGCCTTCAGTCCACGAGGGGCTGGGGCAGCGGATGCCCCGCAGGTGCTTGAGAATCGCTTCCGGATCGACGCCGGCGCGCAGAGAGACCGAGATCATGCGGGAGAGCGCCTCTGACTGCGAGGAGGCACATCCGCCTGACTTTCCCATCTGCGTGAAGACCTCGCACATGCCCTGCTCGTCCCAGTTCACGGTGACGTAGAGGTTGCCGCATCCGGTCTGTATCTTCTCGGTGCGGCCCTGCGTGACCATCGGCCGGGGACGAGGCTCGATCTCACCATGCTTGCCGGTCTGAACGACCTCAGTGGACGCTCCGCTCTTGCCCGTCGTTAGCACCTGTCCCTCTTTGGAGCCGTCGCGATAGATCGTGACACCCTTGACCCCGAGTTCGTTGGCGAGATCGTAGACGTGTCGGACGTCGGCTACGGTCGCCTCGGTGGCGAAGTTCACGGTCTTGGACACGGCGTTGTCCGTGTGACGCTGGAACGCAGCCTGCATCTTGATGTGCCACTCCGGTGCTATGTCGTGCGCCGTCACGAAGATGCGTCGTATGTCTTCAGGGACATCATCGATCCCGTGCACGGAGCCGTGATCGGCGATGAGCGCCATGAGCTCAGAGGAGTAGAAGCCGCGCTTGACGGCGATCTCCTCGAAGACCGGGTTCACCTCGATGAGCCGGTCGTTGTCCATGACGGTTCGCACGTAGCTCACGGCGAACAGCGGCTCGACCCCGCTCGAGCAGTTCGCAATGATCGACAACGTGCCCGTCGGTGCGATGGTCGTCACGGTGGCATTGCGCATCGGCCCGCCGTCAGGGCTGTCGTAGACCGAACCCGACCAGTTGGCGAAGTCGCCGCGTTCGGCAGCGAGCTTGCGGGACGCGGACTTGGCTTCGGCCTGGATGAATCCCATGACCTTCTCGCCGAGGGCCACGGCCTCTTTGGAATCGTAGGCCACGTCCATCTTGATGAGCATGTCGGCCCAACCCATGACGCCCAGTCCGATCTTGCGGTTGCCGCGGGCCAGCTCGCCAATCTGGGCGAGCGGGTACTCGTTGACCTCGATGACGTTGTCGAGGAAACGTACGGCTCTGCCGACCACGTCCCCGAGACGATCCCAATCGACGTCCGCCCCACCCTCTCGCATCGTGACGAACTTCGAGAGGTTCACACTGCCCAGGTTGCACGCTTCGTACGGCAGCAAGGGCTGCTCGCCGCAGGGGTTGGTGGACTCGATCTCCCCCAGTGCCGGAGTCGGGTTGTCCCTGTTCATGCGGTCGATGAAGATGATGCCCGGGTCGCCGGTAGCCCACGCCATCTCGACGATCAGATCGTAGACCTCGCGTGCGTCAAGCGTGCCCGCCATCTCCTTGGATCGCGGATTGAGCAGCTCGTAGTGGGTGCCAGCCCTGACGGCATCCATGAACCTCTCGGTGAGAGCGACGCTTATGTTGAAGTTCGCGAAGTCCCCGTCCTCTTTGCACTTGATGAACTGGAGGATATCAGGGTGATCGATGCGCAGGACACCCATGTTCGCACCACGACGTGTCCCGCCCTGCTTCACCGCTTCGGTCGCCTGGTTGAACACGCGCATGAATGAGACCGGTCCGCTCGATACCCCTTGTGTCGAACGCACTTGATCGCCGCCGGGACGCAGGCGCGAGAACGAGAAGCCGGTGCCTCCGCCTGACTTGTGAATGAGCGCCGTATCCCGCACCGCGCCAAAGATCGACTCCATCGAGTCCTCGACCGGCAAGACGAAGCATGCCGAGAGCTGCTGCAACTCGCGGCCGGCGTTCATGAGCGTCGGCGAGTTCGGGAGGAACTCCAGCGATGTCATGAGGTCGTAGAAGTCCGCTGCAGCCTCACAGACCGACGCCTCATCGCCGCCGAACGCCAGCTCGGCGCTCGCGATGTTCTCGGCGACCCGCACGAACATGTCACTCGCCGACTCACACGGCGTGCCGTCTTCGTTCTTGAGCAGGTAGCGTCTCTGCAAGACCTTGAGGGAGTTCGGTGTCAGCAGTTCATCTATCGCCCGGGAGTACCCGGTCTTGCGTGCCGCATCGGGCATGGTGCGCCCCTCTCTAGCCACGAGCCAGTCTTCTGTTCCGTTCATACGGCCAAAGCGGGCCCTCAGGCCCGCGACCGCCCCTCCACCATATGTAGCGATAGACGAGTCTAGGCACCCCATATGTGGTGCGTCAATGACCGCGCGATGAACGGTCATCGGACATGCCCGGAGGGGGGTCGTGCGGGGCCGAAGGGTCTGGCTCGCGGGCAGCAACGGCGCCCGATTGCCGAGAACGCAGACAGGGGACCCTCGCGGGTCCCCTGTCCTCGTACTGAAGAAGGCTCTCTTCTTCGAAACGCTACTTGTCGTACCCGATCGCGCGGAACTTCGCGCCACCGTGGCAGATGGCACAGATCTTGTCCTGACCATCGGTGCTGGCATCGAACGCAGAACCCTGGGTGTCGTAGTTGGCGCCACCAAGGGTGTACAGCGTCGGGTTGATCGCTGTGTTGTTCGAGCTGGCGCTGGTCTGGAGACGACGGTCGCGGGCGTTCAGGAGCTTCTTGCCCCAGTCCGGACCGGAGTGCGGGAAGTCGGAACGAGCCGCGACGGGAGCGTTCTTGGCGCGAGCGTCATTGCGAGCCGCCCACGTCGAACCGCCGACCGCGAGGTCGTTCTTGTAGTAGTGATACATCTGGGTCGTCACGTGACATGCGCCGCAGTCAGCGCCAGTGAACATCGCGGCACCGTCGAGCGGCATGTCGTTGTTGTGGCACTGGGTGCAGTGCGCGCCCGCCGAAGCGATCTCACCGGAAGCATTGATGCGGAACTGGTTCGGAACCGCGTGCGAGCGGTCGCCGAGCATCGTGTCGCCGGAGCGACCGCCACCGAAGCCGGGGGCCAGCGACTTGCCTGCGATGTTCAGGTTGTGGCAGTCAGCGCACCACCACGAGAGCGAGGCCTCGTTGACGGGTGCAGTGGCCGGGGCCTGGCTAGCGGTGTTGGTCGGGGCGAAGTACTTGAACGGCGTGTAGCCGGTGATGTTCGCACCCTGGACCGGGAGGCCGGTGACAGCATCATCACCCGTCGCCAGCGTGATCGTGGTCTCGAGTGCCTTGATACGGTAGTCAACGGAGTTCGAAGCGAGTCCGTCAAGAGCACCCGTAACGCCCGGATCGTAGTACGTGTGGTTCAGACGGCTGTACGCACGCGACAGGGCTGCGGGGCTCGCGTTGAGCGTGCCGTCGGCGTTGATGTCGGTGCCGCGGACCTGGATACCGCCGGAGGGGCTGTTGCGGAGCAGCTTGTAGCCGTTGGTCAGCTTCGTGCCGGCAACACCACCGCCGGGCAGGTAGCCGGACGAGACAGGCTTCCAGATCTGCTGCGTGGCGTTGTGGACCTGGTGGCAGCTTGCGCAACGCAGGTTGTACGGGCCAACGCGGATCCAACGGTTGCCGTGCACGATGTAGCGCATGATCTTGTTCTTCGCGCTCATGTAACGGCGAATCGGGACGTTGGCGCTGCCGTCGGCAGACGTGAGCGCTACGGTCTCGGTCCACTGCCACACCGAGCTGTCAGGAATCGACTTGCTGGAGCCGATCGTGTGACCGTTGCTCGAGTAGATGCCGTTGCTGCCACCGAAGTAGGCCTCGCTGGTGGCGTGACGGTGCGAACCGATGTGGCAGTAGTTGCACGCATCGTCGGGGTTATCCACGCGCATGAGGGCGAAGGCGCCGTTGGCGCGGTGGACTGCATGGCAGGTCTTGCACTTGTTCGACGTCGTGCTGTAGCCGCCGTGCGGATTGGTCGTGTACGTGCCGTCGCCGGTCTGATCGTCGAAGGCGTTGTACGAGCCCTCGGTCTTCGCGGCGGAGTCGGCGGCGTCCTTGTACGTCCATGCCGAGGCGCCGAATCCGTTGGCGATGCCGGTCCCGGAAACAGTCGTGGGGATGCTGGCATTCTCAGGATTGGCCTCAGTGAACGTGAACGGAACGGTAGGATTGACGGTAGACGTCGGATCTGCGGCGAAAGCGGCGCCGGCAGTTGCCGCGATCAGCACCATGGCCATCGCAGCGAGAACAAACACTCTCTTCATTGTACTTCCCTTCCCTGTGTGTTGTGTCGTTGTGTGCATTCACACACCACCTCCCTTCCTGCACTGATTTCCCGCCCATGTGAGGCGAAATCGCATTAGTCCCGTTGGGACTAGTGACTCCAGTAGATCAACCGGTTTTCAACATCGTGCTGCTAGGAGAGACCGCTTCCCGCCACGCCCACTGCCGCAACGGGAGTGCCGTCATCGAGAACGCCCAGACCGCTGTCACGTGCCAGCTCCGCCAGCTCCCCGTCGGGAAACGCGAGGGCGACGCGTCGAATCGCGAACCGGCCCTTCAGCCGGAGTGCCAGCTCGAGACCGGGCCTGACTCCGTCCGCGAGATCACCCAGATCGACTTCACGGAGCGATTCGGCAAGCCCGTCGTGGGAGTCCAGCAGATCCGCGATGGCCTCAGCCGTACCCGCCGGAACGAATATCGTCTTGGATTCGCGGATCAGGTCCTCCAACAGCTCGCGTTCATGCGCGACCCGCAGACCCTCGGCCTCGGCGACAACCGCGGCCGGGCGGCGAGCGAGAACAAGCAGCCCGAGCAGAAGCAGTGCAGGCACTGCCCACGGCCAGCTCCTGTTGGCGAGGGTCCCTACGCCGGGATTGAGACTCGGCACGCCCACGAACTGCAGCCGGTCGTTGAAGGTGTCAGCTATCACGAATCGCTCGGGGCTCACCTGGGCGATTCCCGTGGGGTAGTAGAACTGGCCGTCCTGGCGCCCCCACTGGCCATACTCGGCAAGATGCTCTCCGTCCTTGTTCAGGACGACGATCATCCCGTTGAACGCGTCGATGGCATACAGCAGGTCATCCGACCCGATCGTGATGCTCGAGGGCAGACCGTACGTACGGTCGCGATCGACAACCGCTTTCGCGGGGTCGGGGCCGGCGCCGGTGCTCCACTTGACCTCGCCCTTGGCGTCGATGGCCTGGAACCGGTAGTTCAGCGAGTCCGCGATGTAGATCGTACCGTCGTCATCCACGGCGATGCCGGTAGGCCGGTCTATCATGCCCGGCTCTTTGCCGCGCTCTGACAGCTGCCCGATCTGATTGCCATCCAGGTCGCCGATGAGTATCCCGCTCGCGGTCGCCACATACAGCCGATCGTCGGCTATCGCAAGGGTTAGAGGCTCCGGCACATCGACCGAGCGGATGACACTTCCGTCCGCCCCGAAGATGACGACCTTTCCGGGCTCGGAGGACGTGACGTAGACCCGTCCGCGATCATCAACACGCACGGACGACGGGAACTTGAGTGCCCCGTCGACGTTCGCCGGGCTTCCTATGGTCCTCACGAAGACACCGCTTGAATCGAAAACGACGATGCGGTGCTTGAACGAGTCGGCGACGTAGATGTTGCCCTTCGCGTCGACCGTGACCTCAGTAGGCCTGTTGAGCCGGTCCGGACCCTTGCCGTACAGCGAGCTCAGGTGCGAGTAGCCCTCGGTCTTGGCACCGCCCCCGGACGCAACGAGGGGGTCGTTCAGAAGTGAAGCGGCATACCAGGAACCCGCCGCGAGAAGGGCGAGCGCGCCGAGAAGCAGCACGATTCCCATCCTCGGCCTGCGGAGTGAGCTGGCGGTACGGGTCACACCGATCATCCTCCTACGAGTTATCGTCTTGGTGAGCTATCGGGTCGCGCGCGGCGTCGATCTCATCGCGCCCTACACCCATCTCGAGCAACGCCGTCTCGGCGATCTCGTTTTCGGGGTCGTAGCCGAGAACCGCAAGGAACTCCTCTTTCGCGCGCTCGGTCTCCCCGACATCGAGGTACGCCTGGGCGAGCCTCACGACGATGTACGTGGCTTCGGGACCGTTGCCAAGAGCACCCTGGAACGCAGTGACCGCGCCTTGCGCGTCGCCGAGTTCCGAGCGAACCTCGCCAAGCTCGTAGTAGACCTCGCGGTAGATCTCGCTATGCGAGCCGGGAAAGCCGGCCGACTTCGCGAGCGCCTTCTCGGCCCGCACGTTGTCGCGCAGTCCCCGATAGGCCACGCCCAGAGCATAGAACGCCTCGACTGATTCCTCGTCGAGCTTGACGGCCTGCTCGGCCTCGGCCTGAGCCCTGGAGTACTCGCCCACCGTGGAGAGCGCGATGCTGAGCTGCCAGCGCGCCTGCAGGCTGTTCGGGTCCTGCTTCACAGCGGCGAGAGCATCCTGCAGGTACCGCTCCTCGGTGGAGCGGGCTCCCCGACCCGCAACGTCCGCGCGGAGTCCGGTGACGATCCGCACGGAGTTCAGAGCCGTGATGACGATCAGCGCGGCCAGAACCAGTCCGAAGAGCATCTTGCCTCGACCGGGTCCGAATCGCGGCTTGCTGGAGTATCCCAACGTGCCCAATGCTATTCCTTTCCGTCCGTCGTCTGCACCGGCTCGGCTGCAGACCAGGGCATATCACTGAGGCTGACCTCGCCCCAGAAGGTCTCGATGTCCTTGCCGTCGATCTGGCCGCTCGTCTTGCCCTCCACCGAGAAGGCGACCTGCTCGACACCGGGGAACTGCTTCATCGCATAGATGATGGCAACAAGGGCCACGCGCTGGGTCCCGGGATCCGAACCTGAGACCAGGACGCCGCGGTCGAAGTCGATCCGGGCGGTCCCGTCATCGATCGACGCAGAGAGCACCTTGGCCTCGGGAAGCGTCTTGGTGTGGCTCGTGTCTTCGGGCTCCTCCTCGAACATGATCTTCAGTGCCGTGAGAGGCGTGGCCTCGTCGGGCTCCACCGACCGCTTCTCCTCGATAATCGTGTCTGAAGACGGGAAGAACACGGATATCTCAACGAGCTCTTCCGAGCTCGCCGAGTCCAGATCATCCAGTAGGTTGACGCTCGTCGACGCCTGACCGCAGCCGGAGAGGGCGAGTAGCGATACCATGAGTGCCAGAAGCACCAGAAGCCGAGCAACACCTGCACATCGGGTCACGCCAGGTCCTTCCGCTTGACGAAGTCGCATCATACCGAGTCCTCGCCTTAACGTCTATTGCTTCATCTTGCTTTAGTTTAGTCCAAACTGTACTATCCGACAAGGGTGCACTTCGCCTCAACCACCGAATCAGACTAATCACGGAGGACCACATGCGCTTCGTTGGCAGATTCCCTATAACCCTCGTCATCGTTGGGCTGATCTCCACCGCCATGCTCGGCACCGGATGTGTCAATCCCCGGGTAGAGCTGGCCACGAGCAAGGCTGACACGGGCGACGCGGCGAAAGGCTACTCCTTCAAGGACCTCTCCAGTAAGGAGCAGATGGACTACGCAGAGGTCCTCGTGGGAGAGGTCCAGAACGTCTACGCGTCCGACACGGGTCTCGCCAGGGTCTTTGGCCAGGCCGCGAATCTGGGGGCCGACGAATTCAAAGCGGTCAAGTTCGAGATTCGCGCCGAGACCGGCAAGGAGGACTCGGATGAGGGAGCTCGCCGCGTCGTCGGATTCGTCGTTGCGGAGTCCCTGAGCCCTGGTGACATCGAACCGTTCGATGTTCAGACCACTGCCGCAATGGGCGACGTTGACAACCTGAGACTCGTGGCGGTCGCGATAGCGCGGTAGGCGCGTCGACTGCAGACACACCGGACTGAGATGCGGGAGTGCCGTGGATGAGCGGACGGCCCATAGCGAGGCAGACACCCCGGCCGGCCCGCGATGGCCGGGCATAACGGGATACCTCACGCTGCTGGTCGTTGGCGTTTTGGTCGGAGCGATTCTCATCACGCTCGCCCGGCGAACCGAGACAACCGTGATCGACCACATCGGCACGCAGGTCGTATCAGACGCGATGAGATCATATGCGGACCTGGAGCGCCGAGAGCCCCTGCGCCTCGAAGCCGTCCTCGATAGCCTCATGGCGCGAGATGACCTCCGGGACAGCTTCGCGCGCCGGGACAGGCAGGGGCTTCACGACGCGGTTCGTGCGGACTTCGAACGTCTCACCAAGAGATTCGGCGTCACACGAATGTACTTCAGTCTTCCCGAGCCCGAATCAACGGTCTTCCTGCGCGTTCACGCCCCCGAGAAGTTCGGCGATTCCGTGACGCGCTCGACACACCGCGCGGCGGTCAGAACGAAGTACTTCGCCTCCGGCAAGGAGTTCGGCGTCGACGAGTTCGCGTTGCGGGTCGTGCATCCCTTCTACGGTGCTGAGGGCGACCTGCTCGGGTACATCGAGGTCGGCCAGGGCGTCGAACACCTCCTCGACTCCATGAAGATCTCGCTGGGCGACGACTACGGGCTCGCCCTCGACCGGGAGCTCCTCGCCGGCGTCGTACCTCCCGGCACAGCGGACGTGCCCGGAGACCAGCCGGACGAGAGCCGGCATCCTGACCTCGTTCTCACATACGCCACATCCCCGGCTGTGGATCTGGACGATATGCCCGCATTGTCCCGATCGATGAAGGACGGGCCGGTCGCCCTCCCGCCGGTGCACTCCGAGGGGCGCCTGTTCACGGTAGGCACGTTCCCCCTGCACGACGCCGACCAACGCTTCATTGGCGTCGTCCTCGTTCGTCATGAGGTTTCTGCGCTGGCCCGGGAGATCGGCACCATCCGGGGCCTGGCCATGGCCGAGCTTGCCGGCCTGTCGGTCGTGTCGCTCGTGCTGCTGTCGCTCGCAGCCGGCCGCCGCCGAATGGGCCGCACGTAGCCTCCGGGGCAGTCAGGAGGACGGGTGATTCGCCGACGGCCCGAAGTCTACTCCCGGTCATACTCCAGCTTCTGGAGCATCCACACGCAGCCTACGGTCAACACGACGGCGGCTGCCATGCGATGCAGCTGGATGGGAAGTCCGAGGACCATCACGGCCTGCGGGTATCCGGTGGCGACACCACCCGCGAGGATTCCGTAGGCCGCCATGCCGAACGCGGCCACCCTCGCACCGGTCGCGCAGTGGTGAAGACCGAGCCGGGAACAGATCCGGCTGATTCTGACCAGGGCCACCGCGGAGAGCGCGGCCCCCGGCAGCCCAACGAGTAGCCGCGTCGCCTTCTCCGTCGCGGCGAACGAATCTGCAGTCGAATCCGCCAGGAACAGCGCCGCAAGACCGGCCACCATCCCCGCGACGGCAAGCGTCCCGAACCCGATGATCACCCTCTGCAGGCCCACGTCGTCCACAGTGACAACCAGCCCGAAGAGGAGAAGGAAGAGGAAGGAGACCACCAGCAGCGTGAGCCGGATGACGGCTGCGGGCCCTGACGGGTCCGGGTCAACGCCGGGGAACCGCAACGCCGCGTCCATGAGATCCGACAGGCCATGCGTCAGCGCGAACAGCGCAAGGAAGTTGAGACGTGAGGTCACGCCCACGCCGGCGGTGCGCCGGATGTGCTGCCAGAGCACCCAAGCCATGACGAGGAACGATCCCCCGTATATGATGAACACCGCGATCAGGCCCCATTGGCTCATATCCTACCCGGGCGAACCGCCCGCACCTCCCCCGGCTCCGTCGTAACCCGCGACACCAACCCGGCTCAGCAGAGCTGCGTCTTCCGGGGACATCTCATGCAGGAAGCCGGCCTGAACTCCCTCGGCGAAACCAGGCCCGAATCGCGCGACGATCGCCCGCCTCATCAGCTCGGCGACGCGTCGAGCGCCGTCTTCAAGGTCGGCGTGGCCGTACGCGTACCGTACGCAGCCGAGTCCGTCTCGGGCCTCGAAGTCCGGAAGCCCGGCGGCCAGGGCGGCCGCGCGCACATCATCAAGCACCCTGCGAGCGATGCCGGTGCCGGCGAACAGCTCCACAGCGTCACACCACCTCTGCAGGTATCTCCCCATCACGAGTACGAGGTCGCGCTTCGCCACATCGACATTGACGAGCCACCCCGCCGACCATAGCGGGAACGCCACGGACAGGAGCCGGGTCGTACTCCAGCCCAGGCATTGCGCCATCTCGGAAGGCCGACGCACGCCGTCGACCTGAGCCAGCACCTCCAGCTCCTCCGGGAGGACCTCGAAGCTGAGCATCTCGCCCTCCCACCCCGGCACCACGTCGAGTATCAGGGGTGAGTCCAGCGGAACCATCACGGCGCGAACCGCCGCCTCGTTCGCAGAGCGAGATCCGCTGATCACGGCCTCGCTCACGCCGGTAACGGCCCACCCGCCCACTGCGAGGGCCTCGTCCCGCTCGAACGTGTATGTGCCGTCACCGGCCAGCATCACCGCATGGAGCAGGGACGGATCCCATTCCCGCCCAGGTGCATCGACGGCGTAGAGCCTGCCGGCATCGAGATGGAAGGTCACCAACGCCTCTCGGACGCGGGCTGTGCAGGTCCCGGTTCTGCCGGCGGCCTCGAGATCCCTGAGGACCTGCGGCACACGCATCTCTGAGAGCTGGCCCGAGTATCCGACAACCGCCGAGTCACCAAGCAGGCGAACGAGTCCCTGCAAGTAGTCGAGATCGGCCCTGACGCACGCGAGGCGGTGCTCGAGCACAAGGAGGAGGGACTGTGCATCGCCGGTCCGCGCATGATCGACCGCAGACTCCAACTCCGCTGACCTGACCTCCAGCGCGTCAACACGGGATTCGATCCGGTCGAGAAGCACCGGAGCGTCCACATGGTGCAGATGGAACAGCGCCACGTCGAACGGGTCTGCCGGTTGAGATGCGCCTCCGAGCGCGCGCTCGAGTCCCTCATGGAACCTCGTGCGACCCGACTCCGATATGGAGTAGACGTTGCGCTCGGGTTTGCCGCCCTTGCGCTCGGTGTGGCGCGTGACGAGACCTACTCGCTCCAAGCGGCCGAGGGCATAGTAGACGGATGTGCGGCCAAGATGCACCCATAGTTCCATGCCCGGTTGACCGAGTCGTTCGGCGATCTCGTACCCGTGCATCGGGCGAGACGAGAGCATGCCGAGCAGCATCAGATCCGCTCGCGGCAACTCCTTTGCAGCCATGTCCGCCACATCTCACTCCCGATCACCCATAGGCCTCACTGGAATACACTAGCACTGGAGATGTTGCATCTCCTAAGGATGCTTCATGTTTGCGGCGATCATCCTACTCTCGACGCGCAGCATCGCGGGCAGCGTGGCAGGACTCGCATATCGTGACCGGGTGGCACATGAGGCAATTCGCGACCCAGGCGCCGGAATGACACGGTTCGCACACGAGCTGCGGCACCGATTCCCCGCGCGAGGCACGACCGTGCCCGCCTATCCACGCACGCCGGTCCCCGTGTGGCGTCGGGAAGGAGTGGCATTTGTTGCAAAATCCTGTCCCGGACTTCATCCCGCCCCCATGCGGCGAGGGCAACGCGCTCGGATCCCGCTCGTGACAGACCTCGCAGGACGGCTGATTCACGAATCCCGGATACAGGTGGTCCCGCTGTGTCCAGCCCGCAGGATGGGGCATCTCGTAGCCGCCATGACAGGCGATACACTCGCGCTCCATCGTGCTCGTGTGGCAACCACGGCAGTCTGCGTTGCGCACCGGAGCCACCCTCGAGATTATCCGAACGCCGGATACGACGTCGGATGGCCTGTCAACGTGGCACAGATCGCACTCCGACGAGGCAGACGTACCATCATGGCACTCCAGGCACACCGACATGGCGGGGACTGTCGGGCGCCCGGAATACCGATCGTGGCCGACCGCGTGGCACCGATCGCAGCTGACGCCAAGCTCTCTGAGATGGGCGTGGCTCACATCCGCACCGCCGCCTGCAGCGCTACTCGAATCCGAGCCGCGCGGGTGGCAGCGGACACACCCGCTCGCCGAGGGCCGCAGCGCATACTCCGGACCCGGGTCGGTCCGGCCGGGAATCACGTGACTGACCGCCATCCTCGCGTACTCGACCGCGAAGACGGCTGCGCCGGCGGGACCGGTCCCCCGGTGGCACTCCGCGCAGCGCGTCGATTCATGCGGCGACCCCTCGGCGATAACCGAGTCGACATGGCACGAGACGCATCGCTCGTCCCTCTGTACCCAGCTCGAGCCGTACCACACGGCACCAAGGACTCCCAGCAGCGCGACAAGCGCAACACCGGTCTCGAGGGCATTCGTTCCGCGCAGCGTGACCTGCCGCACCTGCGGCGGTCCCTCAGCCCTCATGCCCGGTAGTATGCGTCGCCTAATCATCAAGGCCCGCGTCTCGCCGGAGCGCTCGCGATCGCGCCGGATCCAGTCCGGGGTGGGTGTGGCCCGCATGACAGCGCTCGCACAACTCCTGATCGTGACAGGTCTCGCACTTCGACTCACCGACGCGGGTCGCTTCGATCCCGTGCGTGGCACGGAAGTCCCCGGGGTGCGGCATTGGAACCACATGGCATCTGTTGCAGAATTCGCGGGAATGACAGCCATCGCACTTCGACTCGGGCCGGAGGGAGTCCGTCCCGTGTTCAGTGAACCACGACATCGCGTGCGGAACGGCTGTCGCGTGGCACCCCTCGCACCGTGCAGCCGTGTGACACCCCGCACACGTGCGAAGGTCACCCATGCCATGCAGGGAACGCCAGTTCTCGCCGTGGGTCTTGGAGAACGTGCCCTGACCGACCCGCTCGCTGCGGGACACGTTCTGCACGTGGCATGTCGGACAGTCAAGGGAAAGCCTGCTCAGGCTGTGGCAGCCGAGGCACAGCTCCATCGAGTACGTCGTCGGCGCGCGGGCTCCGCCCTCGGCATGACCCGTCATGCCATGGCAGTCGGCACACGACATTCCCTGGGCGAGGGGCTCGACATGGCTCATCCTCAGCCCGTTCGCCTCAACGGGTCCGTCGGCCAGACCCTCATGGCAGGCGATACACCTGCCCGAGTCGACCGGCGTTGGCGCACCACGGCCGGGCAACAGAGCCCCCGTGACCATCGACGCGACCCTCACCCGCATGGCAAGGACGCCACTCAGCCCGGATCGCCTGTGGCAGCCGACGCATGCGACCCCTGCGTGGGCGTCTTGCTCCGCAGAGTCCGCGGTCTGCCTGTGGCAGGTACCGCATGCCTCGAACGCTGTTGCCCCCATGGAAGCGACCAGAACCACGAAGGTCGCGACAAACGCGGCAGCCACAGCTACTGACGTGAATCGTCTGGTTCGCCGGGCGACCCGGCGCCCTCTCGCCGACATCACTCCCCGGCCCGACCGGGCACGCTCAGGACCTTCTCGGCAATCTCCTCGGCGGATGTTCGCAACAGGGAATAATCGGGACTCGCATGGGAGTAGGTGAAGGAGCTGTCTATGCCCACCGAGACGTCTCCGGTGTGCCAGCCCATGAAGTACGACTGGCGATCCGAGGACCATCCGGTGATCGCCACAATGGACCCGAACGGCGCCGTGCCGGGGTCTACCGGATACCGCGAATCGCGAATCGCCTCAACGGAGATGTCGGCCTTGTCCGAGACGGCCATCTGCAGATAGCACGCAAGAGGGGTGACGAGAGAACGCTCGTCGTCACGCGGAGTGAGTACCAGCTCGTACACATCGGTCGTACCGGGCACCGGTTGGGGGCCCTGGACTATCCACCCCTCGATGGACGAAGGCAACAGGCCCCCGACGTCCACCGGCTCGGGCGTCGTGTCGACTTCAAGGAGCTTGTCCGACTGTGAGGTGCCCCCCGTAGTCAGACGCGCGGCAGTGCCTGAGAGCGCACCCGGCTTCAGTAGCCCCTCTTCGCGAGACTCCCAGACGGCAGTAGCGATCCACAGCACGGCCGCAAGGAGCACCAGTACCCGAAGAAGTCCCCGCGTACGGCTCGGGCGGACACTGATCGCTGGTGAAGCCTGCTCAGACATGTTGCGGAATCGACTCCAGCCGGTTCGGGATAATGATTCATACACGTTTAGTCTAGATAGTACTAAGCAAGCACACAACGTGCCACGCATCCGGATGGTTCACCCGACCGGGAGCGCCTCCGGAGCCGAGCGAGAGCACCCGCGTGGACCGGCACGCACGACAGGCGCCGATGGAGCCGGCGCCTGCGCGAAATCGATGGTGTGACGACGTACTTCGTGCGATGGCAGGACGACCTACTGAACGGCCTCTACCCGGGAAACCTCGGGGATCTCCTCTTTCAGAACTCGCTCGACGCCGTTCGCCAGGGTAAGCTGCGACATCGGGCAACCCCGACACGCGCCCATGAGACGTACGCGCACCACGCCCTCGCTTGTCATCTCCACGAACTCGACGTCACCGCCGTCTGCCTGCAGTGCAGGGCGAATCTTGTCCAATGCAGCCTGAACACGCTCCTCCATGCGGAGCTCCTTCCTCGACACCGCCGGATCGCACGATCGGGCGGACCACTGACTGGGTACGGGGATTCTACCACAATCCTGACTGAATCAGTCACGTTTGAAGAGCAGGTCTCGTGCCAGCTGTCGCGGGCCGGAACATCGACACACGCATACGGAAACCACAAAGAGCCGTTGGATGCGTTCAGCGGCGTCCTACTCTCCCACGGCCTGACGCCGCAGTACCATCGGCGCTGGAGGGCTTAACTGCCGAGTTCGGAATGGGATCGGGTGTACCCCCTCCGCCATAACCACTGAACGCATCCACCGGCTCCCGGTGGACACGGCTCTATGCCGTTGTCAAATGAGCCCAAAGGTGCACCCGCACCCTGAGAGCTGCATAGCGCTTGAAGATCACACAAATGAGATCAAGACCTCGGCCTATTAGTACTGCTCGGCTGAATACATTGCTGTACTTACACCTGCAGCCTATCAACCTCGTAGTCTACGAGGGGCCTTACCTGGTTAACCCAGTGAGAGACCTCATCTTGAGATTGGCTTCCCGCTTAGATGCTTTCAGCGGTTAT
>CAMTYE010000008.1:0-12247 GCA_947085935.1 uncultured Actinomycetes bacterium | reverse complement strand
TCCCGCACTCGCCGTGCACCGCGCACGCGATCCGGGTCCGCGCCGCCCTCACCGCTTACGGTCCGGTCCATCCCGCCCCGTCGGCACCGGCGCTCCCGCACCTGCTTGGGTCACGCACTTCGCAGCGGCTTTCTAACGTGCTTGCGCATGACTCGCGCCCGATGACTCACATGGTAGCCGATGGCTTGCGAAGTCGAGTCGATGCCCTTGTTAGAACCACGTCCTCACTCGTAGTGACTCCACATCCTGAGCACTTTGACGACGCCCTCGTCCTCGATTACCTGATAGACGAGCCGATGCTGGATGTTGATACGCCGGGAGTAGGCACCCGACAGGTCACCGACAAGCTTCTCGAAGCGCGGTGGATTAGCGAAAGGATCCTGCTCGAGTAGGGAGAGCAGCTTGACAGCCTTCGGCTTCAAGCCGGCAGCAGCAAGGAGTTTCGCGTCCTTCTGGGCCGCCTTCGTGTAGACGAGCCGCCAGCTCACCAGTCGAGCTCATCTTCGAGTTCGGCCACAGGCGCGGCCATGCCCTCAAGGATGGAGTCACGCATCCCTGGGATTGAAACGAGAAAGAGGGTCTCCTGCACAGCCCGCCAGTCGTCCTCGCTCACGAGTACGGCGCTGCCCCGCTTGCCGGTGATCTGAACAGGCTCATGGGACTCCTGGACCTCGGCGACGAGGCGATACAGGGACTTGCGAGCTTCGGTGGCGGTGATGCTGGTCATAGGTAACTCCTCTCACGTACGACATAGCGTACGCGCAAGTACGAGTTCCGTCAACGCCCTGGCGTTGGTTCTAACGTGCTTGCGCATGACCAGCAAACCGGCCCTGCGAGACCTCCCGAGCCGAGAATACCTCATGCGGCCGGTTTGTCTGTGTCGATGCGCGGGTTAGGAACGCGCTGCCAGGGAAGGGAACCGTGCAGGCCCTACTCTCTAAGTCCCGCACACGCCGTGCACTCCGCACGCGATCCGGGTCCGCACCGCCCTCACGGCCTGCGCTCCGGTCCATCACGACCCGCCGGCACCGGCGCCCCCGCACCTGCTCAGGTCACGCACTTCGCAGCGGCTTCCTAACGTGTGTGGCATGACCCGCGAACCGCGGCTCTGCCACGCCGTCGACTCAGGCTACCTCACCGCCGCGGTTTGTCGGTGTCGATGCCATTGTTCGATGCCCGCACTCAGCCGAAGAAGGCGCAGTACTTGTCCTCTTCGACCACCTTGACGAGCCGAGCTAGGTCATTCGTGGGAGCTTGCGGCTCGTAGGCGTGCCACTTGAGGTCGGCGCGCATCCAGTAGAGCTGCCACTCGCTCCGCGTACGGAAGTACCGGAACCTGGCGACGCTGTGCCGCGTCCAATCTCCGGGCCGACCGTCCCACGGTGGACGCACTTCCATGATGGATACGCTGTGACCATCGATGTCGCACTCAAAGCGGAGCTTGTCTGCGTGCTCCGCCGGCGACGATCGTCGACACAACTCGCCCACCGTCCGGTCGATTCGCTTGAGTTCGAGCTCGGTGAAAGCCACTGCTACCGGCCGCCTACTGCACGGAGGGAGAGGTGTTTCGCGATATGCTCTCGACAGTCGACGACTTGCTGCCTGAAGCGCGCACCAGCGGGCGAGTCGATGGACTCCGCTGCAAGCGACAGGGATTCGAATAGCGAGTCGACCACTTGGCGATCAGCGTACTCGTCCTCCACCTGAACCTCGATCGCGTTGAGGATAGCGTTGAGCTTGCGCACGCGCACAATCGGCAGGCCCACGGCCGCGAGTTCCGACTCCAGCGCCGCGATGGTATCCGCATCCTTCTCGTAGTAGGGCACGAGCTCCGCCTCTCTTGGGTGCATCGAACGTGTTCGGCATCAGCGGCAACGCGAAGCGTTGTCCGTCTGGATGCCGTTGTTGGACACCCCGGCTACGGTGCGACCAACCTCTCCAACTTCTGCAAGACCTCTGTGACGCTCCCCGACGGTGCCTTGCAGAGGAACTCCGCTCCGCGCGACCTCCAGTCGAGGCTCTTCGCTTGATCCGACAGGATGACGCCCTGTACGGGAAGCCCGTCTGGAACCGCGACCTCAAACGGGTAGCCCTTCACCTGACCGGGGATCGGGCACAGAATCGCGAGGCCGACCTTGCTGTTGTAGGAGCCCGGCGAGAGGACCAAGGCGGGCCTGCGACCGGACTGCTCGTGACCGACGCCCGGGTTCATCGTGATCCAGATGACATCGCCGCGTTCCGGAGCCCAAGGCATACTACCAGGCCTCCGAGCCTTGGGCCGGACTCGTGTCGACCTCGTCGTGCAGATTGGATACGGTGACGCCCGCGAGCATCTCGTCGAGACTCAGTGTCCATTCCGACGAGGGCTCCACGAGCAGACCGCCCTTCACGAGACGCATCTCGATGGGAGAGTCGTCCTTGAGGCCGACCTCCTCAGCGAACGTCTTGGGGATTCTGACGGCGAGGCTGTTGCCCCATCGCTGGACCTTGGTCTTCACAGCAACCTCCTTGCAAACGGTATCTACAATGAGTCTACCACACAGGGCGACAGTCGCAACCCTGACAACGTTGCTTGGTGTGTCCAACGTGCTTGCGCATGACCAGCAAACCGGCCCTACGAGACCTCCCGAGCCGAGAATACCTCATGCGGCCGGTTTGTCTGTGTCGATGCGCGGGTTAGGAACGAGCTGCCAAGGACGGAGACCGTGCAGGCCCTCTTCTCAAAGTCCCGCACACGCCGTGCATCCCCGATCGAGCAGGGTCCCCCTGACCTCGCCGCTGCGCTCCGGGCTATCCCGCCCCACCAGCTCCGGCGCAGCCACACCAGCCTAGATCTCGCACGTCGCAGCGTCTTCCTAACAGTGATTCTGCAGTCTGCATAACACTCATGTCATGGTACGCGTAACAATATGTGGACACCCTGGGTCCACAGTACTGGACCTGCAAGTCCCAGCTGCCTATGTCGATTGCGTTCACGCGACCCATGCTCAGAACTGCGTGTCGTAAAGACAGAAGCGTGATCTGCCCAAGTCGAGAACCCCGAGGCCGGTCGAGCGGATTCACCGCCCGTTCCGCTCGCGGCGGCCGGACCTTTCGACCATGACGCCGACCCCACTCAATCACAAAGTCTGGGACCGCCAACCTCCTGTGCTACCTTTCGTCGCAGCTCGATCCAAGACGCTGAGGTCAAGGAGGTGCACGTGGCTCGGAGGGCCGAAATCCGGCGAGTCGTGTCCACAGGCTTGGTGGCGTGCCTAGCTGCTGCCCTCATCCCGCTAGCCCTCTCCGCCCTCACCTCGCTTCCCCTCGACCGAGCGGCTCGCACCTCACCGCTGACGACGTGGGCACTCTCCCCCCTCCCCACCCGCTGGCTGGCCACCGTCACCAGCCCGCCGACGCTCATCCTCTCACTCCTCCTCATCGCCGCCATCGTGGCCTGGTGGGTCTGGATCTCCGGCCACCTCATGCGCCCGCACACCAGCGGCACCGGCGTCGTCGCCGGCATCCCGCGAACAGCCGGCCGCGGTGAACACGGCACCTCGAACCTCATGATCCCTGCGGCGCTCGAGACCTCCGCAGTCACCTGGTCGCCCGGCACGACCCCGGTTCCCGGCGTCTCGGGCTTCGTGATCGGCGCCACGCCGGCCGAGCGCGGACGCAGAGAGACCTACTACCTCTCTGGCTCCGAGGGCCACGTACTCGTGATCGGCTCCACCGGCTCGGGCAAGACGCGCCGGATCGTACTGCCGAGCATCTACGCACTCGGCGAGCTCGGCGAGTCGATGGTGATCCCGGATCCCAAGGGCGAGCTCTACCTCACCACCTGCGAGCATCTCAAGGCCAAGGGCTACCAAGTCGACACGATCGACCTGCGGGACCCCTCTAGGTCCGTCCAGTGGTCACCTCTGGACCTGATCGTCGACTTGATCTGGTCTGCTGAGATCGCACACGCCGAGGACATGGCTCACGAACTCGCCAAGACGATCGTCTCGGCACAACTCGGCGGGCACGGCGGCAACGAGGCGTTCTGGAACGCCAGCGCCGAAGCGATCATCGCGGCCACGGCACTCCTGATCGCCAGTGAACCCAAAGGCGTCGACCCGCTCTCGCGCAACATGTTCAACGTCTACCGGGCGCTCGGAACGTATGGCAAGGAGCGAACCGCGATGCGCGCCGGCAGCATGCGGCAAGAGACGATCTATCCACTCAAGGAGATCATCGAGGGTCTGGACGACAGGCACCCGGCCAAAGTCGCCTACCTCGCGGCGAGCCTGGCCACCGGCAACACTGCGTCGAGCATGTACACGACGGCCGCCAATGCACTGAAGATCTTCTCGAACAGGAACATGGCCGCGCTCACGGCGCGCTCCGAACACAACCTGGCCGACGTGGGGCTTCGCAAGTCGGCAGTATTCATCATCACGCCGGATGAACGCGACGCCTACAACGTCATGGTCACGATCTACGTGCGGCAGCTCTACCAGGCACTCGTGAAGGCCGCCAACGCCCACGGCGGACGGCTCCCGGTGCCGGTCAACATCCTGTTCGAGGAGTTCGGCAACATCCCCAAGATTCCGGAGTTCGTGAGCATGCTCACGATGGCACGGAGCCGTGGGATCCGGCTCCTGATGGTCGTGCAAAGCATCGAACAGCTCGAGCGCTATGCCGAAGGGCGCGTGGAAGCCGCCTCGCTCATCGGCGGCAACTGCTCGGCAATCGTGTACCTCGCCAGCGCGTCGGGCAAGACGCACCGGCTCATGAGCGACCTGACCGGCACGAAGACGATCATGGTGCGCGACGGCGGGTCCTCGCAGCGCAATAGCGGAGGGCTCGTGGGAGCCAGCCACACGACCTCGCGCTCCGACAAGCTCACGTCGCGCCCCGTCCTCATGCCCGACGAGATCGCCCGCCTCTCCCCCGAGGTGGACGGCGCGCTCGTGGTGCGCCGCGGGATGAACGCGGCTCTCTTCCCGGTGCCGGATCTCTCGCTGCTCTCGGTCGACGAGGCGTTCGGCCTCGGTGACCCCGAGCACGCGAGCGAAGTGCGGGCCGCGCGCCAGGCCGCGCGCGCTGTGCACGAGATCGACCTGCCGCCGATCTGGCATGGCGAGGAGCTCCTACCCGAGGGACTCAGGCTCATGGGCCAAGAACGGTCGGGACCGACAAGGACACCCGCTGATCGCGTGGGCGTAGACAGATGAGGGATACGATAAAGGAGAGTGGAGCGATGAGGGGACTACACCAGAAGGGCCGCACCGCACTGGTGGCCGCCACGTTCGCGCTGGCCGCAGCGACGCCGACAGTCGCGCTGGCCGTGACCGACATAACCGGATTCTTCGCCAAGGTCGACACGCTCGCCAAACAGGTACAGACCGGCGTGACGCTGATCTTCGCCACGATCGCGGTCATCGGCGGCGGTGTGCTCATCACCATGGCGGTGCTCACGCAAGATGAGCACATGCGCCGACAGCGCTGGCAGCAGTTCTGGGGCTTGCTCGCCCTGTGCATCGCGTTCGCCGTGCTGCCGTGGCTCGTGCCGTTCCTCATCACGCAGTTCGGCTAGAGCGGCTCATGGACACCATTACCGTATGGTGGAACGGCTGGCTCGTCGGCGTGTTCAGCGGCTTCTTCGACATGATCGCCAAAATGCTCATCAGTGTCGGGACGCTGTCCGCCGCACTGATCCACTGGGCTCCCGTCGTCAACGCCATGATCACGGTGCAGGTGTTCGCCACGGCCGTACTGGGCCTGAAGGTCGGGCTCGACGTGTATTCACGCTACATCCTGCAGCTATCCGGCGAGGATGGCGATCCGCTCGACGCGGTACTCCTTCGCGCCGCCGGGGCGGCCGCGCTCATCTGGTCGATCCCGCTCGCGGTCACGCTGGCAGTCGACATCGGCAACAAACTGACGAGTGACGTGCTGACCAACTCGGCTGCCGGTGCCGTCACGAGCAAACTGCAGGCGGCTGATGTCATGAAGCGTCTCGTGGACATCGGCCTGACCCCGAGCAACCCGACGGGTCAGCTCCTCTTGGCCGTGGTCATGCTTTTCCTCGGAATCGGGCTCATTGTGATCTTCTTCCAGGTCACGAAACGCTCGGTCGAGCTCGCGATCATGGTGTTCATCGGACCGGTGCTGGCGCTGAACTTCGCCTCGCCCGACCGCTCCCTGTTCGCGGCGTGGACGCGGCAGCTCCTGACACTGGCGTTCACGCAGGCATTGCAGCTCTATCTCCTGAACCTCACGATCATCGGCTTGGTCACCGGCTTGAGTATCTCTGGGTTCGGGACCGACCCCATCCACGAGTTCGTCGCGATGATCGGACTGATGGCGTGCACGATCGCGTTACCGGCGTTCGTGGCGCAGATGACGCACCAGGCCACGCCAACTGGCGCGGGCTCGATGGCGCGCATGGCGACGTTCGAGTTCGCTCGCCTTGCGGTCGCGAGAGCCGGATAGCCGTGGCCCAGCAGACGGCAGCGAACACGGTACTCGGTTGGTCGGCGGTGTTCCTCGGCGTGGTCAGCGTCTCGGCGATCGCGCGCTCCGGCATCTCCGCGATCAAGGCGGTCCTCTCGCCCGGCGAGACACGGCCGAGTCTTTGGACGATCGCACGGCCCGTCATGGCCGCGGCCCTGATCTCACTCGTTGTCTCAGGCGGCATCCTGGCCGCGATATCTCAGATGTTTCGCTAGGAGGCCTCAAGAATGCCGACCGCAGAAGAAGAACGGTGCGAGGGCTATCTTGCCCCGTCGCGCGTGGCGCTCGGCAAGCAGGTGCTCACACCCAACGTGCCAAGGCACAACCAGATCTACATGTACTACGTGCTCGGCACCGCCCCGCTCGCCGCAATCACCGCCGCGACCGCCACGCGGGTCGTGTTCGTCGGGCTGCTCGCAGCGGGCCTCTGGATCATGACCGGCTGGGGGCTCGTGACCGATTCGGTCGCCGACGTGACGGTAGCCGACTTCCTCAAGAACTCACTTCGCTGGGTCCGCGAACCCAAGCGCTACTACCTCAGAATCGAGAAGGGCGGAATCACCGATGCTCACACCTAAGATGCCGCCGGCCGACACGATGGCGGACCTGATCCCCGTGTCCGACGTGCTCAGATCGACCGCGGGCGACTACACGCTGCTCACCGACGGCGCCTACGCCGTGCATCTGCGGGTGCAGCCGCAAGACATGACGCTCAAGGACTCTGGCGGTGTGGCGGCGAACTTCGACGCTTTTCAGGCGGCGTACAACTCACTCACCGTGGGCGTGCGGATCTACATCGGCCCTCGTGCGGCCGACCTTGAGGAGCAGATGAACCACTTGCGATTCCTCATGGAGCGAGCCGCCACGAGCGGCCGACGCACGCTCATCGCGGACCAGATCGAGTTCGTGGCCGATCTGATGAGCACGGGCAACGCAGCCGAGCGGGACTTCTTCTTCATCCTCACGACGCCACCGACGGCGACCGACCCACAGCGAAACGACCTCTTCACTGAGGCCCGCAACTTCATCGCCACGCTCGGCACACGCGGGATCTCGGCGAGCTGGATGAGTGCGGCCGACGTGATCAACACGTTCGTGCGATTCAGTCTGCCCTCCCCCGCCGTCACGCTGCCCTCCGACGACCCGTCACTCAACATCGCGCCGCTCGTCGGCGTCTGACAGAAGGGCAGAAGCTCATGGCCCGCAAGAAGATCGAGGTGACCGAGCAGGTCACGCAGATCCTGCCGAACACGCGCCTACGAGAGCTCATCGCACCGGTGGTGGCCGAGTTCTCGGACAAGAGCTCGTGCAGGTTCGGCGACCAGTACATGGCCGTCCTCGTCGTGACCAAGTACCCGGCGCGGCTGCCAGCGGAGTGGCTCTCGCGCATCCGGCTACCGGGTGTGACCGTCCACATCGACGCAGTGCGCCGAAACGCCGCCGAGTTCAACCGCATCGTCTCGGACTCGCTGTCCGGGTGGAGCTTCCAAGCCCAGAGCAAGAACAAGGGCGCATACGAACGCATGCAGGCCTCGGCGAAGCGTGACCAGGCCGCCGAGCTCCTGCGTCTGTCGGGCTCGGAGAACCAGGCGATGTTCGACGCGGTCGTGTCCTTCATCGTGACCGCCGAGGGTGCCGAGGGGCTGACCTCGCGCGTCAAAGAGGTGCAGGGCCGGCTTGCGGCGAACCAGATCATAGCTCAGCGGCCGTGGTTCATGACCAAGGACGCGATGCTGCATTCAAGCCCCTACGGCTACCGCTCCGCGCGGCTTCACGAGCTCTACGCGATGCCGATGCCTTCGAGCACGCTGGCCGCAGCCGCGCCCTTCTCGGCGGCGGGCATCAACGACGGGTACGGCAAGGTCTACGGACTGGACACCACTGGCGGTGTCGTCGTGATCGACCGCTGGCGGTTCGGCTCGTCGGGCTTCGCCGATCGCTCCAACGCGAACATGGTGGTGCTCGGCAATGCCGGCGGCGGCAAGTCGACGTTCATGAAGCTCGACATCCTCATGGAGTACATGGCTGGCACCAAGGTCATCATCATCGACCCGGAGGACGAGTACCGGGCGCTGTCGGCTCGGATCGACGGCCAATGGATTGACGCGGGCAACAGCGGCGCGACAGTCATCAACCCGCTTGAGGTCTGGGCCACAGAGGCCGTGGCCGACGACGAGGAAGAGGCCGACGCGGGCCGCTTCAATCCCGTGGCGCGGCACCTTGAGTTCCTTAAGACCTTCTTCGCCTTGCAGCTGCCGGACGACTACACCGCACGCGAAATCCTCGAGATCGAGGTGCGCGAGCTCTACCGCGCTCATGGTCTGACGCTGGACCTCACGAGCGTGGGCCACATGACAGCATGGCCGACGCTCTCGGATCTGCGCACCCAGATCGCCTCACGAGCGCACGCGGCCAGCGAGCCATCCGCCGGCGAGCGCGAAGCGTATGCGGGGCTCGATCTGTTCTTCAAGAACCTCACCGAGGGCTCGCGGGGGCTGATGTGGGATGGTCAGACGAACGTCACGCTGGGTAGCGATGTGCTGGTGTTCTCGACGCACTCGCTCCAGGAGGCCGATTCGTCCACGTACGCGGCGCAGTACCACCTCATCACGCAGCTGATGTGGCGCGAGATCCAGGCGAACCGCGACACCGGCGAGCATCTGCTCGTCGTCATGGACGAGGCGCATCTCGCGATCGACCCCAAGACGCCAGCGACGCTCGAAGCAATCAAGAACTTCGCCAAGAGGATCCGCAAGTACGGCGGCGCGCTCATGGTCGCCACACAGAACGTGAGCGACTTCCTCGATCCGGCGATCGAGCGGCAGGGTCGAGCGGTGCTCGACAACGCCAGCACGAAGGTCGTCTTCGGTGCCGACGGCCGCGAGCTCGCACACATCGTGGATCTCTACGACCTCTCGCGCGCCGAGGCTGATGCCGTGGCGCGCAAGGCCGTCGGCCGATGCCTGCTGATGGTGGGCCAGCGCAAGTGCATCCTCGACGTGAAACGCACGCCCAAGATGGTGCAGCTCCTGTCGACGAGCGGCGAGAAGTCGCCGACAGCGTAGAGGAGGCATCATGGCCGAACCCCTCACAATCGCACGAATCGCCGCAGCGGCAGTGCGTGGCGTTGTCGACAAGAAGTCAGTCGAGCGCAAGGTGCTCGTCGGCGTAGCGGTCGCGCTGGTGGCGGCACTCTTCATGGGCACGGCGTTCGCCGGCGCGTTCGCCGCCTCCGTGCCGTCCTTCCTGTTCGGGCACCAGACGAATCCGGCCGCGAGCGCGGCTCAGATCAAGACCTACGCCGATCTCGAGGACCAGCTACAAAACGACGCGCTCGACGACGCATCTGCCGGAGCGCCGGCCAGCAAGACGGTGGACGCCAATCTCGACCTGCCGACGTGGCGCTACCTCTTGGCGCTGTCGGCCATCCAATGCGACCAGAACTTCACAAAGGCCGACCCTCAGGCTGTCTACGACCTCGTGCGCTCCTCGATCACCTACACATACACAGCCGAGGGCACGCGCACGGTGCTCGCCACGAGCACGTACCCGCCGATTGCCGTCCTGGCGCCGAGGCTCGCGCTGGCTGGCGCGGCGTTCACGGGCACCGAGGCTGGGCAGGCCGCCGAGCGCTACCTCGCCATCCTGGGCACGTTCGACGAGACCGGGCAGGTGCTGGATGCCTCCGGGCTCAACGGCGCGGGCGGCCCCGGCGCGACGGCGCTCACCCCTGAGGTGCTGGGCAAGCTCGACAAGTCCGGCGTCGCGGTCAACTTCCCGCCGGTGCGGCTTGCCCTGTCCGTCCTCGGCTGCCCGTACGTGTGGGGCGCGACCGGCCCTCAGACGTTCGACTGCTCCGGGCTCGTGGACTGGATTATGTGGCGCTACGCGGACTTCTCAGGCCGGGGCACAACGTCCGGGATGTGGAACACCCTCGGCACAGACGTGAGTCTCTCGCAGATCCAGCCCGGCGACATGATCTTCTGGGATGCGGGGCACGTCCACCACGTCGGCATGTACATCGGTGGGGGCAAGTACGTCCATGCGCCGCGCACCGGCGACGTCGTGAAGATCTCGGAGCTTTCAGCACGCAGCTCGACGATCGCGTCGATCCGCCGGCCGGCGTGGAAGGCGGCGGCCACTGCGACGCCGTAGACCGGCGAGCGTGCAACCGAAGGGCACCACTGGACGTTGTTCGAGCTCTGCGGGTCTTCGGAGGCGAACTCCCCGCTTTCGCCGGCCATTGGCGTAATGCGGCAGCGGCGAAGCCCCCGGGGCTGCCCCATCTAAGCGCTTAGAATGGCGCTCAGAGCGCCGTTTTGAGGGTCCGCGGCCATCCGCGCATTGACCCGTTGCTCTAGGTCACTGCGGTGTGTACGACTTCCAAGTTGAGGGGTTGTAGCGCCGTCCTCAGCCGCTCCAGATCCTCTGGCCACGCATGACCGCCGCTGTGGATGAATTGGGGCTCGACAGCATGGCGATGTGCCCACTCTCGCATGGCGCATTTGTCACGCTTCCAATACCCGCCCCACATCGACCACACCAATTCGACGTTGGCGGCGCCGATGTGATCGAGCAGTTTCGTCGTCCCGAAGCTGCCTCTCGCGCAGAGAAGGTACCGTCCCGGCTCGGCGGCCAAGGCGTCCGAGCTGACTTTGCCTTCTCGGCCCATCTCGTAGACGAGGTCCATCAAGCCGGCTGTCTTCAATCGCTCGACTTGGTGGGGAGCGAAGCTCACCTTGACCCCGTCCCACCCGAATTGTGGGATGGACGGCGACAGCGGTGCGAGCTTCATCAAGACAAAAGCCTGGTAGGGGTCGATGACGAGTAGTCGCCCAGATCGCCGCGCGGAGCGGTAACAGGACACCAGTCTGTCGAGATTCTGGCCCGAAGCCATGACCGCCAGAGTGCGGCCGGGGGCTTCATGAGCCAAGGACACGAGTGATTCCTCGACGTCTTGCTCACTGGCCATGCCGTGGCCATCCGAACCGACTCCGAGAGTGGTCCCTTCGAGTAGCAGCCAATTTACACCGCGCAGCCGAGGGTCATCGAGCATCTTCTCGAAGCGGAACCCCGTGCGACCGTGCGCCCGAAGGTCCCCAGAGTAGAGGAGCTTCTGCCCGTCAGCCTCGACCAGCAATGCCCTGGAGTCGGGAGCCGCGTGATCAACGGGTATGGCGGTGATCGACAAGGATCCGATTTTCAGGGTCTCCTGTTCGGGCAGCATGCGGAGGTCAAGAGGCAGGGCGTTGTCCGGAAAGAATACCCTTCCGACCTCAAGCACAGCGATAGTGCCCCGGCTTCCGTACACGGGAATCGCGGGATGCGCGTGATGCGCCAAACCGTAGTGGTCCAGGTGCGAGTGCGTCAGGATGATCGCGTCGATGGAGGGCGATTCTGGGTCATTGGCGTAGAGCCCCGGGATGTCCCGCAGAACGCCGGAGGCAATCAGTTCCTCCGTCGGCCGTTGTGGGGTGCCGTACGGGAAGTCTCCCCCATCGCTGTCGTAGAGCGGCATGCCAAGGTCAAGCAGAAGTCGAGTCCCGTCATCAGCGGCAACCTCGATGCACACGCCGCCAATCTCGTGGGCCCCACGCCAAATAGTGTGTCGCAAATTAGTACCCCCATGTCAGAGCGTTCTTGTAGTGTGTTCGGTACTCTAAAAGTTGACCACCTGGAGGCCTTTCGATCACCGAAAAGTTGACCACCCCACCAACGCCTGTACCGTCGCAGTGATCCCGGAACCGGGACGCTGTCGACAGTG
>CAMTYE010000007.1:0-54510 GCA_947085935.1 uncultured Actinomycetes bacterium | reverse complement strand
TGAATCGCCCCGGGTTCACTGGAGACCTGATTCCTTGAGTCCGACTGTATCGTTCGCGGCCTTCTCGAGCCAGTAGATTCCTTCGAACTCGACCGGCGGGATGTCGCCGATCGGCTCGAGCAGCCGTTCGTTGTTGAACCAGTGCACCCACTGAAGCGTGGCGAACTCGACGTCTTCGAGGCTCCGCCACGGACCCTTTCTCCTGATCACCTCCGTCTTGTACAGGCCGTTGATCGTCTCTGCCAGCGCGTTGTCGTAGGAGTCGCCCTTGCTGCCGACCGACGCCACGGCGCCGGCCTCTTCGAGCCGTTCGGTGTAGCGAATGGACAGGTACTGCACACCGCGGTCGGAGTGGTGGATCACGCCCTCGGCGCCGCCTCTGGCGTGCACCGCCATCTCGAGCGCGTCAAGCGCCAGATCGCTCCTGAGCGATCGCGATACGCGCCAGCCCACGATCATGCGGGAGAACACATCGGTGACGAACGAGACGTAGGCGAAGCCCGTCCAGGTCGCCACATAGGTGATGTCTGCGACCCAAAGCTCGTTGGGGCGTGTCGCTACGAACTTCCGGTCGACGAGGTCAGCCGGCCTATCGGCTGCGGCATCGGCGATGGTCGTGATCTTGAACGCACCCCGGCGTACACCGGAAAGTCCCAGCTCACGCATGAGACGCTCGACCGTGCAGCGTGCGACGGCGAAGCCCTCGCGCTTGAGCTGCAGCCATACCTTGCGCGCCCCGTAGCAGCCGTCGTAGCTGGCCTTGTGGACCCGGCGGATCTCGCGCTTCAGTTCCTCATCGCGCAATGCTCTGGCCGACGGCGGGCGTTTCTTGGCCGCGTAGTAGGTCGACGGGGCGATCGGCACAAGTTCGCAGATCGACTCGACCCCGTGTTCGCCCTTGTGGGCGTCAACGAACTCCACTACCTCTTCTGTCGGCGGTCGAGTTCCGCCCCGAAGAAAGCCGCAGCGCTCTTCAAGATCTCATTGGCGCGGCGAAGCTCGCGGTTCTCGCGCTCGAGATCTTTCATACGAGTCCGCTCATCGCTCGTAAGACCTGGACGCAGCCCTTCATCGGTCTCGGCCCGCCTGACCCAGATGCGGAGTGTCTCGGGTGAGGCGCCGAACTTGTCCGCGATCGAGCGGATCGCCGCCCACTGGGACTCGTACTCGGGTGTGTGCTCGAAGACCATCCGCACGGCCCTCTCTCGCACCTCTTTGGGATACCTGGTTTGTCTGCTCATGACCCCATCCTCTCAAACGACGGGGTCTCCGGGAATCCCGGGGCGATTCAAAGACGGTACCTGTCGCCGAAACCTGCTCGTACAGGTCGATGCCCTTCTCGACCGCAAGTGGGTGGAGCGTCTCGATCACCTCATGAACCACCACCGCAGGGTCGAAATCCTCCGGGCTGAGCCGCACCTGGCCCGCCTCGACCTTGGACAGGTCGAGGACGTCATCGATCAACGCGAGAAGGTGCTTGCCCGAGCCGTAGATCATCTTCACCTGCGCCGACTGCTCGTCTGACAGCGGTCCCGCCATACCCTGAGACAGGATTCCGGAGAAGCCGATGATCGAGTTGAGGGGAGTACGCAGCTCGTGACTCATGTTCGCGAGAAACTGGCTCTTGGCCTGCGTGGCCAGCTCGAGATCGAGATTCGCAGCCGCGAGTTCGCCTGTTGCGGCCTCGAGCTCGACGTTGCTCGCTACGAGCTCCTGGTTCGCGGCATTGACCTCCTCGTTGGCGCTCAGGAGCTCCTCGTTGATGCACTGGAGCTCCTCGTTCGCGACATCGAGCGAGTCGTTGGCGGCCGAGAGCTCGCGCGTACGTTCAGCCACCACGCTCTCCAGGCCGGCATGGTACTCGGCAAGCTCCTCCTGGTCGTACATGAATATGCCAACGAGGACCGTGGCCGCCGGGTACACGAGCAGCACGGGAATCCATACCTCGCCGAGAACGTCCCGCCCGAGCCCGTCAGGCAGGAACCCAAAGAGCGCCAGCATCACCAGTTGCGCGAGGAGTGCCAGCGCGACGAGTGCGCGGCGAGTACTCGCCCAAGCGTACCTGCGGCGCAGCACCCTCAAGCCGACTCCGAGTGCCGAGACCGCGATCGCGACAAGGATACCGACGGTCGCGCCGGCACCCCCGACCCATGCCCTCGCGCCGATCCATGATACCGCCGCAACGAGAGCGACCAGCGGGCCGCCGAACAGGCCCGCCATCGTGAGAACGATGCTGCGGCCGTCGAGATAGACACCCGGAACGATGACCGGAGCCGAGAGCAGCCCGAGCACCGCCACTCCGCCGTAGAGGAGCCCCGAAAGGACACGCTGCTCGACCTGCCGTTCTCCGAGCGGGCGCATGAGCATCCGAGACACCATGAACGCAGCCACCAGGAGTCCGGCGTTGCCTATGAGTTCGATAACGATGTCGTACATCTGCGCCTCTTCGCTGTGCGGGTGTTGCAGGCAGTGGCGCTCGAGTCCGTGCCGTACATCGCCCAAGGAGAACCGTTCATCATCAGGAATGATACCACTTGAGTTGACGGACGCGGTGCGAAATCGGCGGCTCGCTCTCGCTCTCGATGCGGCGTCTGATCCACGATCAACCCGCGTCCGCTGATGGTGCTCGACCCCGGCGCACGCCGCTGAGCGGGAGGATGAGCGTGAAGATGGAGCCGACGTCGGGCTCGCTCGTCACGGCGATTCGTCCGCCGAGCATCGCGGCCAGTTGCTGGGAGAGTGCCAGGCCGAGACCCGTCCCCTTTGGCTTGGCCACATCATCGCCCCCCACCTGCGTGAACGGGCTGAAGACAAGCGGCATGTCGTGCTCGCTGATACCGACGCCCGTGTCCTCGACAATGAACGAGATGAGGCCCGGAGAGGCGGACCGGGCGATGAGGGCCACATGACCCGTGCCCGTGAACTTGACTGCGTTCCCGACGAGATTCACGAGGATCTGCCGGAGCTTGCCGCAGTCCGATATCAGCGTGGTGCCGGGCGCGTCTGATCTCACGCGAAGCTCGATCCCTTTCTCATCAGCGAGCGGCTGCATGGCGTCCGCGACATCTTGAAGCACGACGTCGACCTCGAGGATCTCAGGCTTGACGATGGTCTTGCCGGACTCGACCTTGGCGAGATCGAGCACGTCATCGATGAGGGAAAGCAGGTAGCGACCGGACGTGCCGATCATCCCGATCTGCTTCAGCTGCTCGGCGGTGAGCGGACCGGCGAGGCCCTGGGAGAGGATGCCTGAGAAGCCGATGATGGAGTTGAGCGGAGTTCTGAGCTCGTGACTCATGTTGGCCAGGAACGCGCTCTTAGCCGATGTCGCCTGCTTGAGCTCGACGTTGGTCTGACGCAGCTCGGCTGTCCGGCTCTCGACGAGCTCCTCGAGGTGAAGTCGACGGCGTCTGATCTCCTCTTCGGACGTGATGCGCTCCGTGACATCCGCCACGACCGTTGCGAAGTGGTCCATAGCCGGGGAGTACGCGATGACTTCGAAGTGAGCGTCGAGGTCCGGAGAGTAGTAGTCGAACCGCCCGGGCTCGCCTGTCTGAGCGACCCTCGCAAGGGACCCCAGCATCGCCGTGCCGTACTCCGGCGCGACCTCGCGCACCGTGCGCCCGGTGATGTCGGCGGCGCTGAGCTCCGTCATCCTTGCATACGCATCGTTGACCAGCACATACCGGGAGTCGATCGGGGTGCCGCCCGCGTCGAAGAGGACCTCATGGAGTGCGAAGCCCTCGCTCATGCACTCGAAGAGCATCCTGTGCCGCGCTTCGCTCTCGAGCAGGCGGCGCGTCGCATCGATGCCTGATAGCGTCAGGAAGCATGAGAACACCAGTGATTCGATGATATGGCCGGGTGGGGTGGCGCCCGGCTCCCTGGTCAGAACATGAACCGCGCCGTAGATCGTGTCTCCGTCCGCTATACCGATCGTGTAGGCGTCATGGATGCCGAGCGCCTTCTCAAGGGCCTTGCCCAGCCGAAGCGGCACCTCGTTCGATGCGAGTGCCGCGAACCCACCGGGGACCTTCACCAAGGATCGCTGCGCGAACAGCTCGCGATACGCCTCGGTGATGACGGAGCGCTTTCCCACTACCTCGAAGCCCACGAGGTCCACAGCCCGCATCAGTATGGACTCCTCGAGCCCGACGACCCCGCGAGTGATCAGATGTTCCTGGTCGGCCGACGCCTCGTTCACGATCACTATCGCATCGGGAACCACGCTTCTGAAGAACTCACCGACGGCGTGAAACACGTCGTCCGCGGTCTTCGCGGCGATTAGGGACTTCCCTGCGACCGCGAGGCACTCGGCCTGCATGGCCTGCTCTTCCAGCCCGAAGCCCGGGTCTGTGGTGACGGAATCGCCGCTCACGTGGGGTTCCGAACCCGTGGGTGGTTGCGGCGCATCTTGGTGCCTTGCTCGCGGGTCGACCTTGGACAACGTGGGCACCCCTGGAGGCCGCGCGAAGAGAGGCGGCGTCGACCGGTAGGATCAAGCAGCGCGGCACGCCTAGCTGCTGCGCTCATTCTACGTGACGACACCCCGAAACGGTATCGCGACGACGAGCGCACATGACCGGCGGCGGCGCGCATGCCACGCGCGCGGACGCAAGAAGGCCCCGCCATATCGGCAGGGCCTTCGTCATTGCTGTGGTGGCCAGAGACGGACTTGAACCGCCGACACGCGGATCTTCAATCCTGGAAGTGTTGCAGGTCAGGGCGACAAAGAGGGGGCTGGCGTCTCGTGTATGTGATGTGAATGCCCCTCGAGAACACACGCTCTTGTCCGAACTGAATGGGTGGGCTTCATCATGTCGATGATGCTCATCCCAGTGCGGCGATGAACTCGTTCACGACGGCGACGGCCTCGTTTCGCAACCGTGCCTCTTCTTCATCATCTTCATCGTCATCAAGAAGGAACTTGCTGTAGTTGCCCGGGCCGTCCATGCCCGTGTGTCCGAAGTGGCGAGCAAGTAGATCAAGCGACTCTCTGACCAAATCCTCGCCGTACACGGGACTATCGAGTGCTGCTCTTGCCGCAGATGCTGGACCACCAGGCCAGTTCTTCAAGACGAATACGATATCGTACGCATCCTCTGGCTTCTTCAGACCACGGTCGTGCATGGCCAGGGTTTTGAGCGTGATGAACGGAACGAGATTGGCGACCCGTATCGTGGCGAACGATTCATTACCATCAAGGAGCAGTCCGCTAATCTCGCATTCCACATAGTCACTCGCAGCGAGATTGGCGCCCCGCGTTTCGAAAGCACCTAGCTTCGCTCCAGTATGCTCTCGCGGCCGAACAATGCTCCCAGGCTCTGCGCCCTTCTCGGTCAAGAACTCAACAATCACGGTCTTGCCATCAATATCGACGCACCAACGAAAGGAGCAAGTCTCGCCACCGGCATCTTCGAAGAGCCGGAACCCGACCGCCTTGATGTTCCTAAGCAGCGTGTCATAGGGCTCGGATTCGTCGGATGCGATGGCAATGCCGACGATGAGGTCAACGTCAGTAGTCCCGACATGAGGTGGTGCGTACTCAGGCCAGTCCTTGATTAGGTACCGGGGCACAAGCCCGCCAGCCAGGAAGATTCTCTGATTCCAGGGCCCTGCGCACTTGAGAAGAATCAGTTGCGCCCTCTCGCACAAACCCGTGGTGTATTCGTCGTAGTCGGAAGCACGCATCACTTCTGCCATCTACATGTGCAGGACGGTATCTCTCAGGAACTCCGCCTGCTCCTCCCCTCTCCGTGGATCCTCGAGAAGGTCAGCATACATCCTGAGCGCATTGACCACTTGGACGCCTTCCACCTTGCGGCGGGCGAAGAGCGGCGCGTCGTTCTTCGCTTGGAGGACAGTGACGTTGCCGCCCTTGTCTACCGGCTCGGCTCGCATGGCCGCCAGAACCGCCGCCCCGCTTGCCGCTGGGTCAACCCAGACCTCGCAGCGACGAACATCTGTCACATGCGGAGCAACTAGCAGAGCAGCACACGCACCGGTCACTGCGTGATCTATACCTGCCTCAGTCAATCTGTCCGTGATTCGGCGAGCTAGATCAACCGGCCCCTGCGTGTTGATGAAAGTGACTGCCAGTTTCGCACGCTCGCGTCTCGCCTCCTCCACCCAGAGAGCGAGGGTCCTTCTCTTGTCGATGATGCGTCGGCGCTTCTTGGGACCGACTCCGTCGACCTCAATCATCTCCAGTTGCTCCAAACGGTTCAGGGCAACCTGGGCCGTACCGGCAGCTACGCCGGCCGCCTTGGCCAGCTCTGTGACCTTCCACCACTCGCGGTCATCCAGCAGCAACTCTTGGACGGCCATGCCCGCCTTGCCTCCAAGCCCGACTCGAGTTGTGCGCTTCGTATCATCCTTGGCGGCTCGATCCTGACGAATCGCAACAAATGGTTCCTGGTTGCGAAACACGAACTGCCTGTCATCCAGGTAGTTCACGCCTCTCTCACGCAGAATATCCATTGCCCCCGTGGTGAAGTGATTGGCAACGTATGTGGTCGCAGTACATGGAACGTGCTGCTCGAACTGCTGTGCCAGGGCATTGCGCACCTCTTGTGGCCGGCCATGGCCGACACTGATAGGGCGTACCTCTAGTTCGTGGTTCTGGCCGAGCCAAACACGCACACACTCTGGGCCAGCATCCACTCGATCAAAGCCAGCCTCACGGAAGGCCACTTCTAGGTTCTTGGCTGTCTTCTTCACACGCGGCATTATTCATCTCCATATGTATATTCATGTCTGACATGAATCTTGCTATGCGAGTGAATATTACTCAGTGAGTGACGAGGGTGTCAAGGACGACCAGGGTACTCAAGCGACTTGTCAACCCCTAAGCGCAGCCCCCCGTCAGGCTTGTCGGTTGATCTTGAAACTCATTCCGGTGACCCGCATATGACCCGTAATCGCCCAGAAATGGCCAGATTCGGCTCAGGTGGTAGAGCACAGAAGACCCCACCGAGTTGATGGGGTCTTCATGAAAGTCATGGTGGCCAGAGACGGACTTGAACCGCCGACACGCGGATGTTCAATCCGCTGCTCTACAAAAGGGCATATTTGCGGACTTCACGTAAGACATACGTAAGACGGAATCGTCCAGGGGCCACGAGACATTGGGCTGGCAACCGGTCCTTCGGGGCCGGCCGTTCTACGTTGTCTAGCTGGGGTTGTTCGCTCAATCGCTAGCTGAAAAGGAGACCCCAACAGGTGGATCGCGGTGACAGCTATCGCAGTCCTCTGTACTGGCCGAGAGCGTCCCGCCGCCTAGATCATCATGGAACCCCGAGTGACATTCTACGCATCCAATCTCGAGTTCATCGTGGCCGCGATGCGCCACCTCAACGCCATCGACCACATTCGGCAAGTCATCAAGCGAATGACACTGGACGCACGTTCCCTCTGAGACCTCACCACGCAAGATCACAGTTGATGGACCTCCAGTGATCTTCACCCATAGATACCTGGCACCGTTAAGATGGGCAATGATCTCTCCTATCGCGCCGGGTTCAGCATGGCAGTCGAGACATTCGGCTCCTTCTTCGGCATGAACGCTACGTTCCCAGGAAACATATCGCGTCTCCATTAGGTGGCACGAGTGACAGAACTCAGGTCTTCCGGTGTATGCGAGCGCAGCAGCCGCGATCACAACCAGCCCTAGTGTCACAGAGCCGATGACCGTCCACCTTCGACGTGCTTTGGTACTATCAGCCACCCGGATCACCTCCAGGCGCTATTTGAGGTTTGCAAGACCAGCGTCAAGAGCACTCTGCAGGATCGCAGGGTCCACGCCCTCGTGACAGTGGTTACAGGAGTTGGGCTGCATGTCTGGATCGCCTTCACCTAGATCTATCGTCACTTGAGGCTTGATTACCCACATCCTGTGCGTGTGCTCATCGCCATAATCCGCACTCTTGCCCGTTGGAGGCATATGACACCCAACGCAGTTGCTGTGTTCTGGGGCTCCTGCTATCGGAGCATGACCAGTGACTGAGTCCGTGCTCACATCATGACAACCCCGACAGAGGCTGTTCGCGTTGTCTTTGAGACCATATTTCGCACCACGCGAGTGCACGGTGTGACAATCAATGCATCCGACTCCCGCTGGGAAATGATCGCTTTCCTTCCATTCAATGTGTTGTTGCCTGTGCTGTTTGATACTGCCGTCAGGCCACCAGGACTCTTCGTCGTCCTTGGGGACAGGAGTGAAGTGCTCAGGGTTGAGTGACATGCCGGGCATGTAACCGACGGGGAAGCTCCATTCGCCATCAGGCGAACTGCCCCGAGTGTGACACTGACCGCATACGTCTGCTGCCAACTTGGGCGTCAGCCGAGCGGGATTGATGATGTTCCCTATCCTTGGGCTATCCGCGTGAGCGCTACCCGGCCCATGACATGCCTCGCATCCAACCGAGAGCTCTTCCCACTCGTTCGTCTCGATGTCGTAACCCACCACATGGCAGTAGGCACAGCTAGTACGCCAGTCGTTCTCTTGCCAATCGTCGGCGTGGTACGGCGCCCAACGCTCAGTATCAAGATTCCACTGTGCGGGCCTGATGCGCCAGTCGCTGTCGATGTAGCGCTGCTTCCACTGAATACCGTGGATTAGAACAGCGTCCTCGGCAGTGAATGAATCTGCTTCAGGGGGAAAGTCCTGGGTAAAATCGCCGAGGACAATCAGAGGATTGTCTTCGACACGTTGGATCACCTGAGAGTGATTCGCCTCCAGCCACCCCGCATAGATCTTGTCATGACACTCAGCGCATTTCTCCGAGCCAACGTAGTCCGCTTCAGCGTAGTCTAACTTCGGAGTCCCACCCGTCTCGGCAGTCGGCTCAGAACAGCCAACCAGTAGAAGGAGCGCACTGACTACAGGAACGAGGATCATGCATGATCGAATGCGTCGCATAGTGCGACACCCCCCTTTGTGCGCATACGCCACCCAGGGTGCGCAAGCGCTGACCCAACCCAATACATAGGGGGTCTTTGTTCATATTCGAGCCTTCCTAAACCATACCCACCAGGATTAGCGTGATCACCCAGTACGCTAGGCGTCTCCACTATGTACATCCTTCATATCGAAGTCTGCGAGGGGCCACGTGTCTTGATACCTGCTAGACAACGCCAAGAGTGTTCGAGGCTCTCCAAGTATGACCACGAGCAATATCGGCCTCATGAGTTCGATCACGCAAGACATACGTGACGATAGAGCCAGATAACAGCCATCTACCAGGACGGCTTCCAAGACAGAGTATTCCCAGCTCAGAGCGCAAGAAGGCCCCGCCATATCGGCAGGGCCTTCGTCATTGCTGTGGTGGCCAGAGACGGACTTGAACCGCCGACACGCGGATTTTCAATCCGCTGCTCTACCAACTGAGCTACCTGGCCGGGCGTGGTGCCGAATCATAGTACCCACCGCACCTGGGGCGGTCAAGCACGGATGGCGACCCCGGAGGACCGCCATCCGATACTCGTGACCACTACGGGAGCAGGTTGCCTATGGCGGTCTTGACCGAGTTCTGGACTGCCCCGGTACCACCGAAGATCATGGTATGCCCGATGGATCCCGCATTGGCGGTGATCGCATCGCTCGCAGGCGCCGAGAGCACGTTGGGCTTGGTCAGCAGCATGACGCCGCCGCGTGAGCCGCATGCGGCGCCGCCCGAGAGGGCATCGGGGAAGTTCGCGCCTGTCGCGACGCCCACGAAGCCCCACGTCGCCCACGAACGGGTGTCGACAGCATAGGCCGCCAGATCAGCGGCTGTGGAGTAGCGATCCGCACCCGCAATCCTCGTCGCCGCGAAGCCGCCGTTGAGGGCCTCGGCAGAGCTTTCTGCGTTCGCGCCTACGGCTGACAGTCCCCCGGCGATAATCACGTCGGTGATGTCGAAATCATCGAGGACGGCCCTGCTGTGGCTGTTCAGGCCGGTCGGCTTGGTGAGGAGAATCGGGATTCCCTGCGAGTAAGCGAAGGGGGCTGCGGCGAGTGCATCGGCGAACCCGTCGCCCCGGACCAGAAACGCGGTGCCGGGGGCACCGTTGATCTCGGCGATCTTGCGGGCGACTGCGGCTGCGGTGGCGTACCGATCCGCACCCGATATCCGCTTGACGGTATAGCCCTCATCCTTGAGCCATCCCGTAAGATCCGTACTCACCGCAGATGTGCCTCCGACCACGTAGCACTCATTGACGTCCAGCCGGATGAGCTCCCGGAAGAACTCATCTACGCCATCGCCGGTGCTGAGGTTCGGAGCGAGCAGGAGCGGCGCGTCGAGCGCCCCGGCAAGACCGGACGCTGAGAGCGCGTCGGCGAAGCTGCGCGCCGTCGCGATCACGGCGACGTCAGACGAGAGCATGTTAGCGGCACCGATCGCATATGACGTGTGGTACCGGCTGGCCCCCGAGACACGGGAGACCTTCGGGCTCGTAACGCTCCAGGTCAGCGAGTACGAGCCGTCGGTGACGTTGGTGTTCACCTCGACGTACACCGTTCCGGCTCCGTCCGGCGGGCAGTGGTAGGTGATGCTCTCGGAAGAGGTGCCCTCGACGTTGGAGATCTTCGCGGGCATGGACTCCCAGGCGCTCGTAGCGTCTGCCTGATAGACGAACATGTCGAACCCGCCGGTCCCCATGGTGTTCGCGCCGGGACCGCTCAGCTGGAGCGTCAGCTCCTGGTCTGCGAGCAGATCGAATGCGTACACGTCGCTCACATCGGAGCGCCAGTTGAGCGTGCCGGCGACGGGACTGGCTACGGGTGCCACGGCCCCCGCGAAGTCATCGTCGCCCGACAGCGTGGTCTTCTGCCAGTTGGCCGTGTAGCTGCCTGCGACTTCGCTCCACCAGTTCACGACAGCGACGTAGTACGTCCCGGTCGCAGGAGCGTAGTACTGCAGCCGATTCTGAGTCCACGAGACCGGTGTGGACCAGGTCTCGGGGTAGTCCCACCAGGCGTCCGTCGCGCCGGGCGCGAAGATCATGACGTCGAGGACGGATGTCAGCGGCGAATTGACCTCGAACGTGAACACGTCGCCCTCGTTGAGGTTCACGCTGTACACATCAAGAGGGGCAGCGTCCTCAGAGACGTTCTTGGCGAGCGCATGCGAGAACGGCGAGGCGGGCAGAGGCACGCCGGGGATGTTGTCGTCTGCCGCAAGCGAGCGCATGGCTCCGGACGCGGTGGCCGGTAGTGTCCGGGTCGCCCCGGCCGGTGACCCGGACGGCGCCGCCAATGCGACGACCGGAAGCGAAAGCAGCAGCAGTGCTGCGACGAGCGTGAAACCCAGAGACCTCGATGCTCCGACGTTCCTGCCTCCCATTCGAGCTCCTCCCCACAAGGTTGACATAGACAAATGCCGAGGCAACCCCCCACTCAAGGCCCCCGGCACTCAAGAGCAGATTCTGCGTGGTAACCGAGCAGAAGTCCAGAGGTTGTCGGGAGATTAGCCCGAAAAGGCGCCGGAAGTCCCTGCCGATCCGGCGTGAGCTAGTCCGGAAGCGCCGACCCGATGGCCGCGACCACGCCATCGCCGACCACACCGGCTCCGCCGAACACGAGTCCGAGCGTGGAGGTCGACGCGTGCGTTTCGAGCGCGGCGAGGGTCTCGGGGCTCAGAGAGCCCGGTCTCGTGAGCAGCAACGCGCCACCACCCCGCACCCCGCACGCGGCGCCGCCGGACAGCGCGTCGGGGAAGTTGAGCCCGGTTGCCACGCCCACCCGGTTCCAGGTGCCCCATCCGCGCGCGCCGATGCAGTACGCAGCCACCTTGACGGCCGTATCGTAGCGGTTCGCCCCACCCTCGCGATGCACGGTCACGACGCCCCCGCGCAGCGCATCGAGCGCCGCGTACACACCCGCGCTCACGGCGCCTTCACCGCCGGCCACGACGACCTGGCCGATGCTCTTCGACGTGATGAAGCCGCTCGTCTCCGCGCTCAGTGATGTCGACTTGGTCAGTAGCACGGGCAGCGCCTTGTTGTAGGCGTATGGCGCGACCGCGAGCGCATCGGCGAACTCATCGCCGCGCACCACGAAGGCGGCATCCGGCCTACCTCCTGCGGGTGCGGGGAGCTTGAGGATCTCCTCGGCGATCCTGGCAGATGTCTCGTAGCGGTTCAGGCCACCGAGGCGCTTGACCACCGCGACGCGGGCGGTGAACACCGACTGTACCGCGGGGCTGACCGCAGCGGTTCCGCCCACGATGTAGACGGTGCTCACACGGAGACGATCGATCTCGTACTCGATGGGGATCAGCCGGGGATCGTCGGTACTGGTGATGCGGGGTACCAGGATGATCGGGCCGCGCACGGCCCCGGCGAGCCCGGATGCGGCCAGCGCGTCGGGAAACGAGTCACCGCTGGCGATGATGGCCGCCGTGGCCGTCGCGAAGCTGCTGCGTGAGATTGCGAGGGACGTCGCGTACCGGGTCGAACCGGACAGCCGGGCGACTTCGGGGGCCCCCAGCGTGCTCACCAGCGTGTATGAGCCCATCGCGTCGGGTGCCGCGCAGTAGACGCGCACGAAGTACTCGCCTCCGGCGCCGGGGGGAACCAGGAAGCTCAGCGACTCACTCGCGGTGCCGGTGTTCGTCGACTCCACGACCGAGACGTCGTCCTTCGAGGTGGCACCGGGCCCGTACAGCGCGAGGTCGAAGTCGCGAAAAGGGGTCCCCGACAACGTGAGAGTGAGAACCTCGTCGGGCTGCAGCGTCACGCGGCGGACGTCCTGGAGGTCGCCGGCGACGGTGAGGGTATCGGAGATGACCGTGTTGCCACTCATGACGGGAGCGGTGGCGAACACGTCGTCGACGCCATCTGCCAGAGCGCTCGCAGGCAGAACAGCGCTCACGAGCGCCGCCGCCACGATCGCGCGTGCGAACGAGTGCCGGCAGGGGGTGCGTCGAATCGTCGAGATCATGCCCGAACAGTCCTCTCGGTCGGCCCGGTCTCAGAACCCGGGGCCACTGAACACATCGAGGCCCTGGAACACGCCGTCGCTGACGGCCCCGGACCCACCGAACACGAACGAGCGCAGAATAGCCCAGTCGGCGGCAAACCAGTAGTCCTGCCCCGGCGCGATCGCCGGCGGATTGGTCGTGTCGTTGCCGAACCACGCGCAGACCCATGGCGAGACGTAGCGCGAGCGCGTGAGCAGGATCGGCGATCGAGCCAGCCCGCAGAAGACCCCTCCGGCCAGCGCATCCGGGAAGTTCTCGCCCGAGGCGATGCCGACGCGCGCGAAGTCCAGCGACTCGAGCGCGGACGGGTTCGCAACGGTCCCGACGGTGCCGGGATCGGTCTGGCGCCCGGTGGCCCACACAGCGAAGTTGCGCGACGTCTCGTACCGGGTCGAACCGCCTATGCGCCGCACGTGCGAAGACCCGCCGAGGATACCCGCGATCTCGGTGAAGACCGCACCGGACACGACACCGGTGCCGCCGACGATCACGACATCGGTGATTCCCAGCGCGGGATCCTCGAGCGCCGCTCTGGCTGCGGAATCGAGTCGCGTCCCGCGCGTGAGCAGAATCGGCGCGACGTTGTATGTGGCCATGGGCGACGCAGAGAGCGCGTCAGGGAACGACAGCGAGTTCACGACGAACGCCACCGGAGCACTCGAGGCGATCGTCGAAGCCCGATTCGCGACCTGGCGCGCGGTCGCCGTGCGGTCGGATCCCCACACGCGCTCCACGCTCACACCCGGAATCGCATCGATGGCCGCCTCGACCGCGCCCGAGACCGCGGCGACGCCTCCCAGCAGATACACCGTGTCGACCTGCAGGCGCGCGATCTCGGCAGAGACCGCGGGAGAGAGCGCGGACGGCGACGTGAGCAGCATGGGCCCTCCCACGGCCCCGGCGAGGGTGCTGCCGGCGAGCGCGTCGGGGAATGCGAACGCGCTGGCGACGACACATGCGCCGCCCGCAGGCCCCGCCGAGGCGAACCGCTGCTTCGATATCGCCACCGCCGTCGCGATTCGATCGCTGCCCGATATGCGCGAGAGCTGGCCGACCTTCATGCGGAGCGTGTAGCTACCGTCCCCGCTGTCATACCCGGGAGTGCCGGTCACGCGGTAGTAGGGCCTGATGCGCACGTAGTAGGTTCCGGCGGTCGAAGGGATGAACGAGAGCGACGAGCTGGCCCGCTCGAACCAGGCACCGTCGTCATTCGCCACGAGCGCTACCGGGTCCGTCTCGGTGACGCCGGTTCCGGGCACCTCGCCCAGCGCGGTCGGGTCGGTGGCCGACGGTGCACCGTTCGGCCCGGCGGATGCGTACAGCTCGAGAACCGGATCGACCTGGGGTTCGTTCGCATACGCCTCGAACACGTATGAGTAGCCGCTCGCGATATCGGGGCTCGAGACGGTGAACTTCACCCAGTCGATGTCGGAGGTCGCTCCGTCGTCGTCGACGAAATCGAACGTCCGTGCCTGGCCGAAGAGAGGCTCGCCAAACCACCCGCTCGAGCCGCCGGTGTCCAGGCCGCTGTCAACGGCGACGGCCGAAGCGTACGTATCGTCGTTCTCGTACGCATCGGCGACCGCGGCGCCGGCACTCGCCGGCACGACGAGTCCGGCAGACAGAACCGCAACGACGACCAGAGTCCTCAGGGAACGCATGCTGCTCACGTCCGGCACTTCCTCTCGCGAATACGATCGGGCCACCCCGGGGCACGACCCCGAGAACGCGACATCACCATCTTATACCGCGACTCCGGTCCGTACCCGGCATCGAGCAATCAGTTGCAGCCCGCCGGCACCCGTTACTCCGAGCGGCTCTCATCGGATGCGAACATGCTCAGCACGAACGAGACCACACTGATGATGATGCCGCCCCACAATGCAGGCCAGAACCCGGCCACATGGAAGCCGACGCCGAACCACTCCTGGGCGATCACCGACGACAGCCACAGCGTGAACGCGTTGATCACGAGCATGCCCAGGCCAAGCGTGAGGATGACGAACCCGCATGCCAGGAAGCTCAACAGCGGCTTGATCGTGGCGTTGACGAGTCCGAGCACCGCCGCCGCCACGGCGACCGCGGCCCAGGCGCGACCGTCGGATATGGTGATTCCGGGAATGATGCCGGCCGCCGCCACGATCGCGATCGCGTTGATCAGCCATCTGATGATGAGTCTCATGCGCACTCCGAATCCGAGCGAACCTGACGATGTGGGCCATTCCCCGGCGCCGACGCCCGGTCGTCGGGCGAAGCGACCCGCAGGGAGCGGTCCCACCGATATACTGCCAGAAGAAGGTCGACACGCGCAGGGGACGAGAGGACGACCGATGCCGCAGTTCGAATGGGACCCGAAGCTGGAGACCGGTCACGCCGAGATCGACACCCAACACCAGGCGTTGTACGCGCTTGCCAACGCACTGCACGACGCGATAGACGCCGGGGCGGGCGCGGAAGCCATCGACGATGCCGTCTACGCGCTCACCGACTACGTGCTCGAGCACTTCCGCGATGAAGAGGCGCTCATGGCGGGGTGCGCGTACCCCGCGCTCGGCATGCACAAGGGGATGCACGAACGGCTCACCGGCGAGACCCTCCGGATCACGGCCAGCTACTTCGCGGGCGACGACGACGTCCCGGACAAGCTCGCGCCGCTCATCGCGCAGTGGCTCACGGAGCACATCCAGAAGGAGGACCGCACGTTCGTCGCATTCCGGCGCGAGTACGAGTCCCGCGAGTAGCGCATCAGCGAGCGGCCTCGCGTCTCACGCGTGTGCCGCGAGCAACCTCTCGCCGTTCCCGCCGAAAATCCCCTCCAGCTCGGCCTCATCAAGGCCACAGGAGCGCAGCTTCTCGATCTCGAGTTCCGCATCGGCCCACGGCCCGTCGGACCCGAACAGCACGCGACCGGCTCCGTGAGCGCGAGCGAGCTCGACGAACGCCGCATCCGGCAGGTAGCCCAGGCAAAACGCGGTATCGAACCAGACATCGCGTCCCGCCAGCACCGCCGCAACCTCGGACCACTGCTCGAAGCCGCCCATATGTGCGAGGACGACCGTCAGGTCGGGATGGGCGTCGAGGACCGCTGCAAACGCTGCTGCGGTCCCTCGGACGGTCGAGAAGGCGATGTCGCCTCCTGCATGGAAGAACGCGATCATCCGGTGCCGCGCTGCCGCTTCGAGGATAGGGCGCATCCTCGGCTCGTCCGGTGCGAAGGCCTGATACTCGGGGTGCATCTTGAAGCCGATGATCCCCAGCGCCCGCATCCGCGCGATCTCGGCCGCGGGGTCCTCAAGGTCGGGGTGCATCGCCCCGAAGGGCACGAGCCGGTCCGAGGGCAGCGTCGCGACCCATTCGTTGATTCGGCTGACCTGCGAGGGCTTGGTCGCGACCGGCTGGATGACCGAGGAATCGACCCCTGCCCGGTCCATCGCAGCGAGCAGTCCGGAGACCGTGCCGTCGTAGGACGGGTCCACCCCGCCCTCCTCGGCAAGGCTGCTGACCGCGGGGCGGGCGAGCTCATCGGGAAACACATGCGTGTGAAAGTCGATGCATCTCATGCGCGAAAGCATAGCGCAGGGTACACGCAAGGGCGGGTCGCGGGGTACTATCTCGCTAACAGAACACCGCGGAAAGGCGGGCATGATGGCTCGGGACCGGCAGAACTACGCCCTTCAGACGATCTTCTCGTTCTTTCTCGGCCTGATGGTGCTGGCCTTTATCGGCATCGGGGTCAACACGTTCTACCCGCAGCCCCAGGAGCGCTATCAGGAGCAGCTCAACGAGCTGTACCGCTCGCAGGAGCCGAAGAACCGGCTGCCGTACGAGGAGCTCACGGCAGCTGAGCGCAAGGAGTTCGACGCGGTCCAGGAAGAGATCAACGTCATCCAGGACAAGATCCAGGAGGAGCAGAAGATCTGGGCACGCAATACCAGCATCGTTCTGATCCTGTTCGCCACACTCGTGATGGGCGTCTCTCTCGTGCGCAGCGAGCAGCTCCGGGTGATCTCGAACGGGCTTCTGCTCGGAGGCCTGTTCACCATGATCTACGGTGTGGGCTGGGTCATCTTCAGCGGTGAATCCGTGGCGCGCTTCGCAGTCGTGGTGTTCGCCTTCGCGATCTCGATCGCCCTCGGCTACCTCAAGTTCGTCCGCGAACGCAATGGCGGCGGGGCTGCCGTCGCGGTCGCCTCAACGGGCGGCGCTGTGAACCTCGACGACGCGACCGTGGCGGCGCTGAGTGCTCGGCTGGACGCGCTCGAAGCGCGGGCAGCGGCAGCCGCGGCGGCGCTGGCGGCCCCGTTCGGAGGTGCCGGGGACGACCGTGAGTGAGGCCGATGCCTCGCACGACGCACTGACCCGCTCGCAAGGCGAGACGCGCGCGTCGTTCGAGAATCGCGCCCTGCTCTACCGCCACCTGTTCGACGTGCTCGCCGAGGAGTTCGGTCGCGACCGTGCAGCCGTGCTGCTGAAGCGTGCGATACGCCGCCGCGGTCTCGAGATCGGTGCGGCATACCGCGACGCCGTCGAAGCCGGGGACCTGGCCGAGGTCGCGCGGTTATTCTGCGCGACCTCACCGTGCGCGGGAGCGCTCTTCGAGCCCGAGCTGGTGTCACTTGAGGGCGGGACGCTCGTGCTGCGCATGAGCGCCTGCCCACTGGTCGATGCCTGGCGCGCATCCGGGCTGCCGGAGTCCGAGGTCGACCTGATGTGCGAGGTCGCCGCCGACGTCGACTTCGGCACCTTCGAGGGTGCCGGTCTCGAGCTCACCTTCGTCGAGCGCGCGGGGCAGCCCGGCTGCGAGCGCTGCACGCTGGAGCTCACCCGCCGCTGACCGGGCGCTGCGGCACTCCTCGGCGGGAAACGGAAGAAGCCGCCCGCAGGCGGCCTCGAGGATTCGTATGGCGGGAGTGACGGGGCTCGAACCCGCGACCTCTGGCTTGACAGGCCAGCGCTCTAACCAACTGAGCTACACCCCCGCGAGGGGCTACTGCAAAGGCAGACAGCAAGCGGGATTGTACAGTCGCGACAGCGCACTTGTCCACTACCTTTTTCCGGGAGGGAAGCCGGAGTGGTGTCGGCGCCTGCCGAACGCGCATCTGCCTCGGCCGAGGGCAGGCCGTGTGCTTTGGGGATACAGTCTTTGACAGCGAAGGACCCGAGAGCGAGAAGACCGGAGGGCACGTGAAGAACGCCAACGAGTCCCCTGCCGCGAGCCATGCGGTCGCGACGGAGTTGCGACGCACGCTGGGCCGGAGTCTGGCCTTGCACGACCGGCCTTCCGCCGTGCACGACGCGCTCGAAACGGTCCATGCCGGCGGTATCGGCGTGCTCGATCTCTACGACCTCGTGCTCGTGCCGGTGTTGCTCGAGGTCGGCGCGGGCTGGCAGCTGGGCACGACCCAGGTCTGGGAGGAGCACCTGGCCTCACACACCGTACGCACGATCATCGAGTCGCTGTACCCCACCGTGACGGAGCAGGCCGCGACCCGGCCCTCGACCGGGCGCACGGTGCTTCTGGCCTGCCCGCCGCAGGAGCTGCACGACCTGGGACTGCGCATGCTCTGCGACCGCTTCGCGCTCTCGGGCTGGACCACGATGTACCTGGGTCCCGATACACCCGTTGACGAGATCTGCGATGCGGCCCGCGCCGTCGAAGCCGAGCTCGTGGTCCTCTCCGCCTCCACCCATCTCAACCGCACACTGCTGCGCGCGGTCGTCGACGAGATTATCGCGGGGCTTCCGGATGTGCGCGTGATGGTGGGCGGCCCCGCATTCGCGCTCGACAGGGAATGGCCCGCCGAGGAGCTCTTCGACCCGGTCGCCTGGGGGCTTCCGGCGCCGAAGACCGGGGCATAGCGGATGCTCTCGCTTCGGATCGCGTCACGCTTCCTGCGCATGAGCCCTGCGCAAACGGGGCTCATCGTCGCAGGCATCGCTGTGGGCATCGCCGTTCAGATCTTCGTGGGCTCGCTCATCACGAGCCTGCAGGCGGACCTGATCGACACGACCGTCGGCTCGAGTCCACACGTCACGTTGACCGCCTCCGACGCCGGTCCCGTCGCAGGCGCGCAGCAGATCGCCGGCAGGATCGAGAAGTCCGAGCCGCTCGCGGCAAGCGCCGTCGCCGTGCGCACGTTCTCCGCGATCAGCGTCGAGGGCGACGACAGCGTGCCGCTCAGCATCACCGGAGGCGACTCCACCGGACTGGACATCATCTACGGGCTTTCAACCCGTGTCGTGCGTGGCGACTACTCGCTCGAGGCTGGCGAGATCCTGGTCGGGACCGGGTTCGCCGAGTCGCGCGACGCAGACGCCGGCGACACCATCGAGCTACTCACCCCCGACGGCAGTCCGCGCTCGTTCGTGGTCAGCGGCATCTTCGACCTTGGTGCGGCGGCCGCCAACGAGCGGATCGCCTTCATCGACCCGGACACGGCCGCGGAGGTTCTGAGCATGAGCGACGGCGAGTACAGCGCCGTGTACGTGAAGCTCACCGACGTGTTCGCGTCGGCGGACGTGGCCCAACGCCTCGCGGCCGACCCGGACGTCGAGGCGATCGACTGGCAGTCGCAGAACTCCGAGCTGCTCACCGGGCTGCAGGCGCAGTCGGGTTCCTCGGCATTGATCCAGGTCTTCGTGCTCGTGGCGGTCGCGCTGGGAATCGCCAGCACCCTCGCGATCAGTGCGGTCCAGAAGACGCGCCAGATCGGCATCCTCAAGGCGATGGGCATGGGAGACGCGCAGGCGGGCCTGATCTTCCTGTGGCAGGCGGCGATCCTGGGCGTCGGCGGCTCGCTCGCGGGCCTGGGGCTCGGGTGGCTGCTGATCGCCGGCTTTGGGATGGCGCCGGTTCCGTTCTCGATACGCATCGAGCCCGGATTCGCGGCGCTCTCTGCGTGCGTGGGCGTGCTCGTCGCGCTCGCGAGCTCGATCATCCCCATCCGCAAGACGTCGCGCCTCGACCCGATCGAGGTGATTCAGAGTGGCTGAGCTGCTGCGCGCCGAATCTCTCGAGAAGATCTACGGCACCGGGGAGACGGCCACCCGGGCGCTCGCCGACGTCAGTTTCGAGCTCGCGGAAGGCGAATTCGCGAGCATCATCGGCCAGTCCGGTTCGGGCAAGTCGACCCTGCTGAACCTGCTCGGACTGCTCGACACCCCGACGTCCGGTCGCACGCTGTACCGGGGCGAGGACACCGCATCGCGCGGCCGCCGGGAGCGCGCACGCCTGCGCAACTCGCTGATCGGGTTCGTCTTCCAGTTCCACCACCTGCTGCCGGAGTTCAGCGTCTTCGAGAACGTGATCATGCCCTCGCTGATCGCCGGTGCCCGATCCGATACCGACCTACGCTCCCGTGCCGAGGAGACACTCGGACTGCTCGGCCTCTCGGGCCTCGAGGGCAAGAGCGCCACTGCGCTGTCCGGCGGCCAGAAGCAACGAGTTGCGATCGCGCGGGCGCTCATCAACCGTCCGGCGCTGATACTTGCCGATGAGCCCACCGGCAACCTCGACACCACGAACACGGCAGCGGTCTATGCTCTGTTTCGCTCGGTGAGCGCGCAGACCGGCACCGCGTTCCTCATCGTCACACACGACCGTGCCGTTGCGCAGCAGACGGACCGCGTGCTCGAGGTGAGAGACGGACGACTCGTCCAGGACGTACGAAACCGCTACATCTCTGCTTCCGGCTGAAGCCGTCGCTCCGCCTCGGCACGATAGAGGGCGATTCCGGCAAGGTGACGCGCCCATCCGCGGACCGCGTCCCAGTCTCGCCAGTCGCCCTCGGGAATCCTCGAGAGCCGGAACATCAGGTGCGCCGAGCCCGTGAGCAACGATGCGTCGACCCGGCCCGCGAACGCGCGCACCTCATCCACGAGCACGAAGCCCTCCGAGCGCAGGACTGAGTCCACCGCGGCCCGTACTGCGGACTCTGCCTCGGGATCGTCGCTGTCCGGCCGGAACCTGGCACCGACCGCGAACACGGCCAGGAACCGCCCGCTCAGTGCCGCGCGGTGCTCCCGGAGGAACGTCGCCGCGCCGGGGACCCATCGGGCCTCACGGATCGGAGCCCCCAACACCACCAGATGGTACTCGACGGGGAATACCGGATCGCCGACAGCGGCCAGCGTGACCCCCACGCCCTCATCGGCCATTGTGCGGCCGATCTCTTCGGCGATCTCGCGGGTCGTGCCCGTCAGGGTCTCGTAGGCGATCAGGGCTCGCGCCAAGGTCAGACCTCCGCTACGGCAACCCCTGCATCCTCGACCACACCGTCACGCATGCGAATCGTGCGATCACAACTCGCGGCGACCTCCGGGTTGTGCGTGACGATGAGGAACGTGGTACCCCTCCCTCTGTTGATTGTACGCATCACGTCAACGATCTCGGCGCTGGTGCCCGTGTCGAGGTCGCCCGTGGGCTCGTCTCCCATGACGATGGACGGGTCGTTGACGAGCGCGCGGGCGATAGCCACGCGCTGCTGCTGTCCGCCGGAGAGCTCGCTCGGGACGTGCTTCATGCGGTCGCCCAGGCCGACGAGTTCGAGCATCTCGCGGGCCTTGGCGGCGGCGTCGCGCCGGCTGATTCCTGCGTACTCGGCCGCCAGGGCCACGTTCTCGACAGCGCTGAGGGTGGGCACCAGGTTGAAGCCCTGGAAGATGAAGCCGACCTCCGTGCCGCGGATTCTGGCGAGCTCCTTGCCTCGAGCCCCGTCGACCCTCCGGCCGGAGAGCCAGACCTGGCCCGCGTCCGGCGTGTCCAGGCAGCCGGCGATATGCATCATCGTCGACTTGCCGCTTCCCGACGGGCCCATGATCGCGGCCATCTCTCCTCGGCCGATCTCGAGCGAGGCGCCGCGAAGCGCGTCTACGAAGTTGTCCTTGCCGAGCCGGTAGCGCTTGGTGAGATTCCGTACCTCGATGATCGTGTCCATGTGGGACTCCTTTCAGATGCGAGCCGCGTCCGTGGCGGTCGCAGTGCCGTCTACTCGTAGCGAAGTGCCTGAACGGGGTTGAGTGAGGCCGCATGCCAGGCCGGATAGATGCCGGAAAGCACGCCGAGGACGACCGCGAACAGGCCCGATCCGACCGCAAGGCGCGGTGTGATCAGGAAGAGCTCGGTCGCGCTCGCCGCACCCGCGCTGTTCGCGCCCATCACGATCAGGTAGCCCAGCCCCAGACCGAGCAGCCCACCGAGCAGCCCGATGACCGCGCTCTCGGCGATGAACTGCCGCATGATCGCGCCGTTGCTGGCGCCGATCGCCTTGCGGATCCCGATCTCGCGCGTGCGCTCGGCGACAGACATCGTCATCGTGTTGATCACGGAGAGTCCACCGACAGCGAGCGAGACGAGCGCGATAGCGTAGATGATCTGGTTGAAGATCTTGAGCGGCTCCTGGACTGACTCCTTGAAGCCCTCGGGGCCCATCGCGTCGACGTCCGGGATCTCGCCCTCGATCACCGTGGCCATCTTGTCCGGGTTCTTGCCATCCTCGAGATAGACGACGACCGAGGTCACGATGTCACGCTTATCGACCTGATCGCGCAGGGCTGCGGGCAGGTCGCCCACGAGGATGTCCTGGGCGTCTTCCAGCACCATCTGGACCGTCATATCCGGCGCTGTGAGCGTCTTCTCCAGGATGCCGATGACCTCGAACTCTTTACCGCGAACCGTGACATCCTTGCCGACCTCGGCCTCGATCTTGGTGACTAGATCGGAGCCCACGACCACCTTGCCGCGATCGCCTTTCTCGAGCTGTCGCCCGTCGGCTATCCGCGTCTCGAAGGTCTCGTAACCCTCGGAGCGGAAGTCCACACCCTCGATGCTGGCGGGGATGCCCATGTTCACGCCCGAGGGGTCCTCGTCGAGGAGCATGCCGATGGCGCCCGACGCCCTCGTGACGCCGTCGACCTTCTCGACGTCGTCGATGACCGACCGCGACATCGGAGATATGTTGAAGCCGGCGACGCCGCCCGCCCCGCTCACGATGACCTTGTCCCCGTAGTACTCGACCCCGCCGTCAACGAGCAGCTGCAGCTTCTCGGCCATGGCACCCATGACGACCAGCGCGAGCACCCCGATGGTGATTCCGAAGATCGTGAGAAACGCCCTCAACTTGCGCCGGAACACATTGCGTAAGACCCTCATCACACGTTCCTTTCGCCTACCCGACATATGCTGTCGCTACTACTACATGGTTCACACTAGTCCGAAACCAGAGTAGTACGAACTTCACAATAGTCAAGGGGTTTTTCGCGATTCGTGCTGCGAGCGAGGATTCGGCCTGCTACAGCTCCAGCCCGAGTTGCCGTCCGCCGGCGCGGGACTGCGGGGCGTCATCGGGTGCGGCCTCGCCCGTGGGCTCTCCGCCTCGCCGGGGTGCGACCACATCGCCGAGGATGTCGGCCAACTCGCGCGCGTTGCGCGGCGCGTAGTCGTACTTGCAGTTGTTGAACATCACCCAGGTGCGCTCGGTGTCCTGCGCGAGCTGCTTGAGAGGAAACACCCACTCGCGAAGCTCATCGGCGTCGTATAGATAGTCGAACCGGTCGGCAGCCGACCCGGTGCGCTCGTTCCAGGTATCGCGGTTTCGCCCGTGCATGCGCACGTACCCGAGCTCCGAAGTCGCCGCGGTGACCGGCGGCACGACGCTCCCGCCGGCTATGCGGGGCTCATCGACCGCGACGAAGGTCATGTTGCGGTCAGCGAGGAACTTCATGGTCGCCGGCAGATTATCGCCAGCCAGCCACGAGCCGTGCCTGAACTCCACGAAGACGGGCAGGCCGTCGAGCATCTCCTGGGCGAGCTCGATGCGCTCGAAGGCCTCGCGCCGCTGACGCGCGTCTTTGGCCGTGAGGTACGGCGGGTACTGCATGAGCACCCCGCCCATCCTGTCCGCCTGCCGCAATGGCTCGATCGCATCGACGAACAGCTCGAAGGCGCGCTCCACCATCTTCGGCGAAGGGCCTCGCACGCGCCCGCGGACGCTGACGTCGTACGGGAACTCCCGCAGCTCGGGATGGAGCGCGCGTTCGTCGACCTCATGGCCGGTCATCAGCCCGTACGCCTTGACGTGAAACACGAACCCCTCGGGCGTGCGCTTGGCCCAGTTCTCGGCGTAGCTGCGCGGGGGGATGCCATAGTAGGTGGAATCCACCTCGACCGAGTCGTAGCGCGCGGCGTAGTAGCGCAGGCGCGCCTCTGCCGAGGAAACACCCCGCGGATACCACCGCTCCACCATGGTTTTGTCGGTCCACGAACACGTGCCGACGACGATATCTCCCATGGGCACAGTGTACCGTGGAACCGATGCGACACCGGGGTATCAACTTCGTGCGGGCGCAGAGGCGGCGAACGCCGAATCCGACCGAGGAGGCGAACGATGCAGCCTGTAGTGGATCGTGACCTGTGCATTGGCTGTGGCGCGTGCGAAGAGACGTGCCCCGAGGCCTTCCGGCTCGGTGACGACGGGATCTCGCAGGTGATCGCCGAGTCCGTGAGCGAGGAGCTCTACGGCTGCGTGCGCGATGCCGCCGACGGATGCCCCGTCGAAGCGATCTCCATCGAGGAGCCGGTGATCGGAATCTGAGAGCGGATGGTCCTGCGCCGCAGGTCGTGCTGCGGTACGCTGGGCGCATGGACGACTATTCGACACCCGATACCGACGAAGCGCTGCTCGCAGAATGCGACGTACAGGTCTTCCGGTCGAGCGGGCCCGGCGGGCAGTCGGTGAACACCACCGACTCGGCCGTGCGCCTCGTGCACCGCCCCACGGGTATTCGCGTGAGCTGCCAGCGGGAGCGAAGCCAGCTGCGCAACAAGACCGAATGCGTGCGGCGACTCCGCATCAAGCTCGAAGCGATAGAGCGGGCGGCGCGGGCGCCCAAGCGCGTCGCCACAAGGCCATCGCGTGGAGCGAAAGAACGTCGACTTCAGGCAAAGGCGAAGACGAGCGTCAAGAAGCGGATGCGCAAAGGGCCCGGGGACGACGAGTAGCGGCTGTGCTCATTCGAGCGTCCGCGCTCCGGTCCATGACGCACCCCCGTACTACGCAACGGCCCCGAATCGCAGGATCCGGGGCCGGTAGGAGTTGGTGGGCGATGAGGGATTTGAACCCCCGACCTTGTGCGTGTAAAGCACCTGCGCTCCCGCTGCGCCAATCGCCCGTACGTGGTATCGGCTCACGATTGTAGCACCGAGCCGACGAGGCGGGACCGAATGTCATCGTTGCGGGTGTGGATTCCGTGGAGTTGTCCTCCGGGGGGACTCCCGCTCGCTACACTCGCATTGGGACACCGTGTGTTCGTGCGGTACCGCGAGCGAGACGAGGGGATCATGGGCCTGCACCGTGCAACTACGAGGCGCACCGCGCGGACTCCGGCGCTCTGGTTCGTCGCGTTGGCAGTCGCCGGGGTTCTCCTCGGCGGATGCACGCCTCCGATCGATCGCGCAGATGAACCCGTTGTCGCGCAGCCCACGGAAGCCATCATCATGGTCGCCGACGAGTGGGGCGTCGTGAGCGCCCTCGTGCCGCGTGGAACACCGGTGCAGCGCTGGGGTGGCAACGACACGCGTGTTCTCGCCGTCGATCTGTCGACCGGCGCTCAACGAGTCCTCTACAGTGATTCGACCACGAGCAGTATCGCCCCGCCGGCACGCCTGTCACCTGACGGCGATTCACTACTGATCGGCACCCCGAACAACGACCCGCGCTACGGCGAGCGGCGATCGTGGGATCTGCTCTTGGTGGATGTGAGTACGTCAGCGCACTCCGAGGTCATACCCGGCCCGGTCGCTTCGTTCGGCTGGGACGGCTCGGACATCATCGTTACGACGGCAGAGCCGCAGACCCTCCTTCGGGGCTTGCCGATAGGTGCCCCGGCCCTCAATTCGGTGCTGCGGGTCTCGCCGAGCGAGGTCACCACTCTCCTCGCGGGCGGCCAAGAACGACCAGAGAGCGGCTATACCGGGCGCGAGCAGCTCCGGTATGTGGGCTCACACGATCGCGATCTGTACTTCGACCAGTACGCGGACCTCGGGCTTCAGGGCGGCGCCAGCCTGCGGGTAGATTTTGGCCACCCCGAGATCCTGTGGAAGCTCCCGGCGGAAGGTCCGCTCGAAGTTGTCATGAGCGTCGAGGGTGTGCCCCGTCGGGTGTTCGACGGTTATATTCAGAAGTCCTTCATCACGGACGGCTTCAAGGAAGGGTTGCTTGGGATCAGCGTCGTCAGATACGTCAGCACGCACGACGTTGGCGGGGTGTTCGTGATCGGCGCATCTCCCACCTCCACGGTCGAGGTCTGGGGGATGGACACGATGGAACGACTCAACTCGTTCGAACTGACCGCCGGAGTCGAGGGACAGACGGACCCGCCGATCGGTCTCGGGCGGACCCGGACCCAGAAGATCATATCGCCCCGGTTCGATTCCTGGCTTGCGCTGCGCGAGCTCGACTCCAGCGAGACGACACCGTCCATCTGGGTATGCGAGACGGAGGTTCTGACCGGCAAGACCACCCCCCTGCTCCAGGTAGACGCGCTCTCCTCGGCCTCGCAGATCATCGTCGGAGCCCTCGGCCCCGATCGTGACGTCGTGTTCACGTCGGAATGGACCACCACCGAACGCCTCCAGCGCCCCGGGCAGGTGATGCTCTGGAGCCGCACGACCGGCGAGGCCAGTCGCATACTCCAGATCGAGCCATGGCCTAATGAGTACACGCGCGTGCACACGACCGTGGGATTACTGGGTACGCGCTGATGCGGCGCATGAAGGGCAGCTCGCCGAGACGCATGGTGCCCCCAGGAGAATTCGAATCTCCGTCTCCGGCCTGAGAGACCGGCATCCTTGGCCGCTAGACGATGGGGGCTTGCTCGTACTGCATCGGCGCACTGGGCCCGGAGTATTAGGATAACCCACGCGGTCACATCCGACGGTTCGCGGCGCGGACGGTCACCCGTACCGCGCGAGGACTGCCTCGGCGCAACGCATGCCGTCTACGGCCGCCGACATGATGCCGCCAGCGTACCCGGCACCCTCCCCGCACGGGTAGACGCCGCTCAGATTCGACTGCCACGTGTCGTCGCGGGGCACTCGAACCGGCGAAGACGAGCGGGTTTCAACGCCAGTAAGCACTGCGTCAGCCGTCGCGAAGCCGCGCAGTCGACGATCGAACAACGGCACCGCCTCGCGCAAAGCCGCGACCGCGAACTCCGGCAGGCAGCCCGCGAGGTCGGTGTAGCGCACGCCTCGCGGATACGTGGGCCGCACCCCTCCACCCGCCGAGGAGACCGCTCCTTGCAGGAAGTCGCCAAGAAGCTGGGCCGGGGCGCGGTAGTCGCGTCCACCGAGCTCGAAGGCCGCTCGCTCCCAGATGCGCTGGAACTCGACACCGGCAAGCGGATGGTCGCTGCCGAAGTCCGCGGGCACCACGTTCACGAGAAACGCGGAATTCGCGTTCGCGCCGTCGCGCGCGAAGCGGCTCATGCCGTTGGTGACCACCCCGCCGAGTTCGCTCGTGGCCGCGACCACCTCACCGCCGGGACACATGCAGAACGTGTAGGCCGAGCGGCCCGAAGGCAGGTGGCACGAGAGTCTGTAGTCGGCAGCGCCCAAAGCGGGATGCTCCGCCGCCGGGCCGTACTGCGCGCGATCGATCGCGCGCTGGTCGTGCTCGATACGCACGCCGATCGAGAACGCCTTCTGCGAGAGGTTCGCACCGTGGCCGTGGAGCATCTCAAGCGTGTCGCGGGCGCTGTGACCGGTCGCGAGGATGAGCGCGTCGGCCGCAAACTCCTCCCGGCCCAGCTCGCTTTCGGTGACGACTGCACGCAGCGCACCGTCCGCGTCGAGCAACAGTTCGCTCAAGCGCGTGCGAAAGCGCACTTCGCCGCCGAGCGACTCGATCTCCCGGCGAAGCCGTTTCACCGCACCGGTGAGGCGGTCCGTGCCGATGTGTGGTCTGGCCTGCCACAGGATCTCCTCGGCAGCACCTGCTTTGACGAGCGATTCGAGGACGCTGCAGATGCGGGGATTGCGGGTGTTGGTCGTGAGCTTGCCGTCGGAGAAGGCGCCGGCGCCGCCCTCCCCGAACTGGATGTTGCACTCCGGGTCGAGCACGCCGTCGCGGATGAAGGCGTTGACCGCGCGGATGCGGTCGTCGACCGCCTGGCCGCGCTCGAGCACGAGCGGACGGGCTCCCGCGCGGGCCAGGGTGAGCGCCGCGAACAGGCCGGCCGGTCCGGTCCCCACGACGACGGGACGCGGCGTCGGTGGCGCGGCGAGCCGGACGATGGCGGGCGCGGGTTCGGGTGCGGAGATGTAGATGTCGTCGTCGTTGGCGCGGTTCACCACTGAGGCCTCGGAGTCGGGGCTGGCTGCCTCGAGCGTGATGCCGAGGGTCGCCACGAAGTGAACGTTGGCCTTGCGACGAGCGTCGACCGAACGCTTGAGGAGCCGGATGGCCGCGATGTGAGCCTCGGAGACTCGAAGGCGCTTGGCAGCCGCTTGCGTGATCAGCCGTTCGCCGGCGGGAGTCCCTGCCGCGAGCGGGAGGTCGAGGTTGCGGATCTCGATCACGCGGAATCGCCCGCATGCTGCAGCGCGAAACGAGCTGCGCTCTGCCCGGCCACGATGCCGGATGCCCATGCCCAGTGCAGGTTGAAGCCGCCGCATCGGCCGTCGACATCGAGGACCTCGCCTGCGGCGAACAGCCCATCGACGAGACGCGATGCCATCGTGGCCGGGTCGAACTGCTCGACCGACGCACCGCCGCGCGTGACTTGCGCCTGGCGCGGGTCTCCCCTGCCGGTCACACGCACGCGGAAGTCCTTGAGGAGCGTCGCGAGCCGTTCGCACGACAGCTCGGCCACGGGCGTCGCGGGGTCGGCGCCGGCTGCGCGCATCACCGCGGCCGCCACGCGGCTCTGGAGCATGCCGTCGAAGAACGCCTCGGCCGTGCGCCAGGAGAGCGTTGCGCAGCGATCGGCCATCATGGTCGGCAGCGCTGCGGCGTCGACATCCGGGATGAAGTCGATGGACAACACGGCGCCCGGCTCGAGCGCGCGGGAGAGATCGAAAACCATGATACCGCTCACGCCGTACTCGCGAAACAGCAGCTCTCCCCGCTCGGTGGCGAGGGGGGCGCCGTCTTCGGTGAGAAGGCTCGCGGCGCACCGCACCCGCACACCGGAAAGGCCGCGGATCGGCTCGAGTTCGGTCGTAAGCGGCACGAGGGCGGGTACGGACGCCACCTGCGCGTGGCCGAGATCGGCGAGCAGCGAGTCGCCGCCGCCTGTGGTGACCACGACCGCATGCGCCGAGGCACGCACGCCGTCCCGGGAGAGCACCTCGAAGCCGGAGCCGCCCTCGTGTTCGGCGACGGACGCGACCTCGAAGCCGCAGCGCTCCTCGACACCGAGGTGCGCGCATTCGAGCCGCAGCACGTCGAGCACGGAGCCCGCTGCGTTCGAGACGGGGTAGACGCGGCCTTCGTCGTCGGCGTAGCTCACAAGGCCCATGCCGTTGAAGAAGCTGCGAATCTCCTCGGCAGGATGCTCTTCGAGCACTGGGCCGACGAAGCCGGGCTGGTTGTACGCTTCAGGCGCGACCGCGGTGTTCGTGAGGTTGCAGCGGCCGTTGCCGCTGGCGAGGATCTTGCGCCCCACGCGCGAGCCGGCCTCGAGGATGGTTACCGAGACACCCAGGCGCGCCGCAGCGATCGCCGCCGTCAGCCCCGCCGCTCCACCACCGACTATGAGAACGTCCGGCCTGCGCATCGGGCCCCTCTTGATCGCTGTCTTCGCCGCTGCCGATAGTGCGGCCCTCGACCGATTGTAGGTTCATTCGCCGCGCGAGGCGATGGGGGGGTGGCGCCTCGATGGCGGCAGGCATCACGAATATCGCGATGGTGTCAGCCAGGGGGCCTGCGTGAAATCATGGTGCCCCATAGGGTGCCTGTGAATGACATCATGATGCGTTAACGATATCATTTGGGTGTCATGTGATTCGTTCTTCTGAGGAGACGACATGCGCGGTTCGTTCGGACCAGATCACCTCGAGAAGGCTACAGTGCCCATGTTCACGGTCCGCTCGATCGGTCTGCTCGGCGAGTACAAGGGGAAGCAGCAGCTCTTCGAGAAGCAGTCGCCTCAGGCGTTGAGTGCTCTTCGCGAGGTCGCTCGCGTGCAGAGTATCGAGTCGTCAAACAGAATCGAGGGTGTGACCGCAGCCGCGGGACGCGTGGCCGAGCTCGCTGCCGAGAAGACGACGCCGAGGGACCGCTCAGAACAGGAGATCGCCGGTTATCGCGACGTGCTTTCGACCGTCCACGCCAACACACCTGGCATGGACGTCTCGACCGGGCTCGTTCTCCAGTTGCATCGTGACCTTTACCAGTTCTCGCCCAATCCGGGCGGGGCGTGGAAGAGCACTGCCAACGACATAGTCGACGTCCTGGCCGACGGGACACACCGCTTGAGGTTCAGCCCGGTCGCGCCACACGTCGTCGGCACCGCCATGAACGACTTGGTCGCCGGCTACCACTCGGTGATGTCGCGGGGACACGTGGACTCGCTGATCGCGGTCCCCGCCTTCGTGCTCGACTTCCTGTGCATCCACCCGTTCTCAGACGGCAACGGCCGGCTGTCACGCATCCTGAACCTCATGCTCCTGTACCAGGCCGGCTATGACGTTGGCCGCTACATCAGTCTCGAGAAGGTCATAGAGGACTCAAAGGAGACGTACTACGAGGCACTCGAAGCATCTTCTGAAGGTTGGCATGAAGGACGGCACGACCTGGTGCCCTGGCTGCAGTACTCGCACGGAGTGCTTCTCGCCGCGTACCTGGAGTTCGAGCAACGGGTCGGACAGATGGGGACGGGGCGCGGGGCGAAGCGCGAGATGGTAATCGACTGCATCCGGCACCTCCCCGTGACCTTCCGATATGCCGATATCGAGCGAGCCTGTCCGGGAGTGAGTCGTCCCACGATCGTGCGCGTGCTCGGCGAGCTTCGGGACAGCGGTGAGATCCGTTGCACAAAGGGCGGGCGCGACGCGAGGTGGGAGAGAACGGCTCAGTGAGCCATTAACAATATCATGTCTGGACTATCTGATATCGTTTAGCGACTGCGGGGCACCTACCGCAAGAGGTGGTCTTGAGCTCACCCTACCGTTCGTCGGTGACGACGGAACCACCCAACAACGCACGTAGACCCGCCGGGTTCGTGAGGCGGGTCTACGTGAAGTCTGGTGCCCCCAAGGGAATTCGAATCCTGATTGTGCTTGTGACTGTTGGTGACTATTGGGACTCGTTGGTACGGCTGGCCACGCGGTTCGTCCCAATAGGTCCCAACGAGTACCAACAAGTACCATGTATTTGGGCGACAAATCGGGCGACAAATCGGGCGCTCATATTCACCCGACGCACGCGGCTTGGGCACTGTTGCCGGTGACCGCTGGGCGGACCTGTCGTGGTCTCCGGAACAGGAGCCCGCCACCGCCCTGGACGGCGCCTCGATCAGCATGCGGATGTGTTGTCCGCGAAGGTCGCTCACTCGATCCGTCTGCCGGATCAACCCCCGATTGGCGGGAGTCTCCTGACTTGCTCAGGAGCGGCCAACTCCAGTGTTGACATTGAACCTAGTCGAAGGTGCTAGCATGGCCGCGACCGCCGACGGAGGGAGTCGCAAGCGCATGAGAATCGGTGAGATCGCAGGCGTCGCGGGCTTGAGCACATCGGCGATTCGCTACTACGAGAAGGTCGGGCTGCTCGCCGCTCCGTCGAGGAGCAGGTCCGGCTACCGCGAGTACTCCGACGAGGACGTACGAAGGGTCCGACTGATCGCCCAAGCGAGAATGCTGTCTCTGCCACTGGACGAGGTTAGACAACTCATCGCATTCGCGATGGACGGCAAGTGCGGGCCCCTTCGAAGTGAGCTGCGCACCGCACTCGAGAATAGGGCGGCGGACACGCGCCGACAGATCCGCGAGCTGAAGTCACTGCAGCGCGAGCTCGATCGCATCTGCGCGGAACTTGCAGACACCTCATGCCCATCGCAAGCACTTGCCCCGCCCAGCTCGGGCGCCTGCGCCTGTCTGGACGACCTGGCGTCTTCCGGATCCGGCCGGTCCGAGGACTAGACAAACAAGCAACCGGGAGGAGGAGAGCAAATGTCGGACAAGGCGGAGAAGGCAAAGAAGCCGACGAGGTCAGACCAGCCGCAGACACAAGGATGCGGATGTGGATGCCTCGCCAAGAACGCGCGCGGCGAGGAGCCGGCGACAAAGAAGTAGTCGGATGGACAACGTGAAGGAGCGCTCACTCGAGGGAGCGCTCCTTTCGTCACTTCCGGCACACACCCGGGGGCTACGAACGTCCACCACCGGCATCGGCGAGGCGCCCTGAGTGCTGATGCGCGCTCATGCCCCGAGCGTCATGTCGCAGCACCGACTACCCGCCGAGAGTGCGCATAATCTCGTCGAACTGCTCCCTGGTGATCTCGCCGCCAGCGAAGCGCCTCTTGGCGATAGCGACCGCTTCATCGTGACCGGCCGCGCCCGGAGCCCCGGGGTATGCGCTGGCAACCGGGTGTCCGCCACCGGAGGCCCGTACCGCCCAGATGACGAGCAGCACGATTCCGACAAGGACGAGAGCGCCGAACAAGAGAAACAGCAGGCCGCCGAACCAGCCATCGCCCATCATGTTGCCGTAGCCATAACCGTAGCCGCGCCCGTAGCCCATCATTGCCCGTCCAGCTCCTTCATGTAGCCGATTACTGCGCTGAGTTGTGCGTCGGTCATGTCCCACAGAGGCATCGGGGCTTTGAGAGGCTGCCCATTCGGCTCGAAGCCGTCTCGAATGGCACGTGCGATGTCGCTCTCAGACCAAGCCGGCACGGTCGTCCCGGCTTCCGAGCGCGGGGACGTGAGCGACGAATATCTGATGTCGGGAATCTCAACCGTCCCGAACATCATGCCGACCCTCCCGCCGCGACCGTCCTCGCCCTGGCAAACGACGCAGGCCATGTTGCCCATCATGCCGAAACCCGTCATGCCTGAGCCACCTACGGACCGGGGAATCGACCCGCTCGCATCGCCGCCCGTGTAGTAGATGAGCTGGCCATTCGATGAGAACGTGCCGGTGCCGGCGGGCGTCAGGGCCGGGGGGCCAAGCGCCCACAGGGCCGCCATCCCGACGAGTCCGATGACTATCAGCACGCTTCCCCAGATGAGTGGAACTCGGTAGCTCACGGGTCCCATATACCAGCCGCCTCTCAGACAACGCCTGGCTTGAGTCGTCTTACGGCTCCAGCGGAACCTGAGATTCTGCTGAGCCGAACGCCTCGATCTTTGCCGACGGTCTAACGTCCGTGACTAGCTAGTCGCACGACGAATCTCCTCGAACTGCGCTGTAGTGATCTCGCCAGAGGCTAGCCTCTTGCGGGCGATATCCATCGGGTCGGAACCGCCAACAGGCGGTGGCTGCATGTTTCCGGAGTGGTCCATACCACAGCAGCCCATGCCGCCACCGTTGCCGGAGCGCATCATCCACATCATCGCGAATGGGATAAGGAGCAGGAACGGAAAGAAGAAGAACATCATCGGAGTTCACTCCCTAGGTTCTTTCGGAGACACATATTGGGGGTCGAGCGACCCGCGCCGCTCTTCTACGGAGAGTTGTAGCGCAATGCTCGTGCCACAAACCCTGAATTCACAGCCTATTCACGACTAAAACACTCAGGTTTCATTCCGCCGCTTCTCAGCGGTCCTGTCTGCCGCAAATGGTCATCTCATCTCACCTCTAGACTAAACTCTCTTCGTATGGTATTCAAGTACTTGCTTGAACACTATATTCCCCTGAGGAGCGCAAAGTGCCGCAATACGACCGATACAAGACGGCCCTCTACGAGCAGTTCGCCCGCGTCGGAAAGGCGCTGTGCAGTGCAAAGCGGTTGGAGCTCATCGACCTCTTGCTGCAAGCCGAGCGTTCGGTCGAGGAGCTGGCCAACGAGACCTCGATGTCCGTGGCAAATACCTCTCAGCACCTCCAGGTCCTCAAGCAGGCCCGGATCGTGGAGTCCACGAGGCACGGCAACCACGTCGTCTACCGGGTGTCCAGCGAGCAGGCAGGCGCTCTGCTGACGAGCATCCAGCTGTTCGCCGAACACGGACTCGCCGAGGTCGAGGCCATCACGCGCCGCTTCCATGACGGCTGCGATGAGATGGAGCCAGTCGACCGAGTCCAGCTCATGGCTCGCGCCAAGACCGGGGACGCGCTCGTGCTGGATGTTCGCCCCAAGGCAGAGTACGAGGCGGGCCACCTCCCCTACGCCGAGTCGCTTCCGCTCGAGGATCTCGAGCAGCGCCTAGCGTCGCTACCGAAGGACAAGCAGATCGTCGCCTACTGTCGAGGACCGTACTGCGTGCTCGCGGTCGAGGCGGTCGACCGGCTACGCGAGCTGGGTTTCAATGCCGTCCGGCTCGAGGACGGGGTCCGGGAGTGGCAAGAGCAAGGGCTGCCTGTCGAATACGAGGAGTCAGCGTGACCACGAGGAGATGGTGATCATGAAGTACCTGTTCATTCTGAACGACCCGCCGTATGGGACGGAGCGCTCTTACAACGGTCTTCGCCTGGCCGACAAGCTCATGAAGACCGACGAGACCGCCGAGGTCACTGTCTTTCTGATGGCGGACGCTGTCGGTTGTGCAAAGTCGGGTCAGAAGACGCCCGACGGCTTCTACAACCTCGAGCGCATGCTGAAGCCGATCCTGCGCAAGGGCGAGGTAATCCTCTGCGGGACCTGCATGGACGCTCGGGGACTCACCGAAGGCGAACTGATGGAAGGCGCACACCGAAGCTCGATGGTGGAGCTGACCGAGCGCACGATGGCCGCAGACAAGGTGCTGGTGTTCTGATTCGAGTGTCTCGGCAAGGCGCCGCTGGTCCCGCTCAGAATCGCTGGCAAGAGAAGAGGTAGCCCGCATGAGCACCATAGCGATAGTCGGCGGTGGTTCCGGAGGAATCGTCGCTGCCAACAGACTCCGCGAAAAGCTCGGCCGCGAACATGAGATCGTCTTGTTCGACCGAGACAGCCACCATCGTTTCCAGGGATCGTTTCTGTGGGTGATGACCGGAGCTAGAACGCCCGAAGCAGTATCCAAGCCGCTCTTCCGGCTTGAACGCAAGGGAATCCGCTACGTGAACGCATCGGTCGAGACCATCGACACCGACGCCGGCCGCTTGACCGCCGGGGGCGTCCAGCACGGCTATGACTACTTGCTTCTTTCGCCCGGTGCCGAACTCAACATGGAAGCAGTCCCCGGCCTGTCCGAGGGCTCCCTCACCCCCTTCAATCTCGAAGGTGCTGTCGCCCTTCGCGACGCGCTCCAGCGCTTCGGCGGTGGGAAGGTCGTGGTCCTCGTGGCCGGGATGCCGTACAAGTGCCCCGCTGCACCATATGAAGCAGCACTCCTGATCGACTGGGTGTTGAGACAACGAGGGATCCGGGAACGCAGCCACATCGCCGTCCACACCTGGGAGCCACAGCCGATGCCGGTTGCCGGCAAGGAGATGGGCAACGCCGTCAAGTCAATGCTGGCGGACAGACACATCGACTACTTCCCCGGAAGGAAGGTCTCTGAGGTCGACGCCGAAGGTCGAGAGATCGTCTTCGAGGATGGACAGCGAGTCGCAGCAGATCTCATCGTGAGCGTCCCATTCCACCGTTTGCCTCGATTCTGCTCGGACTCCGGACTGGCCGCGCCGGGAGCCTGGCTATCGGTCACCGACCCTCACCTGATGACCATGGACAAGGAGCGCGTCTGGGCAATCGGCGATGCCGTGAAGATCGACCTCGCGATGGGGCTCCCGCTGCCCAAGGCGGGCGTATTCGCCCACTACCAGGCAGAAGCCGTGGCCAAGAGTATCGCGGCGCAGGCTGCGGGCAAGGGTGAGCCGGGCGCTTTCGACGGTCACGGCATGTGCTTCCTCGAGACCGGCGGGCCGATTGCCGGGTACGCGTCGGGGAACTTCTACGCGGAACCGAAGCCGACGCTGAAGATCGGCAATCCGAACCGGCTCAACCACCTTGGCAAGATGGCGTTCGAGCGCTGGTGGCTCTGGAGGTGGCTCTGATGTGTCACGAAGAAGGACTCACGAAGCCCCAAGTCTACCTGGACTACAACGCCAGTACGCCGATCGCTCCCGAGGTCCGCGAGGCGATGCTGCCCTATCTGGAGTCGGCGTATGGCAACCCCTCCAGCACGCATTGGGCGGGCCGACCGGCACGTGAGGCAGTGGAGAAGTCCAGGCAGCAGGTCGCTGACCTTCTCGGCTGCGCGCCTGCCGAAATCGTCTTCACGAGCGGCGGCACGGAAGCCAACAACTACGCCCTGAAAGGTGCCTTCTACGCCAACGGCGCCAAGGGACACTTCGTGACCACCACGATCGAGCACCCGGCCATCAACGCGCCACTTCGTTTCCTACAGACCCTCGGAGCTGCGGTCACGGTCGTTCCTGTCGACTCGGCCGGTATGGTCGATCCCGCCGCGATCGCTGCGGCCATACGCCTAGACACGATCCTCGTGACCGTGATGCACGCCAACAACGAGGTCGGGACCATCCAACCCATCCGAGAGATCGCGGACATCTGCCAAGCGGCCGGTGTGCTGTTTCACACCGACGCGGCTCAGTCAGTGGGCAAGATCGCTACGCGAGTCGATGACCTCGGAGTCGATCTCCTCTCACTTGCGGGCCACAAGTTCTACGGTCCGAAGGGAGTCGGAGCGCTCTACGTGCGCGACGGCGTCACGCTCGAGCCGCTGATGCACGGGGCAGGGCACGAAGGCGGCCGACGCGCTGGGACGGAGAACGTGCTCCTCGATGTGGGTCTCGGAGAGGCTGCGGAACTGGCGCGGGATCTTGCCCCGGCCGAGCGGATGCACGAGCTGCGTGACCGCTTCTGGCATCGCCTGCAGGAGGAATTCGGCGATCAGGTTGTCTTGAACGGGCACCCCGAGCGCCGGCTTCCGAACACGCTGAACGTGTCGTTCGTGGGTCACATCGGGTCCGACATCCTGGCGGCAATGCCTGAGGTAGCGGCAACCACCGGTTCGGCGTGCCACGCGGGGTCGGTCGAAATGTCGCCGGTACTGGCCGCCATGCAAACGCCTGTAGACGTCGCTGCCGGAACGATCCGCTTCAGTCTCGGTCGTTCGACGACGTGGCCCTATCTCGACTACGTCGCCGGTCGGCTCGCAGAAACGCTCCGGAGCAAGTAGACATGCTCGAGAAGCGCTACACCGAGCCCTCCGTGTTCACGCCCGAGAACCTGCTTCGCGAAGCTCGCAGACAGAAGTCCATCGCCGTAGGAGAGGTGCCGCGCGTCTGTATCCTCGATCCGGATGGAGACATCGTCGAGCATCTGGGCGAAACCGGGCGACTCTCTGCCTCGCCGCACTGGGCGTGCTACCACACCGTCCTCAATGAGTTCATGCACGAAGGCGTCCGCTTCGGGATCGTGGGCTGCGCCGTGGGTTCGTCCTTCGCCGTACTCGTGGCCGAGCAACTGTTCGCATCGGGCTGCGAGCTGTTGATCAGCGTCACGTCGGCTGGCATTGTCGCCCAGCCCCCATGGAGGCACCTTTCATGCTCATCACCTCGGCGCTTCGCGATGAGGGGACCAGCGTCCACTACACGCCCGCAAGCGAGTTCAGCCGCCTCGACGACCGCCTGGAGGCGCTCCTCTTCCCCGTGCTCAGAGAAGTCGGCATGACCAGCGGCGCAAGCTGGACCACCGATGCTCCTTACCGAGAAACCGCCTCGGCTATCGAACAGTCGCGCAGCCTTGGGATCACGTGCGTCGAGATGGAAGCGGCGGCGCTGTACGCCTTCGCTCAGGCGCGACGAAGACAGGTCGTCTGCCTCGCACATCTGACGAACACGATGGCGCAAGACGAAGATGATTTCGAGAAGGGCGAGGCGAACGGGAGCTTGGAGGCACTGCGCATTATCGCGAAGATCGCCGCGATAATGCGCGCAGCCAGCAGTGGCTGACGCGTGGGCCGGGACGACCCTCGGCACGTTGCGGTCCCTGCAACCGCGTGCGTGCTTGTCGCCCGTCTCATCTCTCACGAAATCGTGCCGAGCAAAAGAGACTACTTCTGGGGTGCAACAGGGCGTCGACGGGCCCTCTGAGCTGCGGTTCTACCCCAGGCGCGCTCTCCGCAGAAGGAGATTTGTAGCCCGATGTCACGCTTGAAATCGGGCTACTCAGGCCTCTGACCTGCGGCTTTATGGTGCCCCCAAGGGAATTCGAATCCTGATTGTGCTTGTGACTGTTGGTGACTACTGGGACTCGTTGGTACAGCGGAGCTGCGGCGAGTGCCAATAGGTACCAACGAGTACCAACAGTCACCATGTATTTGGGCACCAAATCGGGGCCGTCACCACTCCGGATAGTCGCCCTCCGGCTCCGCGGGACGCTTCCGCAGATTCATGACCTTCCATTCGGCGGCGGGGCTTGCCTTCGCCCGCTCCAGCACCGCAGGCCAACGAGCGAAGAGCAGCTTCGGGACGTACTCCGAGGACTCCTCCAGCCGCCGCAGGTACTCGTGCTCCTCGTCATCTCCGGGCGCGACGTGCTCGTCGATGTACCGCGCGGCGGACTCCATCATGGTTTCCAGCGTCGGACGGTCACGCACGTTGAGGACGGGATAGAGTTCGTCTTCGACCTCGCTGGCACGTGAGGCGAACTTCTCCACGACGCGGCCGTCGATCGGACACGGAAACGGCATCGAGAGCGACGCGTAGTAGATCCGGACACGCCGCTGGAGTCGATAGAGCTCATCATCGTCAGCGGCCAGCGGCACGGGCAATCCGCTCTTCTGGATGCGATACACGTCATAGAGGTCACGGACTGCAAGACGGTCGAAGAGCGCCTTGGTCTTCCCGGCGATCAGTTCTGGGAGGGCGAGCGACATCACTGAGGTTTCGGCGAACACATGCCACAGGTCGCCTGCTCGTAGTCGAGCAACGGCGCCCTGTTGAGGTAGATGAGATCGACCTTGATCAGATCTCGCTGGTCGCCGTGGCCGTATCGCAGTTTGAACGTGCGTCCCGAGTGGGCGACCTTGCCGCTCGTTGAGACGCTGTATCCGAGCCTTGTGCGAGCTCTGTGAGAGCCCGCTCCATCTCGGGCCGCTCGGCTTCGAACCCCTGCTTCGTCACTTGCCCGACGTACGTCAGGTCGGCGTCGACTGAGAGCCCCGGCATGCCGAGGTCGAGGACGTTCAGCGCCGTTCCTCCGTGGAGCCTGGCTCTCGGGCCCAGGAACGGGTGTCCTCCGAACTCCGCGAGCAGTTCAAGCAGCCGCTGGACCTTCTCAACGGTCTGAGGCTGATAGCCTGCGGTATCGAGCAGATTCGATCTCATCACTCATGCACCCATCGTTCGATCTCGTCTGCGTTGGATGGCAGGTACATCCGCCAGGACGGTACCCGCTGCCCCGCCTCATTGCTGCGAGCAAGATAGTAGGGTCCTCGTCCGAGCATCGCGCGCATCTCGTCGAGGGCGGCGGAGCTCACGTACCACTCCTTGGCTCGCTGCTCCAAGAGCCAGCCGGTCCTGGCGACTGCCGTCGGACTACCGAGAGCTTTGAGATAAGCGAGCACGCTCGAAGCATCCACGTACGGTAGTGCGGCGAGACTCCGAGAGACTTCTTCGAGGCCACCGGACAGGTCCACGTGATTGATGCAGTCGACGAGGGTTCTTTCGCGGGTGGTGACTCTGACAACCCCCTGCGGTCGGGCAACGAGCGTCGTGGATAGAGCGTCTTCGCCCGACGCCGGGAGTTTCGCACGCTGGTAGCGTTCGTACTCGAAGTCCCTGTAGGCGAATCGAGTCGCCAACCGGGAGGACGTGAACTGGACGCGACGCGATGGGCTGTGTGCGAGCCCGTGAAGCTCGAGAGCGGAGTGATAGACCATGACCACGTCGTGCGAGACCGCAGCGGCTACGAGGTAGGGATCGGGTTCGACCGCCGAGAACTGACCCGTGCGCGAGACATAGACACCTCGCATGACCCGATCCGCGTGGCCCCTCTTCACCGCGCGAGTCAGCAAGTTGTACGAAGTACGACCTTCGCCCAGCTCGCCTCTGAACTCGTCAAGTGAGAAGACGTGGTGCTGCTCGAGATACGACTGAACGCTCATGTTGGTCACCTCGGGTAGATAGTGCCACTCAAAGTGAGCATTCGCAGTGGTGATTACCAACATGCTCATGCCCTGCATTCAGCGGTGCTTTTCCTGAGTCACATGCCAACGCCGGTGGGCGCGGTCAGCTTCGCCTACCCCCAGAACGCTCCGTACCGGTTCTCATCGACGACCGCGACGAGCGCTGCCAGGTCGGAGGTCGGGGGCACGTCATCGAAGACGTGCCACTCGAGGTCAGCGCGCATCCAGTAGAGCGTCCACTCCCCCCGAGAGCGGAAGTAGCGGAATCTCGCGACTCCCGCACGCGTCCATTCCCCCGGGCTGCCGTCCCACGGAGGCCGCTCTTCGAATACCGACACCCCGTGACCTTCGATGTCGTAGACGCAGCGCAACTCGTCCCGATGCTCCGACGGAGACGAGTCTCGGCACAGCTTCCCGACGGTGGCATCGATCAGTTTCAGTTCCAACTCGCTGAAGGCCACTGCCGCCCCCGGTCTTCGTCGCCACCAATGCCTAGACCAATAGGTTAGCCGACGACGACGCGTCATGCTGGAAAGGACGCTGCAATCAGGTGCCAATCGAGTTCAGCCCTTTTGTGCATCGAAAAGGAGCCCACGGGCACTACACGCTTCGCACGATTCGGCCGCGCAAGAGCGCACTGAGCCGATCCGCCGCCGTTACCAGAACCAGGAGCACCGCAAGCAATGTCAACAGCTCCTCATAGCGGAACAGACGCATCGCGATGTCTATGCGTTGCCCGAGCCCTCCCGCTCCGACGAATCCGAGCACCATCGCAGCCCGAATATTGCACTCCCACTGGTAAAGCGTGATTGAGACCAGAGGCCCCGCAGCCTGCGGCAGCACCGCCCACAGAAGCATCGCAAGGCCACCTGCTCCTGTAGCACGTAGCGCGTCCACGGGCACCGGATTCACTGACTCCATCGTCTCGGCGTACAGCTTTCCGAGAAGCCCGGCGCTATGAACGGTCAACGCCAGTATGCCCGCAAAAGGCCCGAGCCCCACGGCTGCTATGAACATGAGCGCCCAGACCAGATCCGGGATGGTACGCATGACATTGAGGATTCCGCGCGCCATTGCGTACAACAATCGCCCGACTAGCGACCGCAAAGGTCCTTCACCCGAATGAGCCGATCCCCGGATCGGCTTCGTCGCCATTACGGCCAGCGGTGCCGCAATGATTGCGCCGAACACCACGCCAAGAAGCGACATCTGAATTGTCTCGATCGCCGGCCCGATCAGGTCGGTGAGATAGTCCACGGACAGGTCGGGCGGAAACAGTCCGGTCACGAAGCGTGCAATCTGGTGCCGCCCGTCCGGTCCGACGAGCATCGCTGGCCGAACGCCAGCCCCCCGCGCGCTCCACGCGATCAGCACGACCAGTATCAACAGCCACGACCACTGCCTCAGCGGGTAGCGCTTCACGAGATGCTCCCACCGTAGATGCCCGCGGCGACCTCGTCTGTCAGGTCCTCTTCCGGGCCATCGAATACGATTCGTCCCTCGTTGAGCCCGATGATTCGCGGGAAGTGCCTGCGAGCCTTATCGACATCGTGTACCGAACACAAGACGATAGCGCCGCGAACGGCCTCCTCGGCGAGCAGCCCGAGCACGATGTCCGCCGTCGCGGGATCGACAGACGCCACCGGCTCGTCCGCCACAATGAGCCGCGGTGCCTGGAACAGCGTTCGCGCGACCGCCACCCGCTGGCGCTGCCCCACGCTGATTTCACCTACGCGATCAAACACCCGACCCTCCAGACCCACACGACGCAAGACCTCGCGCACTCGGACGAGATCGGCCTCACAGGGTCGGCTGAGGATGGATGCGAACGACTTCCACGCGCTCCAGCCGTGCATCTCGCCACCGAGCACGGCCATCGCAACAGAGATGCCCAAAGGGAGTCCTTGCTGTTGGTGGACGTAGCCAATGGCTCCCCTCAACCGCTGCCTGGATGAGGCCTCACACAGGTCCTGTCCGCCAAGCACGACGCGTCCTGCCGTGGGTGGCGTCAGATGAGCAATCGTGCGGAAGAGCGTCGACTTCCCTGCGCCACTTGGACCGATGACCGCCACAGCTTCGCCGGCGGCCACATCAAATCCGATACCCTCAAGCGCGTTCGCGCGACTGGGGTACGAGAACCCGAGCCCTCCCACTGCCAGAGAGCACTTCACCTACTTGGCCGGATTCAGGAGACCGAGATTCTCGGCATCAGCACGCAGTTCGGCGTAATCGTCAGCGGTGACGGCCACATACTTGCGGGCGCGAAGCAGGTCCAGCATCGCGGGGTCATCGATGGCGAGGAACGCTTGGCGGATGCCCTCCTTCACGTCCGGATCCACCGTAGCCGCGACGCACCACGGGTAGCCCTGCACAAGGCGCTTGTCAATCACCTTGATGCGAGAGGCGTCGATCTTGCCGTCCTTCTCAAGCCGCGCCAAAACCCTGCCTTCGATGCCGCCCGCGGCCACACTGCCACCCTCAACGGCCTTGGCAGTCGCATCGTGGCCACCTGAGTACACGACCTCTTTGATCGGCGCGAAGTCGTTGTGCCAGTCGTACCCGGCTTCGGCAAGCATCTTGCGCGGGTACAGCGAGCCCGACGTCGATGAGGGATCGCCGAACGCGAAGCTCTTGCCTTTCAGATCGGCAAGCGACGACACGCCGCTGTCTGTGCCTGCGATGATGAGGCTGTAGTACTTCGTGGTGCCCGTCTCGGCATCGATCTCGGTCACGATGGGCTCCACATCGACCTGCTGCAACGCTTGGGCGTAGGTCAGTCCGCCGAAGTAGGCGAGGTCGAGCTTCCCGGAGACCATGGCCTGGACAACGCCTGTGTAGTTCGAGGCCACGAAGAGCTCCACCGGCCGGTCGAGTTCCTCTTCCAGGTAGACGCGTAGGGGCTCGTACTTGGCCTTCTGGTCTTCGGGCGCGATGTTGGGAATCAGTCCAACGCGCAGAGGGGTCTTCTCCGGAGGCCCAGGTTTCGTGGCTTTCGCGGCGCAGCCCCCCAGCGCAAGAGCGGCGAGTGAGAACGCGACGAGGGTGAGAGCGGCGGCTCGGCAAAAGCGTAGCATTATCACTTCTTCTTAACTCATCCATCTATCTTCCTGATATAGTACAAAGGTCCGGCGCGCTCGTCAACCGCGCGAGTTGCCTCAGTCAGTGGATTCACGGCCGACCCATCCCTGCTATCGGCTTGCGTGCATATTCCACGCGATCCCGGACACCCATTCCACCCATGCCGGACAGCATTCCACGTGATCTCGGACACCGATGCGCACGATGCCGGACACCGTTCCAGCTGATGCCGGACGTTTTCGGCCCTGTCCATGGAATCGGGTAGGACGGGTCTTCGAACCAAGACGACGCATGGACCGGGCGCCACACTCCTCTTCTCAGCTGACGAGACAAGAGGAACGTGGATGCCCACGAGGAGACTGTCCATGCGAAGGACCAAAGAGATCTGCCGCCTTGTCGGTGCCGGGCTGACGGGGCGTGCCATCGCCCGCTCACTCGGGGTGTCGAACTCGACGGTCGGTGACGCGATCACGCGCCTGAAGGCCGCCGAGCTGACGTGGGAGAGTGCCGAGGCGCTCTCGGAGTCCGAACTCGAGCGTCGGCTCTACCGCGAGCGGGGGCACTCCGCCCCCGACCCGCGCGTTCCCGACTGACGAGCCGTACGCAAGGAGCTCGGTCTCAAGCACATGACCCTGTTGTTGCTTTGGTGTGCTGTCTGATGGCTGGAAACTCGGCGATGCTAAAGCCCCGCTTGCACACCAAAATCGTCGCGTTTCGTATTCGCTCGGTCGTCCTGGTCTCGGAGGAGGGCCGGTCGTGCAACGCAGGTCGCAAGCCCCCTGCGCGATCCCATCGCTGGACAACCCCGCTCGTCCGAGTAAACTCACATCACATGCTACTTACGTCGATGTAAGTTACGGGTGATGTGATGAAGTCCGTCGGATTCGTGAACCGGCATGACGAGCTCGCAGCCCTTGAGGAATGGTGGTCTTCCTCGGGTGCGGGCCTCGCCATCGTCTGGGGCCGCCGGCGCGTCGGCAAGACGCTGCTGCTACAGCGCTTCGCCGAAGACAAGCGCACGCTCTTCCACACTGCCGTCGGCAGACCCGCCGTCGACGAGCTGGCCCTGATCTCGCGCGAGGCCGCGAACCTCGGCATCTCAGGGATCCGCGACCTTGCGGCACGCCCCTTCGCCGACTGGGACGACGCCTTCGACTCGCTCGCGTCGGCGGCGACGTCTGAGCCGCTGCTGCTCGTTCTCGACGAGTTCCCGGAGCTCAAGTCCAACACCCCGCACATCGAGGGGCTGATCCGTGCGTTCTGGGACCGCGCGGCGAGCGCGACGCAACTGCGGATCCTGGTATGCGGTTCGGGGGTGCGCACGATGGCTGCGATGCAGGAGGAGCGCTCCCCGCTCTATGGCCGCTTCGGCTTCGCGCTGCAACTCCATCCGTTCAAGCCGAGCGATGCCGCGCTCATGCTTCCCCAGCTCAGCCCGGCGGATCGCGCGCTCGTGTGGGGACTTCTCGGCGGAGTTCCGCTCTACCTGTCGTGGTGGGACCAGTCCTCCTCTATCACCAACAACATCCAGCGGCTCTTCTGCCGACCGGGAGCGCTCCTGCTCACCGAAGGCCAACTGCTGCTTGCGACCGAGGCCGACTTGGGCGACGTGGGCGGACGCGTGTTGCGCGCGATTGCAACAGGACGCACCAAGCACAACGAGATCTCCGACGCGATCGGCACCGAGCCCGCTCGCACCCTGGATCGCCTGATCGAGCTCAGATTGGTCGAGCGGCTGATTCCTGTGACCGAAGACGAACGTCGTACCAAGCGGCGCCTGTACCGCATCGCCGACAACTACCTCGCGTTCTGGCTCGCGCACGTGGAGCCCAACCGCTCCGAGATCGAGCGCGGGCTTGGCGACGCAGTGGCCAAGACGCTCGTCGCCTCACTCGACGACGCGATGGGCCGACCGTGGGAGGAGGCCTTCCGCTGGTACCTTCGCTCGCTCGTTGGATCGACGCTTCCCGCTGACATGGTGGCCATCGGACCCTGGTGGAACTCGGACAGCTCCGTTGAGATCGACGCGGTCGGGCTCAGCGGTCGCTCGAGGATCCCATCCTTGGTCGGCGAGGCGAAGTGGGCGCGAAGCGAGGACGCCAGTTCGCTCGTGCGCGGGCTGGAGCGCAAAGCCGCGGCGCTGCCAGGGCCGGCAAGCGACCTGGCGCTCGCCATCTGCGCGCGCGAGGAACTGCGCAACGTACCGTCCGGGGTCATCGCGGTGACCGCCGATGAGATCTTCGGGTCGGCTCGCTAGCCGCGAACTCGCCGGGTCGTCCTAATGGCAGCACGTCGCGAGCTTGCCGAGATGGCATTCGTTCGGCCTGAGCCTGGTTGTCTCACCCCCGGGACCCGACAGGCCAATCCGTCGGGTGCACGAGTCTCGACGGGCCTCATCATCACATGCCCCGGTTGGCCGGGGCATCGAGTGCAATCGGGCACCAAATCGGGCACCAAGCCGATGCCGAAGGCCCATTCCCAGCAACAGGGACATTTGGGCACCAAATCGAGGCCGAAATGGCCTCTGAGCTGCGGCATTGCCCTCCGCATGGCCCTCAGAAGCCCCCAAATTGGTGCCCGATTTCAAGCACGAAAATGGGATGTGCAGGCCTCTGACCTGCGGTTTTATGGTGCCCCCAAGGGAATTCGAATCCTGATTGTGCTTGTGACTCCTGGGACTCGTTGGTACTCGTTGGTACGGCGGAGCTGCGGTGAGTCCCAATAGGTACCAACGAGTACCAACAGTCACCAGGTATTTGGGCACCAAATCGGGCACCAAATCGGGGGGATCGAACCGACCGCGGAATACCCGGCCCTCCGGAGCGGTCAGCGCTTCTGCGCCCACCCGGAAGTCGGCACCCACGCCTTGCCGAAGGCGACGCTGCTGGCAGCCGCGATGGCAGCAGGCATCACGAACACCGCAATGGCGTCAGCCACGTCTTGAAGATCCTCAGGTAAGTCGCTCGCCGCTGCCGAGTACCCTCTTCGATAGGTGTCCCACATCCGTGACGTCTCCGGCTGCCCAGTGTATTCGCGCGTGAGTTCCGCAGGCGTCTTGGCTGGCAGCTCCGTGTCGCGACGCTGAAACGTCGCGCGCATAGCGTCCGCGAGATCCTGACCATCGAACTCCAGAGTGCGCGAGAGCATCCAGATGTCGTGATAGTCCTTCATTCGGCTGTTGGCGAGGCCGATCTCGATCATCGCCTGGAACTTCTCGGCGATGGCGGTGGCCGGTTGATAGGCGAGGATCCGCGGCACCCTATCCTGCAGCAGGACCGGGTAGTCGACCCAACCCGGATCGGGCACCACGGCGTCGTCGATCCCGACGTCGAGCCGAAGCACGAACCGCGCCCCGCCCAAATCGCCGGCGACCTTCACACGGACGCCGGGGTATCGGTCTTCGACAGTGATGGGCTCGACGTGGATCTCGGACTCGAACGCGAGACCATCGTCGAGCTGGATTGCGAGGCACTCAGCGACGATGCGACGGATCGCCTCCGGGGTGTTGTCGACGCGCCCGAGGAAGTCGATATCGCGGGTCGGCCGTGCCACGGCGGCATCCCACACGCGCAGCATGACGGCGCCCTTGACCACCAGCCGGTCCGACCACGGCGTCTGTGACAGCCGGAAGAGGAACCGCTCCATCGCGTAGTAGAGGACCGCCTGCTGGAAGTCCAAGCCCAGCTCTGCTGCTCGGGCCTTCAGCCGACGGCGTATCTCGATCGGAGTCTGGGCGCTCACATTAGTGCCTGGAGGTAGGGGCGCATGACCTGCTCCACCCGGTCGACCTTGGCGTAGCGCATCAGCTGCGCGGGCGTCGCTCGGCGAGAGCGGATCGTTTCTTGCAGTGCTTCGACGGCCACGTCCTGACCGATGCGGTTGCGGTACTTGAAGCAGTCGGCGACGGTCTTGGCCAGATTGAACACGCGGATGGATGTGCCGTCCATGTCGTGCTCGTCGACACCGGCCGCCATGGCCTCGGCGCTCATCGAGAACCGCTCGATGCGCGGGTAGGCGATCCGCGGTGCCCTGACGCCGGTCGGCAGCGCGATCTGGACCGCCGTCGGGATCTGCGTCCCGATGCTGTGGTACTCGAGCGCGCTCACCAAGCAAAGGACGGCCCGGGGGACACGCCTCAGGACCGCGGCCACGCTTGGGTATGCGGGCAGCGGCGACGCGGATAGATGGTAGACGCCCCGGGACAGCGATTCGACGAGACCGGTATCACGCATCCAGTACAGCGTGCGCTCCTCGATGCCTGAGGAAAGCGCTTCGGAGGTGCCGAGCACTCCGCCCGCACGTTCGAATGCGGCCGTCGCGCGTGCGAGCTCCATGTCCGAAGGCGTCCTCATGGCATATAAGTTACCACAGTTACCGACAACTGTAGTCGTTTTTATGCCAACTCATTTGGGCTACAAATCGGGCTACAACTCAGGCGAACGCCGATTTGGAGCAGAAGGGACTGCCTTTGGGCTGCAAGAGAGCATCTACACCACCTCTGAGCTGCGCCTTCACCCCGCGCGCGCTCTCGGCCGGAAGACATTTGTAGCCCGATTTCGCACTCGAAATCGGGGTACTCAGGCCTCTGCCCTGCGGTTTTATGGTGCCCCCAAGGGAATTCGAATCCTGATTGGGCTTGTGACTATTGGTGACTATTGGTACTCGTTGGTACGCCGGAGCTGCGGTGAGTCCCAATAGCTACCAACGAGTACCAATAGTCACCGGGTATTTGGGCGACAAATCGGGCGACAAATGGAGCGCTCCCTCACGCCCGGGGCGACAGGCTGCGAATCGTACCTTGCAGCCCCCATCGGTGGGTCGCCCGCTGGTAGCGAGGGGCTGGCGACCCCGGGCTCGTCCACAACGGTATCGGCCGGTCACAGATCCGTCCCGCCTCCAAGGTAGAATGCGAACAACCAGCTTCCGCCACTCCTTCAGGAGAACCACATGTCGCTATCCATTCCCCCCACGGTGGAGCAGCGCCTCTTCGCCGCAGATCCGCTTGATGCCGAAGGAATCCTCCGCATCGACACCTCTCTCGGGCTTGAGCCATTGGCGGAGTCCCACGCCCTCGTCAACGCGCGCACGCTGCTAGCCGCGCTCGTCGAGCGGCCCGAGAAGGCGACGAGCGAGTTGAAGAACCTGAACCGTGCCTTCGTGAAGCGCATGACTGAGGAGTTGGCGTGGCCTCCCGGCTACGTCGAGCAGGTCTGGCGCCACAACCGCGTGCTCGACGAGACCGATGTGCCGCGACTCTTCATCCTGCGTCACCTCATGGAGATCGCGGGACTCGTCAACCTCCGCAAGGGCGCGTTTCACGCGACCCGGCTCGGCAAGCGCCTCCTGGTTCCGGAGCGCACGGGAGAGCTGTTCGACCTGCTGCTTCGAACCTATCTCGGCCGCCTGAATTGGGCGTTCGTCGACGTGGGTCCCGAGGACTGCGCGATGCAGAGCTACTGCGTGCATGCGCTGTGGACGATCCGTCAGCTCGCCGCGAACGGCGTCACTGCCGAGGAGATCGCGTCTCAACTGGCTGTGGGCAATACAGTATGGCTCGAAGGTCAGCCATGGCCAGGAGGTCCCGACAACCTGCAGACGGCAGTGCGGCGCCGACTGCTAGAACCTCTCTGGGACTTCGGACTTCTCACACTCCAGAACGCGGGTGATGGGCCGCTGCTGTGGCAGGCCACTTCGTTGTTCGACGCCGCCATCCACTTCGAACTCGGCATGGAAGGCGATGCAGCAGCATCTTCTGGCACGTCGGTGGTCACGTTCAAGGTGACCTTGCTCGGCATCGAGCCCTCCATATGGCGTCGGCTCGAGGTACCCTCGTCGCTCACGCTCGACCGACTCCACGAGGTTTTGGTCACCGCGATGGGCTGGTTCGACTACCACCTGCACGCATTCGAGATCGATGGACGCCGCTACGGAATTCCCGACGACTCGTTCGGTTTCGACACCACCTTGCCAGAAGAGGAAATCGTACTCGGCGACCTGGTCAGCGTCGATGTGAAGCGGCTCCGGTACGAGTACGACTTCGGCGACGGCTGGGAACACGAGATCGTGGTCGAGTCTCTCGGCGAGCCCGTGTCCGGCGCGAACTATCCTCGCTGCACCGCTGGAGAACGTGCTTGCCCGCCGGAGGACTGCGGAGGTATCCCCGGCTTCGCCGAGTTCGTCGAGGCGATGGCCGACCCTCGCCACCCTGAGCATGAGGCGATGAGAGCATGGTACGGCGGGGAGTTCGATCCGGCCGCCTTCGGGGCCGAGCAGACGTCAGCGCTGCTTCACATGCTCTGGACCGGCGAGATTCCTGACGACTTGGAGACGTGAGTCCCATGCGTCGGCGCCCGCGAGTTGTCTAGTCCCCCAGCGCCGACTCCATCGTCTCGATGAGCCCGGACATGACCGAGAAGGCATACTGCCTGAACTGCTCGTCTCCGAGACCGGGGAAAGCGGTGGGCGGTTTCTGGTTGAGGAGCGCGTCGATGCCGGCGGACTCTGGGCCGTCGAAGATGGCGCTCAGGTTCCTGAGACTCTTCTTGAACCACGCCGGCCGCTGCCGCGAGAGACGCTCGAGCTCAGACGCAATCGCGCCTCGCCAGCGCGGGAACGCTTCGAGCACGAAGAAGATGTAGTAGAGATCCTTCTCGGCTTTGAGCCGGTCTCGGCGGTCCTTGAACACGAGGGACTTGTGGAAGATGAAGGCGCCGGGCCTCGGGACGAGGATCTTAAGATCGACCTCTTTCTCGGTCAGATCGGCGAGATCGATCGGCCACGGGCCCTCGAGCAGCAGTCCGACGTAGTGCAGCTCCTGCGCGGTGAGATCCGGCTGCACCAAGATCGCGGCTTCGGAGGCACCGGGTGCATCGGTGATGAACTCGATCTCTATCGTTTCGTCATCGTCCTGGATCGCGACGTACTTGGTCACCGGCGGCGAATCCAGCGAGTGGAACTCGCAGCGGAAGTCGGCACCCTTGAGCAGCTCATCGATGCTCCGATCCCTGACCGGCACCGAGCGGGGCACAGCCAGGTCGATGTCACGGGTTCTGGGGGATCGCCCCGCCGTGTTCGCGTCGTAGAGGAGCTCGTAGATGTGCGGCACCCATCCCCCGGCGACGACCACCACATCGAGATAGGGCTCGATGGCGCCAAGCCCGCGGGCAAGGACAGGGTCGAGCCGGCTCACGAGCGGTCATCCCGCTCGATGAGCGAGCGCAGCCGCCGCTCATAGAGGTGCTCGGCCTGCTCCCGGCCTCGGACGGGATAGTCGTAGAGGTCCAGATAGAGCTGGAGGTCGGAGACCACCTTCATCCCGCCTTTCGACATCTGCCGGTCAAAGAACGCCGACTCCCGATAATAGGGCACCGAGATGTTCACGTTTCCGCCACGCTCGACGCGCCGTGCGCCGAGGTCTGCAAGCGCCGGCGTCACGTCTTCGAGATCCCTGACGTAGATCTCTGCGACGTCGAAGGCCGTGTAGCGGTCCACCAGACTCGCGCCGGCGTGACCCGTGAAGACGTAGTCAGCGCCCTTGGCGTCGAATGCCTCAGCGACGCGGGGCAGGAGTTCTTCGGTGCTCGGCGCGATGATGAAGTAGCTTGCCGGGACCGGGCGGCGGCGGCCTCGATACGCCGAGGTCCAGTCGCTCAGAAGCTCTCTTGCGTGGCGAAGTACGACCTTCTCGTCGCGCCTGGCCGCGTAACCGCGCCGTGCAAGCTCCCCCACCACCTTGGACACGTAGCCCGGCGTGAGTCTGATCCGCTCGTCACTCGAGCTGACGGTGCTCGCTATCTCACGCACTCCCATGGGCGAGCCGGCAACTAGGAGCGTGCGAAGTACGAGCGACGCCTTGTCGGAGAAGATGTCGCGCTGCCCGCGATCCTCCTTGCCGGGGTTTGCGAACCCGCGCCGATCGATGTGGATCCCCCGAGCGGTCAGCCACGCGTTGCCGGCGTAGTCAATGAAGGCGGCGTGCCCATCGCGCAGCAACTGCTGGCTGGACGGGCTGAGGTAGGGCAAGGCGATGACAGGGATCAATGAATCGCCGTCCGGCTTGCCAAGGCGCGCCAGCTCGATGGCGTCAATCAGCTGCGCCTGGCTGGGGGCGTTGAGCAGTTGGACCGAAAGACGCACGCCGCCGCCCGCGAGATGCACCACGGCGAGAGCCGCTGACGCATGACCGCGCGACTGGCTCGGACTCACGTCGACAGCCGCACCGGGGAAGAGCTCTTGAAGTGCGCGCTCCAAGTCCCGATACTCGGCGTCTGCACTGACATTCATGTTTCCTCCTAGAAAGCTGTTTCCCAACTCGGAAACAGAGTACTCTTTGGAAACATCCTAAGCAAACGGCACTTTCTGCACATTCCGAGACGGCTGCGTCACGTCTTCGGGCCTGCCGGAAGCAATTTGGGCGACAAATCGGGCGACAAGGGCATTCTTGAGCAACAGGGATTCCTGAGGGGCACTTGAGCGGCCTAGACACCCGCTCTGAGCTCGGGTTTTGTCTTCCCGAGGCTCCCAAGACCCCGCGATTTGTAGCCCGATTTCACGCTCGAAATCGGGCGACCCAGGCCGCTGACCTGCGAACAAATGGTGCCCCCAAGGGAATTCGAATCCTGATTGTGCTTGTGACTATTGGTGACTGTTGGGACTCGTTGGTACGGCGGAGCTGCGGTGAGTCCCAATAGGTCCCAACGAGTACCAACAGTCACCATGTATTTGGGCGACAAATCGGGCGACAAATCGGGGGTATTCCCTGGAGCTGACGACCAGTGCAGTGGCCGGGTGGATCCGAGCGATACTAAATTCGTGTTTGCATACTAAAGTCTCTGCGTTTAGTATGCGTATATCGCTTTAGCATAGAAGGAGGGCCCGCCGTGCAGCACAGCATCAAGAGTCTCGAGACATACCTTCGTGAGACACTGCACGCGCCGGTCCAAATGGAGCGCTGGCGCCAGGCTGCCACACTGCCCGCCTACCTGACAGGGCAGTACGACTTCTTCGACGGCACGGTCGGCGACGTCCACATCCTGTTCCTGCACAGCGCCGAGGAACCCGTCCCCAGCGCAGCCAAGAAGCACGAGCGCGCTCTGCAGCAGAAGTGGACCGGACCTGTGGCGTTCGTTTTCGAGCGCATCACGCCGCGCATCCGCCAGCGAATGGTCAGCGAAGGGCTGTCTTTCGTGGTGCCCGGCAATCAGGTCTACCTCCCCGCCCTCGGCGTGAACCTTCGAGAGAGGTACCAGACCCGGATGCAGACCACGGATCGGCTGCGACCCTCGGCGCAGGTGCTGTTCTTGCACGTGCTCGCGAACCACTCCCCTGCCTCCGGCACTCCGAGTGGCCTGGCGAGGCGGCTGGGCTACACGGCGATGGCGATGGGGCAGGCTCTGAACCAGCTCGAGGATGCGAAGCTGGTCACTGTGCACAAGGAGGGTCGCGAGCGCCTGTTTGAGCTCGCAGGTGAGCCTGCCGATCTGTGGCTGCAAGCCCAACCACTGCTCGCAAGCCCCGTCAGCCGCAGGCACTACCTGGTCGGCGTCGCACCGTCGGGGCGCAAGGAACTGGCAGCCGGCCTCAGTGCGCTGACCACCTACTCCGCCTTGGCACAACCGACCGTCCCTGTGGTGGCACTCGACAGAATCAAGGCCAAGAGCCTGCTGGACGTTCGCGGCGCCCAGGAACTGCCCACCGCCGATGAGGCCGAACTCGAAGTGGAGGTCTGGTCCTACGAGCCGGGCCTGCTCTCGGAAGGAGCCGCTGTCGACCGGCTCTCGCTCTACCTCTCTCTTCGAGACGACACCGACGAGAGGGTCCAGTCCGCGCTCGACGAGATGATGCGAGGTGTCATGTGGTAAGGGGTCTGAACGTCTTCAGGGATCGCTTCGCCGGATTCGAGGACCACTACGTCCTCATCGGCGGAGCTGCCGTGGAGGCAGCGATGGACGCGGCAGGCTTGCAGTTCCGCGTGACCAAGGATCTCGACATTGTCTTGCACGTCGAGGCGCTCGACGCGCAGTTCGCGACAGCTTTCTGGGCGTTCGTCGCCGAGGGAGGCTATGAGTTCAGAGAGAAGAGCACCGGCCGGGCAACTCTCTATCGGTTCAGCAAGCCGGCAGACGAGGGCTTCCCCTACATGCTCGAGCTGTTCTCCCGCAGGCCCGAGCTGATCGAGCCATCGGCAGACTGCCATCTCACACCTCTGCCCATCGCCGAGGAGGTCTCGAGCCTCTCGGCAATCCTGCTCGATGACGATTACTACGACTTCGTCCAAGAGGGCACCCGGTCGGACGGCGGATTGTCGGTGCTCGCGCCTGAGTACATCGTGCCGCTCAAGGCGCGCGCGTGGATCGACCTGACCGACCGGCACGAGCGCGGCGAGGCCGTCTCTCGTGACGACATCAAGAAGCACCGCAACGACATCATCCGTCTGAGCCAGCTCATATCGCCGGGAGCGCGGATCGCACTTCCAGACGCTATCGGCGGTGACCTGAAGCAATTCATAGCGTGGGCGTTGCATGACGGTGCCGAGCCCAGGGCCTTCGGTGTCATCGGGATGACGCTGGAAGATGTGCGGTCATTGCTCGACGCCGTATACGACCTCCCCGGAATGGCCTCCGAATAGAAGGCGTTTCAGCTCCGGCGTGATGGCTCCCGCGCGGCATAGGAGTTACCGCACTTGTCGACAACTGTGGTCGTTCTTATGCCAACTCAATTTGGGCGACAAATCGGGCGACACGCCGACGTCGAAGACCGATTCTCAGCAACAGGGATTTTTGGACGACAAATTGGGGCCGAAATGGCCTTTGAGCTGCGGTTTTGTCCTCCGGAGAGCCCTCAGAAGGCCTCGAATTGTAGCCCGATTTCAAGCACGCAACAGGGAATTTCAGGCCGCTGACCTGCGGTTTTATGGTGCCCCCAAGGGAATTCGAATCCTGATTGTGCTTGTGACTATTGGTACTCGTTGGGACTCGTTGGTACGGCGGAGCTGCGGTGAGTCCCAATAGGTACCAACGAGTACCAACAATCACCAGGCATTTGGGCACCAAATCGGGCACCAAATTCGGGGCGCAGCCCAGCATGAGAACCCCCACCACGGTTGTGTCCCGAGAGTTCTGTAAATTGCCCTCCGGGCTGGCTCCATTCTAGCTGACGGCGATCAGTCGCGGCTCCTCCGTTCTCTCGGCGTCGTGCATCTCTCGAAGCGCGTCCATGTCGAGGAAGCGCCGGTTCGTC
>CAMTYE010000006.1:0-140451 GCA_947085935.1 uncultured Actinomycetes bacterium | reverse complement strand
GCAGCGCCGCCGATGTTCGGACGAAGCAGGCCGCGAAGCGTGTGGCGAAAGATAGAGCGGAACGGATCGAGCGCGTTCGCCGCGAGCGCGAACAGCAGTTCATGCTGGGCGACCGTTACAGTGTCATGGCGAGCCGCGCCGACTACGCCGACGCGGCTCGCGATCCTGACGCCTGCCGTTGGGTTGAACTTGTGTTTCATGAGATCATGGGAAGGCCCCTCCCCGACCAATGCGAAATTCGGCGCGATGTGTGGCTTGTTCGCGTGGTCCAATTGGAGGGCGGGACATTCGGTGCGGTTGTGGGTTGCGATTGCACCGAAACCTCCGACCTGGCTGAAATCACCTAGATCGGAAGAGCGTCGTGTAGGGAAGAGTGTCACCACCTACGTGTAGATCTCGGTGGTCGCCGTCGTCTCTGCCATGGGTCACGTGACCGACGAACTCGTCGAACTGGCGCATCAGGTCTGCGCCGAGCCGCCCGAACGCGAGATGGACATGCTGCTCTCGACCGGCGAGCAGGTCTCCATCGCGCTGCTGGCGATGGCGATCCATGCGGAGGGTTTCGAGGCCATCTCGTTTACCGGTCCGCAGGTCGGCATCATGACCGACGCCGTCCATCGCAAGGCCAAGATCATCGAGGTTCGCGCCGAGCGCGTGAGGCAGGCGCTCGACGCGGGCAGGATCGTCATAGTCGCCGGGTTCCAGGGCATCACGCCGGACGGCCACATCACGACATTGGGCCGCGGAGGCTCCGACACCACCGCCGTGGCGATAGCTGCGGGCATCGGGGCCGACGTATGCGAGATCTACACGGATGTGGACGGGGTGTACACGGCCGACCCGCGCCTCGTTCCGGCGGCCCGCAAGATCGACGCGATCAGCTACGAGGAGATGCTGGAGATGGCGGCGAGCGGCGCGGGAGTGCTGCAGATGCGCGCGGTGGAGTTCGCGCGCAATCACGGCGTGGTCATCCACTGCCGTTCCTCATTCACCAATACACCGGGCACCATCGTCAAGGAGGCCGATGAGACCATGGAGCAGGCGATCATCTCCGGAGTCACGCACGACACCTCCGAAGCGAAACTCACGATACGGGACCTGCCCGATCATCCGGGTGTGGCAGCCGCGGTCTTCGGGAAGATGGCGGACTCGCATGTCAACGTCGACATGATCATCCAGAACGTCTCCGAGGACGGCACGACCGACATCTCGTTCACGGCGCCCAAGGACGACCTGCCGCAGGCGAAGAAGGCGCTTGACGAGGTCGTCGCCCGCCTTGGCGCGCGCGAATGGTCCGTTGACGAGTCTATCGCCAAGGTCTCGCTCGTCGGCGCAGGCATGCGCACGCATCCGGGCATAGCCGCCGGCATGTTTCGCTCGCTGGCCGACGCGGGGGTCAATATCGATCTGATCTCGACCTCGCCCATCCGTATATCGTGCGTGATCTCGGCAAGCCAGATACAGACGGCCGTGCGTGCGCTGCATACGGAGTTCGGCCTCGATGATGCCGAGATAGTGGCCGAGGTGTCGCCGCCTGCAGCAGAGGAAGGTTAGTACATGACCTGGTCTAGGCCCATGCCGGAAAGGCCCGTGGTGGCCGTGGCGGGAGCGACCGGTGCGGTGGGCGTCGAGATGCTCAACGTTCTCGCACAACGCGGCTTCCCAGCCGCCGAAGTACGTGCACTGGCCAGTTCGCGCAGTGCGGGCAGTCAGCTGCCGTTCGCCGGCGGCGAACTCACGGTCACCGAGATGACTCCGGCCAGCTTCGCGGGTGTCGACATCGCACTGTTCAGCGCCGGGGCGTCCATCTCCAGGGAGATGCGTCAGGCGGTCGTGGATGCGGGCGCGGTCATGATCGACAACTCCTCGGCGTTCAGGATGGACGATGACGTGCCGCTCGTGGTGCCGGAGGTCAACGGCGCCGATGTCATGTGGCACTCGGGCGTCATCGCGAACCCGAACTGCTCGACGATCCAGATGGTCGTCGCGCTCAGCCCACTGCACGCGCTGATGCCGATCCGGCGCGTCGTGGTCTCGAGCTACCAGGCCGCGAGCGGTGCCGGACAGGCTGCCATGGACGAGCTGTACGCCCAGACGGGCGAGTTCCTCTCGGGTGACGCGCTCACCGTGGAGCAGTTCGCCCACAGGATCGCGTTCAACTGCATCCCTCACATCGACGTGTTCCTTGAAGATGGCTCGACCAAAGAGGAACACAAGATGGTCGTGGAGACCAAGAAGATCATGCATGCTCCCGATCTCGCCGTGAGTGCGACCTGTGTGCGCGTCCCCGTTCTGCGCTGCCACAGCGAGGCCGTCAACGTCGAGCTGTCCGGACCGCTAGCGCTCGATGCCGCTCGAGAGGCGCTCCGTTCGGCGCCGGGAATCACGCTGATGGACGACCCCTCGCACGCGGTCTACCCCATGCCGGCGATGCTCGAAGGTACCGACGACACGTATGTCGGTCGCCTCCGAGTCGATCCGACCGTGGAGAACGGGCTGTCGATGTGGGTCGTGGCCGACCAGCTCCGCAAAGGGGCCGCGCTCAACGCCGTACAGATCGCCGAAAAGCTCCTGCCCTGACACGCCGCCGTCAACGGCGTTAGACTACACATATCGGTGCGGAGACGGAGGGCGCATGAGTAACGGGAGTATCCTGATCGTCGAGGACGACGCGACCATCGCGAGGTTCGTCGAACTCGAGCTCGCGCACGCTGGGTACGATGTTCGCAAAGTGGCTGACGGGGCCGCCGGGCTCGATGCGGTGGCCGAGTCCGAGCCCGAGCTTCTGATCCTGGATCTGATGCTCCCTGAGGTGGACGGCCTTGAGGTCGCCCGACGGCTCAGGCAGTCCGGCTGCACGTTCCCGATCCTCATGTTGACCGCCCGTGCCGAGACGCAGGATGTGGTCACGGGATTCGATGCAGGCGCAGACGACTACCTGCGCAAGCCGTTCGAGATCCCCGAGCTTCTGTCCCGGGTGAGGGCGCTGCTCAAGAGGTCCGAGCAGGACAAGCCCGCTGCGGCGACGAGTGCGTCCGGCGTGGAGGTCGACCCCAACTCGCGCAGAGCCGTGGTCAATGGTGATGTGATCGACCTGACCGCCAAGGAGTTCGATCTGTTGAGCTATCTTGTGACGAATGCGGGCCGAGTCATTTCGCGAGATGAGATACTCAAGGCCGTATGGGGCGGGCAGCATTCGACCGACAGCAACGTCATCGAGGTCTTCGTCTGCCATCTGCGCAGCAAGATCGGCGACAAGAACAACACGGTCATCCAGACCATCCGCGGTGTCGGGTACTTCTTCGCAAGGGGCTAGATGCGTTCCTCGCTCAGGACCTGGTTGTTGCTCGTCGCCGTGCTGTTCTCCGCGTTGGTGGTGGGCGGAATGGCCCTCACCACCTACGTGGTCGTCTCCGACGGCATGTCCGTCGTCGCGCACGATTCGACCATCCGGCTCTCGGCCTCTTCCGCCCAGGTCGTCAAGAACGAGGCGACGGTGGCCGCCCGTTCCGTTTCCGGCGCCGGGCGGGACTCGGAGCGCGCGCGTCTGGCGCAGCGTGCGTTCATCCAGCAGCTGAACGACGTCTTCGGTGCAGGCGCGGTGACCGAAGGCGAAGTGGCACTGTACGGCGAGGACCTGCGCCCGGTGTGGTTCTCGGCCGAACGTGCTCTTCTCGAAGGGCCGGCCGCCGCGGGGCGCGAGCAGGCGTTGAGGACCGGCAGAACGGTGGAGTCGACCGTGAACGACACCGGGGCCCTGCGGGGGCTGGTGGGGCCTGCTCGTCTCGGCGTACTCGTGGTGCACGTTCCGTTCATGATGCCCGACTCCTCCAAAGGCGTCCTCGACGTGACGTACTTCCCCGAACGCGAGGAACAGGTGATCGACGCGATTCGGCCGCCCATGTTCACGCTTGCCATCTCGGCGATGTTCATCATGGTCATCATGATGCAGACCTCGATGAGCTGGGTACTCAAGCTCGTCGATGATCTTCGCAAGGCGGCCGATGCGATCGACGCCGGCCGATTGGACGTTCGACTTCCGGCCGAAGGACAGCACGAGATCGGCGACCTCGCCCGCTCGCTCAACGCACTCATCGATCGCCTGAGACGCCGGTCCGAGTCGCAGACACGCTTCATCGCAGACGCGAGCCACGAACTCGCCACCCCGGTTGCGGGCATTCGCGGATACGCGAACATCCTGCGCGCGTGGGGAGCCGACGATCCTGATGTGCGCAGTGAGGCGATCAGTGCGATCGATCGGGAGTCAAGGCGGATGGCTCGACTCTGCGGCGACCTGCTGGCGCTCGTGCGGGACGAGCGGGGCATCGTGTACAAGAGCGAGCGCTTCGACCTCAATGCGCGCTCGCGTGAGGTTCTCGCCCATGCTGCGACGCGCTACATAGCGAAGGGAATCGAATTCCAGGGCCCCGATGAAGGACAGCTCATCATGGTCGGCGATTCGGACAGGGTCGAAGATGCGCTCTCGATCCTGGTCGACAACGCGGCGAAGTACACGCCCGATGGGGGTCGGGTGAGGGTGTCCACGCGGCGCAAGCGAGGCACGGTCGTCATCGAGGTCGAGGACACAGGGATCGGCATTCCGCAGGAGGACATCGTCAACGTGTTCGACCGCTTCTACCGCTCTGACGTTTCGCGCTCGAAGCAGGCCGGCTTCGGACTGGGACTGCCAATCGCGAAGAGCATCGTCGAGGGGGCAGGGGGGAGCATCGAGGTGCGCAGCACCGCCGGTCTGGGGTCGGTCTTCACCATCACCCTGCCGAGGGGCCGGCTCTGACCGTTCCGGCCGACCGGGCCGCCTACGTCGCGCCGCTCAAGCGGTCGTCTTCTGATGCCGATGCACCCTCTGTACGCTCCACCTATCACGGGAGCCATACGTGGCTGCACACAGGGATGTCCTCATCGATGCGTTCGCGGGACCCGGCTGGCGCGAGACCACCGAGTCGCTGTTCGAGGCGACCGGACTCGCGGTCGCGGTCATGGACGTCTCAGCGGAGTCTGTGATCCACTTCGCGAATCACTGTTCCTACTGCGAACTTGCGACCGGAGTCGCCGGCCTCGGGCCCGCCACGTGCTTCGACGAGAGGCCTCCGGTGTCCGACCGGACCGTCATCCAGACCGCATGTCGTGCGGGTCTCCCCTGCTATGTCACGCCTGTCGTGGTGAACGATGAGTTCCATGCGACCGTCCTCGTCGGCGGGTTCGTGGCGTCGACGCGAGACAGGAAGCGGTTGTTCGAGAAGCTGCTGGGTAAGGGCGTCTCCGAGCCGCAGGCCCGACTCGCCATTCGAGAGATACCCATCATGACCAAGCGTGAGGTCGAGGCGCTCGTACGCCTCGTCCGTACGGCCGCCATGTCGCTCATGGAGCGCACGCTGTCGCACCGGATCGATGCGGGGCGAACGGCCGAGCTCGACGCGTACGCGCGAGCAGCAGCGTTCTTCGCGGACAGTCGCGGCATGGGCGAAGCCGTGCTTGCCGCGGTGGTCGAGCGCGCGTTGCCCCTGGCCGATGCGGATTCCGGTGTCCTCTTCCTGCTGCGCAGAGGCACCGACCTTCTCGAGCTGCATGTGACATGTGGTGAATGCGAGGCGCTCGCGGCAGATCCTATCGTTCGGATGGGCGAGGGCATCGTGGGTCGTGTCGCGTCCTCAGGGGTGGCCGAGGTGGCCCCCTGGCCCGAGAGGGGGCGCGCCAGGATCGCCGTTCCCCTCTTCACAGCGGGACGGATCGTGGGCGTGTTGCTGCTGGACGGCAGCGCCCGCCGACACGCCGGCTCGGACGACCTGCAGTTCCTCGAGCGCTACGGTCGGATGGCCGCTGCTGCGCTCGAGAGGGCGCGGGGCGATCGCGAGCGGGACCGTCGAGCGTATGAGCACGCCGAGCTCGGGGGCATGGCATCCACGCTTGGAGTAGCGGCTGACATCGACGAAGTACTCGAACTGGCCGCGAGCGTCATGGAGAAGTCGTTCGACTTCGAGGTCGCAGGTTTCGTGCTGACCGGGTGGGGCCGGGATCACGCGACGGTCGTGCTCCACGGCGATGCTTCGGCGGCCGGGATCGATGCGGTGCTCAGCGAGGCGGCCGGACGTGACATCCTCGAGTTCCCACTCCGCACCCGGCGCATGGTGACCCATCTCGGTGAGGTGCTTGATGCCGAGGATGCCGAGGACGACGGTGATTGGCTCGTGATGACATCCGAGCTCATGGTTCGCGACAGCGTGGTGGGCTACGCGTTCCTGGGGGGCAAAGGGGAAGGCCTGTTCGCGGCCGGCGATCGCCGCCTGCTCGACGGGCTTGCGGGATACACCGCGCTCGCACTCGAACGAGCCGGACTCGTCCAGCGCATGCGCGACGATCTCGCACGGACCATCATGGCGCTGTCCGCCACCTTGGATGCGACCGGGCACTCGGCGCGCGACCACTCTGACCGTGTCATGGACTACGCGATGGCCATCGGGGAGGAGATGGGTCTCGGAGTCGAGGACGTCGAGTTGCTGCGCTTCGCCGGCCTTCTGCACGATGTGGGCAGGGCGGGTATCTCGGAAGAGATCCTGCTCCGGCCGTCCAAGTCGGGAGACGACGATGCGGGATCCAGACGGAGGCTGCAGATCGGTGAGGGGATCGTCGAACAGGTCGAGTTCCTCAACGCGATCGCTCCGGTCATCATGCATCACCACGAGCGGTTCGACGGCGGCGGGTATCCGATGGGCCTGTCCGGTCCGGACATCCCGCTGCTCGCCCGCATCCTCGCCGTGGCGGACTCGTTCGACGCTCTGACCTCGGAGCGGGCGCTCAAGCGCAGGTTGAGTTATGCCGAGGTGAAGTCGCAACTCATGGAAGGCGTTGGAACGCAGTTCGATCCGGAGGTCGTGGACGCGTTTCTCGAAGCGATGGATCGGCGCGCACTCGCGGGCACGACCGGTCTCCTCGTCGATCGCCCGAATCAGGGCCCCCAGTTGCCTGCCTGAGTCGCACGTCTGCTAGAATCCCCCCACACGAGCGTCATGGGAAAGGGCGTGTATGCGACGCACCACTTACATAGCCCAGGCCGGGGTCATAGCAGCGCTGTACGGGGCGCTCACGCTTCTCGTGCTGCAACTGCCCAACCAGCTCGGCTGGGGACTCGTTCAGTTCAGGGTCAGCGAAGCCATGACCGTGCTTGCACTGTTCACTCCGGCGGCGATTCCCGGGCTTACGATCGGGACGATCGTGGCCAACGCCTACAATTCGTTCCAGGTCGGGCCCCTGGCCCTGCTCGACGTGATCTTCGGCTCGCTGGCGACGCTTCTTGCCGCGGTATGGACCTGGCGTTGGCGGGAGAACCGCAGGATCGCCCTGATCGGTCCCGTCGTCGCGAACGCGCTGATAATCCCCGCGTATCTTCCGCTGATGCTGGCGGGTCTCGGGCTCTACGAGATCCCGTTCTTCGGCGGCAGTATCGAGGGTAGCTGGCTCGCGATGTATGCGTTCGGGGTCGTGGCGGTCGGTATCAGCGAGGCAGTCGTGGTGTATGGACTGGGCTTGCCGCTTGCCGCAGCGTTGGAACGGACGGGTGTGGCGGGGCTGTTGCGTGGGCGGTGAGGTCGCGTTCGGGGGCTGTGATGGCGGGTCGGTTCGGTCAACAGAGTGATCGCGTACGGGTAGCCGATTTGGCCGTGCCCATGATTCCCGAGGAGTTCCTGATCGGGTCGGACAAGTCGACGTGCCGGGAATGCTGGGGCTGTGTTCGGTACTGCCCTGCGAAGGCGATCCGCGTCGTCGGCCGACGCTCGGAGGTCATCCAGGAGCGTTGCGTGAAGTGCGGCCTGTGCGTGTCCGAATGCGGCAACTGCGGGCACACGGTGCGCGACGACACGGCGGCGGTCTCGGCTCTGCTCGCATCCGGCTGCACGGTTATCGCAGTGTTGGCGACCGAGTACGTGGCGGCGCTCCATCCGCGCACCGCCGATGAGGTGGAGCGCCTTCTGGAGTCCATGGGCTTCTATGCGGTGGAAAGCACGCTTCTTGGCGAGGAACTCGTGGCACTGGAGTACGAGCGCCTGTACGCGCAGTCTGTCGAATCGGTTCAGTTGAGGTCGACGTGCCCGGTCGTCGTCGACTGGATCCGCCTGTTCTACCCCCAGCTCGTTTCGGCGTTGACGCCTGTCGTTCCGCCCTACATCGCCCAGGCGCGTCTCGTTCGCGCGGTCTATCCGGGCGATGTCGCCATCGTGTACGTCTCACCGTGTTACGCACGAAAGGACGAGATATTCGACCCACAGTTCGCGGGAGTGGTCGATGCCGCGATCGACTTCAACGAGCTCGAACTACTCGCGCAGGACCGCATGCCGCGCACGCCGTTCATCGGCATCCCGGCCGGCCAGCGTCGGCCTGCTCCGGTCAAAGAACTCTCGCTCACCGACGGCTTCCCCCGCAGCACGGTCAGTGGCATGGGGGCAACCGATCCGGCCATCATCAAGGTGCGGGGTCTGCGTCCGCTCGACCGACTCCTCGCGGCCCTCGTCGAGGGGGAGGCCGGCCCCTCGGTGGTCGACATGCTCAACTGCGAAGGCTGCATCGACGGCCCTGCGGTGCGCCCCGGGCTCTCGGTGTTCGCGAAACGCAACATCGTCGCCGCGGAGCTCGAGGTGTCGCCCAGCCCGAACGTGCGCAGCCGCGACATACTGTCGTACCTCCCCGCGGTAGACCTGATACGCTCCTTCGACGCGGCGCCCGTGTTTCGCCGGTGTCCTTCCGCCGAGGAGATCGACGCCGAGCTCGCAGTGGGCGGATTCGCATCGAGGGCCGACGCGTTCGACTGCGGCGCATGCGGGTATCCTACCTGCGTCGAACACGCGGAGGCGGTGCTCGCCGGCAACAGTTCATGGGAGCTGTGCTTCCCCCAGCAGAAGGTCGAGATGGCCCGGATCGCCGAGGAGCTGCATCATTCTGCCAGCACCGACGCGCTGACGGGTCTGCCCAACCGACGTACGTTCGACGAACGACTGACGGCCGAGGCGGCGCGCACCGCGCGCTACGGCAACCCGCTGTCGTTGATGATGCTCGACGTTGACGGGTTCAAGCCGGTCAACGACAAGCACGGGCATGTCGTGGGAGATTCTGTGCTTCGGGAGGTCGCCTCACTCATCCGCGGCGGACTCCGAGAGACGGATATCGCTGCCCGATACGGAGGCGACGAGTTCGCCATCATCCTTCCGTCGACCGGCAAGACGGCCGCCTTCGCGGTCGCGGAGAAGCTGCGTGAGACGATAGCCGGAGCGCCTGTTGAGCTCCCGGACGGGTGCAGCGTCCGGGTCACCGTCTCGATCGGCGTGGCTACCGTCGATCGCGATAGTGCCGACTGGGTACACCTCTTGGAGGCGGCCGATCGCGCACTGTATCAGGCGAAGCGTAGCGGCCGCGATCAGGTGAGACTGTCCGCCGGGTAGCGGAGGAGGGCGCGGTCGTGCACACCGCGCTGCTGTGGGTGCGTGAGGGTGACGCGGTCCGGTGTCACCTCTGCCCCAACGCCTGTCGCATCGTCGAGGGACATTCGGGCGTCTGCGGTGTTCGTCGCAACCGGGCCGGGGTGCTGGTCGCGTCTACCTACGGGCTCGTCTCCTCGGCGGCGGTGGACCCCATCGAGAAGAAGCCCGTGTTCCACTACGCGCCCGGAAGCACGGTCTTTTCGATCGGCAGCGTCGGCTGCTCGATGCACTGCGGGCACTGCCAGAACTGGCAGATAAGCCGCGCCGGGCCGGACGACAGCGCGAGACTGCAGGCGTTGGCTCCCGTCGCCGTGGTCGATCTCGCGCGGCGCAATGGGTGCCCGGGCGTGGCGTTCACGTATAACGAGCCTGTGATATGGACCGAGTACGTGTGCGATGTCGCGCGTGAGTGCCGCGCACAGGGGCTGTTCACCGTGATGGTGACGAATGGCTATGTCACGCCTGCAGGCCTGGACATGCTCGGGCCGCTGATCGACGTGTGGCGTGTGGACCTCAAGGGCTCTCGCGACGAGACGTACCATCGGCTGTGCGGAGTGCGGGCGGTCGAGCAGGTGAAGCAGGCGGCCATTCGTGCGGCCCGGGAGTGGGGGATGCACGTCGAGGTCGTGACCAACGTGGTGCCCACGGTCAATGATTCTCCCGAGGAGCTGCGGGAGATGGCCGAGTGGATCGCCGGAGACCTCGGACCCGACACCCCGTGGCATATCACCCGGTTCTTCCCGTATCTCGACTTCAGCGACCTGGCTCCGACGCCGCTTGAGACACTGCATGCGGCGCGCGAGCTGGGGCGGGAGGCCGGGCTGGGCTTCGTGTATCTCGGCAACACCGACGCTCCCGATGCAGGGAATACCGCGTGCCCCCGCTGCGGCGCGAGCGTGATCACGCGTTCGGGGTACACGATACTGAGTGAGACTTCACGCGGCGGCGGGTGCCCTCAGTGTGGGCGAAGCCTCAATATCGGCGGACGAAAAGGAGAGGTCGATGCGGGAGAGCAGTGAATCGGCTTCCGGCCCTGCGGGGGAGTCGGCAGCACCGCGGGTGATGGTGTTCTTCGACTACACCTGTCCGTTCTGCTACGTGGACCAGTCCAGGCTCGACCGCCTTGCCACGGAGCGCGATTTCGAGATGATCCTCGTGCCGTTCGAGTTGAGGCCGGAGATGCCCGATGAGGGCATCGCACAGAGTGAGTTGGAGGTCACAGGCGCTTCCGAGAAGGTCCACGAGCATCTCCTGCGCATCGCGCAGCATGAGGGCATCCCGTTCGTGCTGCCGCCGTTCCTGCCTAAGACACATCTCGCCCTGACGCTCGCGGAGGTGGCCCGTGACCGGGGGCACGACGAGCATGTCGCGATGCACCGGGCGATCTTCGACGCGCATTTCGGTCGGGGCCTCGATATCGGTTCCCGGGAGGTTCTGATTCCGGTCGCGCTGGAACACGGTATCTCGGCGGTCGACGTCACCGCCGCATGGGATGACGACGCATACGCTGAGCGTCTACACCAGTTCCGCCACGTGGCGTTGAACCTCGGCATCGATGCCACTCCGGCGGCCGTGATCTGCAACGAACTGCTCATCGGCTCCCGACCCTACGAAGTGCTGCGGGACGCTCTCGATAGGTGCCTGGTGACGCCCGAGTCCGTAGCGGGCGAGGCCGCCGGCACCTAGCGCGGGTTCGGAGGTTCGCGCGGGCGGGCAGACGGGCGGCGCGCAAGCGCGGTATCATTTCCCGCGGGGGCCGAAACGGCCCGAACAAGGACACCGACGCGAGAGAAGCACCCACGTGACGCCATGCGTGATCGTACCGACATTCTGGACCCGCCGCCGCGGCCGGGTCACCGACAACCCGCTCACCGTCTACGACCACCCCACCCCTGTGGATTCGGACGGGACGCTTCCCGATCTCCTGCGTTCGCTTGAGGGAGTGGAGGGACTGGGGAAGGTCGTGTTCATCGTCGCCGCGACAGATCCCGGAGTCGAGCACCAGGCGGAGGACCGCGTCAGGACGATCCTGAGCGATTTCCCGGCGATCGACGCTCTCGTGTTCGGTCCCGCCGAGCTGGGTTCGCTACACCGCCGTCTCGAGCAGATCGAGTTCGCCGATATGATCCACGGGGTCTCTCTCGTCGGATACGGGGCGGTCCGCAATGTCGGCTTGATGGCGGCCGCGATTCTCGGCTGCGAGACCGCCCTGTTCGTCGACGACGATCAGATAATCAACGACCCCCGATTCCTGGAGCGGGCGATCGAAGGCGTCGGCTCGATCGTGTCCGGACGTCCCGTCCTCGCCAAATCGGGCTACTATGTCGACGAGGACGGCAAGCATCAGCGTCATGACGAGCCCAGGCTCGCGGACATGTTCTGGCGACAGGCCGATGCGTACAACGACGCACTCGCTCTCGTGGATGCCCCACCACGGATCAAGCTCAGCCCGATCGCGTTCGGCGGGTGCCTCGTGCTGCATCGGGACATGTACTGCAACGTCTCGTTCGATCCGTGGGTGATGCGGGGCGAGGACGTCGACTACGTCATCAACGCCCGGCTTCACGGAGGAGATGTCTTTCTCGACGGCGAATGGTCCGTCGTGCACAAGCCCCCCAGGCTTCCCAGCGAAGCGCTTCAGTTCCGGCAGGACGTCTACCGGTTCATCTACGAGCACCGCAAGCTGGAGTTCGCCAAGTCGCAGGTCGACCTTCGACAGGTCACGCCGGAGTCGTTGCTGCCGTATCCCGGCGCGTTTCTCGGTTCGTCCGTGACCTGGCGCGCCATGACGACATCCGTACTGCGGGGTCTAACCACCCGCGAAGGCGGCCAGTACCTTCGGATAGCCAGGAGCGCGCTCAAGGACGCCTCCGAGTACGCGCTGTTGAACTGCCAGAACTACTTCGACTTCCAGCGGCGTTGGCCCCTGTTGATGGATCGCATATGGGATGATGTCGCGCTAAAGCCGCTCCTGACCGGCGAGCGCAGACTCGATCGTACGGCGATCACCGGTCGCTTTCCGGTGACTCCGGGCGACTGACCTCGGTGTCCAACCCCGTGACCCAGGCCGTCGTCGGGTTCGTTGCGGGCGTTCTGTCGGGAGCGTTCGGCGTCGGAGGCGGCATGGTCACCACCCCCGCTATCCGCCTGCTGCTCGGCTACCCGGAGCTGATTGCAGTGGGCACTCCGCTGCCGGTGATCGTTCCGACCGCGGTTGCCGGCGCCGTTTCTTACGCCAGACGCGGCCTGGTGGATCTGCGGATGGGTCTGACCGTCGGGTTCGCCGGCGTGCCGGGCACCGTCGGAGGCGCGTGGCTCGCTCACACGGTCGGCGGAACGCTCGTGCTGCTCATCACGGCCGTGCTCATCGGGTTCATCGCGCTCGACACCGCGATCTCGGCGTTTCGGGGCCCGCGCCCCGCGCTCATCGCACGGGAGAGCCGGCACCGTTTCGCGGGTGTCGTCGCTCTTGGCGTGCTGGCCGGGGTGTACTCGGGGTTCCTCGGCCTCGGAGGTGGGTTCGTCATCGTCCCGGTGCTCCAGCGCTGGTTTGGTCTGGGAATCAAGCAGGCCATCGGGACCGGCCTGGTCGCGGTTGCCGTGCTTGCCGTTCCCGGCTCTGCGGCGCACTGGGCGCTCGGTCACGTCGACGCACGGCTCGCCCTGGCGCTCGCTGCGGGCGTCATTCCCGGGGCCCTGCTCGGGGCGCGACTCACCTTTGCGACCGGCGAGCGGTCGGTGAGGATCGGCTTCGCAGCGTTGCTGGCCGGCGCTTCGGTACTGCTCGCCTTGAACGAAACGGGGGTCATGTAGCATGGGCATGCTCAGGCCGGCCACACCTGCGGAGTGCGGTGCGCTGTGGCCAGCTGCCCGGGCAGCGCACCTCTTTCGCGATGCGCCGGCCTTCGAGGCGTTCCACGCGGCAGCTCCCTGGCGGGTGCAGGTCGCGTCGGGCGGACGCGCGGCCGTCGTCGAGCGTTGGCGCGACCACCTCGATATGCTCGCGATCCGGGCGCTGTGGGCCGGAGACCGTGACGTCGGCGCCCTTCTCGGCGAACTCGCGGCCCTTGCCCGGGTCCATGGTTACGGACGACTGCTGAGCCCGCTCGTGCCCCGGGATATCGCGGGGCCGTACGAGCGCGGGGGCATGAGGGTGCACCAGAGCATCATCGCGCTCAGGATCGATGCGCGTCATGCTGTACACGCCGCCGCGTCTCCGGTGCCGGGCGTGAGGCTGCGTAGCGCGAGCCCGAACGACCTGCTGGCGCTGTGCGAGATCGATGAGCGCTGCTTCGATCCGTTCTGGGCATATGAGTCTAGGAGGATCGCGGGCGCCATGGTGACCGAGCGACTTGCGCTAGCCGAGGACCTGACTTCCGGAACGCCGCGCCTTATCGGATATACTACCTGCACGGTTGAACGCGGGAGCGGGACGCTCGGGCGTTTGGCGGTCGATCCGAGGGACAGGGGGCGAGGCGTCGGTGCTCTGCTTCTGGCCGACGCGCTCGTGTCCATGGCGGACCGGGGTGCGGGCACGATCAGCCTGTGCACGCAAGAGGACAACGCCCCCTCCCGGGCGCTGTACTCAAGGGGCGGATTGCGGGAGCTTCCGGGGCGACTACTGTTTCTGGCGGGCGACGTATAGGTCCCAAGCGCCACGGAGGCGGCATGACGCCGAGACGTACGATTATCATCGACAGTCTGCTTCTGTTCGCGGTCACGGTCTTGGCCGTCATAGCCGCGTGGGGGCTCATCGCGGCGAACGAGCATCGTTGGCTGCTCATCAGCTCGATAGTCGGGCTCGCGCTGGCGGCGCTCGGAAGCGTCATCATGCGCTTCATCATGCGACCGGACCATCTCAAGGCGCTGCAGTCGCACCTGATGCTCGAGATCGCCGACCAATCGCTCGCGTACTTCCGCAAAGGACTCACCGCTGGCAGTGCGCAGGAGGTCTGCAAGATCGCGCTCTATCACAGCGATGCTGCTGCTGTCGCCATCACCGACACCGAACGCATCCTCGGCTTCGCCGGTCTTGGTGAGGACCACCATGAGGTGGGCGGTCCCATCCTCACGCGCGCCACGCGCGAAGCGCTCGTTGACAACGAGCACCGGATCCTGGCGACCCGCGACGAGATCGGCTGTCCCGACCGCAAGTGTCTGCTGCGCGCGGCGATCGTCGTTCCGCTCGAGGTGCGCGGGACCCCGTGCGGGACCCTCAAGTTCTACTACACGACTCCGCGGCTTCTCAACGAGACGCAGATAGCCCTGGCAGAGGGTCTGGCGAAGCTGCTCTCGACGCAGCTGGAGCTCTCCGAGCTCGACCGTCAGACGGAACTCGCCTACCGCATGGAGCTCAAGGCGCTTCAGGCGCAGATCAACCCGCACTTCCTCTTCAACACCATCAATACGATCGCTTCGCTGATCCGTACCGATCCGCCCCAGGCGCGGGAGCTGCTTCGGGAGTTCGCCTGGTTCTATCGCCGCACGCTTGAGGAGAACGTCGATCTCGTGCCCCTGACGCGTGAGATCGAGTACGTCGTCACCTACCTCCGGTTCGAGAAGGCCCGCTTCGGGGACCGCATCCAGTTCTTCGAGGATGTCTCGCCTCAGGCACACGGAACGCTTGTCCCGCCGTTCGTCATCCAGCCGGTCGTCGAGAACTGCATTCAGCATGCGATGGGCGCCGAGGGGCCGCTCCGCATAGAGCTCAAGGCCTGGCGCGAAGGAGCGCGCTTGGTCGTGAGCGTGACCGACGATGGTGTCGGAATCCCGCCTGCGCGGCTTCCCGACGTGCTCGAGCCCGGTATTGGAACGGGAATGGGTATCGCGCTTTCCAACGTAAACGATAGACTAGGGGGGCATTTCGGTCCCGGGTCGGGCGTCGAAGTGCGCAGCACACCAGGCAAAGGGACCGAGGTCCGGCTCACCATCGCACGGGCCGAGGAGAACACGGGAGGCGACCATGACGCTTAAGGCGCTGGTTGTCGATGACGAAGCACCGGCGCGCTCCGAGCTGAGGTTTCTGCTCGAGGAGGCCGGTGGTGTTGAGGTCGTCGGTGAGGCGAGCAACGCGACAGAGGCGCTGCAGCTCATCCGGGCGATCCCCTACGACGTCGTCTTCCTCGATATCGATATGCCGGGCCTTTCGGGCGTCCAGCTCGCCGAAGCGCTTGCCGAACTCGACCGCCAGCCGGCGATCGTGTTCATCACGGCGCACAGCGAGCATGCGGTCAAGGCGTTCGAGGTCGCGGCGACCGACTACCTGGTCAAGCCGGTCGATCTCGAGCGGCTGCGTCAGGCGATCGCGCGTCTATCACCTGCCGAGGCGACCGGCGCACGCATCGAGCGCATCCCGGTGGAGAAGGCCGGCAAGAAGCTCCTCCTGCAGGTCGAGGACATCTACTACATCATGGCCAAGGACGATTACTCGTATCTGCACACGGCGGGTGAGCGGTACCTCTCGACGATTTCGCTCGCTCAGCTCGAGAAGAAGCTGGAACCGAGCGGCTTCTTCAGGGTGCACCGCCGTTACCTTGTGAACCTCACCCAGGTGAAGGAGATCGTGCCCATGTACGGCGGCACGCTTCTGCTCACGCTCAACGATGGCGAAGGAACCCAGGTGCCGGTGTCTCGCAGGCGCGTGCCGGTGCTCAAGAAGGCACTCGGCCTCTAGTCGGTTCGAGTGGAGGACCCCGTCGTGCCCGCAACGCCGTTCCTCGTTGGTGTTCTGTCGGACACCCATGGCACGCTCGATGAGCGAGTCATCTCCGTGTTCACAGACGCAGGTGTCGATCACATCGTGCACGCGGGCGATGTCGGGTCGCACGGTGTGCTCCTCGCCCTCGAGGCGATCGCGCCGCTCACCGTGGTACGGGGCAACATGGATCCGGCGGTTCTCGGGATAGAGCTGCGGGATCAAGAGTCGCTGGTGCTCGCAGATCTGCGGTGCCTCGTCATTCACGAGCCGGAGCGCCTCCGTGCCGCGCCGCTTCCACCCGACACCTCTCTGGTCGTCGTCGGACATACGCACAGGCCCCGGGTGCGCAGAATGGGCGCGTATCTGCTCGTGAACCCGGGCTCTGCGTCGATGCCGCGCGGCCCTGAAGGAGCTACGGTGGCGCTCGTCGAGATCTCCGGCGGGCTACCGTTCGCCCGCATCGTGCCGCTCGCGGCGACCGATGGCGCCGAGAGCGGCCGGTAGGCCCTGACGCCACAGGTGGTAAGGCGCCCGCGAACGGGCGAATGCTGTCCGCGAACGGTGAACGCCGTTCATCGGCATGCCGCTCGCAGCCGTTTGCGGCTGCTTTGTGGCCGCCCGCCGAAGCCACCCATCCGCACGCCGCCGCTCGGTATCGAGTGCCTGCCGGTAGCGATACGTTCTACACGCGTGATTCTGTAGTCGGGGACACGACTGTCCCCTCAGAGGAGGTGAAACGCATGAAGGTCTGTATCAAGGGTGCGGCTGAGGACGTCAAGCTGTCTGAAGTAGGTGAGGTGTGCCACGACATCAGCAAGATCCTCGTTCCGACCGACGGCTCTGAGCCGTCGACCGCAGCGACCGAGTACGCGGTCATCCTGGCGAAGACGTTCGGCGCGCAGCTCAAGGCGATCTTCGTCGACACCGGCTATGAGGCGCTGGAGTACCCCGAGGAGGTCATGGACGACGACGTCTTCGAAGGCGTCCATCCGTCGGTCAAGGGTCTCGTCATCGCGAAGACCATGTGTGATCGCAACGGCGTCGAGTGTGAGGTCGAAGTGGTCAAGGGCGGCGTCGCCAAGCGGATCGTCGCGACTGCTCAGGAGTGGGGCGCCGATATCATCGTGTGCGGTGACACAGGGCGCACCGGTCTCAAGCGCATAGCTCTCGGCTCAGTGGCCGAGACCGTTGTCAAGGGGTCTCATGTCCCCGTGTTCGTCGTCAAGTCCGATTAGGTACCGGGTACGGGGAGGCTCCCCGTGCCCGAACCGGGGTTGGAACTCCGGTGGGATTCGTAAGGGAGGTGCAAGGGGATGTCAGCTTCTGCTGACGCCGCAGCGAATGCGGTGAGCGCGACCGAGGTCCGCCATGGCGATCACGTCGACACCATCGAGAGCGTCGACATGGTCTTCCGGGCCCAGCGCAAGCTCAGCTTCACGTACGGTGCCATCTTCTTCGCAGTGACGCTGTTCATTCCGGCGTCGTCTGTGTGGTGGGAGACGTGGTACGCCTATCCGATCTGGGGTGGATTCACCCTCAACTACCTGGTTGTCTCGTTGCTCTACTACTTCTTCCTGTGGGGTATGGCCTGGGCGTACTCCAAGCAGGCCGATGCTCTCGATGAACAGCTGATGCACATGGCTGACGAGATCGAGGCCAAAGCCAAGGCGGGTGGCGCCCTGTGAATACCATAGCCATCGGCCTCGTCGTACTCCTCGTTGCCTTCACCATCGGCCTCTCGATCTTCTCGCGTCGCTTCACGCGCACGACGGCCGACTTCTATCTGGCCGGACGCAAGGTCGGCTCGTTCGCGAACGCTTCGGCGATCTCGGGTGACTACCTGTCTGCCGCATCGTTCCTGGGAGTTGCGGGCGCGGTCTACGCATCCGGTCTCGACGGTGTGTGGTACGCGGCCGGCTTCGCCGGAGGCTTCATGGTCGTCGTGCTCTTCATCGCTTCGGCTCTGCGCCGTTTCGGTGAGTACACGGTGGCCGACTTCGCGTTCGGTCGGTTCGGCACGGACCGCATCCGTCTTGTGACGGTCGTCGCGGTCCTGCTGGTCTCGGTCTTCTACATGGCGCCTCAGATGTACGGCGCCGGTACCACATGGAAGATCCTCGTCGGCACAGGGTTCTTCCCGGCCGACGCTACGACCGGCCTGTTCCTCGGCGTCGACCCGATCTATCTTTCGGGTGTCACCGTAGTCGCCCTCATCATGATGTTCTACGTTGCGATGGGTGGCATGAAAGGCACCACGCTCAACCAGATCTTTCAGTTCTGGTGGCTGTGGTTCGCCATGTTCCTCGTCGTCGTGTTCGCGTTCGGCCAGGGCTTCAGCTACCCGGCGACGCTCGCCGAGGTCAGCGATGGCAAGCTTGTGGCGACCAAGACGATGACCGTCGCGGACCTCGTGAAGGTCGATGCCAAGAGCGGCAAGGCCCCGATCGAGAACGCTCAGGCGACCATGAGCGCCGACGCGTTCGCCAAGGTCGAGGAAGCTGTGGCGGCCGGCGATGAGACCGTCAAGGTCGACGTGCTCCTCGCGCAGAAGAACAAGCTGCACGAGACCCGTGACATGCTCTTCAGCGAGCCCGGTCACCGGTACAACACGTTCGATCAGTTCTCCATGGTTCTTGCGCTGGTTCTTGGTACTGCGGGTCTGCCGCATATCCTGAACCGCTATTACACGAACCCCTCGGGCAAGGCGGCACGCCGCTCCACGTTCTGGGTGCTCGTGTTCATCGGCACGTTCTACATCCTTGCGCCGATTGCCGGCCTCGCCGGACGCACCAGGATCTTGGAGGCGTTCGCTGATGGTACGGCACCTGCGACTGCGGCGTATGTCGACGGCTTTCTTGTGAAGTCCGATGCAGTCATGCCGGCTATCGGTCAGATCCTCGGTGGCGAGTGGCTGATGGGTATCGTCGCCGCCGGTGCGTTCGCAGCGATGTTCTCGACGATCGGCGGCCTGCTGATCGCCGCCGCGTCGGCCGTCGGTCACGACGTCTACGAGAAGTACATCAACCCCAAGGCCTCCGAGGCGCAGCGCGTCTTCGTCGGCAAGGCCTCGGTCATCTTCTTCGCATCGCTCGCATGGGTCGTCGGTTGGGCCATTCCCTACTACGGCCTGCAGAACGCATATCCTGCGCTCATCGCGATGATGGTGACGTGGGCGTTCGCAGTCGGTGCATCGTGCTTCGTGCCGATGCTGCTGACCGGCATCTGGTGGAAGGGTACGACCGAGCGTGGAGCGATCACCGGTATGGTCGTCGGTCTCGCGTCCTCGATCGGCATCATCTTCATGAACATCTTCCAGCAGCTCAAGGTCCCGGCGTTCGCCGCTGACCAGGGGACGATCGGCTTCCTCGCGTCGCTCACGTTCCCGGTCCTGTTCACGTTCCCGATCGCGCTTGCCACGATCATCATCGTGAGCAAGCTCGATGGTCAGCTTCCCAAGAACGTCGACGCGATCTGGATGCGGATCCACGGTACCGCTCACGAGCGCCACGAGCGCGATCTGGGTCTGGACAAGGTCGGTGGCATGTTCGGGAGCTCGGACAAGGGCAAGTAGCCCTTGCAGAAGGCAAATAGCTCCTGCCCCCAGGAGCTGTTTGATATCCCGGTTCGGCCCCTACGTCCCAGGGGTCGAACCGGGGACCATACCGATAGACGTCGCACGTCCCGGCGGCGTCTATCGCCTTTTCCGGGGATAGGTGTGTGGAGAGAGCGCCCGGCCGGGTCTAGCCCAGCGCCTCCACGAGTGCTTCGGCGATTTTCTGCACCGCGGCCGGATCGTCTCCCGGCAGATCGAGTCGCATGACCCGCCGACCGCGTTCGGCGAGAGCGCACAGATCTCCCTCCGCTTGTGCGCGGTAGAGCCGCGCGAGCGTGAACGGAGAGCCGGGAACGGCCAGATCGGCCCTGTCCCTCGCCGTGATGACGAGAAAGAGGCCGCTGTCCGGTCCGCCCTTGTGCAGCTGTCCGGTCGAGTGCAGGTACCGTGGGCCGGTTTCCAGGCAGGTCGCGATCCCGTTCGCCGAAGAGACCGCCTTGAGCGCTCCCCGCAGGAGTCCGATCGTCGTCTCGTCATCGGAGATGTAGGCGAGCGTGGCAAGGTAGTCGCCGGTCCTTCGTGCAGCACCCAGCGGTGCGAGCGAAGCGAGGAGGTCCCGGGGGGCGGCGGTGCCGGCGAGTCCGCCGGCGTACGTGACCCACACCCCGTCGATGTCGGCGACGGCCGCGGGCACGGTCGTTGTGCCGTCGAGGACCTGTGAGGTCATCTTCTTGGCGGCCCCGACATCCGGCTCATCGAAGGGATTGATGGCGAGCAGCACGCCCAGAAGCCCCACCGCGTACTCCCACCGTACGAACTCGGCGCCGATCGCTGACGGGCTGTCGACCGTCCACTCGACGACGGGGTGACCCTCGGCGCGGGCTCCCGAAGCGAACACCGCGAGATCGGTGTCGCCCGGCTCCCGCATTACCACGACCGCACGGTCATCGCCGAACCCGGTGGGTCTGGTCGGCAGGTGTTCGATGATCGGCACGACGCCCGTGCCATGCTTGCCCGTCGACTCTGCCACCAGCTGTTCGACCCACAGCCCGAACGGCAGCCAGCGCTTCGAAGTGACCAGCGTAAGCTTGTCCCTGCCACCCGCGTGCGCGTCGGCGATCCAGGCGGCGAGCGCTGCCCCGGGGTTCTCCGGTGTGGACTGCTGGCAGGCACGCTCCATCGTCCGGGCCTCGTCGATGACCTGCGTCAGGTCGACGCCCGAAAGCGTCAGCGGGGCCAGTCCGAAGATCGTGAGCGCCGAGAACCGGCCGCCCACGTTCGCCGGAGCGGTGAGAGCGACGCGCATGACCTCCTTCTGCCTCATCTTCTCGAGGGCCGAAGCGGGATCGGTTATCGCGATGAAGTGGCGCCCGGCGGCCGGACGCTCCATGGTCTCTTCCATCCACTGCCGGAAGATGGCGTACAGCGACAACGGCTCTACGGTCGTACCGGACTTGCTCGAGACCAGGAAGAAGGTGTGCTCGCGCACCAGGGTGTCCAGCAGCTCACTGACGGCTGCGGGTCGGGTCGTGTCCAGGATGTGGAGCCGGGGGGCGTCGGCGGGATGATCGAGGATCGCCTTCATCACCAGAGCCGCGAGAGAAGAACCGCCCATGCCGAGGAGAACGATGTCGCGTGCCCCTTCTCCGGCAAGCACGCCGGCGAGGTTGCAGACCAGCGGCAGTCTTCCGGCGGCCTTCTCGGCGAGGTCTGTCCATCCAAGGCGTTGCGTGATGGGCTGACGCAGGTCCACGTCATCGCTGAACAGCTGGGGGTCCCGCTTCACGAGGCGGGCTACAGCATTCGCGTCGATCAGCCGTTGCATGGCGTTCATGGGCTCTCCTCGGCCTCGTGTCTCGTCATCACCCGAGTGCGGTTCTACGAGTATATGCCCCCCGGGCCGTACCCGCGGCTACGCGCCCCCCGGTACTCCCCCCGCCGACGGTATCTCTTCGGTTCCCGCAGCCTCGAGCGGCACGGGAACCGAGGGGCGACCTCCGATCCGCGCGACGACAAGCCCGCCGGCGACGACCATGGCGCCTCCGGCTATCGTGGCGGCCGTGAGAGGCTCGCCCAGCAGTGCGGCGGCGAAGACGACGGCGGAGACGGGTTCGGTGTACGTGAGGATCGCGGCATGGTCCGTGCGCACGCGGCGCAGACCTCCGAGGAACAGGAGACCCGCGAACGCCGTGTGCACCAGTCCGAGCGCGATCAGTGCCGAGTAGGACCCGGCGCCGGAGGGTCCGTCCCCACGGGAGTATGCCGCGAAGACGAACGGCGCGAGGAGGACGCTCGCGACCGTGTACTCGATGAGCATGAGGGCGCTCCCGGAGATGCCCTTGAGGATCTTCTTCGAGCGCAGCAGCAAGGCTGAGTACGTGAGAGCCGAGCAGAACGCGAGCACGGCGCCGGTCAGCTCGCGACCGCTCCCCAGGTGCAGCCCCTGAGGAGCCAGGATCACGAGGATGCCTCCGAGGGACAGCCCGAGCGGTAGGAGGATCTTTCGCTCGAAGCTCTCCCCGGTCACGAACGGAGCCAGGGCCGCGACGAAGACGGGGCCTGTGTATCCCAGGAGTTCGGCGGTGGCGACATTGGTGAGGTCGAGGGCTGTGAGGAAGAGGAACCAGTTGAGCGTCAGCAATGCGCCCTGACCGGCTACCTGGATGATCTTGCGTCGGGACAGCCGTGCGATCTCGGGCAAGCGGCCGGTGACCGACATGAACACAAGCATGGCGAGGCCGGCGACGAAGACGCGGTAGAAGACCTTGACGACCGAGGCCCCATCGGCCGCGCGGAGAACGAGAGGGATGGTGCCCCAGACGAGACCCGCCGCTGCTATGCGCGCCAGGCCGATGAGCTCGGCTCTTCTGTCGTAGGCGGGTGACGGTGATTCAGGCATAGCGACGAGTCTAGCGCAAGACGCCCCCGCCCGGGGGAGGCGCGGAGACGTCGTCTGTGCCGGTTTCGCCCGCTCAGAGCGCTAGCAGATACGTGGGAGCTGCTCTCCTACGAGCATGTCCATGATCCGGGTCGATCCGAACGAGGTACGAACGTACACCTTGCCGGCCGGCGCCTCCGCGAGCTCGCCGATGATCGCCGCATCGCCGCCGTACGGGGCGCCCTTCATCGCGGCCAGTGCGGCATCCGCCTGGTCGGCCGGGACGATCGCCACCATCTTGCCCTCGTTGGCCACCTGGAACACGTCATAGCCGAGCATCTCTGACGCACCGCGAACCTGGTCGCGCACCGGAACGTCATCCTCGACGACGGTGATGGAGACTTTCGAGGCGCTCGCCAACTCGTTGAGCGTGGAGGCCAGGCCGCCGCGCGTGGGGTCACGGAAGCAGCGAGTGTCGGGGGCCGCGTCAAGGACATCTGAGATCAAGCGGTTGAGCGGGGCGGCGTCGGAGAGGATGTCGGTGGAGAACTGAAGACCCTCGCGCTTTGAGATGACCGCGATTCCGTGGTCCCCGAGCGTCCCCGAGATCAGGACCTTGTCGCCGGCCTTGCAGTGGGAGCCGGAGAGGTCGAGGTCGTCACGGACCACGCCGATCCCGGCAGTATTGATGTAGCAGCCGTCGCCATGGCCCTTTTCGACTACCTTGGTGTCGCCGGTGACGATTCGGACGCCCGCCTCGGCGGCGGCATCGCGCATCGAGACGAGGATCTTGCGAAGGTCCTCGACCGAGAAACCCTCCTCGAGAATGAAGCCGACCGACAGGTACAGCGGCGTGGCGCCGGCCGTCGCGATATCGTTCACGGTGCCACAGACCGCGAGGCGGCCGATGTCAGCGCCCGGGAAGAACAGCGGGCTGACGACGTAGGTGTCGGTGGACATCGAGATGCGCCCCGGAGGCACGTCGAGCACGGCCGCGTCGTCCATGCGCGAGAGCACGTCGTCATCGAAGTCATGGATGAACACGTCTTCGATCAGTTCGCGCATCATCGTGCCGCCACTGCCGTGGGCAAGCAGGATTCGATCCTGGCGCATAGGGCCTCCTGGTTGATTCGTGGTGCGGGAGCAGTCGGCGATGACTCCTACGGTCACTTGCCGTAGTCGGTGTAGCGGTAGTATGCGGCGCAGCTGCCTTCCGAGGAGACCATGCACGGTCCGACCGCGTGTTCCGGCGTGCAAGCGTTGCCGAAGAGCTTGCAGTCGAACGGCAGCGTCACGCCGCGCAGGACCTCGCCGCACTGGCAGCCCTTGACCTCTTTGGGCTCCGGAGGTGTGACCGGCACGCGCTTGAGCGCATCATAGCGGGCGAACTGCTCGCGGATCGCGAGCCCGGTCCCGGGTATCACGCCGATGCCACGCCACTCAGCATCCACCGGCTCGAAGACCTCCACGATCTTCGCGATCGCCGCAGGGTTGCCGCCGGGGGGGACGACTCTGGTGTAGGCGACCTCGATGTCCGCGCGCCCGTCGGCGACCTGCTTGGCCAGCATGTAGATACCCTGCAGGATGTCGACCGGCTCGAATCCGGTCACGACACTCGGGATCCCGTACTCCTCGGCAAGGAAGCGGTACGGCTCCATGCCGATGATGGTGGAGACGTGACCGGGCAGGATGAACCCGCCCACGGCGACGTCGGGGTCGTTCACGAGGGCGCGAAGCGCTTCGGGGACGGTCTTGTGTGCCGAGAAGACACTGAAGTTCTCGATACCGCGGCGCGCCGCCTGGTCGATGGCGGCTGCGATCACCGGTGCGGTCGTCTCGAATCCGACACCGATGAACACGACCTGGCTCTCGGGGTTCTTCTCCGCGATGTCGAGTGCGTCGAGCGGGGAGTAGACGATACGGATGTCGCGCCCGTCGCCCTTCTCGCGAGACATCGAGGAGTAGCTGCCGGGGACCTTCATCATGTCGCCGAATGTCGTGACGATGACTCCGGGCTGGCGCGCGAACTCGATCGCGGTGTCGATGTCGGCGTTGCTGGTGACGCAGACCGGACAACCGGGACCCGAGAGCAGTGTGATGTTGTCGGGCATGACGTCGCGAAGTCCATGCTTGGCGATCGAGACGGTGTGCGTCCCGCAGACCTCCATGAACTTGACCGGAGTGGTTGCGACGGACTGGATGGCATCGATCAGCGTCCGGGCGATGACCGGGTCACGGAACCCTCGAAGGTCCATGCTAGCCCTCTCCGGAGCCGGCCAGCTCGGCCTCCATGTCGACAAGGCTGATCTCCTTGAGGATCTGAAGGGTCTCCTCCGCATAGTCCTGATCGACGATCTGGATCGCGAATCCTGCGTGGACGAGCACGAAGTCGTCGATCTTGGCCTCGGGGACAAGGTCGAGACTCACGTGGCGAGAGACGCCCAAGATGTCCACCTCGGCCATGTTGTTCTCGCCGATGGTGCGTACCTGGGCCGGGATTGCGAGACACATGTGTGTTTCGTACCTCCTTCGTGCGGGGCGTCGTTGCCCCGTACCTCGGCTATACAGTATGCCTTCGAGCTCGCGCAATAGTGGCCTGGCCAAAGGACACGGCCCCATCATTGAGCGGCAGCTTCGCATGGGTGAGCGGGCGGAACCCCGCACGGGTCAGTTCCTCGACGGCTCCGGCGAAGACGATGCGGTTCATGAACACGCCTCCTGCCAGCGCGACAGATCGCGTGTCCGTGCGTTCCGCCAGCGCAGACACAACCTTGACTATACCGCGCACGACCGCCTGATGGAAGCGCATCGAGATTACCCCTGGGGGTATTCCAGCCTCAACATCGTCCAGAACCCCGAGCAGAACCGGACGCTGGTCGATCAGGAGCGGGCCGCCGGGCTCAGGTGCGGCCAGGGCGAAGTCGTAGGATCCGCGTTCGCTGCGATCGGCCGCCGCTTCGAGTTCAATGGCGGCCTCGCCTTCGTAGGCGGCGTCGTCGCGCACCCCGACGATCGCGGCAACGGCGTCGAACAGCCGCCCCATGCTCGAGGTGAGCGGGGAGTTCACGTTTCGGTCGGCCATCTGCAGCAAGAGCCGCTCCTCGCCATCGCTAAGCCGCGAGCGCAACGCCACGGCCCCAGGATGTTCGAGCAACTTCAGTGCCGAGAGCGCACCCACGGCCATGCGGGCGGGTCGTCTGATCGCCGCAGCGCCGCCCGGCATCGGCACGTAGGACAGGTGTGCGAGGCGCTCGAAGCCGGTCCAGTCGGCGAGCAGGACCTCACCGCCCCAGATCTTGCCGTCGCTGCCATATCCGGTGCCGTCGAACGCGATGCCGATGACGGGGTCTCCGTGCCCGCACTCCGCCGTCACGCTCGCAATGTGCGCGTGATGGTGCTGGACGCCGATCTTGGGCAGGTCGAGACCCATCGCGAACTTGGTGGAAAGATACTCGGGATGCAGGTCGTGGGCGACCAGCTGCGGCTCGATCCGGAACATGCGCTTGTACAGCTCGATGGTCTCCTCGAAATGTGCGAGTGTCTCGGCGTTCTCCATGTCGCCGATATGCTGTGAGACGAAGGCGTAGGCGCCGGTGGCGAGCGTGAAGGTGTTCTTCTGTTCGGGCCCGACCGCAAGCAGGTCCTCACCGTGCTCGAGGGGCATGCGGAGGGGGTAGGGGGCATAGCCACGCGCCCTGCGTACCGGTTCGACGATGCCGGCCACCACGCGCGTCACGCTGTCGTCGTAGCGCGAGTAGATGTCCCTGTCGTGCAGGAGGAACGCGTCGGCGATGCGCCCGAGTCTCTCCAGGGCCTCGGTGTTGCCGGTGGCGATCGGTTCCTCGGACAGATTGCCTGACGTCATCACGAGCGGAGCTCCGACCTCGCCGAGGAGCAGATGGTGCAGCGGCGTGTACGGGAGCATGACGCCGACCTCCGGGAGGTCCCCGGCCAGGGAAGGCGCGAGCCCCGGGGCATCCGCGTTGGGACTCGCGAGCCGCCGCAGCAGTACGATGGGGCGCGCGGTGCCACTCAGGAGGACCTCTTCGGCGGCATCGACATCACAGTAGTGCCGCACGGTCGCGACGTCGGGCAGCATGATCGCGAGCGGCTTGCCCCACCGGTTCTTGCGCTCGCGAAGGCGGCGCACCGCGGCCTCGTTGCTCGCATCGCACGCGACATGGAATCCCCCGAGACCTTTGAGCGCGAGGATCTTGCCTGCCCGCAGGATGTCTGTTGCCGCGCTGATGATCTCGTCGGACCGGGCGCGCTCGACGTCGCGGGCGCGATGCGGTCGCGGCACCTGTTCCCGGTCGGGCGCCCAGAGCCACTCCGGCTGCGATCCGGGGGCGTTGAGGTACAGGCGCGGGCCACACACGAAACACGCGTCCGGCTGGGCGTGGAAGCGGCGATCGGCCGGGTCGCGGTACTCCGCCCCGCACTCCGAACACATGGGGAAGTCCCGCATCGTGGTCATGGGCCGGTCGTACGGGATGTCCGCGATGATCGTGAAGCGCGGACCGCAGTTCGTGCAGTTGATGAACGGATACCGGTAGCGTCTGTCGCCCGGGGTGCGCATCTCGGCCGCACACGCATCGCACGTGGCCACATCGGGGGAGACCAGGGTCATCGCGCCCGCGACGGAGGTCGACTCGCGTATCCCGAAGCCGTCAAACGACTCGGGCTCCACTTCTTCGACGCTGACACTCTCGACGGCCGCCATCGGCGGCGCCTTCTCGCGCACGTCCCGCACGAACGCGTCGAGGGCCGGTGTCTCACCCTGGACCACGCAGAACACACCGTCCGAGGAGTTCAGGACCCAGCCCGTAAGTCCCAGCTCCACGGCGAGGTTGTAGACGAACGGGCGGAATCCGACGCCCTGGACGATGCCTGTGATGTGGACTGAGAGCGCTCTCATCGGTGGGGCCGCACGCTATGGTCGCTCGCAGAACGGCTTGTCTGGTGCCGCCTGCGCGACGAACCGGTTGTTCAGGGAGACGAAGAGCTTGTACGCCTGGTCGAGCAGGAGCATGGCGGTGGCGGCATCCTCAGCGGTCAATGACTCCTGCGGGCCCCGGAACGGTGAGTCGTGGATGAACGCATTTCGGGCTGCGCGCAGCTTGCGCCAGCGGTGCGGGAAGTCGCGAAACCCGAGTTCGGCCGCGGCCTCCTCGAACTCCTCGCCGGTCAGGTGCGGGAACAGCCGGCCCACACGCGCGCCGATCGCCCGCTGGCCGTCGAGAACGACCTCGCGGACTGTGACGTCCGCACCGCGGGCCGTCAGAATGCGGTCGATGATGTCCTCGAGTATCGACTCGAGGAACGTCTCGGCGAGAATGACCACGATCTCGTCTTCCCCATCGCCGTGGTAGCTGCGGATGCGGCCGTCGAGACGGCGCAGGCGGTCGGGCGGGAACGTACGGCGCCCGTCGCCGGGATGCTTGCATACGGGACACTCGATCGTGCTGTCCCCGAAGCGCGGATTCGCTGTCAGGAAGCCGCAATGGGGGCACTCGAAGTAGACCGGAGCCGAGTCGCCGGCTTTGTGCAGCGTGCCCTTGATGTCGGGGGATTTCTTCACGTCGTCAGATTGTATCAGGCCGTCAGTCCTGCGGCGTCGCTCCCCGGGCCCGCACTGAGGCCGGAAGCTCCAGCCCGTGAGCTTCGAGCAGCGGGCCGTCGCGGAGGATCTCGGTGACCGGACCGTCGGCGACCAGGCGGCCGGCATCAATGATCACCGCGCGCGAGCACAGGCGCCAGGCGAGTTCCATGTCGTGGGTGGCGACGATCATGGTCGCATCCATGGAGTCGAGCAGCTCCAGCATGTGGCGCTTGGCGCGGGGGTCGAGGTTGGAGGTCGGCTCATCGAGCACAAGGATGTCGGGGGACATCGAGAGGACGGTGGCCAGGGCCACCCGCTTCTTCTGGCCGAAGGAGAGATGCTGCCCCGGCTTCGTCGCGACGTCGGCGAGCCCGACGGCGTGCAGCGCTTCGTGCACGCGGTGGTCGGCTTCGGAACGCGTGAGCCCCGCGTTGAGCGGTCCGAACGCGACGTCATCGTGTACCGAGGTCATGAACAGCTGGTCGTCGGGGTCCTGGAAGACGAGCCCGACCTTCGCGCGTACCTCGCGCACGGTGTGTCTGGTGATCGGGGTGCCCGCCACACGCACGGTACCCGCTGCGGCCATCAGGATCCCGTTGAGATGGAGGATGAGCGTGGACTTGCCCGCGCCGTTCGGGCCGAGCAGGGCGATGCGCTCCCCGCGGCGCACGCGCATGGACAGCCCGGTGAGGGCCTGTGTGCCGTCCGGATAGACGTAGCCCAGGTCATCGATCTCAAGGACCATCGGGCTCGCTGTGTCGTCCATGGCTCTCCTCGGCAGGTATGTCAGTACAGGGCGATCGCGGTGGCGCTGAGCAGCGCGAGTGCGATCGCGAGGCCGTCGGCACGGGTCATCGCGAGCTGTTCAGTCTGGGGCAGGATGCCGGTGAAGCCGCGGGCGAGCATCGCGGCGTACACGCGCTCGCCGCGCTCGTAGGCGCGCACGAACAGGTTGCCCGCCAGGTTGCCGTAGAGCGAGACAAGCCGTCGTCCCCGCGTGTTGAAGCCGCGGCTCGCCAGGGCCAGGCGAAGCGAGCGCAGCTGATCGCCGAGCACCGCCGCGTAGCGGTACAGGAACGTGAGCATCGTGATGAAGATCGCCGGTGTCCGGAGGGCATGGAGGCCCTGGAAGAGGCGTGGTGGGGTCGTGCTCGCCGAGACGAGCAGCGCGATGTATGCCGAGAACCAGGCCTTGCTGAGTATGGCCCAGGCTACGATCCAGCCGGTGCGGTACGCCTCGCCGACGGCGACGGCATTCCACGATCCGCCGGAGCGGGCCAGGGGAGCGAACAGAGCGATCGTCCCTGCGAGCGGGATGACGATAGCGCTGCGCGCGAGCATCGTGCCGAGCGGCAGGTCGGCGACGAACGTGATCGCCATGAGCAGAGCGAACGCGGCGATCGCCTCGGCGGGCCGAAGGGGTCCGCTGAGTACGATGGCGAACACGAGCGCGAGCCCCGCGGCGATCTTGGCTCGCGGGTCCAGGTCGTGGACGGGGGAGATGCGTCGTGAGAGCTGGTCGAAGCCGAGCCCGTGTGCATGTGCGTGCGACGGCGTCGAGTGGTGGTGAGCGTGCTCGTGCAGGACGCCGTCATCGTGCTCGTGCGCGTGCTCGTGGAGCTCGACCGGGTGGCTGTCCTCCCCGGCGGGATGTCCTGTGATGGCACGATCCTCAGTCACGGCGCTACTTCTCCTGGTTTCCGCGTCGGCGTCGGAGTGTGAGAAGCACCAGGTAGAGCATGACGCCGCTCACCACGAGCCCGACAAGCCCGGCGATGACGCTGCCAAGCTCCTGGTTGGGTAGTCCGGCCACCGAGTAGCCGGCCAGGATACTGCGGAGCGGCTCGGCCGCTTCGAAGGGCGCACCGATGCCGCGCTCGAAGTAGACGAACTCCAGTCCATCGGGATTGGCCGAGGCGAGCCAGGACAGAGAGACCGCGCCGAGTGCGACGGCGCCCAGCGTGATGGCGACGCCCCTGATCGAGCTGCGCTCCGATGATGCCGTGCGCTCGAGGAGATCCGGGCGCGTCGAGGTGATGTAGGCGATCAGCCCGGCCGTGATGAGCCCTTCGCCCACTCCGATCAAGGCGTGCCAGAACGCCATGGCTCCCACTACCGGCACGAACGCCGCGGCGCCGGAGAGCCATATCTCGATCGCAGCGGCCACGGCGGCCCCGATGGACGCGACCAACGCTGCGGCAAACGACGCGGCCGAACGTACGCCACGGCCGTTCCCGAGCATTCCTATGAGCCGCCACACCGCATAGCCGAGGAACGGCGCGAGTACCCCGATGTTGAGGACGTTGGCTCCGAGAGCGAGGATGCCGCCGTCGGCGAACATGACGGCCTGCACGAAGAGCACCGTGGTCAGCACGATGACCGCCGCCCAGGGGCCGAGCACGATCGCCGCCGCCGCACCGCCGGCGAAGTGACCGGACGTGCCGCCCGCAACGGGGAAGTTGAGCATCTGGAGAGCGAAGACGAGCGCGGCCATCACGGCCATGAGTACGATACGCTGCTCGTCGAGGTGTTTGCGAGACCAGGCCACGGCGTACGCGATGAAGCCCGCGCTGCTCGCGCCGGTCGCTGCCAGGGTCGCGGGGCTCAGCATGCCGTCGGGGATGTGCATCGCGTAGTCGCCCGGGCCTAGAGGTGCTGCCCGGTCGTGCTCATGACGAGCTTCCCGTGCTTGACCCCTTTGGTGCCGAGGAGTGCGTCGGCGATGCCGCTCACGGCTCCTGCGGCCCCTCTGACCACTATCACCTCGAGGCAGTTGTGCGCGTCGAGGTGCACGTGCATCGATGAGACGATCTTGTCGTGATGCGCGTGCTGAAGGGCATCGAGCTTCTCGGCGAGATCGCTCGCGTGGTGATCGAAGACCATCGTCACGGTGCCGACCGTCAGCTCGTCGGACTCCTCCCACTCGGCCTCGACCAGAGCGTCCCGCACGAGGTCGCGAACGGCCTCGGACCGGTTGACGCCCAGGCCCCTTCGGGCCACGAGATCGTCGAAGCGCGAAAGGAGCTCGTCATCGATCGCCACGCTGAATCGGGTGAGCACGCCCATGGTTCTCCTCGGCAGGTAATACGAATGGGAGAAACGTAACACGCCCGCCCCATCCGAACAAGGGTGCGGGCGTGCGGGTGCTCCGGGCGGTTCCTTCTAGAGGCGCTCGACCGTGACGCCGGACTCGGGTGCGGTCGCGAATGCGTCGATGGCGCTCGCGATCTTTGCGCGGGCTTCACCGAGCAGGACGCTCGCCTGGGCGACCGTGACGCTCCCGTCGTGCAGGCCCGCGTGGTCGGCGAGGTGGTGGATCTGCTCGAGCCACTGCTGGGCCATGCCGAGCGAATCGTCGACCTGGGCGACCATCAGTCGCATCTGGTCGGTGTTGAGTCCCTTTTCACACATCTGGTGCCTCCGTTTGTGAGGGGTGGGCGCGCGTGAACGCAGCGGTCCAGGTCCGTCGCACTCGGGTCCGGTCTAGCCGATCCAGGTCGACAGCTCGTCGAGCAGGCGCTTCTTGGGCATCGCGCCGACGAGCTTCTTGGCCACCTCGCCGTTGGCGAACACGAGGAGCGTGGGAATCGATAGGATATCGAACTTCGTGGCTGTGCCCGGATTCTCGTCGACGTTGAGCTTGGCCACCGTGATCTTGTCGCCATACTCCTCGGCAATCTCCTTGAGCACCGGCTCCATCATGCGACACGGGCCGCACCACGGTGCCCAGAAGTCGAGCACGACGGGCTTGTCACTACCGATGACATCGGTCTCGAACGCGGCATCGGTCACTTGCAGCAAGTCTCCCATAACCCCTGGTCTCCCTTCGCCATGATGGCGCAATCAGATGGTGCAGATTCTCTCGTCAATGTAGCGCATCGCCTCGAACGCAGCGGATGCGCCCTTCGCCGCAGCCGTGATGACCTGCTTGAGCTCCGAATCGGTCACATCGCCCGCAGCAAAGATACCCGGCCACGAGGTGCGACCGTCGTGGTCTATCTTGATGTACCCGTTCTCGCTCAGGTCCACAAGGTCGCGAGCCACCCAGTTGACCGGGTCCACGCCGACGAAGATGAAGACGCCGTCGAGCGGCAGGTGCTTGTCGGGCTCGCCCTTGGTCGAGAGCAGCTCGACGCCCGTGACTCTGCCGTTCTCGCCCAGGACCTCTTTGACGCCCCGGCTCCACTCCATCTCGATCTTCTCGTTCGCGAAGCACTTCTCCTGGATGCACTTCGTGGCACGGAGCTCGTCACGGCGGTGGATCACATGCACCCTGGAGGCGAACTTCGTGAGGAACAGCGCTTCTTCGATGGCGGCATCACCACCACCGACGACCGCGACCACCTTGTCCCGGAACAGCGCCCCGTCACACGTCGCGCACCACGAAACGCCGCGACCCGTGTACTCGGCTTCCCCGGGAACGCCGAGCTTCTTGGGGACCGCGCCTGTCGCGATGATCACGGCGTGCGCGAGGTACTGCTCTTCTTCCGAGGTGGTGATGAGGAAATCCAGGTCAGACGCCTCGATGCTGACTATCGGGCTGAAGGGCTTGATTACGGCACCGAACTCCTCGGCCTGGGCAAGCATCAGATCACCGAGCTCCTGGCCCGAGATGCCCTTGGGAAATCCGGGGTAGTTCTCCACCCAGTCCGTCGTGACGATCTGGCCCCCGGGTATGCCCTGCTCGAACACGACGGTCCTGGCGCGCGCCCTGGATGCGTACAGTGCCGCGGTCAGACCGGCGGGGCCTGCTCCTATTATCGCGATATCGATCTTCTCCATAGCGCTAGAACGTCACTCCCTCTGTCTCCGGTATCGAGAGCGGTGCGCCGGCCGCGTCGGCCTCGGTCCGCATCTGCGTGCGGGCGCTGAGAGCCTGCTGCTGGACGGAGTGCTCCGCCTGGCTGGTCGACCCCGCGGTCAGCTCGATGACCTTGGTGAACTGCGCGTCGGCCGCCTGGAACTCCCTGCGGCCCTTCCAGTAGAAGATCCCGAGGTTGAAATTCGCGTTGATGTGGTTCGGCTCTCGTTCGAGGGCCCTGTTGACCTCCTGGATCGCCTGGTCGGTCTGGCCGCTCAAGTAGAGCTCGATCGCAAGGTCCGTCCTCGCGTTGAGGTCTTCCGGCTGGATCTTGAGGTAGCGGTTGTAGTACGCGATGGCCTGTCTGGAGTAGCGGGGGTCGCCGCTCTGCTCCCGCAGCTCGTAGTAGTAGTTCGCGACATCGAGCAACGGTTGCGCATCGTTCGGGTCGCGTTCGAGTGCCTGGAAGTCCTCGAGGAGTCCGCGCAACTCCGGAGTGAGCAGTTGTTGGAACTCCTCGGGGACGGCGCCCTTGCCGGTGGTCGTGATGCGGGAGCCGTACACGGCGACGAGCAGGACAGCGGCGAAGACCGCGAGTGAGACCGCGAGGATGCCGAGGGGCACCCTGTACCGCTGGAACGGCCGGATGATGTAGCGCTTGGCGAAACCACCCTCGACGCCGTCCCCATACCGCTCGACCGCGATCCCCAACGACTGCGCTTTGAGCAGCATGTTCAGGTCGTTTGTGATCATGGTGACGCTGTCACCGCTGTCACCGCTGTCACCGCTGTCATGGCTGTCATGGCTGACCTGGAACGCGACCGCGAGAATGCGGTCGTCGGCGTTGCGGGCGGAGAGTCCGTCGGGGAGATCGGCGTCGCTTTCGAACGGGACGACACGGAGCCGACCGCCGTCGGGCAGATCCACGCCGTCGACGAGGCTACCCTGCTCAGACAGGTCGAAGAGCAGGCGGCTTACCTCGCGCCCCCGGAATCGAAGGTCCGGATCGACCCGGGAGGTCTTGAGCTTGTCGAGCTCGCCCAGAACGGTCTCGGGGATGATCACCTCACCGTCGTTGAAGCCCAGGACGGAGCCGGGGTCAGCGAGCAGCACGTTTGTGTCGAGCACGACTGTTCTCATGTGGTCCTCAGTCTAGTATGGCCTTGCTCTGCAGTTGGATCTTGAACGGCGTCGCCAGCGGCTGACCCGCCTGGTACGCCTCGAACGGGCCGAGGAACCACGTACCCGTCACAGGCATCTCCGCCCAGACACGGACCTGATTGGTGTCCTGGTCGAACAGGTACACGGTCGCACCCTGCGTCCGGGCGTACGCCGCCGCAGCCACGGCGTTCTCGTCACGGGTCTTGTGCCGCTGAGAGCCCACCTGCGCGGCCTCTGTCGCAATGACGCTCAGGTTGTAGCGCGTGGTCGCGTAGCGGCCCACATCGTTTATGAACGTTGCGATCAGAAGTACTGTGATCGCGATCCCAAGGAGTTTCTTCATCGATACCGGCTTCGGTCGGGCCGCGCGAACGGCTCACGTACGACTCTCAATACTACCAGCAGCATCGGCACTGCGTATGCGGTGTCGAATGAAGAGCAACATGCCCGCCAATACAACAGCTACGCCCCCCACGATCGCGAGGCGGTCGAGATACGAAGCGCGCACCCTCACACGCGCGGTGTCGAGCAGGAGTCCGTCGGCCCACAGCTCGACCTCGAGGGTACCCGATAGCGCGGACTGGAGGTCGACGGGCACCGACGCAGGGTTCTCCTGCGGTCGCACCCGGATGTCCTGGGATTCGCGGGTGACGCGCATGCCGTCGGCCTTGGCTTTGAGCGTGAGCATGAGGTTCTTGTCCGAGCCGTTCGTGATCGAAACCGGCACCTCGCCACTGGCCGATGAGAGCGTCACATCCAGTGCGCCGATCTCGATGGTGTCGAGGACCGCCGAGGAGTCCCGCATCGCTGCGGCGGCGAAGGCGCGCCCGCGATCGGCTGATCCCCAGTTGAGGTCGGGCCCGGCCCACGAGCGGCTCTGTGCGAGCAGCGATGCGTCCTCGGCGGTCCGCGCTTCCGGGTCGTTCACTCCGACAGCAGTGAGGAACGCGAACGCGTATGCCCTGGCCTGCGCGACTTCTGTCCAGTACCCCGCCGGGGCCCCGGGGGCCTGCTCGCAGACGGGCGCGAAGCTCGCCACCTTCGAGACCTGGACGCGGGCAGCCTCTTTCGGCGTCACCATGCTCATCCACGCTGCATCGAGCAGTCGGCTCAGCGTGTCGACCACTGCTTCCGCCGATGCCTGTCTGCCGGGTCCCAGTTCGACACTCAGGGCAACGGGGACCGTCGCCTCCTCGGAAGCGGATCGCGCGAACACCGCATCGACGACCGCCGTGTCATCGGATGACGCGAGCGACGCGGAGGACGCATCGTCGGTCACGATGGCGCGGGGATACGGTGCCATCTCGGACAACGCGTACACGCCGCTGGCGGGAGTGGTCTCGGTTGAGGCGAAGCTCGATTGGCCGGCGAACGCGTACTCTATCCCGCGGGCCGCGAGAAGGGGCCAGGTCGCGTCTGAGAGGCAGTTTCCGGGCAGTGCGGTCCCCGCCGAAGGGGACGTTTCCGCTGCGGCGAGGTACGCGGAGAGCCCCCGGCTGAACTGGGGTTCAAGGTCGGCAAGCCGATCGACGGCCTCAAGTGCGCCCAGATCCGGGGCCGAGAACGGCACGTTCAGAAGCTCAAGGCGTCCGGTGGCTACAGCCTGCTTGAGGAGACTGAGCGCGGAAAGACACTCCCGGGCCACGGGGTCGGAGGAGGGGACGTTCTTGACGCCATCGGGTTCGGCGAGTTCGTAGCCCTGGCTGGCACGGAGCCACTCCTCGAGAAGGTACGGCGGTATCGCGACGGACAGGCGCGCGCGCGGTTCGGCGATCACGAAGGCGCACAGAGTCCTGAGGTCGTCACGGGCTCGTATGGAGCGACCCGGGTCGAGCACGAATCTCCCGGTCGCATCGGTTGAAGGCGCCGCGTCGACGTGAGCGACCACGACCAGGGGGACCTTCGCGTCCGGATCGTGCACCAGCAGGCGGTCCGTGATGACCCATTCGTGCACGGCATCGGTCCTGGCCCTGACACGCAGCTCGATAGGGTACGCACCCGGTTCGAGATCGAGGTCCGCGAGTTCCCGCCGGTACTCAATGGAAACCGTGCCCGTAGCCAGCGAGCTTCGCACCTCGGTCTTCTGGAACAGGAGTCGGCCCGACGGAAGTCGAATCTGTAGACGAGACTCCAGGTAGGATGGTGTCTCGTCGAGATGCACATCGACCATCATCGAGAAGGCGCCGTCCACGGGGACGGAGATGGTCCCCTTGTCGAGCCTCACAGGAGGGACCCCCGATGTCGTCGCGCCGGTCGGGGGAGCGGGAGCGGCGGAGACGCCCGGGGCGGCGAAGACCGCGATGGCGAGCACCGTCAGGATGAAGCGCGTGAGCGGCACAGAGCCGCCACGGGAGTAGGGCATGTTCGTTCTCCAGGTCGTGCCGCCGGCGCTGCTGCGCAGGATACGACGCGTGTATCGCGTCGGCGAATCGGGCAGAATGATTATCGCACGTCCTCGACGAAAGGAAGCGCCTTCGTGATGTCGGAGCGCAGTGGCACGCAGCCCATACCGGAGATACTCCCTCTCATTCCTCTGAGGGACATGATTCTGTTCCCCAACCTCGTTGTCCCGCTCTTTGTCGGGCGCGACCGATCGATACACGCCCTCGAGGAGTCCATGCGCCAGGGGCACTTGGTCGCGCTCGTCACGCAGAAGCACGCGGAAGTCGTGGATCCCGGCCCTGCGGACATCTACGAGATCGGTTGCGTCGCCTCGATCATGCAGGAGCTCAAGCTGCCGGACGGCACTGCCAAGGCGCTCGTCGAGGGCCAACAGAGGATGCGTATCGTGGAGTGGGTTCAGTCCGAGCCCTACTTCATGGTCCGGGTGGAGCTGATCGAAGAGCAGCCCGAGGCCGATCTCGAGTCAGAGGCGCTCATGCGCGCGCTGATCTCCGATTTCGAGAAGGCATCGGATCTGGGCAAGCCCATCCCCCAAGAAGTACTCATGGCCGCGTCGACGATACAGGAGCCCGGACGGCTCGCCGACTTCGTGGCATTCCACCTCAACCTCAAGGTCGAGGAGAAGCAGGAGATCCTGGAGGCGATCGAGCCGGTCGAACGCCTCATGCATGCCGAGAGGTTCCTCCGCAAAGAGCTTGAGATCCTCGAGCTCGGGTCGAAGATCCAGGACCGGGTCAAAGACCAGATGACCAAGACGCAGCGCGAGTACTTCTTGCGCGAACAGCTCAAGGCCATCCAGCAGGAGCTCGGGCAGTACGACGAGGTTCAGGCCGAGATGGACGAGTTCCGCGAGAAGATCGCGGAAGCCGCGATGCCGGAGGGCGTCGAGGAGAAGGCTCTCAAGGAGCTTGGTCGGCTTGAGAAGATGCCGCCGGCGAGCGCGGAGACGAGCGTCATCCGGACGTACCTGGACTGGCTCATCGGACTGCCCTGGAATGCCGGGTCGGAGGAGAAGCTCGACCTGGTCGAGGCGCAGAACACGCTCGATACCGATCACTACGGGCTTGAGAAGGTCAAGGAGCGCGTCCTCGAGTACCTTGCGGTCCACAAACTCACCGACCGCATGCGGGGTCCGATCCTCTGCTTCGTCGGCCCTCCCGGCGTGGGCAAGACCTCCATCGGCAAGTCCATAGCCCGTTCCCTCGGCCGGGAGTTCATACGCATGTCACTCGGCGGCGTTCGTGACGAGGCGGAGATCCGCGGGCATCGTCGCACGTACGTGGGGGCGCTGCCGGGGCGCATCATCCAGTCGATCTCGCAGGTGGGCACGAACAACCCCGTGTTCATGATGGACGAGATAGACAAGGTCGGCATGGACTTCCGGGGCGACCCGACATCGGCCCTTCTCGAGGTGCTCGACCCCGAGCAGAACTACGCGTTCCAGGACCACTACCTCGAGGCGCCGTTCGATCTTTCGAACACCATGTTCATCACGACGGCGAACCTGCTCGATCCGATCCCGCCGGCGTTGCGCGATCGTATGGAGGTCATTCACTTCCCGGGGTATACCGAGGACGAGAAGACGCACATCGCCCACCGCTATCTGATCACGAAGCAACTCCAGGAGCACGGGCTCTCGGCCACCAAGCTGGAGATCGATGACGCGGCGGTTCACGAGATCGTGCGTCGCTACACGCGTGAAGCGGGCGTGAGGAATCTGGAGCGCACGATCGCGATGATCTGCCGCCAGGTCGCTCGCAAGGTCGTCGAGGGGAGAAAGGGCAAGACGAAGGTCACGGTCCGCACGCTACACAAGTATCTGGGCCCCCCCAAGTTCTCGTATGGACTTGCCGAGGAACGCGATGAGATCGGTGTGGCTACCGGACTGGTCTGGACCGAGGTCGGCGGCGACATCATCTTCATCGAGGCGACGAAGATGAAGGGCAAGGGGTCGCTCACGTTGACGGGTCAGCTCGGTGACGTCATGCGGGAGAGCGCGCAGGCCGCCGTCTCCTATATCAGGACCCGCACCGCCGAGCTCGGCATCGACGAGGAGTTCTCCGAACACCACGACATGCACATCCACGTCCCTGCCGCGGCTATCCCCAAAGACGGACCGAGCGCCGGCATCACCATGGCCACTGCGATGGCGTCCTCGTTGATCGGCTGTCCGGTGCGGCGCGACTTAGCCATGACGGGCGAGATCACGCTACGCGGGCGGGTCCTGCCGATCGGCGGACTCAAAGAGAAGCTGCTCGCAGCGCACCGTGCCGGACTGACAACGGTGCTGATCCCCAAGGAGAACACCCGCGACCTCGACCTGCTTCCCGACCACGTGCGCCAGGAGCTTGAGATCGTCCCGGTCGAGAGCATGGATGAGGTCCTGGAGTACGCCCTGGTGCGCGAGTGCCGACCGCGACTTCGCAACGGAAAGAAGCGGCCCGGCTGAGGGGCGATAGTACCGCCGCACTTCGCGTGCGTTCCGGTGAATCGATGGCGAGACCGGCCTGCCACGCGGGCCGGTCTTCGTGTGTGTGGACGACTCCGAGGCGTTCGAGCCGGGACCACGCGGCGAAGGGCGCCACTCACCGGACTTAGAGAATACGAAGAATAGCAGTTCGTAACTGCGTAGTACGGGTATCTATCTGATGAAGAAGATGAACGGAGCAACGAGGCTCCGAGTATTCAAGGAGGTGAACGGCGATGTTGTGGGCAAAGGCACGTAAGAGCCGTGGCTATCACGTTCTATCGTCGGTGGTCGCGTTGGTTCTCGTAATGAGCCTCGCGAGCCCCGGCGTTGCTGCGTTCGCCGAACAGACACCCGCGACACCGACGCCCGAGGTCGTCTCGGTACAGAAGGGCTCCGAGCCCGACGTACGCGAGAAGGACATCGTGGAGCCGGCTCCCGAGGTGGCCGTGACACCGATCGAGGTTCCTGCCGAGGAGCCTGCGGTCGTTGAGGTTCCGGCACCCGTCGAGAAGCCGCAGCCTGTCGAGTCGGCATCCAAGCAGTCGGTCCCCGCTTCGGTCGAGGTACTCCCTGTGACCGTCGCTGCGGTAGCGCCTGCTCGCGGCAACGGAGGCGGTCCGAGGGACGATTTCCCCGATCCGATCACTGTCGGTGAGGGATGCGATCTGACCACGATCGCCATCTTCTGGGCAGGGCAGCACTACGAGGCGGGTACCGTCTCGGTACGTAATGACGGCGACAACCTGTACGTGACGTTCGCCACGTCAGGCGGCTGGACGATGGGGCTGACCCACCTGTATGTGGGCCTGAACCCGCCGGCGAGCTACGCACCGGGCAGCTTCCCCTACCAGACGACGCACAACCCCGAAGTAACCAGCTATACCTATACGATCCCGCTGTCCGCGATCGGCGCTTCGGCAGGTGACACGGTCTACGTGGCCGCGCATGCCGAGGTCCGCAACGGGGAGCAGAGTGAGACCGCCTGGGCTGGCGTCGGCCAGTGGCCGGGGCTCCTGTTCTCGCACGTGGTGCAGGAGTGCATCGAGCCTGACCCCGCAGATCTCACGGTCCTGAAGTTCAACGACATGAACGGTAACGGTGAGCATGATGAGGGCGAGCCTGTCCTCGAGGGCTTCACCTTCAGCGCGACGATGGGCGAGACCGTGCTCGAGGAGACCACAGGGTCGGATGGCAAGGCCGTGTTCGTGGACCTCGCCGACGGCACCTGGGTCATCGACGAGTATCCGGTCGCGGGTTGGGTCGCGACGACCGACCTGCCGCTTGAGATCGCTGTGGTTGCCGGGCAGGACATCACGGTTCACGTCGGCAACATGGAGTTGCCGCCTGAGACCCTGGTCAAGACCTTCAGCCTGACCTACGAAGGCGCACCGGAGGGCACGGAGTTCTACGCCGAGTACTTCGACGGCGAGGAGACGGTATCCGTTCCCCTGATCGGTGACGGCCCCTTCACAGGCGAAGTGGTTCTTCCGGTGGGCGCGACCATCAGCGTCACATGGCATGCCGTGCACGCAGAGCGGCACTACGTTCTGGGTGAAGGTGAGCCTGAGACTTTGAGAGTCGACACGCTCAACGAGTTCGAGTACACCGCAAGCGCCTCCGGGTACAAGTTCAACGATCTCGATGCCGACGGCATCTGGGACGAGGACGAGTCCGGGATGGCAGGCTGGACCATCTCGCTGTATCGCGTGACCGAAAGTCAGCTCCCCGAGCTGCTGCAGTCGCTGGCCATCTCGATCGATCTGTACGCCGTCACCACCACTGGTGAGGGCGGGGCGTACAGCTTCAGCGGCCTGCTTCCGGGCACCTACTTCGTGATGGAAGAGGATCGGACCGGCTGGCTCATGACAGTCGGGCCGGAAGGCACTTTCGAGATCGGGAACGGATCGGCCGTCACCGGCCTCCTCTTCGGCAATGCCGAGGAAGGGCTGCCGTTCGAGCCTCCGGACCTGGCAATCGAGAAGGTGTCCGATGTTCAGGCCGCCGACCCTGGCGACCTGGTCACCTACACTCTGACCTACCGCAACGTGGGTGAGGGTTCAGCGAGCGACTTCACGATCGTCGATGACTTCGACGAGCGCTACGTGACAGTCGTCGATTCCGCCGGAGGCACCGTTGCCGACGGGAAGATCACCTGGAATCTTCCCGGCCCGCTCTCGGCCGAGGACGGAGATCAGACGATCGTCTACACCGTGCGCGTGAACACCGATATGCCCGAGGGCATCACCCTCGTCGAGAACACAGTCGTCATCAGCCATCCGGATGATGAGAACCCGGCCAACGATTCGGCCGACGAGACTGTGACCGTCGATAACCCGGCACTTCCGTTCACCGAGGAGCCCACTCCTACCGTCACTCCGACCGCAAAGCCCACTCCCAAGGAGCCGTTCCTGCCCTTCACGGGCGGTGATATCGGCCTGCTCGGCCTGGCGGCGATGTTCGCCATGGCAGCCGGAGCGATGCTCCGGGTGGCGGGTCGCAGGTCATGAGATATGTCCGCATTCGAGCCGAAGGGCCGCCGAAAGGCGGCCCTTCTCTTGACGGCCCACTCATACCATCGGACGACCATGTTCATCCCCCTGCCGTGCTAGAGCGCGGGTATAACACGACGTAGGGGTGCAGATTGCACCCCATCATGCACTGAACAGGCCGGGAGCTTTCCGGCCCGACACGGGAGACTATGAGGCGCCGGAGGATTCGGTCACTGCGTGATCCGGCGCGGAGTCAGTGGTGAGACCGGCCCGTCGCTTTCGGGTCGGTCTTTGTGTTTGTTCGACGAGGAGACTCTCAGGAAGAGCCACCGGGAGTACGAGGGAGTGAGGGACGATGACACGCAGCATCCACCGTAGATCGCTCGCAGCACGGCTGTTTTCCACCTATGTCGTCATGGTCATGCTCGTCTCATTCGCGGGACTCGGCTACGCAGCGCCGAAGGCCGCGAACGACACGGACACCGCCAAGACGGTAGAGGTGACGGCCGACCCGCAACCGGAAGCGCCGGTTGAGTCCGTCGTGCCGGAGGAGGCCGCGCCGGACCCCGATCCGGTCGAATCACCTCCCGCCGAGGAGCCCGTCGCCGATGAACCGGTGATCGAGGAGGCCGTCCCTGTCGAGGAGCCCGTGGTTCCGCAGGAGAGCGGTGCGAAGAGCGCTCCGGCTCCAGCCACCGCGGTTGTTCCCTTGGTCGGTGTCGCGACGGGTGCGTCGCTCCGGCTCGAGGGTTTCGACAAGGAGGACACGAAGTGGACCACCGGTAACCTGGGGAGCTACCCCGAAGGGGACTGGGTCGCCCACAGGCTGATCATCGACAACTCCAAGAACAGCTCCGCGTACACCCTGCCTCAGGGCTCCATCACGATGGATCACTACCGTGCGTCAACGAACGCGATCTTCTTCGACGCCACGAGGAACTGGACGTTCGCGACGAAGCCCGTGGCATCTGGGCCATGGAGCACTTCGAACCCCGCTCAGCCGGCCGGAAGCGCGATCCCGCTCGTCACGCAGGACGCTGCTACCAGCGGTACCTACGGGGTCAACGCCCCGACCATCTACAGCACCTTCCCTGGCGCGACGCTGACGGTTCCCGCCAAGTCCTATGGCGTCATCTACTGGCAGGGCCACCTGGCTATCTCGGCCTACTGGCGCCACACGGCGGGCATCTGGGGCTCGGGTCCCTGGTCGCCGGGTTCGCCCTCGCACACATGGCTGACCATGGCCGGCGAAGGAGCCAAGAAGGTCCCGATTCCCTCGGTCGATCTTCCTTCGGGATCCATAGACGGACTGAAGTACAACGACTGGCACCATCGCGGGGTCAAGAACTCCGACGAAGGGGGTCTCGGCGGCTGGGTCTTCCATCTCACCGGCGGACCCGAGGGGTGGCCGCTCGATCTCACAGTGACGTCAGGCTCGGACGGCAAGTTCAAGTTCGACAACCTGCCGCCCGGGACGTACTTCCTGGACGAAGAGAGCCAAGCACCCTGGCTCACGAGCGCGTCCCTACCGATGCAGATAGTCGTGAAGGAGTGCGCCACTGTGTCGGTCAAGATCGGCAACTACATCCCCAACGTGCGCAAGACCTTCGAGGTCGCGATCGATGAGCCGTCAGGCTTGGTCGACTCCTATCTTGCCCGCTTCTGGGTGGACGGAGATTCGACCGACGTTATTCTGAGCGGCTCCGGCCCGTTCAGCGGCTGGGTCGATCTTCCCCACGGCACTGTCATCGACTCGGTGGACTGGTACGCCGTGATCGATGGTGTCGAGCACCTGCTCTACTCGGAGCAGGTCGATGAGACGCTCGATGCCGACATAACCAACCGCTTCCCCTACGATTCGCACCTTTCCGGACACAAGTTCGCCGATCTCGACTTCGATGGCGAATGGGACGACGGAGAACCCGGCCTTGGGGGCTGGAAGATCATGCTCTACCGCGCCGGGATGGCTGAACCGTATGCCGTCACGTGGACCGACAGCGATGGCTACTATGAGTTCACCGACGTCCTTCCCGGTGAGTACACCCTCGCCGAGGAGAACCAGGGCGGCTGGTACGCCACGGTTTCCCCGGGTGGCGTATCCGTGGAGTACGGCACCGAGACCGGTGGTCTCGACTTCGGCAACGTCGAGGTGCTCTCTGGTATCGAGGTCGAGAAGTCCGGGCCACAGCGGGCTCGCGTGGGCGACACGATCACCTACACGATCACCGTGACCAACGTCGGCGCCACCACGCTCACTGACGTCGAGGTCTTCGATCCGCTCCTCGGTGGCGTCGTCGGCACGGTGCCGATGCTCGCCCCCGGAGGCAGCGAGACGTTCTACCCGCAGTACACGGTGATGGAGGATGACGATGATCCTCTGCCCAACCTCGTGCTTGCGACCGGAACGGATCTGCTGCAGGACATCGTGAGCGACGAGGACGAGTGGAGCGTAGACATCGTCCATCCGGCACTTACGCTTACGAAGGACGTCTCTCCCGAGGACATCCTGGCGGGCGACGGTGTCGTCTACACGTACACAGTCACCAACACCGGTGATGTGCCGCTGGGCGGCTTGACGCTCGACGATGACAAACTCGGATTGATCGCGCTTCTCGACACCGATCTGGGTGTGGGAGAGTCGATCATCACAACCGTCGGGGCGACCATATTCGTCGACACGACGAATGTCGCGACAGCCGTGGCGTATGACGAGTGGCAGGACCCGTACGAGGAGACCGATACCGCGTTCGTCGACGTGCATGCGCCCTCGATCAGCGTCGTCAAGAGCGCAATGCCCGACGTAATCTACGAGGGCGAGTGGGTCAACTACACGTACCTGATCACCAACACCGGCGACACTCCGCTCTGGGGAATCTCGCTCGTGGACGACGTTCTCGGCGACCTCGGCTGGACGGGCTTCCCGACGGCTCTGGCGCCGGGTGAATCGACTCTCGTGAGCGTCTTCACCATGGTGTTCGGTGATGTTACGAACGTCGGCACCGTCGTTGGCTACTACGGCGAACCCGACAGCGACTTCTCCGGATGGGTCGATGATGATTCCTCGCAGGACGTGGATGTCGTCGCACCGCGTATCGAGGTTCGCAAGTACGCGAATCCGAACGTGATCCTGGCGGGGGAGACCGTCGACTACGGGTACGAGGTCGAGAACACCGGTGACTCCATGCTCACCGACGTCACGCTCGTCGATGACATGCTCGGCCCGATCACTCTGACCGATACCGAGCTCTCCCCCGGCGAGATCGCATACGGTCTTGCCAGCGATGAGATCGACGTGGACACCACCAACGTCGCGACGGCCACGGGTATGGATGTGACCGGTCGTGAGGTCTCCGATGAGGCCTCGGCGTTCGTGGACGTAGTGGATCCCGCGCTCAGGATCGACAAGAGCGTCGCCCCGTCGATGATCGCCTATGAAGGCCTGGCGTTCTACGATTTCGTGGTGACCAACACGGGCGACGTGACGCTGTACGGCATCGAAGTGAGCGATGACGTGCTCGGGTTCATCGGTGTCATCGATGAGCTCGCCCCGGGCGCCTCGGATGGTTTCTACGGTGTCGAGCACTTCACGGATACGGACACGACCAACACTGCGACCGCCATGGGCTACGACGCGTGGGAGCATCCTGCGTCCGATACCGATCAGGCGTTCGTCGACGTCATCCATCCTGAACTGAGTATCGAGAAGACGGTCGCGCCGGATCACGTTCTGGCGGGAGACACCGTCACCTACACCTACCTGGTGCGCAACGTAGGCGATGTCACGCTGTACAACCTGGTCGTCACAGATGACGTGCTCGGAGAGATCGGCACGATAGCCGAGCTCGGCGTCGGCGACGAGTGGGAGCTGACACAGGACGCTGTCATCAACGAGGACGTCGCCAACGTGGGCACCGTCGTCGGTTACTGGACAGAGGAGCCGAGCGACGAGGGCTACGTGGAAGCCGACGACGGAGCGTTCGTGGACGTCGTCAACCCGTCCATCGACGTGCTCAAGTCGGCATTCCCTGACACCATCGTCTTCTCGGGCGCCGTGGACTACTACTACTGGGTCCACAACACCGGCGACGTGCCGTTGCTCGATGTGACCGTCGTCGATGACATGCTGGGCACCGTGGCATCCGGGTTCATGCTGGATTCCGATGAGACGACGATGATCGTCGTGACCACGACGATCGACGAGGACACCGAGAACCGCGTTGACGCGACCGGAACCGACGAGTGGGGCCACGAGGTCACTGACTTCGATGTAGCCTTCGTCGACGTCGTGCATCCTGAGGTGTCGCTGGACAAGAGCGTGTCACCGAGCGAGGGCGTGCTGGCCGGCGAAGAGGTCACCTACACGTATATCGTGACGAACACCGGTGACGTGCCGCTCAACGGTCTCGATCTTGTGGACGACAAGCTCGGACCGCTGGGCTCCTATCCCATGTTGCTCCCGGGCGAGATGTGGACGGTGAACCAGAACGCGAACGTGTTCGAGGACACGCTCAATGAGGCGACCGTCACAGCCGGATTCGGACTCGAACAAGAGATGCCCGACGAAGAGCCGTACATGGCTGACACATGGGTCTGGGACTCCGACACCGCCTTCGTGGACGTGGTCGCTCCTGCGATCCAGGTCGTCAAGACCGGTAGCACAGACTCGGTCATCGACCCGGGCGAAGACGTGACGTACGAGTACACGGTCACCAATACCGGCGATGTCCCGCTCTTCGGCATCACGCTGGAGGACGACGTGCTCGGTTCGGTCGGTGCTGTCCCGACTCTCGCTCCCGGCGAGAGCGCTGATTTCAACGCAACCGATTTCATTGCCGAGGACACCCTCAACATCGTGACCGCCACCGGGTTCGATCAGTGGGAGCATGAGGTCACGGATTCGGACGACTGGTTCGTCCTGTTCGAGCCCTTCGACCCCTTCCCTCCGGATCTCGGAATCACGAAGTCCGCGGACAAGGCGAGCGCGAAGCCCGGCGACCTTGTGACCTATACGCTGACCTACACCAACACGGATGATCCGGAGTTGTTCCCGAACTCGGTCGCCACGAACTTCACGATCACCGATGACTACGACCAGCGCTACGCGAGTGTCGTGGATGCCGACGGCGGATCTGTCGCTGACGGCATGATCGAGTGGACCGTCCCTGGCCCGCTGGGTCCCGGTGAGTCCGGAACGATCGTCTACACGATGCGGATCGCGAGCGAGATGCCGACCGGTACGACAAACGTCGACAACGTCGTTGTCATTCGTTCAGACGGGGATCCGAACCCGGACAACGACCGCGACACCGAGCGCGTACCCGTGAGCGAGGATGAGCCGTTCCTGCCGTTCACCGGTGGCGACGCGGCACGTCTGTTGGCACTTCTGGTCGCTGCGACTCTCGCAGGAACCGCTCTGAGGCGCCACGGCCGCAAGACCGTCTAGCGCAGGACCTGGCTCTAAGCCCTCCTGGGCTGGAGTGAGACGGCGAGGCCCCGACGGAATCCGTCGGGGCCTCGTTGTGTCTGTCAGTTCAGCGGCGGTGTTGCCGGGGGGCAGTGCAACCGGAGCTTCAGGGCTACCTCGGCGGCACGTTCTCGCCCCAGTCGATGACGCCGTTGTCACGCCAGTCGATGATGTGCCAGATCTCGTGGTTGAGAATGCGCTCGAGCGACGCGGTATGGGTCGAGCTGATCACGATGCGCCCGCTCTTGTACAGCGCGATCGCCTGATAGCCGCGTGCGTCGCCGAAGCTCACGGTCGTGCCCTGCAGTATCGGGTACTTTGCGATCAGGCCGGCCAGGATCGCCTTGGCCCGCGCGGTCTCATCTCCCGTGGCAACCGCCTTGGTGCCGGTGGCCGCAGCCTTGACCGGTGCGCTCGAGCCGGATCCGGAGCTTGCCGAGACGGTCTTCACCGGCGCCGTCGGCTTGGGCGCCGCGACCTGTGCCTGTGCCATCGCGACCGCCGTGACCATCTCGGTGCTCGTGGGCTTGGCCTTCTCGACCTTGGCCGCCGGCGTCTGAGCGGCCTCGAGCTTGGGAGAGAACGTCGCCCTGTCGCTGCCTCCGCGGGCGCCCGCCACTGCAGGGGCCACTCCGGCGGTCAGTGCGCCGGCCAGTACGAGAGCTGCGATCTTAAGAGCGCTGGAGCGGGTTGTGCTATTCATGTTCGAACACCCCTTGGTACGGACTCGTGCACACAACGGCCCGGCTCCTCCCTCAGAGTGCTGGGTGGAACCGGGCCATGGGGCTCGGTCGTACCCGGCGGTCCGGCTGTCGTGGGAAGGGAAGCCCTTCCGGTAGACCCGTGACTTTGCGACACCCGCCTTTCGACGGGTTGTGCCTTTATCGGGGAGCGTGTCGATGTGTGGCTGTCAAATTCCTTACACTGTCCTTATCGGCAGTTGTGGTCATACTCCTGAGTAGGGAGTTGTGGTTTGCGTCACAGTTGCGGGTCGCCCCAGGTCACGTACGTCCCATGGCCGGGGAGCCCGATTTCGGTGTCAGCCGGCGAAAGGCGATCGGGTGTCCGTGAGCGCTTCAGGCAGAGCCCGTGGCAGCGGTCTGGCTCGCACGGCGGCGCACGCCGCAGGCAACGTGTTGCTCGGAATCGCGCTCGGGCTCGGGGTGTACTACGGGCTCACCGACCTCTCCTCGGCGATCGATCAGCGGAGCCTCGCAGCGGCGCTCCCCGCAGCCGTCGCGTCGCCACATCCGGACACGCTGCTCGCGGGCTCTCCGGGCGAACTGGATTTCGGGGATTGGGCGACGCTCGACAAGGCGTACTGGGACCGGCTGGAGGAGGGGGGCGTCTTCGGCAGGATCGTCGCTCCTTCGGCCGAGCTCGACAGCATCGTTGTGAAGGGCCACTCCCGGGGCTCATTGAAGAAGGGGCCCGGATGGATCGCATACACGGACCTCCCCGGTCCGACCGGCAACTGCGGCATCGCGGGTCACAGGACGACGTACGGCGCTCCGTTTCGCCACATCGATGGCCTGAGCCCCGGTGATACGATCGATCTGTACTCGCCGTATCGCAGGTACCGCTACGAAGTCTCCGACACGCAGCGGGTGACGCCCGATCGCGTCGATGTGATGGACACGACGGTCGAACCCGTGCTCACGTTGTCCGCGTGCGACCCGCCTTTCAGTGCGCGGTACAGGTTGATCGTCAGGGCGGACCTTGTCGAAGTGCGCCGTATCGAAGCAGAGTAGCCGAGGAGTTCACGTGCGGATTCTCATCACCGGGGGAGCAGGATTCATCGGTTCGAACCTCGCTCACGCACTCGCGGACGATCACGTCGTCGGCGTCATCGACGACCTCTCGACCGGGCACGCAGCCAATCTTGTGCCGGGCGCGTGGTTCAGGCGCCTCGATATCCTCGATGCCGACCTTGCGGCTGCGATGGCAGAGTTCGGGCCGGATGTCGTCGTGCATCTTGCGGCTCAGGCGAGCGTTTCCGTCTCGGTTCGGGACCCGGAATTCGATCGTCGCGTGAACGTGGATGGCACCGAAGCGGTGGCTCGTGCCGCGATGCACGCCGGGGCGCGAAGGGTGCTCTCGGCATCCTCGGCAGCTATCTACGGGGAGCCCGAGTCCCTGCCGCTTCCCGAGACGGCTCGAAAGGCACCCGAGAGCCCGTACGGGCTCTCGAAACTCCGGGCCGAGGATGCGCTCGTGTCCGCCCTGGCGGGCAGCCACGCGGACTATGCGAGCCTGAGATTCGCGAACGTCTACGGCCCGCGGCAGGACGCAGCCGGTGAGGGAGGCGCCGTGTCCATCTTCTGCGACCGGATGGCGGCGGGGGAGCCGCCGACGGTGTTCGGCACAGGCGAACAGACGCGCGACTTCATCTACGTGGGCGATGTCGTCGACGCGATCGTCGCCGCAGCATGCAGTGCCGGTGCGCTTCCGTCCGGTCCGGGGGACGGCGCGGCGTTCAACATCTCGACGGGCCGTCGTACCAGCGTCCTCGAGCTTCTCGCGGCGCTCCGAGAAGCGAGCGGCTACCGCGGCGAGACGACGTTCGCGCCTGAGCGAGACGGCGACATCATGCACAGCGCGCTCGATCCTTCGAAGGCTCGCGAGGTCTTGGGGTGGAGCGATGGAGTCGGTCTTTGCGAGGGGGCGGCGCGCACCTACGCCTGGTTCGCGGGAAGAACGTGAACGCCCGCCCGCATCCGGCCCCTGTCTCAGAGCGCGACGCGGAGTTGAGGGCCATGTTCCGGGCGAAGGCCGCCGAGGAGCTCGCCGCCGCGGATCGGCTGCTGCCGGGGTCGGACGCGGTCCCGTCGTCCGGCGATCCGTCTGCCGCCACCTTGTTGGTCAAGGGCCGCCCCGGTCCGGCCGAGGTCTCGGGCGGCGCCGCGCTGTCAGGACCTGATGGCGAGGCGGCGCACAAGGCCCTTGAGGCCCTGGGGTTCGATGCGGGCGATGTATTCGCGACCCTGTCGCGGTCGGCATCGGGCTGTGAGTCAGCGCAGATAGCCCGAAGACTCCGGATGCAGGTCGAAGCGGTGGATCCGACGACCGTCATCGCCCTGGACCCGACCGGCGCCGCCGATATCGCCCTCGCCCTGGGGTTCGAGGAACCGGAGGCCGGCGTGCTCGTGAAGCACGGCGGGCGGCAGATCATGGCTCTCACCGGTCTTGAGGAGTCCCTGTCCGACCCTCACCTCAAGCGTCAGGTGTGGAAGCAGCTGCAGGGGCTGGCGCCCCCCGAACCCATCTGGTAGCCGGGCTAGTCTTCCTCGATCTCGTCGATCGCGCCCATCGGGCATTCCTCCATGCAGGCCGCGCATGCGGTGCAGTCGTCGTCGTTGATCGGCTCCGCCGTGTCGCCGACGATCTCGATCACGTCCTCCGGGCAGGCGTCCACGCAGATCCCACACGCGGAGCAGTCATCCTCTTTGATGATCGGTCGCGGCATCGTGCCTCCTCAAGCCCTCATGGCTGTCTTCGTCGTGCGACACATTACCGACGTCGCGCGCCCGTGTAAAGACGGTAGCGGGGTCTTTCACCCGGAGCGGCCGGTTTCCGTCGGCTCGTGTCGGGTATATAGCCTTGGTTGCAGAAAACTTGACAACGAACGACTAAGATTTGAGAATTGGGTTTCGATCGGGGGCACGGCCCCCGCGACAGTACGGTCATCACGCGAAGAGCGTGCGGAAGGGAGAAGGACATGGGCAAGATCCTGGGCATCGATCTTGGCACGACGAACTCGGCGGTAGCGGTACTCGAGGGCGGCGAGCCGACGATCATCATCAACGCCGAGGGCGATCGCACCACGCCGTCGGTCGTGGCATTCCGCAAAGACGGTGAGCGGGTTGTCGGCAAGGCCGCCAAGAACCAGGCGATCACCAACCCCGAGAACACGATCACATCCATCAAACGTTTCGTGGGTCGCCGCTTCGAGGAGACCGTGTCGGAGCGCAAGACCATCGCGTACCTGGTCGAGAAGGGCAAGGACGGTCGCGCTCTCGTCGACATCGACGGGAAGATGTATACGCCGGAGGAGATATCGGCCATGACGCTGCAGAAGCTCAAGGCCGATGCCGAGGCGTACCTGGGCGAGACGGTCACCGAGGCCGTCATCACCGTCCCCGCATACTTCAACGACATGCAGCGTCAGGCGACCAAGGACGCCGGGCGTATCGCTGGCCTCGAGGTCAAGCGCATCATCAACGAGCCGACAGCGGCTGCGCTGGCCTACGGCCTGGACAAGGGCAACGAGAGCCAGACGATTCTCGTGTTCGACCTGGGTGGAGGCACATTCGACGTCTCGGTGCTGGAGTTGGGCGACGGCGTCTTCGAGGTCAAGTCCACCAGCGGTGACAACCATCTCGGCGGCGACGACTGGGACCAGCATGTCATCGATTGGATCGCCGAGAAGTTCAAGTCCGACCAGGGAATCGATCTGCGTGCCGACAAGATGGCTCTGCAGCGTCTCAAGGACGCCGCCGAGAAGGCGAAGATGGAGCTCTCGACGACTCAGTCGAGCCAGATCAACCTCCCGTTCGTGACCGCCGACGCGTCCGGCCCCAAGCATCTCGACTACACGCTCACCCGTGCGGAATTCCAGAAGATCACGAGTGACCTGTTGAGTCGCTGCAAGACGCCTGTCGAGCGCGCGATCAAGGATGCCGGCATCAAGGCTTCCGCGATCGACCATGTCATTCTCGTCGGTGGCTCGACCCGTATGCCGGCGGTCGTCGAGATGGTGAAGACGATCACCGGGAAGGACCCGCACAAGGGCGTCAATCCCGACGAGGTCGTCGCCGTAGGCGCGGCGATCCAGGCAGGCGTGCTCGCCGGAGACGTCAAGGACATCCTGCTCCTCGACGTCACGCCGCTGTCTCTTGGCGTCGAGACCCTCGGTGGCGTGATGACCAAGATGATCGAGCGCAACACGACTATCCCGACGCGCAAGTCGGAGGTCTACACGACCGCAGCCGACGCGCAGACGAGCGTGGAGATCCACGTTCTGCAGGGCGAGCGCGAGATGGCCGGGGACAACAAGACCCTCGGAAAGTTCCACCTCATGAACATCCCCGCGGCCCCTCGTGGTGTCCCGCAGGTCGAGGTCACGTTCGATATCGATGCGAACGGCATCGTGAACGTGTCCGCAAGAGACCGGGGCACCGGCCAGGAGCAGAAGATCACCATCACCGGCACCACGGCACTCTCCGATGAGGAGATCGATCGCATGGTGAAGGACGCGGACGCCCACGCCGAGGACGATCGCGCGAAGAAGGAAGCGGCCGAGGCGCGCAACAACGCCGACTCGCTCGTCTACCAGACCGAGAAGACGCTCAAGGATCTGGGCGAGAAGGTGCCCGGGGAGACCAGGGAAGCCTGCGAGAGTGCGGTCGCCGAGGTGCGGGAGGCGCTTGACGGCGAGGATGTCGAGGCGATCAAGTCAGCGACCGAGAAGCTCCAGGAGGCGAGCTACAAGCTCGCTGAGATCCTGTACGCGGATGCGCAGGAGCAGCAGACGGCCGAAGAAGACCAGGTCGACGGCGAAGAGGTCGTTGATGCGGACTACGAAGTCGTGGACGAGGATCAGTAGTCATGAGCGACCGTGATCAGAGCGGCCCGGTACCTGAGATCGACCCCGAACTGATCGAGGACCTGGGCGACGAGTTCGAGTTTCGCGGCGACCGGCTTGAGGCGGAGATCGAGGAGGCGCGTGCGGATGCTGCGCGCCACCTCGAGACCGCACAGCGGGTACAGGCGGAATTCGAGAACTTCCGCAAGCGAATGCTCCGCGAACAGACCGAGACGACGAAGCGGGCATCCGAGCGGGTCACGCTCGCCCTGCTGCCGATCATCGACAACCTCGAGCGGGCGATCGACCACGCGGCCGCTGACGGCGGAGAGTTGCTGTCGGGCGTCGAGATGGTGGTCGGTCAGCTCAGAGACGTGCTCGAGAAGGAAGGCGTCAGGCAGGTCGATCCGTTCGGCAAGCCGTTTGATGCGGTGGCGCATCAGGCCGTCGGTCAGACGCACGACGTCGAGGTGGCCGATGGCACGGTCGTCGAGGTCTACCAGAAGGGTTACGAGATGCACGGCAAGGTCATTCGCCCGGCGATGGTGGTCGTGTCCACCGGAGGACCGGCGCGCGAGGAGTAGCGGGTAGACCATGGCGTCCGGCAAGAACTACTACGACGTACTCGGTGTCAAGAAGGACGCTCAGGCCGACGATATCAAGAAGGCCTTTCGTCGGCTCGCCCGAAAGCACCATCCGGACGCCGGCGGCTCCGAGGAGAAGTTCAAGGAGATCAACGAGGCGTACGAGGTACTCTCGGACTCCGAGAAGCGCACCCAGTACGACCAGTACGGTCAGTACTTCGGAGGCAACGCACCCCCCGGGGGCGGTGCGGGTTGGCCGGGCGGAGGCCCCGGAGGCGCGGGTGGTTTCGGTGCCAATGTCGATCTCGGTGACCTGTTCGGCAGTGTGTTCTCCGGTGGTGGCTTCGGCGGCGGGGCGCGGAGTTCGGCCCGGCGCGGGCGTGACCTGAGCTACGACCTGAAGGTCTCGTTCGCCGATGCGCTCGAGGGCACGTCGACGAAGGTCGACGTGCAACGAGCCGAGGCATGCTCGGTCTGCGGTGGCAGCGGGGCGAAGCCCGGCACATCACGCACGAAGTGCCCGACGTGTAACGGCTCGGGCCACGTGAGTGAGGGCGGAGGGATGTTCGCGTTCTCACGCGCATGTCCTCGCTGCGCGGGCGTGGGAAGTATCATCGAGCAGCCCTGCACTGCGTGTCGCGGGGCCGGCAGGACGGTGAAGGCCAAACCGGTTACGGTCAACATCCCGCCGGGCGTGACCGACGGCGGGAAGCTGCGATTCAAAGGCAAGGGTGAGCCCGGAGAGAGCGGGGCCCCTGCCGGCGACCTGTACGTTGTGACGCACATCGAGAAGCATCCCTACTACACCCGCGACGGCGCCGACGTCCTGATGGAGCTCCCCCTCACGGTGGGCGAGGCGGTGTTGGGCGCCAAGATCACGATTCCGACGCCGACCGGGGAGAAGGTCAAACTCAACGTGGCGGCCGGCACCCAGGACGGCAATGTGTTCAGAATCGCGGGCAAGGGTGCACCTCGGCTGAAGGGCAAGGGTCGGGGCGACCTCAAGGTCAAGGCGCGCGTGGCGGTGCCGGTCAGAGTATCCGCCGAGGAACGAGAGCTGTACGGCAAGCTGCTGGAGATCGGCACGGACGATCCAAGGGCCCACATCGGTTAGGCACCACGAGCAAGACGACCGGCAGTGCGGAGGCATGCGATGGCACACATGCGAGACAACGAAGACGGGCGGCCCCGCTACATGATTAGCGTGGCCGCTGAGCTCTCCGGGATGCACCCGCAGACGCTCCGTATCTACGAGCGCCGTGAGCTCATCAAACCCCAGCGCTCGGCCGGCAACACGCGGCTGTACTCGGATGCCGACATCGCGCGGCTCAGGATGATCCAGGAACTCACCAATGAAGGACTCAACCTCTCGGGGGTCGTGCGGATCATCGAGCTCGAGTCCGAGCTTCGGCACGCCCGTCTCGAGATCGCCCGGCTGCGCGCTGCGATGCAGGACGTGCATCGGCGCCTCGAAGTCGAGCGCGAGGCGGTGCGACGTGAGTACAAGACCGAGATCGTGATGGTGCGCCGTGGCGGCCTCGCGCGGAGGGACTGACGTGGACACACGCAGGATGCGGGTCGTTGTGGCAGTGCTGCTTCTGGTGTTGGCGGCCGCGCTGTGGGCCGCACGGGAGCCGATCGAGCCTGGCGATCCGCGCGCCGATACGGCGCAGGGACGCGCCGACGAGGCGACCGGCGCGGGGCCGGCAGACGCCGTGAGCGGGGATGAGAGCCCCGGCGTCGGATCCGGCGCGCCGCAGTCCCCCGGTGATGCGATCGTCCCCGACGAGACGCTGTATGACCTTGTGGAGACACTGCGTGCCGCCGACCTTGCGCCCGGGATGAACGAAACGCTGACCGTGGAGTACCGGGGCGACTTCGAGACGATACGCGTGCGCGGCTCGTTCGAGAACACGTCGGCCGGAGAGGTCACCCTGGAGCAACGGGGCGGTACCTGGCACGTGAAATGAGGGTCGCCCGTCACCGGGCGACGAGCGCGGAGGCATGAGATGAGACTCGACAGACTCACCATCAAGGCGCAGGAGGCGCTTCAGGCGTCCCAGGGAATGGCGGACGATGCCGGCTCGCAGGTCATCGAGCCCGAGCACGTGCTCAAAGCCCTGCTCGACGCGGCCGAGGGTGTCGTGCGTCCAATCGTCCAGAAGGTGGGGGCCGACCCCGATCTGATCGAGGCCGAGGTCTCCTCGGCGATCTCGAGGATGCCGGCCGTGAGCGGTGCCGCTGGCGGGCCGGCGGGTCTGGGGCCGCGCGTCAACACCGCGCTCAGCTCGGCGTTCAAACACGCCGAGACCCTGAAGGACGCGTACGTCTCCACAGAACACCTGCTGCTGGGAATCGCCGCGGATTCCGGCGAGGCGGGGCGGCTCCTGCAGGGTTCGGGCGTGAGTGCGAAACGCCTGCTGGAAGCGCTCGTGGAGCTTCGTGCGGGCGCGCGGGTGACGGATCAAAACCCCGAGGCCCAGTTTCAGGCGCTCGAGCGGTTCAGCCGCAATCTCACCGCAGCGGCACGCGAGGGTAAGCTCGATCCCGTCATCGGCAGAAACGACGAGATCCGGCGTGTGATCCAGGTGCTGTCGCGGAGGACCAAGAACAATCCGGTGCTCATCGGCGAACCGGGGACCGGCAAGACCGCCATCGTGGAGGGACTCGCACAGCGGATTGTCGACGGGGACGTGCCCTCGAGTCTGCGCGACAAGGACGTTGTCGCGCTCGATCTCGGTTCGATGGTCGCCGGCGCCAAGTACCGCGGAGAGTTCGAGGACCGTCTCAAGGCCGTGCTGCGCGAAGTCGAGCAGGCCGAGGGACGTGTCGTCCTGTTCATAGATGAGCTTCACACCCTTGTCGGGGCCGGGGCCGCCGAAGGCGCCATGGACGCCAGCAACATGCTCAAGCCGGCGCTCGCGCGCGGTGAACTGCACGCGATCGGTGCGACCACGCTCGACGAGTACCGGGAGCGTATCGAGAAGGACGCGGCGCTCGAGCGGCGCTTTCAGCCGGTCTACGTGGGTGAGCCGACCGTCGAAGACACGATCGCGATCCTGCGCGGCCTCAAGGAGAAGTACGAGGTGCACCACGGTGTACGGATCACCGATCCTGCGATCGTGAGCGCAGCGACGCTCTCCGACCGCTACATCGCCGATCGCTTCCTGCCCGACAAGGCGATCGATCTCATCGATGAGGCGGCATCCAGGCTGCGCATAGAGATCGATTCGATGCCGACCGAGATCGATGTCCTCGACCGGAGGGTTCGGCAGCTGCAGATCGAGGAAGCGGCTCTCGCCAAGGAGTCCGACGCGCCGAGCGCCGAGCGGCTCGACGCGTTGAGGGCCGAGATGGCCGAGCTCAACGAGCAGCTTAGCGGCCTGAAATCCCGCTGGGAGTCCGAGAAGGCGGTGATCACAGATGTCCAGCGGCTCAAGGCCGAACTCGATACAGCGAAGGTAGAGGCCGAGCGCGCCGAACGCGAGGCCGACCTGCAGCGCGCTGCCGAGATCCGGTACGGCAGGATTCCGCAGCTGGAGAGTGAGCTCAGCGCGGCCGATGGGCGCCTGCGAGAACTTCAGCGCGGCTCCGCCATGCTCCGGGAGGAGGTCACGGAGGAGGAGATCGCCGAGGTTGTGGCAGCCTGGACCGGTGTGCCCGTCTCGCGGCTCGTGCAGGGCGAGATGGCGAAACTGGTCGCGCTGGAAGAGCATCTGCACGAGCGGGTCGTGGGACAGGACGAAGCCGTGGCGGCGGTCGCCGGTGCGGTGCGTCGCAGTCGTGCGGGCCTGTCGGACCCTGACCGGCCTATCGGGTCCTTCATCTTCATGGGGCCGACCGGGGTCGGCAAGACCGAGCTCGCCCGGGCGCTCGCGGGGTATCTGTTCGACGACGAGCGCAACATGGTGCGCATCGACATGTCCGAGTACATGGAGAAGTTCAGCGTCCAGCGTCTGATCGGTGCGCCACCGGGTTACGTCGGGTACGAAGAGGGAGGTCAACTGACCGAGGCGGTCCGTCGCCGACCCTACTCCGTGATCCTGCTCGACGAGATCGAGAAGGCGCATCCGGACGTGTTCGGCATCCTGCTACAGGTCCTCGATGACGGACGCTTGACGGACGGGCAGGGTAGGACGGTGAGCTTCCGCAACTCGATCGTGATCATGACGAGCAATGTGGGGTCGCAGTTCATCCAGGACTTCGCGGCCAGGGGCGACGAATCCGGCATGCGCGGGCTGGTCGAAGAGGCGATGCGTGCGACGTTCAGGCCCGAGTTCCTGAACCGCGTCGACGACATCGTCATCTTCCATTCGCTGTCGATGGCGCAGATCGGCGACATAGTGGATATCCAGTTGCGCAAGGTCCGCGACCGACTCGCCGAGCGCAAGATAGCGCTGGAGGTCACGCCCGCCGCGGTGGAGCGCATAGCACTCGATGGCTTCGACGCCGTCTACGGCGCACGACCCCTCAAGCGCGTCATCCAACGTGAGGTCGTGGACCGGGTGGCGCGCGCTCTCGTCGAGGGCCGCATGGCCGAGGGGGACTCCGTCACCGTGGACGTGGGAGACGACGGAGAGCTCGGACTCGCGTAGCGCGGGGTGTCTACTCCTCGCCCTGCGGACAGACGAGTGGTACTCGCAGCGTGAACTGCGCCCCGCACTCCACGCTGCTGGAGACGGAGAGGTCCCCGCCCAGCAGCTGTGCGAGACGACGGCTGATGGCGAGGCCAAGACCGGTTCCGCTCGGCTTGGCGATTCGCTTGTCGGGCAACTGCGTGAATTCCTGCATGATGTACTCGGCGTCCTCGTCGGCGATGCCCGGACCCTGGTCGCAGACTTCGAGGACGGCAAGGCCGTTGTCGTCGAGGTCCGCATTGATGGTGACGACCCCCTCATCGGTGAACTTGACCGCGTTCGACAGCAGGTTGATCAAGACCTGGCTGAGTTTTGCCCGGTCAGATGTGAACTCGGCGTCCTGCGCGATGTTCACCCGGAGCTCGAGCCCCTTCTCCTCGGCGAGCACGCGTGTCATCTCGCTCACATCGTGCACGACATCGGCCATTCCGAACCGCGAGATGGTGAGGTTGCTTCGCCCCGCTTCGATGCGCGCGATGTCGAGGATGTCGCTGATCAGTGCCAGAAGGTGTCGTCCCGAGCGGGAGATCATCTCGAGTTGCCGCCGTTGCTCGTCGTTGAGCTCCCCGGGCAGGCCCATGAGCAGGACCTCGGAGAAGCCGATGACCGAGTTGAGCGGCGTGCGCAGCTCGTGGCTCATGTTGGCGAGGAACCGGTCCTTCGCGCGGTTCGCGGACTCCAGCTCGGCGATCGCCTCTCGTAGCTGAGATGTGCGCTGTTCCACGACGTCTTCGAGATGGCGGCGGTAGCTGTCGAGCTCGGCCTCGGACTCCAGGAGGTCGCTGATGTCGCGCACGACGACCACGCACCGCGAGCGCGATCGATACTCGGTCGTACGCAGGCCTATCTCGACGGGGACCGTACTCCCCTGTGCCGTACGGACCAATGTGCGCATGCGGACCCGCTGGCTTCGTGAGGTCGTGCTGGCTGAGAGAGCCAGGGCTTCGTCGGCGATGAAATCGGCCACAGGCCGTCCCTCGAGGAGGCTCGCAGACATGCCGAGAAGCTGCTCCGCGGCCGAGTTCGCGACGAGTATCTTACCTTCGGGAGCGTCGAACAGCAGCATCGCGTCGGAGCTCTCCTCGAATGCGAGCCGGTAGCGCTCGAGGTCCTCGAGTTTGCGCTGCAGCTCCGGGTAATGGCTCTTGTGCAGCGATGAGTCACCCAGGCCAATGATCTGACGCCGGGCGTTCTCCCGATCCGCCGTCTCGTCAGAGTGAGGACTCATACACACGCTCGATATCGCTCGTCCGGGGCGGCCGCGGATTGGTGACCACGCATACGTCACACAGCGCGGCGCTCGCCAGCACGGGTATGTCGGCCGCAGTCATGCCGAGGTCGGCAAGGCCGCCTGTGATGCCCACACGCCGGGAGAGCTCTCGCAGGCACTCGGTCATCGTAGCGCTCGACCCGTCCCAATCCGCGTTGCTCATGACGTCGCCCAGTATGCTCGCGATACGGTCGTAGCGGTGAGGGTCATCACCCGCGTTGAACTCGCAGACAGCCGGGAGCAGAAGTGCGTTGCACTGACCGTGGGGCAGATCGAGGACGCCGCCGAGCGCATGGGCCATCGCGTGCACCATGCCAAGGCTCGCGTTCGAGAACGCGAGGCCTGCGTGCAGGCTGCCCATCATCGTGTGCGCGCGGGCCCTGAGGTCGTGCGGACCGGCTATCGCGTCGGCGAGAGAGCCCCCGATGAGGCTCACGGCACTCAGCGCCACCGTGTCAGTGAGCGGCGAGCTCGCGTTCGAGGCGTACGCTTCGACTGCGTGCGCGAGGGCGTCCATGCCCGTGTATGCGGTCAGCTCGGCATCCATCGTCGTCAGGGTGGTTGGATCGAGGAGCGATACGTCGGGTACGAGCCCCTTGCTGACGATCGCCCGTTTGATGTGGGTGGCGGTGTCGACGATGATCGCGAACTGCGAGACGTCGGCGGAGGTTCCTGCTGTCGTCGGGACGCAGATGAGCGGCGGAAGAGCGGCTCCGATCCGATCGGCTCCGACGTAGTCGAGCACGTGGCCACCGTTGCTCACGACCATGGCGATCCCTTTGGCGCAATCGATGGGACTGCCGCCTCCGACCGCGACCACGCAGTCGCACGAGTTCTCCAGGTACTGCTCGGTACCGGCCATGACCTCGTGATCGCGCGGGTTGGGCGTCACTCCGCTGTAGGTGAAGGTCTCGACGCCCTCCGACTCGAGTGAGGCGATCACGTCGTCGGTCCAGCCGGCTTCGACAACGCCCGGGTCGGTGACCACGAACGCACGTCGCGCGCCGAGGTTTCGCGCGTACCGGCCTGCCAGGGTCCGGGAGTCTGTGCCGGTCACGATCTCGGGTGCCACGAATTTGCGAAGACTCAAGAAGCTGTCCACGGGGCCTCCCGTTCGAGCCTGTGTATCCCGGAGTATGCCCGTTGTGTGGGCGCTTGCCTCGCGAGGGTGCCCCGGACGGTCGGTCAGCCGTCCCGAACTGAGCGGCTCCACGCATCGTCTGTTCCGGCCCGCATATGGGCCCTGCGGGCAGGTTGAGCGCCGACGGTGTCGAAACATATGAGTGGTGCGCTTCGCGAACACGGGGGTGTGTCCGACTGAACGACGACGTGCACGACCACGATCGCATGCATCTGCAGGAACTCCTGTCGCTGTCCGGTGACGGCTTCATCGTGCTAGGCCGCGACGGACGGGTTCGCATCTTCGCCGGGGCGGCGGAGATGCTCCTCGAAGTGGCGCCCTCGGACGCCCGGGGACTCACGCTCCGGGAGCTCGGCATGGGAGAGCTCGAACCCGCTGCGCGCCGGGCGACCCTGCACGAGTGTCCGACACCGGTCGCGCTCGAGCTGCGCGGCAGGGTACTCGTATGCAGGGTCGCGTCGACCGGCACCTGGGAGGACGGCGACGTACTCATAGCCATCCGCGACGAGACGGAACTCGTAGCGCAGCAGGAGCGCTCGGAGGCGATACTGGCCGGTGCCAGCGACGGCATGGTCGTCTTCGCTCCCGATGGGACGATATCTTACGTGAATCCGGCCGCGAGCGAGTTCATCGGGGCTCCGGCCGATTCGTTGGTCGGCATGCGCTCTTCTCTGCGCGAACTGCTTCGCGCCGAGCCGATCGAGCAGGACGCCGAAGCACGTCCTTGTCACGAGATCTGCGAGTGCGAGCGGCTCGAGTGCCCGGCGTACGCCGCGGCCGACCTCCGATGCTGGCTGACGTGCGGTACTCCCGGACCACAGGGAGAACCGACGAGCTATCGCGACAAGCGTGTGACGTGCGCCGAGTGCGACGTGTACGCGGCGAACTCCCCGTTGCTTGGCGAGATAGGGACCGACGGGATGCAGGAGATCACCACCAGCGAGCCGGAACACAGGGTTCTCGAGGTGCGCACCAGCCCGGTGATCGACCGGGTCGGGCGCTACATCGGGTGCATGTCGATGCTGCGCGATGTGACGGCTGCGCGTGAGATCGCGATCATGAAGAACGAGTTCGTCTCGATGGTGAGCCACGAGCTCCGCACGCCGCTCACGTCGATCAAGGGGTATGTGGACCTGATCGTCGAGGGGTCAGCCGGCGAGATCAACGAGACGCAGCGCGAGTTCCTTGAGATCGTGCAGGAGAACTCCGATCGGCTCGTGTCCCTCATCAACGACCTCCTCGACATCTCGCGGATCGAGTCGGGCCGCGTGCACCTGAAAGTGGAACCACTCGATGTCGAAGATATCGTCCGGGGGGTCGCGGAGACGTTCAAGACCTTTGCGGACCGTTCCGGGGTGCAGGTCTCATCCCGTGTCGACCCGGATCTTCCGAAGGCCGCCGGTGACCGCGATCGCGTGGGCCAGGTCCTCATGAACTTCGTGAGCAACGCGATCAAGTATTCGCCAGGAGGCGGCTCGGTCAGGATCGAGGCGAGGCGGGACGGCGAGTTCGCGGTCGTCGAGGTCGTGGACACGGGCATCGGCATCGCAGCCGAGGACCAGGAGAAGCTGTTCTCCAAGTTCTTCCGGGTCGACTCATCGCTCACCCGAGAGATCGGCGGCACCGGTCTGGGGCTTTCGATCTGCAAGAGCGTCGTTGAACTCCTCGGCGGCGAGGTCGGTGTGCGTAGCGAGGAGGGCGTCGGGTCGACGTTCTACTTCACCATACCGCTCGCGAGGGAGGACCTCGTGCGCACGCCCGAGTTCAGGGGGCCGATCGAGGCCGGCGGTCGGGTGCTCGTCGTGGACTCCAACCCGGAAGTGGCGCGACTGGTCGCCACCATGCTCATCCAGCGCGGCTACAGCGTGAACACCGCGAACTCGGCGCGAGAGGCGTTTGAGTTGGCGGTCGACACGCTGCCCGACGTGATCGCTCTGGACGTGTTACTCGAGGACATGGACGGCTTCGATCTGCTCCAGAGGCTCAAAGGTGAGGAGCGCACGCGCAGCATCCCGGTACTTGTGCTCTCGATAGTGTGCGACGAAGGTAAGTCTCTGCATCTTGGTGCCGCGGACTACCTGGAGAAGCCCGTGGACCAGGATCGCCTGGTCTCGGTGGTGAGCTCCCTCGTGGGCCAGGTGGCATCGCCGGTGGTGCTCATCGTGGATGACGACAGGCAGATCGTGAACGCGCTCTCGCATGTGCTGCGGCGGAAGGGACACTCGATCGTGTCGGCCTACGACGGGCGTGAGGCGATGGCCGCGATCATGCAGCACCGTCCGGACCTTGTCCTGCTGGACCTGCACATGCCGGTCATGGACGGCTACGAGGTCATCCGGGAGATCAAGGGCTCGTCGGAGACGCGCGACATCCCCGTGGTGGTCATGACCGCGCATCGCATCGATCACGACCACATGGACCTCCTCGCGCTCACAGCGGGCCAGCTGTCCAAGCCCCTCGACCCCGAGCACCTTGCGGAGCGGGTCGAGCAGATGCTGGCGGGAGGTGTCCGCTGATGGCGTTGATCCTGGTCGTCGATGATGAGCCGCACATCCTGCGACTCGTGTCCTTCTCGCTCGGCAAGGCGGGCCATGAGGTGCTCGAGGCCCCCGACGGGATGACCGCGCTCAAGGTCGCCGAGGAGAGACGGCCGCACCTCATCCTGATGGATGTCATGATGCCGCTGATGACGGGAATCGAAACGCTCGACCGGCTGCGCGAGAACGCCGTGACGTGTGGCATTCCTGTCGTCATGCTCTCGGCCCGTAGCCAGAGTTACGAGCAGCAAGAGGGTATCGAGCACGGGGCCCTCAGATACCTGTGCAAACCGTTCACACCAAGCGATCTCGTCGAATCGGTCGGCGAGGTCTTGGGCAGTCTGGAAGGGGCGGGTCAGTGATGGCGAAGAAGATCCTCGCGGTGGACGACGAGCCTTCGATCGTTCGGTTGGTGTCGGCCGCACTCACGGCGCGCGGCCATGAGGTCATCGTTGCGTACAACGGCGAAGAGGCGCTCGACAAGGTGCGACTCCACAAGCCCGACCTCATCGTGTGCGACATCATGATGCCGAGGATGGACGGGCGGGAAGTCGCCCGTCGGCTCAGCGCCGATCCTGCGACACGCTCGATCCCGCTCATCTTCCTCTCTGCCATCGGCGATCTCGATGATCAGCTCGATACGCTTCAGGAGGGTGGACAGGAGTACCTGACCAAGCCCTTCAAGCCCTCAGAGCTCGCCGACTACGTCGATGCGATGCTCGACCCCTCGCGGCGCGAGGAGATCGTGAACCTCCGGCAGCAGCACCTTGGCCAGCTGCGGACGATGACCAACATCATGCACAGGAAGCAGGGGCTCTGACTCGCGACCCGCGCAGGCGACTCAGGGTCGATCGGGGGGTCGGGCCGCGTCGGGCCGAGGCTGCGGAGTGCCGCTCGACTCCGGCTCGAGATCGCACGCGGAGGCGCTCGGGCGCCAGCACAGCTTCGAGTACGCGTACGGTAGCGTGCCGCCGGCTATCAGGCCCGCGAGGAGGCCGGGCGACCATACCGGACCGTACTGCAGCAGTGCTCCGGCGATCACCGGAGCCGGGACGCGCGTGAAGCTCATGATCGATGTCTGCAGGCCCAGAATCGAGCCGACGTCGTCGCGGGCAACGGCCTTGGTCAACGCGCTCGTCATGATGGTGTTGCTCACGGCAAGGCCGAAGGAGAGCGCCGGCATGAGCGCGATCAGTGCCCAGATGTTCGGCGTGAATCCCCAGGCCACGAGGGCGACTCCGGCGATTCCGGTGCTCGCGAGCAGGATACCGTCGTCAGAGAAGCGCTCGGTCAGACGTCGGATGACGAGCAGCTGGATGATGACCGAAAGCACCCCCACGTAGCCCAGGATGAGGCCGTTCTGCCGCGGCGCCAGATCGAGCGATGCGATAGCCCACAGAGCGAAGCTCGTCTCGAAGATCGCATAGGACAGACCGGTCGCGGTGCGAACCGTGAGCAGTGGGCCGATCCTGTGGTGCGAAAGCGCCGTGCGAAGCGCCCCCAGATCGAGGATCTTGCGGACGGAGCGCGCGGCCAGCCGGCGTCGCACGGAAGCGGACAGCGATTCGGGCACGAACGCCAGGACCGCCACCGCATTGAGAACGGCCAGCGCAGCGCCGACCCATGCGGGGGCCGCGTAGCTGAACTCCGACAGAAGCCCCCCGGTGACGGGGCCGAGGATGAAGCCAAGCCCGAACGCCGCTCCGATCAGCCCCAGCGCCTGTCCCCGGCTCTTCTCATCGGTGACATCGGCGATGTACGCCTGGGCGACGCTGATGTTGCCGCCGGTGATGCCGTCGACCAACCGGCTTACGAACAGGATCGGCAGCCAGCGCGCGGTCGCCAGGACCACGAACCCGACGGCGGTTCCCAGGATACTCAGAACCAGCACCGGCTTGCGGCCGTAGCGATCCGACATGCGCCCGAGAAGCGGGGCCGCGAAGACCTGCGCGAGCGGGTACATCGCGGTCAGAAGCCCGATCTGTGCCGCGGTGGCGCCCAGATCGCCGGCGAGGTATGGCAGAAGAGGCAGAACGATGCTGAAGGACAGCATGTCCACGAGCACCACGAAGAAGATGATCAGCAGGCGGGGGTTCCTCATGCGTGCCGGAGGTCCCCGTCCAGGAGCCGCTGCTGACCTTCAAGCGCGCGGATGCGTGTGACATCCTGCGAGACCTCGAGCACCCCTCGGTAGGTGCCTGACGCGTCGCGGAGCGCGAAATAGCGGATGTGCACGAAGCGCTCTCCCATCTCGATCCAGAACTCGGCGACGTCCCGGGACCCCGTGCGGAACTCCTCGACGATGCGCTCGACGACCGCCACGCTCTTGGGCGGGTGGCAATTGCGGACTTCGCGCCCGATGACAGCAGGGCTGCGCGGGAAGACGCGCTCCCCTTCAGAGTAGTAGCGGACGCGTCCGGTCTCATCCACGAACGTGATGTCGACAGGTAGCGTACGCAGGATCAGGTCGAGCTGCTCGAGCGAGAGGACCCCCGTCGTGAGCGGGAGTAGGTCGGCCGGCAGGCCACTCGTGCCTGAGGTAGCCGCTGCTGATGACGCTGGCCCGTCTGCGGACGCGGACGGCCCGTCGATCCACGCGAATCCTATCTCCGCGTCACCGGCCGCCATCGCAGCCCATTCCTCCGCGGAGATGGCGCCCAGGGCGGCCGGGAACAGGATCTTCTCCTCCTTGTACACCATGTCTTCGACCATGCCGAGGAGTTCCGGCAGGCCGTCGAGCGCCTCTGTACCGCCCGTCCGTAGAGCGGCGAGCACGCTCTTGATGCGCTGGCGGATCTCGTCATCGAGCCCCCACATCACCTTGGTCGGACCCTCGATGCCGTGCTGCTCGAGCACGGGGAACAGCTGGTTCTCCTTGCGGACGTAGTGCACGGTCAATCCGCCGAGGAGTCGGTCGAGGCCCTCGACGATCGCAGCGACCACCGGCCCGGCCTGCGACGACTCCAGTGCCGCCGACTCCTCGATCGAGCAGCGGAGCGCCGTGGTGATCTCGCCGATCAGGACGTTCTCTCTCCGGTAGCTGTCGACCGGATGTCCGGACTCGACGGCCAGCGCCCCTTCGTCCTGCGACGATTCAAGGGACTCCTTGAACACGCTGACGTGCACGTCGCAGAGACGCTGCACCTCGGAGACGGGCATCCCTTCGGCGATGAGCGCCTGTTCCATCGCAGCGATCTCGCTCGCATCGACCTGCTGGACCAGGGCGCCGAACTCCGCCTTGACCTGCTCGACGGTCGCGCCGTCGTGAAGAGAGCGGATGATCTGCTTGAGCTTCTCCTGACGCAGCTCACGGTCCGCGTTCAAGCCTCCGGCGCTCGCCGCCGCCGGCCCGCTCGCGCCTGCGTCCGGCGACGCGGACTCGGCGTGGATGCGCTTCAGTGCCACCTCACGCTCGATGGCCTCGATGAGCGCCTCCACGGGGATACCGGCCATCTCGGCAGCCGCTCTCAGCGTCGCGAACCGGCCCACGGTGTTGTACAGGACCGGGTTGCGCAGCTTCTCGTAGGCGCTGTTGTATGCGACCAGGAACTCGAGCAGGAAGGGGTGGTGTTCCAACAGGTCGTGGATCTTGGTCTCGGGTGTGATGCCCATCTGTGCCTCCGGCGATCGAGGGACCGTGCATCTCTTGTCATACCCGACGGCGAGTCGCATCTGACTTGATCCGGGTCAAATGGTGACAAGATTGGTCATAATTAATCCGTGCGGGCGTCCCACCTCTCAGACTCGACGGCGTTCTCGCATCCGCGGCGACCGGTTCGCTGTCTCGCGAGGTAGACCAGGATGAGTCCCTCCCGCACCGCCTGCGTCCGCTCGCGCACGTACCCGAGCGACTCGTAGAGGCGGAGCGGTCCCTCACTCAGATGGCCGGTGAAGATCTCGAAACGCCGCGCGTCCGGGAACTCCCGTTCGAGCGCTCGCACGAGCGCACACCCGATGCCCAGACGCTGCGCTGCCGGCTCGACCACGAGTCGTCCGACGGTGCACACGTCACCGTGCAGCTCCCCACGAACACTGCCGAGGACGGTGCCGTCCGGCTCGCACGCGACCATCACCACTCCGTGTCGCGTCGCAGCGAGGACGCTGTCCCCGGTGTCCGACATCGGCGGCAGCATCCAATCATCGTACAGCGCACACTGGGATGCGAATGCAGCACGGGTGATCTGCACGATCCGCGCAGCATCGGCGGGTTGCGCGCGCCGGATATGTGGCTCGTGGTGTGGTATGGGTGCCTCGGCAGTCCGGGGTGTCGTGGTCGTTCTCGCGTGCAAGTGTAGCGTTTCGCACTACAATCATGCGGAACAGGGACTTGACGGACGCGACGGATGCTGTGTCTACTAGTCGGCACACCGCGTGCGGCACAGCGGCGTTCGCAGGCATCGAGCAGATGAGAGGAGGTGCGACGAGACGATCATGATTCGCCACGCTGCGTTCGTGATGATGATGGACATGATGATGACCCAGCCCGGGTCTGTTCGCGTATGCGAAGGATCTGGGCGCCTCGGCCACCCGGCCGGACGCTAGGTCGGGTACATCTCCCTCATCGATCCGAACACAGAAGGGCTGAATCCAATGAGCGACTCTGGCGCACCCCGTTTCGATACCATCTCCGTGCACGGCGGCCACAGCGGCGATCCCACCACCGGTTCCCGTGCTGTTCCCATCTACCAGACCGTGGCCTACAACTTCCGCGACTCCGAGCATGCCGCGAACCTCTTCGGGCTCAAGGAGTTCGGCAACATCTACTCGCGGATCATGAACCCGACCAACGACGTGCTCGAGCAGCGCATCGCAGCGCTCGAAGGCGGCACCGCGGCTCTCGGCACCGCCTCCGGCCACGCCGCCGAGATCATCGCGCTTCTCAATCTCGCGGGCTCGGGCGACTCGATCGTGAGTTCGACCTCACTGTACGGCGGCACGTGGAACATCTTCTTGCACACCTTCAGGAGGCTGGGCATCGACGTCCGGTTCGTCGAGACCACCGACACCGACGGATTCGCCGCCGCTTCGGACGAGACGACCAAGGCCTGGTTCGTGGAGACGATCGGCAACCCGCGTCTCGACATCCCCGACCTCGCCGGTCTGGCGGACGCCGGACGAGCGCTCAACATCCCGCTCGTCGTCGACAACACGTTCGCGACGCCGTATCTGTGCAAGCCGATCGTGCACGGCGCCGCGGTCACGGTCCAGTCGCTCACCAAGTGGATCGGGGGGCACGGCACCAGCATCGGCGGCATCGTCGTCGATGGCGGCAACTTCGATTGGGGCGGAGGTCGGCACCCCTACTTCACGGAGCCCGATCCGAGCTACAACGGGCTGCAGTACTGGGACGTCTTCGGCGACTTCCCGGGGCTCGGCAACGTGGCCTTCGGCATCAAGGCGCGCGTGCAGCTCCAGCGCGACCTGGGCGCCGCGCTCTCGCCCTTCAACTCCCAGCAGATCCTCCTCGGCCTGGAGACGCTCTCCCTCCGCGTGCAGCGGCATAGCGACAATGCGCTCGCGGTGGCGCGGTACCTCGAAGCGCATCCCAAGGTCGAGTGGGTGGCCTATCCGGGGCTCGATGGGCACCCGACCAAGGCCAATGCCGACCGGTATCTGGAGAACGGGTATGGCGGCGTCGTCGTGTTCGGCGTCAAGGGCGGCAGAGAGGCCGGGCGCAGGCTCATCGACGGCGTCGAGCTGTTCAGCCATCTCGCGAACGTAGGCGACGCCAAGTCGCTCATCATCCATCCTGCTACGACGACGCACAGCCAGCTGTCCGGCGAGGAGCTTGAGCGCGCCGGTATCTCGGAGGACTTCGTGCGGCTGAGCGTGGGGATCGAGGACATCGCCGACATCATCGGCGATCTCGAGCAGGCGCTGGAACGGGCGTAGGCGCGATGCCCGCCTTCACATCTGAGGTCTCGCGTCCGTGGGACGACGTCGGCTCTGCCGGCGTCGTCCCCGAGCGCTCGTTAACCATCGAAGGAGTACGGCTGGCCTCGGGCAATGTGCTCGGGCAGGTCGAGGTCGTCTACGAGACCTACGGCACCCTCTCGCCGGAGCGCGACAACGCGATTCTCGTGTGTCATGCGCTCTCCGGAGATGCGCACGTCGCGGGCTGGCGGGAGGCCGATGCGCTGGCCGCCGGCTGGGATCCGGCCTCCGGCATCGCGTTCGCCCCCGACCTTTCAGCCGCGGGCGACCCCGATGCCGCACCGGCCGATGCGATACGCCCCGGCTGGTGGGACGGGTTCGTCGGCCCCGGGAAGGCGATCGATACCGACCGCTACTACGTGATCTGCAGCAACGTGCTTGGCGGCTGCTCGGGCTCCACAGGGCCGAGCAGTACCGATGCCTCGACGGGGCAGCCCTTCGGCCTGGAGTTCCCCATCGTGACCATCGAGGACATGGTCGCCGTTCAGGCCCGCCTGCTCGACGAACTCGGCATCGAGCGCCTGCTCGCTGTGACCGGCGGCTCCATGGGCGGCATGCAGGCGCTTGCGTGGGCGCGTCTCTATCCACATCGCGTCGCGAGCTGCCTCGCCATAGCCACGACCTGGCGTCTGGCGGCTCAGTCGATCGCGTTCAACGAGGTCGGGCGAACGGCCATCCTCGGCGATACGGCGTTCGCGGGCGGCGCGTACTACGGTGGCCGCGAACCGCGTCACGGGCTTGCCGTCGCGCGCATGATCGGCCATATCACGTACCTCTCGGACGAATCGATGCGAGACAAGTTCGGCAGGCGTCTTCGCGACCGCGAGGCGCATGCATTCGACTTCGTGACCGAGTTCGAGGTCGAGAGCTACCTGGCCTACCAGGGAAAACGTTTCACCGAGCGTTTCGACGCGAATACGTACCTCTACATGACCAAGGCGATGGACTACTTCGATCTCACGGGCGACGCCTCTTCGCTCGCCGAGGCGCTCAGCGACTCTGCGGTGCAGTGGCTGCTCCTCTCCTTCTCGAGCGACTGGCTGTTCCCGACCTATCAGAGCCGCGAGATAGTCGACGCGCTGCGCTCGGTCGGTGCGCGCGTCTCGTTCGCCGAGATCCCGTCTCCCTACGGCCATGACGCGTTCCTTCTCGAGCCCGAGCAGCAGTACCGCTACGTCGAACCGTTCCTCGCGAGCGTTCTTGCCGAGGAGAGGACGTCGGCGCGCGTCGCTGTGGAGTCGGGGGGTGCGAGATGACCGCCGCCGACCTGCTGCGTGCGGATCTCCGTCGCATCATCGAGCTCGTCCCCCGCGGCTCTCGAGTGCTCGACCTGGGTTGCAGCGACGGGTCGCTGATGATGCACCTGCGCGACGAGCGAGGCTGTGATGTCCGGGGGATCGAACTCGCACCCGATCACATCGCGGCTGTGATCGGACGAGGGCTCTCGGTCGTCCAGGCTGACCTTGACGAGGGACTTGCCGCGTACGGGCCGGCTGCTTTCGACATCGTCGTGCTCTCGCAGACGCTGCAGGTCGTGCGTCGCCCGGCATTCGTCCTGCGCGAGATGCTGCGGGTGGGCGAACGGGGCATCCTGACATTCCCGAACTTCGGACATTGGCGCGTGCGGGGCTACCTCGCGTTCCGGGGTCGTATGCCGGTCTCGCGCTCGATCCCCTACAGCTGGTACGACACGCCGAACATCCACCATACGACGCTCACGGACTTCCGGGACTTCGTAGCCGCCAACCACGGGATCATCGAGGATGAGATTCCGCTGCACACCTCCGGATGGGGGCGCGAAGCGCACGTCCAGCGCTTTCTGCCCAACCTCTTCGCGGACACGGCACTGGCGGTGGTTCGCTCGGCCGGAGAGTAGGCGACTGGACGCGCGGCACGCTTTCGTGGTCGGACCGCCCCGCCGCTCCCGGTACTACTCGGCCCGGGGCAGGAGGCGCCTGCCGACCGAGTACGCATCTGCGAGCTTGCCGGTGAGGCCGCGGTACTCGCGGCTGCCGGCGATGTAGACGAGCGGGTCGAGCAGCCCGACATCGACGGCGTCTCCGCTCGCGTCCAGGATCCGTTCGGACGCGTGCGATTCGACGACTTCGCCGATGACGAACACGTACTCGCCGATCTCGACCTCGTGCGTCACGCGGCACTCGAGGTTGTACTCGCACTGGGCGATGAGTGGCGCCATGACGAGCGCCGAGGCCTCAAGGGTCAGCCCCGTCGCGGCCCACTTGTCGGTCGACCGACCGCTCGTGATGCCGCACAGGTCGACCTCGGCGGCCATGCCGGTCGACGGGATGTTCACAGTGAAGTCACCGTGCTCGCGGATGAGCTCGAGCGTGTGTCGGGTTCTGCGCAGCGCCATGCCGACCGAGGGGGGCGTGCCCCCGGCTGTCCCGATCCAGGCGACCGCCAGCGTGCCCGCCGCTTCGACCGTGCCTCCGACCACGAGCGGGCATGGCATCGGGTAGAGGCGGTCGGTCGGCCCCATGCGCTTCTTCATGCGAACTCCTCCGGTCGGTCTGTTCTGTCCGCCGCGCGCGCGGACGGCCTGTCGCCGCGCTGAACAGTGTACCCGAGCCGCCCGCGTCCACGCGTGCTACGCTTGCGTCTGTGACAGGTGACATCGCCGATATCAGTGAAGGGATGGGTGATCTCGCGCGACTCGGTTTCTCCGGTCGTGTCGAGGAGTCATTCGCGCCATTCTCCGCTGCCGGACTCGAGCCCGGACGTGTCACGAGGGTCGATCGCGGCATGCCCCTGGTGGCGACCGCTTCGGGGGTCGTCCGGGTCGAGCCCGCGACTCATCTGGTCAAGAACGCCGATGCTGCCGTCAGCCGCGCGGTCGTGGGCGACTGGGTAGCCCTGAGTCGGCCCGACGGTCACGACATGCCCGTCATCGAGGCGATTCTGCCACGGAGCGGGACCTTCTCTCGACGCGACCCCGGCGCCGACACCGGACAGCAGGTCGTCATCGCGAACGTGGACGTCGTGTTCGTGGTCCAGTCGTTGTCCGGCAACGGCGTCAACGATCGCCGCCTCGAGCGTGAGCTCGTCTTAGCATGGGAGAGCGGTGCGACTCCGGTCGTGGTTCTGACCAAGGCCGATCTTGTCGCCGATCCCGAGTCTCGTGTCCAAGTCGCGCGTGAGGTCGCTCCGGGAGTCGAGATCGTCATCGAGAGCGCAATCACCGGTGTGGGCATCGATGACGTGCGTTCGCTCGTCCCGCTCGGCACCACGGCCGCTCTCCTCGGCGGCTCGGGCGTAGGCAAGTCGACCCTCGTCAACCGGATGATTGGCGACGAGGTCCTCGAGACGCAGGAGACCCGGGCCTACGACGACAAGGGACGCCACACCACCGTCGCCCGCGAGATGGTCCTCGTGCCCGGCGGAGGTGTCATCATCGACACGCCCGGCATGCGCAGTCTAGCGCTATGGGATGCAGAAGACGGCATGAGCGCCGCCTTCTCCGACATCGAGAAGCTTGCCGAGGAGTGCCGCTTCGGGGATTGCGCCCACGAGTGCGAACCCGGGTGCGCCGTGATTGCGGCCGTCGAGGACGGCCGTCTGACCGCCCGGCGGCTCGACTCGTGGCGCGGGTTGCGCAGCGAACTCGACCGGCTGTCGGCGCTCCAGGATGAGCGCGCGAGGCGGGAGAGCGAGCGCCGCTGGAAGCCCATCCAGAAGGCGGCCAGGCGCTTCTTCCGCGACGAGCCCAAGGGCCAGGGCCGCAGCTGATACGCGGTCGCGTCCGAGGTGGGTTGAGGCATTGCCCACTCGACAGCTATTCTATAGTTCTGTGTGGGTGACCTTCGTTGTGCGGAGCAGCTGTCCCTGATGCCCAAGACCCATCGTTTCCAGAGCCCGTTCGAGCACTGGCTGGCAGGACTGGCCATTGAGGCCGCGGCGTTCCTCGCCTTCATCGCGCTCATCGCCGCATTCACGGCCGCCATCGTCAAGGCGCTCTGAGGCACGCGATGTGGATACGGATGCGCGTGTCGGACTTCGGGTTGGTCCTTCACTACGTGGGCCTGTTCGTGATCGGCACGGGCATCGCGATGCTCGTGCCCCTGATCACGGCGCTGCTGTTCCGAGAGTGGGCGGCGGCCTTCGACTACATGCTGGGATCCGGCGTCGCCCTGGCGATCGGCGGTGGGCTCAGACTCATGAGCGACGGTGTGCGACCGCTCACGCATGGAGCCGCACTCGGCCTGACGGCGCTGGGGTGGCTCGCCGTATCGGTGGTCGCTGCAGTCCCGCTCGCATTCTCGGGCAACTACCTGACCTTCCTCGATGCGGTATTCGATGCGATCTCGGGCATCACGACCTCAGGCCTCACGGTCGCGGTCGATCTCGACCACATGGCCCTGTCTCACAACATGTGGCGGCACCTCACGCACCTGATCGGCGGGCAGGGGATCATCGTGGCGGCACTCTCCCTTGCCATCGGTCTGCGCAGCGGGGCGTTCTCGCTCTACCTTGCCGAGGGGCGCGACGAACGCATAATGCCCAACGTCGTGCACACGGCGCGCTTCATCTGGTTCGTCGCGGCCGCGTACGTGAGCATCGGCACGGTCGCCCTGTTCGCGGTGAACTCGTATCTTGGTATGGCGCCCGGCAGGGGGCTGCTTCATGCGTTCTGGATATCGATCGCGGCGTATGACACGGGCGGGTTCGGCCCTCAGTCGCAGAATGCGATGTACTACCACAGCTACCTGTTCGAAGTCGTGGGCGTGTTCCTCATGATCGCCGGCACCATCAACTTCAACCTGCACGCGCAGGTCTGGCGCGGTGATCGCGTCGAGTTGTGGCGCAACATCGAGGTGAGGGTTCTGCTCGTCAACACCCTCATCCTTTCGGGGCTGGCGGCAGTAGGCGTCGCGGCGCTCAAGGTCTACGGGCCTCTCGGCGCGGTACGAAAGGGCGCGTATCACATCATATCCGCGCACAGCGGGACCGGGCACCAGACCATCTACTCCTCCCAGTGGCTCAGCGAGCTCGGCGGCGCTGCCTTCGCCGCCGTCATCCTCGCTATGGCCGCCGGTGGTGCGGTCTCCTCGACGGCCGGCGGCATCAAGGCCCTCAGGCTGGGCGTGATCGTCAAGTCGATCATCCATCAGGTGAAGGCATCCCTCCTTCCCCGCTCGGCGGTGATCACCACGCGGTTCACGCACATCGGCGAGAAGATCCTGACCCCCGAGGTCGCCAGTGCTGCGGCCGTCGTGTTCATCCTGTACGTCATCACATACGTGACCGGCGGTCTCATCGGTGCGGCATACGGCTACGGTGCGGGCGAGGCTATCTTCGAGTCGGTGTCGGCCACCGCCAACGTCGGGCTCTCCACGGGTATCACGTCGGCGACAATGCCGGTCGGTCTCAAGCTCGTTTACATGCTCCAGATGTGGGCGGGTCGACTCGAGTTCGTCGCCGTGTTCTCGCTGGTGACCCAGGTGGCTCTCTCGGTACTTCCTGACAACAGGAGGCGGGCATGAGGCTGCGCGTCCTGACAGCGACCATCCTGGTGCTGTCGCTCGTGGGCGGTCCCGCGCTCGCGTTCGCCGATGATGCCATGACGCCCGCTGCACTCGTGATCATCGACCGGGAGCGTGATGGCACGAGAGTCACGATCGAGGGCGAGGCGATCGGCGAGGATCTGCACGCGGATTCGCGGAATCGATGGGTCAACATCCTCGGCGGGGGTACGGCAGTCGGCGTGTTCATGCTCAACCAGGACGCAGGGATCATCGGCTCGTACGGCGGGTATGCTCAGTCCGGCGACGTGCTGCGCGTGACGGGCGTCGTCAACGTCGCGTGCGCGCAACACGCGGGGGAGTTCGACGTGCACGCGGAACAGGTCGAGATCGTCTCACGAGGGAGCGCGACCACGAGGACGCCTGAACCGTGGAAGGGCGTCGTGGGAATCGTGGGCGTGCTCGTGTTCATCGCGCAGACGCGCTGGTTCAGATACCGGGCAACGCGAGAGGCCTGAGCCCGCCGTGCGTGCCCGACGTGGATGAGAGGGTGGGAGTGACCGCCGCAACCCCCGGACCAGGTCAGGGTTCCCAGTCGCTGATCGAGCTATCCGACCTCGTCAAGACGTACGACACGGGCGGAATGCCGTTCACCGCGCTCAACGGGGTGAATCTCCACGTACACACCGGTGAGTTCGTGGGCCTGATCGGCAAGTCGGGTTCGGGCAAGACGACGCTCATCAACATGATCACGGGTATCGACAGACCCACGAGCGGGCTCGTGAACGTGGCGGGCACACCGGTGCATGCGCTCAATGAGAATCAGCTGGCCATCTGGCGGGGGAGGACCATCGGCGTCGTGTTCCAGTTCTTCCAGCTGTTACCCACGCTGACAGTCGCAGAGAACGTGATGCTGCCCATGGACTTCTGCAACGTCTACGACCCCCTCGAGCGGCCGCAGCGGGCCCTCGAGCTGCTGGAGCAGGTCGAGATGAGCGATCAGGCCCACAAGCTGCCCAACGCCCTCTCCGGCGGCCAGCAGCAGAGGGTCGCGATCGCGCGCGCCCTGGCCAACGACCCCCCGATCATCGCGGCCGATGAGCCCACGGGCAACCTTGACTCCAAGACCGCCGACGCCGTCTTTTCGCTGTTCGAGAAGCTCGTGGACGCGCATAAGACGATCGTCATGGTCACCCATGACTCGGATATGGCCACGCGGGTGCGTCGCGCGCTGCACGTCGCCGACGGCGAGATCGTCGAGGAGAGGCACAACCGGCCACGCACCGAGCGCCCGGAGGCGACCGGACCATGATCGCTCCACGCTGGCGCAAGGTCGTTCGCGACCTGACCGGCCATACCTTCCGCACACTGTTGGTCGTGCTGTCGATCGCTGTGGGCATCTTCGCGGTCGGCGTGGTCATGGGCGGTAGGGGAGTTCTGCTGCGGGAGTTCGATGAGAGCTACGTCGCATCGGTGGCCCCCGGTGCGACCTTCTACACGTCGCCCTTCGATGCTCATGTGGTCGACGCGATCGGGCGCAGGCCGCATGTGCTCGCCGTGGATGCCCGGGTGGATCTCGACGTCCGCTATGCGTACGGCGCTCGAGCAGACAGTGAGTCATCGGCAGGATGGGAGTCGTTGTCGCTGACCGCGCTTCGGGACCCGCTCGACGTGAGGGTGCAGCGACTCACGCCCGAGCAGGGACGATGGCCACCCGCCGAGGGGCAGGTGGTGTTCGAGCGTTCGGCGCTTGAGTTCGGCGATCCTCGTATCGGAGATCGAATCACCGTCGAGAGCGGCGACGGCACGCGACGCGTCCTGGCGGTGGTCGGGTTCGCACACGACATCAACGCTGTCCCGGCGCGGTTCTCGGGTCGTGTCACCGGGTTCGTCTCGAGCCGTACCGCTCATGAGCTGGGGGCCCACGCCCGCAGCTTCACGCAGCTCAAGGTCGCCTTCGACGATGAGGTGCGCAGTCGTGCCCAGGCGAGCGCGGTCGCCGGTGCGCTCCGCGAGGAGCTTCAGAGTAGGGGCGTGCGCGTCGTCGGCGTGCATGTGCCGGCCCCGGGCACCCACTTCCTCGGCGACATCTTCAAAGCGGTCTCGCTGCTTCTGCTCGCGCTCGGTGTGCTCTCCCTGGCACTCTCCGGGTTCCTGGTGGTCAATACGGTCTCGGCGATCATGTCCCAGCAGATCAGCCAGGTCGGCATTATGAAGGCGATCGGCGGCCGATCCTCCCAGGTCATGCGGATGTTCCTCGCGATGGTCTTCGCCTACGGCGTATTGGCGGTCGCGCTCGGCGTACCGCTCGGCCTGATCGCGGGCCGTGGTTTCATCGAGTACGCGGCCCGCGTGCTGAACTTCCGCATCGGCTCGTTCACGCCTCCGGCCTGGGTGATCGCCCTGGAGATCGCTGTCGGGCTGCTGGTTCCGCTGCTTGCGGCCTGGGTGCCGGTGAGGGCGGGAGCTCGCATCAGCGTCGTCCGGGCTCTGAACGCGACCGGGATCTCCGCGACCACCTTCGGCAACGGCCTGATCGATCGGTTCCTGGGTCTGCTTCGGGGCCTTCCGCGTCCGGTCGCTCTGTCACTGCGCAACACCTTCCTGCGCAAGGGTCGCCTGCTGCTCACGCTGACCACGCTGGCGCTCGCCTCGGCGGTCGTCATGGCTGTCCTCTCCGAGCGGGCGACCATGCTCGAGACGGTCAACGCGGTCGACGAGTGGTGGAACTACGACGTCGAGGTCTCCTTCTCCCGGCCCGAACTGGCGGTGCCCGTCGCGCGACTCGCCTCGGGGGTGGAGGGGGTTCGCGCCGTGGAGACATGGATCGAGGCCGGAGCCGTCTACACGCGTCCCGATGGCACGGAGAACGAGTCACTCTACGTGACGGGGCTACCCGCAGGAACCGAGTTCGTCACCCCGCGCGTCGTGCGGGGCCGCTGGCTCGAGCCGGGCGATCGCGACGCTGTGGTGATCAATACGGACGTCTTCAAGGACGAGCCGGGGATGGACGTCGGTCAACGGGTCGATCTTGAGATATCGGGCGTGCGGGACAGGTACACGGTCGTCGGTGTGGTGAGCGGCCAGCTCATGGGGCCGGTGATCTTCGTGGATCGCGACCATCTGGACGGCGTGCTCGGCTCCCGGGGCACGGTGAGCCGGCTGCTGGCCAAGACCACGTCGCGCTCGGCGTCGTTGCAGGAGCAGGTGGCGGTCAGACTGGAAGGCGCCCTGGATGACGGAGGGCATGCCGTACGCGGCACCGACACGCAGAGCGGCATGCGTGACCGGGTGTCGAGCCAGTTCGGAATCCTCGTCGTCTTCCTTGTGATCATGGCGGCGCTTCTCGCGGCGGTCGGGGTCATTGGACTCACAGGCACCATGAGCATCAATGTGCTGGAGTCCACGAGAGAGATCGGCGTCATGCGGGCCCTGGGTGCGTCGCATCGCTCGATCTACCAGATCTTCATCACCGAGGGAGTGGTGGTCGCACTCATCGCCTGGGGGCTCGGTGCGCTGGCGTCGTATCCGATGGCGTACGGGCTCACGATTCTGCTGGAGCGCGCGATGAATCTCCCGCTGAGCTTCACGTACTCGTGGTCAGGGATGGGCATCTGGCTCGCCAGCGTTCTCGCCATAGCGGTCCTCGCCAGCATCCTCCCCGCGTACCGTGCCTCTCAGGTCTCCGTGCGTGACGCCATCTCCTACGAGTGACCCGTCCGGTATCCGTCCGGCGGGCTTTGGGAATACTCTCAATGACCCCTGCCGAGGAGAACCCGATGCGTGTGAGGATGACCGTGAGCACTCTCGCCTTCCTGTCGGCTGCTGCGCTCGTTGCGGCGTTGGGAGCGGGCTGCGCCTCCGATACATCTTCCGATTCGACGCCGCGCGACACAAAGCCGGTGGCGGGAACGACCGAGCCGGCCGGAGGCGGGGAAGCGCCCCAGGGCGGCGCAGATGCGGATCCGGGTGCCCCCGTGTCGCCGGCGGATCTTGCGTGGCTTGACACCACCCTGACCGACGTCAAGACCGGCAAGACCTTCAAGGTATCCGACTTCAAGGGCAGGCCGGTGTTCGTCAAGACCTTCGCCGTCTGGTGAAGCGTGTGTCGCCGCCAGTTGGCGGAGACGAGCAAGCTTGTCGATCAGACCGATGACGTCGTCGTGGTCGCGCTCGATATCGACCAGAACGAAGACGCTCAGGCCGTGATCGACCACATCGACCGCAACGCCTTCACCGGCTATTTCGCTGTCGCACCGGCGTCGCTCACCAAGGTGCTGGTCGACGTGTACGGCACCGCCGTCATCACTCCGCCGCAATCACCCAAGATCCTCCTGAATCCCGACCAGACGGACTCTGAGTTCATGACCGGCGTTCGATCCGCCGCCGAGCTGCGTGAGCTCGCTGACGAGTTCAAGTAGCGCGATGCCGGCGCTTGCGGATCTCGCTGTCACGTTCTGGCTCGGAGTGCTCACGCCGACGACGGCGTTGTGCGTCATCCCGCTGTACCCGGCGTTTCTCGCCCGGCTCGCCCGCACGGTCAGCGGCCGTCACGACGAGCGACGCTATCTGGCGCTTTTCGGAGTGCTGGTGAGCGTGGGAGTCATCGCGTTCATGGCGCTCATCGGCGTGATCTTCACGACGTGGCTCCAGTCCTCGCTCACACGGGTCATAGGAATCGTCTCGCCGATCGCGTTCGGGATTCTCATCGTTGCAGGCGTGGCGCTGATCGTCGGCTACAAGCCGAAGCGAAAGGTCCGCCCCAACAAGATATCGAACCCCTACATCGCCGCCGTCGCGTACGGCTTCTTCTTCGGGGCGATCGTCATCCCGTGCAACCCGGCGATCATCGCCGCCTTCTTCGCGCGCGCGGCCACCGTGACCGATCTCGCGGGCAACGTCGCCCAGTTCACGGCGTTCACGCTCGGGATATGCGCCCCGCTGCTCGCATTCTCCCTGGTGAGCAGGGCCGCCAGCCGCTGGACGATCAACTTCCTCGTGGATCACGAGCGCGCGATCGGCGTCGTGGCGGGTGTCGTGATGGTCTCGGTGGCCGCCTACTACCTCCTCTTCGTGTTTGACCTGTTCGGCCTCGCCCCCTGATACGATAGCTCGCGTCACTGACACCATGCGCGCCGGGAGCCGAGATGACCCTGCCACTGTTCGAACGTTTCCCCGGGACGGCACACCTGCCCGTCGCCGGAATCGCCGCACTCCCGACACCGCTCGATCCGCACCCCGGCATCGCCGCATCGCACGGCATCGCCGAGCTCGCCGTCAAGCGAGACGACCTGACGAGCGAGCTCTATGGCGGGAACAAGGTCCGCAAGCTCGACTTCCTCCTCGGCCAGGCGCTTGCCGAGGAGAGGCGCAGCGTCATCACGTTCGGGGCCTATGGCTCGAACCACGCCCTGGCCACCGCGGTCCACGCGCGGGCGCTCGGGCTGGAGGCGCACGCGGTGCTCTCGCCGCAGGAGCCGGGTCCGTACGCGCGGGCCACCCTGCTGGCCCACGCCGCTCTCGGTACGCATCTGCACCTGGTAGACGGCTGGGACGGCGCGCGCGAGGCGGTTCGCGTCAAGCACGAGCTCGCGGCGCGTGACGGGATCGAGCCGCTCGTGATCCCGATGGGCGGGACCAGCTCGCTCGGCGCGGTCGGGTACGTCAACGCGGCCTTCGAACTGGAATCCCAGTGCCGCCGGATCGGTACGGCGACGGCAGACACCCCTTGTCTGCCTGATCTGATATATGTCGCCGGGGGTACGCTGGGAACCGCCGTAGGCCTGGCGATCGGGCTGGCGGCGCTGAGGGCGAGCACGGAAGTGGTCGCCGTGAGAGTCACACCCGACCAGGTCGCCAACGAGGCGTTCGCACAGCGCATCGCGACCGAGACGGTGCAGCTGTTGCGCTCACTCGACCCGGACTTTCCCGCGCTGGAATTCGACGACCTCGCTTTCGAGCTGGACCACGGGCACGTCGAGCCCGGCTACGGCGTGGTCACACCGCAGGTCCTGGCCGCCGTGGATGCGGCGGCGGCAGAGGGCGTCATGCTGGAGACGACGTACACCGGCAAGGCCGCCGTCGCGATGTTCGCCCGGGCGCGTGACGGACTGCTCGCGCATGAGCGTGTCGTATTCTGGAACACCTACAACTCCGCGCCGATGCCCGAGGCCGGCCCGGCTTCAGTGCTGCCGGTCGCGCTGCAGCACTACATCGCGGAGTGTGAGCGGTTGTTCGCCGGTGCATCGACCGAAGGTGGAGGCGGGGAGGGCTCATGAGCTTCAAGGGATTCGGCTCCGACAACCAGGCGGGCGTGCACCCCGAGGTGCTCGCCGCGATCGCCGAGGCCAACGTGGGGCACGCCCACGCGTACGGGGATGACCCGTGGACCGCACGCGCCATCGAGCTCTTCCGCGAGCACTTCGGCGCCGAGACCGATGTGGCGCTGACGTTCAACGGCACGGGAGCGAACGTCGTCTCCCTGGGAGCGGTATGCCGGCAGTGGGAGAGCGTGATATGCGCTGAGACCGCGCACATCAACTCGGACGAGTGCGGTGCGCCGGAGCGTGTCGCGGGCGTCAAGCTGGTCCCCGTCGCCACTCGTGACGGCAAACTCACGCCCGATCTGGTCGCCCCCCACCTGGCCGGGTTCGGATTCGAGCACCATGCGCAGCCCCGCGTGATCTCCGTCTCGCAGGTCACCGAGTACGGCACCGTCTACACGGTCGCCGAGCTTGAGGCGCTGGCCGCGACCGCCCATGCACACGGCATGCTCCTGCACGTGGACGGCGCGCGCATCGCAAACGCCGCGGTCTCTCTCGGACTGCCGTTCCGGGCGTTCATCACCGACGCGGGGGTCGACATGCTCTCGTTTGGCGGAACCAAGAACGGGATGCTGGCCGGTGAGGCAGTGCTCCTCTTGGGCGAGGCTCGGCGCGAATGCCTGCCCTACGTGCGCAAGCAGTGCGGTCAGCTCTCGAGCAAGATGCGGTTCGTCGCCGCGCAGTTCATCGCGATGCTCGAGGACGACCTGTGGGAGCGCTGCGCCCGCAATGCGAACGAGATGGCGACCCGCCTCGCCGCAGGCGCCGAGGGCATCGGCATCACCGTGACACAGGCGCCGCAGGCCAACGAGGTGTTCGCTGTCCTGCCCCGCCCGATGGCCGACCAGTTTGCCGAGGAGTTCCACTTCTACGTGTGGGACGAGTCCCGGGGCGAGGTTCGGTGGGTCACGTCATGGGATACCCACCCACAGGAAGTGGACGCTCTGGTGGGTGCGATGCGCGGGGTTCTGGGTTAGCGCTGCTGCCACCGGGGCCGCGGCCCGGCGAATCCCTGTCTACTCGGTGCCGACCCGGTAGACCGTGCCTCCGAAGTCCACGAGGTACAGCTCGCCGTTCTGGTCGGCGCCGAACGACGATATCGCATAGCCGGTGTCGAGCAGCTCCCGGTTCCGGTAGCCGTCGCCGTCGGGTGCGAGGCCCCACACACGCCCCGAACCGAAATCGCCGTACAGGTAGATGCCGCGCAGGGTCTCATGTACGGCGCCCCGGTAGACGAAGCCGCCGGTGACGGAGGACCCGGACGCGTGGGGGTACTCCACGATCGGGGCGCTCATCCCCTCGTGCGATCCGCTGAGGTCGCCGTCCGGGAACGTGTGGTCTCCCTCGTAGAGATTCCACCCGAAGTTCGCTCCGCCCGCAGGCATGCCGGATCCGTCGGCTCTGAGCACGTTCACCTCTTCGTACGCGTTCTGTCCCACATCCCCGATCCACAGATCGCCGGTGCTCGAGTCGAAACTGAATCGCCAGGGATTGCGAAGACCGAGCGCCCAGATCTCAGGAAGCGGATCGTCCTCTGATGCCGCACGCGCCCAGGGGTTGTCCGCCGGGACGCCGTAGGGCTCGCCGAGCGCGGGCCTGCCGGACTCGCCCACGTCGATCCGTAGCAGCTTGCCCAGCAACGAATGCACGTCCTGCGCGTTTCCCTGCGGATCGCCGCCCGAGCCGCCGTCGCCGGTGCCGATCATGAGCATGCCGGTCGGATCGAACGAGATGCACCCGCCGTTGTGGTTGGGGTACGGCTGCTCGATTCTCAGGAGGACTTCTTCTGAGTCGCGTCGGGCGCCGGTGGCCCCGGGTCCCGCGACGCGGAACCGCGATATCACCGTCGTGCCGTTGCGGTCTGTGTAGTTCACGTAGAAGGTGCGGCTGCTGGAGAATGTCGGCGAGAACGCGACGCCGAGCAGGCCCCGTTCCGACTGGGTGCTCACGGCTCCGGAAAGGTCCAGGAACGGTTCCGGCCGAAGGACGCCCTCGTCAAGGACGCGTATGCGACCCGACTTCTCGGCGACGTAGAGCAGGGAGTCGTCATCGCCATCGCTGGTGACGAGCAGGGGCTGATCCAGGCCGCTCGCCACCTGATCGAGTGTGAGGACGAGCGAGTCGAGGTCGGCCTCGACGTCCTCGGCGGGTTCGGGCGCGGAGCGTCGCCCACCGGCGCTCGTGTCCAGAACCCGGGGGCGGGAGTCCTCCGCTCTGCAGCCGATCAGGATTCCGCAGGTGAGCAAGAGAGCGAGTGCTGCGCGTGCGCCGTGACCGTTCATCGGGTGACTCCTCTAGCTAGCAGCCCGTTCGTCCCGATAACTGAGCTGTACATCAGAACGAGGGCTGCGTTCGGCGTACAGGGGTACGACGAGCGTGCCCGCCGTGTTTGTTCCCGTTCACGGACGGGACAAGCGAGGTGAGGGCAAGTGATCATGGACTTTATCGGTGCGCGTATCGACTATGTGCTGTTCCTCGGCTCCATAGCCCTGGTCGTCTTCGCAATCAACGCTGTCTCGATCCGCCAGGCGGGCAATCGCACCCGAGCCTGGCTCTGGCTGGGTGTCGCCTTGGTCGCGGCGGCTGTCGGCAGGGTGCCCGAAGTGCTCATGGCCGCGGGTCACGCCGATCACGTTTCCCCATTGTGGCAGGCTTCGATCGGTGCGGTCATGTTCTCGGGCTTCGTCGAGTTCGCGCGCTCGGCTCCGGGGCGGATTCGCCGATGGACCGCGGAGTCCCGTCGTGCTCTGATCGTGCATCTGCCTGTGATCGCGATTCTGGCAGCCGGGTTCTACGGCACGCCGGGTCCCATGCTCGGCGTCGCGGTCGGAATCGCCGCACTCGGGGCCGCGAGGGCACTCGCGACAACGCCTGTCGAGAAGAACCGGTGGCTCCTCGTCGGGTCTGCCGGCTTCCTCGGGCTCAACGCTCTGACGTACATGACCGCGCTCTTCCTGCCCGCGACCTCGGATACGTACGCGCTCATGGCACTGCTCCGCACGACCGGCTCGGTCGGTTCGATGGTCGCGATCGGTCTGTACGTGCTTGCCGAGACGGAGCAGGTTGTAGCCGGGTCCCGCTGGCGTGCCTACGCGTCGAGGCTGGTTATCGGCGCTCTGCTCGCAGCGGTGCTTGCGCTCGGCTTCGGGGCGACGGAGTTTGCGGGTCGGGTCGGCGAGAACAGCGCTCTCGGGGACCTCGAGCTTCGCACGCGGACGATCGCAGCCACCCTGGGGGACGATGATGTAGCAGCCCTCACGGGTACTATCGGCGACTACATGAATCCTTCATACGGGCTTACGGCAACCCGCCTGGGCGAAGTCCTGCGCGCCAACCCGGATGTCCGCTACGCGTATGTGATGCGCCTGGTGAATGGCACGGCAGTCATCATGGTGGAGGGTTCGCGCGCCGGCGAGGCCGCCGGAGCACCCGGAACGGCGTACGAGGAGGCGAGCCCCGAGCTTCTCGAAGCGCTTGAGCGCGGAACCGGGTTCACGGAAGGCCCGCTTGAGGACTCATGGGGCGTGTGGTACTCAGCCTTCGCGCCTGTCACCGACCCGTTCCGGGGCACGTACCTTGGACTGGTCGGCCTGGATATCCCTTCGACGATCGTGAGCGAGCGGATCGCGCTCTACCGCCTCGCGGGTATCGGCGCCTCCCTCGTCGTCTGCGTGCTCGTCATCGGCCTGTATCTCGTGCTTCAGATGTCGCGGTCCGCGGCAACTGCCGTCGCCTCGTCGGAGTATCGCTTCCGCGCGCTGTTCGAGGACGCCCCCGAGGCGATCCTGGTCGTCGACGCCAACACGCAATGCATCGTGGCGGCAAACGCGTTCACGCAGCGCTGGCTTGGTTTCTCCGATGACGATCTCGGGACGATGTCGTACTCCGATATCTCGGTCAAGTCGTGTGCTGCCATGCAAGAGGGATCCAATATGGGCGAGTGCGCCCAGGCAGCGAGCGGCGCGTGCGCATGCGTGTGGAAGTCAGCGACGGGCCAGTCGTTCGAGGTTGAGATCACCACGCTCCAAATGGTGTACGACGGGCATCCGAGCATCCTGATGTACGCGCGCGACATGAGTGAGAAGCGCGCGGCCCAGCGCGCGACGGAGTCCCACGCGGAGTTCTCGGCGTTGATCACCGATATCTCCCGCTCCTTCATCGATGCGACACCGCAGAGCATCGAAGCGGTCACGCGCAGGGCTCTCGCGCGCATCGGTACGTTCGCGTGCGTGGACCGTACCTACGTGTTCGCATTCGACGAGCAGAACATGATGAGCAACACGCACGAGTGGGTCGAGGCCGGAGTTCCGAGCCGCCACGACCAGATGCAGAACGTTCGCATGGACATGTACCCGACGCTCACCGCGCGCCTGCAGGCGCTGCGCGAGATCCACCTGCCGGACGTGGGTTCGTCCACCTCGCTGTCCGACCGCGAGCGCAGGCATTTCGAGGCGGCGGGTATCCGGTCCATGCTTGCGGTTCCGATGGTCGTCGGGGGTCATTGCGTGGGCCTTCTCGGCTTCGACTCCATCCGGGAGTCCAAGGAGTGGACGCCCGAGGCCATCGCGGTGCTCCGGATGGTCGCCGACATGATCGCCAGTGCGACGCAGCGTACGCAGACCGAGGCCGACATGCGCAAGCTCTCCCGCGCGGTCGAGCAGAGCCCGGCTGCGGTCATCATCACCGATGCGGAGGGTTCTATCGAGTACGTGAACCGCAAGTTCACGCAGCTCACGGGCTACACTCTGGACGAGGCGCGCGGCCAGAACCCGCGAATCCTCAAGTCCGGCATGACCGATGAGCAGTCCTACCCGGTGCTGTGGGCGACCCTGACCTCCGGTCAGGAGTGGACCGGCGAACTGGTCAACCGTCGCAAGGACGGCTCGGTGTACTGGGCGAACGCCGTCATCTCCGCCATGCGCGGCACCGACGGGATGATCACCCATTACGTGGGCGTCCAGCAGGACGTCAGCGCGATGAAGGAGGCGATGGCCGCCATCGAGCACGCCAAGGAGAGCGCCGAGGCGGCCAACCGCGCCAAGAGCGAGTTCCTCTCGACCATGAGCCACGAGATCCGCACGCCGATGAACGCGATCATCGGCATGGCGGAACTCCTCCGAGACACCGAGCTCACCAGCCAGCAGTCGCGCTACGTCGAGATCTTCCAGAATGCCGGCGAGGCACTGCTCTCGTTGATCAACTCGGTCCTCGACCTCTCCAAGATCGAGGCCGAACGAATGGACCTCGAGCAGATCCCGACGGACCTCACCGACTTGATTGAGACGACATCCTCGGTAATGGGCCTGCAGGCCGCCGAGAAGGGCATCGAGCTCCTGTACCGCATCAAGCCCGAGACCCCGACGGTCATCCTCGGCGATCCCGCGAGACTGCGCCAGGTCATCACGAACCTCCTCGGCAATGCGATCAAGTTCACCGAGAAAGGCACCGTTCTCGTGTCTCTCGAGCAGGATCCCGATCGCGCGGAGCCCGGGGCGCTGCTGTTCTCCGTCTCCGACACGGGAATCGGGATCTCCCCCGAGAAGCTCGAGTCGGTGTTCGAGCGCTTCACGCAGGCCGACTCGTCGACAACGCGCAAGTACGGCGGCACGGGCCTCGGCCTGACGATCTCCAAGCGGCTCGTCGAGATGATGAACGGCCGGATGTGGGCCGAGAGCACCGTCGGCGAGGGCACCACGTTCTTCTTCGCGATCCCGTTCCCGCTCGCAGAGACCGCCGAGGAGACCCGGCGCGCCAGCGCTCGAAGGACGCCGGAAGACGCGGTAGCCGGCGTGCGCGTGCTCGTCGTCGATGACAATGACACCAACCGGCTGATCGTCTCCGAGATCCTCAGCGGCCACGGTGCGAAGGTCGCCGACGCCAACCATGCGCTCGTGGGCCTTGAGATGCTGAGGTCGGGCGTGAAGGCCAGCGCACCCTACGACGTCGTGGTTCTCGATCATCAGATGCCAGACATCGACGGATACCAGTTCCTTGAGATGGTGCGCGATGAGCAGATGATCGCCGGCACCGCCGTGCTCATGCTTTCGTCCGATGCGCGCGGTCGTGATGGCGAGCGGTCCCGGACACTGGGTCTCGTCGACTACCTGCTCAAGCCGGTGCGGCGGAACGAACTGGTCGAGACCGTGGCGCTCGCGGCGTCATCGGTCTGGCGCACTCCCACGGTGGCGGCCGTGAGCGCACCGACCCCGACCACCGCCGACGGGGCTGACTGCCGTCCGCTGCGCATCCTCGTCGTCGATGACTCCGAAGACAACCGGTTCCTCATGGAGTCGTATCTCGCCACCACCGTTCACGAACTCGGGCTGGCCGTCAACGGGCAAGAGGCCCTTGATGCGGTCATCGGCGCCGAGACTCCGTTCGATCTGGTCTTCATGGACGTGCAGATGCCGGTCATGGACGGGTACGATGCTACGCAGAGGATCCGGGAGTGGGAACGCGATCACGGGCGCGAGCCGACCACAATCGTGGCCCTCACGGCCTTCGCGCTGAAAGAGGAGATCGAGCGGACGATGAATGCAGGCTGCGATGCCCACCTGACCAAGCCGATAAAGAAGAAGCAGCTTCTTGAGGCGATCGCGAACTACGGGGAGACGAACAGCCATGTCTGATGACCGGCAGATAGCGCACGTCGATGCGTCGCTGGCCCCGCTGGTGCCCCGATACCTGGAGCGCAGGCGTACGGACGTCGCTTCCATTCGCGCGGCAGTCGAATCGGGACGCTTTCCCGAGGCCCAATCGATAGGGCACAGCATGAAGGGGTCGGGAGGCGGGTACGGCTTCGATCCCATCACCGAGATAGGCGGGCGCATCGAGAACTCAGCCATGATCGGAGACGGACCGGCGGTTCTGGCCGCCACCGACGAACTCGAGGCCTACATCGGCGTCGTCGAGGTCGTCTTCGTCGACGAGTAGGCCGCACGAGACAGCCGCGAATGAGGGGAACGACGTGGTCGAGGAGAAGCTGATACTGACGATCGACGACGAGGTCGACGTCACCGAGATGATCGCGATGATGCTCCATGTGGAGGGGTACCGCGTCGAGCAGGCCCATTCCGTCTTCGCCGCCATGAGGGCCCTCGGTGATGAGATCCCCGCGCTGGTGCTCCTGGACATGATGATGCCCGGCGTTGACGGCATGCAGTTCTGTGCCACGTTGAGGGACAATCCGGCGACGGCCGAGATACCGGTCGTGTTCGTCACGGCCCTGTCCGGAGAGATGGACCGCGCGCGAGCGGCCGATGCCGGGGCCGCGGGCTACCTCGCGAAGCCCTTCACGCTCCAGGCCCTGACCGAGGAGATCTCCCGCATACTGGCCGAGTAGCCGTTCTGGCGACGGCGATGTCGCGGTACAATCGTCGAGTAAGCGCGCCCGGGAATCGACCGGCGCGCGCGGTATCGACGAGACGGCCGGTCATGGACGAAAAGTGTGATCTCAGAACGAGACTCGGAGCCGAGGCGTTCTGCGACGGCGACCCCTGCCCGTACTGGCGGTGCGTCGAACATCTCGGTATCAAGGGCCCCGCTTCCGGCTGCGCGCTCCGGCACTTCGCTCTTCTCGGGGAGGACGGCGCGCCGGTTGCCGAGTGGCTGCTGTCCGTGCGCGAGCGAATGATGTCAGCCCCGTGCGAACGCGGCGAAGGTCAGCGGTAGGCCGGCTGCGTGGCTGCGATGCGCGATGCGGTGGCGTAGACTGCGCCTATGCTCTATCTCATCGATGGATACAACGTCACGAAGGCGGATCCGGCGACCCGCGGACTCCCCCTTGAGCGGCAGCGCGATGAGCTCGTTGCCCGCCTCAGGTCACGGGGGAGCGTAGTGCTTGGCCCCGGGCGGATCGTGGTCGTCTTCGACGGAGGCGGGGCCAGCGGTGTGTCGGTTGCTGTGGGAGCCGCGCCGGTTGAGGTGCGATTCTCCAGGGGTGAGAAGGCGGACGACGTGCTCGTGCGGCTCGCGGCGTCGGCGGGCGAGACGGTGGTGCTCGTCAGCTCCGACCGCGGACTTGCCTCTCGCGTGCTCGCCGACGGGGGCTCGAATGTGGAGGTCAGGGAGCGCGAGCTGCTCTTCGACGCTGCCGGGCGCGGTTCGAGACGCAACGCGAAACGCGGCAGGTATCCGGTGACCGGACTGGGTGTCCCGCCGGGAGGAAACAGCATCACACGAGAGCTTGAGAAGCTGTGGCTCGACGATGTGACCACAGGGGCGCAGGACCCGTCAGCGGACGAGGAGTGAGATGCCCGGAATCGGTGTTCTTGTCAACGTACTGACGGTGCTCGCGGGCACTGCTCTGGGGCTGGCTTTCGGTCGCTTGATCGCGGAGCGCTTCCGCGTGATCGCGTTCTCGGCGATAGGGCTGTCGACGATGGTCATCGGGGCTGCGATGAGCATCGGGGGGCTCGGTTCTCTGGGTGACGCCGATGCCCTTGGCGACTACGCCGGGCTCGTGCTCGTCGGCTCGCTCGTACTGGGCTCCGTCGCCGGGGAAGCGTTGAGGATAGAGCATCACCTTGAGCGACTCGGTCACGTGCTTCAGACCATGGCGTCACGCGTGCCGGCGCTGTCGCCCGGGAAGATGCAGCAGCCTGGAGAGAAGGGCCGTACGCTCGTCGAGGGCTTCGTAACCGCGTCGCTCCTGTTCTGCGTCGGCGCCATGACCATTCTCGGCTCGATCCAGGATGGGCTCGGCGACCCGTCCCTGCTCTATCTCAAGGCGCTCCTCGATGGAATCGCCGCGATCGCCCTGGCCACCACGCTCGGTGCCGGAGTCGGACTCTCGGTACTTCCGGTTCTCGTGATCCAGGGGGGAATCGCGCTGGCCGCCGGTTCGCTGGAGTCGCTCATGACCACGCCGGTCATCGACGCTATCCGTATGTCCGGCGGTGCGTTGATCCTGTGCATCGGCCTCGACCTTGCGGGCATCAAGCGTCTGCCGGTCGGCAACATGTTGCCGTCGGTCCTCGTTGCGGCGGTGTTGGCGGCGGCCCTCTCGTGAGCGGCCGTGCGGGCGAGTGTGACTCCTGAGCCCCCCGCCGGTGAGGTGGGCGCCTGTCTTCGCGGTAGGGCCGGCCGTCCGGTGGCACCATGCGCGCATTGACACCGTAACAGTGTGATGTTACGGTGCATATCATGCCGAGGAGGGGTGTATGGATACCGAACTCATCTCGAAGAAGGACCTGCTGGTTCAGACCGGGATCTCGTACGGGCAGCTGTATCGCTGGAAGCGCAAGGGGCTCATCCCTGAGGACTGGTTCGTGCGGAAGTCGACCTTCACCGGGCAGGAGACGTTCTTCCCGCGCGACCGGGTGCTCAAGCGGATCGAGCGTATCCTCACGATGAAGGACGAGGACCGCTCGCTCGACGACATTGCCGATGCGGTCGCGCCCGATCTGGGCGATGTTGCGATGACTGCCGAGGATGCCCTGGGGGCAGGATTGGTCTCGCAGGCTGCCGTCGACGTCATCTCCGAGATCCGCAGCGCGCCCGGACCGATGCGACTCGGTGAGCTTCTGGCTGCCAGTGTCCACGACGCGCTGCTCCTGAGCGGCGATGCGAGCGCGGACGAAGGACGTATCGTCGTGCGCGTGCTCGAAGAGGGCTACGCATTGTTCGAGGGGAGCGAAGCGGACCTGCTGTTCGTGCGCAAGATGGGCTTTGCGACATGCCTGTTGGTGAACTCCTCGGCAGAGGTCGTATTCGAGAGCGGGGCGCGCCTCGTGTCCCGGGTGAAACTGCAGGATCACATCGACGAGCTGGCGGCTCGTCTGGGAGGATAGGGAGAGCATGATGACCGATGCGGGCAGGCCGGACATGAGGATCACCGGTGATGGAGCCGTCGGCGCAGGCACGTACGGCGAGGTGACCATAAACGGGGCCGGAAGCGTGAGCGGGGACCTGGAATGCGCGCGGCTGCAGATCAACGGAGCCGGGTCGTGCAAGGGTGACGTCAAGGCCGACAGTATCGCGGTCAACGGTTCGGGCAGCTTCGGCGGGCAGGTGCAGGCCGGGGAGCTCACCGTGAACGGTGAGGCGAGCGTCGCGCAGTCGGCGGGCATCGGTCTTCTGAGGGTCAAGGGCCGTTTCTCGGCGCGCGGCGGGCTTGCCTTGCGCGAGGCCGAAATCAAGGGCGAGCTTGTCGCAGGCGGGGACGTCGAGGCCGACATGTTCGTAGCAGAGGGCGCCTTTCGCATCGAGGGGCTGCTCAACGCAGGCACTGTTGACGTCACGCTGTTCGGGCCCGCGCGGGCAAAGGAGATCGGCGGCGAGAGCGTGACCGTCCGCTACACCCGCAAGTTCGCGGCGCTGCAGGTCTTCACCTTCTTCGCCGAGAAGCGCCTGACCTGCGAGACGATCGAGGCCGACGACGTGAGCCTCGAGTTCACCACCGCGAACGCCGTGCGCGGGGCGCGCGTGCGAGTGGGCGAGGGCTGCCGCATAGGGCTCGTCGAGTACACCGACTCACTCTCGCGAGAAGCTGACGCTGCGATCACCGAGGAGCGTCGGGTCGAGGTCGGGTAAGGCGCCGCATGCCCGGTGGCCCGGGTCGCTATGATTCGCTCAGTGCTGCCCGAACCGAGGCGGGGGTCTCTCCCCGGAGCAGCATGGTGACGAACTCCTCGGTGAGGAACGGGTCGAACTGCGTTCCGGCGCATCGTTCGATCTCCTGGAGCGCGACCATCGGATCGAAGCCGCTGCGATAGGGGCGGTTCGACACCATCGCGTCGTACGAGTCGCAGATGGCCAGCACACGCGCCTCGAGCGGGATCGACTCACCGGAGAGCCCCTCGGGGTAACCCTGGCCGTCCCAGCGCTCGTGGTGCGAGCGGACCCATGGGAGCAGTTCCCGGAAGACCGTCGCCCCCAGGATGCGCTCGCCGAGCTCCGGGTGCGTCTCGATCTCGAGGCGCTCCTCGTGGGTCAGCGGGCCGGGTTTGCGCAAGATGCCGTCCGGGATGCCGATCTTGCCCACGTCGTGGAGAAGGGCCGCCGTCCCGACGAGCTGCGCGTGCTCCTCGCTCAGGCCGACGCGGGTGCTGAGTGCTATCGAGAGCCGGGCGACCTCCCGGGAGTGGTTCTGCGTGTACGGGTCACGTGCGTCGACGGCGGCCGCCAACGTCTCGACGACCTGCATGTATGAGTCGTGATGTGCGTTCCTGATCCGCTCTTCAGGCCCGAACGCCTCCACGACTTCCTCGTCAAAGACCAGGATCTCCCCGCGATGCGCGACCTGGGCCCAGTAGAGTGCGCCGTTCGCCTTGGCCAGTAGTGCCGTAGCCTCCAGGGCATGGACCGGGAACGTCGCGATCCCGAAGGAGATGCTCTCGACAGCGTTGAACAGCTCCGGCGACTCCGAGATGGAGGCCTGGATGGTCCGGGCCAACTCTGTCGCGCCGGCAGTGGTGGTGGCCGGCAGGATCACAGCGAATGCGTCCTGGCCCAGGCGGCAGGTCGTGGCGAAACGGCCCTCGTGCCTTCGGAGCAGATCGGCGAGAGCCCTGAGGCACTCGTCGCCGTACGAGTGGCCGAAGCGTTCGTTGACCGCAGCGAAGCCGTCGATGTCGAGGATGACGAGGCTCATCGATTCTCCCGACGCGCGGGCCCGTTCGATCTCCACGGGGAGCCGTTGGTGGAAGTACCGGAAGTTGTAGGCGCTGGTCAGCGGATCGACGACGGTGCGGAACAGGAGGCGGCCGTACTCGGAGGAGAGGAGGACACTTCGGGCGATGACCATGATCGCGACGAGCGAGGCCGTCGCGCCAAGGAACAGGAACTCCAGGTCGCTCATCGAGCCGTACCGGGCCTGGAGCAGGATCGCGGGGACCGCGATGAGCAACAGCGCCACGAGGAGGTAGTCGTACCAACGCGGAGACTTGCGTGCCTGATCGATCACGATCGGCTCCTGATGGATGTCGAGCGTGCCCATCCTTTGGACTGCCGCGAAGATGAGGAACAGGTACATGGCGAGCCACAGCGTCTCGGCCACAGCACCGGGCAACGTACCGTAGGTGTAGCCGCCGTTGAGGTCGAGATACGCGCTCAGGAACTCCGCCGACGCGTAGCAGCCCATCGCGTAGGCGATCTTGGCCTGCCAGCTGCGCCACATAGGTTCCTGCGCCTCAACGAGGATGCGCATGAGCGCCACGAAGACGGTGACGTCGAGGAGGGAGAAGACGCCGCCCACGACCCAGTCGTTCAGCTCGCCGGGACCGGCGCTTGCAAGCAGGGGCTGCACGAACACCAGGTAGACGATGATCGAGGAGAGCAACGTGACGATCCCCATGTCCAGTACGCCACGAAGCCGCGCAAGCAGCGGCATGCCCTGTCCGGCGGATGCGAGGGTGGAGCCGGCGAACCAGAGAAGTGGTATGTAGGCGAGGGCGTACAGCACCGCCGAGAGAGAGAAGCCGCCGGGCGCTTCCAGGTCAGCCGCGTATCCCGCGGTCCACACCAGGTCTCCCGCTGTCATGATCCCGGCGAAGACCGCGAGGAGCAGCCAGGAGCGCGCTTCGGGCCCCACAACAGAACGCCAGGCCCTCACGCAGAGAATCACGGCCGCGACCGGGGGGACGAAGAACAGGAGGTTCAGTGCCAGCAGAGGCGGATTCGCCTCGCTTGAGAGCAGGCTCGCCAGGCCGTAGACGGCAGCGTACAGTGCCAGGACAAGCGCTGTAGCGGTAGGCTTGAATCTGGGGCGCAAGGCGTACGTCGACATAGGCACTCCGTGTCGGCGGCAACGGGCGCCCCTCGCCCCTGCCATCGGACTGTTCTCGGCGGTAATGCAATGCGCGTGCCGAGGAGCCCGCCCGATGGCCCGGCGGCAGGCCCCGTCGGCTGGACGGTAGGGTCGGGTCGGCGGGTGGCCCCCGCGGGGCGCCCGGTGGCCGTCAGGTGCTCTCCCGCCATCCCTTGAGCTCGAATGCGCTCGGACAGATGTCGGAGAGCATGCATGCACCACAGATGGGGCGCTTCGCGTCGCAGATCCTGCGGCCATGCGTGATCAGGTCGTAGTTGACCCGGTGCCATCGGCTCTGCGGGAACAGGCCCATCAAATCACGCTCGACTCTGTCGGGGTCGGTCTCGGTCGAGAGCCCGAAGCGGTGCGCCAGGCGCAGCACGTGCGTATCGACCGCGATTCCGACGACGGTGTCGAACGCATTGCCCAGCACGATATTGGCGGTCTTTCGCGCCACTCCGGGCAGCCGGGTCAGCTCATCCATCGTGTCGGGGACGGCTCCCCCGTGCTCTGCGACCATCATCCTGGCCGCGCCGATGATGTTTCGGGCCTTCTGGCGAAAGAACCCCAGGGAGTGTACGAGGGCCTCGACGTCGTCTTGATCGGCATCTGCGAGAGCCGCCGGGTCGGGGTAGCGCGCGAACAGGGCGGGGGTCGCCCTGTTGACGTTGTCGTCGGTCGTCTGTGCCGACAGGATGACGGCGACCAACAGCTCGTAGGGATTCGTGTAGCGCAGGGCAGGCTGCGGGTCTCCGTAGGCAGCTTCCAATCGCTGTGCGTAGATGGGCGCCAGCCGCTCTCGTTCACCCTGCGGCAGATGCGGCATATCCTCGACGGTGCGCGACATTCCCAGACCTCCTCGGCAGTTCCTGCTCGTGTGGAGGGTACCCGTCCGCGTCGCGGGGCGAGCGGTCGGTCTACTCGCCGTCCCGGTGCTCGAGCGATCGCGTGAACATCAGGTACAGGGCCCACGCGATCACGACGAGGGCGCCCCCGAGGATCGCGTTGCCCGGTCCGATCGCTTCGCCGATCGACCCGAAGATGATGGATGAGACCGGCATCAGGCCCACGAAGGCCATCACGAACAGGGCCATCACGCGACCGCGGAGATGGTGGGGGACCATCGATTGGATCGAGGTGTTGGCGAGCGAGTTGGTTGTGAGGACAGCGGCGCCGGCGAGAACCGAGATGACCATGCTGAGGGCGAATGAGCGCGAGAGCCCGAACCCGACCAGGAGGCCGCCCATCAGCAGCAGCGCAAGCGGGATCATGCGGTTTCGATCGCGATGCTGGCTCATTCCCGCCACGAGTAGCGCGCCGAAGATTGCGCCGAACCCGTTTGCCGCCATGAGGTAGGACACGCCGAGCTTGTCTGCGCCGAGAGCTTTGTCCGCGATCGCGGGCAGCAGCATCATGTACGGCATCCCGAAGATGGTCATGACCGCGGTGCTGAGCAGCAGCATTCCCGCGACGCGGTTGTCGCGGGCGTAGCGCATGCCTGCAGTGATGTTGTCCAGGGCACGTTGCCCGCGTGTCGAACCCTCGGGCGCGGAACGGTCCGCCTGGCGTTCGTAGTCGTCGTGTACGAGGGGTCGGATCGCGGCGAGTGCGGCGATCACGAACAGAAACGAAGCGGCGTTGACGAAGAAGACGTCACCCATGCTGGCGCCGGCGAGGACGAGCGCGCCGGCGATCAGAGGACCGGCGAGGCGCGAGCCCTGGAACTGAGCGGAGTTGAGCGCTATGGCGTTGAGCAGTGCCGGTCTCGGCACCAGGTCGGGCAGGAGCGACTGCCAGGTGGGAAACGTCATGGCGTTCATCACGCCGCCGATGAGCCCGAGCCCCGCGACCCACGCGAGTGAGGCGATGGGGTCGTCCGCGGACAGGCGCCCGGTCACATGAAGAACTCCCAGCGCGGCCGCCTGAACGAGCAGGATGCCCTGGGCCCAGATCAGCAGGTTGCGCTTGTCGAACCTGTCGGCGACGGCGCCTGCGAGCAGCGAGAGCAGAAGCACCGGGATGCCTGAGAGGAAGTGCACGAGGCCCAGGTCGAATTCGGAGCGGCGAAACGAGTACACGACGATCGCCAGCGCGTAGTTCTGCATCCACGAGCCGGTATTGCTGAGCAGCGATCCGATCCAGAAGAGCGTGTAGTCCCGGTAGCGGAACGAGTGGAACGTCCCGGCTGTGCGGGCCATGCCGGCAGGGGGTGCCGCAGCGTCCGCCTCCACCACAGACGTCGAGTTCAGGCCGTTCTCATGCTGCTCGCTCAAACCGTGGACATCTCCTCACGGACGGACGGGATTGGCACAGTCTAGCCCTGTCGCCCGACACGTGCCAGGGCGCTGCGGGCCGCCCGGAGAGGGCCCGGCCGTTGACCTCGGCCCACAGAGGGCATACCCTACGTGAGCCCCGCGCCGGATGTCCGTCGCGGGCCGTTGTGCTGTCTGCGCCTTGCCGAGGAGCCCGATCCCATGTCGTTGCTCGATCACTTCACCGCATCTCTTCGGACCTCGCCCGCCTATACGGAGGGCACGCGCATTCTGGATTCGGGCGGCGACGCCACGCTTGCCGTGCCGGGCCTTGTCCGTCCGTTGCTCGTCGCCTCGACGTTCCGTGCGCGTCCGCGCCCGACTCTGGTGGTGGTCGCCGGCGAAGATGCTGCCGAGCGTTTCGGTCGGCAAGTCGCCGCGTACCTGCCTCCCGGAGCCGTGATGCGCTTTCCCGAGCGTGCCGAGGTGCCGTGGTCCGATGCGGCACCCGATCTGAAGGCCGTCGGTGGTCGGGCCCGTGCGCTGCACGCGTTGTCCTCAGGTCGGGCCGCTGTCGTGATCGCGAGCGCTCGCGCGCTGCTCCGTGCGCTTCCTCCGCAGGGAAGCAAGGTCTTCGAGCCGCTCGCGCTCGTTGCCGGCAGTGAGCTCGATCTCGCCGCGGCTGCAGGGCGTCTCGCGCGCATGGGATACGAGCGGACCGAGTCCGTCGTGTCGACGCCCGGACAGTTCTCAGTGCGGGGCGACACCCTCGACATCTATCCCTCCGATACCTCGCAGCCCGTGCGGGTCGAGCTCTTCGGCGACGAGATCGAGTCATTGCGCAGGTATCTGCCCTCGACCGGCCAGTCGATCGGTGAGAGCGGTCCGGTCGAGGTCTTCGGCTGCCGTGAAGTGATGCTGTCGACGCGCGCCGCAAGCCGGGCCACTAAAGCGCTCCGCGATCGAGCCCTGAAGCAGCCCGAGGTCGCCCACCACCTTGAGATGATCGAGAACGGCGTGTACTTCAACGGCATCGAGCGGTACATGGGCGTCCTGTACGAACAGCAGGGCATGCTCACCGACTACCTGTCCCCCGAGACGCTGATCGTCGTCGCGGAGCCGCGCTCGCTCTTCGATGATGCGACCCGTCGACACGAAGAGCTTTCGGCCATCGCCCGCACCGCCGGAGTCAAGCTCGAAGGCCTCGTGCTGCCGCCCGCGCGTCTGGACCTGGGGGGGCGTCAACGACTGACGATGCTCTCGATGCTCAGGGCGGGCGGCGCCGTCGATGCGGAACTCATCGCCCGCCGCCCCGAGGTCTCGGGCGGCGAGGAGCGGTTCGTCGGTGGCGTACGCGCGCTCACCGAGATCGAGTACGCGGTCGTGCTCGCGATTCCCGACCACCGGACGCGTACCCGCGTGGGGGAGACGCTCATCGAGGCGGGTCTCACGGTCTCAGAGATCGCCGAGGAGCACATCCCTGCTTCGGCCGGGGCGGGGGAGCACGCATCGCCTCTCGCGCGCGGCACGCTCTATCTCTCCTCGGCGGACGTACCGGCGGGCTTCGTGATCCCGGAGGCGCGTCTTGCGCTTGTGAGCATCGATGACATCTACCCGCGCTCGGCCGCCTCGCGCCGGGCCGCCCGGGAGGTCGATCCCACGAAGCTGACCTTCGCGTTCGCGCCGGGCGACTACGTCGTGCACGCGACACACGGTATCGGGCTGTTCCGCGAGATGCAGCACAAGGAGGTCCTTGGCTCCGAGCGCGACTACCTGGTGCTCGAGTACGCCAAGGGCGATCGGCTCTACGTGCCGGTCGAGCAGATCGACCGCATCTCGAAGTACGTGGGCGCCGATGGCGGGGCTCCCCGGGTCACCCGGCTCAACACGGCCGACTGGACTCGTGCCACCGCGAAGGCACGTTCAGCGGCGCGGAAGCTCGCATTCGATCTGGTCGATCTGTACGCTCGCCGCTCGGCAGCGAGCGGTCACGCGTTCTCGGCCGACACCCCCTGGCAGCTCGAGATGGAGGCGGCGTTCCCGTTCGAGGAGACCCCCGACCAGTTCGCGGCCATCGTCGACGTCAAGAACGACATGGAACTCGACAAGCCGATGGACCGGCTCATCTGCGGCGACGTGGGCTACGGCAAGACGGAGGTCGCGATCCGGGCCGCCTTCAAGGCGACTCAGGACGGTATGCAGGTCATGGTGCTGTGCCCCACCACGATTCTGGCGCAGCAGCACTTCACGAACTTCTCCGAGCGGTTCGCGCCCTTCGGATCCAGGGTGGAGGTCCTTTCGCGGTTCCGCACCCCGGCACAGCAGAAGGCCGCACTCGAGGGCTTCGCCAACGGCGAGGTGGCGGTGCTCGTGGGCACGCATCGCCTGCTCTCCCGCGACGTCGCCCCGCGCTCTCTGGGACTCGTGATCATCGATGAGGAGCAGCGCTTCGGCGTCGAGCACAAGGAGCATCTCAAGAACCTGCGCGAGCAGGTCGATGTGCTCACGCTGTCGGCGACACCGATCCCGCGTACGCTGCAGATGTCGCTTTCGGGTGTTCGCGACATGAGCGTCATCGACACCCCGCCGCCCAACCGCTTCCCCGTCAAGGTGCATGTGGGCGAGTACGATGCCGACGTGGTCTCCGGCGCCATTCGTCGCGAGCTCGAGCGCGGGGGCCAGGTCTACTTCGTGTCCAACCGCGTCAAGTCCATCGACGAAGCGGTCGAGCGCGTACTCGAGGCCGCCCCCGAGGCGCGGGTGGTCGTCGGCCACGGGCAGATGAACGAACGACAGCTGGAGGCGGTGATGGAGAGGTTCGCCGCCAATGAGGCCGACGTGCTCGTGGCTACGACGATCATCGAGAGCGGTATCGACAACCCGCACTCCAACACGCTGATCATCGAGGACTCCCAGCGCCTCGGTCTCGCCCAGCTCTACCAGCTCAAAGGCCGCGTAGGCCGCAGCCACGTGCGCGCGTTCGCGTACTTCCTGTTCCCGCGCGGCACCTCGCTCACCGAGCAGGCCATCGAGCGACTGACCGCGATCCGCGAGCACGACGAACTCGGAAGCGGCATCAAGGTCGCCATGCGCGACCTTGAGATCCGGGGCGCCGGATCGCTGCTCGGGGCCGAGCAGCACGGTAACATGAGTGCGGTCGGCTTCGATCTGTTCGCGGAGATGTTGCGCGAGGCTGTCGCCGAGGTCCGGGGTGAGCCCGCCGTGGCGTTCCCGGAGGTCAAGGTGGATCTGCCGGTTCCGGCATTCCTGCCCGAGGAGTACGTCGCCGCGGTCGACGAGCGCGTGCGCTTCTATCGCCGCCTCGCCGGCGCTCGCAGTGTCGAAGCCATAGCCGGGATCGCGGCAGAGCTCGTCGAGGCGCAGGGCGCGCTCCCCGAACCCGCCCGCAATCTCGTCGATATCGCACGCATCCGGGCCCGCGCGGACGAGCTCGGTGCCCGCAACGTGAGCGTGGTCCGTCATCGCCTCAAGATCTCCCCGCTGAGCATCGAGCCCGAGGTCAGAGGGCGACTCGCCGCGCGGGGAACCGTGTGGCTCGAGCGCGAGCGCGCGCTCGCGCGTTCACTGGATTATGGAGCTTCCGTGACCACGGAGGCGCTCGGCATGCTCGATGCTATACTGCAGCAAGTCAATCCGGCGTGAACTCCCTGGAGGGGAACATGAAAGCGCTTCGCATCGCCATCGCACTCGCCCTCGCCGCGGGTCTGGCGTTTGGAACCATTGGCTGCTCCGACAAAGACGTGGCCGCCAAGGTCAACGGTGAGGTCGTCAAGAAATCCGAGCTCGACGCCCAGGTCGCCAAGCTCAAGGAGCAGTATCCGAACATGTTCGACGGAGCGGATGGCGAAGGCCGCCTTCTCGACTTCAAGCAGCGGCTGCTCGACAACATGATCAATCAGGTGCTGATCAAGCAGGCTGCCAAGGACAAGGGCATCACCGTCACCGACAAAGAGATCGAAGCGAAGATCGATGAGCTCAAGGCGGGCTTCGAGTCTGAGGAGCAGTTCGCCTCGGTCATGCAGCAATCGGGCATGGACGTCGAGACCCTCAAGGAACAGATTCGCGATCAGTTGACCAACGAGCAGATCATGGCGACTCTCGTGGAGGAGACGAAGGTCACTGACGCGGAGATCAAGGAGTACTACGAGGGCAACACCTCGAACTTCGCCGAGCAGGCGGCCGTTCATGCGGCGCATATCCTGTTCGACGCCGACGACAAGGCGACCGCGGAGAAGGTCCTCGGCGAGGTCAAGACCGGCGGTGACTTCGGCGCGCTCGCCAAGGAGTATTCGAAGGACCCAGCCAGTGCCGCCAACGGAGGAGATCTGGGCTGGCCGACTTCCGCCTATGTCCCCGAGTTCCAGGCCGCGGCCGAGAAGCTGCAGCCCGGTCAGATATCGGACCTCGTCCAGAGCCAGTACGGCTACCACATCATCAAGCTCATCGAGAAGCGCGAGAATCGGCAGAAGACGCTTGACGAGGTCAAGGACCAGGTTGAGCAGATCATTCTCGGGCAGCGCAAGACGGATGCGTATCAGAAGTTCCTCAACCAGCTGCGAGAGAAGGCCGTGATCGAGATTCTCGTGCCCGAATTGCAGAAGCCGGCCACTGCCGAGGGCGACGCAGCCAAGTAGCGTCGCGACCGGAGGCGATATGGCCGTGGCGCCGATCGAGTCGGGCGAGTTCGAGGAGTTCGTGGAGCTCATCGCGCGCTTGCGCGCGCCCGGCGGCTGTCCGTGGGACCGCGACCAGGACCATATGTCGCTGCGCCGCCACCTGATCGAAGAGGCGTACGAGGCGGTCGCAGCCATCGAGGCGGGCGATTCCGAGGGACTCGCCGATGAACTCGGCGACGTTCTGCTCCAGGTCGTGCTGCACGCGCAGATCGCAGCGGAGGCGGGCAGCTTCGATGCCGCGACGGTCGTCGCCCGCATTCGCGAGAAGATCGTGCGGCGGCATCCTCATGTGTTCGGCGACGTCGTCGCCCGGACGCCGCAGCAGGTCTCTGCGAACTGGGACGCCATCAAACGGGACGAGAAGCAGGTGGGGCACGGCCTTCTCGACGACATGCCGGCTTCGCTGCCTGCGCTGATGCTCGCGCAGAAGATCTCCCGCCGTGTGGTGGGCGTCGGTTTCGAGTGGGCCACGATCGACGATGTCTGGGACAAGGTCCATGAGGAGATCGAGGAGCTCAAGGCCACCGAGCCCGGCTCACCCGAGGCCGTCGACGAGATCGGCGACCTGCTGTTCACCGTGGTCAACCTTGCCCGGAAACAGGGCATAGATGCCGAAGAGGCACTGCGTGGAACGTGCGCCAAGTTCGCATCGCGCTGGCGTAGTATGGAAGCGGCGGCCGACGAGGCAGGGCAGGACATCTCAGGGCTCGACATCGAGAGACTCGAGCAGCTGTGGTCGGCGGCCAAGGAGAGGGAGGCGCATGACTAGGGCGCACGTGCCCCGGTGACCGCGCACGAAGGAGGAGTACGTACAATGAGCTACATCATCGACGTCTACGCGCGTGAGATCCTTGACTCGCGGGGCAACCCGACGGTCGAAGTCGAGGTCGCCCTCGACGATGGGTCGTTCGGACGCGCGGCGGTTCCCAGTGGCGCTTCGACCGGCGCGTTCGAGGCCGTTGAGCTGCGGGACACGGAGTCGGCGCGATACCTGGGCAGGGGCGTGCGCGGCGCGATAGACAACGTCAACGAGATCATCGCCGCCGAGATCGTGGGTCTCGACGCCTCCGACCAGCGTCTCATCGACGGCACGATGATCGCGCTCGACGGGACCGAGAACAAGTCCAGACTCGGCGCCAACGCCATACTCGGCGTGTCGCTGGCTGTGGCCAGAGCGGCCGCGGATTCCACGGAGCTCACTTTGTACAGCTACATCGGCGGTGCCAACGCGCACCAGCTGCCCGTTCCGATGATGAACGTGCTCAACGGCGGGGCCCATGCGGATAACAACGTCGACCTGCAGGAGTTCATGATCATGCCGGTCGGCGCATCGACCTTCGCCGAGGGCCTGCGCTGGTGCGCCGAGATCTACCACACGCTCAAGAAGGTGCTTCACGATCGCGGACTCAGCACCGCCGTCGGCGACGAAGGCGGGTTCGCGCCGGACCTGGCGAGCAACGAGGACGCGCTCAGGATCATCTCGGAGGCGGTCGAGGCCGCGGGCTACTCGCTCGGCGAGCAGGTCATGTTCGCACTCGATCCCGCCGCGACCGAGTTCTACAAGGGCGGGAAGTACGTTCTCGCCGGCGAGGGCCGCGAGCTCTCCTCGGCGGAGATGGTCGAGTTCTGGGCCGACCTGGCCGAGCGGTATCCCATCGTGAGCATCGAGGATGGCATGGCCGAGGAGGACTGGGACGGCTGGAAGCTGCTCACGGACCGGCTGGGAGACACCGTCCAGCTCGTCGGCGACGATCTGTTCGTGACGAACACAGAGCGGCTTGCTCGAGGTATCGAGATGGGGGTAGCGAATTCGATACTGATCAAGGTCAACCAGATCGGCACGCTGACCGAGACGCTCGAGGCCATCGAGATGGCCAAGCGTGCGGGGTATACGACCGTCATCTCGCACCGTTCGGGTGAGACCGAGGACACATCGATCGCGGATATCGCGGTGGCCGTCAACGCGGGACAGATCAAGACCGGCGCGCCCGCGCGCAGTGACCGCGTCGCGAAGTACAACCAGCTACTGCGCATCGAAGAGGAGCTCGTCGATTCGGGCATGTACCCGGGAATGGCTGCGTTCTACAACGTGCGGTGATCGAAGGCCTCGTATGGCGGCAGGGATGGCTCTACCGTGAGCAACACGCTTCAGGAGAACACATCGACCCGGGTCACGGAGCGCTACGGTGTCCCGCTTCAGAGCGCCCTGGCTCGTCGCGAGCGTATCGCCGACAACTACGATATCGATTTCGGCCAGGAGCGGGTCTTCCCGCGGCTAGTCCGGGCCCTGATGGACGTCGTGCCGGAGGGCGCCAACGTGCTTGAGGTGGGAGCGGCCACAGGGCTTCTGACCCGGCCGCTGCTCGAGCGCGCTTCACGGGTGACGGCGATGGAACCGAGCGAGGGCCTTCTGCGCCGTCTCCTCGAGAGCGATGTCGCCGACTCACCGTTTCTCACCATCCGTCGGGGTATGGTCGAGGACCTTCTGCACGATGAGGTCTACGACGTCGCCGTCGTCACGTTCACCCCGCGTCGCGGACGGGGCCTGCTCTCCCTGCTCGTTGAGCTGGGTGTCCGGGTTCGCTACAAGGTCGTGATGCTGCTCGACGACGATGGCTCGCTGGACTGGGCGTACCTCGCGCGCAGCGCAGCCATCCAGGGATTCGACGTCTCGCTGCAGGTCGTCACGGGCGACGAGTCCGATCCCGCGGACAGGCGCCGCGCCGTTCTGATCGTCGCCGAGGTGGACCGGTGGCAACCCACGTTCGCACCGGTGGACGAGGAGTGGGCGCTCGATGCCCGCGAACTCGAGGTGCCGTTCCCGGCGCCCCGCGGAACGGCGACACGTCTGGTGCGCTACTTCCTTGCCGGTGGTGACCGGGCGATACGCGTGAGTACGGATCCTCGCGGGGTCGAGCGGCTCTACGGCAACCTGCGCACGGCCGTCCACCGCCTCGGCCGCGAAGAGGTGACGATTCGCAGGCAGGACCACGAGATCCAGATAGTCCGTCTGCCCAAGGGTCACGAAGGCGAGACTGTGGAATAGACCCCCGAGAGGGCGGAGCCGCTCATGGGCCGCCGGAACGGGAGGATCGCGTGCGCCGCACCAAGATCATCGCCACCATCGGTCCTGCCACGGATTCCACCGAGGCGCTCTCATCCCTGGTCGCCGCCGGGATGGACGTGGCGCGCCTCAACTCATCGCATGCGGGGGTCGAATCACTGCACGCGCGGCTGACGGCCGTGCGTAGCGCCGCCCGTGCGGCAGGCAAGCCCGTGGCGGTCATGCTCGATCTCGCCGGGCCCAAGCTCCGGGTCGGCGAGGTGGCCCACGGTACCGAGCTCAGCTGCGGCTCCCGGTTCGATCTGGTCCCGGGCGTGTGTGTGGGAGATGCTTCCCGCGCTTGCGTGACCTACAGCGCCCTCGCAGAAGACCTCGCTCCGGGAGATCGGATCATGCTCGACGACGGGCGCCTGGAGCTCGCGGTCACCGCGTTGGAGCACGGAAGCGTGCTCACTCGCGTCGAAGTCGGCGGTCCCCTCACGAGCCACAAGGGCGTCAATGTGCCCGGGGTGACCCTCGGCGTCGACCCGATCACGGAGTTCGACCGGGAGGTTCTCGCGTGGGGCATCGCGGCAGGCGTGGACTACGTCGCTCAGTCGTTCGTGCGCAGCGCGGCCGACGTGACGACGCTGCGCGGGCTTCTCGGCGATTCCGGGATCCCCATCATCGCCAAGATCGAGAAGCATGAGGCCGCCGAGAACGTCGAGGAGATCATCGACGTGGCCGACGCGGTCATGGTCGCTCGCGGAGACCTCGGTGTGGAGACCTCGCCCGAGCGGGTCCCGGTGCTCCAGCGCCACATCGTGGCGGCATGTCGCGCCACAGGCACGCCGGTCATCGTCGCGACGCAGATGCTCGAGTCGATGACCGTGGCGCCGCGTCCCACGCGTGCGGAGGCGTCCGATGTCGCCACCGCGGTCTTCGACGGCGCGGACGCGCTCATGCTGTCCGCGGAGACGGCGGTTGGCATCTACCCGTGCGATGCGGTCGAGACGATGGTGCGCATCATCTGCACCGCGGAGGAGTCCATCCGCTCGGAGGTGCATAGACACGGTGCCGAGGAGGTCTGTGGCGTGACGGAGGCGGTGAGCGCGGCGGTCTGCGATCTCGCCGAGGACCTCGAGGCGGCGGCGATCGTGACGGCGACGCAGTCGGGCGCGACCGCGCGCTCTGTGGCCAGGCACAGGCCCGGCATCCCCATCATCGCGGTCACGCCGTTCGATGTGGTGGCACGTCAGCTGTCCCTCGTATGGGGGGTCAGACCGCTGATCGTACCGCTCGAGGACCAGACCGACCGCATGCTCGATGCGGTCGAGGACGCCGTGCGGGGCGCGGGCTTCGCGGTGCCGGGGCAGCGGATAGCGATCACCGCCGGCATCTCCTCCCGGAGCTCCGGCGCGACCGACTTCATCCTCGTGAGAGAGATGTCCCCACAGGCCGTGTAGCCGCCTCACCCTCAACCTGAGGTGCATGCGCCTTGTTCCAGCGGGCTGTGCTATCATCCGTGAAGGGGACGGGTAGTCTCCCGAACGGTCGTCGGCCTTCTCACAGGACTCGTCAGCACCCATGGCAGCCAGCAAGTCGTCGCAGAATGGGGCCCGATCGCGCGGACACGGCTCTGTACGTGCGGGCCGCGGCGGCGCATCGTCCTCTCGCGCCCGCAAGCCAGTGCCCGGCAAAGCGCCTACTCCCCTCCGCGCCACGCTCATCGTCCCCATCGTCGTGATGGTCGTGCTCGTGGTCGCCGCGTGGTCCTACTACCCGGTCGCACGATTGCAGTACCGTGAGCAGCGCCACAAGACGAGTTTGCAGGCAGAGCTTGACGCCCTCAAGGACCGCAACTCCGGTCTTCGCGAACAGGTCGCGCGTCTCAAGACGCCCGAGGGGGTCGAAGAGGTCGCCCGCGAGAGCCTCGGCATGGTCAAGCAGGGGGAGAACCTCTACGTGGTCCTCGACGGTGACGAGACGGCCACTGTTCCGGCCACGGCCCCGCAGAACCCCCGCGCTTCGACGCCCGAGCCGGCGAGCTGGCAGAAGGTGCTCGACGCCGTATTCGGCTTCGAGGAGTAGCCGTGCCTCACCATCGAGACGGGGTCGAGATCGGCGATCGCGAGGTCGTGTGCAGACAGATCGGTCGAGCACCCCGGGGTCGATGGTCTGTCGTCGCCCGATGTCCGTTCAATCGGGCCACCGTGATCGAGACCGCCCCGCGGCTCGAGGACGGCACCTGCTTTCCCACCCTGTACTACCTGACGTGTCCGTGGCTCACTCGATTCGTGAGCGGACTCGAAAGCGCGGGAGCTGTGCGCGAATGGGCGCTGATCTTCGCTCGCGACCCCGATCTGGCGCAGGCGATGCGGGAGGCGGATTCCGAGTACCGATCACGGAGGGCGCGAGCCGCTGACGGCGTGGACCCGAGACCCGGGGTCGGTATCGCCGGACAGGCCGATCCGACGGCCACGAAGTGCCTTCACGCTCACACAGCGGCGGCTCTCGCAGGCATCGAGGACCCTGTTGGCTGGGCCGTGCTCGACAGCATCGATTTCGAGTGGTGCCCCGACGATCTCTGCGTATCCGGCGATGAGGTCGCGTTGTGAGCACCGCCCCGAGACGTCTCGCCGCGATCGATATCGGGACCGTCACGACCCGCCTTCTCGTGGCCGACGTCACGTCTTCGTCGGTGTCCGAGGTCGAACGGAGTACCGACATCACTCATCTGGGCGAGGGGCTCACCGCCACGGGGAGTCTGTCGAGTGGAGCCATGGACCGTGTCACGATGGTCGTGGCCCGCTACGCCGAGATCATGCGCGAGCTCGGGGTGGAGGCGCATACGACCGTGGCGACCTCCGCGAGCCGGGACGCATCGAACGGTGCAGCCCTTGCCGCACGCCTGGAGGCGCTCGGAGTCGTGCCGCAGATCGTGCAGGGGAGCCGCGAGGCCGCGCTCACGTTTCGGGGTGCGACATTCTCGCTGGGTGGGGAGTGTGTTCTTGTTGACGACATCGGCGGGGGCTCGACGGAACTCGTGCTGGGCGAGCCCGGCGATCCGGTCACCGGGAGACCCCCGTCCGTGGAGTCGGCGCGCTCTATCGACGTGGGGTCCAGGCGCCTGACCGAGATGTTCCAGCGCAGTGATCCACCCTCACGCGGCGAGCTGGGCGAGGCCCGCGGCTTCGCAGTGGAACATCTGCGCGGCTACTTCGACGGTCTGCGCTCGCGACCGCGCTCACTCGTCTCCGTGGCGGGTACCGCCACCTCCCTCGCGGCCATCGCGTTGGAGCTCGAGGTCTACGATCCGGGCCGCGTGCATGGATACGAGCTGTCGGGTCATGCCGTCTCGGACACGCTCGAGTATCTCGCCTCGCTCACGCTCGAGCAGCGGCGTAACGTCATCGGCCTGCATCCCGAACGCGCATCGGTCATCGTCATGGGCGCGCTCATCCTCGAGTCGGTCATGGCGCTCGCCGGTGTAGATTCGACGCTCGTGAGCGAGCACGACATACTGTATGGCATCGTGCTGGACACCAATGACGGGTTCGCGGACTGACGCACGGCGGGCCACATGCGGTAAAGATATATGGCGGTGTATCCGAATTGGTACAGGAGGGGGCCTTAAAAGCCCCTGGCTGAAAGGCCGTGTGGGTTCGACTCCCACCACCGCTACCATCGAAACGCCGGGTGCGAAGGTGCGGGCGCTATCGCGTCCGCGCCCGCCTCTGTGATACTGGGAACGAGAACCCGGGCCGATGCCCGAAGAGAGCAGCAGAGAGGGGGACCCTACGATGGCCGAGGATGCGGCTTTGCGTCTGTTTCAGGCGTTCGTCAAACAGGACCCCGCTGCTGCGATCAGTGTCATCGAGAAGGTCAGGAAGGCCGGCATCGCGCAGGAGAGCATGTTCGACTCCCTGTTCGCCCCCGCGATGTCGCTCCTGGGCGGCGCCTGGGCGAGTGGCGAGATCGACGAGGTCACGTTCACACAGGCTGCCGTCGTGGCCGAGCAGATCACGAGTTTTGTGGCGCCCCCCTCTACATCCCAGGACACCGGGATCACCATACTGGTGGGCACCATGCATCGCGACTACCATGCCATCGACAAGAGCATCATCGGAGCGGCACTCAAGGACGCCGGCCACCGCGTGATCGACCTGGGCGTCGACGTGCGGCCTTCCGAGTTCCTCGAGCGTGTCGAAGAAAGCGGCGCCCGGATCGTGGTGGTGTGCGCCTCGATGATCGCATCCGCACGGGACGCGGGACGCGTTCGCGAGGCGTTCGCCTCGGCAGGCATCGACGATATCGTCGTGCTTGTCAGCGGCGGTCCATACACGGCGGATCCTGCGCTTGCCAGACGCGTGGGCGCCAACGGCGTGATACGGGGCGCCGAGAGCGCACTGCGGCTCGTGGGCCGGATCGCGCGCGAGCGGCTGGCGGTCGGTTGATGATCCCGCGCTCGCCACATCTCACGCTCGCCGAGGGCCTTGCACGCCGTGGCAACCTGCAGCAGGCCGTCGAAGCCTGCTATGCGGCCTTGCGGATCAACGAGTCCGAGCAGCTCGCGCATGCCCTCCTCGCCGAGCTGATGTTGTCCGGCGACTTCTACGACGAGGCGATAACCTCGGCCACACGCGCGATCGAGATCGATCCCGCATGCTCGCCGGCATATCTGGCGCTCGGTCTCGCTTACGACCGGCAGGGGGGGATGTGGGATCAGTCCATCCTGGTCTGGCATGAGCTTGCTGAGGTCGAACCTGACCTGGTGACGGCTCACGTGCAGCTGGGAGAGGCGTTCTCCGCCGCCGCCTTCGACGACCAGGCGATCGAGGCATGGCGCCGTGCGCTGGAGCTCGACTCGTCCGAGGCGCGCGCGATGTACAACCTCGCGATCGCGGCGCTCAAGAAGGAAGGCATGGCCACGGCACTACCGGGATTCCGCCGCGCAGGCGAACTCGATCCCAGCCAGGACGACCTCTTCTTCGCCCTGGCCGGGATACACGATGACGGCAACCCCGCCCCCGACCCGTCAGAGGTTCCGGCGGACCGTCAGTCGCGCCTGGGCGCGGCAGGTGCGCTTGCATTCGAGGAGGACCTGTTCGCGGCGGCGGAGCTCATCCGGCTCGTGCTCGATGAAGACCCCGACGATGTGGAGGCGCTGGGCCTTGCTGCGTACCTCTATCTGAAGCAGGAGGCGGTCAACGAGGCGATGGCCTGCGCTCTGCGGGCGCTCACGGTGTCTGCCCGCACACCCACTGCCGTGTACGCTCTCGGCGTCGCTTTCGCCAAGCGGCCGAGCCTGAACCGGAACGCCACACGCGTGTTCAGCGCGTTGGCCAGGGCGGTCCCGGCCCACCCGATGCCCCACGTGCTGTACGGCGAGTCACTCCTCGGTCAGCAGAAGTACGGTCTGGCCGCCGGGTCGTATCGTCGCGCTATCACGCTCGATCCCGCCTGCGTCCGCGCCCGGTTCGGGCTTGCGGCGGTCCTTCTGACCGAGGGTCGTCATGCCGAGGCTGCGTGGGAGATGCGTCGCGCCGCATACCATGACACCCGCAGGCAGGGCCTGTTCTGGACCCTGTATACCGCGTACGCCGAAGGGGGGTCGTAGCGTGCCCACGCGCAGAGGAAGTGGTGACCGCCGCCGCTCGCGTCTCGAACGCCCCTCGGCTGAGGGCGGAGCGTCAGCGCCCGTCGAATCCGGGCCCTCTTCAGCCACCGACGCTCCGGAGCCCACCGTTGCCCGGGCAGACGCGCTCGTCGAAGCACCCGCGGGCAAGGTGCCGCGCCGCAACGCGATGTTCCCCGTCGGGGTGAACTACTACCCGCTCGACACCGAGGCCATGGGCTGGGAGGACTGGTACCAGCGCGACTTCGACGCCGACTTCGCGGCCTTCTCCGAAGCACGCTTCGCGCTCGTGCGCCTGTTCGTCTCATGGAAGAAGCTCGAGCCCCAGGTCGGGCAGTATGACGAGGATGCTCTCGAGCACTTCGCTGAGGTGCTCTCGGCGGCCCGGGAGAACAGACTCCAGGCCATCGTGTGCTTCTTTGCCGACGATCGGCACGCCGAGATGGTGGATGTGCCCTGGGGCAAGCGCCGCGATCCGCTCACCGATCCATATCTGATCTCTCGCGAGGTCGCTTTGGTGCAGCGGGTGGTCAACCGCTTCAGGGGCGAACCGGTGGTATTCGGCTGGGACCTCGCCAATGAGGCGTTCGCGTCGGGGTTCCAGTCCGCGGAGGCCTTCTCCACGTGGACGCGCACCCTTCGCGAGTCGATCCGCGAGATCGACTCAGAGCGTCCCATCATCGTTTCCGTCGATCCGGAGGCCTTCTACCGGCACCGAAGCGTCGACGCGATTCCCGCGATCGACCAGTGCGAATTCGCGGTCTCGCACGCCACTGCGTCGTATCGCGCGTATGCGGCGGAGGGGCCGATCACGAGCGGTCCCGGCACGTACCTCGACTCGTTCCTCGTGCACTCGGCGGCACGGGATCTACCGGTGCTCATGGACGACGTGGGCGTCTTCTCTCTCGACAACTCGCCCGCCGAGGAGGCCGCGTATCTTCGAACGGTCCTCTATTCCGGCCTCATGAACGGCGCTGCGGGAGTCCTCCTGCGCCGCTACCGCGACTTGGACATCGAGTGCCGCGAGCCGTATTACCGCGATCCCTTCGAGGTCCTCGTCGGCGTCGCGGATGTGGCGGGTCGGCCCAAACCGGCGTGTGCCGAGGCGAGCGCTTTCGTGCGGGTCGCCGCCCGCGTCGACCTGCGGAGGTACACCCTCATCCACGCGAGGACCGCGATCTTGATTCCGGCCGAGCGGTACGAGCCGCTCCCGAACCTCGCGGGCCTGTATGATCCGCGGGCGTGCCTTCAGGCGTACATCAGCGCGAAGGAAGCACACATTCCCGTGACGATCGCCAGAGAGAACGACGATCTCGGCGCCTACTCGGTGATCGTCGTGCCCGGGGCATTCCGCCTGGGCGCGGACACGTGGGCGCGTCTGGCCGAGTTCGTTCAGCAAGGCGGATCCCTCGTGCTCTCATACGGTGGAGGCGATCCGGACCCCGCGATGCGTGGAATCTTCGGCGTGGAATTCCTGGGAGACGGCGGGAACCGCTCGAAGCTATCGTGCCGTATCGCTCAGCCGGATGTCCTCGGCTCCCTGCGCGCATTCGATGCGCCCATCGAGTTGCCGTGCTATGCCCTGCTCGGCCATGGTGGCGCCACTGTGGTGGCGACGGACCACAGGGGCAGCCCGCTGCTCACGCTCAACCAGTTCGGTCAGGGGCGGGCGGTCTGCATCGCCGCGCCGCTCGAGCGTGCTATCGCCCAGGGCGATGCGTGGGCCGCGCCGGAGCCCGTGACGGAGCTGCTCCGCGAGGTCTACGGGGCTGTTGCGCGCACCGCGGGATGCGGAACTCCCGTCGAATGCGGCGAACCCGCGGTCGAGCTGGCGCTCTTCAACGGTGTCGAAGACGACATCCTGCTCCTTCTCAATCACGGGCCGACCAAGCGGACAGCCCACCTGACATTCGAGCGCTTCGTCGCATCCATCTCCGATGTTCGCGGCGGTACGCCGGTGGAGGTCGGTAGCACGACGTTCGGCGTGCCGTTGGAGCCCAACGGCGTGGCTACCCTGAGGTTGGCGTACAAGTGAGCGAGATACTCCGCCTGACACAGATGTCATCCAAGGCGGGTTGAGCTGCCAAATGGGGTCCGGGTGACCTCAAGGCGGTCCTGGACAGATTCGATCCCGGCTCTTCGGCCGATCTCATGGTGGGCTTCGACACGAACGACGACGCGGGCGTCTACCGCCTGGGTGCGTATGCCGTCCTGCTCACGGTCGACTTCTTCACGCCCATGGTCGACGATCCGTACGACTTCGGCAGAATCACTGCGGCGAACGCGCTGTCCGACATCTATGCCATGGGCGGACGGCCGCTCACGGCACTCAACCTCCTCGCGTTCCCATGTTCGATGGACGCCGAGGTCGTCGCGAGCGTGCTGCGAGGAGGGGCCGATGTCTGCCGCGAGGCGGGGGCCGTGATCGTAGGAGGGCACACGATCGATGATGCCGAGCCCAAGTACGGGCTCTCGGTCATGGGCATTGCGGATCCGGACCGGGTGGTGCGCAATATCGGGGCTCGCCCGGGTGACGCTCTGGTGCTCACGAAGCCGATCGGTGTCGGTGTGCTGAACACGGCCCTCAAGCGCGGGCTGGAGACAGGGGAGACCCTCGCGGCGGTGATCGAGTCCATGGCGCACCTCAATCGTGCGGCAAGCGAGGCCATGGTGGAGATCGGGGTGAACGCCGCGACCGATGTGACCGGCTTCGGATTGGTCGGCCATCTGCGTGAGATGGCGGTGGGGAGTGGCTGCGCGGCCGTACTCGATCTCGCCGCGGTGCCCGTGTTCTCCGGCGCCATGGAGTACTCTCGCGACGGCGTGCGGCCGGGCAGGACCGCCGACGTCATAGCGGATCTCGCAGGCTCGGTCGAGTGGGGACCGGCGGACGAAGCATGGCGCGGGCTGCTGGCGGATCCGCAGACGAGCGGCGGGCTGCTCATGGCTGTCGATGCCTCACGGCTCGACGGTCTACTCGCAGCGCTTGAGGCACGGGGCGAGCGCGGAGTGGTGGTAGGCGAGATGCACGCAGGCGATCCGGGCCGGGTCGTCGTTCGCGCGTAGCGCGAACCGCGGCTCGACGAGCGCTGCGGTATAATCAGGCGTGAGTTCACACATAAGGCGCATTGACCCGGGAGAGATGCATGCCCAGCCGCGTCCTGGTTCTTTCCGACCGCATCGGCCGAGGCGACGATGAACTCGGCCGCGTGCTGATTCGCAGCTTCTTCTATTCCCTTGCGCGTACTGCGGAGCCGCCGGTCGCGGTCATGTTCATGAATGACGGCGTGCGCCTCGCATGCGCCGGCAGCGACGTGATCGACGACCTGCGCCTCCTGGCGGAAGCGGGGGTCGCAATCACGTCCTGCGGTACGTGCCTGGACTTCCTGAGCGTCGCCGATCGGCTCGAGGTCGGCTCTGTGGGCGCGATGCCGGACAGCGTCGCCGCGCTCATGGGCGCCGACGACGTCATCACGATCACGTAGGCGCGTCGCACGAGCCCGGCGGGGCGGCACGCCGGCGCAACGGGCACGGTACCGCTCGGTGCTCGGGTACAATACGGCCATGGATATGCAGCTGCGCCTGAGGGCGCTTCCCAAGGTCGACGACGTTCTGGCCGACCCGGAGATCGTTCTCGCTCTGGACGCGCACCCGCGCACACTCGTGCTCGCGGCCGTCCGCGACTCGATCGAGGCCACGCGCTCGCGCATTCTCTCTGCCGAGGAGTTCGAACTCGACTCGGCGGCGCTCGTGGCAGAGGTGCTGCTTCGACTGTCTCGCACGTCCCGACGCTCCCTGCGCCGCGTGATCAACGCGACCGGGATCATCGTGCACACCAATCTCGGCCGCTCGACACTGTCGACCGGGGCAGTCGCTGCCGTGAAAGAGGTCGCTGCAGGATACTCATCGCTGGAGTACGACGTGGAGACCGGCGAGCGGGGTTCGCGGCACGTGCACTGCGAGCAGCTCATCTGCAGGCTGACCGGCGCCGAGGCGGCCATGGCCGTCAACAACAACGCCGCAGCGGTGATGCTCGGTATCGCGGCGCTTGCGCGTGGGGGAGAGGCCATCGTGAGCCGGGGGGAACTCGTCGAGATCGGTGGCTCCTTCAGGATTCCCGACATCATGGCCGAGTCAGGTGCGCGCATGGTCGAAGTCGGCACCACGAACAAGACGCATCTGGGCGACTACGAGCGGGCGATCACGAAGGAGACGCGCCTGCTCCTCAAGGTGCACTCGAGCAACTTCCGTGTCGTCGGGTTCACGCACGCCGTCGATCTCGCCGAGCTGGTCGAACTCGGTGCCCGCCATGGGGTCCCGGTCTTCGAGGACCAGGGCTCGGGCGTGCTCATTGACCTGCGGCCCTTCGGGCTGCCGTACGAGCCCACGGTGGGCGAATCGATCGCTGCCGGCGTGGGACTCGTCTCGTGTTCGGGCGACAAACTCCTCGGCGGACCACAGGCAGGGATCCTCGCGGGGCGCCACGATGTCATTTCGCGCCTCAAGGCGCACCCGATGGCCCGCGCGCTCCGACTCGACAAGATGACCCTTGCCGCGCTTGAAGTTACCCTCCGCAGCTACATGGATCCCGCGCATGCGGTCGAAGAGATCCCTACGCTTCGCATGCTGACCATGCCTCTTGCAGAAGTCAGACAGCGGGCATCCGCCCTGGCGGCCCTGATCGAGTCCGCCTGCCCCGGGCGTTTCGTCATCGAGGTACTGGATGACGTGGCGCGGGCCGGTGGTGGCGCGCTGCCGGTGGCCGACATCCCGACCGCGGTCGTTGCGCTGTCCCCGGAGGGCGGGGGAGTCACAGCGCTCGAGGACTCACTGCGCACGGGCGACGTGTGTGTCGTCGCGCGGATCAGAGACGATCGGTTGCTGCTCGACGCACGCACGCTCCGCTCAGATGAGTTCGAGCTGGTCGCGACCGCCGTCGAGGCCGCTTCGCGCTGAGCGGTAGCGAGCGGAGTCTACGACGGCACCGTCACCTCGACGTCGACGCCCGCTGCCAGGCCGGCCTCGCGCAAGGCCGCGATCCAGGTCTCATCGGCAAGGCTGGGTGGCGCCACGACCGTGGCCGTCATGGTGAACAGGGGGGCGCCGGTGATCGGGGCGCGGACCGTCCCGGTCTCCATGGACTCGATGTTGATCCCCGCCTGCGAGAGGCCGCGAGCGATCTCATGGATGATGCCCTCGTGGTCCGCTCCAACCACCTCGATGCGATACACGCGTGACTCCGGGTGCGTCTCCATCGGCGCAAGGGTCGTCTGCACGCTCGTGATGCGGTAGCCCTGTTCCAGCAGGTGCGCGAACGCCTCATCGAGTTCGCTCAGCCTGCTTGCAGGCATCGTGAGGAGAACGAGCATCGCGAACTCACCGCCAAGGCGCGCCATCCGGCTGGCCTCGACGTTCCCGTCGAGTTCGAGGAGCAGGCCGGTGACCTCTTCGACGATGCCGACGCGGTCGGTGCCGGTGAGCGTGAACACGATGCTGGTGCGCATGCGGGAATCCTCTCTCGTGAAGGCCGATCGTATCATGCGGTTCTTACCCGCGTTGAACGAAATCGCGGTACTCGATCAGCAATGCGTCGAGCTCACGGTAGCTGCCCGCCTCGTTCACCCGCACGCGTGCGTAGGTCGCGCCGGGCATCCCGTGAATGTACCAGGCGACATGTTTGCGCATGCGCGTGTACACGCGTTCGCCGGCGAACTCGACAAGTGCCGCTGCGTGCTCGCGGGCCATGTCGATGCGTTCGAGTGCAGTCGGGGGTTCGAGGACCTCGCCCCGGTCGATGAGCGCCCGCGCTTCGCGGAAGATCCAGGGATTGCCCTGCGCGCCGCGTGCGATCATCACCGCATCGACGCCGGTGACCTCGAGCATCCGGAGGGCGTCTGCAGCGCTGAACACATCACCGCTCCCGATCACCGGGACGTCGACAGCGGCCTTGACCGCTGCGATCGTGCTCCAGTCGGCCTTCCCCCGGTAGAACTGCTCCCGGGTTCGCCCGTGGATGGCGATCGCAGCGACTCCGGCATCCTGCATCACCGATGCGAACTCCGTCGCGTTGCACTGACCGTCGCTCCAGCCCTTGCGGAACTTGACCGTGACCGGCACGTCCACGGCGGCAACCACGCTGCTCGCGATCGCGGCAGCGAGTTCAGGCGTGCGCATGAGCGCACTGCCTTCGCCCTTGGCGACGACCTTGCTCACAGGACAGCCCATGTTGATGTCGATCACCGCGACCTGGCCTGCGTAGCGCTCCACGATTCTCCGCGCCTGGTCGGCCATGACCTCAGGCTCCGCGCCGAAGAGCTGCACGGCACACGGGACCTCCTCGGCAGAGAAGCTCAGGAGCGAGCGGGCGTTGATGGAGTCCGGATTGAAGTGCAGGCCCTTGGCACTGATCATCTCGGTGTACGTCAGCCCGGCGCCCATGCGTTTGCATATGCCGCGAAACGGCGCCTCGGTGATGCCGGCCATGGGGCCCAGAATCACGTTGTTGTCTGCCAGCAGGGCGGCGATGTCGGTCGTTTGGGTCATGCGGCAATGATACTCGCCCAGGTCGGCCGCGGCGACGAACGGCGAAGTGTGACGCCGTGTGCCGTGTATCACGCATCGGCTCACGAGATGCCGTTCGGCTTCCGACTACGCGAGTGCAACGAAACAGGGCACCCCCGGAGGGATGCCCTGTTTGAAGTCACGCTATCGCACGTGCTGCCTAAACGGCGCGCACCTGGGTCGCCTGCTTCTTGCCGTTCTGGCCAGTGGCCTCCGTGAAGGAGACGGCCTGACCCTCGTCGAGGGTCTTGAAGCCCTCGGTCTGGATCTCGGAGAAGTGAACGAACAGATCGTCGCCACCCTCGCGCTCGATGAAGCCGTAACCCTTGTCAGCGTTGAACCACTTAACTTTACCCTCAGCCATTCCAAACCATCCTCTCGCCCCATACAGGGGCAAAAAAAAGATGCGACCCACCACCAGAATGCGGTGTGTCACATCGCAATCTTACGAGCCCCAACGGCTCGTCTACACGAGAGCATAGCACGTTGTGAGCCAAAGCACCCGTTTTCTCTGAATCGCTGGCCCGCTGGCCGCACTCACCCGGTGTCGGGCTCCGAACGGGTCGTGCGTCCAGCGCGATCGTACCCGCTGGCGCGCCTATCCGAGCGCAAAGAACATCGGGCTCAGGAACGGGACGAGCCAGATGACCCAGACGATCACACTCAGCGTGTGGAAGCGGGTGATCCACCGCTCGTCGCGCCGGATCAAGACCACCGTCGCCCAGATTGCATGGATGAACATGAGTACGATCGCGATCGTACCCGTGACTCCGTGTATGTCGAACGTGACTCCCCCGGCATACGCGAACATCAGGCCCGTGCCCCACGTGTCACACACGAGCCCGAGCCAGAAGAAGACCAGGTGCCACGGTTTGAGTCTGCCTGCAAGACGTTCGCTCCAGACTCCAATCGAGTAGAACACGAGCGCAAGTCCGATGATGATGCTTGCCGAGGAGTCCATCCGCCCTCCGGTCTCGTGTGGACTCGCAGAGCGTAACACTCCTGGCGGGGTCGGGTACGCGAGGCGGGTCACGCGGCGGGCATGAGCGAGTACAGGTAGACGGCGTATCCTGCCAGGAGGAGGGCTCCCTCCCAGCGGTTGAGGACCGAGCCGCGCCACATGAGCGGCAGAAGCAGTACGGCGCTCGTCACCAGGACGACCAGATCGAGCGTTCTGAGCCCTTCGACTTCGAAGGGCCGGATCATCGCGGCTGCGCCAAGTACCGCCAGGATGTTGAGCACGTTCGATCCGATCACGTTGCCGAAGGTGACGTCGGCTCTGTCCCGGAGAGCGGATGTGATGGACGTGGCGAGTTCGGGAGCGCTCGTACCGACAGCGATGACCGTCAGGCCGATGACGACCTGACTCACACCGAACTCCTCGGCCACGAACACAGAGCCCTTGAGCAGCAGGCTCGCACCGCCGATCAGAGCGCCGAGGCCCGCGACGACGAGCAGGGAGTCCAACCAGGCGGCGCGCACCGGTTCTGTCAGGGCCTCGCTGAACTCGGCTGCGAGCCGACTGCGCTCACTTCGCTTTGCCGAGACGTACGAGGAGACGGTGTATATGAGTGCGCCCGTGAGCAGCGCGAAACCATCGAGGCGGCTCATCGTGCCGTCGAGGATCATCAGCAGGAGGAGCCCGGTCACGGCGATCATGAGCGGCATCTCCCGTCGGATGAGCTCCGAGCGCACGCGTAGCGGCTTGACGAGAGCTGCCACTCCGAGGACGAGGGCGATATTGCTGATGTTCGAGCCGACGACGTTGCCCAGTGCGATGCCGCTGTTTCCCGATTGGGCGGCGCTGACGCTCAGAACCAGTTCGGGACTGCTCGTGCCGAACGCGACGACGGTAAGACCGATCGCCAGTGCCGTGAGTCCCAGGCGCAGCGCCAGCCCGGTGCTACCGCGAACCAACCCCTCCGCGCCAAGCGCCAGGAGCGTGAGTCCGGCCACTATGTACAGCGAGTTCAGCAGCATGGAGTCACTTCCGCACGGCAGGACCGCGGCCAAGGGTGTAGCGCCGGCCGGCCATGATCTCCTCGAGAGGGTAGAACGTATCTCGCCACATGATGCCGCCCCGACGGTGCGCAAGCCACGTCGCGCGCAGGAGCGTTGAGGCGAAGAGCGCGGAGCCAACAGGCCACAGCGGCGCGGCCCCGATCCGGCCTGTGTTCGTCCGCAGCGCATGGATGTGCAGTGCGGTCACCAGTACGGCCACCACGACGCCGAGAACCCGAAGCCAGCCCGGTCCGAGAGCCATGGCGATCAACGAGGACCATTCGAGCGTGAGCCACACGAGGACCCCGGGCACGAGCAGCCAGAGCGGAGCACCCAGCGCCGCGCCGGCGTTCTTTTCGGTGCCGCGGTAGAACGCGGGGAGGTTCTCGTAGATGAGGACCTTCACAGCGCCGCGCCCGTCCAGCCCTTCGCTCCGGAGCCCATTGCGCTTCATCATTATGCCGAGGGCGATATCGTCGGTCGTCTCAAGTCGAAGCCACTCGAACCCCTCGGTCGAGTCGAAGGCCTCGCGGCGCACCAGATTGAACGCGCCGGACCCGATGACGGCGTTCCGGTTGCCGGGGTCGCGAATCCCGGCGAAGTCGAACATGATGCCGAAGATGCGCATGAAGACGGCCCAGGCCGCTTCGACCCACATGCTGCCGCAGCTGTACTCGGGAATGAGGGCGATGTGGTCGAAACCCTCATGCAGCGCATGGGCGATCGCCGTGCGCGTCGTGTCGGGATTCACGTGGACGTCAGCGTCGCTGAACAGCAGCCATTCGCCGTTCGCGGCAGCAGCGCCGGCGCTCAGCGCGTGCACCTTGCCGAGCCAGCCCGGTGGCAGATCGTCGATGTGCACGGGCACCACGCGGGGGTCGCGTTCGGCCAGCTCGTCGATGATACGGCCGGTGTCATCGCCCGAACGGTCATCGACTGCCACGATCTCGAGGTCAGGGTACGTGTCGGCCAGGCGCGTCGCGAGCGCGGGACCGATGGTGGCGGCCTCATCACGCGCTGTGACGATCACGGACACACGCGGCCACGAAGCCGGTTCGGGAGGCATGAGCTTGACCAGCGATCGCATGCCGCGGAGGTTGCGGGCATAGACGACGGCCTGTGCGATCCAGACCAGGCAGAACAGCGTGATGAGCGCGCGGATCATAGGCATCGGAGCCTATCCGCCGGCGGCTTCGGCCAGCGTGTTCTCGTAGGCGTTGCGAACCGCAGATGAAATCGGCTCGAGGACGTCAGGCCATGCAAGCACGAGCGCGTCGAGAGACGCCTTGATCTCAGGGCCGTTCCCGGTCTCGTCCAGTGCGGGCATGGTGCCTCCTCGAGGGATGAGTACAAACAGAGTACGCATCGCGTGCTCGGCAGGAGCGACATGCGATGATTCGGATAGAACCGGACTCGGTTTCATCATAGTCTGACGGTACGACAACGACCATGGAGGAGCCCGTGACACACGCGTACGCCCCCGGCTGTGCACTGATGCTCTACAAGCCACATCTCGCCGAGAGGCTTCTGGCGCACCTCGAAAGGGCCGACGGGGCTACGGTTAACCATCTGATCTGCTGCCGTCACGAGCCGCACCTGGAGACGGGTTCGATCGTCGTCAACACCTGCGCGGGCTGCGACAGGCGGTACCGCGAGTTGTACGAGGGCATCTCGACCGTCTCGCTCTGGGAGGTCCTCGCGGCCGACGCGACATTCGATCTGCCGGACTACGGCGGCGCGGAGATGACCGTGCACGACGCGTGTCCCACACGGACGGAGGACCGGGTGCACCGGGCAGTTCGCGCACTCCTCGGCGAAATGAACATCGTGGTGGTGGAGCCGGACGCGACCCGCGATCGCGCAGTCTGCTGCGGCGATAGCTTCTTCGGGGAGCTGCCGGACGACCGCGTGCGGGAGCTGATGGTCAGGCGGGCCGACTCGATGCCACGAGATGACGTCGTCGTCTACTGCGTGTCATGCATCAAGGCCATGCACACGGGAGGGAAGCGACCGCGGTACCTGGTCGATCTGCTCTTTGCCGAGGAGACCGTGCCCGGCGCCTACGACTTCCGGGACGGCTCGCGTTTCGAGGCCCGGGCCTCCTCGATGGCGCCTATGATCACTCCGATGGCGGCGCCGTATGCGACACCGAGTCCGATCTCCCCGTAGATGGCGCCGAATGCCACACCGGCTCCGGCTCCGATGGCGATCCACTCCTCCATGCTGATGCTCTCGGCCGAGCTACCTTTCGTACGTGCCTTCCAACGCATCACTCCCACCTCCATTACGATCGGTACTATGCTCGTATCTTGTTGTAGACGAGCGAGCCCGTGAACGCGGTCCAGAACAATGCGAGAACCCAGAACACGTCGTCCCCGGAGTTGCCCTCGGCTGCGAAACGCCACACCCAGTAGGCCTGCAGAGCGACTGCGGTGACGATGACCGTGAAGGTCGCCGATCGACCGATGACCATTCGCTCGCGCTCGTCGTGCTGCCGATCGATCTGGGCGCCCTGCCGCCACATCCACAGCGCAGCGAGACCGCTTCCGACGAGCAGAACGAAGCCGCCCTGCAGCACCTTGCCGGCGAATGGGCCGTCAGACGTCAGGCCGACAAGCAGCGATGGCGCTGCGAGTCCAAGGGCAAGTAGCATGGTCAATCGCGCGGTACGCACCTAGTCCACCTCCTCGAACGTGAAGAGCTCCTCTATCGATGTGCCGAGCACTGTGGACAGGCGCCATGCGAGTTCCAGCGACGGGTTGTAGCGTCCGCTCTCGATCGAGATGATCGTCTGGCGGCTCACTGAGACCCGATCCGCGAGATCCTCCTGTCGCAGCCCGGCGGCGGTGCGCAGTTCACGGACTCTGTTCTGCACGCTGGCTCCTTGATGTCAACCTTGCTTTACATCATCCTATGCCCGTGCCGAAAGAATGTCAAGTGTACTTGACAAAGATGGGGAGGGTGGAGCGTCTGAGGGTATGGAGGGCGGGGTGCCCGTGTCGCGAATGCGAGGAGGTGCCGAGGTGGGCCCGCGGCCAAGCGGCCCGCGGCATCGTCCTATCTGAAGCCGACGATCTTCCAGGCGCCGTCGATCTTCTCCAGCACGACCGTGAGGGGCCCTGTCGTGTCATCGACGGTGAGCGTTGCGGAGTCACCGTCCTTCTCGACGACCGTGGGCTTGTCGCCCTGCGGCACCATGCTCTCGGGATCCGCCGCGAGCGCCTCGCGCAGGGAGGTCTCCGTCTGAGCTGCGGCGGCCTCGACGCCGCCGGCCAACTCGAGTCCGGCCGCGAGATCCGGATCGTCAGCGACCGTGTTCTCGACCAGGCGCTCGAAGTGGATGTGGCTCACGGCATCGTCGACGCGCCCGTCCTCGACGGCGGCGACGAATGACTCCCATGCGCTCTCCGGTGTAGCAGCACAACCGGCGGTGGCCATGAGGGCCACACCCAGCATCAGAACGAGAAGTGCGCGAACGAGCCTCATGGATCCCCCAAGCACCGGGTGTCGATTGCCACATTCTGTACGAGACCGCGGTGCGCGTCCATGCGCTGCGGCCCGGCTCGCTATCCGGGGTCTCCCGGACCGCTCGTGTTCTCGGCAACCGTGAATTCGACGATTCGGCGGATCAGGTCGGTTGGCAAGGGCTGGCCGAGGGGGAACTGTACGGAGCCCTTGCCGTGCTTGTACGGCCCGAGCTCGGCCCGGAACGCATCGATCCCGCTTGGCACCGGATAGAGTCCGACGTGACGCTCGTAGCCGGCGAAATGCACCAGATGATGCCCGCTCAGGTCGAAGGTCGGCATCGCGTAGCTGATCGTCTCGGTCGCATCGGGCGCTGCAGCCCTGATGAGCGCGCGGATCTCCTCGAGCACTGCCCGGGTCTCAGGGGGGAACCCCGCGATGTACTCGTCGACCGACGCGGCCGCTCGTCCGTTCGGCATGGGACCTTACCCTCCTGATCAACGGTTGAGCTGCCCCGGATCATCCTCAGCGCCGGCCGAGAGCTCCGACGCTCGGTACGCCTCGTACTCGTCGCGGGATCCCGACCGGTCGAGGTAGGCCTTCAGTTCCTCGTTCTCGGTGGCGACGGACTCGACGTAGTCGTAGAGAAGCGTGAGCTTCTCCGCCAGCCACTTGAATCCGACCTTGCCGGTGAGGGTGAGGCGTGTCGCATCGATGAAGGCCAGCGCCTCGTCCTTCGTGTAATCCTGCCTCATCCGAACCTCCGGATCGCTCGCGCGTGCGCCTTGGCGTAGCCGCTGATCTTCCTCACGTACTGAAGGGCAGCGGCCCGGATCTCGTCCTCGGTCGCGGCCGGCTCGAAGTTGAACAGCACCCGGATGTTCCTGCACACGTAGCTCGCCTCGTTTCGGTGGTGGGAGCCGGCCGGGTTCAGATCGCCTACACGTTGAAACGTACGTGCATGATGTCGCCGTCGGCGACCACGTACTCCTTGCCCTCGGTCCGGAACAGACCCGCTTCTTTCAGGGCATGCTCGCTGCCATGCTCGATGAACGCCTCGTACGGCATCACTTCGGCGCGGATGAAGCCCCGTTCGAGGTCGGAGTGGATCTTCCCGGCCGCTTTGCGCGCAGGTGTGCCCCGCACGATCGTCCACGCGCGCACTTCGTCGGTGCCGACCGTGAAGAAGCTGATGAGGTCCAGTAGCCCGTATGCGGCGCGGATGAAGCGGCCGAGCGCAGACTCGGACAGGCCAAGATCCTCGAGGAAGGCCGCCTGGTCGTCGGCGTCGAGCGCGGCGATCTCCGCTTCCACGCTCGCCGAGAGCGCCATGCCCGCCGCACCGATCTCGTCGATACGGGCCGCGAGGTCTGCGGCCACCGGGTCTGCGGCGCGCTCTTCGTCGCGGTTGACGACGACGAGCAGCGCACGGTCCGTCAGGAGCTGGTAGCCCCTCAGCGAATCGCGATCGAGCTCGCCTGCGGACAGCGTGCGCAGCGGTACGCCTTCCTCCAGCGCAGCGCGCATCAGCTCGAAACGATCGCGGTCGGCCGAGGCCATGTTCTCCTTGCGACCTCGTGCGAGCATCCCCTCGACCATCTCGAGGTCGGCCAGGATGCACTCGTCGGAGAAGGCATTGAGGTCCCGAAGGGGATCGGCCGTGCCCTCGACCGCCGGGTTCTCGAAGTCACGCAGCACGAGTGCGAGCGCTTCTTGTTCGCGAATCGTGACAAGCGAACGTGTCGACAGGCCCGTGCGTGATGCCCCGTGCTCGCCGGGCACGTCGCAGAACGTCATCTCGGCATAGGTCGTCTTCTTCGGGCTGAACAGGGCGGAGAGCCGGTCGATGCGCGCGTCCGGTACGCGTACGGTCCCGAGCCGCACCTCGCCTCCGTATCCGACCGGCACGTCGAGCCCGGTCATCGTGTTGAACACGGTGGTCTTGCCCGAGCCTGCGAAACCGACGAGTCCGATCTTCATCGTAACCTCACATCTCTGCGCGACGGGTCCGTTCTTGTGTGCCGGAGCATACTCGTATCGTGCCATATCGAGCGGGGAGCGCCTTCCCCCTCGGCGTCGATGGCTAGCGTGCGGGTCGCAGCCGAAAGGCCGACCAGGTTCCATCGATACTCACGAGGCCCGGTGGTCGCATCTCCATCTCCTCGGCCATCGCCCAGATGCTGTCGCGGCTCACATCGAACCCTGCGGCCTTCGAGCCTTTGGGGTAGAAGACCCAGAGTGCGGCACCAGCAGCGAGCCCGGCGACCGCGGGGGGCATCTGCGCCTCGAGTTCGTCGCGCGTGGTCACGAACAGGAACACCAGCCCGGCAGTCGAGGGTTCGACGAACGTGACGTCATCGGGCAGTCCGAGCGATTCGACGATGCCCGCGACACGGTTCAGTGCGGCGATCGTGGTGCCGGGCTTGATGCGGGCCTTCTCGGCGACGGTCTTGGGGGTCACGGAACCTCCCTTGCGGTGTGCACCCCGGGGTGGATCCACAGGGGAGATGTACCCCGATCCCGGGTGATGCCGACGGAGGGACAGCACCCATCGCGCTTCCTGCCGAGGATACCGCCGCCTGATACTGCGTATTCGACATCCGTGATCGCATGGACCCGTCTACCCGCGAAGGAATGGCCCCACGTTGAAGGCGACTGCGATCGCGAGAAGGAGAACGGACGTGAAAGCGACCCAAGAGCGCTCATGTCTCGAGATGATAGCGAGCAGCCCGGTGGCGCCGGCGAACCCGAGGCACAGGAATACTGCGAGGTTGAAGGCACTCTGTGCCAGTTCGAGGCTTGCCGATCGCTCAGTCAGCGGCATCACAGCGATGTTGTTGACCAGAACCAGCACGATCGAGACCGAGAGCAGCCACGCCGACCAAGTGCCGAGGCCCGTGGAGGGCAGTGACAAGAAGCGGACCGCCCTCTTTGGTGTTCCGATGTCCAGTGTAGTCATGAAGTATCACCCCCGAGAATGATACTTCCCTGAAATCGTTCCACCCGACGATGGCCCGTGAGCCCGAAGGGCTACCACCAGTCCGGCGGCTCGTCGCCGAGCAGAAAGCCCGTCGCCGCCAGAGCCGAGCCGAACTCCTCGGCCACGAGGATCATGCCCTTGTGCGGGATCACTGCAGCGACGAGGGTATAGCTGCGGGGCCGGTAGACCGCCAGGGAGTCGCCCCAGTCCTCGAAGTCGTCGGTGTGCGAATCAAGCCGCGACAGTAGCTCTTCATCCACGGTGATGCGGCGACTGCATGGCGGCGTCGAACCATCGTCGTAGGAGGTCGCTCGCTCGAGATACTCGTCTCGCTCGCAGGCGAGAAACGGAGCCGGGAAGTGTTCCGGGCCGGAGCCCGGATACAGGCACAGCACCATATCGAGTGACACAACTGAGGCGAGTACGCGCGCTACCGACGGCCAGAGCTCGCGCCTGTCGTCCTCGAGGTATAGCATCCGGTGCCTCTCTGTTGCGACTAGCGTGGGCGAATATGTGCAGTGGCTATCGGTGCCGATTGTAGCGCGCGTCATGTCAGATCGGCGGCGTGCCCCGCTCGATGCCCGAATCGGCAATCAGTCAGGCGGCGATGGGGACAGCCGGCTTCGCCTGTCGTTTCTCAAGCCATCCGAGAACCAGGGCGGCGAGGAGGAGAGGGACTCCCGCCAGAACGATGATGTCGCCGAGCATCGCAGAGGCGAGTGCGAACAGCCCGCAGGACGTCACCACGCCGAGTGCCTGCCACCGTGGTGATATCGAGCGGATCAAGGCCCAGAAGTCCACCAGCGCGCGGCCGATCTCACGACGAGCTATGAACAGGATGACCAGCATCGCCAGGATCTCAAGCCAGAGGCCCACACCGCGGATCGGGATGTTGACGAGGGCGTGGGCGATGATGGTGACCCAAAGCGAGCGCGTGCGGTAGAACATGTAACCCCAGACGATCGAGCCGAACAGCCCGGTCAGGATCATCCCCACATTGAAAGGGTTCAGGATCAGGTACTGGCTGTGAGACAGCTGAAAGAGCAGAGCAGTCGCCAGAATGGCCACCGGGGGACCGAAGTTCTCCTCCAAGCGAGTCTGGATGTAGCCCCGGTAGAAGAGCTCCTCCAGGATAGGCACCAGCGCGAAACTGCCCACAGCCATGAACGCCCAGAACGCCGGAGTGGTCCAGTTCATCTGGTATACGGCCTCGCGCCAAGCTATCTGCTCCCCCAGCGGGACGACTGAGTCCAGCAGCGACAGGAGCTTCGTGAGAAGCTCGGCCAGCGCGAACACCACGACGCCAGCTTTCACGTAGAAGCCAAATGAACGGCCGGCCAGAGTCAGCCCGTAGTGGGCAGGGGTGTAGTGGCGTCGGCGCCAACCGAGACCGAACGCCAACAGGATCCAGCCGGCGTACTGGCAGAGCAGCAGTACGAGCAGATGCCACGTGACTTGCAGCAGGTCGTCCTGCGTGATACCGGCTGTGATTCCCTGCAGCGGATTGGTGAGCGGTATGCTCATCAGACGCCCCAACACGGCAAACAGCACCATGCCGAGCACCTGCCCGACGGCAAGGACTCCCGCCACCTCAAGAACTGCGGCTGCCTTGGCCCGCGCTTTCCCGGGGATCGTGCGTTCCTGAAGGTGGTGTTGGGCTTCAACGTGCGACATGGTCATCAATCCTCTTTCGGTCGCGACGGCCGCTCCCGACGGCGTCTCGGTAGTACGAAGTTCATACTCGTTGACACACAGACTACTACGAACTTCGTACTAGTCAAGAGGGAATTGCAGAATCTTCAGAACAGGAAGCACTTCGATGTGCTGTCCGATGCCGCCTACAGGATGCCTCTTGCCATCATCGTCTCGAAGACGCCGGCAACGACCAGCAGGCCGATGCCCAGCAGGAAGGTGATGACCTCGACGCGATCGGCCCGGCGAGTTGAGAAGGAGACTGACAGCGGCGAATACGACCACCGCCCAGGCAAGCCAGTCGGGGGCACCGGACCACTGAGGCAGGGCGAGGCCGGCGCGGGAGAGCATCAGACAGACCATCGCTGCGAGCAGGCCCGCCTGGAAGACGGCCGCAACCCGCATGGCCGGCGGGAACCTACCAGGGAATGCGCCGCCCATCGCGTACTCGCCCCACGGGGCACCGAGTGCCAGTGCGAACTGGAACAACACGACCGTACCGGCCATGACGGAGAAGATGACCGCGGCTGTTTCGGACAGTTCCACAATCCGCGCCTTCCGCCTCGGGGTATATCGCCAGCCGCCCAGCTCCTTGATTCTCGCGTCAATCAGCTCATGGGAAGACGCGTCCCATGCGCCCGTTTCGCTTCACGCCCGTTCTACTCAGTGGCCAGGCGTGTTCTTCTGCGTCGACACACTCTCGCTGCTGATCCCCCACCGGTGCGCAAGAGTGAGGACGGTTATCGACAGGAGCATCGAGAGGGCGGGCAACGCGCCCAACGCCAGCTGTCCGTTGTCGATGACGAGCATGTTGAAGCTCGCTGCCGCGACGAGTCCCGCATCGATCCCGTCCGGCAACACGAGTCCCGACGCTGCTGCGCCGAGCAGTCGACCGATGAACCACGCTGCCACCAGGAGCGGGAGGGGGAGTCCTCTACTGCCGAGCGCGCGTCCCAGCCAGATGATCTCGATCACTCCGGCTACCGCGATCAGGCCGGGTATCCACGTGTACGATCCGGTTGGCCAGGACCGAAAACCCCAGCGCGTGACCATGAGGGCGAGTACGCCGAATACGGCCTGCACGAGGACTCCGAATGCGAACAGATAGAGCTTCCTCATCGCGTACCTCCTGCTCGCCTCACCATGGCCATGCCGGTGGCCCGCGATGGCGTCTACATTACGTCGGTATCAAGGTGTTCGCGAACACGAGCCAGGCGAGGAGGGACTTCGCTGTCAGGCTCAAGAGCACGTAGGTTGCCTCGCCGAACAGGTAGTCACGCCATGGCCCGATCTTCTTGTACTGCAGCACCATGTTGACCGCGAAGCTGTTGAAGAACAGGAACATCGAGACGAAGATCCAGTACACGAACGCCGGCGGCTCCGCTGCCGAGCCGGGACTCCACAGGTAGACGCCGAGAGCGAGCCACGGAACGATGCCGGTGATGCAGCCAAAGATGAACGGCATCCAGTTCGGCTTCCCCGGAGTCTCGTAGTGCTCCATCAGCAGGCCGAAGAGCAGCATCGACGCGTTGGCGCCGAAGATGGCGATGATCGCAGCGATATCGAACACGCCCGGGAGCATTCCGATGAGCACGACCATCAGCGACGACGAGAACGCGTACTCGATCCAACGCGCGTAGTTGCGACTGCGCTTCAGGTTCTTGACGTACCAGGGGTAGACCGGCGGCGACGCGATGATGAAATGGGCGAGCGCCGACATGAATATGAATGCTGCGACCGCCAGACCGAGAGGCACTTCGAACAGGATCTCCGGAGTGCCGGGCGGAGTACCGGGAGGACCCGCCATGAAGCTGGCCGTGACCGGTAACGCGAAGTCGTTCGACAGAGCGACGATCGCGACACCCTGCGCCAGGTGGAACAGCCCCATGATGAGGTTGTACACCCGAAGTCGTCCGAACCTGCGCTCCTCGGCCATGATGCCCCCAAACTCCGCCCGACGATCGACAGCCCCGGGGAGCTGCTCGCACGATTTCCCGAACCTCGGCCGAACCGCGCCCCGCAGCTTCTCAGTGTGAGTCTACCCGACATGGACACGGGGCCAGCGCAGCTACCACCAGTCGGGCGGTTCATCGCCGAGCAGACAGCCGCTTGTGGCGAGGGCCGAACCCAACTCCACCCGGATACAGGCACAGAACCATCTCGAGCGTGGTCAGCGAGGCGAGAATACGCACGACCGACGGCCAGAGCTCGCGCCGGTCGTCCTCAAGGAAGAGCAGTGACGGCCTCGGCGGATTCACCGCTGCGCTCGGTCGGGTCTGGTCCAAGCTGAGTACACCTGCCTCACGTGTGCGCCCGGGGCCGAGCGCTTGCGACGCGCCCCGTGCCGGAGCTTCAACTCACGGCCTTCTTCACGAGCGCGGCGATCTGCGCCTCCTGGACAGCGGTCAGCTCCGTCACCGCGAAGGCGACCGGCCACATCGCGTCGTCGTCGAGGTTGGCCTCGTGCTGGAAGCCGAACGTCGCGTACCTCGTCTTGAACTTCCCAGCGCTTTGAAAGAAGCAGAGGACCTTGCCGTCTCTCGCGTACCCGGGCATCCCGTACCAGAGCTTCGGCGAGAGAGCCGGCGCGGTGGACGTGATGATCGCGTGGAGTCGCTCCGCGATCGCGCGATCAGGTTCCGGCATCGCAGCGATGTTCGCGAGCACTTCGTCTTCTGCAGCAGCTTCTCTCGCGGCCTTCTTGGTGGTCTTCTTCTCAGCCATAGTGCCCCCAGGGTCTGACTCACGTGATCGCGTACGACCAGCGCCCGATGATGTCCATTCTAGCCGAGGACGAGCGGTATCAGGTTGATGCACGACCGGTCCGCCGAAGTGGGAGGACTGGCGCTCTGTAGTGGGATCATGCTGCACACCCCGGAATCGTCACGGGCGAGAACGCGCATAGGAGGGCCTCGCCAGCCCGTCCTCGTACCAGTGCATGATGCGCAAGGCCTCCGCTTCGTCGAGGTGAGCCACCCCGTAGCTGGTCTGCGACGCACCCGAGATGGATGCAGTACGCAAGCTGGCGAGTCGTGCTCTGCGCTGAAACGGGTTCTGCCGGATATCCAGCGACTGGATGCGGGATCTAGTCAGGCGCACGCGCTTGATTCCGAGGACGCCGGAACGAAAGGACACCGCGTACTCGTCGGTGCCAACACCGGCACGGCGCCATTCCAGCGTCCGCAGCGCAGCTGTCACCATCCCTGCCAGCAGCGCTGCAGCGATCGCCCAGGGCAACGCGGGCCGGTACAGAAACCAACTCGCGGGAACCGTAGAGGCAAGCCCGGCAGCAATGACCAGCACGGTCGGGAGGAGAACGTAGAAGCGCAATGCGCGGCCGGGGACGCCGTGCTCCCGGGGGAATTCCTCGGCCTCCGGAAGCAGTTCGTGCATGAGGCCGGCGACGTCAACGGCCCGGGCGATCGGAACCATGGCCTTGCTGCCCAGGGCTTCCCGCCCGTCCTGTCCCCCCCGTTCGAGTCCCGCAGTGTCGACGTGAATAGCCGCCAGACCGAGGAGGCGCCGCAGCCACGACTCCTCGATCCGTACTGCCTGGACACGTCCGACCGGCAGGCTGATCTGGCGTCGCTCGAGCAGTCCTGCCTCAATCTCGACTCGCGTCGCGTAGCGTCGCGCCACGAACCCGAAATCGCGCGCGATGCCCACGGCGACCGCCACTCCCACGGCGAACACACCGAACGCGGCGATGAGCGCCACGAGAATCGGAAGTGCGATCTCGGCCGCGCGGGATGCTGTCCGATCGATGAGGTCCCCCCCGGCGATCTCGAACAGCTGCGAGGCGGCGGCAAGACCCAGAGCCAGGATGACCGGAACGCGGTTGGAGGTCAGCTCGCCCACGACGAGTCGTCCGAACGGGACCCGGTGCTCGAAGCGCACCTCGTGGCCGGTCACCTCTGACCCTCCGAATGCGCCACGGAAATCGCTCAGGCGTAGCGCCGGATCCTGCGTCGCGGAGGTATCAGGTGCGCCGCTCGCGATGTCCGAGAGCAACGCGCTGCGCAACTCCTCGGCACGATCGAGCGGTATTGCGCCTATGGTTGCCTCGGGCTCACCGGTTCCACCTCCGGCGGTCTGTACGACCACCTCGACCAGGCCGAGCATGCGCATGAGAGGGTCGGCCTTGAGGTTCACGCCGTGCACTCGTGCGATCGGAATCGTCCGCTTCTTGCGGATGAGCATGCCCTCGGCGATGAGCAGGTCGCTGTCCACGATGCCGTATCTGAAGCGCCACCACGATATCCACACAGCAGCATTGATCACGATGATGGTCAGGCCGATGAGTGCCGCGGCGCCCAGCGCAGGCAGCGCCCTGCCACCGCCGGAACTCCCGAAGACGACCACCACGATGAACCACAGCCCCACCCGGTACAGATTGCGGACCGTCTGGACCGCAACCGTCGCCGGGTGAGTTCTCTGAAGGTCAGAGTCCGCCATCATCGATCACCTGTACCAGCGCGGCGATACGATCACGGATGTCCGCGGCATCACTGTCCGAGAGCATCGGGATCTTGTGCTTGCCCGCCGCAGTTGCGACGTGCACCTCGGACAGCGCGAACATGCGCAGTAGCGGTCCTTGGCTTGTATCCACGTGCTGGATTCGCGCCATCGGGATGACGGTGCGCTTGACGATGATGAGACCCGACTGCAGACGCACCTCGACGTCGCTGATATCCCAGCGCCAGCGACGGTATGCTATCTCGACCGAAGGGCCGACCCAGAGCACGGCGACGACGAGCGTTGCGAGGAGAGGAAGCAGCCACGCGATGGTCGGAGCGTCCACGAGCGTCAGCCCGATCGCGAGCGCGATGCAGACCAGGAGTGCGGTCGCGCTGCCCATGGCGCCGTAGAGACGCCATATCGTCTTGGCGCGCGGATCGAGTCTGTTGACGGGGGCGCCCGATGGGTCCATGAGCACATCGTACCCGAGAACCCCGATGCGGTGACAACCCGATTCGAACCCAGGGAAGCGCGGTTGTTCAGCTGCGAGCGAAGGAAGTCAGCCGGAGGCGTGGGTTGGGCTCACGCAGTGCTGTGTTGCAGGAGTCACGATGGCTGGCACTGGCCCAGGTTGGTCATGAACCTGCCGAACCTGCCGTCGCTCCCACAGACGTGGTTCAGAAGCCACGAGCTCAGGAAGTCCCACAGATCCAGAGTCAGTTCGGCTTCGCCGGCCTCGAACTCCTGCACGAAGAGAGCTACCTTGGCCGCGAAGTCCTGATGCTGCTCCCGGTGCGACTCGGCTTCGGGATAGTCGAAATCGGCGAAGTACCTCTCCTCCGTCGCGAAGTGGGTTTGGGCGTACTCTACGAGTCTGTCCAGGATCGACCCGATGATGTCCGAGTCCAGGCCGGCGTCTCTCGCTTCAAGCAGTTCGTTCAGGAGCGCGAACAGCCCACGGTGCTGTGCGTCGACGTCTGCGAGTCCTACGCACCACCTGTCATCCCATCTCAGCACATCAGCCATGACCAAGATCCCTTCGTGCCGGGTGGCGATTCCTCGCTATGCTTGACCTGACCTGCAAGCGAAGCGTAACACCCATGACCTGAACTTCGCCTGCGGCGCGCCACCGCTACTGCGAAGCCTCTGCGTACACGGCTGCGAAGCCCTCTCCGCCGGAATCTGCGTTCTGTGACCACGTGGCCGGCGACGTTCCCCCGTTTTGAACCGCGAGAAGACGCTGGTTGTCAAAGAGGGGTGCTTCTTTCGCGTCACCGTGGGATTGCCGGGAACCTCTCGTTGGCGACTCTGGGGTCATCCTGCCCGGTCACGTCTCCACCATCATCGGCAGGGCCGGTCCGTCCGCGTCCTACTCGGACGACTGCGACAGGCCGATCAGGTTGCCCTCTGTGTCGATGATCAGTGCGAGCCACCCACCCATCTGACCGAAGTCCTGCTTCGGTGCGCGGATCTTCCCGCCCGCCTGGATCGCGCGTTCGAGCATGCCGTCGATATCACCCTGGGCTGAGAGATAGATGATGGGCCCGTGTGTTGAGCTGGTCTCGGTCATTCGAACGTCTTGGCCTTCGAATCCCAGCGTCGACCCGGCAGTAGACAAGTCGGCGCTCACATCCATGTCGTTGCCCGTGCCCATGGGTACGAGCAACGCCGACGTACCCCCCGATCCCGGCAGCTCATCAATCGGGTTGCCGAGCAGGTGCCCATAGAACTCACGCGCCCGTTGCATGTCTTTCACTGGTATGTCGACCCATACGACTACGTTCGGCATCGTCATCTCCCGTGTCTCTCGGCACCGCCCTGTTTCCGGCAGCACACGAGAGATACGTACCCGAAGTCATGGCAGCGGCGTCCGCACTTTCTGCCGGAAGCGCGGACCTGAATGCCTGGCGCTCCTGCGCTTGCGCTGCCGGATGAGGCTCGGCCTCATCGTGGCGTCAGCGTGGCCCTGGGGTAGGTATACCAAGAGCACCCTCAACCCGGGGAGAACCCGATGACCGCACGCATGCGCCTCGCCATGGTGGTTTCTGCCGCCGTCTGCCTATTCGCCCTCACGGGATGCGGGGCCGAGGCCCCATCGACACCGAGCCAGGCCCCGTCGACACCATCCGCTGATACCAGCGAGCCCGTGGATCTGTATGGCGAGATCACCGCGGCGAACTACACGGCATGGGCGCTGGCGCCCGGTTACTCCTCACCCCAGACCGCCAAGGGCCCGCACGGCGACGAAGTGCAAGTCCTCCTCGACCCCATCGCCGCGAAGGCGGTGACCGATGGTGGCACTGAGTGGCCTGTCGGCGCGATCATCGCAAAGGACATCTACCGTGCCGGCCAGCTCATCCAGGTTGCAGCGATGAAGAAGACCGCCGAGGGTTGGTACTGGGGTGAGTGGGACGCTCAGGGCGAGCCAATAGCCGAGGGCGTCCGGATCGAGCCATGCGAGGGCTGTCACGCCGACGGAACTGACGGGACTCTCGGCGTCACGCTCTCTCGGTGAAGGGCCCTGTCGGGCGATACCTGAGTTCGACCAGGCCGCCGGGCCACTCTCGCGCATAGGCCAGCTCGAGCCCGTGCATGCCGAGGTCGCCTTGCCACAAACGGATACCGTCTCCTAGCAGGAGCGGCTGGATCACGATGAGGTAGTCATCGATCAGACCGGCTGCGCCCAGAGCCGTGGCAAGTTGCCCGCCGCCGAAGAGCCAGATGGCTCCGCCCGATTCGCGTTTGAGCTGCTCGATGAAGGCGACCGGGTCTTCATGGATGAACACGACGCCATCGTGCGGCGTCATGTCTGGCCGAGATGTGAAGACGTAGACGCTCTTGCCCTCGAACAGGTCCATGCCGCCGGGCATGCGCAGGGAGAGCTCGTAGGTGGCTCGTCCCATCACGAAGGCGTCGATCGTCTCCATGAGTTGGAGATAGTCGGCGGGAATCTCGCCGGGCGGAGGTTGGATCCAGTCGATTCCTCCATCGCGGTCTGCGATGAAGCCATCGAGAGAGGTGGTCAGGTTGAGCAGTAGCCGTCGCATTGGCTCAGTCGCGCGTGAGTCGACCATCATCGCGCCTCATTGCGCTGTTGGCAGCGAGCAACGTCAGGAATGCTTCCCGGTCAGTCGGGGAGATCATCGTTGTCGAGAGAAGGCCCGACCCGGTTCGAACAGCAAGGCGATCGATCGAGAGTGCCGGAGAACTGAGCGGGTTGTGAGTGGGCGAGACCTCCTCGATGGCATCGAGGGTGATGCGTTGCCGGAAGACGCCGAATCGAACGATCAGCTTCTCAGGGCCGATGCCGTATCGAATGGGGATGACGAACAGCACGTACAAGGCACCCACGCCCACGCAGGTTGCCGCAGCGATCATGGTCTCAGCACGGTCCTGATTCGCGAAGCTTGATCCGAGAGCAGCGAGCGAGCCGATCGGAGGCAGGAAGAGCGCGATTCGGAGCCACCAATCGACCTTGGAAGGAAACCAGGTAACGCTCACGTCCGACACGAGTTCAGCCCTCGACTTCACATCTCGCCGCTGTCGCCGACAATCGGCGCCGGTAGTTCAGTTGGGTCTAGCGTCTTTGGGCATGGGCAGCGGGCCCCGTGCCCTCTCTTCGGCGATTGTACCTTCTCTGGTTCTGCTCGATGCGCTTGCCGGGCAGCCTCACCGTTGATCGTGTCTTGACGCCCTGTTGGCCGAAGCCAGCTCAGCCACCTCGCGCACCCGTCGTGCTCGCGTCTCGGGTCGTTTAGCGGAGAGGACCCAATACAGGTATTCCTTTCGTGCCGAGGCGGGAAACGCTTCGAAGTTCAGTCGCGCCGAAGCGTCCGAAGAGAGCGCTCCATCCAGATCGTCCGGGACTTCCAGTCTCTCAACCGCATCGAGGAGGAACCACGAGCCGGTACGCTTGCCTTCCTCTACCGCCGCGATGCCGGCAGCAGTCATAAGCCCTTCTCGTTGCAGCCTTTCGACGCGTTGTCTGTTGAGCTTCGACCAGTTGCTGGCGGGCCTGCGGGGAGTGAAGGTTATCAAGTATCGCGTCGCATCCATCCCGCGAACCTGGCTGTCGATCCAGCCGAAGCAGAGGGCCTCCTCGACCGCCTCCTCGTACCTAAGCCGTCCTGCGGAACCGATCTTCTCCAGCTGAAGCCAGACCCCCCGCGAGGCGCGGTGGTTGGATTCCAGCCATGAGCGCCAAGCCGCACGATCCGGCATCTCGACAGTTGCTCTGGCTATCATGCGGTCCGGGCTCCCTCCCTGGACTGCCCGGCGCACCGACCGCTCAGTACCGGGGTCACACAGCACCTTCCAGCGGTCTTGGTCTCAGAGACTCAGGATACCGCCTGAGCTTCCTGATCTCCTTCAGTCCCCAGTCATAATGGCTTGACGTGCAAGAGACGAGGTACGCACCCAGAGACGTGCTGCCCGCCCATGCGTAGAGCTTCTTCGTGAAGAGCTCTACGTCGGTGTGCGCGAGTATCAGACCTTGGACTTGACGATGGCTCCCGGTCAGCAGATCGAGTGCGGCCTCCAACGTCGTACCAGCCCATCATGAGCTTGTGCCATTCATGCAGGTGGCACACGGGGTCCCGAATCGTCCTGTCCCTACCGTCGGCGGGGAACTCCGCGTCCCGCAGCGGCGCGGGAATCGCATCGATCTCCGCAAGGAGGAGGTACAATCCGGCAGCATCGGCCTCGAGCAAGGTCTCTTTCGTTGTTGGGCGAGCCATTGCCACCGGTCCCCGTCTGAGTGTCTACGTGCATAGGCTTCAGCCGAAGCGCCCCACCGCGCGCTTCTTGCCCGAGTCTACCTGACTCCGGCGTGTCTTCTGAACGAAGGACGGGTATGCCGACGGGGAACCTGAAGGCTGCCGGGCGCGGCGCGAATGCGCGGCACACGGATAGGGTCGCAGGATCGCCCGGAATCACGCACCCTTCCGGCGCAGGATCCTCTCGATGGTTCTTCCCTTTGCGAGCTCATCGATCAACTTATCCAGATAGCGGATCTTCTGCATCAACGGGTCATCGACGTCCTCGACCCGCACGCCGCACACCACACCCTTGATGAGAGAGGCATTCGGATTGAAGGCCGGCGCCTGATCGAAGAAGGTCGCGAAGTCGACCTGCTGTTCGATCTGGCGCTGCAGTTCCGGAGCGTCGTATCCCGTCAACCAGCAGATGATCTGGTCGACTTCCTGCTGCGTGCGGCCCTTCCGCTCTGCCTTCTGAACGTAGAGCGGGTACACCTTCGCAAACTGCATAGCGAACACACGCTGCTCGTTCAATGTCATCCCCCTCTGGCGTGGCAGGCGGCACCGGTGACGCTCGTCGCGCTACCGTGCTAGGCATGAGCGGCAGCCCATGCCCGCTGGTTGATACTACTTGACGCCGCCGCCACAGCAGTCCAGCTTCACTAGATGGCCCGGCGGGAAGCGCGGACGGCGAACCACCCGCACGTCAGCGCCGCTTGGAAGAACTGAACCGGCTTGTCGAAACCACCAGACTCGATGATCGATCCGGTTGCGGCCGACGGCAGGATCGCGACGTCCTTGGCGTAGCCGGACTTCATACGAGCAAGCCCTTCAGCGGAAGCGGCGGACGTGGCTATCACCCGTTGCCATACGGCGAGCAGCGCATCATAGCCCTCTGACTCCACGTCAGCCGACAAATCCGCATTCGCCAAGATCCCGCCCGGCACGAGTCTGTCTGCAATCTGCCTAAAGAAGCACGAGCGGGCCTGTGCGTCCAGAATGAACTGCGAGACGAGGAAGCGTGTCGCTGCATCATGCATTCCTCCGAGTGGCAGCGAGTCGAGATATCCCTCATGGAAGGTGCAGCGCGAGGAGAAGCCGGCCTCGTCAACTCGCTTGCGGCAGGTATCGAGCATGGCGCCTGACGGCTCCGCTGCAGTGAAGCGCCATCCTGGAAACGCCCCTGCCAGATGGATCAGTTCCGCCCCCGTGCCGACCCCCACACAGCACAAGCATGAGCGATACGGCGGCAACCGGCATTCTGGGGTATCTCATCGAAACACCTCCCAGGTTCTTGCGGGAATGGGCGCATTGTTCCTCCTCGGCGGTTTGACCAACTCCGTCGGTGGCGGGATGGATGCAGTGTTCATCGAGCGGATGATCCAGCATCACGACGACGCGACAGCAATGGCCGAGCTAGCGCTTGAGCGTTCGGAGCGACCCGGGATTCGGGAACTGGCTGCTGGTATCACGACTGGTACGGTCGATGAGCTGTCTCGCTGTTCGGAGAAGTCCTGCTGCGCCTAACGGTGAGCGGATGAGCTACAAGATGAGGCCGAACGGCCTCGTCGTGTCCAGCGTAGCTCGCAGACCTCATCTTGCCTGGTCGATGCGACGGTTCGAGCTGCAATTCGTCTACCAGAGATGGGCAACGTACACGTCACCTGATTCGTTCGGGGGCTCCCAGAAGAAGTCAGCTGATTCCAGGTCCGTTGGCAGCTCGAACTCGATGATTTGAGTGGTGTCGCCCTGGAAGCCTGACGAGACGCCGGAGAACTTCTCGTAGCGAGTGTCACCGCTCATCACATACGAAACTCCGAAGTCAAAACTCAGGACGCGCGGCTCAGGGTAGTTCGTATCGATTCCGTGGAAGGTCACACATACGTAGTTGTGGCCAGGGGAAGCGTAGACGACCACGCTGCTCCGCCCGATCCAGCTCATCTTGACGCTGGGCGTGTCGGGATCCTTCGTCTCCACGCCCACGAATCGGTAGTCGACAGACCCCAGTCGCACCGGTTCCGCGTTCACCAGATCGAGAGCCGCAGGTGCCGCAGATGACGAAGCCTCGTTTGACTCCTCGATTGCGGGGGCCGAGGACGTTGTCTTGGCAGAGCCGGCATCGCAGGCGGATAGCTGCAGAGCGGAGACTAGTGCCGCAGGAAGGATGATCATGGCGAGACGTACGCGACGCACAGGGCCCTCCTCGAACGCCAACCGAACCATCATGTCGAACGTGACGTGTCTTTGGACAACCCGCAACCCAGCGGTTTCAGGATAGCCGATGTGGGCCGGTCCGGCGATTCGACCGCGCCCCCGACCCAGACTGCCTCACTGTCGCGGTTTGTCGGCGTCGATGCCGTTGTTAGCCTGCCGAGCCGCCACGTACTTGACGCCGTCAATACCGTCGAAATGGGAGTCGTGGACTTGACCCGCTTCTGTTGACTCACATGATAGCCGACGCCTTGCGAAGTCGGGTCGATGCCCTGGTTCGGCATGACTCGCAGCCGGCATCAACGACTCAGTCGCCTTTGAACGACTTCGTCACATCACGGTCATCCGAAGCGCGAAAGGTGACTGCCACATCTGCGTCCTCGAAGCCGACCCCCAACGGCAGTGCGACCGCGAAGTACCTCCCGACCGCGGCCCGAAAGGCGTTTCGTCCGTCCTTTGCGGTAACAACGAGGGTCGTTGCACCGGAGTCGTTCCTGCCGACGATATAGGTGCGAGGCACATCACCGACTCTGGGGTTATACGCTGTAGTCGACAGGGTGTATCGTGAGCCCTCGCCCGTGAACACATCACTCCAGCTCGTCCTGGTGTACCGGCCCGGGAGCACGCGCTTGTAGACCGTGTACCTGTACGCCTCCGAAGCGGTCTCGCCTGACGCCGCAACGAGCACTACGTGTTCGTTCGCGTCGGCACGTGCTGCCACGGACGCGCCGGCCATTCCCGACAGCGCGTCCCGACTGATCGCGCCTTCGTCCAAGGTACCCGTCAGAACCCTTGGCACGATGAGGCAGAGCGTCAGCAGGATTGTCACGACCACGGGAACTAGAGCGGTGCGCAGCGGCTCGCGTTGCTGCGTGTCAGAGCCGACGCGGTCGAGAAGCGCCGATGCGCCCGGCGTGTGTTGAGTCGCCAGTACCACCAAGCGAAAGACGGCGTATCCGATCGCAGCGCCGACGACATTCAGGATGACGTCGTCGACATCCGTGGCGCGGACCCGGGTCAGGAGCTGTAGGATCTCGATCGCGGCGGAAATGAGCGCGACGCGCCAGATCAAGGAGCCCAGAGACCTCAGCTTCCGAGATAGCAGCGGCAGTAGCACGCCAAGCGGCACGAACATGACGATGTTGCCGCCGATGTTGTTGAGAGCCGTCGCCCGGCTGGTGTGCCGAATGAGATCGCTGATGCTCGCCAGCGGCACGAGATTGAACCTCCCGTGCCAGTCGTAGAAGATGACGGTCATTGGGAAGAACGTGACGCAAGCCATTGCGAGCACGTACGCGAAGAACGCGATCACCACGATCTCCCTGGCTGCGTCACCGGCCGCGCTGCGCCATACAGCGATTCTCCAAACCGCGAACACGCCAATCGCGATTGCGGCGAATTCGCCTACCCCAATCGAAACCACGCCGTCCCCCTATCCGGTCTCTGTCGAACGTTGTTGGGGATGAGCGGCGGTTTGACCGCTCGGGTTGGTTCTATCTCGTGGCCGCCCGCTCGATGCCGTGGTTATGCGACACTCAGCGGCTTGATGCGAGCCACATCGCTCTTGATCGCCTTCGCGGCGTCCCAGAGGTCGACGGAGCGCTGGGCGTTCAGCCAGAACTCAGGGGAGTTGCCGAACAGGCGTCCCAGCCGCAACGCCATCTCGGGCGTCACCGAGCGGCGCTCCCGGAGCAGTTCATTGATTGACTGGCGTGATACGCCCACGTCATTGGCGAGCTCGGCCACGGTAAGCCCGTAGTCGGGCATGAAGTCCTCGCGCAGCATCTCGCCGGGGTGGGTCGGGCGGCGCTTCATCTGTCCTGTGTTCGCGATACTCATCTCACACCTCGTCTCAGCGGTAGTCACAGACTTCTACGTCGTAGGCGTCCGCATCTTCGAAGCGAAAACAGATGCGCCATTGGTCGTTGATCGAGATCGAGTGTTGACCCTTGCGGTCGCCTTCAAGCGCATGGAGTCGGTTTCCCGGAGGCACCCGTAGATCTGCGAGCTTCGTTGCAAGATCCACGTACTCGAGCTTCCTGGCGGCACGACCCGAGACATCAGGCGGGAAGCGTTTGGCGCGACCGGTGATGTAGAGGTCCTGGCTCCGCTTGTCAGCGAACGTCTTGATCATGCATCAAGAGTAACGCGTCACGTGACACGCGTCAAGAGAGCGGAGGACGACGGTTGTTCGCCTAAGTACTCCCGCGTGCGGAAGAGAAGGCGATCGGGCGACACGCGCTTGAAGCTGCCGGTGTCGGTGTGAAACTCGGACCCCACGGGGACATCGGGCTTCGAGAGCGGGATCACTGACCGGAAGACCGTCAGTCCGTGCTCGAAGACGGTGACTGACCATCTGATGGTTGCCCACCGCTCGACGTGCATCGACGTCAGCAGGGTGAATGCCGCAGCAACCAGTAGTGCGACAAGTGGTGGCAGCAATCGTCCTCCTGCATCAGCCTAGTCACTATGAGATGGCCGGCCCGAATCCGCGTATAACGTGGATCATCCGCGGGAACACGCCCGCGGTGCCGACACACGGAGGGACCGACCATGAATAAGCTTACACACATCGGACTGGACGTGCACAAGGACACGATCGCCGTGGCGGTGCTTCGCCCCGGCACGACTGAGGTCGACGAGCGGGTGATACCCAACACCCCCGAGGCTGTGCGTCGGCTTCTTCGGCGCTACCCTGATCCGTCCACGATCACGACCTGCTACGAGGCCGGACCGACGGGTTACGACACCCACAGGCTCGTGACCTCGCTCGGCTTCGACTGCGACGTGATCGCGCCCTCGCTGATCCCGCGTCGCTCAGGGGTTCGCGTGAAGACGGACCGCATCGACGCGCGAAACCTCGCCCGCCTTCATCGCGCAGGCGAGCTGACCCCCGTTCGCGTGCCCGCGAGCGCCGAGGAGGCCGTCCGCGACCTCATACGCGTGCGCGAGGAGGTCAAGAGCGACAGACGGATCGCTCGGCAGAGGATCAGGAGCTTCCTCCTTCGCTACGGGAAGCGCTATCCGCACGGTTCCGACAAGTGGAGTTCGCGCTTCGAGGTCTGGATGCGTGCCCTTCGCTTCGACGAGCCTCTCGCCACCGAGGCGTATCAGCAGCTTCTCGGCGCCTACTTCGTGCGCGACGCACAGCTTGCCGAGATGGGCAGGCGCATCGAGGAGATCGCGGCGACCGAACCCTTCGCCGAAGGTGTCGCGCGCCTGAGCGTCCTTCGGGGCATCGGCACGCTGACGGCGATGACGATACTCGCCGAGACGTGCGACTTCTCACGCTTCCCAACGGCGGGCAGCTTCATGGCCTTCACCGGGCTCGTGCCTTCAGAGCACTCGAGCGGGGCGAGTAGACACCAAGGCTCGATCACCAAGACCGGCAACCGTCACATCCGCCGTGTGCTCGTGGAAGCAGCCTGGGCCTACCGGCACATCCCAGCGGT
>CAMTYE010000005.1:0-179178 GCA_947085935.1 uncultured Actinomycetes bacterium | reverse complement strand
CTCGCGGTGAGCACGAGCGTGCCCGCCACGAAGCAGTAGGTCTTGGCCGGGATGCGTCCTCTAGAGGCCTTGCTGGCGAAGCGGCTGCCACGGGAGAGCACCCGGCATCTGGCGCCGCGGGCCACCTTGGCCACCTTGCCCGCCTTGGCGAGTTTGCCCAGGCCCCCGGTGGCCGCCCCTATCGCTACCTCACGGCCGAACGACTTCCAGCTCCACGAGCTCTTGACGTTTCGCCAGGTGGCTCGCATGCCTGCTTTGAATCCTTGCTTCTTGAAGACGCTTCTGGCCTTCCACGCCCCCGCGATCGCCTTCTCACCCGCATACCACGCCGCACCACCAACGGCACCCCATACCACTTGAGCGAACTCACCGTCGGGATCGTCTTGGTTGATCGGATCGCCGGCGCAGTACTGGTAGGCCGACTCCTCGCCATCGGCCTCGGCAGGATCTTTGGTGAGGAACTGCTTGGTGACCGGATCGTAGTGGCGCGCCTGCAGGTAGTAGGTGCCCGACCACGTGTCGTAGGTGTACGCGGCATAGCGCAGCGGCTGAAGCGCGGTGATCTGGGCCGCCAGAGCCGATGACAACGTGGCCGTCTGTCGACTGGTCGCCTCCTCGGCCTCTCCGAACGGGCCGTAGGCGTAGCGCGCGAACTGATTGCCGGCCGAGTCCAGCAGCCCGACCACGTCGCCGTGATCGGTGGTGAGCAGCGCGAACACGGCGCTGGTGGGCTCTCCTGAGACGGTCGCCTCGTACGACGCTGCGTACGGACGGTCCTGCTCGTCATAGAGGTAAGTGAGACGAGCGGTGGCGCCCGCGCTCGCTGCCGTCATCCAGCGCAGTTCGAGTCCGTCGTAGCTATAGGTGTAGACGGTTTCTGTGGCCGTCGCGGACCAGGGCGATGGGGCGAATACCGTGGCGCCGATGCGCTGACCGTCGCCGTCATACGAGTAAGCGGCATTGGCGACAGTGGAGCCTCCGGCATTCCTGCTGACCCACTTGTGGAGCAGATCGTCGCCTGTCCAGCTCGTCTCGACACTTCCCGTGCCTGCGGTGTTCGCGAGGATGCGCCGTCCCGCCGTGTCGAATCCGAAAGTCGTGAGCGTGCTGCCGCGTGAGAGGGTGGCGATGTGACCACCCTCGTAGGTGAGGGTTGTGGCGGAGCCGTTGTCCTCTATTCGCTTGAGGTCACCCGTCCCCGCCGAATCAAAGGCATACAGAATCGTGCGCTTTGGGCCGCCCGCTGGCTCCACAGTGACCGTGGATAGGCGTCCTGCCAAGGTGTATCCAAACGTGCGAGATGTCCTCCCGCCCCATGGGAGCGTGACGACATCAGAGGCCTTGGTCGCCGTGTCGGCATTATAGGAGACACCGACGCCACCGGAGACGCCCCATATGCCATCGGAGATACCCTCGAGCTTGTCACCATAGTCATACGAGTACCTCGTGGTCCAGCTCGCGGTGCCCAACTTGAGCGCTGCGGTCTCCGCCAGGTTGCGGGCACCGTTCCACGTCATGTCGCGAGAGACAGTGACCGCTCCCGACGCGAGGGCGAACTCCGCCGTCGCGGTCGTCTCACGGTCGAACTCATCAACCGTGAGGGTGGTCGAGACGGAACCGTACTTCAGGGCTTCGCTAGACTTCTTGCTGCTGCTTCCGCTAGGGAACTCGAAGGTGCGTGTGAGCCCCCGCTTGACGTCCTTGATTGAGGTTTCGCGGTCGTACTCGTCGTATGCGGTATGCACCCACTTGGACACCGCCGCGCCCTTGGTGTGGCTTTCTTCTACGGATCGCCCGAACGCATCGTAGCGATAACCGACAGCGCGCACCTCGCCGGACACGTCCGTTGATTCTTTGCGCTCCAGACGCTTCTTGGCGTCGTACCGATAGGTAGGGGGCGTCAGCCGAGTTCAGCACCACGGTCTCTTTGATGCCGTCGGCAAGCGATTCGTACTCGAGGTCTGTATCGGTGGCCACACCGAGGTAGCGCGCCCGGTTGCCGTACGTCAGTTTCGCATTCTCGGAGACACCGAGCATGTCGAAGGAGACGCGCCATGTGTCGCTCGATATCGCGACGGGGGCTTCGGCGGGCCGCTCGGCGCCGAACTCCGCGACCACGGCGGCGGCCTTGGTCTGCCACTCACCGGGGTCGGGACCGGGAACGAGCGACGTGTCGATCGGAACGAGATCGCCCGCCTCGTTCTCGTAGTTGATGTCACCCGCATGGATCTCGGCACGATACGTGCCGTCGGAGAGCAGGAAGTGGTTCGAGTTCTCGGTGCGTTTCGAGACGTCTTCGGACACGACCGTCGGCGATGTCTCCACCGTGACGGCCGGCGCCTCCGCGGCAGCAGCCACAGGCTCAGACGCGAAGACCGGTGCCGCATTCGCGAACACCGGTCCTGTAGCCAGAACGAACGACAGTGCGCAGCTGACTGCGCGCGCGAATACCCCGACAGCGAATCCCCTCATCGGATCTCCCCGTATTCCCTGGTAACATGACCCCCGACAGCGTTGCGGGCTACTACACGAGAGCAGAAACCACATGTCGACCGCTTCTCTGTTCATGGTTAACTAACATTAACCTCGTTCGCAATCGTGATTTGCCTGCCCCTCTCCCCCAGACACCCCTCCTAGCACGCTATGCGTGGCCTTGCAGCGTTGTCGCTGCTACCATGTCGCCCCGGGGAGAGGAGCACGGGTGACCGGAACGGCACAATCGAAGAACGGGCGCATGCAAGCGCTGCGAGACGTTGCGGCCCGCGTGCGCGAGGATAACTGTCGGGAGACGGCATCGCTGCGAGTCGGTCGGCGGCTCTGGTGGGTCAACGGCATCCCGGAAGCCACAGCCGCGATCGGGCTCGCTCTCATGCTCGTTCCGTCGCTCATCGCCGCCACCGCAGGCTCCGACTCGTGGCTCTCGTCCGGAACAGCGGTCACTCTCACGCGCGTGATCATGCTGATAGCTCTCCTAAGCACCCCCGCGTTCCTCTATCGTCACCTCCTCGCGCCTCTGGGAGCAGGCGTTCTCCAGATCGAACGGAAAGCCGAGTGGTGGAACGCCCTGATCCTTGGCGCACTCCTCGGCGGCGGAGCGGTCTTTGGCTGGGCGACCGATGCTCTGCCCGACACCTCGGCCGTGCTAGCACTTCTCGCTGGCGGCTGCCCCCTAGCACTCCCGGCGGTCGCGTTGTTCGGATACTCAGGGCAGACGCGTCATCTCGTTCTCATAGGTACGTTGCTCGCCGCCCCACCCGTGTTCGCAGTCTCCCCTCAGGGCATGGGCTGGCTCGGCCCGGGAACCCTCGTGATCGGCCTGGCCATCTGTGGCGTCTGGGGCATCTGGTCCGTCCGAGGCACGCTTCGCAACCCCCCAAGCCTCGATGCCCTCGTGTCGGCACTGGAATCCGCCGACCCGCTTCGGCGATTCGGCGCTGTCGAGCTCCTGCATGACTGGATGGAGCCCCGAGTGATACCCTGGCTCGTCAAGGCCTCTCAGGACCCGGATGAACTCGTTCGCTCGACCGCAGCGGGTGCCCTGTGGCGGTTGTGGGGACCCGACGCCGAAGTCGTCTTCGACTGGCACCTACAGGACTCCGGCGTCGCGAGAGTGCGGGACGCACAGCTCGACGAGTCCCTCCTCGATGCCTTCGGGGAGGACTTCGAGAACGCCGCATTCAACGTACGCCAATACCGCAGCCAGGTCGTTCAGGCACTGCGCAATGCCCTTGAAGCACACCCCTGGCTGTGGGCGGATCTGCTCGCTCTCGCCGAAAGCGACTCTGCTCTTGAAAGCGCGGCGCTGGCTCGTGATGCGGCGCTCATGCTTCTCGTCGCCTCGGGCCGCGACGAGGGAATCGACTTCGCGATCCGGCGACTCGACGAGCTCGATGAACCCGGCTGGTTCGCCGCGTCACACGCATTCGTTCGGGGCGACGAGTACGCGCTGGCCCGTCTGGAATCGGCACTCACGAAAGGAGTGGCCAACTCGGGGCGGCTCATGAGCGCGATGCTCGATCTACTCGCTGAATCGGACTTCGATACCTCGGGGTTCGAGGCTCGCATGCAGCCGCTCGTGATCTCGCTGGCCAACCACCCGGATGCGCGGACACGAACGGGAGTCGCGCTACTTCTCGGCCCTATGGGGGGAGATGCAGCGCTCGACGCGCTCACGACCCTATATGCCGACACGAACAGCGACGTGCGAGCCGCTGCGCTGTTCGCGCACGCGCATCTCGACCCGCAGGGGGTACGCCCATGGATAGCGGAAGTACTCGATATGACCGAGATCGATCTCGAGATGTGCCATGCGGCCCTCGACGCGATCGAATTGACCCGTTGGCGCAAGGGCGCGGCTCTGCTCGGCCACGCGATCCACAGGTGGGCCGAAGGCGCCGACGACGCACACGCCCTCGAGCTCCTGAGCAGGGCGAACGCGCTCATCGCGGACTCGGCGCATTGGAACCGGTAGGACTGCGGCGATGCGCGCAGCGGCCGGGTCCCCGAACGGGCCTCTATGGCACAGGGATTGCACCTGTGTCGTCAGGTATCTCTGTGGAAACGGGCGTATATGACGGCGATGGTTCACAGGCAGCGCGTGGTGCTGCTCGGACTGGTCACGCTGCTGTTCGTTCTGGCGGCGGCACCGGCCTGTTCCTTCGCCGCGGCGGCCCCTCCGTCTGACATGACCGGCCACACTTCGCACGGATGTGAGACCTCGCCTGAGAATCCGGGCGCATGCCCTCGTGCGAGCGAGATGCATCCGGATGCGACGGTCACCGCGCCGGCTCCGGTCATCGTTGCGGGCAACCCGTCGCCGCTCGCGATCCCCCCGCTGAGCGAACCCGTGACAGCGCTCGAGACGCTCCCGGCCGATGCGGCACAGCCCATCCGGACCGCGCCACTACGCATCTGACATCGCCCGTCCGCGAGTCGCACCCCGCACAGGGGCATGTGAAGTGACACGACGAGTTCCGGAGGTCGATCCAGGATGTCAAAGAACAAGAACAGCAAGAAGCACGGTTCCGCTCCAAAACAGCCCGAGCCCCCCGCGAAGGCGGCAGGCTCGAAGAACAGGCTGATCATCGGTGTCGTCGCGATCGCGGCGTTCGTCGTGATCGCGCTCGTCGTCATGAACGGCTCGGGCGATGCCGGTTCCGGTGACGCCACGGGACAGCAGGCCTACATCGGCCGTCTTCTCCCTGCGGACTACATCGCACCGGCTGTCGCCGATCCCGCCCCGTACTCCGCGGCCGTCGCGATGACCGTCGTCGCTGCGACGCAGGACGGCACCGGTTTCTCGGTGTCCCTCGATGAGGTCGTCGAAAGCAAGATCGTCCGCTTCGATTACACCAGGCCCGACGGTCAGATCGTTCCGATGCTCGCATACGTCAAGCCGCTTGGCGGCCTGTTCGTGGGCGTGAGCTACTGTCCGCCGTGCGAGGGCGAAGGCCAGCGCATCGAGGTCGATGGCTCCCTCACCTGTGAGTCGTGCGGAACGAAGCGCAATCTCGAGACGAACGAGGGCATCAGCGGCCCATGCAAGCTCTACCCGATCGACGAGGTTCCCGTGTCGGTCGACGGCGACAGGATCGTTATCGATTCGAGCGTCCTGGACACCTGGGCCTCACAGCCGCTCGATCGCCCGGTAGGCTAGGAACGCACACGATCCCGGGGAGATCAGGTCGCCGCGACAGCTCGCCACCACGAGCGCGCCCAGTAGACCCAGAACCCCGGGATCTCACGCATCACGAACCGCGGCGTACCAACAATCTCGCGGTGCTCCTCGGCGGGTACCGTGAGCACGTCGAACCCCTCGGCACGGTACGCCATCTTGATGCGCGGCAAATGGTAGAAGTGGCTCACGGCGATCACCCGCGCGGCACCGGCGTCGCGCAGGAGCGGCAGGGTATTGCGGACAGTCGAGTCGGTATCGACACCATCGTGGTCGCAGATGATGGCATCCGCAGGCACTCCGGACGCGACAGCGTGACGGCGCATCGCATCGGCCTCGTCAACGCCGTTCGTGCCCGTGCCGCCGGACATCACGATCGTTCGAACCTGGCCGTTCGCATACAACCCGATCGCGGTGTCGACCCGCTCCTGCAGGGTCCACGAGAGACGTCCGTCGTCGTAGACCCTCGCTCCGAGGACCACGGCCGCATCGGCCGGCCTTCGGTAGTCCGTCAGGCCGAAGAACCAGACCTGCGCGATCGGGAAGGCCAGCGCACACGCCAACGCAACGCTGGCCGCGAGTCTCGAAGCACTGCGGGTCACCGGCCGTTCGCGGTCCCCGGCATGCCGGACCGCGAGGGCCACGTATGCCAGGGCCGCTGCGACAACGAGCGAGAACGGGAACGGCACCCCCGGGTCGATAGAGCCCGCGCGCCATGCGGCGTAGAAGTCGCGGGCGTTGAGCACCGCGACCACCGCGAGGACCGCTGCAGCTGTTGCGGTCGCGCGAGACCGGAGCGGCGCGCAGCGCGGACTGGCGCCGAACGCGAGCAGGAGAAACGCACCACCCACGCCGAACGCAGCCGAGAAGGCCGCTGAGAACCCGCTCAGATCGATCCACCACAGGTCGGAGCTAGCCCGGCCGTTCGAGAGCGCGGCGAGCGTGTTGAGTGCCGAGAAGCCGCCTACGAACAGCGCGATCCCCCGGGCCACGGAGACCAGGGGCTCGACGCTCCTGATCACGGCGACCATCGAGTCGCGCATGGCCGGCCGCATGCGAGCGCGCACGGGCTCCCCTCTCTCCTCGGCAGATGCGAGCATCGCACGGCCGGGGCGACGGGGCGGTGCACCGTCACGCGACCGTCACCCGGGGAGCGGCGATCTCAGGCGGAGCGGGATGCGAGCGCGCTCGCGGCCGCGCCGGCGAGAATGAGCGCACCCAGCGTGATCGGCTGGCCCATGAGCACGATCGCGTCAGCGTTCGAAGCCTGGACGGCGATATAGCCCTGGCCGGCACTCCATGCCCACAGCGCAACGCCGCCTGCGGCCACAAGCAGCCCGATCACATAGGCGACAGGTCCGGTGTGGGTCTTGAAACGGGCAAATGCGAAGGCGACGAAAGCGAGTACGGCCACGACAGCCGCGTACGCGAGCTGGGAGGCGTAGAACGCCCGGTCCGAGGCGAAGCCCACGTCGGGCACAAGCGCCTCGACCAGGGAGAGGCCCGATGCGAGAACGAGGCTGATGATGGCGACGGGCACGGCCCGTGGCAGCGTGCGCCCAGGCCGGACCCCTGCGCGAACGCGTGGCAACGCGGCTGCACCAACCAGAGCGAGCAACACGAGCGCGAGCGTTGCGGCCCCCAGCGCGAGTGCGACCACGCCGTCGACCTCGCGCGCGAGCCACATGCACGCCATCGCGGCACCCAGTATCGGGAGCCCCAGGAGACACGAGAGCGCCCAGGAGTCGAGCGCGCGAACGATTCGTCCTTCGGGTTCGAGTATCCCTAGACCCACAAGCCCCACCTTCCCGCCGCCGAGCGGCGTTCACCGGCACCAGCCCGTATTGTAGTGAAAGCCGACACAAGCGCCAGGGGGGTTTCACGACGCCGCCGTCCGCGGAATCAGGCAGGGAGTCGAGTCCGCCGCATGTGGCCCCCTATCCCACATACGCAGCGAGCGCCGCCCAGAGGGCCGCTGCGCCCGCAAGAGCCAGTACGGCAGCACTGACCCGTCCTGCGCCGCCCACCAGCGCACGCGGGGCCCTGGCGCGTGCCAGGCCCACCGCGGACGCCAGGAATACCCACCACGCCAGCGAGCCCAGCATCACCCCTCCCATGAACAGCAGGCCGTCGCCGGGATCCGCGACGCCGGCACCAAGGCCGGCCATGATCGCGGCGAACGACATGACCGTGGTCGGATTCGCGAGCGTGAGCGCGAACGTCGACCCGTACGCGCCGGCGAGTCCGCGTGCGCTCGGAGCGAGTGCGGCATCGCACGCCTCACCCGCCCCCCGCCAGGCGAGGACGGCAAGCCACAGAAGCGCCACGCCGCCTGCAGCGCGCAACGGCATGACCGCGCCCCGTACGAACGATGTCACCGCCGCGATACCGAGCGTCGCAAGCCCCGCATACAGCCCGTCTGCGGTCGCAACTCCAAGACCGCTGGCGAGGCCGTACGGGATGCCGCCACGCAGGGTGCGCTGGATGCAGAGCACGCCCACGGGACCCACGGGTGCGGCGACGGCGACACCCACGACGAACGAAGCGACCAGAGGGTGCACGGCTACTCCGGCCCCATCCCCTCGAGCGGAACCACAACGCTCTCCTTGACCGTCGAGAGCACTACGGTCGTGCGCGTCCGCACCACGCCCGGCAGCCCCTTGAGGCCCTCGCTCACGAGCGCCTCCAGGCCACGGGTACCGGCGCACCGCACCTTGAGCAGGTAGTCGTCCTCGCCTGCGACGTGATGGATCTCCGCGACCGCGTCGAGCACGCCGGCTCCCTCAAGGAAGGCGGCGCGTGCGTGCGGCCCCTCGAGCGTGATCGCTACGAATGCGGAGAGGTCGGCGCCCACCGAGGCCGGGTCAACAAGCGCGGCGTATCCCGTGATGACGCCCTCACGCTCGAGACGCCGTACGCGATCGGCGGCCGAGGTCGCCGCCATCCCGAGTTCCTCACCCAGGTCCGTCCAGGACACGCGCCCGTCGCGCATGAGGCGCCCCAAGACCGCGGTATCGAGTGCATCCATGGTTATTCTCCTCGGCAAGGGGTGTCGGTGGTGACGTATGCCTTGGATTATAGCTGCACACCGCGATGAACGCACTATTCCTGTACGTACGCGAACGGGCACACCGGAATCCGAGGTGCCCGACGGCCGGTTACCTATGGGGTTTCGCTCAGCGCACGAACTTGATCATCGAGAACGAATCGCCGGTCTTGTGGAGGCACTCGTTGTGCACGACCTCACGCCCGGCCTGCACGTGTTGGATGTTGCCGCACTTCTCGCACGCCGCCAGCGCGCAGACCTTGCACTGGCCGAGACGGGTCGCCGCAATCGCCCCGCAGTGGGGACAGAACCTCCCGGTCCCTGTCTCGGACACCAGCACGCCCCTATCGACGACAGTCCACCGCGAGGCGACCGCCGGGGGCGAGTACACACGACTACGCGAGCGTACGCCCGATCGCCTTCGCTACAGGCTCTAGTTCGGCAATGAGGGCCGTAAGTCCTGCCAGGTCGAGCGATTGCGGACCGTCGCACAGAGCCTCGCGAGGGTTGGGATGCGCTTCGACCATGATGCCGTCGGCACCCACAGCCACCGCCGCACGCGAGACAGCCGGCACGAGATCCGCCGAGCCGGTCGGGTGCGAGACGTCGACGATGATGGGCAGCAGCGAGAGCTTCTTGACGACCGGCACCGCCGAGATGTCGAGTGTGAACCGCGTGGATGTCTCGAACGTCCGGATACCGCGCTCGCACAGGATCACGTTCTCGTTGCCGTTCATCGTGATGTAGTTACTCGCCTGCAGCCACTCTTCGATCGTCGCGGCCATGCCGCGCTTGAAGACAACGGGCTTATGCGTGTCCGCCGTGACCTCTCCCACCTTGCGCAACAGGGAGAAGTTGGCCATATTGCGCGTGCCGATCTGCAGGATGTCGGTGTACTCGGCGATCGTCTCGGCATGCGCCGAGTCGGTGACCTCGGTGACCACGAGCAGACCGTATTCATCGGCGGCTTCCCGCAGCAGTTCGAGGCCCTTCTCTTCCAGCCCCTGGAACGAGAACGGCGAGGTACGCGGCTTGAAGGCACCGCCGCGCATGACGCGGATCCCGAGTTCCTTCAGCGTCGCGGCGACCTCGCGCATCTGCTCCCGGCTCTCGACCGAGCACGGGCCGGCGATGATCGTCACGCCGCCGTCGCGCTTGACCGCGTCGATTCCGGGGGCCTGCGAGCCGGCCATCAGCCCCTCATCTCCTTGGCGACATGCAGGATCGCCTCGAAGATCTCCCGCAGGTTCTCGCCGTACAGCGGACCTTCGTTGCACCGCGCGAGGTTCGCGAAGATCTCCTCTTCGCGCTTGGGGTCGTACAGGCCCCAGTTGGCCTGCGGTTTAAGGTTGCGGATCGCCAGTGACTCGGCGGCACGCTCGTTGAGCAGGCGCACGAGCTGGCAGTCGATCTCGTCGATGCGGGCGCGATGCGCTGCGATCTGCTTCTGGGCTTCGGCCGAAGGCTGATCGGTCATATGAGTGCCCCCTTGCGTGGACGGCTGGGCGGGTCGCCTCTCGACGACGTGCAGGTATTGTACGCCGAAGCGCTCCGGCTTGTGCGCACGAATCCCGTGCGTCGGCTGCCGGGTCAGAGTGTCAGAGATTCTGATATACTGAAATCGGACGAAAGGGCGATCACCCATGACCGAATACATACGAGTCGGCAAGCGCGGCACCGTTGTCATCCCGGCCGGAATCCGACGGGCGTACGGGCTCGACGAAGGCGAGATGCTCGTCATGGAGGAGCACGCCGGCGGCCTCCTCATCAAGCCGGTCCGAGCGTATGAGCTCGAGGCGTACACGCCTGCGCGCACGGCTGAGTTCATGTTGAACAACGCCGTGACCGCCGCCGAGTACGACCAGGCCCTTCGCGACGTGCGCGCGATGGGTCTGGATCCCGATTCGATCCCCCGTCAGCCGAGACCGGCTCCCTGACGTGGCGCGACTGTTCCTCGACGCCAACGTGCTCGTGTCCGCGGCTCTCCGGGCCGGTTCGGCACTCAACGAACTGTGGGAGATCGACGACGCCCGGCTCCTCGGCTCACCGCATGTCGTCGCCGAGGCTCGGCGCAACGTCGGCAGCGCCGAGGCTGCCGCGCGTCTCGAGACCCTGCTCGCCGCCCTGGCCGTACTGCCCAAGGAGCCGGCGGACTTCGAGATCGAGGGCGACCCGCCGCTCCCCGCGAAGGACCGCCCGGTTCTGCTCGCTGCGATCGTCTCCGGAGCCGACCATCTGCTTACGGGCGACCTCTCGCACTTCGGTACGCTGATGGGTACGACCGTCCACGGCGTGCACGTAACACTCCCGGGCGCGTATCTGCGGGAACACGCGGTGAAGTGAGTCGGTTCGCGTAGCGCAGAGCAGGCCGCGCTACTCCCACTCGATGGTGCCGGGCGGCTTGCTCGTGATGTCGTAGGCGACACGGTTGATGCCGTCCACCTCGTTGATGATGCGGTTCGACATCTTGGCGAGCAGGTCGTGAGGAAGCCGCGCCCAGTCGGCCGTCATCGCATCTGCCGAGGAGACAGCGCGGATGATGATCGGGTGGCCGTAGGTGCGCTCGTCGCCCATCACGCCGACGCTGCGGATGTCGGGCAGCACCCCGAAGTACTGCCACACGCTGCGCTCCGTGTCCCACCCACCGATCTCCTCACGGATGATCGCATCGGCGAGTCGGAGCGTCTCAAGCTTCTCGTGCGTGATCTCGCCGATGATGCGCACGGCAAGACCCGGGCCCGGGAACGGCTGCCGGTGGACGATCTCGTCGGGCAGGCCGAGTTCGGAGCCGACAGCGCGGACTTCGTCTTTGAAGAGCGCCTTGAGCGGCTCGATCAGGTCGAAGTGCACGCCTGCGGGAAACGGGATCAGGTTGTGGTGGCTCTTGATCTTGGCGGCCGTCTTGTTGCCGGACTCGATCACGTCCGGATACAGCGTACCCTGCGCGAGCCACTTGACGCCCTCAAGCGTGGTGGCCTCCTCGAAGAAGACCTGCCAGAACTCCTCGCCGATGATGCGCCGCTTGACCTCAGGGTCGGTGACGCCCGCGAGGAGCGTCAGGTAGCGCTCCTCGGCATCGACATGCACGAGATCGATGTGGAACTGGTCGCGGAACGTGCGTACGACCTGTTCGGCCTCGTCGAGACGCATCATGCCGTGATCCACGAACACGCAGGTGAGCTGGTCGCCGATCGCGCGGTGGAGCAGCGCTGCGACGACCGAACTGTCCACGCCGCCGGACAGTCCGCAGATCACGCGGTCCGAACCGACCTGCTCGCGCACACGCTCAACGGTCTCGTCGATGATGTTGACCATCGTCCACACAGGCGGGATGCCCGCGATGTCATGCAGGAACGTGCGGATGATGTGCTGCCCGAACTCCGTGTGCGCGACCTCGGGATGGAACTGCGTCGCGTAGAGCTTGCGCGCAGGGTCCTCCATCGCCGCGACGGCCGTGGTCGGGGTGCGCGCGGTGACCTTGAAGCCGACCGGCACCGTGCCCACGCTGTCGCGGTGGCTCATCCAGCACTGCGAGACGTCGGCCACGCCGGCCAGCAGCTCGCTTCCGGTATCGGTGACCGTGAGTTCCGCAAAGCCGTACTCGCCGACGTCGGTCTTGGGGATATCGCCGCCCAGGCGCAGCGCGATTTCCTGGATGCCGTAGCAGAAGCCCAGGATCGGGATACCCAGCTCGAGCACGGCCGGGTCCATATGCGGCGCGCCCTCGGCGTAGACACTCGCCGGCCCGCCCGACAGGATGATCGCCGCGGGCTTGCGTGCGGCAACCTCGGCGGCGGTCATGTCATAGTGCACGATCTCGCTATAGACCCTCGCCTCGCGCACGCGGCGCGCGATGAGCTGCGCGTACTGCGCGCCGAAGTCGAAGACGAGTACGGTCGGCTGCTGCTCGTGATAGTCCGCCACTAACGGCCCATCCCCACGCCCTGCGAGTTCTGCAGCGCCTTGCCTTCGGTCTGAAGCGACGGCGCCACCATGACCTCGGCCTTTTGGAACGCCTTGAGGTTCTCGTAGCCGCAGGTGGCCATCGAGGTCCGCAGACCGCCGAGCAGGTTCAGGGTCCCGTCGTTCTGATGCGCCGGGCCGAGAAGAACCTCCGCGAGCGAGCCGCGGACACCGGCCTGCACGCGAGTCCCTCTCGGCAGGTCGGGGTGGAAGGTCGCCATGCCCCAGTGGAAGCCGCGACCGGGCGCCTCCGAGGCGCTCGCGAGCGGCGAACCGATCATGACCGCGTCGGCGCCGACAGCGATGGCCTTGGCCAGATCGCCGCCGGTGCGCATGCCGCCGTCCGCGATGACGTGGGTGTAGCGGCCGGTCTCCTCGAGGTAACGGGTGCGCGCGGCTGCGGCATCCGCGATCGCGGTGCACTGCGGGACACCGATGCCGAGCACGCGTCGCGAGGTGCACGCATGGCCGGGGCCGACACCCACAAGCACGCCGACGGCGCCGGCACGCATGAGGTGCAACGCGCCCTGGTAGCTGCAGCAGCCACCGATGATGCACGGGATATCCAGATCGCGGACGAACGCGTTGAGGTCGAGCGGCTTGTCGTAGCTCGAGACGTGCTCGGCGCTCACGACGGTGCCCTGGATCACGAGGATGTCGAGCCCACCTTCGAGCGCGGGCCCGATGAGGCGCTCGACGTTCTGCGGAGTGAGCGACGCGGCCGCCAACACGCCGCCGGCCTTGATCTCGGCCACACGCTGTCTGACGAGGTCGGGCTTGACGTCCTCGGCAGCGTAGATCGCCTGCATCTTGGCGGTCGCCTCTTCCTTGCCGAACCCGGCGATAGCGTCGAGGTGCGGGGCGGGATCGGCATAGCGGGTCTGGATGCCCTCGAGGTTGAAGACAGCGAGGCCTCCGAGCTTGCCCATGGTGATCGCGAAGGCCGGATCGACCACGCCGTCCATCGCCGAGGCAAGCACGGGAAGCGGGAACGAGTAGTTCTTGCCCCGGAACGTGAACGTCCACGTGATGTCCACGTCGCGCGGATCGCGGGTGCGCCGCGACGGTACTATCGCGATGTCGTCGAATCCGTACGCCCGCCGTGCGGTCTTTCCTCGTCCGATCTCGATCTCCATATGTGCTGTACGCCTCCTCGCGTCCCATCGCCCCTGAGGGCGTTATCGATGTCACCTGCGGTTTCGTACCGCCCGTCTTGCACGCGAATATGCGCGAAGACCAGGACCCTGCTCCCGAGAACCGGACGAGCGAGACCTGGTCTGATGTATGCCGGAAGCGTTGCTCGCGGGACCGGCCCTGCGTTCGCCGGCGCCCTCGGTGTCCGTATTGTAGGCGTTTTGGACGTGCGGTTGAACCTCTGACGCGTATAATGATGCGGAGATTTCGGGGTGTCGCGCCCCGTCTTCTGCCGAGGAACCCATCCGGAAGGTCGGCAGCCAGCCATGGATCGTAGACCGCGACGACCGCATCGTCTCATGCGCAGGGCGCTCTTCGTGTGGGCAGCCGTGCTCACGGCGCTCATCATCGCACCATCCCCCGCTTCCGCCGCGCGCGTCTTCATCGACCCGGGCCACGGTGGCCGCTACAGCAACGCCAACCTGCCGTCGCTCGGAGTCTACGAGAAGAATGTGAACCTCCAACTCGCCCTGAAGCTGCGCGACGAACTCGTGGCCCAGGGCCACACAGTGGGCCTCTCACGCACTACTGACGTGGCGGTCGAACTGGGAGATATCCCCACCTGGAACTACACCGAACCCACCGATCGATGGGCCTACGCGGCCGATGGCCTGACCGGCATCTACGGCGGCATCCCGAAAGACGACCTGCAGGCCCGCTGCAACGCGGCGAACGCCTTCGGCGCCGACATCTTCATCTCGATCCACAACAACGGGGCGGCCAGCAGCTCGGCACACGGCACCGAATCGTTCGCAAGCGATGAGGATATCCTCGGCATCCGGCTTTCCCGCGTGGTCCAGAATAACGTGGTAGACGACACGCCCCTGTCGGACCGCGGCGCCAGGCAGATCGACTTCTACGTGGTCAAGTGGTCGCACATGCCCGCGATACTCGTCGAGGGCTCGTTTCTCACCAACGCCGCAGACCGGGCGTACATCACCTCGTATAGCGGGCAGATGACCTACGTTCGAGCGGTCGCACGCAGCGTCGACGAGTTTCTGGCATCGGATCCGTTCACCGCCGTCTATCCGCGCATCGCAGGCGCGGACCGCTATGACACCGCCGCCGCGATCTCGCGGTCGGGATGGGCGCCGGGAACCTCCACCGTGCTACTGGCGACCGGCACCGACTGGCCCGACGCGCTCGCCAGCACGCCGCTCTCACGCAAGCTCGATGCGCCGCTCCTCCTGACGCGGCCTGGCCGACTCCCCGCCGAGACCGCCGCCGAGATCGCGCGCCTGCGTCCCCGCGAGATCGTGGTGCTGGGGGGCGAAGCGGCCGTGTCGAGCGAGGTCGCGAGCGAGGCCGCAGCGGCCGCAGGGCCGTCGCCAACGAGCATCCGCAGGATCGGCGGCGCGAACCGCTACGAGACGGCGGCGATGATCGCGGCCGAGGTGGGTGTCGGATCGAACGGGCGCGTGATCGTGGCCAGCGGGCTCAGCCCGGCCGACGCGATCTCCATCGCGCCATATGCCGGACGCTCGCTCACCCCGGTGCTCCTCGCACGACCGAGCTCGGTCCCGACGGCGGTGACCGATTTCGCTGCGGCCCGGCCGGGAGTGTGGCGCGGCACGATCGTGATCGGCGGACCCGGGGTGATCTCTGACGCGGTCGCAGCTTCGCTGCCCTCGCACACCCGCGTCTGGGGCAAGGACCGGTATGCGACCAACATCGCCGTCATAGCGAAGTACCACACTGCCGCGAGCGTCTCGTTCTTCGTGTCGAACGGCAACGCAACGCCCGACTCGCTGACTTCGGCCGCACTCGGCGCGAAGCTCGGCAGAGCAGCCATGCTGGTCAAGCCGAGAAGCCTGCCCGACGAGACCCGCGAGTTCATCGAGAACAACGAGACGCGGATCGTCGCCTGGACGATGGTCGGCGGTCAGGGAGTGCTGCCCAACCTCCACGACTGGATGCTGCGCAAGGCGCTCAACTAGGCGCGCCCATCGCTCAGACGTTGAAGCGGAAATGCATGACGTCGCCATCGGCGACGATGTACTCCTTGCCTTCGATCCTCAGCTTGCCGGCCTCACGTGCGCCCTTCTCGCCGCTGCACGCGTGGTAGTCGGCGAAGCCCACCACCTCGGCCTTGATGAACCCGCGCTCGAAATCGGTGTGGATCACTGCGGCCGCTTGCGGGGCCCTCGCGCCGGTATGGACGGTCCACGCGCGGACCTCCTTCTCGCCGGCCGTGAAGTAGCTCTGCAGACCCAGGAGCCGATACGCCTCGCCGATGAGCGTGTTGAGCCCGGGCTCGGCCAACCCGATGGCCTCGAGGTACTCTGCGGCCTCCCCGGCATCGAGTTCCGCGATATCGGCCTCGACCTTCGCACAGATCTGCACCGGGGCCACTCCGTCGATGGGCTGAAGCGTGCTCCCGAGCGCGTCCTCATCGACGTTGGCCACGTACAACATGGGCTTCATCGTGAGCAGATGCAGGTCGCGGAGCAGCTCGCGCTCCTCGGCAGACATCTGCATCTTGCGGGCGCGGTGACCTTGTTCCATCCAGTCGCGCACCCGGCGCACGAGCTCGATCTTGGGCAGCAGCTCCTTGTCGCGCTTAGCGTCACGCTCGAGACGCGGGAGCGCCTTGTCGACGGTCGCGATGTCGGCAAGTACGAGCTCGAGGCGGATGACCTCGACGTCGCTTGCCGGGTCGACCTTGCCGTCGACGTGGATGACATCGGGGTCGGAGAAGTAGCGCACGACCTCGCAGATCGCATCTGTCTCGCGGATGTTGGCCAGGAACTGGTTGCCCAGGCCCTCGCCCTCGCTCGCGCCCTTCACAAGGCCGGCGATGTCCACGAACTCCACGGTCGCCGGCAGGACCCGCTGCGGGTTGACGATCTCGGCGAGCCGATCGAGGCGGCCGTCGGGCACGGGCACGACGCCGACATTCGGATCGATGGTCGCGAACGGGTAGTTGGCGGCGAGGCCGGTCTTGCGGGTGAGTGCGGTGAAGAGGGTGGACTTGCCCACGTTGGGCAGGCCGACGATGCCGATTGAAAGCGCCACGCGTGTGCTCCTTGGAGTTGAGGGCAGGCCGACAAAGCGCCTGCGGGGAGTCGATTGAACTCTGGTACTGTACTCCAAGGTCGCCGGAGGTGCTACGTGGAGGGAGAGATGTCCCTAGGCTAGTAGAACCTGGCAGTAACATCCTCGCCGGTCTTCGCGTCGATGAACATCGTGCGAGACGCGGTCCATGTGCCATTGTGCCCGCGAGCCTGTGCGGTGGGGTCAGTCTCCGTCCATGAGTACGCGGCATACCACACGAGTGTCTGCCTGCGGTTGCGATCTCGCATCACCTGCAGCCGCATCCATGCCTCAAGCGCACCGTCAGGCACTAGGCCCTTCGCGACCTCTTGCGCCCGCCGCCTACTGAGAATCGGTTTCGTGTCGATCTCGACCGGTTCGCTTTCGGACGTGTAGCTCCCCATGGCTCCCGTATCCGCTTCCACGCCAATGGCAGCCCACTGTGGGAGCATGACGCCGTTCTTGTCGACACGCTGCCACATGAAGTTGAAACTGCTGTTGATGCGCTCGCACCGAACAAGCTCCATGCCGGTCACGGCAGGGTTGATACTCCTGACCGCTGCGAACGCGAGTGCTTGCGCAGCCGACGTAGTGAGCTCGGAACGGAGGTCACGATCAGCGGCTCGCAGTTCACCGATAACCCCACGCACGTGACCGGTATCCGGATCAACCCACACGATTCGTCCGTCCTCCCCGCTCACCTCGATCATGTCGCCTTTGGGCCCGGGCACAGTCGAGGTGGCCCTCCCAGCGACGCCGACCTTCTCCATGGCGATTCGTGCAGCCTCGTCGTAGTCGATTGCAGGACCTTCTCCAGCTACCGCAAGAGCGCCGCCCACTACAAGCGCAGTCACGACTATGGGAACTGCAATTGTCCATGCTCTGATTGAACCGACCCGTCCCACCAGCGCCTTCACTGCCTTCACTGCTTTCGCCCCTCTCAGGCCAACAAGACTACTACCATGCGCCGTAGCGCGCCGGCCTCAGTTTCTGAGCATACTGCCCCCGGGTGGTCCAATCCGCCAGACGCCAATCCATCCCGCCCGAGTTCGACATCATGTAATTGTATGCGTATGCCATCAAGTCGGCGTCGTTCGGGTGGTAGCCGACAGGGCTGTCAATCGGGAGGTTCCTATCCCAGACACCTCGCATGAAACCCATCCCGAAGATACCCGGACTGTCCGAAAGGATGATCTCGCGATTCCATCCTATCGCGCAATCCGTCCCTCTGGCCCGAGACATGTCGAGCAGATTGCCGTAGCGAGGACCGGTCTTGGCGGTGTCACAGCCGATGAAGACCGCAAGCAGATTGTCCCCCATCTGACCGGTCGACGAGTTGGCCAGGAAGTAGTAGGGGTCCGAGTTCGGCAACCAGGGATACAGCCTGTCCTCAGCATAGATGTACCCGTACCCACCACCGTTGGGGAACACAAGGCCTCCGCCGCCACTGAAGCCGTGGCCAGCGTAGAGAAACAGCGAGTCGTCGTTCATCCAATACCCGTATGTGCTGCCCGACGACAGATTGATAGGGTCGTAGACCGTATATCCCGAGGAGCGCAGCCATGGGGAGCCCCAACGTATCTGGGTGGAAACAGCGGGAGCGCCCCAGTCCTGCGAGATCACGTGAGCCCAGGGCGGATTGTGTTGCGTACCCAATACCGCAACCGGTGTCAGCCCCAGCCATAGAATCGCCGTCACTGTCAGTACGAAGATCCGCCTCAAGCTCGACCCCCTCCAGTCTGTTGCATCAATCTACCCCCTTACCTTTCTAGTTGAGTCGTGAGCGGTATGCTCATGATGACGCCCAGGCGGGCCGGGCATGGCTCTTTGCCCCTGCCGACCATGGCCCGGGGGGCATTGCCACCCGGTCCGCCCGGACACTTCGACCGCTGATAGGGATCTGCGCCTCGGCGCTTTGTAAGGTGATGTCGGCGGAGGGTCTGCGGGTGGGCGTCTTCGGTTCCCGAGGGAAGGGGGACGCCATGGGGCGTGCATGGATCGGTGTCGATATCGGCAAGGACTTCCACTGGGCGCTCGCGATCGACGAGACGGGGCGCGAGCTGTTCTCCCGCCGGGTTGAGAACGAGCAAGGAGACATCGAGGGGCTGATCGGGCAGGCACTGTCGCTCGAGTGCGATCTCGTCTGGGGCGTGGACATGAGTCACGGGCCGGTCGCGCTGCTCGTGGCGTCGCTGCTCGCAGCCGGTCAAGACGTGGTATTTGTCCCCGGCCTCATGGTCAACCGCTGCCGCGGCGCATTCGTCGGCGCGAACAAGACCGATGCGCTCGATGCTCGCGTGATCGCAGAAAATGCACGGATGCGTCACGATTTGGCCGTGTTCGGAGTCAAAGACGACCTGATCGTGTCTTTGAGGATGCTCGTCGAGCGCCGCAAGGACCTGGTCGCGGACCGCACCCGCTCTATCACGCGCCTGCGCTCGGTGCTGATCACCGTATTCCCAGGTCTCGAGCGCACGCTCAAGATCAAGAACAAGGGGACGCTCGTACTGCTCACGCACTACCAGACGCCCGAAGCGATGCGTCGCGCCGGCGAGAAGCGCATGACCGAGTGGCTTCTCAACCGTGGTGTTCGCGGTGCCACCAAGCTCGCTCGTGCCGCACTGGCCGCAGCCAAAGCCCAGACGATCGTGTTGCCGGGCACGGACACGGCCGCCGCGTTGATCGGCCGCATGGCCGAGGAGCTTCTTGCCCTCGACGGGCGCCTCGCTACTGCGACCAAGGAGCTCGAGGCGTGTTTTTTCTCGCATCCCCAGGCACGGATCGTCACTAGCCTTCCGGGCATGGGCCCGAGTCTGGGAGCCGAGTTCCTCGCTGCGGTGGGCGACATCCGAAGGTTCGCCAGCGCCGATCGTCTCGCGGCCTACGCCGGTCTGGCTCCCGTGTCGCGCGACTCGGGCAAGACGCAGGGCAGGCTGGTCAGCACCAGGGCCGGGAACCACTCGCTCAAGCGCGTGTTCTTCCAAGCGGCGTTCGCCAGCCTCCACGAGCCGAAGAGCCGCGCCTACTACGACCGGAAGCGATCCGAGGGCAAGCGGCACAACCAAGCGGTGCTGGCACTCGCTCGGCGCAAGGTCGACGTGTTGTGGGCGATGCTTCGTGACGGCACCCTCTTCGAATCGAATGCTAGAGCTGCCTGATTCACCCCTTGCCAAACGCATAGGGATGCCCCCCGTTGCAGCACGTCAAACGCGATCGTCACTCCGACGATTGCCCCGACATCCGGACCAAGAGACTCCAGGCCCGGAACGTGAGAGAATCCGTGCGAGCCGCAACCGCTGGCCGTACGCTCGCAGCCATACAGACAGCCACACGAGGGAGCAGTGCATGCGCATCGGCATGTTCGCCGACATGTACAAACCGCATGTCAGCGGGGTCACCAACTACATCGCGCTGTACAAGGAGCGCTTCGAGGAGCTCGGCCACGAGGTTCTCGTGTTCACGTACGGCAACCGCGGCCACGTCGACACAGAGTCTGGGATCGTGCGTTCGCCGGCCGTGGCATGGGGCACGACCGGATGGCAACTCGGCCTGGGCCTGTCCGCCGAGGCACGCCGGCTCATGCGCACCATCGATGTGGCCCACACGCACCACCCGTTCGTGTCAGGCCGGGTCGCGCTTCGCGAGTGCGGCCGACAGGGGATTCCGGTCGTGTTCACGAACCACACCCGCTACGACATCTACTCAGACGCCTACGCGTCGTTCGTCCCGCGTGGGCTGCGGATGGGCTTTCTCCGCCACTACCTCTCGCGTTTCGCAGATGAGCTCGATCTCGTCATCTCGCCCTCGCCGGGGATCGCGCAGTGGCTCGCAGAGTTCGGGATCACGAACCGTGCGGTGCTGCACAGCAACGCCGTCGACACCCTACCGTTCACGGACCCGGCCACACCGCGGTCTCGTGAGGAGTTCGGCTTCGCGCCCGACAGCGTGGTCTTCTGCTATCTGGGACGCCTGGGCCCGGAAAAGAACATGGACCTGCTCGTCGACGCGTTCGCGCGCCTCGCCCACGACGAGCCGCGCGCATGCCTGCTACTCATCGGCGACGGCCCGAGCCGCCAGGGGGCTGCTGCCGGACTGGCGGCGCACGGGCTCGCAGACCGGGTTCACTTCGCCGGGCTGACCCCTTACGCCGAGGTCCCCGACGTCATCGCCGCCGCCGACGTCTTCGTGACCGCATCGGTCTCGGAGACCCACCCGCTCGTGGTCATGGAGGCACTCGCCGCCGGGCTGCCGGCGATCGGCATCCACTCCCCGGGCGTAGACGACATCATCGAAGACGGCGTCACCGGCTTTCTCACCAACGAATCCGCCGAGGAGTTCTCCGCCGCGATGCGCATGCTCGCAACCGATGCCACGTTGCTCGCGCGCATGAGCGCGGCCGCGCGCACCGCTGCCGGGGACCACGACATCCGCCCCATGGCCGACCGGCTGCTCGCGCACTACGAGCGCCTGATCGCGGAACGCGGGGCGCGCGGGTAGCAGAGGCACGAGGGCGCGAGGTGATCGCGTGTCTCCTCGGCGGTGAGGGTCCGGCGTCAGCGGCCCTGCATCTTGCGCAGGTACGGATAGGGGTTCACCGCTCCACCGCCACCCGGGTGTATCTCGAAATGCAGGTGCGGGGCGCTCCGCGATGCGTTGCCGCTGTAGCCCACGTACCCGATCACCTGGCCCGCGGAGACGCGTCCGGAGCGCACGGCGAACGAGTCGAGGTGCATGTACCAGAACTGCCAGCCGTTGTCGGCGCGAAGCGTGGTGAACAGGCCGCTCGTGGCACCGGACTTCGTTGAGACGGTGCCTGACAGCACCGCGACCACCGGCGTACCCGTGGCCGCCATGATGTCGGTACCCTTGTGACGCCGGCGGCCTCCACCGCGTGAGGCCCCCCAGGTGTCCGAGTAGTAGCACGGGCCAGCCACCGGAAACACCATGCCGTTCGGGCCCGGGACCGACACAGCGGTCTTCGCCAGTTTGGTGCCGCTGGTCTTGCGGACCTCCGCGGTCAGCTGCGCCTGCACCGCGTCGTACTGCGCCCGGGTCCGCTTGAGCCTCGCCTGCAGCGCATCGCGCTGCTTCCTAAACGCCGCGACATCGACGGCCTGCTGCTCCTGCTCGGTCTCGAGCGCGATCTTCTCGCGCGCGAGCTTGCCGACCAGGACCTCCGTCTCGACGATCACGTCGGCGTCGGCCTGCGCAACACGCTGTATCAGGTCGAGGCGGGTCACGAAGTCACCGAAATCGTCGCTGCCGAGGATGAAGCCGAGAACGCCCATCTCGTCGGTGCGGTACTGCGCCTCGAGACGCTTGCCGAGCCTGACCCGGACTGCCGCGAGCTGCTCGCTGTGCGTCGCGATGGCCTTCTCAGTCTTCGCTATCTTGCCCTCGGTGACATCGAGACTCCAATACGCAGAGTCGTACGCCTTGCCTGCGCGGGCTGCCTCGGCATTGAGCTGGTTGAGCTGCTGCCTAAGCGCATCGGCCTTCGACGGGGCTGCGGGAGCCTCGGAGGCCGAGACCACGAAGCACAGCGCCGCAACGAGTGCGAGCGTCGAGATGCGGTGAAGTGTTCGGATCAGCATGCGTGACGGCACTCCCGTCGAAGCCAGCCACCGGAGCGCTGCGGTCTTCCCGCCCCGGATTCTACCACACGGCCTGCCGGTTTCTGGTATACGAAGAGTATGGACACATCGACTCTCAGTGCTTCCGCACTGCTTCTGACCTCGGCTTTCGTGATCGGTCTGTCGGGCGCCATGTCTCCGGGCCCGTACCTGACCGTGACGATCGCGCGCACCATGCGCAACGGCCCCGGCTCCGCCGCTCTGATGCTCGTGGGCCACGCGCTTCTCGAAGCTGCGCTGCTGGTCGGTTTCGCCTTCGGCCTGCAGCGGTTCCTCGCGAGCGATTCCGTGACGACCGCGCTCGGGTTCCTCGGAGGCGTTGTGCTGCTGTGGATGGGCGGTGGGCTCTTGCGCGGCGCACTGAGCGGCTCGGTAGCCGCTGACCTCGATGCCGCCGAGGACCCCTCGCGGCTCGGCCCCATCGCCCACGGCGCGCTGGTCTCGATCTCGAATCCCTACTGGACGCTGTGGTGGGCGACGATCGGCGTGAAGCTCGCGGCCGACGGGCTGGCGATCGGTCCCATGGGCGTGATCGCGTTCTTCGTCGGCCATCAGCTCGCCGACATCACCTGGTACGCATTCGTGATCGGAGCGACCGCCAAGGGCAGAGACCTGCTCTCGCCGCTGGTCTACCGCAGCATCATCGGGGTTCTGGCCTCAGCACTGCTACTTCTGGGAGGCCGGTTCATCCTGCTCGCCGGGCAGGCCGTGTCCGCTCGCCTCTAGAAAGCCACTCGCCTCGACGTCGCGCTCGGCGCCGCGCCCGAGGGCGTAGAACCACACCACGATCACCACGAGCAGAATGACGCCGCCGAAAGCGAAGGCGAGTGCGAGTGCGAGCGCGGACACGGGATCTCCTAGAAGCCGTCTATGAGCGGGTCGAACGCCTCGACGTTCCAGTCGACGCCCATCGCGGTGAGCTTCGCGTAGTACTCCTGCTCGGAGTGCTCCTTGTTCAGGATGTGGAAGCGCGCCCCGTTGAGGCCGACGCAGTACGCGCAGTCGCGGCAGTCCACACACTGAACGGCCTCGATGACGCTATCGCAGTTGTGACAGCCGATCGAGCCACGGGAGTTGTACACGTAGTTGCAGTTGCGGCACGCCTCTACGTTGAAGCAGCCGTAGTTGTTGGCGGCATCCCGGTCGTGTGTGTGCTCGCTCTTGAGTCGCGTCCACTCACGCATGAACTCGGGATCCATCCGGGCCTCCGTCTGATGTGGTGTCGGTCGCTCCGCTAGGATACCGCGCCCGACCGGGATACGCACGTGCGCTGTGACGGCACGCACGGAGGCCGCACGGAGGCCCCGGCACAATACCGGGGCCTCTGAAGCGAAGCACAAGGCGCAGCTGTCGCGCTGAGGCTACATCATGCCGCCCATGCCGCCCATACCAGCCATGGCTGCAGCGGCGTCATCCTTGGAGGGGATGTCGTTGACCGCGGCCTCGGTGATGAGGATGAGCGATGCGATGGAACTCGCGTTCTGCAAAGCGGTGCGGGTGACCTTGACGGGGTCGATGACGCCCATCTTGAGCAGGTCGCCATACTCGCCGGTGGCTGCGTTGAGTCCCTCGCCCTTGCCCAGGCCACGGACCTTCTCGACCACGACGGAGCCCTCGAAACCGGCGTTGGACGCGATCATCTTGAGCGGCTCCATGAGCGACTTGCGGATGATGTTGACGCCGATCATCTCGTCATCTGCAAGCTCGAGCGAGTCAAGCGCAGGAAGCGCGTCAACGAGTGCCACGCCGCCTCCGGCGACGATACCCTCCTCGACTGCCGCGCGGGTCGCCTGAAGGGCGTCCTCGATGCGGTGCTTCTTTTCCTTGAGCTCGACCTCGGTAGCCGCGCCGACCTTGATGACAGCGACGCCGCCGGAGAGCTTGGCGAGGCGCTCCTGGAGCTTCTCGCGATCGAAGTCGGAATCGGAGTTCTCGATCTCGGTCTTGATCTGCGAGATGCGTGCCTTGATCTCGGTCTCGGTACCGGCGCCATCGATGATCGTGGTGCTGTCCTTGGTGATCTTGACCGTCTTGGCGCGACCGAGCATCTCGGCAGTGACACCCTCGAGCTTGATGCCGAGCTCTTCGCTCACGACCTGGCCACCGGTGACGATGGCGATGTCCTCGAGCATGCGCTTGCGGCGATCGCCGAAGCCCGGAGCCTTGACGGCGACCGAGGTGAAGGTGCCACGGATCTTGTTGAGCACGAGGGTCGGCAGGGCCTCGCCCTCGACATCCTCGGCGATGATCAGGAGCTGCTTGCCGGCCTGCATGGCCTTCTCGAGCACAGGCAGGAGATCCTGGATGTTGCTGATCTTCTGGTTGGCTATGAGGATCAGCGGCTCGCTGAGCACGGCCTCCATGCGGTCGGGATCGGTGACCATGTACGGGGACACGTAGCCCTTGTCGAACTGCATGCCCTCGACCGTCTCGATATCGATGCCGAAGGTCTGCGACTCCTCGACAGTGATGACGCCGTCCTTGCCCACGACCTCCATCGCCTCGGCGATCTTGAGGCCGATGGTCTCATCGGCGGCGGAGATGGCGCCCACGTTGGCGATCTCTTCCTTGTCCTCGATCTCCTTGGCGTTCTGGGCGATCTCGGCGACAACGACGTCGACGGCCTTCTCGATGCCACGCTTGATGGCAAGCGGGTTGGCGCCGGCGGCCACGTTGCGCAGGCCTTCGCGGACGATGACCTGGGCGAGGAGCGTCGCGGTGGTGGTACCGTCACCGGCCACGTCGTTCGTCTTGGTCGCAACCTCTCTCACGAGCTGCGCGCCCATGTTCTCGAGCGGGTCGTCGAGCTCGATCTCTTTGGCGATGGTCACGCCGTCGTTGGTGATGGTCGGGGCGCCGAACTTCTTCTCCAGCACCACGTAGCGGCCCCTGGGGCCGAGGGTGACCTTAACCGCGTCGGCCAGCTTGTTGACGCCGGCCTCAAGACCGCGGCGGGCCTCCTCGTCAAAACGGATTACCTTAGCCATCTACAGTGTCTCCTCCTTTACGGGAAACGGGGATCTCGAACACGTGCTACTCGACGACGACCGCGATGATGTCGCGCTCGGCATCGAGGATCTTGTACTCGACTCCGTCGATCTTGACCTCAGAACCGCCGTACTTGCTGTAAATGACGGTGTCTCCCACCTTCACGTCGATGGCGATGCGCTCACCATCGTCCTTGAGCTTGCCATCGCCCACTGCGATGACCTCACCGCGCTGCGGCTTCTCCTTGGCGGTGTCCGGGATGAACAGGCCCGACTGGGTCTTCTCCTCGGCGTCCGCCGGCTTGACGATCACGCGATCGCCCAACGGCTTCAGATTCATGTGCTGCCCTCCTACTGACCTCGAAACAGACCTACGGCTGATGCTCGGGGCTCTATTCGACCCCCCGCGCACACTCGCCCACGAACGGCTTGTACCCGTTTCGCAGACGACTCTCGCGCGTGCTAGCACTCGAATAGCGAGAGTGCCAGCAGGACAGGATGATAGACCATGTGAGTAGCGGGTTCAACACCATCGAGCAGGTATTCCGCCGAGCGCGTATTCCGCCGAGGAGGTTAGTACCCGCCACGCATATGGGGCGTGAGCCCGGCGAAACACCGGAAGGCCGGGCACGGTGCCCGGCCTTCCGTCAACCACACGCTCACGTCGCGAGAGAAACGGAGTCCTGCCTATGGCATCCAGAGGTCCTGCAGATCCCAGTAGGTGGGTGCGGACACAGCCGCCTCGCCACCGACGAGGTAGCACGGGTCGTCCACCCCGCCGTTGTCGTCAAAGAAGTCAGTGATCTCAGGGCTCATCATACCGGGCTTGGTCAGCAGGAGCGGACCACCGTTCCACCAGCAGATGGTGCCGGCGACAAGCCCGTCGGGGAAGTTCGCCCCCGAGGCGAATATGGCGCTGTCGCCGTCCATACCGGCATTGTCGACGCCCCACTGCGCGACCATCTGCGCTGTCTCGTAGCGCGTAGACCCGGCGATCCGTTCGACCGTGTAACCGGCTCCGGTGAGCTCGGTCTCCACGGCAGCCGACAGAACGCCCGTCCCGCCGACAAGTACAACGTCGGTGATGCCGTTGTCGGCCAGCCAGTCCATGGTGACCGTCGGCACGTCGTTCGCCTCGGACATGAGCAGCGCGGAGTCGTTGAATGCCGCGACAGGTCCGGCCGCCAAACCGTCGGCCCATGCCATTCCGCTCACGATGAACGCGGTCGTGCCGACACCGTCCTCATCATCGAGCTCGGTGGCGATGGCCGCAGCCGTCGCATACCGATCGGCACCGGAGACCCGCTCGATGTAGTTGACTCCCTCGATGTCACCAAGCTCCTTCATTGTGGAGGCCCCGATAGCGCCGGTTCCGCCCAGAACGTAGACCTTCGCCGAGACACTGTGCGTGAGACGGTCGATCTCCATCCAGGTCTCGAACGGCAGCGCGCCTGCCTTGGTCAGCAGAAGGACACCGTCCATCTGCATCGCGAAGTTGGCCCCGGCGAGCGCATCGGCGAAGTCCAACCCGTTGGCCACAACGATCGTGTCGGGACCGTTGGGGTCGTAGCTCTCGGGCATCGTGGTCTGTGACCAGATGTGGTTCGAGACGAACGCCGCGGTATCGAACCGGTTCGCGCCATCGATGCGTTTGGTCGAGCCATAACCCTGGAACAGCAGGTAGCCCCCGCTGTCGCCAGACGAGTTCTGATTGACCTGCACCAGGTAGTCACCGGGCCCCGGCGCCGTCCAGTACAGCGTGGAACTGTACGTATCGGCCCAGTAGTCCGAGTCATCATTGCTTGCGATGTCGGTATCCATATCGCCATCGATGTCCATGGTCCACACGTGGATCTCGCTATCGAACGTGCGGCCATCGAGACCGAGGGTCTCGAGCAGGAACGCCTGCCCGGTCGTGTCGACGGAGATAATCGACCAGTCCTCATCATCGTCGTTGTGGAAATTATGGTATGACCACTCGTCGAGAACCGGGGCGGTCATCGGATCGTCGTCCAACGGCTCGTAGTCATCCGGGCTGTGAACGTACTGTCCGCCTACCCCCGCGAACCCGGACACCGGCACGACCATCGCGAACAAGAACACGAGCGCGATCAGAGCCGCTATCCTCCTACGTACCGACATACTCATACTGCACCACTCCCCTGATGATCTTGGGGTCCGCTGCGACGCACCTGCGACGGCGACCCCCTCCAGCTACACAAGGGAGTTCGTACCCGTTCGCCCCGCGATTCGCGACGCAATTCGAAGAATCGCCGGATTCGATCGCTCCCGTCGTCTCCTAGCCTCGATATTTCACGAAGCGCCTGAGATTCTGACCTGAAAAGGGCGACGGTGGCCCTCTGAGCTGGGATAATGCGAGTTGCGACACAAGCAGAACCCCGCCGGAAAGGAACACCGTCTTGGTGAACGCTACCACGCCCGCCGCCCGTCTTGAAGTCACCTGCGATATGTCGGGCCTGACCTCTCGTGCCGGCACCGCTCTGTTCGCCGGTCTGTGTGATCGGATCGGTCTCACGGACGGTCTCGTGGGCGCACTCCGCGTCCACTCTCGGAAGGTCGCCCACGAGCCCGGGCGCATCGTGCGGGACCTGGCCGTGATGCTTTCCGACGGCGGCGACTGTCTCACCGACCTAGGAGCCCTGCGAGACCAACAGGTGCTCTTCGGCGACGTCGCCTCCGACGCCACCGCCTACCGATGCATCGAACGTCTCGACGCCCGCATGCTCGCCCGTCTGCGCGAGACACGCGCGGATGCCCGTGCCCGCGTGTGGGATCTCGCGGACACGCGCTCCCGCCTGATCCTCGACATCGACGCCACACTCCTTACCGCCCACTCGGAGAAGGAGGGAGCCGCCGGCACCTACAAGGGAAGCTTCGGCTTCCATCCGCTGCTGTGCTTCGAGGCCGCCACCGGCGAGGCGCTCTCCGGTACTCTCAGGCCGGGCAACGCCGGAGCCAACACAGCCACAGACCACATCGAGGTGCTCGACCGCGCACTGGCCCAGCTGCCGAAGTCCGCGATCAACCCCGGCACGCTCGTGCGCTGCGACTCGGCCGGTGCGACCCACGCCTTCCTCGACGCCGTGGTTGCGCGGGGCCTGTCCTTCACGGTGGGCTGCGACCTGAAAGGGCGAGTGCGCGACGCGATACTCGACGTGCCCGAAAGTGCGTGGATGCCCGCGCTCGACGCAGGCGGAGAGGCGCGCGACGGCGCGTGGGTGGCCGAACTCGATATCGGCCTGTCGTCCTGGCCCGCCGGCACGAGGGCGATCTGCCGGCGTGAGCGCCCGCACCCCGGAGCCCAGGTCTCCTTCTCAGACGTAGACGGTCACCGCTTCCAGGTGATGCTCACCAACCAGACAGGATCCCGTGTCGCACGTCTCGAGCAGGTGCACCGTCAGCGTGCGGCGATCGAGGACTCGATCCGCTGTGCCAAGGCGAGCGGGCTTCGCAACCTGCCGTTTCGCGCCTTCGCCATGAACGAGGCCTGGCTCGAGCTCGTGCTCACGGGATGCGATCTCGTGGCGTGGAGCAGGATGCTGCTGCTTCAGGGCACGGAGCTCGCCACCGCCGAGCCCAAGCGTCTGAGGTACCGGTTGCTGCACGTCGCGGGCAGGATCGCCTCCCACGCCAGAGGGGTGAAGCTGCGCCTGCCGCGGCACTGGCCGTGGGCCGACGTGCTCGCCACGGCGTTCCAGCGGCTGCGAGCGCTGTCTCCGGGCTAAGCGGCGCCCCACCCCATCAAGAGCATCCGAATCAGCCGGGCTCGCTTCAGGACGCCCTGAAAGAGGCAGAGGCCACCATGGAAGATCCTCCGAGCGCCCATCGCACCGCCCTCGCGGTCACAGCAGGGCTCAGCCGCATGCGATATCGCGGAAGGAGACCCGATTCGGGACTTCAGGACAGGTTCTGAGACCTTCGTGAAAGATCGAGGCTAGAGCGCATCCAGCCGCATCGAAGCGCTCGCCTCGGCGTCAAGTCCCAGACGCTCTCCGGCACGGAACCGGTACGTACCTGCCGAGGCGATCATGGCCGCGTTGTCGGTGCACAACGAGAACGGCGGAACAGCCACGCGCACGCCGCAGGCCTCGAGCGCCGACGTCAGCGCATCGCGAAGGGCCGCATTGGCGGCGACGCCTCCCGCAAGCACGAATGTCCGCACCCCGCATTCCTCGGTGGCGCGGACCGCTTTGGCGACCTGCACGTCGATCACCGCCTGTTGGAACGAGGCTGCCAGATCCGGCATATCGATCTCATTGCCAGCCTCTCGCTCATGGCGAATGTGGTTGATCACTGCGGTCTTGAGACCCGACAGGGAGAAGGCGTAGTCGCCCGAGTGAAGCATCGCGCGCGGGAAGTCGATGGCGTGAGGGTCCCCGTCAGCGGCGAGCCGCGAGATGACCGGGCCGCCGGGGTATCCGAGCCCGAGGACCTTGGCGACCTTGTCGAACGCCTCGCCGGCAGCGTCGTCGAGCGTCTCGCCGAGGGTATGGTACTCCCCCCACCCGGGCATGTGGATGAGCGATGTGTGCCCGCCGCTCACCAAGAGCGCAACCAACGGCGGACGCACGTCCGGAAACGCGAACATGTTCGCGAAGATGTGGCCTTCCAGGTGATTGACGCCCACGAGCGGCACCCCGGTCGCTGCTGACAGCCCCTTCGCGTACGCGACCCCGACCACGAGCGCTCCGATGAGCCCCGGCCCGTGTGTGACCGCGATCGCATCGAGTTCGGCGAATCCAAGCGACTCCCGCCCGAGGGCGACGGCGGCCTCGGCCATCGCCTGTTCGACCACGGGCACGATCGCCTCGGTGTGCTTGCGGCTCGCGATCTCGGGAACCACTCCGCCGAAGCGGGCGTGGAAGTCGACCTGACTCGCAATGACATTGGAGAGCAGCTCCGTGCCACCACGCATGACGGCGGCAGCCGTCTCGTCGCAGGATGTCTCGATGGCGAGCACGAGTTCGTCGCCGGTTCCGGGTGCGTCGCGACCGTCAAACGTCTCCAGCGCGGCGAGCGCGTGGGCCCTCAGCCCGGCCAGTCGGGCCGACTCGCCGGGCGCGTCGAACTCGTCGCTCCACATGATGAGCGCGTCTTCGCCAGTCTCGGCGTAGTACCCGGGCCTCATGCCCACACCGTGCAGCCCCGCGGACTCGTACAACGCGATGGCCGCCGCGTTACGCTCGCGAACCTCGAGCGTCACCTGCCGCACACCGCAACCCGAAAGACGCTCCACGAGTTCGGAGAGCAGTGCGGCGGCGAGCCCCCGACGCCTGACGTCCTGCCTGACCGCCAGGTTCATGATATGGGACTCGGAGAGATGCGCCGTGGCGCCGGCGTATCCCAGCACCGTGCCTGCATCCTCGACTACGAGCCACACCCGATCGTCGCGCGACAGCTCCCCGGCGAAGACCGCCGGCGTCCAGGGGTTCGGAAACGAAACGTCCTCGATGGCCTGGACCTGCGTGAGGTCCTCAGCGGTCATCTCGCGTACCCGGGCACTCATCGCGCGACCTCTCCTTCCGGACCACTCACGCCCGAGGCAGGCAGCCCGCCGACCCCGGTGCCGAGACGTTCGCGCTCTGACTCCTCCGCATCGGAGAGTCGGGTGTAGACCGGAAGCAGTGCAGCGACGTCACCGTCGCCGGAGGTGCCCGAGACCAACGCAGCCGCATACGCTGCCAGCAGTCCGGCTCCGCTCGGCGTCCATAGCTCAACCGGCGTCATGACCGCCGACGCGCCCATCGCCGAGGCGAACACCTCGGCATACTTGCGCAGCCCGTTGCCTGCCAGAGTCACGGTCTCGCCAAGCGCCGCCCATTCGTCTGCGGCGCGCTCCGGCGACGACACGCGATCCCCGCCCACCCGCTCGATGCCGCGATCGGTCACGCGGAACAGTGCGGGATAGACCTCCCCGCGCATCGCGTCACCAATGACCCCCACCAACCCGCGCACGGCGACATGCCGCCAGGCGATCGCATCGAGCGTGCTCACGCCATGGAGCGGCACGCCGAGCCCCTGGGCCAGGCCCTTCGCCGAGGAGACGCCGATGCGCACACCCGTGAACGAACCCGGGCCTCTGCCGACCACGACCTCGCACAGGGCAGAGACATCTGCACCGCACTCGGACAGCAGCTCGAGCGCGGTCGGGATGAGTACGCCCAGCGCAGCACGGGGCGCCTCGAAGTCCTTCGACGCGACGTGGGTGACCGCCGGCCCGTCGCGGTGACCCAGGGCGACGGTGACGTGTTCTGTGGCCGTGTCGAGCGCCAGGATCAGATCGCTCACCCACTCACCTCCACGCCCGGCTCGGTCTCACACGCGCGCGCCCAGTCGGCACGAAGCCTCTCCCCGCGGGGGCCGTGGCCCTCCACGCGAAAAGCCCTGTCTGCGTCGCCCTCGATCGCGATGCTCACGAGGATGTGGTCTGCGGGTGCCGCCTCGACGAACCTGTCGCCCCATTCGACGACGGTCACGCCGCCCGACTCCAGCGTACCGCGGTAGTCGATGTCCTCGAGTTGATCGGGATGCTCGAGACGGTACAGATCGATATGGTTGAGCTCGAGAGACCCCTTGTGAACGAGCAGGATGTTGAAGGTGGGGCTGGTGACGGGCTCGGCGACGCCCAGCCCTGTCGCGAGACCCTTCGTGAGCGCGGTCTTTCCCGCCCCGAGGTCACCCGTGAGCAGGACCACGTCGTCGGGGGCGACCACGCCGGCGAGCGCGCAGCCCGCCGCCTGGGTGGCCACATCGGAGTACGTGCGAAACTCGAAGTGCATGTTCACTCCTCGAACAACGTCGGCTGGTCGACCTTCGCGGGGTCGAGATCTGCCAGGACGGACTCGGATGTGGGCGGCTCAAGCCCGACGAGAGCCGCCATCGCGGCGAAGTCCGCGAACAGCGTATCCCGTTTCGTGCGGTCGTACAGAGCTGCGGCGGGATGGAAGATCGGGAACGCGGTACGGCCCGCAAGCTGACGGGGAGCGCCGCGCAAGGCTGTGATGGGCTCATCGGTGGACAGCACGAAGCGGGTCGCGTAGTTGCCGAGCGTCACGATGACGCGCGGGTCGACGAGCCTGATCTGCTCGGCCAGAAAGGGCGAGCACGTCTCGATCTCGAGTGCCGCGGGGTCACGGTTCGCGGGAGGGCGGCACTTGAGGATGTTGGCGATGTAGACCTCCGCACGGCGCAGCCCGATCGATGCCAGTAGCTCGTCGAGCAGCTTGCCGGCTGCCCCCACGAAGGGCTCGCCGCGCAGGTCTTCGTTTCGACCCGGCGCCTCCCCCACGAACATGAGCTCCGCCGAAGGATCGCCGGTCCCGAACACAAGACACGTCCGCGTATCGCCGAGAGCGCACCGCCGGCACTCGCCGACATGTCCACGCAGCTCCGGCAAGGTGTCGAAGTTCCGGTCCACGCTAGAGCCAGGTCGTGAGCTCGTCGATGGGCCTGCGAGAGGGCTTCGCCGAGGACTCGGCGCTGTATCCTATCGGCAGGATGGCCACGGGCGTCACGGGAGCGAGAAGCCCGAGCGCGTCACGAACCATGCCTTCGTTGAACGCACCTATCCAGCACGAGGCCAGGTCACGGTCCACAGCGGCGAGCAGGATGTTGTTCACGGCCGCGGCAGTGTCCTGTATCGAGTAGAGCATCTCGCCTCTGTCCCCGTAGCGAGCCGCACACGGCCTGGGATCGACCGAGACCACGATGACTACCGGTGCAGTGGTCGCCCACTTCTGGCCAAGGACCGACGCGAGACGCTCCCGCGACGCCGGCGAACGCAGCACCGTGAAGCGCCACGGCTGGATGTTGCCGGCAGAAGGAGCGCTCACCGCGGCGAGCAGGAGCGCGCGAACGTCCTCATCGGCGACCGCACGTTTCGCGCTGAAGTGCCTGACGCTTCTGCGACGGCCGAGAACCTCACTGAACTCCATTCGACTTCCTTCTCCCGATCGGGCGGTGTTCCCGGCACATTGTATGTCAGGTGGCGGTCCGCGACACGTCCCGCGGCCACTTCGGCACAGACGCGAGGCAGCGTTGGCGCCCGCCCCGCAGCGATTCGCACAAGGGAATCGGGCTGTGGGGGAGAAACTAGTCACAAGGGGGTGAGCGAACATGGGAATGCATGGACCTGATGTCACGGATGAGGACATCGGAATGCGCGCGTTTCAGATTCGCAAGGCCAAAGCTGTCGAACGCGCGATCGAACGGCTGCGCCGTGCCCTCGCCGGCGAGTGGGCCTCGTTCACCAACGCGGAGATCGAGGAGCTCGAGTGGGTTCTCGGCGAGGTGTGGGCGTACGTGTCCCGCGACCAATGGGACAAGCTGCACTTCGGCAAGCTTACGGTGCACGACTCACGCGTGATCCTGGGATACGGGCGAGAGCTGCGCAAGCACTCCCGCAATGCCGTGGACATCCTCAAGGACGTGGGCGACCTCGTCGCCGCCAAGGGCTAGGGTCGGACCCTTCTCCATCGCGCGCACGCACACGCCGTCGGCTTCGGTCGGACGGCGTTTGTGTGTCCCCTGAGAGTCTGTGAGGCGACGCCTTCACCCCCCGGTTTGCGGCGTCGCCTCACAAAAGGAAATCGTCGGTTCGAGCCTGCCCGGCCACAGGCGCGGACGGGCTCAGCCCGCCTGTTGAGCGGCCTTCTTGCGCTCGATCTTCTTCTTGACCTTCTTGAGCCGGAACAGGTCTTCTCGTGCACGCTCGTCCAGGGTCTGCCGGATGTAGGTCACCTGCTCACGCAGCTGCGGAACGGTGACCTGCTCGAGCGCATTGACCCGTCGGTTGGTCTTCTGGATCTCCTCGCCCAGGCGCTTGAGCCTGGTCTCGATGTCCGCGTACTCGATGATCACATCGAGGATTCGCTCGTACTTGTCGGCCGTTTCATCGACACGGCTTGAGACGCCCGTCACCGCATAGCCGCGCGTGAACGAGGAGCGAATCGGGCTCTCGCCTTTGGTGACCACGGGTACGGAGACGCCCATGATCTTGGTTCCGGTCATGTCGACGACAATCTCGCCCTTCGTGGCCATTCCTGCGCTCCTGAGCGCCACAGTCCCGTCCACGGCCTTGGCCACCGCAAGTGAGTACTGCGCTTCTGATACAGCCTTCTGGAGCGACTCGGACAGTCGCAGAGTCTCGTCCATGACTCCCATGAACTCGATCAGCAGCGCATCGCGCTTCTGTTTGAGCAGATCCATACCCTGCTCCGCGAGCTTGATCTGCTCCCGTCGCTCGAGTAACTCCGCTCGTGTGGGCCGAACCTCCTCCACGGTATCTCCCTAGACGGTGCCGCCGCCGGACTCGCCGGCGTTCGGATGGTACGTGCTGATGAAATCGCGAACCCGTTTGAGCTCGCCCATCGGCAAACCAGCCATGAGCTCCCAGCCGATCGTCAATGTCTCTTCGATCGTACGGCCCTCGTCGCCCTGGCCCACGATCCTCGACTCGAAGTCGTCGGCGAACCGCAGGTAGCGCCTGTCGGTCTCCGACAGCGCCTCTTCACCGACGATGGCCACGAGCTTGCGCAGGTCCCGCCCTTGCGCATAGGCCGCGTACAGCTGATTGGCGACCGCCCTGTGGTCTTCGCGGGTCTTGCCCTCGCCGATACCCAGGTTCATCAGTCGCGACAGACACGGCAGCGTGTCGATCGGCGGGAAGACACCGCGGCGGTGCAGGTGGCGAGACAGAACGATCTGACCCTCGGTGATGTAGCCGGTGAGGTCGGGGATGGGGTGCGTGATATCGTCATCCGGCATGGAGAGAATCGGGAGCTGCGTGACCGAGCCCGGGCGCCCCTTGATGCGACCGGCACGCTCGTAGATGGTCGACAGGTCGGTGTACATGTAGCCGGGGAAGCCCCGTCGACCGGGAACCTCCTCGCGAGCCGTCGAGACCTCGCGCAGCGCCTCGCAGTAGTTTGTCATGTCCGAGAGGACCACGAGAACCTGCATGCCCTTCTCGAACGCGAGGTATTCGGCGACCGTGAGCGCACACCGCGGAGTGAGAAGGCGCTCGACGGTGGGGTCATCGGCCAGATTGAGGAAGAACACGACGCGTTCGAGGGCGCCCGTGCTCTCGAACTGCGACATGAAGTAGCTGGCTTCGCGGTGCGTGATGCCCATCGCCCCGAACACGATGGCGAACTCTTCTCCCGAGACGACACGCGCCTGTCGGATGATCTGCGCCGCCAGCTCGTTTGCCGGGAGGCCGGAGCCGGAGAAGATCGGGAGCTTCTGCCCGCGCACGAGGGTGTTCAGCCCGTCGATCGCGCTGATGCCGGTCTCGATGAAGTCCGCCGGCTTCTCGCGACTGTACGGGTTGATGGGGTTGCCCGTGATGTCGAGTCGCTTCTCCGGGATGATCGGCGGGCCACCGTCGATCGGCCTGCCGGTGCCGTTGAGTACCCTGCCGAGGAGTTCTGGCGAGACGTCGATCTTCGCGACCTCTTCGAGGAAGCGGATCTCGGTCGCATCGACGTCGATGCCCTGCGTGCCCTCGAACACCTGAATGACCGCGGTGCTGCCTGAGATCTCGAGAACCTGGCCCGAACGGATGGAGTTGTCGGGCATGCGTATGGAGACCATCTCGCTGTACGCGACGTTGTGCACGTCGTTCACGAACACGAGAGGTCCCGTGACGTAGCCGATCGTACGGTAGTCCGTCGATACCAGCGAACGCCTCGCGGGGGAATCGGTCGGGGTCATCGTGTCCGGGGTCATCTAGTACACCTCGATTCCTGCGATGTCGCCCGCGAGTTCGCCTGCGAACACGGGCAGCGCCTCGATCGCATCGTCATGGGGCGTCGTCTTCATGACGGCGATTCGGTCCTTGATGGGGAGATCCAGCACCTGCGTGAGCGAGACTCCCCTGTTGAGCGCGCCGACGGCCGCATCGTAGAACGCCATGATGACCCTGAGCATCCAGTACGCCTTGACGGGAGGACAGTACGCATCGATCTCATCGAAGGCGAACTGCTGCAGGAAGTCCTCGCGCAGCATGCGCGCAACCTCGAGGATGACCTTCTCGGACTCCGGAAGCGCGTCGGGTCCCACCAGCTGGACGATCTCCTGCAGCTCGGTCTCCTTCTGCAGGATGAACATCGCCCGATCACGGGTCTCCTGCCAGTCGAGCGCGACGTTCTCCTCATACCATCCACGGATCTGTCCGCCATAGAGCGTGTACGACTTGGTCCATGAGATCGCCGGAAAATGGCGGCGATGAGCAAGTGAGGTGTCCAGCGCCCAGAACGCGCCTGTGACCCTGAGTGAGTTCTGCGTCATCGGCTCGGACATATCTCCGCCTGCCGGAGACACCGCACCCACCATCGTGACCGAACCCGCCCGCTCATCGTGTCCGAGCGCCTGAACGCGACCCGAGCGCTCGTAGAACGCCGCGAGGCGGGTTGCCAGGTACGCGGGGTATCCCTCTTCACCCGGCATTTCCTCGAGACGCCCCGACACTTCACGGAGGGCTTCTCCCCATCGCGATGTCGAGTCGGCCATCATCGCGACGTTGTAGCCCATGTCGCGGTAGAACTCGGCCAATGTCGCGCCCACGTAGATGGACGCCTCGCGCGCCGCCACGGGCATGTTCGATGTGTTTGCGACCAGAACCGTTCGGTCCATCAGCGGTGCACCCGTGCGTGGGTCTTCGAGCTCGGGGAACTCGGTGAGGACTTCGGTCATCTCATTGCCGCGTTCGCCACATCCGATGTAGACGATGATATCGACGTCGGCCCACTTGGCGAGCGACTGCTGCGTGACCGTCTTGCCGGTTCCGAACCCTCCGGGGATGATCGCGTTTCCGCCCAGCGCGATCGGGAAGAACGTGTCGAGAATGCGCATCCCCGTCGTGAACGGATGGGTCGGATCGAGCTTACGCATGTAGGGCCGTCCCTGCCGGACCGGCCACCACTGCGACATCTTGATCTCGACTCCCCCTTCGAGCGTCGCGACCACGTGGTCGACCGTGTACTCGCCCTCAGGGGCGACCGTCGCCAACTTCCCCGACATCCCCGGCGGAACCATGATCCTGTGCAGAATCGTCTGCCCCTCCGGTGTCGTGCCGATGACGTCGCCGGGACCCGCGTCATCGCCGGAAGAGGCCACAGGGGTGAAGTGCCACGTCTTCGTCCTGTCGAGCGCGGATGCTACCGTGCCCCGCTCGATGTAGTCACCGGACTGCTCGGCCACGACCGGCAACGGTCGTTGGACCCCGTCGTAGATCGACGAAAGCAGGCCCGGTCCGAGCTCGACCATCAGCGGGCCCTCCGTCGATTCCACAAGGTCGCCGACGGTCAGACCCGACGTGTCCTCGTAGACTTGGATCGTCGCCCGATCGGCTTCGAGCCGGATGACCTCGCCCATCAGCCCGGCTTGGCCGACGCGCACGACGTCGTACATCTTGGCGCCGAGCATTCCCTGAGCGACGACGACAGGTCCTGTGATCTTTGAAATCGTTCCGAGTATCATCAGCCTCGCCTCAGTGTGATGTCGAATCCTATGGCTCTCCTGATCAGCCGCGCCAGGTACGCACGGTGATCCTCGCCCACCTCGAGCCTCTCCTTGATCGGCAATGAGATGACGATCGGGCGGTAGATCGAGTCGATCTTCTTCTGGGTCCGTTCGTCGATGTGGGCCATCATCTTCTCGTTGACAGCGATGATGCCGCTCGAGTCCTCGTCGAGCAGCGCGTTCAGCTTCTTGCGCGCGGCCTCCGGTCCGTCGGCGACTACGACGTCCGCACCTGCCAACCGAAACCCGTCCGCGTTGTCCGCGTCGGTGAGAACGACCAGCTTATACAAGGATCAGCTCTCCCCTCACGCGCTCGACGGGCATGCCGACCGACTTCCCCTTGACCACTATCCGGAGATTCGTGATCTCGTTCTGCTTGCCCCATAGATACGAGATCGCGACACCGATGCCGAGCGGGTCGCCAGTTCCGAACCCGATTGCCTTTCGAAAGAGCCGGTCCTCCAAGGCGCGCTCGAACACTGCAATCGAGTTCGCCTCCAGATACCTCATCGCGGCATCGTCGAGCGTCTGGCCGTACGCCGTACCCCTGAGCCGGTCGAGCACCTCGTCGACGTCGGACATCCCGGCCAACTCCACGTACAGGTCGTGGCCGATCTCCGTTCCGCCTTCGAGGAAGAACCCCCCGACGTTCACGCTGTCCATGTCGGCCATCTGCAGCCGAAAGACCATCACGAGGTTCGTGATGTCCACGCGCATCGCCAGCATGCGACGGGCGAGCTTCGTGTTCGCCCCCCGTCGCCTCAGCCTGGCCTCCGCCCACGACGTGAAGTGGCGGTCCAGCGCGAGTTCCATGTCGGCCAGCTCTCCGGTTCGAAGAAACGCACCGTACCCCTCCCGCAGCGCCGAAGCGTACGGAAGCTGCCAGGTCACCGCCGTGTCGACCACAGCGCGGACATCCTCGACCATCGCTAGCGCTTCCAGGTCGATCAGAGAGAGCCTGCCCAACGGCAGCAACCCCTCGCGCACCTCCTCGGCAGATGCATGCAGATGCTTGCCACGGAGAACGGTCTTGATGTTGAAGACGTCCCACCGGCCCAATAGCGTTGTGACGAGCATCTCAGCCTCCTGGTTGAGGAAGCCGAGTACCTTCTGATGCGTCCGGATCAGATTGGCCTTGAGTGCCTCGTCGACCGCTGCGGCATCTCGCCCGTGAATCAGGGAGTCCTCCAGATCAGGGCCATACTCGGTCTGCGTGAGGTCTTGGATGAGATGCTGGATGTCGGGCGCGGCGATGAGGCCGTCGAAGAAGGTCCTGTCGAACAGCCGCGACCGCATGCCGCGAATCCTCGCGTTGCTGTAGCCATAGTCCTTGCCCCCGGAGGCCCGAAGGTCTGACCTGGTGACGGGGGCGCTCATGAGAACAGTATCTCCGCGACCTCGGCCTGAGCCGCGAGCCGCACCTTGCCGAGCCTGTCCTCCAGCGTATTGCGGCGCATGATACGCCCTGCCCGGGTGGTCACCACCAGCCCGCCCCTCGTCGAGATCACCGGTTCGATGGCGGCCCGGACCCCGAGGGCACTCAGCGTCTCACGCGCGAGCCCCTCATCAGCGGGATCGCAGTGTACGCAGAGCTCCCCCTCGAAGCCCTCGAGCGCCTCTTGAGCGAGCGCCTTGAAGATCGCGGGGTACATGCCCGAACCCCGCACGCTCCCGAGGGCCTCAAGTGACCTGTCGAACGCCGCCACGACCGCACGTGCCTTGACGGATGCGACGCGCTTCTTGCCCTCCAGCCGCGCGGCATTGAGCGACTGAGTGGCGCGCTGGCGCGCGGTTCGCCCGACCTCGGCGACAATCCGCGCTGTGAGCGCATCTGCCTCTTCCACCGCATCGGCGGCGATGGCAGCGGCCTGTTCGCGCGCGTCCGCCAGAACCTGGTCGCATTCCTCCTGCGCCTGCTCTTCAAGCGCTCTGAAGATATCCTCGAGTGCCATTCCGGAGCTCCCCTTCGCGGTGTGTCGTCGCTGCCCTAGCTGCCGCTGATCATGATCGCCGAGACGAAGCCCAGCAGTACGATGATCTCGGGAAGCGCCTGAAGGGTGATGATCCAGATCGCGACTTCGGGCCGCTCAGCGAGCGTGCCCGCGCCTGCGGAGCCGATCTTGGCCTGCGCGTAGCCTGCGCCCAGGGCCGACAGGCCCATGGCGAGGCCGGCCGCGATGGCCTTGCCGACGACAGCCTGCCATGGCCCGGATGAGCCGGCAGCATCGGTCTCCGCAGCCAGAGCGATGGCTGGGACGAGCATCGTGAGAACGAACGTAGAGCCGAACACCCACCTTGCGAGACGGTTCTTGATCATGCGCTCTTTTCACCTCCGGTTTTCGTGAACGGGCTGTACTGCTGATTTCCGGTCTCATAGAACTTCCCGAAGAACTCCAGGAAGTTGAGACGCAACGCATGAATGGTGGGGCTGAACGCGCAGATCACGAAGTTCAGCCCGTGCAACACGAGCCCGATCAGGGCCCCCAGCACGATGTTTCCGGTCTTGGCGACGATGGCATTGACGGCGTCGGCGAAGATGGCTCCCGCCAGACCGACCGCCATGATTCGGATGTAGCTCGCCATGTGCGCTATGGACTCGATCGTGTCGACGACGCCCATGACGCCGCCGCCTCGGACCGCATACACGAAGCCGACCAGAGCGATCACGGCGAATGCGATCTGCCCCGGCAGTGCCCAGGTGCCGAGATTCTCGCTACCGACGAGGAAGCCGGCGAACACGAGCATGCCGAGAAGGAACGTGAGAATCCCGCCCTTCTCGTAGAGGTGCTTCCTCGACTTGGTGCGTACGGCGTTGATCACTCCCATGACGAGTCCGAGCAGTACGTGGATGACGCCCACGGCGACGGCAATGAGCATGAACTCGTTCACCAACACAGTCCGATGGAATGGCAGGACGATGCCCATGACCGAGATCTCCCGGACCCAGTTCAGGTAGTGGCTGAGCAGGTCCCCGAAGAACTCCGCGTACAGGACGCCGAACGCCACGACCATGGTGGCCGCGGGGCCCAGCACCGAGGTCGAGACCTGGATGACCGGGTTCTCCCTGAACTTCAGACGCAGCCACACCACGATGCCGAGCATGATCAGGCCGTACCCTACATCGCCCACGATCATGCCGAAGAACAACGGGTAGAAGAGGAACAGCAGCCAGGTCGGATCGACCGTGCCGTACCGGGGCACGCCGTAGACACTGAGCAGCTTCTGGAACGGCTCGACTGCTTTCGCGTTCTTGAGCGCGACCGGAGTGTCGGCGTACTCCTCCTCGCGGATCTCGGTCTGCTCGACGATTATGTCGTCGCCCCATGACGCGGAGATGTCCCTGCGAAGCCCGGCGACGTCACCGACGGGCATCCACCCGGTGATCACGAATGCATAGGCGGTACGGCCGAACTTGGGGATCGCACCGATCTCGGCGGTCTTGTCGATCAGCGCGTCCCGAATCGCCGAGAGCCTCAGCTGCCACTTGAGGGACATCTTCTCGAGCTCGACCGAGACCTTGCCCAGTTCGTCCGGGAGCGTCCCACGACGCGCCTTCAGCTCGTCGTACGCGATGTCGAACGGCATGCCCTGGAATTCGGAGGGCAGCCGTATCTGGTTCACGTTCTCCATCGCGAGGAACTTGTGTACCGGCTCGGAATACGTCCTGCTGAACACGACGATCGCAGCGGTGGTGTCCTCATCGACGTCGGTGGAGACGATCTCGCACTGCTTGTGCGTGAGCTTGCCGAGCTCTTCCTTGAGCTGCTCGAGCGCGCCCTTGTATCGACGCTCGACGAGCAGCGCGACTGACTCGTACGCTCCCGTGGTCACGACCTGCTTCGCGAGCGGCTGGATCTTGTGCAGTATCGGCTCGTAGCGCGCCAGCAGTGCGATCTCGCCCTCGATAGACGTGTGGCTCGACGCAAGCGCCGAGGTGCGGTCCTCGACCTCCTCGATCACCTGCGCGATCTCCCCGGCGAGCTCTTCGCTGTTGAGCTTGTAGAGGCGAGTGTACTCGTGCCGTTTCTCGTCAGGGTTCACCGGTGTGTCCTCACGATGCAGCGCCTTGAGAATCGAGCGCACGCGAAGCAGCAGCTCCTCCATCTGCTCCTGGTCACGCAGCTGCTGATCGAAGACCTCCATGCGCTGAATCGGCATCTCACCCGATTGGATCTTCCGCGTCAGGTCCTCGATATGGAGTTTGCCTTGATCGTGGATCATGCTGACCACATCGAAGAACAGGTTCTTCGGGCCGATGATTTCGATCTTGGCCATTGGAACGAGCACGAGCGACACCCCCCCACGGGCCACCTGCGTGGCCCACCCGGAATCAGACGCCGGTCACGTAATCGACCACGAAGACGACAGCACTGTCCGTACGCGTGGCGACGGCCCCGGCCAGAGACTCCGCATCAGCTTCGGCCTTCGCCTTGATGTCGCTGATCGCCTGCTCCGCCTCGGCCCGGACCTCAACCTCATGCGCTGCCGCCTGCCTGGCCCCTTCTGCTTCAGCTGCGGTGACCGCCTCTACGGCCGCCTTGCGGGCCCTCGAGACCATCTCCTCGGCCTCACGTTTCGCAGCGAGAACCCGGCCGGAGATCTCGATCTCCTTCTCACGGATCAGGTGCAGCGGCGAGTTCGCCTCGCGTCCCACCGTCTCCTGGTGGAACTGGATCTCATCGAGTACCGTGTCTTCCACTCGTGTCCCTCCCCTTCGCAACCCCCGAGACAACAGGAAACGCAGCATCGGCATGCGGATTCCCGCTTCACTGGTACGTTTCGACAGTTCGAGACATCACTCCTGCTAGAAGATCGGACCTTGTCGGTGCCTGCGCGCGGGAACGCGAGACGGCGCACCTGAGGCGCGCCGTCTCGGAAGGATGGCCTGGGTCAAGCGCACGCGTCAGACGTATATGCGCTCCAGCCGCATGCCGAACGCGCACGCGAGCTCGTAGTTGATGGTACCGGCGAGGTCGGCCATGTCCTCGATAGCTATCGCCTCTCCCGCGTCCGAGCCCACGAGGACCGCCTCGTCCCCCATACGCACGGTGTGGCCCGCTGGCACCTCCACCATCAGCTGGTCCATGCATACGCGACCGACCTGCTGGCAACGGCGCCCGCCGATCAGGACGTCCATCTTGTTCGACAGCACCCTGTGGACGCCGTCCGCATACCCGAGTGGCAGCGTGGCGATGGTGGTCGGCGACGCAGCCCTCCAGGTCAGGCCATAGGAGACGCCCTCGCCCATCGCTATCCGCTTCACGAACGAGACGCGGGCCTTGACGCTCATCGCGGGACGCAATTCCACCGAACCCCTGGTCGCGGGATCGGGGTGGAGCCCGTACAGCGCGATTCCGCAGCGCACCATCGAGAAGTGCGACTCGGGATGCAGGATCGTCGCAGGGCTGTTGGCCGCGTGCACGATGCCCGGGTCGACCCCTTCGTCACGCATCTGCTGCAATGCCGAGGAGAAGCGCTGCATCTGCGTCTCGAAGTCCCAGTCTCCGGGCGTATCGGCCGTCGCGAAGTGAGTGAACGTCCCTTCGTGCGCGAGCCCCGGGAAGCCCTTCAGCCCTGCCGCGAACTCTGCGGCGTCCTCGGCACGCACCCCGACACGGTTCATCCCCGAGTCAACCTTGAGATGATAGACGGCCTCCGCGCCTCTCGAAGTCGCTTCCCGTGCAAGAGCCACTGCGAAATCGCGGGTCGCCACCGTCGCGGTGATGTCGTGGTCGAGCAGCAGTCCCGCCGCCGCGGCAGGGGGCTCTGAGAGCAGCTGGAGCCGTGCCCGGATGCCCGCTTCTCGGAGTTCGACCGCTTCCTCGACCGTCGCGACACCGAGCCGGTCGGCGCCCGCATCCAAGGCGCGCCGCGCCACGTGGACGCTGCCATGGCCGTAGGCGTCCGCCTTGACGACCGCCATGAACAGGGTGCCGGGACGCGTGAGCCCCTTGAGTGCGCGAACGTTATGCTCGATCGCCCTGAGGTCGACCTCTGCCCAGGCGAAGCGCGGTACGTGCATCGGCTACTCCCCGAGCAGAAGGGAACGCACGATGTCGGACTTGCTCACAACGCCCACGAGCCTGTCCCCATCGAGTACCGGTAGGCGACTCACGTCGCGATCCACCAGCAGCGTCGCGGCGTCCTCGACCGGGGAGTCCGCCTGTACGGTCACGGGATCGGCCGTCATGACCGCACGCACGTCCGCCGCAACCGCCTTTCTGAGTTCGCTCTCGAACCGGGCGGTCGCGGGCGGATACATGATGAAGCCGTCGAGCAGATGCAGGTACGTGGGGAACTCGAGCTTGACGTCCTGCATGATCAGGTCGCCCTCAGTGACGATACCCACGAGCTTCTCGCCCTCCAGGACCGGTAGAGCCCCGATCCGGTTGTCCACCATCACATGGGCCGCCTGGGTGACCGTCATCTCCGGAGTGACCGTGATCGGATCGACGGACATGATTTCGCGCACCTTGAGGTCTGCCACGTTGTGTCTCCTCTATTCGACCGCGCTGTCTCGCGGTGCCCTGTCGTCCTCATCTGCGGGCCGCACCTTCAGCGTTCCCGCCATTTCCCTGTAGCCGAGGAGCTCCGCCACCGCTCCCGGTAGATGGTCCGGTACGTCCTCGGCGATGACGCAGTGCTCCGTGAGCTCGTCGGCGGCCCGATCGCCCGCCCTTCCGTGCAAATACACCGCGAGAGCACCTGCGTCGACCGCCGTAAGCCCTTGGGCGAGCAGCGAGCCGATCATGCCTGCGAGCACATCGCCCGTGCCTGCCTTGGCCAGCGCCGCCGAGCCGGACACGTTGATCAACTGCCTGCCTGCCGCGCTGATGACGGTGTTCGCACCTTTGAGTATGCAGACGCAGTTCTCACCAACAAGCCTGGCTCCATAGGATAGTCTATCCGCCTGCACCTCTGCGGGAGTGGAGCCGGTCAGCCGGGCAAGCTCGCCCGGATGCGGCGTGACGACCGTGGGGCTCCCGCGATCGCGCAGCGCCGCAGGGTCCCCCTCGAACGCACGCAGGGCGTCTGCATCCACGACGAGCGGGATCTCCAATGCGGCGAGGCCGCGGACCAGCGCACCCGAGCCCTCCTCGGCGCCGATTCCGGGACCGAGCACCACGGCATGGTAATCAGGAGCGATGAGCTTGATCTGTTCGAGCGCATCGCCGGAGAGCGAGCCGACCGGCTTCTCGGCAAGCGGATAGACGACCGCCGAGGTCAGTTTCGCCTGGACCAGCGTAGCGAGCGAAGCGGGGACGGCGAGCGTCACGTAGCCGGCGCCCATCCGCTGTGCTCCCATCGCAGCCAGCACGGCGGCCCCGGGAAATGCGGCGGAACCACCCACGACCAGCACCCGGCCACGCGAGTTCTTGTGCACATCGGGCGCGTGCACCGGAAGGGCCTCAGCGTAGTCAGCGGGCTCCCACAGCTCCACGTCGCCTTCCCCGCCGAGGAGACGCGGCGGGATTCCGATATCGGCGACGAGAACGTCTCCGGCATGGCCTGCGCCCGGGTAGAGCAGGAGCCCGCGCTTGGGGGCCGAGAAGGTCACGGTGACGTGCGCCCGAATCGCCTCCGGATCGGCATGGCCGGTGTCCGCATCGACTCCGCTCGGGACATCGGCGGCGACGATGACAGCTCCGGAGCCGTTCGCGACACGGGCCCACGATCGATACGGCTCGCTCAGCGACCCGCTGAAGCCGGTCCCGAACATCGCGTCGATCACGCAGCCGAATCCGATCAGCATGCGCGAACGCATCGCCCCTTCGACGACTTCGATGGGGACGCCGTCGGCCAGTGCGCGACGCGCGGCCTCTCCGGCGATGCCGTCGAGCGTGTCCGGGGCGGCCGGTGTCGCCACGGTGACCTCGCGGCCCTCCGCATGCAGGGCTCGCGCAGCCACCCACCCGTCTCCGCCGTTGTTGCCCTTGCCGGCCAGTACCGCGACCGGGCCGTACGGCACGCGCCGGGACACCTCTCCGGCAAGCAGAAGTCCGGCGCGCTCCATGAGGTCCGCGAGCGAGACACCGAGCTCGGCGACGGCCGCGTCCTCGGCACGTTTGGACGAACGGGCACTCAACACATGGATCACGGGGCCGCTCCCTACGTCTCGGACTCCTCTTGCGCTTGATTGTCCCCGCTTTCGGGCCCGTCCATCCCGTCGAGCATGGCGCGGGCCTCCTTGAAGTTCGCGGCGATCTCGGCCATCGGGTCTGTCGGGACGTCCTTGGGCCGGGGCCTATGGGCCTCGGTGATCGCAACGGCCGACGCGACAGCCGTGGAGTGAGTGAACGAGAGCGACAGGTGCATCTCGATCACGCCGCGTTCCTCGGCCACCTCGGCGGCTCGCCCGTGGAGCAGCGGAATCGGTCGGCCGGTCTCGTCGCGCGTGACCTCGACATCGCGGAAGCGCATGCCCCGGAACCCTGTGCCGAGCGCCTTGAGGACCGCCTCTTTGGCCGCGAACCTCATCGCATAGTGAACCTCGGGCTTGTTGCGCTTCTCGCAGTACGCACGTTCGGCATCCGAGAAGATGCGCTCCTTCATGCGAGGGTGTCGCACGAGTGCATCACGCATGCGGTGGATCTCGACGATATCGACGCCCAGCCCGCGGATGCCCATTCCCGCCCGACCGGTCTCGTCTGCGCGCGTCTCCTCGGCCATCGGCTACTCGACCGTGACGGACTTGGCGAGGTTGCGCGGCTGATCGACGTTGCAGTCGCGGTGCTTTGCGATGCGGTACGCGAGCACCTGCAGAGGGATCGTGGCGGGGATCGCCGAGAGCGCCTCGGTCACGGCAGGGATGTAGAGCACGTGCTCCGCCTGTTGACGGATATCCTCATCGCCGTGCGTGGCTACCGCGATGACCTCTGCACCGCGTGCGCGGACCTCCTGGATATTGCTCACGACCTTCTCGTACGTGTGCCCCTGGGTCGCGATCACGACGACCGGCACGTCTTCGCTGATCAGCGCGATCGGACCGTGCTTCATCTCCCCCGCGGCATACGCCTCGGCGTGGATGTAGCTGATCTCCTTGAGCTTGAGTGCGCCCTCCATGGCGACCGGCACGCCGATTCCCCTGCCGAGGAACAGCGTCGAGTAGACATCGATGTACTGCTCGGCGCACTCGTCGATCGAACGCAGGTCCTGGAGGATGGCCTCGACGATGTCGGGGACCCGGGACAGCTCGACGAAGAGCTGCTCGATGCGTTCCTGCGGCAACGTGCCTTTCGCCTGCGCGAGTTTGAGTGCGAGAACTGTCAGCGCCGCTATCTGGGCGGTGAACGTCTTGGTCGCCGCCACGCCGATCTCGGGCCCGGCATGCGTGTACATCACACCGTCCGATTCGCGGGTGACGCGGGACCCGACGACATTGGTCACAGCGATGACCTTCGCGCCCCGTTCGCGAGCCTCCCTTACGCCTGCGAGGGTGTCGGCGGTCTCTCCCGATTGCGTGATCGCCACCACGAGCGTCTCGTTGTCGACGATCGGATCCGAGTACCGGAACTCGCTCGAGACCTGCACCTCGACGGGCACCCGCGCCCACTGCTCGATAAGGGTCTTGGCGACGATGCCGGCGTGATAGCTCGTGCCGCACGCGAGAATGAACACGCGGTCGATCGATGCGACCTGCTGCGGTGTCATGTCGAGCTCGGAGAGCTGGATCTCCCCGTCACACATGCGCCCGCGGAGCGTCTCGCGTAGAGCGCGGGGCTGCTCATAGATCTCCTTGAGCATGAAATCGTCGTAGCCGCCCTTCTCGGCGGCGTCGAGGTCCCACTCAATGTGGAGCATCTCGGGCTCCACGATCCGTCCATCCAGATCGGTAACGACGACCTCGTCGGCGGTGACGAGAGCGACCTGCCCGTCGGCCAGTGCCAGGACCTCGCGCGTGTACTCAAGAACGGCGGGGATATCGCTCGCCACGATGTTCTCACCCTCGCCGATTCCGATGATGAGCGGGGAGTCCTTGCGGGCAGCGACGATCATCTCGGGATGGTCGAGGTGGACGACGCCCAGCGCGTACGCCCCGTCGAGCCGCTTGATGGCCTTGCGGACGGCCTCGGCCAGATCCCCGTCGAAGTACGCTTCCACCAGATGCGCCACGGCCTCGGTGTCTGTCTCGCTCCGCAGGATGTGCCCTGCTTGCGCCAGCTCGTCGCGCAGCTGGATGTAGTTCTCGATGATGCCGTTGTGCACGACCGCGATACGCCGCGAGCAGTCGACATGCGGGTGCGCGTTGTCTTCACTCGGACGCCCGTGGGTCGCCCAACGCGTGTGTCCGATACCGACAACACCCGAAACGGGGCTCTCGGTGACAGCTTCCCGCAGGTTCACGAGCTTGCCCACACGGCGCACCACGTCGAGTTCGCCATCGCTGACGATCGCGAGCCCTGCCGAGTCGTAGCCGCGGTACTCCAGTCGTGCAAGCCCTGCCAGGAGCACGTCGCTTGCCTGGCGGGGTCCGATGTATCCGACGATTCCACACATAGGTATAGGTGTCCCTTCGGGATCTCAGCGCGAGCGTCTAGGCCCGCGCCGGAAGACTGTGCTTCGGTGCCTCCGGCGAGAGTACCTGCCGAAGATCGGGGCGCGGTGAGCCCCTGAAAGAAGGTGAGAAACCGGCACGTCCCCGCTTTGTCTCTGCGGTCACCCGCAGGCTTTGTCGGTGACGTCACGACCCCGGTCGGGCCGGAGAGCCATCCGCCGAATGCTTCGATAAGCTCTCTCCTCGTCGACTGATCAGTGCTTTCGCGCTGACCAGTCCGGGCGCTTCGTGGTGCGACTAGGCTCTATGGCAAGACCCCCTCACTGTGGATTGCGCTGTGCGCAAGTATAGCAGCAGGGGGTCTTGGCCGGGTGTCAGGGAGGTTACGGCCGCGACTACTCCTCGGTGAAGGCGAGGAACTCCTCCGCGCCGGAAGCATCCGGCCCGAAGCGCGCTGCGATGGCGTCGAGGCGCGCCGCACTCATGTCGTGGCGGATCATATGGCCACGCATCTCGGCATCTGTCGCCAACCAGTACAACATCAGACTGATGTCCTCGTTGTCGCGCTCGAGCCGGGAGAGCCGGGCTCCGACATCCGTGTACTCGAACAGCGTCGTGGCGTAGGCGCCCACCACGCGTCCGGCCGGATCGCGCCATTCGTGACGCACGGGAGTCTCGGAGCTGAGCACAAGAGACGTCTCAGCGGGATCACTCCGTTCCCACGGGCGAATCTGGATGATCACAGCGAGCGTCAGCGCGGAGCTCAGTGTTACGAGCATCAACCCACGCGCGAAGCTACCAAGTGCACGCATGACGAACTCCTCCCCCGAACGAATCCTGAGCATACCCACACCTGGCGCCCAGGCCGACCAACGACACGCAGGATTCTACCCGGCCACCGGCTGCTTCTGCGGCCCCACGAAGACCTTCCCGTCCTGCACCAACGTCTCGTAGACCCTCAGCGGACGCTCGTGCCTCACGAGATCGGCCACCGTCTTGACGACGCCGCTGAACTCCGTCCAACGCAGGCAGCGTCCATCGACCAGATCGAACTGCGATCCGTGTAACGGGCAGGTCACCACCGTGCCCTCGAGGGTTCCCTGCGTGAGATTCGCGTGCAGATGAGGGCAGCGGGCGTCGGCAACGTATACGGCCCCCTCAGCCTTGGCGACCAGCAGCGCCTGTCCGTCGACCCCGACCTCTGCCATCATGCCGTCACTGATCTCATCGACGCCCATGATCTCCAGGTACTCGCTCACCACCGCACCCCCGATCCGCAGCCTACCCCAGTTCCGCCTTCACGACCTCACTCAGCCGGGCCACCACATCGGCTGCGACGCTCTCGTCGGCGGCCTCCGCCATGACGCGGACGAGCGGCTCCGTGCCGGACGCCCGAACGAGAACGCGGCCGGTATCGCCCAGCTCGGCCTCGGCCTCATCGATCGCGTGCGCCAACGCCTTGCTCGAGGCGAGCATGGCCTTGTCGGCCACGTGAACGTTGTGGAGCACCTGCGGATACCGACGCATGACCTGACGCAGCTCCGACAAGGGCAGATCGCGCTCTTTCATCACCGCTGCAAGCTGCAGTGCCGTCACCAGTCCGTCCCCTGTGGTGTTGTGCTCCATGAAGATGATGTGCCCCGACTGCTCGCCACCCAAAACGGCGCCGCTCGACTGCATCTGCTCGAGCACGTAGCGGTCACCGACCTTGGTCTTGATCACGTTGATGCCGCGCTGCCGCATCGCGACCTCGAAGCCCATGTTGCTCATCACGGTGCCTACGACGGTGTTTCCCTCGAGTTTGCCTGCTCCGGCGAGGTGTTCAGCGCAGATCGCGATGATCTCATCGCCGTCGACTTCGCGGCCCGACTCATCGACCGCGAGAACGCGATCGGCATCACCGTCATGCGCGATACCCATGTCCACCTCGTGCGTGGCCACGAGCTGCTTGAGCGGATCGAGATTCGTCGAGCCGCACTCAACGTTGATGTCCATGCCGTCAAACTCGCAGTTCATGACGATGACCTTGGCGCCGAGCTCCCTGAGCGCCACCGGGGTGGCAAGCGACGCCGCCCCATGTCCGCAGTCCACGGCGATTGTCAGGCCCTCCAGGTCGCAGTCGACCGTGTCGAGGGCGTGAGCCACATACCGCTTGAGCGCATCGTCAATGCGGCGGACGCGACCTATCCCGGAGCCGGTCGGCCGGTCCCAGTCACGCGCGCGATGCGTGAATTCCTCGAACTCGTCTTCCAGGTCATCCGGCAGCTTGAAGCCCTCGCGATTGAAGAACTTCACGCCGTTGTACTCCGGAGGGTTGTGCGAGGCGCTGATCACAACGCCGCCGTCGCACTCGAGTTGCCGGGTGAGCAGGGCGATGGCAGGCGTCGGCACGATGCCGCAGAGCAGGGCGTCGGCGCCCCCCGCACAGATGCCGGCGACGAGCGCGGCCTCGAGCATCTCGCCACTGCGGCGTGTGTCCCGACCGATGATGATACGGCCCTTGCCACGATCGCCCAGAAAGTGGCCGGCGGCCTCGCCGAGTCTGAACGCAAGTTCGGGCGTCAGCTCGGTGTTGACGAGCCCCCTAACCCCATCAGTGCCGAAGAGTCGTGCCATGAATCGCTCTCCTGTCTCCGAAAAACACGGGACCCGCCACGAGGGCGGGTCCCGGAACCAGCGAACTGAGTGTCCTCGAAGCCCTAGCGCTTTGAGAACTGCGGGCGCTTGCGGGCCTTCTTGAGGCCGTACTTCTTCCGCTCGACCATACGCGGGTCGCGGCGGAGGTAGCCGGCGCGCTTGAGCTCGCCGCGATACTCCTCGCTCGCCTCAAGCAGTGCTCGGGCGATGCCGTGACGTAGTGCGCCGGCCTGACCGGAGATGCCGCCGCCGTGCATCTTGGCGATGACGTCGAAGCGGCCGACGGTCTCGGTGGCCTTGAAAGGGGTCTCGCAGAAGTTGACGAGCGCCTCGCGGCCCAGGTATGCCAGGGCGTCGCGGCCATTGATGGTGATCGTGCCGGTTCCCGGCACCAGGCGAACCCGCGCGACGGCGGTCTTGCGGCGACCGGTTCCGTAGTAGACAGCTTTGTTCTCAGCCATGTTGCGTTAGCCCTCCAGCGTGATCTGACGCGGCTTCTGAGCCTCGTGCGGGTGCTCGGTGCCGCCGTAGACCTTGAGCTTCTTGCGCATGGCGCGTCCCAGGGAGTTCTTCGGGAGCATACCTCTGACAGCATGCTCGAGAACGCGCTCGGGGAACTTCTGGAGCAGCACGGAGACGGGGGACTCCTTCAAACCGCTCGGGAAGCCGCTGTGACGGAAATGCGACTTGGCGGCCAGCTTGTTACCGGTCAGGCGGACCTTCTCGGCATTGATCACGACGACGAAGTCGCCGGTGTCGACATGAGGAGTGTACTGCGGCTTGTTCTTGCCCTTCAGGATCTGAGCGATCTGGCTGGCAAGTCGACCCAGCACCATGTCAGTGGCGTCGACGAGCAGCCACTCGCGCTCGACTTCACCTGGCTTGGCGTGGTAGGTCTTCACTAATCCTCCAACATCTACTGGTCAAGATGCGTTCGTGTGAGCGTTCACGGGGCCAAACGAACCCTTTGACTATAGCCATGAGGCCTATGCTCGTCAACAGTTACACGCGTCCGGGTGTGTCCATCCCTCAGAACCCGAGCCAGCAGCGCTCATCGTACCGGACATCCCACAGCGTGAGGCCGTGCGGCGGGGCCGTCTGACCTGCGGCCGATCGGTCGCGGGCAGCCAGCACCTCTCCGACCCACTCCGGCGGTCTCCGGCCACAACCGACGTCGACGAGCGTGCCGGCGATCACCCTCACCATCGAGTGCAGAAACGCGTTTCCGCGAACGCACAGGACGAGGGCGTCCTCGCCCAGGATGTGTTCCGATGTGATAATCACCGGCTCGAGGGCCCGGACGGTTGAACGGCCCGCAGCGGACTCCGCGACGCAGAACGACTTGAAGTCATGCTCCCCGGTGAGCGCCGTAGCGCCCTGCACCATGGCCGTCACGTCGAGCTCGGGTCTCACCCACCACGCGTACGGCCGAAGAAACACCGGTGGAACGGGACCCGCGACGATCCGGTAACGGTACTCCCGTGCGATCGCATCGAAGCGCGCAGAGAACCCCGTCGGCGCCCTACGCACCTCCGTGACCGCGATTGACGGGCCGGCAAGCCCGTTCAGCGAGCGGAGGAACATGTCCGCTTCGGGCTCCGAGCCATCCGCCGCGAAGCTCACCACCTGCCCACGCGCATGCACCCCCGCGTCCGTGCGGCCTGCGCCGGTGGTCACGACCTCCCGGCGCAGCACGGTTGCGAGCGCCGACTCCAGTCGACCCTGGACGGTCTCCAGTCCGGGCTGACGTGCGAAGCCCGCAAAGGGCGCCCCGTCGTAGGAGATGCTCAGGGCGATCGTGTGATCAGCCATGTGCCCCTTCCCGTTCACAGTGCCACCGAGAGCGCGATCATAACCGTCCCGCCGATGAACATGACCGCCAGATCCGCGCTCGTGAGTCGACTCTCGTGCAGTCTGGTTCGACCGGCGCCACCACGATAGCACCGTGCCTCCATCGCGGAGGCGAGATCGTCGGCCCTGCGGAAGAGGTTGACGAAGAGCGGAACCAGCACGGGAACGTATGCCCGGGCGCGTGAGAAGATGTTCCCGCTGTCGAAGCGCGCGCCCCGGGCCATCTGCGCCACGATGATCTTCTCGGCCTCCTCGGCGGTCGTGGGAATGAACCGCAGGGCGATCGTGAACATCATCGCCAGCTCGCCCACGGGAACACGCAGACGCTCGAGCGGCCGCATGACACGTTCGAGCCCGTCCGTGAGCTCGACAGGCGACGTGGTCAGAGTGATGAGGGACGTGCCGATCATGAGAAGGACGATCCGGGAGACGAAGAAGAGGCCCGTCAGAACTCCGGGTCCGTCGATGCCCAGCGGGCCGATCCGAACGAGCGTGACCGTCGCCGGGTTCCAGCGCATGGCGTGTGCGACGAGCGTGAACATGAGCAGGAAGGTCACTGCCCTGAGGCCCCGCATGACAAGCCGCACGGGCACACCGGAGATCAGCACCGCGAAGGCGGCGATCGCAGCCGAGACGCCGAGTCCGACAAAGCCCGATGCCGAGAAGAGTAGGCCCGTGTAGCAGGCTGTCAGCCACATCTTGGCCCGGGGCTCCAGCGAGTGAAGCGCTGAATCGCCGGGGACGTACTGCCCGAACGGGATCGGAGGCCTCATGAGCCTGCCTCCCCCGGCGCGGCAGCGTACAGCGCGTCTGCGCAGCGAACGGGATCGAGCGTGAGCTCCGGCAGAATGGCTCCTGCATCCCGTGCCAGGAGCTGCGCTCGCAGCACATCGGGAGCCCGCAGTCCGGCGCGTGCGAGCGGCGCGGGGTCGGCCACCAGCGACGCGGTCGGGCCGGAGAACGCGGGGCGGCCACCGTCGAGGATGAGGACGCTCTCGGCCGAGGTCAGGAACTCCTCGGCATCATGGGTGACGATTGCGAGAGCGGTGGTGCTGCGAATCGCCTCGATGGCCTGCATCACCGAGGTCCTGCCTGCCGCGTCGAGCCCCGACGTCGGCTCGTCGAGCAGCAGATAGGACGGCCGCATGGCCAGCACGCCCGCAAGCGCCGCGCGGCGCGCCTCGCCTCCCGAGAGAGTGAACGGCGAGCGGCCGCCAAAGGTGTCGGGGTCGAGTCCCACGGAAACGAGCGCCGAGCTCGCCACGTTGAGCGCGCTCCGAGAATCGAGGCCCTGGTTGCGCGGACCGAACGCCACGTCGTCGAGAACGGTATCGGCGAACAGCTGGGACTCCGGGGACTGGAACACCAACCCGACCCCTCCGGCAGAACGGGCCTCGGAGCTCCTGACGGCAGCGCCATCCAGCGTGACCGCACCTGTTCCGGGCGCGATGAGCCCCGCGGCGATCCGAAGCAAGGTCGACTTGCCCGACCCGGTCGGCCCCAGAACGAGCGTGAGTCTGCCCGGCGAAAGCACGAGATCGACGCCGGACAGCGCCTCTTGCGCGAATGCCATCCCGGACGCGTAGGTGTATCCGACACCCTGCAGGATCAGCGCCATAGCGACTCCATGATCGCCTCAGCGCTCAGAGCGGTAGCGGGCACCTCGGCTCCCAGGGCGCGCAGGCGCGAAGCCAGAAGTCCGACGGGCGGAAGCACGAGTCCGAATCCCTCGAGCCGAGCCGCATCTGCCATGAGCTGTGCCGGCGATCCGAGGAAGGCGATCTCCCCACCCTTCAGCACGATCACCCTGTCCGCTGCTGCGACATCGGCGAGGTGGTGCGTGATGTGCATGATTCCGACGCCGGTGTCCCGGAGCCGGTCAAGGACCGCGAGAACGTCGGCCCGGCCGGTCGTATCGAGCATGGCGGTGGGTTCGTCGAGAACGAGGTACGCAGGGGACATCGCGAGCGCCCCGGCGATGGCAAGCCGCTGCTTCTGTCCACCGGACAGCAGATGAGGCTCCCGCCGCCCTTCCCCCGTCAAACCGACCGTCTTGAGCGCACGATCGACTCGATCCCGGATCTCGCCGCGTGGTACCCCGAGATTCTCGGGACCGAAGGCGACATCGTCTTCGACAACAGTGCCGACGATCTGATTGTCGGGGTTCTGCATGGCCAGACCGACGCGGGCCCTGATGTCCCACACACTCGCCGGCTCCGAGGTGCACAGTCCGTCGACGACGACCCTGCCTTCACCGGGAACACGGAGCCCGTTGGCGAGCGCCGCCACCGTGGACTTGCCGGAGCCGTTCGGTCCGACCACCGCAAGGAGTTCGCCGGATGCCAACGAGAGCGAAAGGCCGCGGAGAGCCGCCTTCGACGCGCCGGGATATGTGAAATGAACCGCCTCGAACCGAATCGCCACGGTGCCCAACCCAATCAGATTCCGGTTACCGACCGCCGAAGAACCCTGTCCCGAACCAAGAGGGCCCCGCATGAACTGCGAGGCCCTCTTTCAAGTCAGCCTGGGGCGCAAAGCCGATTCACGGCATGGCGACCCCTGGGGCCCGTCTAGTCGACAAGCTCCATGATGACCATCGGCGCGGCGTCGCCCTTGCGGGGGCCGAGCTTGAGGATGCGGGTGTAGCCGCCGGGTCGATCCTCGAAGCGAGGAGCGATGTCGGCGAAGATCTTGTGGACGAGTGCCTTATCACCGATCTCGGCCATGGCGAGGCGGCGCGAATGCACGTCGCCCTTCTTGGCCCAGGTGATGATCTTGTCCACGAGGGAGCGGACCTCCTTGGCGCGGGCCTCGGTGGTCTTCATTCGCTCGTTGGTGAACAGGGCGATGGCGAGACTGCGGAGCATAGCCCTGGTGTGGCTAGCGTCCGTGCCAAGCTTGCGGCCCTTCTTGAGGTGTCTCATGGTAAGCGCTCTCCTACTAAGCCTTCAGGCCCAAGCCCATGCTCTGGAGCTTGTCCTTGACCTCTTCAATCGACTTCGCCCCGAAGTTCCGGATGTTGAGCAGGTCCTGCTCCGAGCACTCGGTCAGCTGACCGATGGTGTTCACACCCTGGCGCTTGAGGCAATTGTACGAACGGACCGACAGATCGAGCTCCTCGATGGGAGTTTCAAGCATGCTCTCGCCCTCATCGGCGGGAGCAGCGAAGATGCCATCCTCGGGCAGCCCTGTGACGGCCTGCTCGGTGAATACCATCATGTGCTCGTCGATGATGCGACCGGCACGTGCGACCGCGTCGCCCGGATCGATGGCACCGCTCGTCTCGACTTCGAGGATGAGCTTGTCGTAGTCGGTACGCTGACCGACACGGGTGTTCTCGACGACGTACGTGCAACGCACGACAGGCGAGAACAGGGAGTCGACCGTGATGACACCGATCGGATCCTCGGGCCGCTTGTTGCGGTCCGAGGACACGTAGCCACGCCCGACGCCGATACGGATACTCATCTCAAGCCGGGCACCCTTGTTGAGGTGCGCGATGAGATGATCCGGGTTCACGAGCTCGAACTCGGCGGGAACCTTGAGGTCCGCGCCGGTCACATCGCCCGCTCCGGAAGCGTTCAGCGTGGCAACTGCGTCGCCTGCGCCTATCCCGGTCTCGCGGAACACCAACGACTTGACGTTCAGCACGATATCGGTGACGTCCTCGCGGACTCCCTCAATCGAGCCGAACTCATGGTGGACGCCCTCGATACGTACCGAGGTGGCCGCCGCGCCCTGCAGCGAAGACAGGAGCACGCGGCGCATGCAGTTGCCGAGCGTATAACCGAAGCCACGCTCGAGAGGCTCGACGATGTAACGCGCAACGCGCTCGTCTACCTGCTCTACAGTCACCTGCGGTCTCATAAACTCTGTCACTTCTTAAGCCTCCTTGGCTTGTCCGAGCGTCCTATTTCGAGTACAGCTCGACGATGAGCTGCTCGCGGACGGGAGCATCGATCTGGTCGCGCTCGGGCAGGGACAGCACTTTGCCGGACAGCTTCTCGATGTCGACCTCGAGCCAACCCGGGACCTCGACCTTCTCCGAGGAGATGAGCGAGGTCTTGATAACGAGCAGGTCCTTCGATTTCACACCGACGGCGACCGTGTCGCCCGGACGAACCCGGTACGACGGGATGTTGACCCTGCGGCCGTTGACGGTGATGTGATTATGGCGAACAACCTGACGAGCCTCATCGCGCGATTTTGCGAAGCCGAGTCTGTAGACAACATTGTCGAGTCGGCTCTCGAGCAGGCGAAGAAGGTTCTCGCCCGTGATACCGACCTGACGGTTGGCGAACTCGTAGTAGCTACGGAACTGCTTCTCGAGTAGGCCGTACATCCTCTTGGTCTTCTGTTTCTCGCGGAGCTGAACCCGGTACTCCGAGTCGCGCGGGCGCTTCTTGCCCGCCTGACCCGGTGCGTAAGGTCGGCGTTCCACGCCGCACTTATCGCTGTAGCACCGATCGCCCTTGAGGAACAGCTTCACACCTTCGCGGCGACAAAGTCGGCAGTCCGCCCCGGTATAACGTGCCATTCTTCTGATCCTCCTGAGTTACACGCGGCGGCGCTTGCGCGGCCGGCAACCGTTGTGCGGGACAGGGGTCATGTCCTGGATACTTGCGATCTCCAGGCCGGCTGCCTGAAGCGAGCGGATAGCCGTCTCGCGACCGGAACCGGGACCCTTCACGAACACGGACACCTTGCGCATGCCGTGCTCCATCGCAGCCTTGGCGCATGCTTCGGCAGCCATCTGCGCAGCGAACGGGGTGGACTTACGAGAGCCCTTGAACCCGACCGTGCCGGCGGACTGCCATGCGATCACGTTGCCCGTGGGATCCGTGATGCTGACGATGGTGTTGTTGAACGTTGACTTGATATGCGCCTGACCCACGGCGATGTTCTTGCGCTCTGACCGACGCACGCGGGTCTTGGCAGTCTTCTTCTTAGTTGCCATGACTTACTTGCCCTTCTTCTTTGCGCCGATCTGACGCCTCGGACCCTTGCGGGTACGGGCGTTGGTGTGCGTCCTCTGTCCGCGCACCGGCAGCCCACGACGGTGACGTAGGCCGCGATAGCAGCCGATCTCCATCAGCCGCTTGATGTTCTGGCTGACCTCACGGCGGAGGTCACCTTCGACCCGCAGATTGCGGTCGATGAACTCGCGAAGTCGGACGACCTCTTCCTCGGTGAGATTACGCACACGAGTATCGGGATCGATTCCGCTTTCGCGCAGAATCTTCTGGCTGGTCGTAAGACCTACGCCGTAGATGTAGGTCAGACCGATCTCCACGCGCTTCTCGCGAGGAAGGTCCACACCTGCGATTCGGGCCACTCCCGGATCCCTCCTAACCCTGCCGTTGTTTATGGCGCGGATTCTCGCAGATCACGAGTACCCGACCATGACGGCGAATGATCTTGCACTTATCGCACATCTTCTTTACCGAAGGACGTACCTTCATCGTTCTCCCTTTCGGCGTTAGAGCATCTATCTGCACGCCCAGCCGCAGGCGCGGTTCTTCGATGTCTACGGAGCCGCAAACACGCCGCCGGGCGTGTCCACTAGCCCTCTTCCAACAGATACTTACTTGTAGCGATACGTGATTCTCCCGCGAGCCAGGTCGTACGGCGAGAGCTCGACGACGACCCTGTCGCCGGGGAGAATCCGGATGTAGTGCATACGCATCTTGCCGGAGATATGGGCCAGCACCTTGTGACCATTGTCGAGCTCCACACGGAACATGGCGTTCGGCAAAGGCTCGCTGACCGTACCTTCCATCTCTATAGAGTCTTCACGCTTACCCAACTGATGCGTTCTCCCTGTTCGGGGCTTTGAGCCGCAAATGGACAGTATACCTATGCATGTACCCTGCGTCCAGGAGCAAAACCACACTCATTCAAGAGTGAGTATCAAAGGCCCGTCGGCACCTATCGCGATCGTGTGCTCGAAGTGCGCCGAAAGCGACCCGTCGACCGTCTCGACGGTCCAACCATCATCGAGCGAACGCACGGCCGCGGCACCGGCATTGATCATCGGCTCGATGGCGAGGACCATCCCCTGCTTGAGCAGAGGACCCTTCCCTGCCGGACCGTAGTTCGGTATCTGCGGCTCTTCGTGCATGCTGCGGCCGATACCATGGCCCACGTACTCCTTGACGACCGCGAATCCACCGGCCTCAGCGACCGTCTGGACGGCGTGCGAGATATCGTACAACCGCTGCCCCGGCACCGCCTGGGCTATGCCCGCCTGCAGAGAGCGACGAGAGACGTCCAGGAGCCTCGTCGCCTCCTCGGACACCGCCCCAACCGCAAAGGTCGCCGCGTTGTCACCGTAATAGCCGTCGACGATCGCACCGACATCGACCGAGAGCACATCGCCCACTGAAAGAACCCTGGTTGCCGAGGGGATACCGTGTACGACTTCGCTGTTGAGAGATGCACAGATGGTAGCCGGGTAACCGTGGTAGCCCTTGAACGCCGGGACACCACCCCCGGCCCTGATGGCTTCCTCGGCAATCTCATCGAGTTCGGCCGTGGTCGCACCGACTCGTGCCGCTTCGCCCACCAATCGCAGGGCCCGGGCGCTGACGCGCCCGGCCTCGCGCATGATCTCGATCTCGGCAGCGGACTTGGTGATGATCACGTCGCCGTGCTTACTTCCCGAGCACCGCTCGCACGTCGGCGAAGACCGTGTCGACCGGGCGGTCACCGTCGATGGTCTTGAGCAGACCCTTACCTGTGTAGTAGTCGATGAGCGGCTTCGTCGAGCGATCGTACACCGAAAGCCGGTTCGTGACCGTCTCTACCGTATCGTCGTCGCGCTGAAAGAGCTCACCGCCGCAGGACGCACACGTGCCGCCCTCCGCCGCGCTGGTGATTCGTTTGCAGGCCTTGCACGTCCGACGCGAGGTGAGCCGGTCTACGATGACCGCGCGATCCACGTCGATGTTGACCACCGAGTCGATGGACGTGCCCATCTCGTTCAACTCACGATCGAGCGCTCGAGCCTGACCGTCGGTTCGCGGGAACCCATCCAAGATGAACCCCCCGGATGCGTCGGGCTGAGATATCCGGGACTTCACGAGACCGATGACCACCACGTCGGGCACGAGTTCACCGGCGTCCATGTAGCGCTTGGCCTCGACGCCGAGCGGCGTGCCGTCGGCGACCGCCTTGCGCAGGATATCCCCGGTGGAGACATGCGGTAGGCCCCACGCTTCGATCATCTTCGCAGCCTGTGTTCCTTTGCCGGCGCCGGGCGCGCCCAAGAGAACGATGTTCATCGAACCTCCCACCCCTGTTGTCTGTTCGTGCTATTTGAAGAAGCCGTCGTAGTGGCGCATCTTGAGCTGGCTCTCCAGCTGGGTCATGGTCTCGAGCGCCACACCGACCATGATGAGGATCGATGTTCCACCGAACTGCTCGAGGATCGTCACGTCGGTCAGGCGGAACAGCATCGTCGGAGCGATGGCTATCGCGGCGAGGAACAGCGCACCGGGAAGCGTGACCCTGTTCATGATGTTCTCGATGTACGTGACCGTGGCCTGACCCGGACGTACGCCGGGAACGAATCCCCCGTTCTTGCGGAGGTTGTCCGCGAGATCGATGGGGTTGAACACGAGGGCCGTGTAGAAGTACGAGAAGAACACCACGAGGACGCCGTACACCGCGTAGTACAACCAGCCCGATGACAGGGCATTGCCGACCTGCTGAAGCCAGGCGACACCGGTGAGGGTCGCCAGCTGCGCCGGGAAGAAGAGCAGTGCCGACGCGAAGATGATCGGAATGACGCCCGCCCCGTTGACCTTGAGGGGGATATACGTCCCTGCGCCACCATAGACCTTGCGGCCGACGACGCGCTTCGCGTACTGCACCGGAATACGCCGCTGTCCGCGCTCCATGGTGACGACCGCAGCGACGACCCCGACGAACAGCACCAGCATGACGCCCGACATCACGTAGTTACCGACCCGCATCGACTGCCACATGGCAGCCGGGAAGCCGGAAACGATGCTGGCGAAGATCAGCAGGGACATACCGTTCCCCACGCCACGCTGGGTGATGAGTTCGCCCATCCACATGATGAGCGCCGTACCTGCGATCAGAGTGATCACGATCACGACGTTCGTGATCCAGTCGAATCCTGCGATTCCCGCAAGCGCCTCTCGGAACACCGTGAGCAGACCGATCGAGTTCAGCAGCGCGATCGCCAGGGTCAGATAGCGCGTCCACTGAGTGATCTTCCGCTGACCCGTCTCGCCCTCTTTGGACCAGCGCTCGAGTATCGGGACGACGCCCTGGAGCAGCTGCATGATGATCGACGACGTGATGTAGGGCATGATGCCCAGAGAGAACACCGCGAACTGCGAAAGGGCGCCACCCGAGAACAGATCGAGAAGACCGAGGGTCGCCTGACCCTCGATAAGAGCCGCAACTGCGTTGACATCGATTCCCGGTACCGGAATGTGCGCTCCGATCCGGTAGAGCCCGATGATGATCAGCGTGAAGATGATCTTCCTGCGCAGTTCCGGGATGCGGAACGCATTGGCTATGGCTGAGATCACGGTGCCTCGACCGTCCCTCCGGCAGCCTCGATCTTCGCGCGAGCCGAGCCCGAGATCTTGTCGGCCTTGACCCTGAGAGCTATGGCGATGTCGCCGTCACCCAGGATCTTGACCGGTGCGGTCTTCGACTTGATCACGCCCTTGGCGTACAGGGCGTCGACATCGACGGTCTCGCCGGCGGAGAACTTCTCGACAAGGCGTGAGACGTTGACGACCGCGTACTCGACCCGGAAGGGATTCTTGAAGCCGGGCAGCTTCGGGAGGCGCATGGCCAGGGGGTTCTGACCGCCCTCGAAGCCCGGACCCTTGCCGCCGCCCGAACGCGAGTTCTGGCCTTTGTCGCCGCGGCCGGCGGTGGAGCCGTGGCCGCTACCGTTGCCGCGGCCGACGCGCTTGGCCGACTTCCGGGAACCCGGAGCCGGGAACAGATCGTGTACCTGCATGATTCGCTATCTCCTTCGTTCGCTTGTCGGCAGGTCTCCCCGCCGCCGTCGGCCGCTCGCCGCCGACTGACTCGATAGAAGCGTCCCTCGGGACGCGAGACGGGCCGACACGGTGTCGGCCCGTTGAAGACTATACCTCTTCGACCTTGACGAGGTGCTGAACCTTGAAGACCATCCCCCTGATCACAGGGTTGTCTTCCTGCTCAACGGTATGCCTGATGCGCTTGAGTCCAAGGGCACGGACCGTCGCCCCCTGATCGCGCTTCTGGCCGATCGTGCTACGAATCTGGGTGATCCTGAGCTTGCCTGACATGCGGCTTACGCCTCCCAACCGTAGATCTGGCCCACGGTCTTGCCGCGACGACGCGCGACTTCCTCGGGGCTCGAAAGCGACTTGAGGCCCTCAGCGGCTGCTTTGACCATGTTGAGAGCGTTATCGGAGCCGAGCGACTTGCTCAAGACATCGCGGATGCCCGCGAGTTCAAGCAGCGGACGCACAGGTCCGCCGGCGATGATACCGGTACCGGGAGACGCGGGCTTGAGCAGGACCTTGCCTGCGCCGAACTCACCCGTGATGGGGTGAGGGATGGTTCCGTCGAGAAGCGGCACCTTGAACATGTTCTTCTTGGCGTCCTCGATGCCCTTCTTGATCGCGATAGGCACTTCCTGGGACTTGCCCATGCCCACGCCGACGTTGCCCGCGCCGTCACCGACGACGACCAGGGCGGTCAGAGCGAAGCGTCGGCCGCCCTTGACGACCTTCGAAACGCGGTTGATGTATACGACCTTTTCCTGGAGCTCCGAGACCGGAGCTTCTCTGCGCGCCATTAACGCTCCTCCCTAGAACTTGAGTCCGGCGCTGCGAGCGCCATCAGCGAGAGCCTTCACGCGACCGTGATACAGACGACCGCTGCGATCGAAGACCACCTCGGTGATGCCCTTCTCGATTGCCCGGCGCCCAACGGCCTCTCCGACCGCTTTGGCCGCCTCTTTGTTGCCGCCGTATGACAGCGCAGCGCGCATCTCCGAATCGATGCTCGCAGCAGCCACCAGCGTAGCGCCACTGATATCGTCGACGAGCTGCGCGTAGATGTGCATGCCCGTACGAGTCACGCACAAGCGCGGGCGCTCGGCGGTTCCGCTCACCTTGCCGCGCACACGCGTCTTGCGCCTGGCGAGGCCGGCTCTCTTGATCTTCAGCCTATCCATGCCGTCACTACACTCCTCAGAATCAGCCGGCTCGCTCGCCGGTCAACTTGCTACTTGGCGGTCTTGCCGAGCTTGCGGCGCACGTGCTCGCCCTCATACCGGACACCCTTGCCCTTGTAGGGCTCAGGCGGACGCCACCCACGTATCTCGGCTGCGACCTGGCCTACGCGCTGCTTGTCGATACCCTTGACCGTGATACGAGTCTGGGCGGGCACCTCGAACTCAATCCCGGCTTCGGCCTCGATGATGACCGGATGCGAGAAGCCGAGCTGCAGCTCAAGCGTCTTCCCGTTCATCGCGGCACGGTATCCCACGCCGACGATCTCGAGGTTCTTGTGGTAGCCCTGTGAGACTCCCGTGACCATGTTGGACACGAGCGTTCGGGTGAGCCCGTGCAGTGAACGGTGAGCGCGAGCGTCACTCGGACGGCTCACGGTGATCACACCATCGTCGAGCACGATCATCATGTCTTCATTGAAGCTCTGTGCCAGCTCGCCCCTGGGACCCTTGACGCTGACATTCGAGCCGTCGATCTTCACCTCGACCCCGGACGGGACCGGGATGGGCTGCTTGCCGATTCGAGACACGGCTGTTCGCTCCTTTCCTTCAGTCCTGTCCGGTTACCAGATGTAGGCGATGACTTCGCCGCCGACGCCAGACTTGCGCGCCGCTCGGTCGGTCATCACACCGGACGACGTTGAGATGACCGCGATACCGAGACCGCCGAGAACTCGCGGTAGCTCGTCCTTCTTCGCGTAGACGCGCAGGCCGGGCTTGCTTATCCGGCGAATGCCCGTGATCGTGCGCTGCTTCTTCGGGCCGTACTTGAGGGTGACCTCGAGCGTGGCCTGCGGCTCGGCAGGAACCACTACGTACTCCTCGATGTATCCCTCTTCCTTCATGATGCGGGCGATCTCCACCAGCTTCCTCGATGAAGGGATGCTCGCCGTGGGCTTGAACGCGGAGTTCGCATTGCGAACACGCGTAAGCATATCGGCGATGGGGTCTGTCATGCTCATGTCGCTTGTCCTCCTATGGTTCGAGATGATTCCTTACCCGTGCGGTTCACGCGCGCCCGTGGCGCGAATGCCTGCCGGGAAGGGTCTTCACCGGTCGTCCCGTCTACCAGCTTGCCTTGCGGACACCGGGAAGCTCGCCGCGGCTCGCCAGCTCGCGCACGCAGATCCGGCACAGACCGAACTGCCTGTAGTAGGCGCGTGGGCGACCGCACCGATTGCATCGGTTGACAGCCCGCACGCTGAACTTGGGCGTGCGATTGGCCTTGGCGATCATCGACTTCTTGGCCACTTGAAACCTCCTTAGCAAGACGCCGTTCGTGGCGTCTTATATCTACCGCTTGAACGGGAACTGAAAAGCCTCGAGCAAGGCCTTCGCTTCCTCGTCGGTCTTTGCCGAAGTAACGAACGTGATGTCCATGCCCCGGGTGCGATCGACCTTGTCGTAGTCGACTTCCGGGAAGATGAGCTGCTCGGTGACGCCCATCGAGTAGTTGCCGCGACCGTCGAACGAGGTGACCTTCAGACCGCGGAAGTCACGGATGCGCGGAATCGCGGTCGTGATCAGGCGATCGAAGAACTCCCACATGCGATCGCCGCGGAGGGTTACCTTCGCCCCGATGGGCATTCCCTGCCGAAGCTTGAAGCCTGCGATGGACTTCTTGGCGCGCGCCACCATTGGCTTCTGCCCCGTCACGAGGGCGATGTCGGCCATCGCGGCATCGAGCTGCTTCGCATCTTGCGAGGCCTCGCCCACACCCATGTTCACGACGATCTTCTCAAGCCGCGGAACCTGGTTGATGTTGCCGTACTGGAAGCGCTCCATGAGCGCCGGGACGGCCTCGCCTCTGTACTTCTCTTTGAATCGGACGGCCATTCGGTCCTACCTCCAATTGCTGTTCTCGCACGTCGGATTTCCGACCCGACGCGACTTTCCGTCCCTGAGCGGACGGCTACTTGTCGATATCGTTCCCGCACTTCTTACACACACGTACGCGCTGGCCGCCCTCACGACGACGAGCGAGACGCGACGCCTGCCCGCAGCTGGGGCAGAGCAGCATGACGTTGCTCACGTGGATGGTGCCCTCGACCTCGAGGATCCCGCCCTGCGGCTGACGCTGGCTTGGCCGCTGGTGCTTCTTGATCATGTTGACGTACTCGACGACCAGGCGCTGCTTCTCAGGAAACGCGCGCAGGACCCGGGACTCCTTGCCCTTGTCCTTGCCAGCGATGACCCGAACCTTGTCGCCCTTGCGTATAGACATAGAACTCGCCATGTTGGTGCCTCCTAAAGGACCTCGGGGGCCAACGAGACGATCTTCATGTAGCGACGATCGCGCAACTCACGTGCGACCGGGCCGAAGATGCGCGTGCCCCTCGGGTTTCCCTGAGCATCGATAACAACGGCGGCGTTTTCATCGAACTTGATGTAGCTGCCGTCCGAACGCCGGACCTCTTTCTTGGTGCGAACGACGACAGCCCTGATGACGTCACCCTTCTTGACGGCCCCGTTCGGGATCGCCTCCTTGACGGCGCATACGATGACATCGCCAACGTACGCGTACCGGCGCTTCGATCCACCAAGAACCTTGATGCACGCGACCTTGCGAGCACCCGAGTTGTCGGCGACCTTTAGCCGTGTCTCAGCCTGGATCATCTCTTCCTCCGATACAGAAACGAACCTCTCAGAGGTGCGGCCGCCGGCCGGGCGGAGCGCACATGAGGACTCGCAGACCTACTTTGCCTTCTCGAGAATCTCCAGGAGGCGCCACCGCTTCAGTTTCGAAAGCGGGCGGGTCTCCATGATCGTGACGGTGTCACCGACACCGCACTCGTTGTTCTCGTCGTGCGCGTGGAACTTGGTGCTGTGCGTCATCATCTTGCCGTACAGCGGATGCCGCTTCCGGTCTTCGACCAGAACCACACATGTCTTTTCGCCGGCTGCAGAAACCACCATGCCCTGGCGGATCTTCCGGCTATTGCGCTCTTCAGTCACTTCTACTTCCTCCACCGTCGCCTACGATGCGGCCGCGTCGCGCTCGGCGCGCAGCTCGCGTGCGCGCAGCTCGGTGTGCAAGCGCGCGATATTCTTCTTGACGGCCTTGATCTGACCCGGATTGTCCAGTTGACCGGTAGCAAGCCGGAAACGCAGCTTGAACAGTTCGTCACGCGCGTCCTTCAGCCCGCCAGCGATCTCAGTGTCCGCCATCTCGCGGATCTCACTCGCCTTCATTTATGCCTCACCGCCGATATCAGCCCTGGAAACCAGTTTGCACTTGATGGGCAGCTTGTGAATCGCGAGTCGGATGGCCTCCTTGGCCACTTCCTCGGACACACCTGCCAACTCGAACATGACACGACCGGGCTTGACCACGGCGACCCACTTCTCGGGGTTGCCCTTTCCGGAACCCATTCGGGTCTCGGCCGGCTTCTGGGTGACGGGCTTGTCCGGGAAGATGTTGATCCAGACCTTTCCGCCACGCTTCATGTAACGGGTCATCGCAATACGAGCGGCCTCGATCTGCCGGTTCGTGATCCAGCCGGCCTCAAGGGCCTTGATGCCGTACTCACCGAAATTGACCTCGGTACCACCCTTTGCCATGCCCTTGCGCGAACCGCGCTGTACTTTGCGATGCTTCACTCGCTTAGGCAGAAGCATTTACCTTCTCCCTCCACCATCGTTGCGGCGGCCGCGCGAGGGACGCTCGCGGTCGTCGGCCGGGGTCGGAATTGGCTGACCCGGCAGGATCTCGCCGCGGTATATCCAGACCTTGATCCCGATGGCGCCCATGGTCGTGCGCGCCTCGGACGTGCCGTAGTCGATCTTCGCGCGCAGCGTGTGCAGCGGCACACGGCCCTCGCGGTACCACTCGCGGCGACCCATCTCCGCACCGCCGAGTCGACCGGAACACTGGATACGAATACCCAGGGCGCCACTCTTCATCGCCGAGGCGACCGCCTTGCGCATAGCGCGGCGGAATGCGACACGACCAACAAGCTGCTCGCCGACGCTCTGGGCCACCAGCGTGGCATCGAGTTCCGGCCGCTTGATCTCCAGGATGTTGACCGCGACCGAGCCGCCGGTCATCGCCTCGAGATCCTTGCGGAGCGCATCTACTTCGGAGCCCTTCTTGCCGATCACGATGCCGGGACGCGCGGTCCACAGCTCGACGACCGTCTTGTCGCCCTTGCGCTCGATATCCACGCGAGAGATTGCCGCGCGGCGCAAGCGATCGAGCAGGTACTTACGAATCTTGAGATCAGACGCAAGCGTCTCGGCGTAGCCCTTGCCCTGATACCAACGGGAACGCCAGTTCTCTGTGATGCCGAGACGGAGCCCGACAGGATAGACCTTCTGACCCATGCGCGCTTACGCCTCCTCTCGCTGCTTGACGACGACCGTGATATGGCTGGTGCGCTTGTCGATACGGAATGCCCGACCCTGTGCTCGCGGCCGGATCCTCTTGAGCGTCGGTCCCTCGTCCACGAACGTGGTCGAGACGATCAGGGTATCCGACTTGATCTTGAGGTTCTTCTCCGCGTTCGCAACGGCACTGCGGAGCACTTTCTCCACAATCTCCGCAGCGGCGCGAGGTGTGAACTTGAGTATGGCCGAAGCCTCATCGACGGACTTGCCGCGAATCAGATCGACCACAAGGCGAGCCTTTCGAGGGCTCACGCGCACGTAACGTGCGACTGCTCTGGCTTCCATCTCTACCTCTTGCCCTTCTTGTCGGCCGCGTGGCCACGGAACGTACGCGTCGGCGAGAACTCGCCGAGCTTGTGGCCGACCATCGACTCGGTAACGTACACCGGAACGTGCTTGCGGCCGTCGTGGACCGCGATCGTGTGACCGACCATCTCCGGGAAGATGGTCGAGGAACGCGACCACGTCTTGACGACTCTCTTCTCGCCGGCCTCGTTCATCTTCTGGATGCGCTCGAGGAGACGCGACTGGATGAACGGCCCTTTCTTGAGGCTTCTGCTCATGACTCTGCTCTCAGCTCCCTTGCCCTGCCACTACTTCTTGCGGCGGCGGATGATCAGGCGGTCCGAGGCCTTGCCCTTCTTGCGCGTGCGGTGGCCCTTGGTGGGCACGCCCCACGGCGAGACGGGATGACGGCCGGCGGTCTTGTTCTTGCCCTCGCCACCACCATGAGGGTGGTCGACGGGGTTCATCGCGGTACCGCGAACGGTCGGGCGGACGCCCTTCCAGCGGTTTCGACCGGCCTTGCCGATCGAGATATTGCCATGGTCCGAGTTGCCCACTTCGCCGACGGTCGCGCGACAGGTGACCAGCACGCGGCGCATCTCGGAAGAGGGCATACGCAGGATCGCGTAGCCGCCCTCCTTGCCCATAAGCTGGATCGAGGTGCCCGCCGAACGGGCAAGCGCAGCACCCTTGCCGGGCTGAAGCTCGACCGCGTGAACCACGGTGCCGGTCGGGATGTCCTTGAGCTCAAGCGCGTTGCCGGGTTTGATGTCCGAGCCGATACCGCTCGTGACCATAGCCCCGACCTCAAGGCCCTTGGGCGCCAGGATGTAGCGCTTCTCGCCATCAAGGTAGTGCAGCAATGCGATACGAGCCGAGCGGTTCGGGTCGTACTCGATGGCCGCGACCTTGGCGGGGACGACGTCCTTGTTGCGCTTGAAGTCGATCTTGCGATAGCGGCGCTTGTGGCCACCACCCTGGTGGCGCGTCGTGATGCGGCCGTTGTTGTTTCGCCCGCCGGTCTTGTGCAGCGGTTCGAGCAACGACTTCTCGGGCACCGATTTCGTGATCTCGGCGAAGTCCGATACGGACTGGAACCGGCGACCCGGGCTTGTCGGTTTGTACTTCTTAAGTCCCATCATTTCTCCTTCCGATTGCCGGCCTCGCCTGGGACTAGAGGGCTCTCACCATCTACAGCGAGTCCGACGCCGGACTACCACGGTGCCGGGCGGCTCCATTGCGTGGCCGCGACACCAGTCAAGCCGGAGTACACCCGGCCTTCTACCTGCCTTCGAATATCTCGATCGAATCGCCCTGCTTCAGGGTGACGACCGCCTTCTTCCACGAACGGGTCTTGCCTTTCGAATGACGGAGACGCCTGGGCTTACCCATGACGTTCATGGTATTCACCTTGGTCACCTTCACCGAGAAGATCTCCTCGATCGCGGCAGCGATCTGCGGCTTAGAGGAGCTCTTTGCCACTTCGAACGTGTAGCGCCCGTGCTCGATCATGTCGAACGACTTCTCCGAGACGATCGGGCGGACGATGATGTCGCGAGCGTCGGCCATTACACCAGCACCCCCTCAAGCCAGCCGAGAGCCGGCTTGGCGAACAGAACTGCGTTGTTGTTCACGAGGTCGTACGTGTTCGCCTCCGAGGCGGTGATCACACAGACCTTCTCGATGTTGCGAAAGGACAGCAGTGCATTGATGTCGTCGTTCTCGACGACAACCGTCACGCGGCCGTCGATGCCGAAGTCCTTCAAGATGCGGGCCGCACGCGACGTCGACGGCGCCTCAAAACCGAATCCGTCGATCACGTGCAGGTTGCCCTCGGCGGTCTTGGCCGACAGCACGCTGCGCATAGCCAGCTTGACCACCTTGTTCGGAACCTTGAAGCCATAGCTGCGCGGGTTCGGTCCGAAGACCACGCCGCCACCGCGCCACTGGGGGGCGCGAATCGTACCCTGGCGGGCACGACCTGTCCCCTTCTGCCGCCACGGCTTGGCGCCTCCGCCGGACACGTCGCTGCGACCCTTGGTCGAGTGAGTGCCTGCGCGGCGACCCGCAAGCTGGCTGCGAACCACCTGATGCACGGCGAACATGTGGGGGTCAACCCCGAAGACGCTGTCCGCGAGGTCGGTCGTACCCACCTTCGCCCCAGTCGTGTCCTTGATATCGATTGTTGCCATCTTCCTCTTACTCCTCGATACGCTCTCGGTGTCTGATGCGCTCTGCCGTACGGACTACGCCGTGCGGACGGTCAGCAGCGCACCCTTACCACCGGGTACGGCGCCCTTGACGATGAGCAGGTTCTGCTCGGAATCGACCTTCATGATCTCCAGATTGCGGACGGTGACGGTCTCGCTGCCCATGTGGCCGGCCATGCGGGAACCACGCAGAACGCGTGCCGGTGTGGCGCACATGCCGATGGAGCCCGGAGCGCGATGGAAATGCGATCCATGACCGCCGGGACCACCGCTGAAGTTGTGACGCTTCATGACGCCCTGGAAGCCCTTACCCTTGCTGACCCCGGTGACGTGTACGTCCTGGCCCGCCTCGAACATCTCGACCGTGAGCATCTGGCCGAGCTTGATCTTGTCGCCTTCATCCAGGCGAATCTCGGCGAGGTGGCGCTTGGGATCGACGCCCGCCTTGTCGAAGTGCCCCTTCATGGGCTTGTTGACCTTGGACTCCTTGATGTCGCCGAACGCGATCTGTGCGGCGCCATAGCCGTCCTTCTTGACGGTCTTGATCTGGCTGACCACGCAGGGTCCGGCCTCGATCACGGTGACCGGAATGAGGCGGTCATCCTCAGTCCAGACCTGGGTCATGCCCAGCTTCCGTCCCAGTATCGTCGGTACCATTTCGTGCTTCTCCACTTCTCCGCGCGGTCTTGGGCCATTCCCTGCCGCACCCTGTGCGCGGCGCATCCCAGCGGACCACTCGTTCCTACACCGGGGAGTCGATTCCCCGGCGGCTGACAACGTGTTAGAGCTTGATCTCGATATCCACGCCCGCAGGCAGGTCGAGCCGCATCAGCGAATCCACCGTCTTCGGGGTCGGCTCGAGGATGTCGATGAGGCGCTTGTGCGTTCTCATCTCGAAGTGCTCGCGGCTGTCCTTATTCACATGCGGCGAACGGATGACGCAATACAGATTGCGCTCCGTCGGCAGCGGAATCGGGCCGGAGACCTTCGCGCCCGTCTTCTGAGCCGTGTCCACGATCATCTTCGTCGACTGGTCGACGATCTCGTGGTCGTAGCCCTTGAGCCGGATCCTGATCTTCTGGTTGGCCAACGCTCTACCCTCCGTCATAAAACGAGACGAGATACCTCGGTACGTGCGTGCTGTCTAGCTTGCGGTGCCGCCCACCTTGGCGACGATTTCCTCGGCAACGCTCTTGGGGACCGCCTCATATGCTGAGAACTGCATCGAGTAGGCGGCTCGCCCTTGCGTGCGGCTGCGCAGGTCGGTCGCGTAGCCGAACATCTCCGACAGCGGCACCTTGGAACGGACGACCTGCGAGTTGCCCCGCGGCTCCATTCCCTCGATGTGACCGCGGCGGCTGGACAGGTCGCCCATCACATCGCCCATGAAATCCTCGGGTGTGACGACCTCGACGGCCATCATCGGCTCGAGCAACTTGGGCGATGACTTGCGCAGACCCTCCTTGATCGCCATCGAACCGGCGATCTTGAACGCCATCTCAGAGGAGTCGACCTCGTGGTACGAGCCGTCTACGAGCTCGACCTTGACGTCGACGACCGGATACCCGGCGAGAACGCCAGAGGTGATGGCCTCTTTGATGCCCTTATCGACAGCCGGCACGTACTCCTTGGGAATGGAGCCGCCGACGATCTTGCTCACGAACTCGTAGCCGGCACCCGGCTCCTGCGGGAGAACGTTGATGACGACGTGACCGTACTGGCCACGCCCACCGCTCTGACGGGCGAACTTCATGTCGACGTTATCGACCCTCTTGCCGGCAGTCTCGCGGTAGGCGACCTGCGGCTTGCCGACATTGGCCTCGACCTTGAACTCGCGTAGAAGGCGGTCGACGATGACCTCGAGGTGCAGCTCGCCCATGCCGGCGATGATGGTCTGTCCGGTCTCCTCGTCCGTGCGGACACGGAACGTCGGATCCTCCTCGGCGAGGCGGGCAAGAGATGTACCGAGCTTCTCCTGGTCTACCTTGGTCTTGGGCTCGATCGCGATATCGATGACCGGATCGGGGAACTCCATGGACTCAAGGAGGACCGGGGAGGTCTCGGAGCACAACGTATCGCCCGTGGTCGTGTTCTTCAGCCCGACTGCGGCCACGATGTCGCCCGCGGAGACGTCGGCGATGTCCTCGCGGTGGTTCGCGTGCATCTCGAGCAGCCGGCCGATGCGCTCTTTGTGGCCCTTGGTCGAGTTGAGCACGTACGAGCCGGCGTCCATCTTGCCCGAGTAGACGCGGAAGTACGTGAGCTTGCCGACGTACGGGTCGGTCATGACCTTGAACGCGAGGGCCGCAAACGGCTCCTTGGAATCCGCAGGACGCTCGACGACCTCGTCGGTCTTCGTGTCGATACCCTTGATCGCGGCGATGTCGAGCGGAGACGGAAGGTAATCGAGAATGGCGTCGAGCAAGGGCTGAACGCCCTTGTTCTTGAACGAAGCGCCACAGACGACCGGCGTTATGGCACAGGCGATAGTCGCCTTGCGCAGGGCGGCCCTGAGCTCGTCGATACCGATCTCCTCGTCGGCGAGGAACTTCTCAAGAAGATCGTCGTCATACTCGGCAGCTGCCTCGACGAGTTCATGGCGGTACAGCTCGGCATCGTCGGCGAGGTCGGCGGGAATCTCGCCCTCGGTCGGATTGATGCCCTTATCGTCCTCGTTGAAGAAGACCGCGTTCATCGCCAGCACGTCGACTATGCCGATGAACTTGTCCTCGGCACCGATAGGCAGCTGGAGAAGGACAGGGCGGGTATTGAGCCGGTCCTTCATCATCGCGATGACGTTGTAGAAGTCGGCGCCGGTCCGGTCCATCTTGTTGATGTAGGCCATACGCGGTACGCCGTAATGGTCCGCCTGACGCCATACGGTCTCGGACTGCGGCTCGACGCCTCCGACGGCGCAGAAGACGGCGCAGGTGCCGTCGAGCACGCGCAGTGAGCGCTCGACCTCGACCGTGAAGTCCACGTGGCCGGGCGTGTCGATAATCTGAATTCGGTGGTCCTTCCAGAAGCACGTCGTCGCGGCGGACGTGATCGTGATGCCGCGCTCCTGCTCCTGGACCATCCAGTCCATCGTGGCAGCGCCATCGTGGACTTCGCCGATCTTGTGGGACTTGCCGGTATAGAAGAGAATCCGCTCGGTAGTGGTCGTCTTACCGGCATCGATATGCGCCATGATCCCGATGTTGCGGGTCTTGGCGAGAGGATACTTCTTAGGAGCCATCTCGGACTGCTTCCTTGTCTTTCTGTCTTCTCGCCACGTGGGCGGGAGTTGCGAGCGGGTCAGTTACCAGCGGTAGTGGCTGAACGCACGGTTGGACTCCGCCATCTTGAACAGGTCCTCACGCTTCTTGACCGAAGCGCCGAGACCGTTGGATGCATCCATGATCTCGCCGGCCAGACGCTCGGCCATGGTCTTCTCGCGGCGCTTGCGGGAGAACCCGACCATCCAGCGAATCGCCAAAGTGGTGGAGCGGCGAGAATTGACCTCGATCGGCACCTGGTACGTGGCGCCACCGACGCGCTTGGGCTTGACCTCCAGCGTGGGCCGGACGTTGTCCATGGCCTTCTTGAAAGCGGCCAGCGGATCGGAGCTGGTCCTCTGCTCCACGAGCGCGAAGGCATCGTAGACGATACGTTCGGCGACTGACTTCTTGCCGTCCCACAGCACCTTGTTGATGAGCTGCGTCACGAGACGGTTGTTATACACCGCGTCCGGCATGATCTCGCGCCGGGTTGCTGCTGCGCGCCTGGGCATGTGGTTACCTTCCTCGCCTCATCGAAACGTCTCCCGACCACAGGGCCGCCGAGACGTATCACTACCTGAAACTGGCTACTTGGCCTTCTTCGCACCGTAGCGCGAGCGCGCCTGGTTGCGGTTGCTGACTCCGGAGGCGTCGAGCGTGCCGCGGATGATCTTGTACCGGACACCCGGCAGGTCCTTCACACGACCGCCGCGAACGAGCACGATCGAGTGCTCCTGGAGGTTGTGGCCGATTCCGGGGATGTACGCGGTGACCTCCATGCCGTGAACAAGACGCACTCGAGCGACCTTGCGCAGCGCGGAGTTCGGCTTCTTGGGGGTCGTGGTGTACACGCGGGTGCAGACACCACGCTTCTGGGGATTGCCCTTCAGCGCAGGTGTGGCACTCTTCGTCGCCTTCGCCTTGCGGCCCTTGCGGACCAGCTGGTTGATAGTGGGCAACGTGTTCTCCTTCTTCTCCGTACGGTCCTGGTAGTTCCAACGACGTCACGCGCCGGATGGCGCAGTGCATCGAGCATAGAGTCACAAGGTGGGACTCTAACAAAGTGGACGTGGTGTGTCAAACGCCACGCATCCGGGCGTATCTATCCCCCACCCGCCGAACGGTCCGTGCAGCCGGGCGCGACGATGGGCGCCGGATTCCGGCGCCCATCGGTACGTCTCGATTCTATGAAGCGGGTACGAACCCTGCCTGCTCCAGACGCTCGCGGATCTCGGAGACGGCCTTGGGACCGACCCCCTCGAGTGCGAGCAGGTCATCTTCGGTCTTGGCGGCGAGATCACCGATCTTGGTGACACCTGCCGAGATGAGGCTCTTCTCTATCCGAATGGGGATCCTGAGCTCGGTGACGGAAGCGTCCGCATCGAATGCGGGGGTCATCTGAGGTACAGGAGCGGGCGCCTCGATGTTGGGGTCGAACGTGACGCCGACGAAAGCCGAGACATCTACGTCCGCATCCGCGTCGACTCTCTGATCGGACCCAAGGTCCGCAAAGAACGCTGCTGCTTCACTTGCGCTGAGACCGGCGGCATCATCGAGAGCCGACGGACCCGGAAGCATGGCCTCGATCTCCCTGAGCTCGTCGGGCGCGAAGTCAGGCAGCGGGCCTGCGGCCTCACGGTTCCAGTCCGCAGCCTGGCCCTTGTAGGTCAGCTGGACACCACGGTAACGCTTCATACCCGTCGCCGCAGGGATGAGCTTGCCGATGATGACGTTCTCCTTCAAGCCAAGGAGGTTGTCCTCCTTGCCGGCGATGGCGGCATCGGTGAGCACGCGGGTCGTCTCCTGGAAGGACGCGGCTGACAAGTAGCTCTCGGTGGCCAACGAGGCCTTGGTGATGCCCAGGAGCACCGGGGTGCCGACCGCCGGCTGGCCACCGTCAGCAACAAGTGCTTCGTTCGCACGATCGAATACGAACCTATCGGCAAGCTGTCCGGGAAGGAACGTGGCATCGCCGGGTTCCAGCACGGTCACCTTGCGCAGCATCTGGCGCGAAATGACCTCGATATGCTTGTCGTTGATATCGACACCCTGGCTGCGGTAGACCTCCTGGACCTGTGCGACGATGTAGCGAAGCACGTCGTTGGGGCCTTTCAGGTGCAGAAGGTCGTGGGGGTTGACCGAACCCTCTGTGAGCTGCTGGCCGAGTGTGACCGTCATGCCGCTTTCCGTGCCCGGACGCAGTCGCGCACGGCGGGACACCGTATAGGCCTTCTCGTCGCCCGTCTCGTCGGTGATCGTGAGCGTACGGGTCTTGTCGGCCTCTTCGATCAGCAGGGTACCGCTGATCTCCGCGAGGACCGCCTGGCCCTTCGGCTTGCGAGCCTCGAAGAGCTCGGTGACACGCGGGAGGCCATGGGTGATGTCCTCGCCGGCAACACCGCCGGTGTGGAAGGTACGCATCGTGAGCTGGGTACCCGGCTCACCGATCGACTGTGCCGCGATGATGCCGACGGCCGTGCCGATATCCACGGGACGGCTACTCGCGAGGTCCCATCCGTAGCAGGCCTGGCAGATGCCGTGTGTCGCGTGGCATGTCATGACCGTGCGGGCTACCACGCTCTCGACTCCTGCCTCGTGCATCGCAGCCACATCAGCGTCGGATGCGATGAACTCCCCCGCTTCGTGGAGGATCTCGCCCGTCTTGGGATGGGCGATGGGCTCGAGCAGGCACCTGCCGACCAGGTTGTGGTCGGGAGCGTCGGCGTCGGTCATGACCGAGAAGACGACTCCTTCATCGGTGCCGCAGTCGCTCTCGCGGACGATGACGTCCTGTGCGACGTCAACGAGTCGGCGGGTGAGGTAGCCGGAGTCGGCGGTACGAAGCGCCGTGTCGGCAAGACCCTTGCGAGCGCCGTGCGTCGAGATGAAGTACTCGAGAACGGTCAGACCCTCACGGAAGTTGGCCTTGATCGGACGGTCGAGAATGTCACCCTTCGGGTTCGCCATCAGACCGCGCATACCGGCCAGCTGACGAATCTGCTTGATGTTTCCTCGCGCACCGGAGTTAGCCATCATGTAGACCGGGTTGAACGGGTGGTTCTCGCGGAAGTTCTCGGCCATCGCATCGCCGACATCGTCAGTCGCGTGAGTCCAGACATCGACGATCTGGCGGTGGCGCTCCTCTTTGGTGATGAGCCCGCGATCGTACTGTGACTCGATCACATCGACGTTGCCCTGTGCCGCGTCGAGGATCTCCGTCTTGCTCTCAGGGATTATCGCGTCGTAGACCGAGACCGTGACACCCGCGCGAGTCGCGTAATGGAATCCAAGACGCTTGATCTCATCGAGAATGGTGCCCATCTCCGTCGTGGTGTAGCTCACGGAGCATTCCTCGACGATGCGAGAGATGCCCTTCTTGTCGACCTCGCGGTTGATGAAGGGGTGATCGTCAGGCAGCGATCGGTTGAATGTGATGCGCCCGACCGTCGTCTCGATCCTCTCGCCGGCTGCCCGCGGGCGATACGCGGTCTTGCCGCTCTCGTCCACGTACTCCTCGGTGATGTCGGTCGACAGACGAATCACGATGCGCGCCTGCAGATCCAGTCCCGATCTCGCATCGTAGGCCAGGAGAGCCTCGCCGGCGCTGTAGAAGATGCGCCCTTCACCGGGCATGCCCTCGCGGACGGCGGTCAGGTAGTACAGGCCGATGACCATGTCCTGGGTCGGCGTGGTCAAAGGGCGACCGTGGGCCGGTGACTTGATGTTGTTGGTCGATAGCATGAGGATGCGCGCCTCGGCCTGAGCCTCGGCGGACAGCGGAAGATGGACCGCCATCTGATCGCCATCGAAGTCCGCATTGAACGCCGTGCAGACCAGCGGGTGGATACGGATCGCCTTGCCCTCGACGAGCACGGGCTCGAATGCCTGGATGCCGAGACGGTGCAGGGTGGGCGCGCGGTTGAGCATGACGGGGTGCTCCCGGATGACCTCTTCGAGAACGTCCCAGACCACGCTCTTGCCGCGGTCGACCATACGCTTGGCGCTCTTGATGTTCTGTGCGTGATCGAGGTCGACCAGGCGCTTCATGACGAACGGCTTGAACAGCTCGAGCGCCATCGCCTTGGGCAACCCGCACTGGTGGAGCTTGAGCTCAGGGCCGACGACGATGACCGAACGGCCGGAGTAGTCGACTCGCTTGCCCAGGAGGTTCTGGCGGAATCGGCCCTGCTTGCCCTTGAGCATGTCGCTGATCGACTTGAGGGGGCGGTTGCCGGGACCCGTCACGGGACGACCGCGACGACCGTTGTCGAACAGGGCATCCACGGCCTCTTGCAGCATGCGTTTCTCGTTGTTCACGATGATCTCGGGCGCACCGAGGTCGAGCAGTCGCTTGAGGCGGTTGTTGCGGTTGATGACCCTGCGGTACAGGTCGTTCAGGTCGCTCGTCGCGAAGCGGCCACCGTCGAGCTGGACCATCGGACGCAGGTCCGGAGGGATGACCGGCACCGCATCGAGAATCATCCACTCGGGCTTGTTGCTCGACTGCTTGAACGCAGCGACGACCTTGAGGCGCTTGATGGCCTTCTGGCGCTTCTGTCCCTTGCCGTCCCGGATCTGCGTACGCAGTTCCAGGGCCAAGTCCCCGAGATCGATCTGGCGAAGCAGGTCCTTGACGGCCTCGGCGCCCATGCCACCACGGAAGTAATCGCCGAAACGGACCTTCATCTCGCGGTAGAGCGTCTCGTCGTTGACGAGCATCTTGGGAGAGAGCTTCTGGAAGGTGTCGAACGCCTCCTGGTACAGGGAGCGGCGATCGGCGTACTCCTCTTCAATGTCGCGTACGTCGCGCTCGGCTTCTTTCTCGAGCTTCTTCACGCGATCGGCCGCGGGCACCTCATCGTTGACCTCATCGCCCTCTTCGGGCTCGAGTTCGCCCTTCGCGATCGCGACAAGGCGATCGCGCTCCTCGGTGATCGCGGTGATCTCCTCGGCCATCTCGGCTTCGAGGCCGTCCATGTCCGCGAGGAGCTCTTCCTTGAGCATCGCGAGGTCGGTCTCGCGCTCCTCGGCGTTGACCGAGGTGATGATCGAAGATGCGAAGTACAGCACCTTCTCGAGGTCCTTGGGAGCTATGTCGAGCAGATAGCCCAGACGGCTCGGGACGCCCTTGAAGTACCAGATGTGGCTGACCGGTGCGGCCAGCTCGATGTGGCCCATGCGGTCGCGGCGCACCTTGGCGCGCGTGACCTCGACACCGCAGCGCTCGCACACGATGCCCTTGAAGCGGACACGCTTGTACTTGCCGCAGTAGCACTCCCAGTCCTTGGTCGGACCGAAGATCTTCTCACAGAAGAGTCCGTCCTTCTCAGGCTTGAGCGTGCGGTAGTTGATGGTCTCGGGCTTCTTGACTTCGCCACGGGACCATTGGCGGATCTGCTCGGACGAAGCCAGGCCGATCCGCAGTCTATCGAAGTTGTTTACATCGACGTCGAGCAAGGCTTACTCCTCCTCGTCGGTGTCGTCGGCAAGATCGAGGGCCGAGATGTCGCTCTCAAGGAGTTCCTCGAGCGCGTCGGTCTCTGCGGCCAGCGAGAGCTCGTCGTCCTCGGAACCGAGGTCGAGCCCCAGCTCCTCGGCGGTCTTAAAGATGTCCTCGTCCTCTTCCTTGAGTTCGATCTCCTCGCCGCTCTCCGAGATGATCTCCACATCGAGACACAGCGACTGCATCTCTTTGACGAGGACCTTGAACGACTCGGGTATGCCCGGCTCGGGGATGTTCTCGCCCTTGACGATGGCCTCGTAGGCCTTCACGCGACCGAGTACGTCGTCGGACTTGATCGTGAGGATCTCCTGGAGCACGTAGGCTGCGCCGTACGCGTACAGGGCCCAGACTTCCATCTCTCCGAATCGCTGGCCACCGAACTGCGCCTTACCACCGAGCGGCTGCTGGGTGATGAGCGAGTACGGACCGGTCGAACGGGCGTGGATCTTGTCGTCGACCAGGTGCAGCAGCTTGAGCATGTATATCTGGCCGATGGTGACCGGCTCGCGGAACGGCTCACCGGTACGACCGTCGTACAGCTGGGTCTTGCCGGAGCGGCTCACCTGCGGGACGACGGCTTCGAGCACCTTCTTGCCGTACCGGTGCGCGTACTTGACGTGCATATTGCGGTTGGCCGCCTCAAGGACGTCCGAGATCTCCTCTTCGGTGGCACCGTCGAAGACCGGCGTGGCCACATGGATCGGGCCATCGACCGGCGCCTTCTGCTTGGCGTCGTCGGACCAACCCACATGCGCCGCCCAGCCGAGGTGCGTCTCGAGCAACTGCCCGATGTTCATGCGGGAGGGAACGCCCAGCGGGTTGAGAATGATGTCGACGGGAGTGCCGTCAGCGAGAAACGGCATATCCTCGATCGGCAGGATCTTCGCGATGACACCCTTGTTGCCGTGGCGCCCGGCGAGCTTGTCGCCCTCGGAGATCTTGCGCTTCTGCGCCACGTACACGCGCACGAGCTCGTTCACGCCGGGGCTCAGGTCGTCGCCATCGTCACGGCTGAACTTGCGCACCGCGATGACTCGACCGGTCTCACCGTGCGGGACCTTGAGCGAGGTGTCGCGCACTTCACGTGCCTTCTCGCCGAAGATGGCGCGCAGGAGGCGCTCCTCGGCAGTCAGCTCGGTCTCTCCCTTGGGGGTGACCTTGCCCACGAGTACATCGCCGGGGAAGACCTCGGCGCCTACGCGGATGATGCCGTCCTCGTCGAGGTTGGCGAGCACGTCCTCACCCACGTTGGGAATCTCGCGCGTGATCTCCTCGGGGCCGAGCTTGGTGTCTCTGGCCTCGACCTCGTACTCCTCGATGTGGATCGAGGTCAGCAGGTCGTCTTTGACGACGCGCTCGGAGAGGATGATGGCGTCTTCGTAGTTGTAGCCCTCCCACGGCATGAACGCGACGAGGAGGTTCTGGCCCAGGCCGAGATCGCCCAACTCTGACGAAGGGCCGTCTGCGAGGACATCGCCCTCTTTGACGACGTCGCCTTCGACGACGATCGGCCTGTGGTTTATGCAGGTTCCCTGGTTGGAGCGCATGAACTTGGGCAGGTGGTACTCGTCGATGCTGCCATCTCCCGCGCGCACGATGATCTTGAGTGCGTCGACGTACTCGACAGCGCCGGAGCGCCTGGCGACCACGATCTCCCCGGTATCGACAGACGCACGGTACTCCATGCCTGTGCCGACAAGCGGTGCGACCGGACGCAGAAGCGGAACCGCCTGACGCTGCATGTTCGAGCCCATGAGAGCGCGGTTGGCGTCGTCGTGCTCCAGGAACGGAATGAGCGCTGTGGCCACCGATACCATCTGGCGAGGCGACACGTCCATGTAGTCGACGCGCGCCGGCTCCACCTCTTCCGGGTCACCGCCCTTGAGACGACACAGGACGCGGTCACGGTCGAACTTGCCCGTCTTCGCGTTGAAGGGCTCGTTGGCCTGCGCGATGATGAAGCGTTCCTCAACATCGGCCGTCAGGTACTCGATATCGGTGGTGACCTTGCCCTTGACGACCTTGCGGTACGGCGTCTCGATGAAGCCGTACGGGTTGATCCTGGCGAAGGTCGCCAGCGAACCGATCAGGCCGATGTTCGGACCCTCGGGCGTCTCAATCGGACACATGCGACCGTAGTGGGACGGGTGAACGTCGCGGACCTCGAAGCCGGCGCGCTCACGCGACAGACCGCCGGGCCCGAGGGCCGAGAGGCGCCGCTTGTGAGTGAGGCCGGCCACCGGGTTCGTCTGGTCCATGAACTGCGAGAGCTGCGATGAGCCGAAGAACTCCTTGATGCTCGCCACGATCGGCCTGATGTTGATCAGGGACTGCGGCGTGATCTCTTCGACATCCTGAGTGGTCATGCGCTCGCGAACCACGCGCTCCATGCGGGCAAGCCCGATGCGGAACTGGTTCTGAATCAGTTCGCCTACCGAGCGGATACGACGATTGCCGAAGTGGTCGATATCATCGACACCGTAGCCGTCGGTACCTTCCCACAGCTTGACGATGTACTGAACGGCGGCGAGGATGTCCTCGTTCGTGAGCGTCGACTGATCGTCGGGCAACTTGAGCTCGAGTTTCTTGTTGACCTTGTAGCGCCCGACCTTCGCGAGATCGTAGCGCTGCGGGTTGAAGAACAGCCCCTCGAGCAGCGAGCGTGCCGACTCGACGGTCGGCGGCTCGCCCGGGCGCAGGCGCTTATATATCTCGATCAGCGCCTCTTCACGTGTCTCGGTGAAGTCGCGATCGAGCGTCTTGGCGATGCACTCGGCGTTACCGAACAACTCGAGGATCTCGTCGCGGGACTCCGCGACGCCCAGAGCCTTGAGCAGCACGGTGACCGGCTGCTTGCGCTTGCGGTCGACGCGTACCGAGACGATGTCACGCCTGTCGGTCTCAAGCTCGAGCCATGCACCTCGAGCCGGGATGACCTTCGCCGTGTAGTTGACCTTGTCGGTGGTCTTGTCGAGATCCTCGGCGTAGTAGACGCCGGGAGAGCGAACGAGCTGCGAGACCACGACTCGTTCGGTGCCGTTGATGACGAAGGTGCCGCGATCGGTCATGAGCGGGAAGTCGCCCATGAAGACCTGCTGCTCCTTGATCTCGCCGGTCTCTTTGTTGATGAAGCGCACCTCGACGAAGAGAGGTGCCTGGTATGACATGTCCTTCTCTTTGCACTCCTCAACGGAGTACTTGGGGTCACCGAACTCGTGCGCGCCGAACTCGACAGCAAGTGTTCCGGTGAAGTCCTCAATCGGTGAGATGTCCGAGAAAGTCTCGTTCAGGCCCTCTTTGAGGAACCATGAGAAGCTGTCGCGCTGAATGGCGATCAGGTTCGGTACTTCGAGAATCTCGGGAATCTTAGCGAAGGTACGGCGCTGGCGAAGACCTGCGCTTGTTACGGGGGAACCTTCTCCGCGGGGCACCAGGCGATTCCTCCTTCAGGCGGTGGCGTAAACTCAAGAGTCGCAAACTATCAAACTACCCAAACGTGCGACCTGGCGCAAGGGTCAGTTTTGTTGTGCAGGGGCGGGAGTGGCCGGGTCCGCATTGGCGGACCCGGCCATGGTGCTCCCCCCTTGCGCGGCGCCGCGTGCGGCGCCGGTACACGGTTGCGGTACGAACTACGCGAGCTCGACGGAAGCGCCGGCATCCTCGAGCTTGCCCTTGGCCTCGTCAGCCTTCTCCTTCGGAACGCCGGAGAGAACGGCCTTGGGAGCAGCATCGACGAGCTCCTTGGCCTCCTTCAGGCCCAGGCTGCCGTCAAGCTCACGAACAACCTTGATGACCTGGATCTTCTTGTCGCCGGCGCTGGTGAGAACAACGTCGAACGCCGTCTTCTCTTCCTCGGCGGCGGCCTCACCGGCAGCCGGCGCAGCGGCGGCCATAGCGACGGGCGCGGCTGCCGATACCCCGAACACATCTTCCATCTCCTTGACGAGCTCAGCGAGCTCGAGAGCAGGAGCGTTCTTGACCCACTCAAGAACCTCTTCACGAGTGATGTTAGCCATCTGTGTATTCTCCTTCTTGACTCACGTCGCCCCCCGCATCCTGGCGGCGGGCACACTTACCTGTCTGGTGGTCGTACTAGGCGGCGGCCTTCTGGTCCGCGACCGCCTTGATGACACGAGCGAACGCACCGGCGGGAGCGTTGGCCATGGACATGAATCCGCGTACCGGATTGAGTGCAACACCCATGAACTTCGCGATCAGTTCCTCACGCGAAGGTAGCGCGGCGATCGCCTTGACGCCTGCGGCGTCGACGATCGAGTTCTGAACGAGACCGCCTTTGAGCTCGAGAGCGGTGTTCGCCTTCGCGTAGTCCACGAGTGCCTTCGCCGGAGCGACCGGGTCGGTGCTGGCGAAAAGGAACGCCGTCGGACCCTGAAGGAACTCGTCGAGGCTGGGCATCGCCAGTTCGCGAATGGCGATCTCTGTGAGGCTGTTCTTGTAGACCCGGAGTTCGCCACCGGACTCGCGTACCTTCACGCGAAGCTCCTGCATCTGCTTCACGCTCAGGCCACGGTAGTCGGCCATGATGACGCCAACGCTGTCCGTGAGCTTCTGCTTGATCTCGGCAACAGCTGCTGATTTCGATTCGTTCGGCATATACTTCCCTCCCTTCCTGTGCGCGCGCGACCCGTCACGATCACCTGGGTGACCGCAGCGCGGGCCGCGCGTCCGGAGGTCCCGGAAACAACGTGGCCCCCGCCGGGATGTTCGGCGGAGGCCACGAGTACTCACTCACTCGCTCTCACCGCTCCGTTCGCACGGAGGGTGGGCTCCACCTCGGCTGGCGGACCTGCATCCTTCGGTCCATCAAGCCCGATGCTCGGGCGCCTGCTGTCTTTGGCGGTCGAATCTTGCACGCAGTATGTAATTGGCAACGCGCAGGATAGTATGCATCGCCCGCGGGGTCCGCGCAACCCCCGGGACGCGCCGCGCGCCCTACTCCTCGTCGAGGAGGTCCCGGGTCTTGCTCGGATCGACCTTGATGCCGGGGCCCATGGTCGAGGCGAGGGTGATGGACTTGATGTACTTGCCCTTGGCAGAGGACGGCTTGGCCCTCAGGATCTCATCGAGCACGGTGGCGTAGTTCTCGGTCAGCGCAGCAGCGTCGAACGAGGCCTTGCCGATGCCCACGTGGGCGATTCCGAACTTGTCGGCACGGTACTCGACACGGCCGGCCTTGAGCTCTCCGATAACGCGTGCGACATCCATGGTCACGGTGCCGAGCTTGGGGTTCGGCATCAGACCGCGGGTACCGAGGATCTTGCCCAGGCGCCCGACCTTGCTCATCTGGTCCGGAGTCGCGATCGTCGCGTCGAAGTCCAGGAAGCCCTTCTGGATACGCTCCACGAGATCGTCGCTGCCGACGATATCGGCACCGGCTGCCTCGGCTTCGCGCGCCTTGTCGCCCTCGGCGAAGACGGCTACTCGAACCGTCTTCCCGGTACCGTGCGGCAACGAGACTGAGCCGCGGACCTGCTGGTCAGCCTGTCGAGTGTCGACGCCAAGCCGGAAATGGACCTCGATGGTCTCATCGAACTTCGCGGTCGCGACCTCTTTGATGATACGCATCGCCGCGAACGGCGCATACAGCTGCTCACGGTCGAACTTGGTGTTCGCCTCGCGAGTACGCTTGCCCACTTTCATGGTGTACCTCCTTGTGGTCAACGGGCCGGACAGGCCCTCCCACATCCACCGGGGCCACGCGCCCCGGAAAACGACACGCTAGCCCTCGACGGTGATACCCATCGAGCGGGCGGTACCGGCAATGATCTTCATCGCGGCCTCTACGTCATTCGCATTGAGGTCCGGCATCTTGAGCTCGGCGATTTCCCGGAGTTGTGCGGGGGTAACGGATGCGACCTTGGTGCGATTCGGTTCACCGGAACCCGACTCTATGCCGCACGCCTGCTTGAGCAGGACCGCGGCTGGCGGGGTCTTCGTGATGAAGTCGAAGGTGCGGTCTTCGTAGACCGATATCTCGACCGGGATGATCGTACCCATCTTGTCCTGCGTCGCGGCGTTGAACGCCTGGCAGAACTGCATGATGTTCACCTGATGCTGCCCGAGCGCAGGACCCACGGGAGGAGCCGGGTTGGCCTGGCCACCCGGAATCTGCAGCTTGATGAAGCCCACGACTTTCTTGGCCATCTGTACGTTCACGTCCTTCAGCGAATACTCGGCCGCGCACGGCCGATGTTCCATCTATCGTCTCGCGCGATCTCCCGTGAGAAGCTCGGCGTCCACCACCGACACGGACCTCGCACGCACTACCCTGCTCTAGAGCCTGGACACCTGGTCGAAACCGAGCTCGACCGGAGTCTCTCTGCCGAAGATCGAAACCATGACCTTGACCTTGGCCTGATCGTTGTTGACCTCAGAAATGACTCCATCGAACTCCGCGAGCGGACCGCTGGTGACCTTCACGGACATGCCCTCGACGAAGTCGGATGACGTCTTGGGCTTCACGCCCGTTTGCGTGCGCTTGACGATCCGATTGAACTCGTCACGCGACAGCGGAACAGGCTTGCCCTGCGAGCCGACGAAGCCGGTCACGCCCGGCGTATTCCGCACCACGTACCAGGAATCGTCGTCCAGCTCCATCTCCACGAGTATGTACCCGGGAAACACCTTCTTCTCCGAGGTGACACGGCGTCCACCCTCTTTGAAGTCGGTGACCGTCTCGCGAGGAATGAGAACGTCGAATATCTTCTCGCCCATACCCATGGACTCGATGCGGTGCTCGAGATTGGTCTTGACTTTGTTCTCGTAGCCCGAATAGGTGTGGATCACGTACCACTTCTTTGCCATTCCTACCCGCCGATCCTGCCGACAAGGGACACAAGATACGTGACGGCTCCGTCGACCAGGGAGGTGAACGCGATGAAGAAGAGGAGCGTCACGATAACGACGACGCTGGAATTGCGAATCTCAGCCGGACCCGGCCACACGACTCGCCTGAGTTCGATCCAGACGTTGCGGAAGTAGCCCGAGATGCCGGTGAAGAACCGGACGATCCCGTTCGAATTCGCTGCCTTGGTATTCGCCTTGGCCATCTTCCTCTTCTTCCTGTCTTCGGGACTTCGCGCCCCTGCTCAATCAAGCGCCACGGCATCGCCGCAGCGAAGCGATCATCTGGCAGGCCAGGAGGGACTCGAACCCCCAACATCCGGTTTTGGAGACCGGCGCTCTACCATTGGAGCTACTGGCCTGTGAAGCCACCGCACCCCAAGACCCGGACTAGCGGGTTTCTTTGTGCACGGTGTGGGTCTTACACCACTTGCAGTACTTCTTGAACTCGATGCGCTCAGGGTTGTTCTGCTTGTTCTTATCGGTGGTGTAGTTCCGGCGCTTGCACTCAGTGCACGCGAGCGTAACCAGCGTTCTCATCAGTCCTCCTAGCAGCCACGGCGGGGCGCGGCTGGAGCGTGCGATGCGGTAGGGTACTCTAGCACCCCTTTTTCCGCACTGTCAAACCGCCGCAGGAGCAGGGTCGAGCGGCGAAACGGGGCCCGGCGGCAAGCGCCGGGCCCCGCGATATCACCCGGTTGACCCTCGACTACTTGAGGATCTTGACAACACGGCCGGAGCCGACGGTGCGTCCACCCTCGCGGATAGCGAATCGCAGGCCGTCTTCCATCGCGATCGGGGCGATGAGCTCACCACGGATCTCGACGTTGTCACCAGGCATGACCATCTCGGTGCCCTCGGGAAGATGGGCGACACCGGTCACGTCGGTGGTGCGGAAGTAGAACTGCGGACGATAGCCATCGAAGAACGGGGTGTGCCGGCCGCCCTCGTCCTTGGTCAGGATGTAGACCTGGCCCATGAACTCGGTGTGCGGAGTGATCGAGCCCGGCTTGCACAGAACCTGACCACGCTCGATGTCGGTACGGGACACGCCGCGCAGAAGAACGCCGACGTTGTCGCCAGCCTGCGCCTGGTCGAGCAGCTTGCGGAACATCTCGACGCCGGTGACGACGGTCTTGTGGGTGTCGCGGATACCGACGATCTCGACCTCTTCGCCGACCTTGACCACGCCGCGCTCGACACGACCGGTGGCCACGGTGCCGCGACCGGTGATCGTGAAGACGTCCTCGATAGCCATCAGGAACGGCATCTCGATGTCGCGCGTGGGCTCGGGGATGAAGGTATCAACGGCCTCCATGAGCTCCCAGATCGCCTTCTTCGCGTCCTCGTCGCCCTCCAGGGCCTTGAGCGCCGAACCCTGGACGATCGGGATGTCATCGCCCGGGAACTCATACTCGGAGAGGAGCTCGCGGACTTCCATCTCGACGAGCTCGAGCAGCTCGGGATCGTCGACCATGTCAACCTTGTTGAGGAAGACGACGATGTGGGGCACGCCGACCTGACGGGCGAGCAGGATGTGCTCACGAGTCTGCGGCATGGGGCCGTCAGCGGCAGACACGACCAGGATGGCGCCGTCCATCTGCGCGGCGCCGGTGATCATGTTCTTGACGTAGTCCGCGTGGCCCGGGCAGTCAACGTGGGCGTAGTGGCGGTTGTCGGTCTCGTACTCGACATGCGCGATGGCGATGGTGATGCCACGCTCACGCTCTTCGGGTGCCTTGTCGATCTGATCGAACGGTGTGAAGTCGGCATAACCCTTCTCGGCCAGCGTCCTGGTGATCGCAGCCGTAAGAGTCGTCTTGCCGTGGTCGACGTGACCGATGGTACCGATGTTCACGTGCGGCTTGGTACGCTCGAACTTCTTCTTCGCCATCAAGTGTCTCCTCCTTACGAGACCGTGGCGGACCCGGCCACGTAGCCGGCCTCATCCGCCATGTTAAACCCTCTTCCAACATGCCATTCCGTTACGAGCGCGACTGTGCGCGCTGGTTGATTCATGGTAGCGGTGACTGGATTTGAACCAGTGACTCCACGGGTATGAACCGTGTGCTCTAGCCGCTGAGCTACACCGCCGTATACGTCCGCGAGCCGCGGTACGTGATGGTCGATGGAGCCCACAACCGGACTTGAACCGGTGACCTCTTCCTTACCAAGGAAGTGCTCTGCCGACTCAGCTATGTGGGCGTGACCTACGGGGATACCACGTATCCCCTGGATGTCATCGATGGTGGGGGCGGATGGATTCGAACCATCGTAGGCGTAGCCAACGGGTTTACAGCCCGTCCCCTTTAGCCACTCGGGCACACCCCCATCACAAAAAAAGGGCCTGTGTACGCTTTTCAAGTTGCCGTATACCTGCCAGAAGCAAACGGATACTACTGCATCGCATTTGCGCTTGTCAATCACGACAACGGTGCCGGGCGTACCCATACCCGGACTCCCGCCGCCAGACTGACGAACATTTCAGAGAGCCGTTGCATGGAACACCGGGCCCACCATCTTGATACCCGCAACAGCCGTATCGATGTCCATCCGGGGCACGAGACGATACCAGGCAGAGTGCCCGGCGACGGCCACAGGACGAGGCGTGTAGGCCTCATAGTTCAGGGCGAACCACTGTGCGACGCCCGCCATCGGAAGCACGCGCAGTTCGTCTCGGTCCACTCTGAGCTCGCTGAAGAAGATGCCGTCCGGTTCACCCATCAGCGCGGTGATCTCGTCTTCGCTCTGAGACAAGACCAGGTAGTAGTAGTAGAGATACTCGGCATCGGACTCGACGACCCAGCCCGGTGTGCCGGTGGCGGCATTGGAGATGGCCTCGAAGGCGTAGTGCCCCGCGTCAGCGCGGTAGAACGTCAGGGTCCTGTCGTAGACCTTCGTCGGATCCGAGCCGAAATAGGCGTCCGGCTTGACCTTGAGCTTCACCCGCGCGCCGTTCTCGGTGTAGGAGATGTCCACACCCTGCCACTGCTGTGCGGCAGGGTGCTCAGCGAGGACCTGCACGTTCGCATGACCCGCCACCACGAGGTGTCGAGCCACGATTCGCTCTGCGACGGACTGGAGCAAGCCAGAACTACTCGTTGAAAGCATCGTCCCCCCACGTACCGATCGGGTCAGCGGCCAAGCCGTTCATCTGCGACACGCAGGCGACGGCTCAGTATCTCAAGCAACTTGATCGCGATCGACGGGTGCTTCTCGAGAAGCGCCTTGAAGTCCCAGCTGGAGAGCATCAGACACACAGTCGATTCGATCGCACGAATCGTGGCCGAGCGCGGTGCGTGGTCCAGCAGCGACATCTCACCGAAGAAGTCACCCGGGCCGAATGCCCCGAGGGACTGCCCGTCCCGGATGATCTCGACACGGCCCTCCAGAACCAGGTAGAACGCCTGGCCCGGCGTGCCTTGCGTGACGATGATCTGGCCGGTCTGAAAGCCACCCTCCTGGCCGACAGCGGTGATGGCCGCGATCTCGGCAGGTGTGCAGTTCGAGAAGATCGGCACTCGACTCAGGAATTCCTCGTGCGCCACTTGGGCCTCCCTCTCACGGAGCAGCACTGCGTCATGCACGGAGCACTCTGTGACACTATATAGCAGTGATACCCAGGTGCGCAGACGAATCGATGGCGTTGCGCCACAATGGGTTCGACGGATCTTCGGATCGCGGAGGTTGTATGGAGCTGCTCCTGGGCCTGTACCTCGGCCACTTGATGGGGGACTTCGTGCTGCAGCCAGGCAAGCTGGTCGCGGCGAAGCGCGGGGGAGTCGCCGGACTGCTGATCCATGATGCTGTGATCGGCGTGTGCACGGCCGCCGTGCTCTACCCGCATCTCGGGATCTACTGGAGCATCGTGATCCTGGCCATGGCTGCCCATCTGTCGATCGAAGTGGTGACGCTCCGCATCCGGGAGATCCGCCGCATGAGCGGGCTGGGCGTGTTCATCATCGATCAGGGCCTGCACGCGCTCTCACTGGTCACACTCGTGTGGGCAGCCGCCTACTGGACGGCGATCGAGGACATCCGTCCGTTCGGTCTCGACCTGGACGTCAACGGACTGGCCACCGCGACCGCGACGATCGCGACGGCGTTCCTGGGCTCCATACTCGTCCACGAGACGGCCAACCTCTCCGGGCCCGCCGTGCGCCGCCGCGACATCCTGCCCCTCGACCTTCCGCGAGTCGCCGGGATGGCGGAACGCGCCACGGCATACCTGCTCGCGACGTTGCTGACGCCCGGCCTCATGCTGCTCCCGTTCATCCCGAGGCTGCTCGTGTCGCTTCGCTCTTCTGCCGAGGACAGGAAGTATCACGCGCTCGCAGCCGGAACCGGACTTGCGCTCTGCCTCACGGCACTGCTGCTCACTCGCAACATAGGCACGTAGCGAATCGGACCGCACTGGAGGAGAGATGACAAGATTGAACCGGAGAGCCAACGCAGAGCTCATGAGATGGGTCCGCGCCGCGGCTTTCGGCGGCATGACCGCCTGGGCACTCTCGGCGTTGGCCTTCAAGCCCGAGAGCATGGTCTACGTCATCGCGTTCCTGACCGGCGCCCTCGCCCTGTTCGCGCCGGGAGTCTCGATCCTCGCCACCATCATTGCCGTCGCGATTCCCATCATGGCATCGAACCTGTTGGTGGGTGCGGTGTTCCTCATCGCAGGCTTCGCCTCGGTCCAGTTTCTCGCTGAGGGCCGCGGGCGGGCGTACCTCTTCCTGATGACGGCGTTCATCGGCGCCGCTCTTGGACCCGCATGGGCGGCCGCTGTGGTCGCCGGCTACGTCCTGGGCGCCTCTGAGGGGGCGGTCGTCGCAGTGCTCGCCTGTCTGGCTCTCGAGGCCGTCGGCATCGCGGGCGGCCTACCCGGCATCGGCGTCATCGCCACCGGGGGCTCGGCGCCACTGGTCTCTCTCGCGAAAGCGCCGGACAACCTGCTCACGTTCAGCTGGTTCGGGGCCGCACTGGATACGATCCGGCCGGGCGATGTCGTCACCGCGCTCACGTCGGCTGAACACAAACTACTGCTCGCCGTTCAGCCGGTCATCTGGGGGATCGCCGCAGTCATAGGCGGTACGCTGCGCCGGCCCGCCGAGGACCAGCATCGCCAACTGTTCGCGTTCGTAGCACCGGCCGTCGGCGTCGTCTCGCTGTCTCTCGGGAGCGTCATAGCGATCAAGGCCCTTGGCGGCCCCGCCCTGAGCGCCAGTGCGATCGCCGTCGCCACCACCACCTCGCTAGCCGCCGCACTCATCGCCACCGGGCTGTGGGAGCTCGTCTTCCCGCCCGTTCACGCACCCGCACCCGCCCTCGCGGGCATGTCAGCCGAGGAGGCTGATGTCGACGAGCTGCTGCGCATGATCGCCAGTGCCGAGGACCAGCTGGCTTCCAGACACATGAGCAGGGGCGTGGTCATGATCACCGACATGAAGTCCTTCTCCAGAATGACCGAGGAGGACGGCAGCATCCTGTCGGCGAAGGCCATTCAGCGCCACCGCGACCTACTGCTTCCCGTCGTGTCCGCCTCCGGCGGCCAGGGCAAGTCCACAGGCGGAGACGGACTCGTCGCCGCCTTTCCGACGGCGGACAAGGCCGTCAGTGCGGCGGTGTCGATGCAGAAGACCCTCCGGGCCAACAACGACCAGCATCCTGTAGAGCGGGAGATCATCATCAGGATCGGCATCGCCGCGGGTGAGGTCGTGCTGGACAAAGGGGGGCGCCCGTTCATCGGGACGGCTCTCAATCTCGCGGCTCGCATCATGAACCTCGCCGACGGAGGCCAGATCTACGCCACCCGTGATGTCGCCGACGGCGGGTCGCCTCGCACCACGGGAACCGTCAGCCACGGCGAGTTCGAGCTCAAGAACATCGCCGACCGAACAGAGGTCGTCGAGCTCCTGTGGTTCTCCGGGCAGAGACCCGCCGCCCCGGGCTCACGATCGGACTGACGCCACGGAGACGGATCCGAATGCAGGAAGCCCGCCACATGAGCGGGCTTCCTGAGATGTCTGTCCGTGGAGCTGGCGACAGGAGTCGAACCTGCAACCTACGGTTTACAAAACCGTTGCTCTGCCATTGAGCTACGCCAGCCAGCGGGGCCTATTGTAGACTCGCCGGCGTGGCGCGCCAAGATGCTAGCAGACTCTACACCGGTCAACCTGAACCTCGACCTTGCGTTTGATGCGCTGCAACGCGTTGTCCACGGCCTTCGCGTGCCTGCCGAGCTGCTCCGCGATCTGCTGGTACGAGCGACCGGAAACGTAGAGCCTGAGCACCTGCGCCTCAAACCCCGAGAGCGACTCGCACAGACCGTGGCGAATGAAGTCGCCTTCCCATGCCGAGATGACGATCTCGGCCGGATCGCAGATCTCTTTCGCCGCGAGGATATCGGTGAGCAGCCGTTCGCCGTCATCCTCGGTTATCGTGGGCCGGCTGAGCGAGACGTACGAGTTGAGCGGTGCGTGCTTGCGACGGGTCGCAGTCTTGATGGCGGTGATCATCTGCCGCGTCACACAGAGTTCCGCGAAGCTCCTGAAGCTGGATTGGCGAGACGGATCGTAGTCTCGGATGGCTTTGTACAGCCCGATCATGCCCTCTTGGATGACGTCTTCCCGGTCTCCACCGGCAAGGAAGTACGATCTCGCTTTGCACCGGACGAGGGTCCGGTACTTCTTCAGAAGCGTGCTCGAGGCGTTCTCGTCCCCCGACTGCGCGGCCTTGAGCAAAGCCATGTCTGCACCGAATCCCACTCCAGGCGTGGGCACGGTGCGCCCTTGTGCATCCAATCACAAACCCTCCCTCAGAACCTCCCCTTAGTATCCCTTGCAAAACATGAGGACTCGCCCCCGGCAGGGCACGCGACGAACCTTCCCCTCGAAACTAGGGTATCCGGGAGCGCCCGGTCAATGCATTGCGGGAAACCTGAGGAACCCTGAGCGCAGTCGCCGCGCGCCGCAGCCGCCACCGGCTCCTACGAGGACGCGACCGGGACGGACGCGACCCGCTGCTCTAGCCGGGGGGTGTTCCCCTGGCCCACCTGGCGAGGGCATCGCGCGTCGCGTGATCGACCCGCTCGTCAAGCGTACCTTTGCGGCTCCCGGTTGGATTGTGCTCGAGCCACTCGGATTCGGTCGCGCCCATCTCACGCACGAATTCCGCAGAAGACACGCGCTTGACGGCGTTACTCAGAGCGACCCATTGCGTCTGCGCATCCGACGTGACGAGCTCGATGTCATCGCCCGCCGACCGACGCCCGACCACCAGATCCTCGATCACCGTGTCCGCGTCGCGGCCATAGGGAGAGAAGATGACAGTGATGCCCGCGATGTCATGGGCCGCACCGGTGGAGCCGGGGTTCGCCGCTCCATCGAACACGACGATGGCGCCGGTCTCTCCGGAGGCATACGCCGCCACATCCGAGACAAGCCGCGCTCGTGCTGCATCGAGATCGTGCTCGATCAGCGCGCGATAGCGATCGGTGGCGTGCAGAACGTTGTATCCGTCAACGATGAGCAGACGCACGGGTCAGGCCTGCCCGCGCGTGCGACGGACCCACTCGAACGCGAGCACCGTCGCGGCCTGCGCGACGTTCAGCGAATCCACGTGCCCCGCCACCGGTAGCGACACGAGGAAATCGCACCGCTCGCGGGTGAGCCGGGAGAGCCCCTCCCCCTCGGCGCCGAGAACGATGACCAGCCTGCCGTCCATGGGCGCATCGAACGCCAAGGTGGCCGAAGATGCGTCGGCCCCGGCGATCCAGTACCCCGCCGCCTTGAGCTTCTCGAACGCCTGCGCGAGGTTGTCCTGGACCAGCGGCAACCACGCGATCGCACCCGCCGAGGACTTGTACGCTGCGGATGTCACAGCGGCGGTGCGGCGCTTGGGGACGATCACGGCTTCGGCGCCGGCGACCTCGGCGGAGCGCAGAACGGCTCCGAGGTTGCCCGGATCGGTGACATGATCCAACACCACGATCAGGCTCGCGCCCTTGGCAGCGCTCTTCTCCAGCACGGTCGCCAACGGCGTGTACGGGTGCTCGTCGGCAAGAGCGATGATGCCCTGATGCGCACCTCGCTCGCTCATCGAATCCAGCCGCTGGCGGGCAACGTATTCGACCGAGGCGCCCGCTGCTGTCGCGAGCCGCTCGACCTCCGCGACCGGAGACCCCCCGGTTCCCTTCGCGATCATGACCTTGCGTACGGGCATGCCGGCACGTAGCGCCTCGATGATCGCGTTGCGCCCCTCGATGCTCACAGCCACGAAGGCCTCATCTCCTGGGCTCGTAGATCGCGCGCGCTCCCTGCGCAGTGTCCTCGACAGCGATGCCGAGAGCACCGAGCCCGTCTCGTACGGCGTCGGCCGCTGCCCAGTTGCGCTCGGTGCGCGCCACGGAGCGCGCGGCCAGCAGCGCGTCGACGGCGCCTGCCGCGTCTGCGCCGGCGTATCCGGCGAGCTCGGCGGCCAGTCTGACGACCGCGTCCGGGTACTCTGCGTGCCCGCGAGCCGAGATCTCGATACCGAGGACGCCGAGGAGTTCACGGATCGCATCGCGCGCCTGCATGAGAAGCGGTGCGTTCACCTGGCTCTCGCCCGTACCGAACTCCGCGAGGAACCGGTTGGTCGCCCGGACGAGCTCGAACACAGCAGCGAGCGCGCCGGCAGTGTTGAAGTCGTCGTCCATCTCGGCGGTGAACTTCTCGTTCGCCGCCTGGATCGCGTCGATCAGCCCCGTGCGATCATCCGTCATCGCAGGCCTACCGGCTCGCACACCGCCGTCACGGAGCAGCTCCTCGATCTCGCGAACGGGGTTGACGATCCGCTCGTACGCGGCCCGCGCCTCGTCGAGTCGGTCCGTGGAGAACTCCAGCGGACTGCGGTAGTGCGTCTGAAGCATCATGAGCCGGACAACCGGGGCCTCATACTCCGCGAGCACGTCTCTCAAGAGCATGAAGTTCCCGAGCGACTTGCTCATCTTCTCGGCATTGACCTGCAACAGTCCGCCGTGCAGCCAGTACCGGGCAAACGGTTCTCCGGTGGCCGCCTCACTCTGGGCGATCTCGTTCTCGTGGTGAGGGAAGATGAGGTCGCTCGCTCCTCCGTGCATGTCGAACGTGACGCCGAGCTCGTTCTCGCTCATCACGCTGCACTCGAGGTGCCATCCGGGGCGACCCTCGCCCCAGGGGCTTGACCAGTGCGGCTCTCCCGGCTTCGCCGACTTCCACAGAGCGAAGTCGAGCGGGTCGTTCTTGCGCTCGTCCACGTCGACCCTCGCTCCCGAGTTCATCTCATCGATGTCGCGGCCGGAGAGCTTGCCGTACCCGGGAAACGAGCGGACCGAGAAGTAGACATCACCGTCCACCGCGTATGCGTTGCCGCTCGCGATGAGGCGCCCGACCATCTCGATCATCTCGGGGATGGTCTCGGTCGCCCTGGGGGCGACAGTCGGCTTACCGATTCCAAGGGCGCGCATCGCATCGCGGAACGCGTCCGTGTACTCGGCCGCAAGCTCCGCAGAGCTGCGGCCCTCCTCGGTGGCACGCTTGATGATCTTGTCGTCGACATCGGTGATGTTCTGGACGAAGGTGACGTCGAAGCCGCACGACTCGAGATAGCGGCGAATCACATCGAACGAGAGGAACGTCCGGGCGTTTCCGATGTGGATATGGTTGTAGACCGTCGGGCCGCAGACATACATGGCGACCTTGCCCGGATCACGTGGCACGAACTCCTCTTTGGTGCGCGTCAGTGTGTTGTAGACGCGAATAGGCATACGTCGCAGCCCCTTCTGTCAGCCGTCCTCTAGAATTCGCAGGTCTCTCCGGGGTCGATGGTCTCGACCCCCCTGTCCGTGATCGTCTGCACGGGCCCGGCCTCGGCATCCTCGGGAGCGACCACAGCGCCGGCCGCGATTCGCTGCTCCAGGCGGTCCATCCTGCGTTGGACGCAGCGGAACATCTCGACGACAGGGTCAGGCAGGTCCTCATGATGCAGGTCGATCGCGTCGATCCTGCGACCCTCGCGCACGACGACGCGTCCGGGAATGCCCACGACCGTGCAGTTGGGCGGTACGTCGTTGACGACGACCGCGCCTCCTCCGACACGGCTGCCCGCACCGATGGTGATGTCACCGAGCACGGCGGAGCCGACGCCTACGACGACGCAGTCCTCAAGGGTGGGGTGGCGCTTGCCGCGTTCCTTGCCGGTGCCTCCCAGCGTCACGCCCTGATACAGGGTGACGTCCTCGCCGATGATGGTCGTCTCACCGATGACGACACCCATACCGTGGTCGATGAAGAACCGGTGACCCACCGTCGCACCCGGGTGTATCTCGATGCCGGTGAAGAAGCGGACCTGCTGGGACAGCCAGCGCGCAAGCCCGTGCCGCCCGTGCTTCCAGAGCCAGTGGTTGAGCCGATGCCACCATATGGCGTGCAGGCCGGGGTAGTTGAGCAGCACCGAGAAGGCGGAGGTCGCCGCAGGGTCGCGGTCCATGACCGCCTGTATGTCCTCCCGGATCAATGAGAACACGGAGTCGCCTTTCGTGTGACCCGTACGCCCGGTGGCGGCGGGGCTCCAGCGTCTATCATCGCCGACAGCCGCTCTGTTGCTCAAGGGCGACGTGCCGCAGGGTTCCAGGGGCGCAGCGTATCACGAGACGGTCCGCTGCAGCAGGGCAACGGAATGTGCCGCGACACCCTCACCCCGCCCCTCGAAACCGAGGCCCTCGGTCGTGGTCGCCTTGATACCGATGCGATCCACCTCGACACCGAGCGCCCCGGCGATACTCGCGCGCATCGCCTCTCGAAACAGGGAGATCCGTGGCACCTCGAGGACCAACACGCAGTCCGCATCAACGAGATCCCAGCCCTCTGCTCGCATAAGACCGGCCACCCTGGCGAGAAGCTCGATGCTCGAGATACCTCTGAAAGCCGGATCCGTATCCGGGAAGTGACTGCCGATGTCCCCTGCGCGCATCGCACCGAGAATCGCATCCATCAGTGCGTGGACGAGCACATCGGCATCGGAGTGGCCCGCAAGCCCCCCGTCCGAAGACAGCTCGACCCCGCCCAGAATCAGTCGCCGACCCGGCGCGAACGCGTGCACATCGTAGCCGAGTCCGATGCGAAGCTCGCTCATGACGTCTCCGATCTCACGGCGAGAACCGCCTCGACCAGCGCGAGGTCCTCGGCAAGGGTCACCTTGATGTTGTCCCGGGGCCCGGAGAACATACGCACGGTTCCCCCGGCGGCTTCCACGAGCGCCGAATCATCCGTCGCCGTAACGCCCGATTCGGCAGCCCGCTCGTGCGCCTCCCGAAGGGTGGAGAGCCGAAAGGCCTGCGGGGTCTGTGCGACCCAGAAGCGGGACCTGTCCGCCGTTTCGAGCACCGTGCCGTCCTCGACGACCTTGAGCGTGTCCGAGACCGGATGACCCACCACAAGCGCATCGGCATCGCCGTCGGCGAACCGCGAGAGCACGGCATCGATCAACGCCGCAGTCACGAGCGGACGTGCGCCATCGTGTACGAGGATCACGTCGAAGCCCGGAGGCACAGCCGCAAGCCCGTTTCGGACGGAGTCCTGGCGCTCCCGGCCCCCCGGCACCACTGAGTACGGAGTGGATCCAGCAAACGGTCCGACCGCATCCGCGCGGTACTCCTCGAGCCGCTCCGGATGACAGACCACGACTATGTGTCCCACGTCGGACGCGGCGGCGAACGCCGCGACAGCGTGGCCGAGGATCGGCGTCGAACCTGCTCGCGCAAGCTGTTTGCCTCCCGGCGTGGCGAAGCGTTGACCGCTACCGCCGGCCACGATCAGTGCGGCGCACGGGGTCCGGAACGCGGTGCTACTCCTCATCGGAGTCGGCCGCCGAGACGAAACGGGCGAAGATCATACGACCCGCCGAGGTCTGAAGCACTGACGTGACCTCGGTGTCGGCATCGGACCCCACGTGCTCGGCCGCGCCATGGACGACCACCATCGTGCCGTCCTGCAGGTACCCGACGCCCTGACCGGCCTCTTTGCCGGGCTTGCCGATATGCACGCGTAGGGCCTCTCCGGGGAGGTAGGCCGGCTTGAGCGCATTCGCGGCGTCGTTCAGATTGAGGACCTGCAGCTCGCGGACGCGGGCGACCTTCGTCAGGTTGTAGTCCACGGTGATGATCGACGCGTCCATCTCACGAGCGAGCGCCATGAGCTTTCCGTCGACATCGGCGACTTCAGGCACGTCCGCTTCGAACGCCGTGACGCCCATCCCGGAGCTCTGCAGCCGGGTCAGCGTGTCGAGACCCCTGCGCCCGCGGGCACGTCGCGTATCGTCGGCCGAGTCGGCGAGGGTCTGGAGCTCCGCGAGGACGAAGCGTGGAACCCGTAGGTCACCCTCGAGGAATCCGAGGTTGCGCAGCTCGGCGAAGCGCCCGTCGATCACAGCACTCGTGTCGAGAAGAAGTGTACGGACGGACACGGCCCCCGCTCCCGGGGCAGCCGGGACGATGTGCGCGAGATCGCCGCGCTTGATGAGCGCTACCCTCACTCCGAAGTACGAGAGCACCACGAACGCCGAACCGGTGAGCGTGAGACCCAGCCACTCGGGACGCAGCAGCCTGAGGGGAACGGAGATGATGAGCGCGATGAGCAGCCCCACGAGCAGGCCGGTTGCGCTCATCGCGATATCGACGGCCGTGTAGGACCGGAGACGCTCCTCGAGGCGAGCGAACGCGATAGCGAGTTCGCGCCCCATGATGCCACCGACGATGTAACCGACAGACCAACCGAGAATCACGAAGATGACGATGACGGAATAATGGGAGAACCCGGTCTGTTCGGTCCAATCGATGAGCTGCGAGGCCGCGTACCCACTCAGCGCGCCTATCGCGACGGACAGGAAACGCACGATGTGGACAATCATGGCTTCGGACGCCGACGATGTCGTAGCGTCCCCACCCCCTTCCGAGACGGCTCCAAGCGGCTCTGGCCGCAGATTCTAGCATAGGGCAAACGGATGATCGGTATCGAGCCCGGCACATTCAGGTACTGATACGGTCCCTCATTCTGGCGAGTCCGCGAATGATCGCCCGGGCGCGCCGCAGTCCTACTCCGTCGACATCATCGAGCTGCGACTCGTTGGCCCTCATCACATCGGCCAACGTCCCGAAACGCTCGACAAGACGGCTCACGACGTTGCCCGGCAGCATCGGGATCCGGCGCAAGACCCTGTGCCCGCGTGGTCGCACCTGATCCTCGGCTGCCTGAATGTCCGGCGGAAGGCCCAGGAGCTGCGCGAGTGTGGCCGCCTCGAGCAACTGGTCGGGCGTCAGCCTGCCCAGGTTCACGCGTAGCTCCGCCGCCCTCCTCGGCGCCGGGTCGTCCGCATAATCCCTGAGAACGAGCAGGTAGTCCACGTCCACGTTGGCCGTGAGCTCCTCGGCCTGCAGACGTATCAGCCGACCCTCGCTGCCGAGCTGTGTGATGTAGCGCCCGACTTCGGCGGCTACTCGGCGGACGAGCTCGAAACGGCTCAACGCCTCAGTCAGGTCGCCGAGCGTGACGGTATCGACGAACTCGACCGCGCTGAGTCGCTCCAGCACCGCATCGAGTCTCCAACGGTACCGCTCGAGCGTCTGCAACGCCTGGTTCGCCTTGGCGAGCAGTATCTCGATGTCATCGAGGATGATCCTGTGCCCCTGGTGGTACAGGCTGACAACATCTCGGCGTTGAGAGATCGAGATGACCAGGGCATCCGTCTGGCGGCTCACGCGCTCGGCCGTGCGGTGACGCATGCCCGTCTCGCTCGTGAGCAACGAGGAGTCCGGCACGAGGTGGACGTTCGCCCTGACGATACGCGTGACATCGGCATCCAGCACGATGGCGCCGTCCATCTTGGCCAATTCGAAGAGGCCCTGCGGCGTGAACGGCGTGTCGATCGGGAAGCCGCCGTTGCACAGGGCGGGGATACCGGCGCCCCCGATGACGATGAGCGCCCCGGTTCGGGCGGAGAGGATGTACTCGAGCCCTTCCCTCAGCGGCGTGCCCGGGGCCACGCGCTCGAGCTGGCCGCGGAAGATCTCCTGCACGCTCGGAACGTCCACGAAACCCCTTTCATCAGGTGCACCGACTGTCCTGATTCTCCCAAATCGGCGCCGCAGACACCAGGCGACGTTTCCGACTACCCGCCGAGGAGCCCCGTCAGTTCAGCGACAGAGCCTATGGCTTCGTGTGCCGCGGGTTCGCGGACCCGCACGGAAGCAGGCATCGATGCCGCAATACGTCCGAAGCCCTGGCGTGCGGCCTCAGCACAGCGCGCCTCGGCGTGCGCAACGGGCCGGACCCGGCCCGTCAACCCGATCTCGCCGAATGAGACGAGGTCCGAACCCATCGCGCGGTCGGCGCGGGCCGACACCAGCGCGAGAGCGAGCGGCAGATCGACGGCCGGCTCGATCACGCGGACACCCCCGGCGACGGTGACGTACACGTCGTGACCGGCGAAGGAGGTGCCGGCCCTTCGCTCGAGCACCGCGATGACCTGAAGCAGTCGAGGTGTGTCGATACCTGTCGCCAGGCGTCTCGGAACCTGCAGATACGTGGGTGTGACGAGCGCCTGCACTTCGACGAGAAGCGGACGTGATCCTTCCATCGCGGCCATCACGGCCGAACCGGGTTGAGGCTCCACCCTGTCGCCGAGGAAGAGCGCCGAGGGGTTTCCTACTCCCGTCAAACCGCGTTCCGTCATCTCGAAGATCCCGATCTCCGATGCAGAGCCGAACCGGTTCTTCACCGCGCGGACCACTCGATACGCGTGGTCCCGGTCACCCTCGAAGTACAGGACCGCATCGACCATGTGCTCGAGAACCCTTGGTCCGGCTATGGCGCCGTCCTTGGTGACGTGGCCGACGATGATCGTGGTGACGCCCAGGTCCTTGGCGAGGCGCATGAGACGCGCGGTCACCGCCTTCACCTGGCCCACGCTTCCGGGAGCCCCCGTGAGATCGGGGTCGAAGGCGGTCTGGATCGAATCGACGATCAGGAGGTCGGGGGGCGCGGCGCGCACGGTCGCCTCGATGGCGGCGATGTCTATCTCGGGAAGCAGTGTGACATCGCCGCACGTCGCGCCGAGCCGCCGGGCACGAAGCCCCACCTGCGACGGTGACTCCTCGCCGCACACGTACAGCACCGGGCGACCACTCGCCGCGAACGCATTGGAGGCCTGCAGCAGCAGCGTGGACTTACCGATGCCCGGCTCGCCGCCCAGCAGGACGAGCGAGCCTCCGACGAGGCCTCCACCGAGTACACGGTCGAGTTCGCCGATGCCGATGGGGATACGTTCCTCCTGCGCGGCTCCTGCGTCAGACAGCGATATCGGATGCACGGTGCGGGGGACGGAAGGAGACGAGGAGCCCGTCGCAGGTGCGACGAACTCCTCGGCATACGTACCGTACTGGCTGCACTCGGGGCATCGGCCGATCCACTGTGGCGCAGAGGCCCCGCATTCCTGACAGCGCCAGGTGGTGCGTGTCTTGGCCGCCACTACTCGCCCGCCGCGCCACCGGCCGTGCCCCGACCGCCGCGCACGCGCGATCCGGGCTTGGGCATCGAGGCCTTCGGGGCCTCATCGCCGGGGGCGGCAATCGCAACGGTGACGGTACCCTCGCCGCGACGAAACGCGAGCGCACCCTCATCGGCGTAAACTTCGATGATCTCGCCACTCCCCCACTGGCCTGCAAGGATCTGCTCGGACAGCGGGTCTTCGAGCATGCGCTGGATCGCCCGGCGCAAGGGGCGCGCACCGAGCGTAGAGTCGAAGCCCTCTGCGGCGAGAACGACGCGGGCTTCATCGCTCAGGGTGATACCCACGCCCTTGGCGAGAAGCTGATCTCGTAGGTGGGCGACCATCAGATCGACGATCTGCTTGATCTCCTCGGAGGACAGGTCGTGGAAGACGATGACCTCATCGACACGGTTGAGGAATTCCGGGCGGAACATCTTCTTGAGCTCGCCTGTCACGCGGTCTTTCACGTCGCCGTAGGTCAGACCGCCCTCCGGAGTGGACGTGAACCCCAGGGACTTGGTCTTGACGATGTCTCTCGCTCCGACGTTGCTCGTCATTATGATGATGGCGTTCTTGAAGTCGACCTTGCGGCCCTGCGCGTCGGTGAGGCGACCCTCCTCGAGGATCTGCAGAAGGACGTTGAAGACGTCCGGGTGCGCCTTCTCGATCTCGTCGAACAGGATCACGCTGTACGGCTTGCGACGTACCTGCTCGGTGAGCTGACCGCCTTCATCGAAGCCAACATATCCCGGAGGGGAGCCGATGAGCCTCGAAACGGTGTGCTTCTCCATGTACTCGGACATGTCCAGCTGGATCGCAGCGTCCCTGCTGCCGAAGAGAAACGCTGCAAGCGCCTTGGAGAGCTCGGTCTTGCCGACTCCCGAGGGGCCCAGGAAGATGAACGAGCCCGCCGGACGGCGCGGGTCCTTTAGGCCTGCGCGGGCGCGACGGATCGCCTTGCTCACAGCGGTGACGGCCTCGTCCTGACCGACGATGCTCTCGTGCAACGAGGCCTCCATGCGAAGGAGCTTGGCGGTCTCCTCTTCGGTCAGCGCCGTCACCGGCACTCCGGTCCACATCGAGACGACCTCGGCGATCTCCTTCTCGGTGACCTCGACGAGACGGCGGTTGTCCGGCTTGAGCCACTCCTCTTCCATGGCTCGCTTCTCGGTGAGAATCGTCTTCTCTTTGTCCCGCAGCGATGCGGCCTTCTCGAACTCCTGAGCCTCGATCGCGGCTTCCTTCTCACCGCGAACGCGGCGGAGCCGATCCTCGATCTCCTTGACGTCAGGCGGTGCGGTCATCATCTTGATGCGCATCTTCGAGCCGGCTTCGTCGATCAGGTCGATCGCCTTGTCGGGCAGGAACCGGTCCGAGATGTAGCGGTCCGCAAGGTTCGCGGCGGCATCCAGCGCGCCATCTGTGATGCTCACGCGATGGTGAGCCTCGTAGCGGTCGCGAAGCCCCCGCAGGATCTCGATGGTCTCGCTCACGCTGGGCTCCCCCACCATGATGGGCTGGAAGCGGCGTTCGAGCGCAGGGTCTTTCTCCACGTACTTGCGGTACTCATCGAGCGTGGTGGCACCGATGGTCTGCAGCTCGCCGCGGGCGAGCGCAGGTTTGATGATGCTCGCAGCATCTATCGCGCCCTCAGCGGCACCGGCCCCGACCAGCGTGTGCATCTCATCCACGAACAGGATGACGTCACCCCGCTCGCGGATCTCCTTCATCACCTTCTTGAGGCGGTCCTCGAACTCACCGCGATACTTGCTTCCGGCGACGAGAGCCGCGAGATCGAGGGTGTACAGGTTCTTGTCCTTGATGGTCTCGGGCACCTCGTCGGCGTTGATCGCCTGCGCGAGCCCCTCGGCGACAGCCGTCTTGCCCACGCCGGGCTCGCCGATGAGTACCGGGTTGTTCTTCGTTCGCCGGGAGAGTATCTGCATCACGCGCTCGATCTCGGTCGACCGGCCGATGACGGGGTCGAGCTTGCCCTCCTTGGCCAGCCGGGTCAGATTGCGCCCGAACTCGTCGAGGAGGGAAGTGCTGCCTCCACCGCGTCGCTCCTCGGCGGCTTCGGCGGGTTTGCCGTAGTGACCCGACAGAAGCTGGATGACAGCCGAGCGGACCTTCTCCAGATCGGCCCCGAGGTTCAGCAGAACCTGGGCTGCGACGCCCTCGCCTTCACGGATGAGGCCCAGAAGGATGTGCTCGGTCCCGATGTAGTTGTGCCCGAGCTGCAGGGCCTCTCGAAGCGAAAGCTCCAGCACCTTCTTCGCCCGAGGGGTGAACGGGATGTGTCCCGTCGGCACGAACGTCCCCTTGCCGATGAGATCCTCGACCTGCTGATGCACATCCTCGAGAGAGATACTCAGCGACTCCAGGGCCTTGGCTGCGATTCCGTCCTGCTCGCGGATAAGACCGAGCAGCAGGTGCTCGGTTCCGATGTAGTTCTGATTGAGCATCCGGGCCTCTTCCTGGGCGTATACGACCACCCGGCGGGCCTTCTCTGTGAAGCGTTCGAACATTGGTGATGCTCCTCACTCGGCCGTCGACTGGATGCCGTGGCCGCACTCTCCCTCAAGCGATCAATACAAAGTATACCCGCCTCTGACTTCGACTGAAGCGGATACCCGAGGAGAAGCAAGCGTGGTGCCACGGATATGAGTCGGAATGACTCATATATCGAGATCGACGCCGCTATCCGACGGGACACGCTCCGATCGTCAGATCTCCGGTCTCATGTGCGGAAAGAGCAGGACGTCGCGAATCGACGCGCTATCCGTGAGTAGCATGACGAGGCGATCGATCCCGATCCCAAGGCCACCGGCAGGCGGCATGCCGTACTCCTGTGCCCGCAGATAGTCCTCGTCGACCCACATGGCCTCTTCGTCGCCGGCGTCCTTCGCGGCAGCCTGTGCCTCGAATCGGGCACGCTGGTCGACCGGGTCGACGAGTTCTGAGAACGCATTCGCGAATTCGCGTCCGGTGATGATGAGCTCGAACCGGTCGGTGAGTTCGGGATCGTGGTCGTTGCGGCGCGCGAGCGGTGACGTCTCGGCAGGGTACATGGTCACGAACGTGGGCTGCTCCAGCGTGCCCTCGACGAGCTTCTCGAACAACTCGGTGAGCAGCTTGCCCGGTCCGTACGCCGGCTCGTGGTGCACTTCGTGCCGGTCGCACAGGTCGCGCAGTTCGGCGAGCGGCGTGTGAACGCTGACCTCGGCGCCCACGGCCTGGCTCACGAGTTCGGCCATGGGCACTCTGCGCCAGGGAGACCGCAACGAGACTTCGACGCCCTGGTAGGTGATCTCCAGCGTGCCGAGCACCTCCTCGGCGGCCTCCGTGATGATCCCCTCGGTCAGATCCATCATCGACTGCATGTTCCCGAATGCCTCGTACGCCTCGAGCATCGTGAACTCGGGGTTGTGCCTCGGGGACATGCCTTCGTTGCGGAACGACCGATTGATCTCGTAGACCCGCTCGAAGCCACCGACAAGCAGCCGCTTGAGATACAGCTCGGGCGCGATGCGAAGGTAGAGCGGCATGTCGAGCGCGTTGTGATGGGTCATGAACGGACGTGCGGCGGCTCCACCCGGAATGGGCTGAAGCATGGGCGTCTCCACCTCGAGGTAGCCCCGGGCCTCCATGTGACGTCGGATCGCGGCGATGATCCGGAAGCGGGACTCGAACACGCCTCGCACCTCGGGGTTGGCGATGAGATCGACATAGCGCTGACGGTAGCGGGTCTCCGTGTCGGTAAGCCCGTGGAACTTCTCCGGCAGCGGCCGAAGCGACTTCGAAAGCAGCGTGACCCGGGTGGGCTGAACACTCAGTTCGCCGCGACGCGTGCGGAGCACCGTTCCGGTCGCCCCGACCCAGTCGCCCAGATCGAGATCGGTCGCCGCAGCGAACCCGTCCTCGCCAAGGACGTTGATGCGGCAGAAGAGCTGAAGATCACCGGTGGCATCCCGTATGACCAGGAATGCGAGTTTGCCCTGGTCACGCTTGGCAACAAGGCGACCGGCGACCGAAACCGTCTCTTCGGCATCCGCGCCCGGCTCGAGATCAGCGTGGCGTTCCGCCAGTTCGCGGGAGCGCGCCGTGACCTCGAAGCTGTCGACATACGGGGAGCGGCCGGTCGCGCGCAGTGCGTCGAGCTTCGCGCGACGAACAGCGAACGGATCCTCAGCCGCGAGGTCGCCCTTGAGTGTCGGGTCGATGTCCGTCATCGACGCTACTTGGTGATCTTGAGGATTGAGTACTCGATGATCTTCCCAGAAGGCGTTGTGACCTTGACGGTCTCACCCTTGCGAGCTCCGATGATGGCCTTGCCGACCGGCGACTCGTTGGAGATGCGGTCGTGCGCGGGGTCCGCCTCGGCGGAACCGACGATCTGGTACGAGTGAACTTCGCCGCTGTCCAGATCGCTCAGCGCGACCTTGCTCCCCAGGGCGACACGGTCGCTCTTCTTGGGCGATTCGATGATGGTGGCATGGGCGAGAATCGAGTTGATCTCGAGAATGCGGGTCTCCAGAAGAGCCTGCTCGTTCTTCGCATCATCGTACTCGGAGTTCTCCGAGATATCGCCGAACTCCTTGGCCTCCTTGATGCGCTCGCCTACTTCACGCCGACGAACCGTCTCAAGATGCCGAAGCTCCTGTTCGAGCCTCTCGGCCCCTTCACGCGTGAGCGCGACTTCTTTGTTCATACGTGCAGGCTCCCGTGAGTCACTGTAGTCACCGCGCGACCCTTGCGGGTCGAGCACGCGGACGGGCTGCCGCATCGGGCAGCCCGAAATGTCCACGAAAGTATACCCGAAACGTGCTCATGCACAAGGCACGGCAGTACGGCGTGATGACTACTCGTCCTCAGCGTCGCCAGACTTGTCGCCGGACGCCTTGGCAGACGTCTCATCGGTGCCGTCTTCGGCGCCGTCCACGCCCTCACGAATCGCCTTGACGGTCTTGCCGATCGACTTGCCCAGCTGCGGAAGTCGCTTGGGACCGAAGAGCAGCAGAATCGCCGCGACGATCAGGATGAGCTCCATGTTTCCGAGACCGAACAGAGGTGCCATCTTGATGCCTCCAACTGACACGAAATCCGTCATTACAACCGGAATCGCAAACTCGGACCCGGCGTGAACACCTAGGTCAGCGTACCACCATGCTCAGGCACGTGCCATGTCCTCTGTCCGAGAAAGGTAGTACAGCGTGTGCAGCAGTTCCCGCACCGGGTCTGTGTTGTGCACTGCGACACCTGCGGGAACGCGCACCATGTTCGTCGAGTAGTTGAGGACCACGCGGATGCCCGCCTCAGCCAGTGCGTCACATACTGCCTGCGCCGCATCGGGAGGGACGGCGATCACGCCGATCCTGATCTTCTGCTCGGCTACGACCCTGGGCATCTTGCTGAAGTCCTGAACGACAAGGTCGCCGATGCGGGTGCCGACCTTCACCGTGTCGGTGTCGAAGATGGCCGCCACGACGAAGCCCCTGGCCTTCAGACCGTGGTACGAAGCGATCGCCGATCCGAGGTGTCCCGCTCCGACAAGGACGATCCTGTGGGTCTGACTCGATCCCAGGATGCCTTGAATGCGATCGATCAGCGTGACGATCTCGTAGCCGACGCCGCGCTTTCCGAAGGACCCGAAATGGGTTAGATCGCGTCGGAGTTGGGCGGGATTGACGTCGGTGAGTTCGCCGAGCTTCGCCGAGGAGACCGTGTAGCAGCCGTCTTGTCTGAGCTGGATCAGAACACCCAGATAGGAAGGCAAGCGCTCGATAACACCTTCAGGCACATGGCCTCTGACTGCAGGCGACACGGGAACGTCCAGTCTGCCGGGAAAGGACGAAACCCATCGTAACAATAGTTACAAATGCGGACAAGCCGTCCGGAACGACGAATCGCTGAACGGTCAGCGGCGAAGCGCTTTCATGACATCCGCACGCGTGACGATACCGATCAGCGTGCCCTCGGACAGGACGAGCAACGCACCGGGAACGTCCTGTGAGAGCCGTTCGAGCAGCCGGTGAGCCGGCTCAGACGCCTGGATGACCCTGCGCTGAAGATCTCTGTCGGTGATGGCGTGCACGCCGGTCGTCGCCCACCGATCAGGCGGCAGCGCCCGCACGGCATCGAGAGTGACCAGGCCAAGCAGCGCACCTTCATGCACGACCGGGTATCGAGTGTGAGCTCCGGCAAGCAGATGACCGTGTACGAACTCGTGTACGGTCATCTGCCCCTCGACGGTCATGGGGTCAGCGGTGCTCACATCACGGGCCGTGAGCCCCTCGAGCGAGGACAGTACGACCTGGTTGCGATAGGCGCTCCCTGCGAGATTGGCGATGAACCACCCGACCAAGCCAAGCCAGAGCATCTGCGTATTGCCGTTCGCGAGGCCGATAAGTGCCCCGGCGAGCAGCGCGTAGCCGATGAACTGACCGGCACGGCTCGCCCAGCGGGTGGCCTTGAGCAGATCTCCCGTGAGCTTCCAGAGGAGCGAGCGCAGGACCCTGCCGCCATCAAGCGGAAATCCCGGCAGAAGATTGAAGACGGCGACCGACAGGTTGATCACGGCGAGGTACTCGAGAGGGCCCCACAGCACGTCCGAGAGGCCCGCGGAGGCCAACAGCACGGCCATGCCCGCGAACGCGGCTGACAACACCAGGCTCATCGCGGGCCCGGCGATCGCCATCACGAACTCGCGACCGGGTGTCCTCGGCTCTTCTTGCATCTGGGCGACCCCGCCGAAGAGGAAGAGTGTGACCTTCTCTATGCGAATGCCGCCCGCACGCGCAACAACCGAGTGGCTCAACTCGTGCGCGATGATCGACGCGAAGAACAGCAGGGCGGTAAGCACACCGCTCGCAAGGTCCACCGATACCGAGCGTCCCGGGTACTCAGACGGGAAGTACCCGAACGACAGCGAGCCCGCGATGAGCGCGAACACAGCGATCCAGCTCGCGTTGACCTCAAGCGGAATGCCGAAGACGCGGCCCAGTCTGAACGAGGGTAAGTTGAACACGTCCGCCTCCGCCGCTTCCCCGCGCCTCGAGGCACAGGGAAGCCTGTCACCGTTGGAGTTCTAGAAGGCAGCACCCTGAAGTGCTGTCGCGCACGAACAGTTCCGAGTCTCCGGGAGCGCCGGAATCATCTTGTACAGCAGGTCCTTAACCTTCGCGTTGTTCTCGGTGAACACGCGGATCACTTCATCGTTGGTGACCGGCTCGACGCCCTCAGCACCGACATCGTGATCGGTGATGAGCGAGATATTGCAGTAACACATCTCGAGTTCGCGGGCGAGGTAGCACTCCGGGTACTGCGTCATGTTGATGACCTCCCATCCCTGAGCCGCGAACCACCTGGACTCCGAGCGCGTCGAGAAGCGAGGGCCCTGAATCACGACGACCGTGCCTTTGGGGTGAGCGATGATGCCCAGGTCAGCGGAGGCATCGATCGCTACCGATCGCATCGTGTCGCAGTAGGGATCCGCCGATGAGACATGTGTGGTGATCGGGCCGTCGAAGAACGTGTCCTTGCGACCCCATGTGCGATCCACGAACTGATCGCAGATCACGAAGTGCCCCGGCTCGATCTCGGGCTGAAGAGAGCCACACGCATTCGGACCGATGATACGTTTCACGCCAAGGGTCTTCATGGCCCAGAGGTTCGCCCGGAAGTTGATCATGTGCGGCGGAAGGCTATGGTCTTTGCCGTGTCGCGGGAGGAAGGCCACGGTTCTTCCGGCTATCTCACCGTACATGACCGGAGACGACGGCGAGCCGAAGGGCGTGTCCACCTTGAACTCGCGGGGACTGTCGAGTAGTTCGTAGAAACCGCTGCCGCCGAACACACCGATCTCAGCCTGCGGATAGTCCATGACTTCACTCCTCCGGCAACTCGTGAATGCTGGCCCCGATGATTGTAGACCATCGACACCCCGCGCTCTACGCACTCGCCCGTGTGTACTGCGCGTCCTCCGACACCTGCAACGGGCGATCATCATCTGCCGGCACCGGCACCCACAGCGGTCGGCGGAAATGATTCTGCGCGTCGGTCCATGGTTCTTGCGCGGCAGCGGACCCACTCACGAGTGAGACGAAGCCGCCTGCTTTCGCGTCGAGATTGTCGGCGTGATGCAGAAGGAGTGCCTCAACGGTCGACGGCCGTTTGGGGGAACCCCACTCCAGCTCTCCGTGATGCGACAGAAGCGTGTGAGAAAGCCGCAGAAGCCTGGCGCCCGCGAGCGACGGCCGGGCGCGGGACGCGCAGCGGTGAAGACGCCGCTCCCCCAGGACGACGTGGCCAACGAGGCGGCCTTCGTCCGTGTACTCGATGGACGTGCCCCATCGGAGTTCATCGACCTTTCCGATGTCGTGCATGAGCGCCGCAGTGACGAGCAGGTCGCCGTCAACCTCGGGGTATAGGGGGGCGAGGCACGTGCAGACCGTCGCGACGTTGATCGAGTGCTCGATCAGTCCTCCGAGATAGGCGTGGTGGTGAGACTGCGCGCCAGGGCAGTGCGAGAATCGCTCGAAGAACTCCTTGTCTCCGAACACGATGCGCAGAAGCGCCCGCAGTGCGGGGTCCTTCACTCCCGAGGCCAGAGCCCGGAACTGCGTGACCATCTCGACGATCTCACGATGACCCGACGCGAGCATGTCCCCCGCGTCGTAGTCCCGCGCAGGAGCGAGTCCATCGAGTGAGATGCGCTTCGTTCCGCGATACGTGGTCACCGTCCCCGACGCCCGCGCTACGACTCCGGCCGGCATCTGTCCCGCCGCACCGACCGACGGCCTGAACCACACCGCAGGAATGCGGCCAGTACGGTCGCCGAGTTCGAGTGAGAGATACGCCTCACCGGCTCGCGTCGACCGCATCTCCTTGGAACAGACCACAAAGACCGAGTCGACCCGCTGGCCTGCAGCCAGTTCTCGAACATACTGCGCCTTCATGCCCGCACCTCCACGTTGCACGTTCTTCGTGAGGGAGCGTACAGCGCACCACTGACATCTACGTGAGAGGGCGCACCTGGGCCTGGATACCGGCTTCGATTCCGTAGCGCTCGGCGGCACTTCCGAGTCGAACCGCCAGGGTGAGCCAGCCCGACGAGTCGACAAGAGCAACCGGCTCACCCTCCGCGACCGCCGAGAAGGTCGCTCCGAGGACGGCGCGGATCGCGAGATGCCCGAAACTGATCTCGGCCTCGCCCGAGGATAGCCCGAGCGCCTCGAGTTCGTCGCCGGGGACCGAGAGGCGGACCGATCCGAACCGGTCGATGTCGACCACTTCTGCCACCACCGCGTCACCTTCAACGCGGCACGCAGCGAACGGGGCCGGGGCCAGGGCCGCGAGGGGAACGGGGTCGCCGAGAGACGCCGGCTCAACCCCGCAGGCGAGTGCGGCGGCGGCCGGAGCGAGCACATCCCGCGCATGAAAGGTCCCGAGGGGCTGCCTGAAGTCGAGCTTCGCCGCATTCACCGCGTATGCCTCGACTGCGCCGCCCGCCCGGGCGGCGGCCGGAAGCAGAACACCGTTGTCGGGCCCGACGAGCCGCGTGCCCCGCTCAGTCACCAGCACGAGGTCGGCGCGTCCACCTCCGACCCCCGGGTCCACGACCACCAGGTGAATAGCGTCAGGCAGCTGATGAACACCCGCGGCAGCGACAGCAGCACCCTTGCGGATGTCGAACGGCGGGATCTGGTGTGCGAGATCCACGACGCGCGCAAGCGGGCATGCGCGGTGAATGACCGCGTGGCAGACACCTACCCACGCGTCTTCAAGTCCGAAATCCGAGACGAAACAGATGATGTTCTGCACGCTGCCCCCCTGTTGCCATGTGTATCTTCAACTATATACGTCCCATCGGGCGCGGCGAAGGTTAGACTGTGATGAGGCGGAACTCAAGCGCGGAGGTGGCCGTGAAACGCGTCGTGCTCGTGTGCGCACTCCTCATCATGGTCGCATTCCTGGCGAGCTGCGGGCCCAAGGCCAGGATCACCTTCAACCCGGACGGCGGCTCGCTGGAGACAAGCGAGGTTGCTGACGCCCTGCGCGGTCTCGACGTACCCGCGGCAGCCGGCGCGTCCGTAGACCAGGCCGCCGACCTGCGCAACCGGAGCATTGCCGATCTCAGGAGCCGAGGTGGCGACGAGGCCGAGCTCGCCGACCTGCTCACGACTCAGTTCCCTGCCGACACCCGCTCGGTTCCGTACTACGCCGCCGAGGCCATCGTGGACGGCTCACCCGCCTGGATAATCGGCGAGGTGTGGGGACCGGAGAACGGAACGATGGACAAGTACCGTGTCTGGGCGTTCGACCGGGAGACCGGAGCCGTGATCGTCACTGCCGCAGCGAACTGATCTAGCCGCACAGGCGTGTCCTGAATGACGCGAGGGTCTCGGGACTCACGCAGGTCGCGAAGGACTCCTCGATCTCCCGGAAGATATCGTGCGCCGAGTGACCACTCCCTCGCAGGTCTTCCACCACCGAGGAAAGCAGGTAATGGCCCCTGAGTTCCTCGAGTGCGGGCTCCCGTGAGCGAATGCTGCGCCTCCGAATCACGCCCCAGCAGTATGCGGTCACGCGGCTCGCCATGGCTCGGCCGAGCGGCTTCGTCCCCTCCGTAGTGAAACGCCGGGCTGTGATCGATGCCGCGTCCCTGGCCACAGAGACGGGAACGTTGTGGAAGGAGGCAGCATCGTCCACCAGTGATTCGAGCAACTCGCGAAGTGACCGTGGTGCGGGAGCCGGTACGCTGTCGTGCATCTGACACCTCCATACGAACGCCTGTTCGTATGGATAGTACCTACCGGCTCTGACACCAACCCCGGAGCTACTGCTTCAGGGGGAAGATGAACGAGATCGCGTCGCGGTTCACAGCGATGTACTCGGCCTCGTACTGCTGATCGCACTCAGTCGGACTGAATATCTTCGCGTTGGTGACCGCGAGGTAGTCCTTGGACTTGGAGTTGAGGGCATCGGTCAGCCGACTTCCGGCCAGGACGTGGAGATCACCCTCGATCCGGTGGGTCAGCGTGACGATGACGACGGGGATGCTGTCCTTGCTCGTGTACACCGTGGGGCCTCCTGCCGTCCAGCATGCCTGCATCGAGAATACCCCAATCAGACCTCTCGGCACTAGAACTCATGCCACGGACTGCGCAATGCGCAGGAGTACCACCTTGAGCCACGCGGATAGCCCGATCTCAACAAGCGCCAGGGCGGCGGCCACCCCGAGTGCCGGCCACGCGTCCGCCAGGGAACCGTAGGCCCGCTCGAAGGGCTGCAGCAGGCAGACTGCGACGAGATTGACCGCCAGGAATGTGACCACGACGGCAAGGGCCACCAGAAACGGATAGACGACTCCCAACAACGGTGCGACCCACCACACGACAGCGTAGGTCACCGGAAGCCCGATGAAGAAGGCGAGTCGCTGCGAGGCGTCCCCGAGCACCCGACCGCTCCCGGCCCTGCGCCAGACCTGCCCGTGGATCAAGGGCATCGTCACCGCTGCCAACGCGAAGCCCGCCAGCAGGCCCGTGGCCAGTCTCAACTCGTTCGTGGTGGTCCGCCATCCGGCATACGAGCTGACCCCGTCTACGGCCATGGCCCCGAGGAACACCAACAGCAGGAGCATAAGTGGGAGAGAGGGAGCTCTCGTCGGGCGAGAAGGCGTCGCCACCGACAGGAGCGCTAGCGCGACCACGAAGCCGACGTAGATGCCCACGTCACGCGCGCACACCGGGGCCTGGAGGCCACCCCCGAAGAACGACCGCTCCGGCAGCTGGTGGCAGAGCCCGAACCCGATCCAGTGCAGCACCTGCTCCACCGAGCACCCCTCCATGTGAAAACGGCAGGCCGGCTCTCGCCGACCTGCCGTCACCGGGTCGCTAATGGTCGGGATGGCGGGATTCGAACCCACGACCTCTGCGTCCCGAACGCAGCGCTCTACCAAGCTGAGCCACATCCCGACGAGGCGGTATGATACACGGTCGTACGGCGCAGGGCAAAGACAAATCTCACCGCTGCTGCCAGCACGAACGGCAGGGGGCCCGGCCACCTGAGGTGGCCGGGCCCCCGACGTCTGTCCTGTGGTCCCTACCTCGTGCCGCTGAGGATCTCAGCCGCACGCCTGACGTGGCAGTTGGAGCAGTAGACCTCTCCGTGGCACTTGTCGAGACAGGCCTCTACAGCCTCGTCGCTCTTCTTGGCAGGAGCGTCATGGAATGTGACCCAGCGCTCCGCACCCGTGTAGTCGTGGTGACACCCATCACAGAAGGCCTGGATGTGGCAGTTGACGCATGCGTTCCGGTTGAGGGTCTTCTTGCTGAAGCCCTCGGCGTGAGCGCCGCCGTCCTCCTTCTCGCCGTAGCCGTCAGGATGCGGCATCGGCAGCTGATGGCACTTGTTGCAGAACGCGTTCTTCGAGGGTTCACCCACACCGTGACAGTACGTACAGCTGTCCTTGGCCTTCTCCCACGTGGCGGGATGCAGAGCCTTAGTGCCGAGCGAGACTCGCTTGGTCCAACCAGCCTGCTTGTGGGAGGCCGGCACCACCTTCTGCGCCGTGTGACATGTCACGCAGAAGTCGGCCTTGTGGCACGCCTCCAGGCAACCGGTCGCGCCGTCCTTGGCAACGACTCCGCCGTGAACACCCTGCCACGGCCTGCCGTCGACCGCACCCTTGTGGTGGCAGTCACTGCACAGTTCCTTGAAGGCGTGACAGGTGGCGCAGACAGCCGGACGCTCCTTGCCGGTCTTGGAGTGGAACTTCTTGAAGGTCTGCGGGTGCGGCATCTCGAGCACGTGGCAGGCGATGCAGAACTTGTTCTTGTTCGGCGCGTCGCCGCCGTGACAGATCTCGCACGATTCCGGCTGGCCCTTGAACTGGTCAGCATGGACTCCAAGTGCCTCTGCGGACTTGCGCAGCCAGTCTGCCGCCTTGTGCGAGCCGGGAACGGGGTTGAGCTTGGTGTGACAGTCCTGGCAGTACTTCTTCTGGTGGCACTTGTCGAGGCAGCCGGCGATACCGTTCTTGGTGACGGTGGCCGCGTGCTGCGTCTGCCAGGCGATCTTGGAATCGTACTTCCAGTTGGACGCGCTGCCGTGGTGACAGTCGTTGCAGAACAGGAAGCGGGTCTTCTTCACGCTGTGGCACATGTCGCACTTGTCGACCTTGGTCTTGACCAGGTCCGGGTGCGATTCCGTCTTGAACTCCTCGGGGTGAGGCATTTCCATCCCGTGACAGTTCGAGCAGAACGACTTCGCGTGGCACGTGGAGCAGTAGTTGACCTCTTCGACGGCGGGGAGCGACTCGGACCACTTGTTGGCTTCTCCGCCCGAGGCATACGCCTCCTCAATGCCGAGCGAGGCCCCGTCCTTGGACTCTGTGCCCTCCTTGGACTCAGTGCCCTCCTTGGACTCAGTGCCCTCCTTGGACTCAGTGCCCTCCTTGGACTCCGCCTTCACCTCGTCGACACGCTCGATCTCCTTGAGCGCCATCTCAGCGTGGCCATTGGGGTAGAAGGCGGCCGCATCATGAGACGCCGGCTTGAGCTTGAATCCCTTGGGATGACACTTGCCGCATGCGCCGGGCGCTACGGCATCCTTCTCGAGGCCGTGGCACCTGAAGCAGGCCTCCATGTCCATGAAGTTCGCATGCTTGTGGCTCTTCTCGCCCGTCTTGGGGTCCGTAAGCGCCATCTCGAAGTCCTCAGGATGCGCCACACGGTTGTGGCACATGGTGCATGAGACCTCTTCCTCGTGGTGGATCTCGTGGTCGATGATGATCCCCGGACCCGGGGTGATCTCTCGGTTGCTGGAGTGGCACTGCGTGCACTGCTTCTCCGGCATCTCCATCGCGACGTAGGAGTGAGCGTTGAGAGGAAGTTCGAAGTTGTCGGTGACCGTCAGGTACAGTTCGCCGAGCGCCTCCGCCTTGTGCAGCAGGAACGTGATCGGATCCGCGTTCACCGGCATGTGGCATGCCATGCATGAAATCTGGCTGTGCGACGAGGCGTCATAGGCCGTGATCGTGTCGTCTTGGACCTTATGACAGCCGTTTGCGCAGAACCAGTAGGTGGAGGTCACCCCCAGTGCGACGATCACGACTGCGGCCAGCATAAGGACGGCAACGCCCGTCCAGATGATGTACCGCGGCCGACGGACCGGGTCCTTGAACCCGGTCAGGGAGATCTTCGGCATAAACATCTCTCCTCGATCAACTCAGGGGCCGTTGGTGCATACACGAATGGCGGCACACGCCGCCGCCTGACGTGCTAACCATATCCGAACATTCACGCATGCTCAACACGCACGCGAACAGATCCAACACGCGTTCTCCTCATCAATTCCACACAAAGCGCGGGAATCCTACGTCTGCGAGCCGAGGAGGAGAACGATCGAGACCTCGACGGGAGCTCCGAGCGGCAGAGCGGCGACGCCGACCGCCTCGCGAGCGTGGGCCCCTGAATCGCCGAATGCAGCAGCCAGGACAGCACTCGAGCCGTTGATGACACCGGGCTGGGCTACAAAGCCGGGTACCGAGGCCACGAAGCCGGTGAGCTTGACTGCGGCGGTGATATCATCGAGGTCACATACCATGGAAGCGGCAGCCAGCGCGTTCAGCGCGGCGATCGTCGCACACTCGTAGGCGGTCTCGGGACTCACGTCCTCACCGACCAGCCCGGTGGCCACGAGCACGCCCTCACGGAACGGCAGCTGTCCGGAAGTGAAGACGAACCCGCCAGCGCGAACGGCCGGGACGTAGTCACCTACCGCCGCAGGGGGCGCCGGAAGCGCGAGGCCGAGGGATTCGAGGCGTTTCGCGACGCGAGACACCGCGCTACCTGACCAGCAGGGAATCGGCCAGCTGATTGAGGTCCACGATCGCTGCAGTGATCTGACGTGAGGTCTCGGCCGCCTGCTGACTGACCTGAGCGACCTCCTTCATGGAGAGGACGACCTGATCGGAGGCGGTCCGCTGTTGCTGCGTCGCGATGGATATCTGCTTGGCCGAGTCGGTGGTCTCCTCGACCTGGTGCACGATCTTCTCCAGGGCCTGTGCCGTGCGCTGCGCGAGCATCTTGCCTTCGTCGACCTTCTTCGCCGACCGCTCCGTGGACATGATCAGCGCCGAGGTCGACGACTGTATCTCGCGAACCACGCGACCGATCTCCTGCGTGGACTCCGTAACCGAGTCGGCGAGCTTGCGGATCTCCTCGGCAACGACGGCGAAGCCCTTGCCGGCCTCGCCGGCCCTCGCTGCCTCGATGGCCGCGTTGAGGGCGAGGATCTTGGTCTGCTCGGCGATATCGTCGATGATGACCAGTACGCGTCCGATCTCCTGGCTGCGCTCTCCGAGCGCGAGGATCCTGTCCGACGCCTGTTGGGTGCTCAGCTTGATCTCATCGATGCCGTCGGCCGTGTCCGCCACGGACTGCATGCCTTCCTCGGCACTGGCGAGCGTGCGCTCGGCGACTGAGACGACCGATGAAGAGTTGTCGGCGATCTGCTTGGAGGTCTGGGCGAGCTCCTCGACGGTCGCGGAGGTCTGAGTGACGGCGGCCGCCTGCTCCGAGGCTCCGGACGCCTGCTGTTCCGTGGCGGCGAGCACCTGCGCGGTCAGGGCGCGCATGTCGTTGTTCACGGCACGCGCGTTCTCCAGCAACGATGTGAGGCGGCCGAAGAGATCGACGACCTCGGCTTGCATGCCCTCGACCGTCTCTGAGTGGGTGGTCGCGAGACCGTACTTCTTGCTGGCTGAGTCGAGGATCGAAGCGACCAGGCCCTGCCCTGCCCTGCCCGAGAAGAACGCACACACTGCGCCGAGCATGATGCCGGCGGCGGAGCACAGGATCCAGAACCATGCCCAGAGCAGCGGGCTCTTGGGCTCTACGAAGAGCCCCGCCGCGAGCGGGAAGGCCAATCCGACCGCCAGGCCGGCCCCCATCATGCGCAGCGCCAAGCCTCGGTTGGCGAAGGTGAGATTGAAGACGCGCACCGGGGACCTCCCTATCGTGTGAACAGCCACTACATACTAGCAGTCGGCTTGCGGCGAAACTACCTTGAGGGACTTGTCTTGTGCATACCCCCTAGGGTATCCTTTGGATAGGCGCCGTTTCCGCGCCCCTGCAAGCCACTGAAAGGAATCGCCGACTGATGCAGATCACCATCGATAACGCGCGCTGCGACCGCTCGCCGGGGTGCCCTTCGCGCCGCGTATGCCCCACAGGTGCTATCGTTCCCATGGAAGGCGGCGCCTACCCCGGCGCCAACGGATACGTCGTGATCGACGATCTATGCCAGGGCTGTGCCGTCTGCGTACGCGTGTGCGCCGGCGGGGCGTGCCGGGTCGGCTAGGGAGGAACCGGGTGGCTGATATGACAGTGACCGTAGAGGTATTCGATGTTCCTGCCCAGGCAGCGTGCTTCTCTGGTGGATGAGGGCCCTCATGGTCTCCGGAGGAGATCACCGCGATCATCAGAAGCGAGATGGAGCGCAGGTTCGGCGATTCCGCGCGAATCGAATACCGTGACGCAGCGGCACAGGAAGTGCGCGCCGCGCACAGCCGGTTGATCGACGAGATAGAGAACCGCGGCCTCCTCTATCCTGTGACCGTGATCGACGGAGTGCCGCTCTATGACGGCGCGGTCTCCTATCCTGCTATTCTCAAAGCCGTCAGCAACAAACTCGCGCAGGCCGCAGGCTAGGGGCGAACCCACCTGCCGTTGAATCGGACGGTGCACGGGTGAGCATGGTCTCCATCGAACGATGCCGGGACTACGATCCGCTCGCGATACGAAGCGCACTCGACGCCGTCCTCTCACCCCTCGGGGGGATGGCGGCGTTCGTACGTCCGGGACAGCGGGTCCTGCTCAAGGTGAACCTCCTGTCGCGCGCGGAGCCGGATCGCGCCGTCACAACGCACCCCGAAGTCGTCCGCGCGTTGATCCACTCGGTTCGACAAGCCGGCGGGATCCCGAGCGTCGGTGACAGTCCGGGCGGACCGAACACGCCGGGGATGGTACGAAGGATCCACGAAGCGAGCGGCATCGGTGCGGTCTGCCTCGACGAAGACGTCGATCTGCTGCTCTTCGACGACGATCAGGTGCGCTGCGACAGCCCCGGAGCCGCGCTCTTCGGCTCGTTCACACTCGGGCGCGCGGTCGCGGAGACGGACGTCCTCATCTCGGTGCCCAAGTTCAAGACGCACGGCTTCATGATGTTCACCGGAGCGGTCAAGAACCTCTTCGGCTGCATCCCGGGCCTCGAGAAGGCCCAGTACCACCTCCGCGTACCGGACCGGCGCGACTTCGGCTCCATGCTCGTCGATCTGATGCTCGCATGCAGGCCCTCGCTCGCGGTCATGGACGCGATCGTAGGCATGGAGGGCGACGGACCCGCCGGCGGTACCCCCCGTGCCATCGGCGCGCTCGTCGCGTCGTCCGATTGCGTGGCACTCGATATGGTCGCCGCGGCCATCGCCGGGCTCGCCCCGCTGGAGGTCTACTCGAACAGGGCGGCCTCCGATCGCAGCATCGGACCGTCGTCCCTCGACGAGATCACGACGGTGGGAGCGGACTGGCGCGAGCTGGCGCCCGACGGGTTCGCACTTCCCGCGAGAGACCTGAGCCGGGGCATGCCACCGTGGTTGAGGCGGCGACTGCAATCAGTCGCGCTCCCCCGCCCCGTGCTCGCCGATGCGGCCGGCTGCACGAAATGCAACACCTGCGCCCGGAGCTGCCCCGTGGACGCGATCGTGGTCGGCTCTGACGGACCCGTGTTCGACCGCGACACCTGCATTCGCTGCTACTGCTGCCAGGAGCTCTGTCCACCGCAGGTCATCGGTCTGCGAACCCCGGCCCTGGCACGCATCGCGGCGCGGCGACGCTAGGCCCTACCGCCCCGGGAACACCCGCTCGAATAGCATGCCGAGGAGCCCCTTGCTCATGAAGGTGCCCCAGGCATCGGCCTTTCCCTCCGGCGGCAGCGTGAGGTCGTACGCTGTGCGCGCGGCCGGGTTCTTCAGCACGCCCCACGCGGCATTGATGGCCTGCATTCGAGCCGTGGCGTGCGGGCGATGCTCATCCGGAACCACGTCCGGGTGATACTTGAGACAGAGGGCCTTATAGGCCTTCTCTATCACCTCGATATCAGCCCCGCGCGCGACCTGCAGTGTTCTGTAGTGATCCATGTGCCCCTCGTCGAGAACGCGCGTTGCTCGTCGGCGTGAGTGGGGCCGGGGTCGGCCCCCGTGCCTGTGCCCACGATACCGCATCGCCACCGGTGCGCCGAGAGATCCGTATCAGACGAGGGCGATCTCCTCGGCAGATGTGGTCGAACGCTCGGCGACCAGCACTCCCGCGAGCACGGCGAGAGCCCCGGCGACCTGGATCACGGACATCGTCTCGCGCAAGACCACGGCGGCGAGCACGATCGTGAAGACCGGCTCGAACGTCGAGAGTATCGCGGTCTGCCCCGCACCGAGCCCTCTGAGGGCTCTCAGATACAGGACGATGGCCACGAACGTGGGGAGCACCACGATGCCCGCGAGGTTGGACCATACAGCCGGGGCCCAGCCGGCGACCGCCAGCGACGTCCCCGTGACCAGCGCAGCGCCGGCCGACAGGATCGACGTGAAGATGAACAGGTAGGTCATGAGCGTCAGCCGCGGACGCCCTTCGAGCCAACGGTGGCTGAGCATACTGAATGCCGAGTAGCACGCGGCCGCACCGAGCCCCAATGCGATCCCTGCGGCTCCGGTCGCGTTCGCCCCCGACCCGAAGGGGTCGACCACGAGCACGCACCCCGAGAATGTGAGCACGACGGCAGCGGCCCTGCCCCGGGTCAGCCTGACTCCGTAGAATACCCGCTCCGCGAGAGTGACCATCACGGGGTACGTGTACAGCAGGATGGCGACCACCGAGGCGTCGGCATACGTGAGTGCGAAGAAGAAACAGATGGATGCGGCACCGTAGCCTCCGATGGAGATCACTGCGTAGCGACCGATATCGGCAACAGGCACCACCAGCGAGCGAGGGCGCGTGAGTGCGACGTAGCCGCCCAATATGAGCGCGGCAAGGGCGAAGCGCCATGTGAGGAGCTGGAGCGGCTGAGCGCCCCCGGAATACGCCAGACTCGTGAAGATGGCGAGTGTGCCGAAGCACGCTGCGGAGACCAGCGCCGCCGCGACTGAGGTCCTGCGGTTCAAGCGTCCCCCGATCCGTCCCGGAATCAAGTGCTCAACACCGTTGCAGCTGTACCCCTGCGCGTCAAGCGGGCATGCTAGACTCGTCGCGCTTCCTCCAACCGAAAGGGCAAAGCGTGGCATCTCCCGGCGCACGAAGCCGATCCGGACGGGCCCTCGCGTACGCGCCCGCCGTGGCGTGGATGGCCGTGATCTTCAGACTCTCGAGCATCCCCGGCTCGAATCTGCCGGGGGGCTACAGCACGCTGGGGCACTTCGTCGTGTACGCGATTCTGGGCGCACTCCTCGCCCTCGCGCTCAAGCGCGATTCCGCGACAGGTACGAGTATCGCGCTCGCCGTCCTGATCTCCTCGGCATATGGTGCGACCGACGAGTTCCACCAGCACTTCGTCGTGATGCGCACTCCGGACATCGTCGACTGGGGCGTCGATACGATAGGCGCCCTCATAGGCGCCGCGTGCGCGTCGACGTTGGCGGCCGCAGCCGGGGCGCGTGGCCGACGCAGAAGCAGGGTCTAGTAGACGCCGCTCTCCGCGGCCGCCTGCGGATCGACGCCGAGCTGGCGGACCTTGATCTTGAAGTCGTGAGCGTTGTGGGCCATCGCCATCGCGTCATCGAGCGTGATCTTGCGCTCCGTGTAGAGCCTGAGGAGCGACTGGTCGAACGTCTGCATGCCGTAGTAGTCGCCCTCCTCCATGGCGTCCCGGATCATGTAGGTCTTGTCGGGGTCGGTGATGTACTCACGAATCGTGCCCGTCACCACCATGATCTCCACCGCGGGGACCAGGCCGCCGTTGATGGACGGGATCAGCCGGAGCGAGACGATGCCCTTGAGCGTAGATGCGAGCATGAGGCGCACCTGCTTGTGCTGATAGGGCGGGAAGAAGTCGATGATGCGGCTGATCGTCTCCGTGGCGTCGATGGTGTGGAGCGTGGAGAACACCAGGTTGCCGATCTCGGCGGCGGTCAGCGCGGCGGAAACCGTCTCGTGATCGCGCATCTCGCCGATGAGGATGACGTCCGGATCCTGGCGCACGACATGCCGCAGTGCGGCTGCGTAGCTCTCGGTGTCGATCCCGATCTCGCGCTGGTTCACGATGCAGAGTTCGTCGCGGTGCAAGACCTCGATCGGATCTTCGATCGTGACGATGTGGCCTTCCCGGGTGCGGTTGATGTGGTCGATCATCGCGGCGAGCGTGGTCGTCTTGCCTGAGCCCGCCGTACCAGTCACGAGCACCAGCCCTCGGGGCTCATCTGCGAGTCGCCGCACGACAGGCGGAAGCCCCAGTGACTCAAGGCTCGCTCTCTCGGTAGCCACGCGACGCAGAGTCATGCCGACCGACCCGCGCTGATGGAAGACGTTCACGCGGAACCTGCCCACACCGGAAAGGGAGTATGCGAAGTCGACTTCGCGGTGGTTCTCGAACGTCAGCCTCTGGCGCTCGTCCATTATCCCGAGCGCGAACGAGAGGGTCTGCTCCGCGGTGAGAGCCTGGTACTGCTCGCGCAGCACATTGAGCTTGCCGTTGAGCCGTATGGCCGGAGGGCTGCCGACCTTGATGTGGAGGTCAGAGGATCCTCGCTCCGACATGACCTGGAGCAGACCGTCGATATCAGCCATCGAGCACCACCCGGGGAATCCGTCGTCGCGGGACGCAAACAGGATACCGCACGCGTGAGGAGAATGCGCAGCGGCTGCGCTGCACCGCTCACATCGGGGCACAGGAGTCCGCAAGCGTCATCAAGCCGGGGCGCTAGGGCCGCGAAGCGCCCGCGTAGTCGCTGCGGTCGACCGACGAGATCTTCACGACATCGCCCGTGCGCGGTGAGTGGATGTAGCTGCCACCGCCGACGTAGATGCCGACGTGATGGATGGGCGATCCAAAGAAGACGAGGTCGCCCGGCTTGAGGTCGGAACGCGAGACCTTCTGGCCGACGCCATACTGCGCACGGGAGGAGTGGGGCAGCGAAACGCCCACCTGTCGATACACGAACATCGTGAACCCGCTGCAGTCGAACGAGTTCGGACCCGAAGCGCCCCACCGGTACGGCGCCCCGAGGTAGCGCTTCGCGATCGCGACAACCTCGGTTCGAGGCGCGCGCGTGGGTGCCGGGAACCGCTTGGCCGAGGCCCTGGAGACGCTCTTCTGAGCAGCCGCCCTGATGCGTGCCTCTTCTGCCGCCTCGAGCGCGGCGATCTCACTCTCGAGACCTCGAAGCGCGCCCTTCCGCTCGGCGAGTTTCGCCTCGATGGACTTCTTGTTCGCTGCCATCTGGGCGACGACCTTGGCGGCCGAGGTCTCCTGCTTGGCGAGTTCCGCCTCATACTCCTTGGCCTTCGCGCGCGCCTTCTTCAGATCCGCGACGCTCTCCGCCTCGCGACGGTTCATCTCCTTGAGCACGTCCCAGACCGTTGCGAACTCGGTGAAGTCCTTGGAGCCGAGGAGTACTTCGACGAAGCTCATCGGGCCACTGCGGTACATGGACTCTGCGCGAACGCTCAGGTGGGTGGTGAGTGTGCCGATCCGGTCATTGGTCTTCGCGAGATCGGCCTGGGTGCTCGCGATCCTGGACTTGATTCCGTCGTGCTTGGCGCGGGCCTCGTTGTAGGCCTCGGCGGCGACTTCGACCTGATGATCGAGCGTGTCGACCTGTGCTTTGACCGCCTTCGCGGCCTCACGCTTGCCGGTGGGTACGCCGAATGCCGGCATCACGCCGATGAAGAGAATGAGCGCCACCGAAGTGGCAACGAGTGTCTTGAGTCTGGCCGTCAGGGTCGTTCCTCCTGGAAGACGCGTACAGTTCAACCCCCCCATTCTACCATGGTGAGGGGCACCAAGGTCCCGAAGCAGGTTTCAGGCCAACGCCGAACACAGTCCGTCCAGCACGCGAACGGCCGCCCGCTGTCGTGCCTCATCGTCTTGTGCATACTCCCCGAGATCCACCGCTATCCGGCGATAGGGCGCTGCCGCCAGAGCGGTGATCATCCGCGTCGCAAAGCCCGCCGAGGAATCGTCTCCGAGGGCCACGAGCGGGGTGTCCGGCGACTCAAGCGACCTCACGCCAAGCTCGACGATCAACCCGTCGGACGAAGCAGGGTCCACCGACTGCCCGACCGTGAGACGCGCACGGGGATCGGAAGCGAGCGCAAGATTGGCGACGCGGGCTGCGACGTCTGCGCCGCACTCATCTCGCCCGCCCACCGCGACATCGGTGGCGAGCAGCGGTGTGACGTCTCGGGCGGGCGCCAGCACGTTCGCCCCCGGCATGCGCGTGTCCTTGCCGGCCCAGACATGCCGCAAACCCGTGACTATGCCCACCGTGGCAGGTCCCGCGATTCCGTCGACCGGTTGGCCGCAGTTGCGCTGGAACTCACGAACGGCACGCTCGGTGAACACGCCGAAGATGCCATCGACCGAGCCACACGCGAAGCCAAGCGCGCACAGAGCCTCCTGCAGAGCCCGGACATCCTGTCCGTGAAAGAACGGTAGCCGCAGGTAGAGCGTCCGATCGCCGAGAGTGAACGTCGCATCCACAAGGGCCGACCAGGTCTCACCTCCGACAACGCCGTCCTCGACGACGCCCATCCTCGACTGGAAGGCCATGACAGCATCCCTGGTCTTGCCCAGGAACACGCCATCGACCCCGGTAGGACCGAGGTCATACCCGAGCGTGAGTAGGCGGCGCTGGATGTCTTCGACCGCGGGCCCACGGCCCCCGGGAATGATAGGTCTCACGCTGTCCCTTTCGATTCTGATGCCGCTACCGCGATCCGTAGCGCTCCCGGAACCTCTGGACATTGGCCTGCACGTCCCCGCTCCGGCTATCGACACGTCGCAGGAACCGCTCTATCTCGATCTCCGTGAGGCGGTCGCCCGCGTAGCGGTAGCGGGGCTGGGTGTCGTCGAAGTCTAGCACGAAGGCATCGGCGAGAGCGCTCAGTATGCGCACCGCATTCTCCCGCTCGACACCCGAGCAGGCCGCCATCCGAGAGGCATCGAACCACTCGCCGACGTGGCTGCGCAGGTAGACGAGTACGCCTTTGACGGCGGACTCTGTCTCACGATCAGAAGGCAGTCGCTCAAGGGCACTGCGAAGACTCACCATCGCCCCCCGCACATCGCTGTCAGCCAGCGCTCTTCACTCTGTTCTTCCCCTCACGCTTCGAAGCATACATGGCCTGGTCCGCCGCTTCGACCAGTCGACCCGGACCGGAAGCGTGAACCGGGAACGAGGCCACGCCGACCGAGACCGAGCGGCCCGCCGGGAGGAGCCCGAGAGCACCTGGCAGCTGGAACTCGGCGACGCTTCGACGGATGCGCTCGGCGACCGCCACAGCACCAGCGGTATCCGTCTCGGGGAGCACCACAGCGAACTCCTCGCCGCCGTAGCGAGCGGCCACGTCTATCTCGCGCAGGTTCGCACGGATGATGGCGCTCACCGCCTTGAGCAACGCATCGCCGCGAGGGTGGCCGAAGGTATCGTTGAACTCCTTGAAGTCGTCGATATCCAGCATGATGAGCGAGAGCGCATGACCGAACCGTGCTGCCCGTCCGAGCTCGGATTCGAGGCGCTGCTGAAAGTAGCCGTGGTTGTAGAGCTCTGTCAGACGATCGGTCACCGACAGCCGTTCGAGCTCGCCGTGCAACAGCGCGTTCTGGAGCGACAGCGATGACTGGTGAGCGATTACCTGAAGGCGCTCCAGTTCGGCCGAGGTCATCTTCCGGGAGATGGGCGAGGCGATCACCAGGACGCCTATCGTGTCATCGCCGGTACGCAGTGCGACCGCGGCCTGGGAACCCACCTCGCCGGCAAGGCGGAACCAGCGGGCGGAACGTGCCCCTGATTCGACGTCAGACTCGAACGCCAGGCCGTCGCGACATGCCGTCCCGAGTATGGTCTCCTCGACAGTGACGATGCTCTGGAACATGTCATCGGGTCTGCCCTGAGTTGCGCGGAGGCGAAGTGTCCAGTCGGTCTTGTCCAGAAGATAGACCGCGGATATCTCGGCGCCGAGGATCCCGTTCGCCCCATCGACGATCAGCGAGCAGACGTCGTCGGTCGAGCGATACGACGTGAGCGCCTTGAAGAATTCGTGGGTGAAGAATATCTCGGCGAGCCGGCACTCGAGCTCAGCGTTGGCATGCTCCAGCGCCACCCCGTTGCTCTGCAGGTTGCGCTCGTGACCCCTGATCTGCTCGTAGGCGACCTGAAGCTCGACGAAGAGACGCTCCTGCTCCTCGCCACGCTTCTTGGCCACGAGAAGATCCCAGATGAGCTCCGCGCCTGCAGCGCCGAGCGTCTCAACGCGCGTGTCACCCTGCCGGAACTCGTGAAGATCAGGCGACCCGGACAGATTGATGACCAGATCCAGACCGACGATATCGTTGAGCCCGGCGCAGTCCCGAACCAGAAAGACGCCCATACTCTCGACCACGCGAGCGACCGGAGACCGCGAATCCGCGCAACAGACCCCCGCGATGTCGATCACGTCGACTTCGCTCAGCAGACGCAGAACCGACGCGGCCCTCAAGTCGCTTCCGACCAGGGCAACGCTCAGCCGCGTACTTGACCCCGTTCGACCGGTGACCCCTGCCGGCTCCGTACTCTTCATCGCTCGACCCCAGACCGCCCCATCACAACCGCTTGACCCCGTACAGATAGCTACGCACGACCACGACCCCGTCCCCAGGGTCGAACTGCACCGTCCGCGCGTAGTTCTCTCCTGTATCTTCGGCATGCAGGGGTATCTTCAGGAGGGTGAGTTGCCTCTTGATCTCTTCGGTATTGCGCTGGCCTATGTGAGACGAGCTGCCCTCGCCGGAGAACATCGACGCCCCGCCGGCGATCTTGGCCACGAGCCGGCGGCGCGCTGCGCCCAGTTCCGCCATGAGCCGGACCATCTCGGGAACGGCGAACACGGCGAACCGCAACTCGCCCCCTTCCGCGACACGACCGTGCGGCTCGGGCAACATCACGTGCGCCAGCCCCCCCAGGCGCGAGACAGGATCCCAGAGGGCCACGCCCACGCAGGAGCCGAGAGCGGGTGCTGCGAGCGTGTGCGGCGGCCGCTTCACCTCGATACAGCCGGCGAACACGCCGACGACCCGATCGTCGCCGGGATGCCCGATGAGGGCCCCGCTCACTCGATCACTCCGAGCCTGCCGAGAAGCACCTCGAGACTCCCGGGATCAGGCAGGAACAGCAGGACCGCCTCGATGTCGGTCTCTTCGGCGGTGAAACGTGTCCGTACGACCATGGCCTTGTCGAACGTCAGTCCGCTCTCGGCTGCAGCCGATGCAAGCACGGCTCCGGCCATATCGAGCACGAACGACGGCAGGGCGGGCAGCACGCTCAAATCGGCCAGGCGCGCGATGGCCGCCAGGTAGGCGGCTGTCACTATCGATGCGACGTGAGTGAGCTGGGTCTGCTCCTCGTGACCGAAGGACTTTGCCGTCCCGGGCATTCGCGCGCGCATGAGATCCACGAGCGCCAGCGACGACTCGCGATCGGCCATGAACAGCATCGCGCCCGAAATCTCACCGCACATCAGGGTGTGGACTGCCGCGACGAGACGCTCGGGGCCGCCCAGAAGGTACGGGATCTCGGGCAAGGGCACCAGCTCGAGCATCGGAACCGATATGTCCACCATTCGATTGGTCATCTGCGAGAGCGCTGTGGCGGCATGCCCCGCGCCGATACTGCCCACTTCGCACAACGCGTCGAGCTGTATCTCACTCATCTCCTCGGGCTTCATCGAGTCCCCTCTCCGCTCGCGAACAGGGTTCGCGGATCGACCACGAGCGCGAGCCCACCATCGGCCAGCACCGCCACACCGGAAACGCCCCGGGTGTGAGCAAACAGCCGCGAGATCGGCTTGACGACGATCTCGGAGCGGCCGAGTACCTCCCCGGTCACCACCCCGCGTCTGACTCCGTGGGCATCGGACAACACGAGCACGCGCTCCGACCCCGCGTCTGCATCGAGACGCGGCAACCCCATCAGCTCGTCCAGCCGGTGCAGCGAGACGGGAGGCATCGGCGCACCCTCCCGTTCGTGCCCGGCAGCGGTTGCCTCGTCGCCTTCCGAGGAGACCTCGTCGACCGCCGAGAGCGGGAATGCGAATATCTGTCCTGAGCTGCACACCAGCAATGCCTGCACGATCGCGACACTCACGGGCAGGAGGAGGTCGACGCTCGTTCCCTGCCCGATCGCCGACTGTATCGATACGGACCCTCCGATACGCTCGACCGTGGCCTTGACCACGTCCATGCCCACTCCCCGACCTGAGACCTCGGATACCTCGCTTGCGGTCGAGAAGCCGGACACGAACACGAGGTTCAGCACGTCGGCGTCTGTGTGCGCAGAGCGCTGATCCGCTCTGACCAGGCCCTGTGCCACCGCCTTGCGCCAGACCTTCTGGGGGTCGATTCCCCCGCCGTCGTCACTCACCGAGATCCGCACGGCGTCGCGCTCCCGCATCGCCGAAAGGCAGATGTGGGCAGCCGCCGACTTTCCGCGCTTGTGGCGCAGCCCTGCGCTCTCGATGCCGTGGTCTATGCTGTTGCGCAACAGGTGCAGAACGGGATCGCCGATCTCGTCGAGGACAATCCGGTCGAGTTCGACGTCGAGACCGGCCGTTTCGAAGCGAACATCCTTGCCCAGTGCCCGCGCAAGGTCACGCACGACCTTGGCGAAGCGACCGAACACGTTGCCGACCGGGACGGTCCGGGTACGCAACACCCCGTGACGAAGCTCGCGCGCCACACGCTCGAGGTCTTCGACGACGGCATCGAGCTCGCGGGAGCCGACCTCGGAAGCTATTCGCTCCAGACGCGAGCGGATCGTGACGACCTCGCCGACGAGATCGACCAGCGCATCGAGATGGGCGACGGCGACGCGGACGGTCTGCCGCTCGGCTATCGTCAGATGACCCGGGCCCCCCTCGGCATCCCCCCCGGACTCACCGGCCGGTCCGGAGCCACCGGCATCCACAACCGTCACGTCCACGCGGGCCACCTCGGTCACGCCCAGAGCAGCGCGGTTGAGGTCGGCGGGATCCGCCGGGGTCTCCAGCAACACAGCGAACTCGTGCCCGAACGACTCATCGTCGATAACGAGCGTGTCCGGTTCGGTCCCGACGACCTCGCCGAACCCGGCGAGCGTCTGCAGGACCATGTACGCGCGCACCGCCGTGAGCACGCAGTCCTCGGCGAGCACCACCGAGACCCGCACCAACGGCGCACCCGATCGCGAATGGGGCTCCGAGTCGTCGGCGTCAGGGCCGCCGGACGAGGTGATCGGGACCGGGCCGGCGCGTCGGCCCGAGGTCTGCGCAGCGGCAAGCCGGTCGAGGACCATGGCCGCGTACGCCGCGGGCCTGCCCGAGCTCTCGTCGTCGATGAGAAGACGAAGCACGTCGACGACCTCAAGCAGCAGATCCAGCAGTGCCCGGTCCGCGGTCCGTTGCCCGGAACGGATCTGACCGATCAGCTCCTCCATTCGATGGGTGACCTCGACGGTGCTCGAGTACGCCATCGCGCCGGCCATACCCTTGAGGCTATGGGCTCCGCGGAAGACGGACTCAAGCGAGTTGGTGTCGCCGGGGTCACGCTCCAGATTGAGCAGCCCCTGGGTGATCGCTTCGATGAAGTCGGAGCTCTCGGCGAGGAACAGCTCCCGGTAGTCGGGGGTATCGCTCACGTGAGAGCACCTCCCCGCACCGCTCGCCGTACCTCGACCGCGACCGCGTCGAGAGGAACCACCTTGCCGGCGCTGCCTGCCTCCACCGCTGCCCCGGGCATCCCCCATACGACACTGGTCGCTTCGTCCTGCACGATCGTGGCGCCACCGACGGCTGCGATCGCAGCAAGACCGCGGGCACCGTCCGTGCCCATCCCTGTCAACACCACTCCCACGCTCGCCCGGCCCGCCACGCGGGCGATGCTCTCGAAGAGCAGGTCGGCGGCGGGGCGAACCCCGTGAAGGAGGGGTCCGTCCTCAAGCCGGATCGAGAGAGCCGTCGCCAGGGTTCCATGCAACGTCATGTGAACGCCGTGAGGCGCGAGGTACGCCGTTGCGGCTGCCACTCGCATGCCTTCGGTTGCCTCGACCACCTCGATGTCACCCGCTGCGGCAAGCCTGCGCGCGAGCGAACCCGAGAACCCCGACGGCAGATGCTGGACGATGAGGTACGCGGCAGGGGAAGCGGATCGCAGGCCGCGGAAGACCTCTTCGAGCGCCGGCGGGCCACCGGTGGATGCGGCTATGCCCACGAGCGCTGTCGGTTCCTGGCGCATCCGGGATGCCTCAGGTCGCCGAGTTGCGGAGGCTCTTCTTGACAGTCTCCAGGACTTTCGTCGGCTGGAAGGGCTTGACCAGGAAGTCGACAGCGCCGAGCTCCAGGGCCTCGATGATGACCTGCTGCTGACCCATCGCGCTCACCACGAGAATGCGAGCGTTCGGATCCGCCGCACGGATCTCGCGCAACGCGGCCAGTCCGCTCATCTCCGGCATGGTGATGTCCATGGTCACGAGATCCGGCCGGATCTGCTGGTACTTGTCGACCGCGTCCCGCCCGTTGACCGCCTCATGGATGACGTAGCCTTCCCGTGCGAGGATGTCGCGGATCATCATCCTCATGAACGCGGCGTCGTCGACTACGAGTATGGTCTTAGCCATCTGTGTCACCCTTCGTGTGCGGTGAAATGCCTGCAGGAGCCGAACTCGGTGCGGGGACAGCTTCGTCGACGTCGACAAGGAGGAGGAGCCCGTCTTCGCAGTCGGCCACACCCGTGAACATCCGCGCCACGTCCGCCCCGAGAACGCTCTCCGGGGCCTCACGGAGCAGGTCCTCATCGATGCAGGTGACGTCCGTGGCAGCGTCGACCGCCAGACCGACGATGCCGAACGGGCCGTCCGCGACGATTACCCTCGAACTGGGTCCGGCAACGAACGTGCCCCGGCCCAGCCTCCGCGAGATATCGACGACCGGCAGCACCGTCCCACGCATATTCATCACTCCCAGGACCGCCTCGGGCGCCCGCGGAACCGGCGTCATGTCCGTCGGGCGCACGATCGCCGTCACGCGCCGGACGGGCACGCCGTAGCGCTCGCCGCCGGCGACGAATACCACGTATGTGTTCTCACAGCGATTCATCCGGGGTACTCCGCGTCATTCGAGCTTGAGAGCATGGACTGCATCTTCGAGCTGTTGGGCCATCTGGGAGAGCTCCTGGGCCGCCGAGGCGACCTCCTGCATCGACGCCGTCTGCTCCTGGGACGCCGCCGCCGTCTCCTCGGCAGTCGCAGCGTTCTCTTCCACGACCGCGGCGATGTCGTGCATGGCCGCGTCAACGTCTGCGGTGCTTGCGGCCTGAACGCTCATGGCCTGCGCGATGCGCTCGGCGATCTCCGTCGTTCGGGCGACCGCCTCGGTGATCTGGCGAAGCGACTCCGCCGTTCTCGCGACGACCTGACTGCCCAGCTCGACCTCTCGCGTACCCGTCTCCATGTACTTGAGCGCCTTGGCGGTCTCGGTCTGGACCTCGCGAATCAGCTGCCCGATCTGCTCTGCGGCACGGGCAGAGCCGTCGGCGAGCTTGCGAACCTCATCCGCGACGACCGCGAAGCCCCGACCGGATTCGCCTGCACGGGCGGCCTCGATAGCCGCGTTCAGGGAGAGCAGATTCGTCTGATCGGCGATCGATGAGATCACGTCGACGATCGTACCGATCTCATCTCCCCGTTGACCGAGGATCTCCACAGAGGACGCGAGTGTCTCGATTGCCTGCTGCACGTCTCCGATCTTGACGATCGCCTCACCCGTCGTCCGTTCTCCCTCCAACGCAAGGCGCGCGGCCTCGCTGCTCGATGATGCCGCCGCCCGCGCCTCACGCGCCACCCCGTCGGCGGTCTCGTTTATCGAGTCCATCGCATGCGAGGTCTGCTCGAGGCGACGGGACTGCAGCTCCGCACCGTGCGCCATGTGCTGTACCGAGGTCGAGATCTCCGTGGTGGATGCGCATATCTCCTGCGAGGAGGCGGAGAGGTCGACCGCTGCCGCAGCTACGGTCTCAGCGGAGTTGCGCACCTGTGTGGCGACTCCGGCCAGAGATTCGATGAGCGAGTTGCACTCGCTCGTCAGCAGTCCCAGCTCGTCGTTGCGAATGACCGGCGCACGATGTGTGAGATCCCCCGTCCCGGCGGCCAGCATCACCCCACCGAGATCCCTCAGCGGTCGGAGTATCATCAGCTTGAACTGACGGCGCCAGAGCAACATGCCGATGAGAAGTGCGGTGCTGGTGACCAGCGCGCCGAACACATAGATCCCGATCAGTTCGGTCCAGACTATTCCCAGCCAGTACCCTGCGAAGACGGATGTCGCAATCGCTCCAAGCGTAGCGGGGACCACGGCCGACAGAACTGTGATCAAGGTGAAGCGATACCCGAGACCTCGGCGGATCGCGCTCTGACGGTGTTCCTCAGGCATGCGTTCAGGCCCCTTCCTCTCAGGTACCGACGTGACGCCTAGTGGTGCGCCCCCCGGGTCGAGCGGTAGATTCTCTCGATGCCGCAGACAGGCGCGAACAGACCTGTCATACCCGTGCCCACCTTCTCGCTTCGCCCCAACACGAGGTATCCCCCCGGGGCAAGCGCAGCGTAGAACTTCGCGAGTACCCTGTCCTGCTCTTCTCGAGTGAAGTAGATGAACACGTTCCGACACAAGATGAGGTCGCAGGCGCCGACCGGCTCGTCGGCAAAGAGATTCAACCTGCGGAACCTGACCCGCGATGCTATCTCGGGTCTCATCCGAAACGTCGCACCCTCTGCCTGCACGTATCTTACCCGAAGCTCCTCGGGAATCCGCTGGATACCCGCGACGGGATACTCCCCCTTCTTCGCGATGGCCAGCGCGGCGTCATCGATGTCGGTGCCGAACACGCTGACGAGGAACGAGCGCTCGCGGTCCCCGAGCGCCCCGGCCGCCGCGAGAGCCACCGAGTAGGGCTCCTCGCCCGTCGCGCATCCGGCGGACCAGACACGGATACTACGGCGCCCGAGGGAGCTCTTGCGAGAGATGATCTCGGGAAGCACCGTCTCGCGAATGGCGCTGTAGACCTGGGGGTCCCGGAAGAACTCCGTCACGTTGATGGTCACCGCGTTCAGGAGGCGCTGATACTCCCCGGGCTCGCGATCGAGGTGGTCGGCGTACTGTCGATACGAGTGCAGGCCGAGCGAACGCAACCGCGTCGCGATGCGGCGCTGCAAGTACTGACGCCGGTACTGTCCGAGGTGCAGATCGGCCTCGCTGTCGATCTTGGCGAGCAGCCGTTCTATGTCTCCTCGGTACACATGTGCGTCCCCTGGAATCGCCACCCGTGCCCCTTCGCAGTCTGGAGGGATTGACAACATTGTAGAATACCGACAAGACGCAACACCGGAGGGACTCCTGTGACGGTCAAGACACGCGTGCTTCGGCTCGGCGCGCTGCTCTGCGCATGCTCGCTGCTGGTGCTCTCCGCGGGCTTCGCCTGGGTCGTGGTCGATGACTACTCCGCCGCCTCACTGGTGCCGGCCGGCGTCCGGCTCGAGGACGGGACGGACCTGGGCGGGCTGACGCGCGAACAGGCGCGGGCGCTCATCGACGCGGAGCTGACATCGGAACTCATGAGCCCCGTCACCATGATCATCGGCGATCGGTCGTTCACGTTGGATCCTGCCGGGCGTCTGACCGTCGATGTTGAAACGATGCTCGATGCTGCGTTCGCGCCGACCGCTGCGATGACCGTCGCGACCCGGGCGTACCGGAAGCTGGCCGACAGGCCGCTGGACGTGGTGATCGAGCCACTGCTCGAGGTCGACGGAGCGTCGGTGTCGAGCTGGGTGGTCACCATCGCCTCGCAGGTCGACTCACCTTCCGTGGATGCGACGATCACGATAGTCGGCGGAGAGGTCTTCACGCGGCACAGCGCCGAGGGCCTCGCGACCGACAGGACCGCGGCGACCGACGCGCTGGCCGCCGCCCTGCTGAATGGCACCAAGCGGGTCGTGTTGCCGGTGTCCGTCGTCGAACCGGCGATCCCGGACGCGTCTCTCGGCAAGGTGATCGTGGTCGACGTGAGCCGGAGGCGCCTGTACCTCTACGACAACATGGCTCTCGAGAAAGACTACGGTGTCGCGGTCGGTGCGGCGGGTTTCTCGACGCCGAAGGGCTCGTTCCGCATCATCCAGAAGCGCTACATGCCGACGTGGAGCAATCCCGGCAGCGCCTGGGCTGCGGACATGCCGGCGACCATCCCCCCGGGTCCGAGCAACCCGCTCGGTACGCGCGCGCTGAATCTCGATGCTCCCGGCATCCGCATCCATGGCACGACCAAGAACTCATCGATCGGAACGGCCGCGAGCCACGGGTGCATGCGCATGCACCGCTGGGACGTCGAGGACCTCTACGAGCGCGTCGAGGTCGGCACGCCGGTGCTCATCGTCCGCTAGAGCTGAGGCGTCAGGGAGCGACGAGTTCACGCGGGGTCGCCCCTTCGTGTCACCCGCCCGCTCTGCCGGTCGAGCAGGCAGCAATGGCCTTGAGCAGGAACTCGACGTCTGCATCCTCAAGGCCCCAGCCGATTCCGAACCGCACGGCCCCCGTCTCCAAAGTGCGCAACGTGCGATGCGCCCACGGGGTGCAGTGGAGTCCGGACCGCGACGCGATCCCGTAGGTGCAGTCGAGTTCGAACGCCAGCCGATCCGGTTGGACATGGTCGCTCACGACCGCGTAGACCGGCACGCGCTCAACGCCGGGGTCAGGCCCCAACACGCGCAGACCGGGAATCGCACGCAGTCCTTCGTGCAGCCGTCGGCCGAGTCGAGCTTCGACCTCGCGCTGGTGTGCTCCGCCGGCAGCGAGGAACCGCGCTGCCGCGCCCAGGCCTATCGCTCCGGGCGTGTTCACGGTGCCGGGCTCGTAGCGGTCCGGCCGCTCCTTAGGCATGCGGTCACCTTCCGAGGATCCACCACCCGTCCCGCCTTCAACCAGCGGCTGCGGATCGATCTCAGGCGAGAGATACAGCAACCCGATTCCCTGCGGGCCGAGCATGCCTTTGTGCCCGGCAGTCGCATACGCGTCGGCACCGATCGCACCGAGGTCGACCTCGAGGTGCCCCACTCCCTGTGCGCCATCCACCAGCATGAGCGCCCCGTTCGCATGCGCGATATCGGCCATGTCGCCAACGGCCTGCACGGTCCCCGTGAGGTTGGATGCGTGCTGGCAGACGACCGCGCGGGTGGGCGCGGCACGGACGGCCTGTTCGACGCGGTCGGGATCGACGAACCCGGTCTCATCGGCATCCACGACCACCACCTCGAGACCGGCAGCAGCCAGCGTCGCCAGCGGCCGCACGACCGCGTTGTGCTCCATGGAGCCGACGACCACCCTGTCTCCGGCACCGAGCAGGCCCTTGATCATGAGATTGCAGCCGTACGTGCACGATGGCGTGAAGATCAGATCCTCTGCCGAGGAGACGCCGAGCAACGAGGCGCAGTCCCGGCGCGCCTCGAAGACCGCACGCGACGTGCGCAGCGAGAGCTCGTAGACGCCCCGGCCAGGATTGCCGCCGAGCTCGCGCATGGCATGGGTAGCGGCGTCGATGACGGGCTCCGGCTTGGGCCACGAGGAGGCCGCATGGTCGAAGTAGCGGAGCTGTCGCGCCCCGTCGGGCTGAGTCAGCATCCGTCAGTGCCCCCCGCCGGCCATCATCTCGACCGCATGCTCGAGCTGGTCCGAGACGAAGCCGAACGACTCGAGGGCCCCTTTTCGGCTGCCCGGGAGGTTGATGACCAGCGTGGTCCCGCGAATCGCCGCGACCGCGCGCGAGAGCATCGCCCGTCTCGTCACGACCATGCTCTGCATCCGGATCGCCTCGGCGATACCGGGGGCCTGACGCTCACAGACCGACAGCGTCGCCTCGGGCGTGACGTCACGCAACGAAAAGCCGGTGCCGCCTGTCGTGAGGATCACGTCTGCGGCGGCCTCATCGGCGAGTTCCACGATCGCGTCCGCGATGGTTCCGGTATCGTCCGGGACCACGCGATAGGCGGCCAGCGTCCAGCCCAGTGCCTCGGCGGCCTCGACGAGCGCGGGGCCGGCCGTGTCCTCGGCCTCCCCCCGGGAACGGGTGTCGCTGCAGGTTATGACTGCGATCCGGAGTGCTGGCATCGCGCGCTACTCCCCTGTGTCGAAACCGATTGCTTCTGCGCGCTCCTTGAGAGCGGCCTCTTTGGCGCGCTCTTCGGCGAACTCGCGGACCGCTTCCGCGGGCGTCCGGTCGCAGGTTCCGTCGCCCAGCGAGCGCACCCTGATATCGTCGCCCGCCTTCACGTCACCGGCAACGCGCACTACAGCAAAGATGCCCTCGCGGGGCATGACACAATCACCGGCCTGGTAGTAGATGGCGCACTTGGTGTGGCAGACCTTGCCGATCTGGCTGACCTCGAGCACGACCGAAGCACCGATCTCGATCACGCTGCCAATAGGCAGAGCCTTCACGTCGATTCCGGTGGTCGTGATGTTCTCGGCGAAGTCGCCGGCTGCCACGTCGAGACCCTTGGCGACCATGCTGTCGATGGACTCCTGGGCGAGCAGCGATACCTGGCGGTGCCAGTCGCCCGCATGCGCATCGCCGTCGAAGCCACGATCGAGCACGAGCGTGCCGCTTGTCCCGGGCGTCTTTCGGACGGTCTTGAGTTCAGAGATGTTGACCGAGGTGACCGTGCCCTGTCCGGGCGTTGCCTGCTCCATGTCGCTCATCTGTCGTCCTCCTCGCGGACCCAGGCGCCGGACGCGCCGCCCTGTTTGCTCATCAGTCGAACCTCGCCGACCACCATGCCCCGGTCGACGGCCTTGCACATGTCGTAGATCGTGAGCCCTGCTACCGCCACCGCAGTGAGGGCCTCCATCTCGACTCCGGTCTTGCCGTCGGTCGCGACCGTCGCCCGCAGGGCGATGCCTGCGCGCGCGCCCGATACCGGCTCAAGCTCCACGCTCGCATGCGTGATCGCGAGCGGGTGACACAGCGGAATCAGATCGCTCGTGCGCTTGGCTGCCATGATGCCCGCGATCCGCGCCGCGGCAAGCACGTCTCCCTTGGCGGCGGCGCCGCTCACGATGAGTTCGAGCGTGGCCGGCTGCATCTCGACGAAGCCCCCGGCCACGGCAATGCGTGTGGTGATCGCTTTCGCGCCCACATCGACCATCCGGGCGGCACCGCTGGCGTCCACGTGCGTGAGCCCCCCGCCCTGGCCGGTCTCGGTGGCTTCGCTCATTTCATCCTCCGATCTGCGACATGCGTCGGGCCGTGCCGACGCGCTCGTTGTGGCCCTCGGGCTTCGCCGCGAGTGCAGCGCGGATCACCGCACGCACGTCTTCTTCTGTGCCTTCCCGCAGCACTGTGCGCACGTCGAGTTCCTCATCCGAGAACAGACACGTGCGCAGCTTGCCGTCGGCGGTCAGGCGCAGGCGGTTGCACTCGCCGCAGAAATGGTGCGAAAGCGGCGAGATCACGCCGACCGTACCGACCGCGTCCTCGAACCGGAAGTAGCGCGCGGGCCCCCATCCGCCCGGAGCGTCGTCGCGCTCGATGGCGACGAGCGGCCCGATGCCTGCGCTCTCCCCTGCCGAGGAGACGAGCTGAAGGATCTCATCGGCGGGAACATGATCGGCCCGGGTCCAGTGGAATCCGGGCATATCAGCTGCACAGCCGGCACCCTCGCCGGCGTCATCGCCCACGGGCATGTACTCGATGAAGCGCACGTGCAGCGGGCGATCGAGCGTCATACGGGCGAAGCCGAAAAGGTCTTGGTCGAGCGAGCGTACGGCCACGACGTTGAGTTTGATGGGATCGAACCCGGCCATGTATGCCGACTCGATACCCGCGAGCGCCTCGGAAAGCTCGCCTCCGCGGGTGATTCGGGCGTAGACCTCGGGGTCGAGCGAGTCGAGCGAGATGTTCACGCGTTCCAGTCCGGCCTCGCGCAGCCCGGTGGCGTAGCGGGGCAGGAGCGTGGCGTTCGTGGTGAGCGCGATGGCCTCGATACCGGTGAGCGCCCGCAGGCGTCGAACGTGTTCGACGACGCCATGACGCACCAGCGGCTCGCCGCCCGTGAGCCGGATCTTGCTGATGCCCTCGCGGACCGCGACCGCCGCGAACCGCTCGATCTCCTCAAGGGTGAGTATCTCGGCGTGGTCCTTCCACTGCACGCCTGCTTCGGGCATGCAGTAGACGCAGCGCAGGTTGCAGCGGTCCGTGAGCGAGATCCGCAGGTAGTCGATACGACGGCCGAACGCATCTGTCGCCATCAGTCAGCGCCCCCCAGGAAGGTGCGAACGATCGCGTCCGCGAGGCCGCGAGCGTCATCGAGCGCGAAGACCGGCACGCCGGCAGGTGCGGCTTCAGACGAGTCGGTCACGATCGCCCAGAGTTCCTCGGCGGCACAGACGGGCTCTTCGGAGCGTGCCCGGCGCAGGACCTCGATGCGCACTTCACCGGTGCGCTTGAAGCCCTCGGTCAGCAGGATGTCGACGTCGCCTGCGGCCTCGACGAGTTCGGGCAGCGTGCGCTCACGGTCCACGGTTCGCACCACGCCGAGCTTCCCGGGCGAGCTGATCATGGTGACGGTTGCGCCGGCCTTGGCGTGACGCCAGGAGTCCTTGCCGGGCACGTCGATATCGAAGTCATGCACGTGGTGCTTGACGGTCGCCACGCGAAGACCGCGCGACGAGAGCTCGCGTATCAGCTTCTCGAGAAGCGTCGTCTTGCCGGAGTCGCCCTTGCCGACCACCGAGACGACCGGTATGCGATGTGCGGACCTGTCGGAGTTCACGTTGCGTCCTGTCTCTGTCGGCGGCCGTGGCCGCTCGCCAGGGGCCGGGGATCTAGAAGCAACCGAGATCGCAGTTGTGCACGCGGATGCCCGCCATGTCGGCCGCGGTCCCCGCGACCTTGTACGGCACGCCGGTATCCTCGGCGAACTTGCGCAAGACCGGACAGGTCACCGTACCATCGACCGACTTCGCGCCGATGGCTTCCATCATCTCGGGAGTCACCTGCTCGACCCAGCGGGGATCGTGCACTTTGGGCTTGCCGCTCATAGGACCACTCCTTCTTCGATATCGAGACGCATGCATTCAACGTTGGTGCCCGCCGCGAATTGCCCGGAGCCCTCCGGCAGGATCATGAAGCAGTTACCGCGGTGGGCGGCGGTCAAGAGTGCCGAAGACTGGCTACCCGAGAGCGCGACCTGGGGACCGCTGCCATCGGGGGCCGCCGAGACAAGGCCGCGCAGGTAGTAGCGCCGGTCTTGCTTCTTGCGCACGTCGTGGGCGAGGCGCGCGGTGGTGCGCGGACGGTCGAGCGCGGCAAGGCCCTGCATCAGGCGCAACGCGGGCCGCACGAAGACCTCGAATCCCACATAGGTCGAGGTCGGATTGCCCGGCAGACCAAAGAACGGCACGCCGCCGATCGTCCCCAGCGTCTGTGGGTTTCCGGGGCGCATCGCCACCTTGCAGAACGTGAGCTCGCCGAGCTCTTCGAGCACCGGTCTGACATAGTCGAAGTCCCCCACACTCACACCGCCACTCGCGAGGATGAAGTCGGACTCCGTCGCCGCTCGCCTGAACGCCTCACGCGTCGCCTCGAGGTCGTCGGGAACGATATCGTGGCGCAGCGGCACGCCGCCGGCTGCCGCGACCTGGGCTGCGATCGAGTAGCTGTTGGAGTTGCGGATCTTGCCCGGCCCGGGCGTCTCGGCGACCTCGACGAGCTCGCTGCCGGTCGAGATGATCGCGACGCGCGGCCGGCGGTACACGTCGACCCGCGCGTGTCCGGTCGAAGCCAGAAGCCCGATGCCCGCCGGCCCTATGCGGTCGCCCGCGTTCAGGACGACGTCGCCCGCGCGAACCTCCTCACCCCGGAGCCGGATGTGCTCGCCGGGCTCGGCCTGCCGCGCGATCGCGGTGCGCCCGCCGGTGCCGCCATCAGAGCCTGCGGCCGGCGAGGTGTACTCGACCATCACGATGGCGTCCGCACCGGCGGGAACGGGAGCGCCGGTCATGATGCGCGCCGCCTGCCCCGCGGCCAGCTCGCCGGTCCATACGTCACCGGCGCCGATGTGTGCGACGACCTCGAGCTCGACCGATGCGGACCCGCTCGCGCCGGCAGTGTCGTCCGCGCGCACCGCATAGCCGTCCATCGCGGAGTTGTCGAACGGCGCGACATCGATATCGGAGCGCGCGTCGACCGCGAGTACCCGGCCGAGCGAATCGAGCAGCGCGACGCTCTCGGGCTCGAGCACGTGGGCGAGCGCGAGCACCTGGGCACGCGCTCCTTCGACGGTGACTGTGGATGACATCTACGAATCCTCCTGTTGCGTGACGAGCACCCGCTCGGGATGCGTGTACACGAGCAGCTTGCCGCCGCGCGCATAGCCCACAAGCGTGATGCCGAGCTCTTCGGCGATATCGGCGGCCAGGTCGGTGACGGCAGTCCGCGAGACCACGATCGGAACGCGCGACTTGGCAGCCTTGACGGCCATCTCGTAGGAGATGCGACCCGTGGTCAGCAAGACGCTGTCGGCCGTCGGAACGCGGTCGAGCCACGCACGGCCCACGAGTTTGTCGAGCGCGTTGTGGCGGCCCACATCCTCTCGGACGAGGAACACCTCATCCCCACGCGCAAGTGCGCACGCATGCGTGCCCCCGGTATCGCGGTACTGCTCCGCGGAACGCGCCATCTGTCCTATCAGGTCGTAGAGCACGGCACTGTCCACGGTCCCGGTACTCACGACATGCGCGAGATCTCGCGCATGCCCAACGCTCGAGAACGTGACGCCCGTGCCGCAGCCGCTCGTCACGTAACGCGTCTTGTACACCAGATCGTCGGGGACGCTCTCGGTGGTAGTGACGTATACGAGCCCGCGCTTGGCGTCGACATCGACACGCTGCAGCGCATCACGATCGCCGAGGAGACCCTCGGACAGCATAAAGCCGACCGCCATCTCCTCGAGATCGCGAGGAGTCGCCTGCACGGTCGCGACCTCGACGTCGTTCATATACAGCGTGACCGGACGCTCGACCGGCATGCCCCTGCCCTGGCGTTCGGCACGACCGACGACCTTGAGACGGACGGGCGCCGCCTCGTCGCGCGGCGGCGCGATATCGGCACGGACCTCGGCCAGGTCGGCCGGGGTGTTGACGTTCACGAGCGAGCGAAGCTCGGGGTCGGCTGCGCGAAGGGCCGCTTCGGGCACCTCCACCACTTTGAGACCCGAGAACATCGCCACGATGCGCCTGCGCCCGCTCGCGATGGTCTCGCGCGCAGCGGGCAGACACGCGTCCACGCGGTACAACGCAAGCAGCGGCTCGGGGCCCTTCTCTGAGACCGGCATGACCACATCGGCGTCGTCGCGCAGGTCCCACAGCGCGCGTATGACCGCCGGCTCGAGCCACGGCATGTCAGCCGCGACCGCAAGGACCCACGGGTCCGGGGCGGCCGCGAGCGCGGTGGCGAGCCCGCCCAGCGGCCCTTGGTACTCCACCTCGTCGCGAACGACGGGCACGTTCGCGGGCAGTCCGGCCGAGCGGGCCGCATCGGGGCGGTTGGTCACGACCAGCGTGTGCGCACACACCGCCCCCACGATCTCGGCCACGCGCGCGAGCAGCGGCTCGCCATCGACGTCGAGCAAGGTCTTGTCGACACCCATGCGCATCGAACGGCCGCCGGCGAGAACCGCGGCGGTGAGTGGCAGTCGTTCTATGTGCGAGCCCATCGTCACGTGCGTCCCTTTCGGCCTATCGAGTCTATACCTCTCCGGGTATCAGAAGCCACGTCTGCGAGGTGTCGTAGGCGCACGGCTGTGGCCTTGAAGACCGCGGTCACCGGCGCACCGACCGCAAGCCCGAGCTCGTCGAGTGCCGCGCCCGAGATACTCGAAGCGAAGCGCACGCCCGACGCCCGCACCACAACCTGCCACGTGCGCCCCCGAGGCGCGAGAGATTCCACCACGGCGTTCAGTACATTGCGTGCCGATGAGAGCGGCATCTCCGCGTCGCCGACCACCAGCATGACGTCTTCGGGCATGATGCCCAGCGCCACCCTATCGCCGGGCTCAGCGTCACCCACCGCGTACACGACAAGGCCATCGCACCGCACACTCACGAGCCCCGCTTCGGACTCCACAACCACGCCCGGCAACGGCGGCTCGACGCCCAGGAACATCGCTGTCCACTCATCGGCAGGTACCCGGGTCACCTCATGGGCTGCGCCGTGCGCAACGATGCGGCCTTCACGCATCACCCCGATCGTGTCGGCAACGACGAGCGCCTCGTCATGGTCGTGTGTGACGTAGACGGTCGTAATCGCCTCGGCGCGGAGAATCGAGGCGAACTCCTGCGTGAGTCTGCGCTTGAGAAGCGGATCGAGGGAGGCGAGGGGCTCGTCGAGCAACAGCACCCGGGGCCGCAGCACGAGGGCGCGAGCGAGCGAAACCCGGTGCGCCTCGCCGCCCGAGAGCGTGAGCGCGGCGCGGTTCTCCCAGCCTGCGAGCCCGACACGAGTCAGCGCCTCGGCCACACGACGGCCGCGATCAGCAGCAGGCACCCCGCGCAGCTTCAAGCCATACTCAACGTTCGCGCCCACCGTGGCCTTGAGCAGGTAGGGGCGCTGGAACACCGCGGCCATCGCGAGCCGCGCGTCGCGGTCGCGATGTGAGACCTCTCGTCCGCCGAGGAGAACCCGTCCGGCGTCAGGCCGCTCGAGAAGCCCGAGCACCGCAAGGAGTGACGACTTGCCCGAGCCGCTCGGTCCGAGCAGCGCGAGCGTCGAGCCCTCGGCCACGTCGAGCTCCGGGACATCGAGCGTGAACGCGCCGCGCCGGTACGACAGGCGCACATCGCGTACCGCGAGCGAGAGTGCTGTGGCGCCCGTCTCGCTCATCCCCTCTCCCACCGTTCGGCCGACGTCTGCATGCCGGTCAGGGCGATGTTGACGATCACGATGAGCAGCAACAGCACGAGCCCGAGAGCGAGCGCTGCGCCGTACCGGCCCATCCGGGTGTACTGTACGATCGCGGTCGTCATCACGCGGGTCTCACCTTGCAGGTTGCCGCCGACCATCATCACCGCGCCGACCTCGGAGATGATCGCGCCGAACCCGCCTGCGACAGCCGCTACCAGACCCATACGGGCCTCGGCAAGTGTGAGAAGCGCCTCGTGCAGCGGGCTCGCTCCCAGCGAGCGTGCCTGCAGCCGCAGCTCCCTGGGAACGCTCGAGACCGATGCGGCGGTCACAGCCACGATGACCGGTATCGCGATGATGACCTGCGCGATGACCATAGCCGTGGGGCTGTAGAGCAGCGCCAGACCGCCCAGGGGCCCGCGGCGCGACAGGCTCATCGCAACGATCAGCCCCACGACAACCGGTGGCAGGCCCATGCCCGCGTTCGCGAGCACGAGTCCCGCCCGACGCCCGAAGGAGCGGCGGGTGCCGAGCAGGTAGCCGCCGGGAATGCCAACGAGCAGCGCCACGAAGACCGCCGTGAGCGAGACGCGGAGCGAGGTGGCGACGATTCCCCAGACGTCGAGCCCGCCGGAGCGCAGCAGAGCCGCCCCCTCGCGCGCTGCGTCAGTGTAGATATCCACGTGGTTCCCGTCGCTCGTCGGAGGCTACTGCGCGTTTGGTATGAAGAGCTGCTGCCCGTAGGTCTCGATACCGAACTCGCCGATGACCGTCTGGCCCTCGGCCGAGACTATCCAGTCAGCGAAGACCTGGCCGCCGGCCTGGCTCTTGGCATCGATCACGACGATCACGCCGTACTGGTTGAGCAGGTCTTTGTCGCCCTCGCGGACGATCTCGAGCTCGAGCGTGTCCTTCATCGTGAGAAACGTCGCCCGGTCGGCGATGGTGTAGGCCTGCTTCTCATCGGCGACCTTGAGAGTCTCTCCCATGCCCTGGCCGGTGGACAGATACCATGCCTGCGCCTCGGGCGTGGGGGTCGAGATCTCGGCGGACGCCCAGAGCTTGCGCTCCTTCTTGTGCGTCCCGGAATCATCCCCGCGGGAGACGAACCGGGCCGTGCCGGCTCCGATCGCCTGCATCGCAGCGGCGAGATCGGCAGCGGCTTTGACGCCGGCGGGATCGGAAGGCGGGCCCACGATCACGAAATCGTTGTACATGACGTCCCGGCGCTCGGTCCCGAAGCCGGCCGCGACGAACTTCTCCTCGTCGCTCTTGGCGTGCACGAGCAGCACGTCGGCGTCCTTGGTCTCGCCGAGCTTGAGCGCCTCGCCGGTTCCGACCGCGACGACCTTGACCCTGTAGCCGGGGTTCGCGTACTCGAACGCAGAGATGAGCACGTCGAACAGGCCCGAATCCTGGGTGGATGTCGTCGAGGCCAAAACGACGTCGACCGGCTCGATGAGCTCGGGTTCAGATCTGTCGGCCGTGGAGGCAGGCTTGTCGGCCGCGCATCCCGAGAGTGAAACGGCGAGCACGGCCACAAGGACCATCATCGCCGCGCGCCGCCGACGCGGCAGCACAGAGCGGTGCACGTGCGTCTCCTTTCCAGAAGGGAGGTCGGCGGGTTTCCCGCACCGGCCCTATCGGTCCCGGAGCCGTGGCCCGGCTGCGGAAGCGGGCGGTAGGCGCTCGGGACTCGGAGAGTATGGGACGCCCCCGGATAGGGCGCATTACCATGAGACTAGCGCAAACCGCCGCCACAGAGAACTCCCCGCAGGGCCTGTAGACCTGCGGGGAGTCACGGTATCGTATGTCAGCGAACGCTACGGGATCAGATTGAGCGCCGCGTTCTTGACCGCATCGGTCACGGCCCCCGTGCCGCCGACGACGGTCACGAAGCTCATCGTCGAGTTGCCGGCGACGATCTCGCCCGCCTTGGAACTCAGGGATGTGCCCTTGGTGAGCATGAGAGGCCGCCAGAGCGAGTTGGACTTGCCGGCGAGTACTCCGCCCGCCAGAGCATCCGGGAAGCCCGTGCCGGTCGCCAGGAACATGCCGTCGATGCCGTTGGGCGCAAGGTTGCCGCCGGAGGCCTGCTTGCCCCAGTCGATGATGCGCTTGGCGGTGTCATAGCGATCAACGCCCGGCATGCGGGTGACCGTGGGCGAACCGTATGCCGCATTGCCCTTGATGCCGTTCTCGACTGCCGAGGAGACCACTCCCGCACCCCCGCAGATGATGACGCGGGCGGGCTTGATGGCCGTGAGCGCGGCGATGGTCTCGGCAGGCAACGTGGAGGTCTTGGTGAGCAGAATCGGCCAGCTCTTGTTGGCCGCGAGGCTCGATGCCGCAAGAGCATCGGGGAAGTTCTGGCCGGTCGCGAGGAAGACCGTTGTCGCCGAACCGACCTGGTTGGCGACCAGCCTGGCAGTGTCGTAGCGGCTGGTGCCGGCGAGACGCGTGGTCGAGGTGACGCCCGATGCACCTGCGAGGTACGCAGCTACCACGGGCGAGACTGCCGCATTGCCGCCGACGATGTAGATCTTCGTCGCGCCAAGGCGCTCGATCTCAGCCTTGATCGGTGCGGCTTTGCTCGTCTTGTTCGGATCGACGAGCAGCAGCGGACCACCCACCTTGCCTGCCAGCGCCGAAGCGGACAACGCATCGGGGTAGTCCAGACCCGTCGCGACCACAACCGCGGGTGCAGATGTCGGGAACGTCTTCTTCGAGGCCTCGATCGCGGTATCGTATCGATCCGCACCCGAGATGCGGGACACGGTCACGTACGCCTGCGACGTCGCCGAACCGGTCTTCTCGACCTCCCATGACTGCCCCGAACCCGCTATCGCGGAGACGTTCGCTGTGATCGTCTTGTTCGAGGAGACGGGAATGGCCCCGTCGAGCACCAGTGAGGCGCCCGCCGCGATTGTTCGCCGGGTCGGCGTGAGTGTGATGCTGGCCGTGCCGTCGGTCAGAACCACGTTCGTCGACAGAGTGACGTTGCCCGTGTTGTTGACCGTCACCTTGTAGTGAGCACTCTTGCCGGTGTTCGCCCACCGGCCCGACGGTGAGATTGCCACGGTGAGCTTGGGATCGTACACCGTAAGGTAGAGCGAGGAGCTGCCCGAAACCGGACCGCCGGCGGTCCCGGTAGCCGTCGTATTCACCACACCGGAAGCGGCGGGCGTGTACGACCGCGAGAACGCCTGCGAGGCTCCCGCCGCGAGGCTCGTGGGTACGTCGCCGCCGCTTGTGCTCACCCCTGGGGCGTTGGTCGAAACAGTGATCCCTGTAACGGGCACCCCCCCGGTATTCGTGAGCGTGAAAGTGAGGGTCGTGGCCTCGCCGGGTGCGACGGCCGTCTTGGATGCGGTCAGGGCGATATCGAGTCCCGGTTGCGCCTTGCGACCGGTGGTCTCCGCAGCCTCGCCGTAGCCGATGCCCACGCCTGAGTCGTAGGCGATCACCGCGTAGCGATAGGTGACGCCGGTCGTGCCCGAGGAGTCATCGTACGATGCGGCGCCTCCCGTGTCGGCGACCCGGGACGCAGCGCTCGTGAGCTCGGTCCACGGATCGCCGGGTGCTGACTGCGGTTTGCGCCACACGCGATAGGAGACCGTACGGTTCTCCGTGCCGAGGGAACCGACAGCCGCATACGGTTTGTTCCATGAGACCCGCACTGCGTTGCCTACCTGGGACGCGGAAAGACTGCGAACGGGCCCGTACTTGAAACCGGAGATGCTCACGTTGTCGACGCTCGGCCCCTCGCCGACCTTGGGAGTGACGGATGATGCCTCTGCGACGTCGATGAAGGCGAAACGGATCCACCCGGACTGCCGCGAGAGATTCGCCGTGTTGCCGGCGCCTGTGAGCGAGAACGACACCGGAACCCACGCGCCCGCCCCGGTCAACGGGAAGCTCGTGAAGTTGTTCCCGACGTTGTTGCCGGTGATGAAGCTCTCGAAGGCGAATGAACCGGCGTCGTACTTGCCGCGGCTCTTCATGCTGTAGAAGAAGGACGCCTGCGAGGAATAGTAGTCGGCAAGCACCGGCAAGGTGAACTCCGCGTAGCCCTTCGTCTTCTGGGGGTAACCGGAGCTCCACGCGGTATTGGGCACGTCGTTCTTGATCCCGGCGCACCACAGCGAGTAGTTCGCCGAGTACTTGATGACGGACATCCTGCCCCAGTACGCGACCGCCGGGTTGATCGGGTCGACGAACTTCCTCAACGTCCACCCTGCGGGCGGGTACGTTCCATCGAAGTTCTCGGACGCGATCGGCATCGCGGACTGATCGGGGTTCGCGACGGCTGGAAGTGGTGCCGCGACAAGCACGGCGGCGAGAACCAGGATGCACAGTGTCAGAACGCGGGAAGAAGCACGGTACTGCACGAGCCCACCTACTTATAAGAATCGGGGAACGACTTCGCTATGTTCACCGCCGCCGACTTGAGGGAGGCAGGTGACTCCACCGCAGTGATGACCACCTCGAACACAAAGCGGCCGCGCGCATACGAGACCGTAGCGAGCGACACGCCATCGGTACCGAAATAGCCAGTTGCGCCGTCGACGGTGACCGTCGCGGCACTATCCGGGTACACCACCTTGCTGACCTCGTCGCGGAACCTTGCCGCAGCAGCGGCCGTACCACGATCGTGCACCTGCACGAGCACACGGAGCATCGTCTCCGCGTACGGGCCGGTCGGCAGCGGATCGTACGGCAGCACGATATCGGTCTTATCGCGGTTCGGGCTACCTCCGACGAGGCCCTCGATATAGGACGGCATGAGGATCGCCAGGTCGCTCACTGGCGCATTCCAGTCGGTGCCCGGGTCCGGCTTCACGTCCGGCGTGGGCGGCGGGGTCACGTCCGGGTCCGGGTCAACGCCCGGGTCCGCCGAGGGGGGATCCGCCGTCAGGGAGAGACGTCGCCTCAGGTCATCACGCAGGCGGCCGGCTCTGTCGTCACCCGCATTCGTCGCAAGATGGCGCTCAACCACGCCGAGTGCCTCACTCGTCTCCCCACTCTGAGCGAGCTCGAGCGCGCGATCAAAGTCGGTGATCGGGATCGGCTCTATCCGCGAAGAGGGTTCGTCCTTGGGCGCGCTGGAGAGCGCACCGGCCACGGCCATGACTATCGCGAGCGAGACAACGACCGCAGCGATACGCACGTTGCGCCGCGCGAAGAGGTCTTTGAGTCGTATGAGGAAGCGGGACATCATACCTTACCCGTGGGCATCAACGTGAATCGCGACTGTGCCGGGTCCCGATTCCCTGTATGTGGGTCGAAATCGAACAACGTTGTGAGTGTGTTTGTAACACAAGTTACAATATGTACTACCCGGCGGTCAACGCAGCGCGCCGGTCGACTTCTATACCGAGCCGGTTCAGGTACCCCTCGCCCGGTTCGACGGCGTCGAGTAGGTCCGCGAGGGATTCGGGGACGTCACCAGTCAGGCTCGCGCCCTTCAGCGCGAACTCGATCAACGAAGGAGCGAAGCCGAGCTCGGGGTCTTCCTCCTCGAGCAGCGGCGCTACCGTCCACTCGATCTGATGCGCGCCCATGAACTGGTCGCGAATCTCCTCGAGCTCCTGGCTGGCAGCGAGGAACGTCAGTACTCCGGTCTTGCCCAGGAGCATCCGGATCTCAGCAAGAGCTCCGGCGATGTTGGCGCGGAGTTCAGCCGGCGCGTTGAACCACGCGTCGAACTGATCGTAGACGATGACCACCTTGCGGAAGCGGTATGTCGCGAACTTGCCGAGGGCTGCGAGAGTCTTGCGCGGACCGCGAGTGATCTTGAACTCCTGACCAAGCGCGTACACCCCCGCGTCCGTGTACGCCTTGAGAGCGCGCGCGATCACGGGAGACAGGTGCACGGCTGCGTACTCCCGGAGATACACGAGGTGCGGCGGCTCCACGACCGGCTCCGGCTCCTCGACCGGTTCCGGCTCCTCGACCTCCGGAGCATCATCCGGTGCTGCGACCGCAAGGGCGTCCGACTCCTCCTCCACCGTGTCGGGGTCTATCTCCAACTCCCCTATGCGCGCGGCCGATCCCTTCACGACGGCGTCGGTGTCAGGGCCTCCCTCACGGGTCGGCTCCTCGGAGCCGAAGACCTCTTCGGCCGTCTCCGCAGGATTCGCGACGAACCGAGCCGCGAGCTCGCTCGCCTCCTCAGGGGACAGGCCGGTCGATGCGAGCAAGGCCGGATCCGGGTCACTGAGGACTGCGGCAGCGTAGGCAGCGACCGTGAGTCCGAATTCGTTGCCGGCTATCCGCTCGGCCACCATGTTCAGCGCACTCCGAATCCTGCCGCTGCGCATCATGAAGAACGGGACGTAGGCGATGAGCACGTTCATTCCCCGGTTCTCGCCGCTGATTCCGAGGACCTCGGAGAGCGGGATCCGGGTGTAGTAGTCGGGGATCTGCTCCGCTTTGGTGATCCACAATGGACGTGCCTTCTCGGCATCCGCTTCGCAATCGAGGACGCTCAACAGACGGCCCGACTCGGAATGGCACGCGACCTGCGCCGGATCCTCAAGACCCTCGGTGTCGGACGTCGGAAGGAACGGGTTCTGTATCAGACCGAGCGCCCGGTACTCGGCCGACGCGATCTCGAATGCGGGTCGATCCATATGCCAGCATCTCCTCACCACGTTGTGCCCGGAAGAACCATCGTACATGCTTCGCGGACGCATCGCGACCCGAAGGCGTCTTCACGGCGAGGGGACCCCGACTGAATGTCGGGGTCCCCCGCTGCGAATCTCAGACACACCCGGAGATGCATCCGTCACACATGCGTCTTACTTGTTGTGGCAACGCTCGCAAACGCCGCGGTCGTTGGCACGCAGGAGCGCGGACGACTTGTTCGGGTTCACGCCACCGGTGCCCGGCTCAAGCTGAACCGTCCACGAGGTGGAAGCAGAAGCGCTGTTCACAACGCCGGACTCAGCCCAGCCGCTCATCTGGCTGGTCTCACCGTGTGCACGATGGCAGGTGAGGCAACCGATGCTGTCGCCCAGGTTCCATGTCGCGGTGCCAGCCTGCTCGGCAGCGGCCATGTTGGGCTCGAGGGGCAGGAGACCATCAACGATGGGCTCGACAGCCAGCGAGCTGTTCGGGAACGCGGCAACCGGACGGTTGACCGGGTGGCGATGGAAGTCACGTGCGCCGACCTGGGTAGCGCCATCTGCGAGGTAGCCCTCGTAGTTGTACGCGGTACCGGACTCGTCGTAGCGCTCGTGACAGCCTGCACACCAACCAGAGATGTTCTGGTCCATCAGACCGTTGTTGCGGTACTGAGGAGCGGTGTAGTTGGGCTTGTAGCCGGCCATCTGGTCGGCACCGTCCTGGTGCTTCTTCCAGCCCAGGATCGGGTAGCCCTCTTCGGAGGAGACAACGTACGGGGTGGGAACACCCAGCAGGCTGTAGCCACCGACGGCGCCACCGGGAAGCGAATCCTTGAGCAGACGGTAGTTGGAGCTACCGTGCGGATCGTGGCAGCTCGTGCAGTTGAACTCAGCGAGAACGCCGGTCGCAGCAGTGGCCGACGCGCCGTAGCCCCACATAGGAGCGACGGTGCCGGTCATGTTGTTCGAGACGGCCTCGGGAGCCATGCTGTGCATCGAGGTGACCGACGTGCTGCTCAGGCCCATCGTGTCGAAGCCACCACCGTTGAGGGTGGTGTCGAACGAGGAGTTCGTGTTGTACAGCGCCTGCACGCCGTCGAGCGTGACGTCGTTGATATCGGTCGAGGGACCGCCATCAAACAGGCCGGCTGCGACGTTGGTCGATGCACCAGGGGCGTCGTTGCCGTGGCAGACGTAGCAGAACTCGGTCATGTTCTGAGCCGACGATACCAGCAGAGCACTGCCGACCAGATTGCCGGTCGGAGTACCGTTGAGGTACTCGGTGCGCTGAATCGGCGAGAACGACGTGTGAGCCCTGTGGCAACCGGCGCAGGCGTCGGTGTCCTTCGAGTACCCACCATGAGGACCGAAGTTGGCGTAGGCCACCCCGCTCATTGCGAGAACAAGGACGACCGTAAGAACTACAAGAAGAGCGTACTTCTTCAACCTATTCACCTCCGTTCCTCTAGTGAACCGCGCACGCGATGCACGGGTCGAATGACTGGGCGACACGCAGCGCCTCGACACCGGGAGTGGCTCCACCGGCGTAGGGCGATCCGACCATGGCCTGCTCCATCGCGCCGCGACCGTTGAGAGCGTCACCGCGGAGGCCACCCATGCCGTCCTTGGGCGAAGCGTTCCAGGTGGTCGGAACGACACACTGGTAGGCCGAGATCTTGCCGGAAGCGATGGTCACGAAGTGAGCCAGCGCACCACGGGGAGCCTCGGTGGCACCATAGCCGCTCTTGGTGGTGAGCGGAACAGGCTTGGAGATGTAGCTCGCGCCACCGGCGACAGCCGCTGCCGCGCCAACCCAACCTGCAGTCGGAACGTTGGTGATACCTTCGACAGTTCCAACCGTGCCGAAGGTGTCGGTGACCTTGTTGTACCCACCGATGAGCAGCTGCACGAGGACGAGTGCCTCGAGTGCACGCGCACGCAGGCGGTCCATGATCGACAGGCCACCAGCGAGGCTCGTGACCCACACGTAGATGATTCCGCCGTAGCCGTTGGCTTCGACGGTCGCGAGACCCAGACCTGCAAGAACGCCGGCCAGACCAGCGTCGACACAGCGTGTGTCGAGAGCGTCGATGTTGACGTAGTCCAAGTAACCGTGAAGACCGGCGATGTTGAAGGTGCTCGCCAGCGCCGTTCCGTCAACCTTGTAGAAACCGTTGACCACCATGCGAGCGAACGGACCGACTTCCATGGCGTAGTAGCTCGCGCCGACCTTCCAGCGAGGAGCCTTGAGCCAGGAGTACTTGTTCGCGTCATCGCGGCTGGGCTCGGTGCGGGTGACTGCGGAGGGCTTGGCCCAGCTGTCGGTGCCGTTGTAGCCCCAGTCGGTGGCTGCAACGTAGCGCGAACGCGCCGTGTCCTCGACCAGGTTCGCGCCGACGGCGGTGATGGCACCCGCGACGTCGGACTTGCCGGTGCAGAACAGCGTGGCAGCGCCGCCGCTGAGCTTGTAGCCGCCAGCGATGGCCAGGACGTTCGTGGCCGGATCCGGGAACCCGCCCCATGCGAGGAAGTTGCCTAGGCCAGCGCCAATGCCGGTCTCCGCTGGATCAAAGGGAGTGCTCAAACCGAATTTGAGGTCCACGGAGTGCGCAACAGCAGCGTTCGCCGCGTTGTCGTAGGCCGGGTACAGAGCGCCGAGAGCGAGTACCAGCGGCACGTGCTCCTTGACGATGAACTTACCAACCTCGACCAGGATGTTGTAGAACTTCTTGCACTTCTCGACAAAGAACACCGAGGAGTCCTGAGTCGTGACGCCACCGGAGACCAGAGCCGAAGTCATCGGCATGCGGCCTGCGAACAGCGCGCCCGCCTCGAACGTCAGGCGGCGCATGCGCAGCGCCTTGACGTACTGGACGATGACAGCATCCCACAGAGGGCCACCGGGGCCACCGGGCAGTGCAGCACCGTTCGACCGCAGCAGCGGGTGGTAGTAGCTGTCATCGAAGTACGGAGTCCAGGGGGCCATATTCGGGCCCTGTACGTAGCTCGGGGCGGCAAGGTGATAGAAGTGGGTCATGTGCGACATCAGGAACTCCGCACCGAGGACCATGTTGCGCACGTGGACGGCCTTGGCCGGAACGCCCTTGCCGTCGGCATCGACGTCCGAGAACGTGATGTGTCCGGTGCTGTAGCCCAGAACCGAATCGATCGCGTAGGTCGAGGTCATGCCGTGGGGTACCGGGCAGACACCGCAGATACGCTGGGTGAAGGTGATCGCGTCGTTGGGCTCGCGGCCGATCAGGAAGTTCTCGAAACCGCGCCAGAGGTTGCCATGGGTGTCCGCCTCGTCAACGAAACCGCCGTTGACATCAAGCTTGACGCCGAGGTGACCTTCGATACGTGAAATCGGGTCGACTTCTACAAAAGCCATTTATCACTACCTCCTTCCGGGGTTATCGCTTGTTGATGAAGGGAACGTACGCGTCCGGGTAGCCCTTTTCGGTGCAGCCCATGCAGGGGTGACCGGCGGTCACACAGAAGCCACCGCTGAAGTTGCCCTGAATCGTGGCGATGTCCTCGCCGGGCAGACCGTCGTTGTGCGGCTGCTGGTTGTTCCAGCCATGCATCGAGCAGAGCGAGTTGGTCGACAGACCCTTGCAGCCGATGAGCGCGAGACAGCCTTCGTCGCCGGGCTTGCTGGCGTACAGGGCGGGACGACCGGGGGCGCTGAACGAGTACTTGTAGCGCGGGCAGGCCGGGCCGTGGATCGGGATACCGTAGACGGCCTTCAGACGGCGCTGTCCGTCGACGCCACCCTTGATCGTGGTGTCGGCGTTGAGAATACCCAGAGGGCCGTCGGCGGTAAGCCCGCTGGCGAGCGGACCGTTGATGAGGTCAGCAAGGTACAGAACCACGGTCAGAACGAACCACCACGGGTTCGTCGGGCAACCGGGAACGTTGATGACCTTGTTGGCCACGTCTTCGGCGTTGCCGAGACCGGAGTGGCTGGCCAGGAAATCGTAGACACCGTATGCCGGGGTCTGGCTCATGCCGCCGAACTCTGCCGCCGGGGACACGCAGGCCGGGTAGCCGCCGAAGCTGGCGCACTGGCCGATGGAGACGACTGCGAGGCAGTCGGCGCGAGCAGCGAGATCTCTGACGACATCGTCAAAGCGCGCTTCCTCGGTGCCGGCCTCGTTCATGCCCACGGCACACCAAGGTGCCGAGGTCTCTATGCCGTCCTTACCCCATGCGCCGCCGTCCTCGTGGACCTGAACGGAGCCCTCGACAACGAGCACAAACGGATCGTCGAGCGGACCGGTCGGTACGTATGCCATCTCAGCAGCGAGCTTCTGGTACGCGAGGTCGCCGCCGGCGCCCATGACCGTCTCATGGTACTGAAGGTCGATGACGTCGATCAGGACATCGGCGATGTTGACAACCAAGGGGCTGGTGTCCACGTTGTAACCCTCATCGACGAGCGTCCGGGGCACCGCAGTACCGCCGGTACCCAAGAGGCCGAGTGCATCCAGTGTGGATACGCCGGCAGGATCGATCATAGCCGTAAGGCGAGTATCCTCGACTGCGAGCCCTGTCGCATCCTCATACAGGCTCAGCAGTGAGGTCGAGCAGCCGGTGCACTCGGCGCCGTGAACCCAAAGGACCTTGGGCTTGGGGCTAAAAGGACCGTAGCCCATGGCCTCGGTGATCTTGAGCAACTGCGACTGGCCCAGCCCCGCGGCTGCAGCCAAAGCGCCCAGCCGAGTCACGAACTGTCGTCTGGTGATTGCCATACCGTCTTACCTCCTTCTCCCACATCGTATCGGGAATCCGTTGACTACCGAGGAAACCGAATGAAAAAAGCCACCTCCTTCGCCTGCGTTTCCTCAGAAACGAGCGGGAGACGGCTTCATACGAGACGAGAGTTCCCTACCCTACGGGATCAGGATTCGCTTGTATGGGTCTTTGTGCCGGCTCCGACCCGCAGGTACCTCATCCAAAATCCTTGCGCAGCACCTCTTCGAAATCGAGGTTGTAACAGTAGTTACATTTGTCTTCGACCCCACAATATGGGGTGAACGGTCCCTCGTCAACACCTGTCACGGTTTAACTTTCCTGAAGCAAAGACGAGTCGGGACGCCGCCCTTCCGGCGACGCCCCGACTCCTTGTTACCCTCGCCTGCTCTTCTTCGAGAACTTCTCCATGAACTCCTCGACCGTGTAGCACTCGATCTCGAGCAGCCGGGCGACCCTGCGAAGCTCCGGATCCTCGGTGCAGAACACGTGTGCGCGCTGCGCCGCAGCCAGAATCGAGGCCACATCGTGCGTGAGTTCCAAGCGCTCCATGAGCGCGTTGGCGTCGGACTCCGAGTACTCGGTGACCCGGAAGAGCTCCTCGGCCTTCACGTCCCCGTCCTCGAGCGGCTTGATGCGCTCGTAATCGGCCTCGAGCGCAAGCCACCTGCGTCGGGAGCCGGGAAGCTGATCGGCTTCCTCGGCTTCGAAGACCAGCTCCACGAAGTCGGGTGTCGCCAGGAAGCGGCGCTTGCGGAAGAGCAACGGAAGCAGCAGAAGCAGAAGTGGCGAGAGGCACCAGGCCCACTGGGCCGGAGTCTCGGGCGTGGGGATCGGCTGGTCGATGCGCGGCCAGCCCCAGACCTGGATCCGGCCATTGGCCGTGTCGGCCACATAGATCCGGCCGCTCTCGGCGATGGAGAGGGCGTTGGGGTACGAGAACTGACCCTCGAGCACACCGGCTTCGCCGAACGCGGTGAGCTTCCTTCCGGCGACCGTCCACAACGTCACGTCCTGGGACAGAGTGTCCACGACGGCGAAGCGCTGCGTCGAGGTGCCTTCCTTGGACTGCGTCTCTCCGCGCAGGAAGTCGATACCGCGAGGCAGACCCTCGGAGGGGAAGATCTTCTTGAAGTTGCCCTTGAGGTCGAAGATCTGCATGCGGCGGTTGTTGCTGTCCGCGATCCAGACCTCATCGCCCTGGACGTTGATGCCGTTGGGGAACTGGAATATCTCGGGGGCTTCGTTCGCAGACTCGACGATCCCCGCGTCACCCACGGAGCGCACGAACTTGCCCGACGGATCGAAGATGACGAGACGGTGGCCCTTGAGAAGCTCGAGTACGTACATCGTCCCGTCTTTGCCGAAATCGAGAGCCACGGGTACCCAGACCGCGTCGTCCGTGGCAAACCTGGATACCTGCTCCGCAGGCAGCTTGGGATCGAAGTCCCTCAGGAGCTTGCCCGAGGGGTCGAAGATGTGGATCGACCGGGTGCGGCGATCGGTGACGTAGAAGTTGCCGTCCTTGGGGTTCTTCGCGACGTACAGCGGGATGAGTACCTTGTCGTCCTTCCACTGTGCGACTCGCTTGCCGTCCAGGTCGAAGACGTCGATGAGGCCACGCCTCGAGTCCGTGACGTAGACGCGGTCCCCGTCGACGAGGACTCCGAGCGGACGCTCGAGCGCGTCGCCCTCAGGCCCGCTGAACGAGAACAGGTACTCGGGCTTCTCAAGAATCGCGCTCGGGTCGACAGCGAAGTCGAATCCGAGCTTCTTGGTGGCCCGGTAGTTGATGAACATCACACTGAGTGCGGCCAGCAAGAGCAGCAGCACCACGATGGCGACTAGTTTGCGCGTGCGCTTTCGGGAATGCACTATGCCTCCAACTCCTCAGATCACTGACCGGCGGGAGCGAGACGCTCCCGGGCCTTGACAGCCGTGGCGTTGCCCTCGTCGATATCCAGGACGGCCTCGTAGTCCGACAGGGCATCCGCCGTTCGCGCGGCCTGCTCGAAGAGCGACGCACGCAGGAGCAGGGCAGGTATGTGCAGCGGCTCGATGGCCACCGCGACGTACGCCTGCTCGATCGCCTTCGTCAGGTCACCATCGGCCTTGGCCTCCTCGGCGGCCTTCATCCGTGACTCGACCGTGCCGAGCGCAGACAGCGCCTCGATCGGTATCTCGGAATCGGGGTTCGTATCCGCGACCCTGCGGAACTCGACCGCCGCCGACGCCTCGTTGCTGGCATCCATATAGTACTGGCCCAACTCGTAGCGGGCGGCCCCGTAGTTGGGGTCGAACGCAAGCGCGATCTCGAGGCTCTCGAATGCGGCATCCTGCTCGTCGAGACCGCGGTACGCCCGCGCTAGGAAGTAGTAACTATCGGAAGCATCGCGACGCATACGCAACGCCTCTTTGAGCAGACCGATCGCATCTTCGTACCGGCCGTCATCGACCGCTATCTGTCCGAGGTAGAAGAACGCCTGCTCCCGACGAGCATTGAGCGCCTCGTACTCGGTGCCCGCGGTCAACTCCACGACCTTCTGAAAGGCCTTCTCGGCCTTGCCGCGCTCGCTCTGAGCCATGTAGACCAGGCCGATGTCGAGGTATGCGCCTGTGTGCTCCTTGTCGAGCTTGAGCGCCTGATCGAAGCTGTCCAGTGCTTTGTCGTACAGCGCGGAGCTCGCATAGGCCTCGCCGAGCCGCACGCGCAACACGACGTCGTTCGGAGCCGCACGCACCTGCCGCTCCAGTTCATCGAGCGCCCGGCCGGCCGGTGTTGAGAGCCGCTCCTGCCGTTGTGTCTGGTAGATGGTCCAACCGAACCACCCTCCGAGGCCCAGGACGGCCGCGACGAGCAGCAGGACAACGTAGTTCAGTACGGTGTCGAGCCGGTCGGCGGGCAGACGCGGAGCCTGCGGCACTTCCATTTCGGTGCTCAAACCTTTCGCCCTCCATTCGTGGGGTCGAATGGCCCTGTCATGCCGGTGGCAGGATCAGAGCACAGCATCAGATATTCAGGTCGGCGTGACACCGACGACACAGGTCCGCACCCTTGTATGGCGCGATGAGAACCTGATTGATATCGAGACGACCGTGGCACTCGTAGCATAGGCGCAGATCGTGACTCGCCTCTTTGAGGTCGGCATCGTGCTGACCGGGTGTTGCGGATCCCGAGAACCCGACATGGCACTCGTAGCACTTGTACGGCTTCCCTTTCGTCTCTGCAACACCGAAATGTACTGCATGTTCGGAGAAACCCTTGTGTTTGATTCCGGTCGCGGGCTTCTGCTTCATCAACTCGTGGCATGGCGCACAGTTCTCTTCTATCAACTCGGCGCGTGCGACCTTCGCATGATGGCAACTCTGACACGAACTGCGATCGGTATGGCAGACGTTGCAGTCTCTCGCCGCGTCCTCCGTTTCGGGCTTGTGGTCTTTGAGCCAGTCCGCGGGGTGCGGCATCACCGTCTGGTGGCACAGCTTACATGAGGGAGAGTCATGACACGACCCGCACGAGCCCTTCTGCTCAAGGAAGAGGGTGCCGTGGTGCGACATCCAGTCGACCTTCTTGTGGTCCGCGGGTATGACCTTCCCGGGCTTCCGGTCCGGCCTGCGGCCCATGTGGCAGTCGACGCAGAACTCCGGCTGGTGGCACATCGCACAGTACGCGGGCTCGCGATTCGCGCGCTCCTTGTGCTGCCCGGCCTCGAACTCCTTGGTGTGATCCGTCGGCTTGAGCTCGAAATCCTTCGGGTGGCACGCGAGACAGTCCTCGGTCGCCACGATCCCTGATCGCGCGTGGGTGAGTCCGTGACATCGATAGCACGACATCATGTCCGGACGGCGAACGCCTTCAACGCCGTGGCCAAAGCGCGGGTGGCACACCGTGCACTGGTAGTTGCGCCTCAGGTGCTCGGCATGGGCGAAGATCACACGGCCCGGCATGAAATCGTCGACGTCAGGATGGCAGAAGATGCACTGCCCCATCGATGTGGGCTGCTGCGGGTAGACGGTGACCTCGGGCTTCTGCGGCTTGACCGGCATGAGACCGAGGAATGTGTTGGGCATGGTGCCGACGTCCACGCCCTCTGCTTTGTGGCACACGTCGCAGTCCTTCGGTGCGTCGTGGCACATCATGCACTGGTTGACCCCGCCCTTCTTGCTTCTGTCGGCGTGCGGAGCGGCGGCCCAGTCCTTCTTGTGCGAGTTCGGCCGGAGATTGAACGAGGGCGTGTGACAGTCCTCGCACTTCCCGGTAGCGAGTTCACCCTGCGGGCCGTGGGTGATGCCATGACAGTTGAAACACGTCTCCATCGGCGGCGTGTAGGTGACGCCGTCCTCGTGCGAGGGACGGAAGTGGCACGAGTCGCAGCTCACCACGAGGTGGTTGCCGTGGCTGAAGATCAGACCCGGCTTGCTGGCCTCGCCCAGACGCAGATGGCACGGAACGCAGTTGGAGGCATCCGTGTCAGCGGTCAGGTCGATCGACGTAGGTACCCGTGCGGTACCCGGGCCGGGTATGACAAGCAGGAAGGCGGCGGCGGCCACTACGGCCACCGCCACCCCCATGAGTATCCGCGCTGTGAAGCGTATCCTTACGAGAACCACGACCTCACGTTCGACAGCAGGCGACGAAGCGGATTCGACTCCGCGACATCGGCCTTCTGGTGGATCAGATCACCCGCCTTCTGGGCGAATGAATCCTGGGAACGGTCACCGTGACATCCGTCGGCTCCGCAGGTCCGGGCCATGTTCGTATCGGACACCGTTGACTCGGGATCGCTCGACGGCAGGATCCGGTGCGAGCCGTGACAGTCCCAGCATGCAGGGGAGTCCTCGGCACCGCGCTTGTACGCAGCGCCGTGATAGTAGTCATCGTAGGAGTCGTACTCTGCCTGATGGCACCGCGCGCAGACGCGGTATGCGGAGCCGGCGAAGACCTTCTTCGCATACTCGGTATCGAGCCGCTGGATGTAGTGCCCCCCGTGGCAGTCGGCGCAGGTCGGCGGCTGGACCTCCGCCTCGCCTTTGCCGGGCACAAGCGTGCCGGTAAGCCACTTGCCGAGCGAGGTCGCATGGATGGACGCGTCGTACTCGGCGATGACGGCCTTGTTGCGCTTGATCTGCTCCTCGGTGAACATCGCCGCCTTGGAGTGGCAGTCGCGACATGCAAAGCCGGCGTTCACATTCCACAGAGGCGTCGGATCGGCACCCTCTTCGTACTTGTAGTCCTGGTGGCACTGCTGGCACGTCAGCTTGGCGTGGGCGCTGTCGTCCATGGGAAGGACCTGGTAGGACTTGGGCTGACCGGCGGCGGCCTTGGTCAGTGTCTCGCTGCCATGGCATGCCAGGCACCCGCCGCCCGAATCGTACGTATACGAGACGGTCGGCTTCCAGTCGATGAAGTAGGTCTCATGGCAGTCATCGCAGAACGGACCGTCGTGGCACATCATGCACTTGGTCTGAAGCTCCTTGTTCGATGGCTCGACGTGGGGCTTCTTGGCCCAATCGTACGTATGGAACGACGGGCGCAGCCGGTCGACGGCGGTCTTGTGGCAGTCGGGACACTTCCCGGTGGCGAGCTCACCCATCGGGCCGTGCTGGACGCCGTGGCAGTTGAAGCAGCCCTTCATCGTCGGCCGCTCGGTACCCTCGGGACGATGCGGGAACCGGGTGTGACAGGAGCTGCACATGATCAGCTGGTGGTAGCCGTGCGTGAAGATGATCTCCGACGCGTAGTTGTCGGTCTTCGAGATGTTGGCGTGACACGGATCGCAGTTCTCTCCGTACACCGTCCCACCGAGGTCGATGATCAGCTGAGAATCATCGAGTGTCGGCGCCGCCATCGCCACCCCGGCGGTCGCCAGCACGATCACGCAAGCGAGAACCGCCAGCGCGATCGGGGCGACCCAGTTGCCGGTATGCGCTCCGTATCTGACTACCATGTGCCTTTCCCCTTCCGATTCCGCTCCCGCCGCCGGGACCGGCTGACAACCTACGTGAACCAGGAGCGGATCTGTCCGAAGACCCCCCTGATCGCATCCTTGGCCGAGCTGATGATGCCGAACAGCGGATTCGCCTCAGCGATATCCATCCGCTTGTGAATCAGTCCCGCATAGGCGATGTACGCCTCGTTCGTATCCGGATGGCACTGGGCGCACGTGTCCGAAAGCGTGCGTTCGTGCACCTGCGAGCGACGATCATCGGACGGGAAGATATCGTGAGCCCCGTGACACTGCCAGCATGAAGGGGCATCCGTCGCCCCTCTCCGGTACGCCTCGCCGTGATAGTAGTCCGAGTAGTTGTCCCAGTAGTCCTCGTGGCATCTACCGCAGACCTGGCGCCCCTGGGTGTGCATCAGCGCACGACCCGCGGGATTGTCCGTCAGCGCGACGATGTCATGTGCTCCATGACAGTCACCGCACAGCGGCTTCTCCAGTTCGCGCTCGGTGGCTTGCGCGCCGGGCTGGACCGCAAGCGAATGGGCGCCGTCGCTGTAGACCTTCCACTGATCCTGATGGCAGTTCTTGCAGGCAAGACGCGCCGTGCGCTGCCACTCGGTCTCGGCGATGTTGTGTGGTGCCTTATATGCGAAGTCAAGGTGGCAACCGGTGCACAGCACACCGGCGTGCGGGCCCTCATCAAGCGGCCTCGGATCGACCCAGTACGACACGAACTTATCGCCCTGCAAGCGACCCAGGTTCGGGTCGGCGTGACAGACCATGCAACCCGACTTGCCCGCCGTAGGGAGCGTGAAGTTCAGGTCGTATTCCTGCGCAACCGCCACGTGCGCCGAGAACAGCACACATGCGAAGGCGCCCACGAGCGCGATATTGATGCGCCGTGACAGGAGCACGACAACGCTCCTAACGTGCTAGTCGGCCTTGGATATGACGGGGGCGTGGACGTGCCCGTGATCGTGATCGTCACCGTGGCCCTCGTGGCCCTCGTCCCCGTGATGTCCGCCGTGGTTCTTATCGAGGAACCCGAGCCCGAAGAAGTTCAGGAACGCGGGCAGGTCCTCGGAGACGGAAAGGTACACGTGAATGGTGGTCAGGAGGATGAAGAGCCAGTTGATCACGTAGTGAGCGATGCGCATGTACCAGCCGGCGAGATCGGTCGAACCGAGCAGTAGGCCGAGGTTCCAGCCGAGAATCCAATCACGCGGGCTCGTGTTCCCAAGGAACTCGAAGGGGAACGTGACAAGCGCGAAGCCGGTGATCGCCTGGAGGATGAGCAGCGGCGCGAACGCGGTGTACGTCGCCTTCTGCATCACGTTGTACTTGGCCAGGTGCGGTTTGTCGGACTTCACGAAGATGTAGTACAGGATGACCTTGGGCGCAGTGATGATATCCATCTTGGTGATCGCGAACTCACGGTAGTCTCGCTGCGAGGAGTAGAACGTGTACCACAGGCGCCATACGAGGTTGATGGTGACAATGATCATCGCCACGTAATGCGCACCGCGCATGAACGTTCGCGCGTTGGACACGTCGCCGATCAGGAAGCCCGGGAACCGGATGTAGAGCCCGGTGATCGCAAGGACGATCATCGAAGCGACATGCTGGAAGTGCAGGAACTTCGGGAGGAACGGGACCGGCGGACCATCGTGATGGGGCCATTCCCAGCCGATGAACCGTCGCTTGGCGCGACCGCTTACCAGCACGTTGCCCACGATGAAGTGCAGCGACAGTGCGACCAGCACGATCACATACAGCGTCGTGAAGATGTAGTCGAGCCAAACGTTCAGTTGCAGCAGGTCTATCGCCGACACCCCCTATTCCCAGGCGGCACCTCACAGGCCGCTTCAACGGACACGGAGCCGCCCGGTCGCAGCACACAAAACTCCGCGACAGATTCGGGGTCGCGGAACCGGGCAGTTCGTAACTGTAGTTACATTGCGAAGAATAGGTGCGCGAGCGTGGCAAGTCAACGCGCGAGGACCCCGAAACGCCCTCGCGCGAAGTGCGGAGACTCCCGCATCGAGGCCGTTTCGGGCTCGCGCGTCCGGGATCACACGTCCTGTATCTCAACCACGGCTTGAGGCTCGATTCCACATGACGCGAGCGCCTCGAGTGCGCGAACCGCCAGGTCGGGAGGTACGCGCATCGCGATGCCGCACAACTCCCCGAGCGCAGCGGGGCTCGGAATCGGGATCGCATCGACACCTGCGGCCTTGAGCGCGGACTCCGCTTCGAGGGCCTCATGCGTTGTCGCGAAGCCGTACGCCAAGTAGGTTCGCGCGGCTCTCACCCGACGTGCTCCCGGGCACTCGGGTCGAGTCTGTCGCGCAGGTACTCCAGGAACGCCGCGGCGGCATGGGTGAGGGTGGTCCGCGGACTCACGACGAACAGGGGGCGGCTCACGGGAAACTCGGCGACCGACACTCGCGAGACGGTTTCCAGACGCAGCGCCTTGTCAGCGACCCACGCGCTCACGACGGAGACGCCCATCCCTCCCTCGACCGCGTTGACGATCGCCTCGCCCGTACCCAGCTCGGTCACGACATTCAGGTCACCGGGGTCGATGCCTGCGGTGCGCAGAACGCTCTCGGTGACGAGGCGCGTGCCCGAGCCGGTCTCGCGCATGATGAACGGCGCCTCGACGACCCCCGCGAGTTTCAACCCTGTCGCGGTCGCGAACGGGTGGCCCGGCGCGCAGATCATGACGAGGTCGTCGGTGCCGAGCTGCTCGAAGTGGACCTTGCGCCCGTGTATCACGGCGCCCGTCATGCCCAGGTGGGCCTCGCCTGACTCGAGCGCGTCGACGACGTCACCGGTGTCCCCCACCGACAACGCGACGCTGACGTGGGGGTTGTCGGCCATGAATGCGCCGAGGATGCGCGGCAGCACGTACTGTCCCGGCGTCGTACTCGCCGCGACGAGCAGCCGCCCCGAGACCACGCCGGACAGCCCCTCGATCTCGAGCCGGGCGGCCTCCATATCGTGGAGGATCCGGCGCGCATGGGGAAGCAGCGCACGCCCGGCCTCGGTCACTTCGATCTTGCGGTACTTGCGATCGAGCAGCGTGACCCCGAGCTCCGCCTCCAGAGCCTGCAGCTGCATCGTCACGGCCGGCTGTGAGATACCCAGACCTCGCGCCGCCGTAGAGAACGAACCGTGTTCGACGACTTCGACGAGCGTGCGCAGATGCGAGATGTTCACCGGGCCCCTCTCAACGGATACGGTCATCCTATGCTACCCAAGCGGAGCCGGATGGGTACAATCCTCTTGGCCAAGTGAGAACCGTTCCCACTTTGCCGAGGAGGACCGCGTTGGACCACCCCACACCCTACGGCAGCGAGCGCGTCTCGCGCCAGCGCCATCGGATAGCCGAGGTCGTCTCAGGCCTCGGCCTGGCCTTCACGGTCGTGGACCTCGCCCGCGAGCTGCGCGAACGTGGCGAGCGCAGCGGGCTGTCCACGGTCTATCGCGCCGTGACGGCAATGGACCGGAGCGGCTACATCGAGCGCGTCGGCAGCCGCCAGGGCAGTGCGCTGTACGTGCGGTGTGCTCGTCACGGGCATCACCACCATCTCGTCTGCACCGGCTGCGGCTCCGTCGCGCATGCCGAATGCCCGCTCGATGAGAGCGCTATGCGCGGGGTCTCCGATACCGGGTTCACGATCACCGCACACGAGGTCGTGCTGTACGGGCTGTGCGATGGCTGCGCGCCCCGGGGCGCGCCGGGGGGGCGGGACTGAGATGTCGCACATCCACATCCCGGACGGGGTTCTGCCGGTCTGGCTCTGGCTCGCCGGCTGGCTGCTGACCATCGGTGCGGTCGCACTCGCCGCTCGCCTCTCGGAACGCACCGACGCGCGACGAAAGGTACCGCTCCTGGGCGTCGTGAGCGCGCTCATGCTCGTCGCGATGTCGAGCGAGATCGTGCCGCTGGCGTACCACGTGAACCTGGCCGTCCTCGGCGGCATCATCCTTGGTCCGGTGCTCAGTATCGTCGCTGCGTTCATCGTCGAAGTGGTGCTTGCGATGCTCGGCCACGGTGGCGTGAGTGTGCTCGGATTGAACACGGTGGTGATCGCCACCGAGATGGTGGTCGGCTGGGGCCTCTTCCGCCTGCTGGTGGCCGTGCTCGGGCGCAAGCGTGTCCGCCCCGCCGCCTGGACCGCGACCGTACTCACGCTCGCGCTGACGACGACGATGCTCGTCGGCGTCGTATGGGCGGGTGGCGCGCAGGCGGCGTCGCGCGAGACCGGCGCGCTCGATCCGTCCACGCTGCGATTCGAGAACCCGCTGGCCGGCGGCCTGTTCTCGGCAGGGCTGTTCTCCGGTGGCGAGCCGGGCGGAGAGAGTGAACCTCAAGTTGAGAATGAGCCCGGCGGCGGCTCGTCGCTCTCGGTCACGAGGTTCGCCGCGGTCGTGTACACGCTGGGCCCGCTCGGCTGGCTCCTGGAGGGCCTGGTGACCGCGTGGATCGTGGGGTACGTGTCCCGCGTGCGGCCCACGCTGGTGTTCGCGGGCGCCCTGGCAGACACCGCGCGCGGCGTGATCCCCGGCGACGAAGCGGGTGGCCGCTGATGAACATCGGGAGCATCGACAGCGCGGCGACCAACGGGAGTTCGTGGCTGCACGGCGCCGCGCCCGCTGCGAAGCTGATCGCGTTCTCTCTGGTCCTCGCGGCGGTGATCGCGAGCTGGAACGTGCTCGTGGTGTTCGCACTCGCGCTCCTCGTCTCGGCAGCGACCGTCTCGTCCGGCGTGCGGCTGCGGCTCGCGTTCGGCCTGGCGGCCTATCCGGCGCTCTTCGCGCTCGTGTTCGCTCTGGCGAGCGCTCCCGACGCCATGACAGGCACGACGATCGTGCTCAAGGCGATGGTGGCTGCGCTCGCCGCGGTGACCGTGGTCGTGACGACCCCCTACCCCTACGTGTTCGCGCCACTGCAGCGCGTGATGCCCTCCCTGGTGGGCGACGCGATGCTCATGACGTACCGCTCCACGTTCATGATGCTCGAGAAGTTCTCGAACCTGCTTCGAGCCGTGAAGCTGCGCTCGGGGCTCGGCCGCCGCGACCCGCTGCGGGCGGCGCGGGCGAGCGCGCAGGCGCTCGGCGGCCTTCTGCTCTACTCGTTCGACCTGTCGCAGCGCGAGTACGACATCATGCGGTTGCGCGGCTATGAGCGGCGGCTGCACACGTCGCTGCCCGCCAGCGCCTCGCGGGGACTGGACCTCGTGCTGGTAACGACTGCGGCCTTCGCACTCGCAGCAAGCGTGCTGTGGCGCGTGGGCGCGGGCGCACTCAATCCCTACAGCTGGATCGCGCCTGTCCTGCCGGCGGTGCTGGTCGCCGGCGCGGCATTCCGACGATGGAAGGAAGCCCGATGACCGCCGAGGAGAGACACCCCGCGCACGACCACGAATCGCACGCCGATGCGGTCGTGCATGTGAGCTGCGTACGACACAGCTACGAGGACGGTACGAGCGTTCATCTGTGCGGGCTCGACTTCGTCGCCAGGCGCGGACAGCGCATCGCGATCCTCGGGCCGAACGGGTCCGGCAAGACGACGATGCTCTTCCATATCCTCGGGCTGCTGCGCGCCCAGGAGGGTCTGGTGCGGGTCTTCGGCGTGGATCCTTCACGGGAGTGGAACTCGATACGGCGGCGCATCGGCGTGGTGCTGCAGAACGTCGAGGAGCAGATCCTCGCCCCCACCGTCGAAGACGACGTGGCCTTCTCGCCGAGGCAGTACGGGATGGGCGAGGCCGAGGTGCAGGCCCGGGTAGAGGCGGCGCTGCAGCTGCTCGGGATCGCGGCGCTTCGACGCCGCGTTCCGCACAACCTCTCCGGCGGAGAGAAGCGCAAGGTAGCGATGGCCGGTGCGCTCGTGATGGAGCCCGAACTCCTCGTGCTCGACGAGCCGTTCGAAGGGCTCGACCCCGCAAGCCGGGAGGGCATGATCGCGATGCTCGGCGAACTGGCCGGACGCGGAACCACGGTCGTGCTCTCAACGCACGACATCGACAGCGTCCCGGAGCTCGCGGACTACGCGTACGTGCTCGCCCCCGGCGGACAGATCGCACTCTCGGGCACACCTGCCGAGATATTCGAGAGCGCCGAGACGCTCGCTGCCGGCAACATCCGGCCGCCGGTGCTGGCGGAGCTGTTCTCGCGACTGCGCGCCGAGGCCGGGGACGCGCCGGCGCCGGCACTCTCGGTGGATGCCGCTGTCGAGTCGCTGCTGCGCTGGCGCGGCTAGGGGCTGGCGGCTGGCAGTAGCCCGCTACTCGACCGCGACGGCGCGCGCGAACTGCGCTGCCCACTCACGTGCCGCCTGGATGTCCTCGGCGGTGGGCCGGTACTTCTGCGTGAACGACTCGAACGGCAGCTCGAAGCCGATCTCCTCGAGCCGCTCGTTCATCTGCTTGGTCGCACCGCTGCTCCAGCCATACGAGCCGAAGGTGCCGGCGATCTTGTCGGCAGGCTTGAGACCGGAGAGGTACTGCAGGTAGCCGGCCACACGATAGAGCATGCCGTGGTGCAGCGTCGGGCTTCCGAGCAGTAGGCCGCGGGCTCGCAGCAGCTCGTGGGTGACGCGCGAGATGGGGGTGTGTGCCAGGTCGAAGAGCTCGACCGCGACCCCTTCGGCGGCGATGCCGTCGGCGATGGCGCGTGCGAGGGCGTCGGTCGATCCCCACATGGTCGAGTAGGCCACCACGAGCTTGGCGTCCGTCTCGCCGCTGCTCAGGGCCGAGTACATATCGATCGCTGCCGCAAGTGACTCGCCGCGCCAGATGACACCGTGGCTCGGAGCGACGGTCGCCAGGTCCCATCCCGTCTCGCCGAGCTTGGTGAGCGTCTTGGCTATCTGGCTGCCAAGCGGCATGAGGATGTTGGCGTAGTAGGTCTCGAGCTCCGAGAGCGCCAGATCGAGACCGACCTGGTCGGCGAAGCGTTCTGCCGAAGCCATGTGCTGGCCGAACGCGTCGTTGGGCATGAGCGTCGAGGACTCGGCGCAGTATGTGAACATCGAGTCCGGCCAGTGGACCATGGGCATGGGCAGGAAGCGCAGGGTCCTGCCACCGAGGTCGATGACGTCGTCGACTCCGACCGCCTCGACGACGAGGCCGTCGTGGTACTCGGCGACCCCCGCGACTCCCGCGCGCGATGCGACGACGCGCGCGCCCGGCATGGCCTCCATGACCGCCCGCAGCCCGCTGTTGTGGTCGGGCTCGACGTGATTGACGACGATGAGATCGACGCTGGCCGGGTCGATGAGGCTCGCGACCCGCGAGAGCAGCTCGTCGACGAAGGGCGCCTTCACCGTGTCGACCAGCGCCGTCATATCGGCACCCTGCACGAGATACGCGTTGTAGGTCGTGCCGCGGGGTGTCTCGTACCCGTGGAAGTCCCGCAGGCTCCAGTCAACCGCGCCGACCCAGGAGATGCCGTCGGCGACAGACACGGACCGCATGGTCATGTGGGCTCCTTACCTCGTGCGTACCTGCACCTGAACATACCCAAGCACGTCCCGCTACAGCCGCCGCAAGATCCCGCGGGCCGGCTACGAGGTGCGCTTGACGAAGAAGTCCGCCATCGACATGAGCAGGCTCTTGGCCCTGCCGGAGGGCAGCGCGATGTCGAGCGAGTCCTTCGCGTCGAGGACGAGAGAGCGGGCGAACTCCTCGGCGAATTCGATCGATCCCGCCTGCCGCATGATCTCAACGGCCTCGTCGAGCTCGGCGGGGTCCGTGGTTCGCGACGAGAGCAGCTCGAGGAGGCGTTCGCGGCGCGCGGTGTTTCCGAGCGCGTGGATGGCGACGAGCGTGCGCTTGCCCTCGGTGATGTCGGAGCGGAAGTCCTTCTTGGTCGCTTCTCTGGTGCCCACGAGGTTCAGGGTGTCGTCCTGGATCTGGAACGCGAGCCCGGCCGCCATGCCGAAGGCCCGCAGCTCCTCGATCTGCTCCTCGGTGCCGCCGCCGATGATCGCGCCGACGGCGAGCGGCACAGCGCCGGAGTAGAAGCCCGTCTTGTGCCTGGCCATCACGAGGTAGTCCTCGACGCTCAGGTCGAAACGGCCGTCACGCGCCCAGCCGATATCGAGCGCCTGGCCCTCGATGGTGCGCGTGGTCATCGCGACGAGCTCGGCGAGCACCCGCAACTTGACGCTGTCCTCGAGCCCGGGATCGTCGACCACGGTGCCGCAGACGAGCGCGAGCGCGAGGTCGCCCGCATTGATCGCGAGGCCCTCGCCTTCACGGATGTGCAGGCAGGGCTCGTCCCGGCGCGTAAGCGAGGAGTCCTCGATGTCGTCGTGGATGAGCGCGGCGGTGTGGAAGTGCTCGATGGCGGCGGCAGACGGGCGCGCCTTCTCGGCGTCCCCGCCCACGGCCTCGCAGGCGAGCAGGCAGATGAGCGGGCGGTGGCGCTTGCCGGCGTTCGCCGTGAAGTCGGCGACGAGGTCGTAGAGGTAGCGGCGCATGTCCGGATGCGTGCCGTCGACAAAGAACGTCGCGAGATAGCGGTCGAACGCGCCAGCGTTTGTCTTGAGGTAGAGCTCGAAGCCCGTCATCGGTCTCCCCGGCCGGAGTCTATGTCCCGACAGCCAGCCCCGCAGGGTCCCGGGGGGCGTGGTGAGGCCGGGCGTCGTCGCATATCTTACGGGCGCCGGCGGAGCGGGGCAAGGCGCGGGACCTCACGGCGTGGTGATGCCGTACGCCCGCTCCCAATCGTGCACGTGGCGTGACATGAGGCGGGTCTCGGCAAACGCCCGAGCATTGGATCCGAGCTGCTCCCGAAGCGATTCGTCCTTGACGAGGGCGCGCTAGCCGATATCCGGCGCGAAGATGAGCGGGCGGTGGCGGAATCCCGCGGGGCGCGTCATGCTAGCAATTCTTACATGGTGATGTCACTATTTCATACATGAGAGCGCGAAAGGTCCGTAGACACCTAACCGAAAATGTCCTCGATCTTCTCGACCAATTCCGGGTGGTCGTGATTACCGGCGCGCGTCAAGTAGGTAAGTCAACGCTCGCGCAGGCAGTGCTTGCGCAGAGGCCCGGAACGTACCTGACACTTGATCGTCCCGATGTGCTTGAGCGCGCGACCGTTGACCCTCTCGGCCTGGTCGGCGGAGACACCGGGGGTCTCACGGTCATCGACGAGATCCAGCTGGCCCCGGAACTCATGCGCTCCGTAAAGCTGGCGGTCGACCGGGACGAGCGGCCGGGAGCGTTCCTGCTCACCGGCTCGTCGAATCTGCTTCGAATGCGCACTGTCTCGGAGACACTTGCCGGTCGTGCCGCTTACGTCGAACTCGGACCGCTCACCCTCTCGGAACGACTGGGGCAACCACTGCCCGGCGTCATCGAAGACGCGTTTGCCTCGGCAGGCGTTGGGGAGTTTGTGGCGGGCCTCTCGGCAAAGCGGTATCCAGGTTCGACGCAGATCCTGCGGGACGCCGTGACTATCGCGGTCATGGGCGGGAACATGCCGGGGACGCTTGAGATGGACGTGGCGGCACGGGGGCATTGGTATTCGTCGTACATCTCGACGTTCGTGGAGCGCGACTTGTGGCAGCTCGGGCGGGTGGACGATGTCGTCGCGTTCCGACGGCTCTTCGCGCTCGGGATGATGCGCACCTCGGGGCTGCTGAATCGCTCGGATCTCGCTGCCGATGCGTCGATGGACCATCGCACGCTAGCGCGCTATCTGGACCTGCTAGAAGTCGGCTACCAGGTTCGCACGCTGACTCCCTACGCCGCGACGATGGGCAAACGACTCGTCAAGATGCCGAAGCTCTTCGCGCGCGACGCCGGGATGGCTGCGCATGTGCTGCGGGTCAGCGACTGGGAAAGCGCGCGGGAAGCCGGTGTGGCGGGCGCATTGTTCGAAACGTGGATGCTGTCCGAGTTGATAGCCATCGATGCACTGTCCGGGACAGCATCATCCGCACATTTCTGGCGGACCTCGGCGGGCTCGGAGGTCGACCTGCTGCTCGAACGCGGAACCGCTTTGGTGGGTTTCGAGATGAAAGCCAGCGCGACTGTGCGCTGGGCGGACACGCGTGGACTCGCCACCGTGCGCGACAGCTTCGGGGAGCGCTTCCGAATGGGGATCATCGCGTACCTCGGCGACGAGCCGCTTCAGCTCGACGACCGCATCTGCGCGGTTCCGGCCTGGTCGCTGCTGGGGCTCGGAGCCAGCGCGGCGGACCATGTGGCCGAGGCGCCAGCCGCAGGCGCGATCGGACCAGGTGCGGTTCTCGGCCCGGCGCGCAGCGCAAGCGGCATGCGGGTGGCCGAGGTCGCAGCGCTGCTCGGAGTCAGCGAAGCCGCGATCGAGGCCTGGGAGCGCACCGCCTACGAGGACGCGCCGCTGTCGGTCGTGCGGAAGCTGGCCGAGGAGCTCGGGGTGGTCGTGCGTCTGGGCTGAGGCGCGGGCGACGACGCGGCGGGGGGTGCGCGTCAGGTCAGCTCCGGTACCCCTTCTCCACGTACACACCTTCGGCGGAGAAGCGTTTGCGGAACGAGAGCATCACTGCGAGCACCGAGCCCAGCGCGGTGGCGGCCGAGACCATGAGCATCACGACGATCTGGTAGTACGCGGCGTGCAGCGGGTCGGCGCCGGCCAGCACCTGGCCGGTCATCATGCCGGGGATGAAGACGATCCCTGCGGCTGCCATCGAGTTGATCGTGGGTATGAGTCCGGCGCGAATCGCCACCCGCACCGTGTCACCCGCGGCCTCCCACGGTGTGGCACCCAGCGCCGTGAGCGCGAGAATCTCACCGGCGCGCGAGTCCATGTCGGCGAAGGTGCGCTCGAGCGCGAGCGCGATACCGTTCATGGAGTTGCCGAGCACCATGCCCGCGATCGGGATCACGTACTGCGCGCGGTACCACGGCTCGACCTGCACGATCAGACCGGTCACCGCGAAGGTCACCGTGAAGCCCGTGAGCAGGATCGCGAGCATCGAGCTGCCGAGGATGCCCCGGGGCGCATCGGGAGCTCGCCGCACGATCGTCTGCGCGGCGGCGGCCATCATGAACACGAGGATCGCGACGACCACGAGCGGGCTGTCGATGCCGAAGACCCAGCGCAGCACGAGACCGAGCAGCGCGAGCTGCAGATACGTGCGTGCCGTCGCGATCGCGAGCTCCTTCTCGATGCCGAGGGCAAGCCGCAGCGAGATGGCGCCGACGAGGAGAACGAAGCCCGTGGCGAGCACCAACTGCAGCCACCCGATCGCGATCACTCCGCCGGCGGTCGTCTCGGGCATCTCACACCTCCCCGGTGAGGCGGCCACCGGACAGGCGCAGACGGCGGGCGGCCAGGTCGTCGGAGCGCAGATGACGAACGCGAACCACGGCCCCTCCGCCCCCGACGAACCGGGCGGTGATGGCCCGGACCTGATCGGCGCTCGCGTCGTCGAGGTTGGCGTCAGGCTCATCGAGCAGCAGGATGTCGGGGGCGGTCAGAGCGACACGCAGAAGCGCGACGCGGGCGGCCTGACCGACCGAGAGCTTCGCAGCATCGCGATCGAGCGTGATCTCGTGCAGCCCCACGCTGTCGAGCGCCTCCCGCAGCTGGTCTGCATCGGGTGCGGTCTCCTGCGCACGTACGCGGAGCGACCACGGGAGCAGCAGGTTGTCGGCGACCGTACCCGAGCGCATCACCGCCTGCTGCGGCACGAGCGCGATGTGCCGCCGCCATTCCGCAGGCACGACGCTCTCCGCCGCAGCCCCGGCGAACACCAGCGTGCCCCCGACGCCCGGAAGCAGCCGAGCCAGCGCGCGAAGCAGCGTGGTCTTGCCCGAGCCGCTCGGGCCGACGACGTCGACGAGTTCGCCCGGCTCGAGCACGAGATTGACGCCGTCGAAGACGCGCGGCGCACCGGGCTGCGGCTCCGCGGGATAGCTCAGATGTTCGGCGATGAGGAGCACGCGCCGCTACCAGCGCTCGTAGTGCACGAACGCGGGCTCGAAGCGTTCGGCCGCAGGCTTGTCCTCGGCAGGGTGACCTATGGCGATGACGCACAGCGGTTCGACGTCGTCGGGCAGGCCGAGGGCCTCCTTGAGCGGAGTCACCCGCTCCATCTTGGGCCAGAAGCCGAGCCAGACCGCACCGAGCCCGAGTGCGTGCGCGGCGAGTAGCGCGTTCTGCGTGGCGGCCGAGCAGTCCTGCTCCCACATCTGCGGGTGCTTGAGGTCTGCTGTATGGGCGCAGATCACGATCGCAAGCGGCGCCTCCTGCAGCATCTTGCCGTACGGCGTCGTCTCCGCCGCGGCATCGAGGCGTTCGCGCTCGGTGAGCACGACGAAACGCCATGGCTGCTGATTGCCGGCGCTCGGCGCCGCCATCGCGGCCTGCAAGATCGCCTGCACGTGGCGCGGGTCGACGGGCTCATCCGTGTAGCTGCGGATCGAGCGCCGCGTTGCCATGCATTCGAGTGCGTCCATGCGTCCTCCGGTCTCAGTGAGTGCGCTGCCTCATAGTCCCTCGCCGTCGGAGCCGCGCTCCGCCTCATGCGCCTTGACCCGGCGCCCCTCGCGGTAGAGTACCGGGCTCGCCCCGAACAGCAGGTCGTTCTCGAAACTGATGCGCTCAAGCTTGATGAGCTCCCCGGCAAGGTTCATGACGTTGGCGCGAAACTCGGGTGAGTCGAGCTTGAGCTCATGCAGATCCACTCCGTCCAGAGTACCGCGCTTGACCTGGTGCTTGTAGGCCTTGAGCATCCAGCCCGCGATTCTCGCGCGCGTCGAGGGCCTTCGAAGCGCATTGAGCATCCCGGCCCGGAGCGCTTCCAGCGCCTCTGTCGGCGGGCGCTTGGGCAGGGCGGCCAGCGCCCGACCCATCTCGTCGGCGAACGGGCGATCGGTCTCCTGCACGATGAACTTGATCACGTGCCACGCGTCGTACAGCCCCCCTGCCGAGGAGATCTCTCGATCGGACAGCCAGAGCCATGCGTGAAGGCGCCGGCGCCAGTCCCACCACAGGAGCGGATTGGCGAGCGCGTTGTCGGGGATGAGGAACCAGCCGGTGTCGAGCAGCATCGCACCGAACACGCCGGAGCCCTCGCTCGTCTCCTGGCGCTTCTTGCCCACGCGAGCCTTGAACACACCGCAGGTAGGGCTCGCCTCCTTGACGATCATCGCGCGAACGCCGGCACGGCGCAGGGTCTCTAGGCATGCGCGGCTGCCTGCGACTATCTCGTCGGTCACGTCGCGGCCACGGCGCGATCTCACCTTCGCCTCACCGGCGAGGACCTCCTGGCCCGTGCCGGTGAGGTGGATGGGGTCGCGCGGCACCCCGAGCCCCGCCATGCACTCGGGGCAGACCGGCGTGAAGCTGAAGTCCTGGCGCTCGCGGCCCATCGTGGCGAGCGCGTCGAACGACTTGCCGTTGTAGCGCACAGGGCAGCGGAACACACAGGCGCTCACGCCGATCGGTACGCGCCGGGTGATGAGTTCGGGCATGTGGCAGGGCTCCATATCGTGAGAGGTGCGGGCGGCGGCGGTTCTCGGGAACGGCATGCCTCCGCCTCAAGAGGGAACATTCCCCACGGAGGTGATGGCGTGTCCGACGCGGTCATCGTGTGGTTCAGACGCGACCTGAGGCTCCGCGACAACGAGTCTCTCGACGCAGCGCTGCGTTCGCTGCGCCCCGGAGAGGCCATCGTGCCGCTCTACGTGACCGGCGGCGCCGCGCAGGCGCACGGAACCGCTTCGAGTGCGTGGCTGGCCGCAGCAGTGCGAGCGCTGGATGCCACGCTGAGATCACGGGGTTCGCGGCTGCTGATTGCGGACGGGCCTGCGCACGAGGCCCTCGCCCGCGCCAGCGCGGAGGTCCGCGCCGAGCGCGTGTACTGCACCCGGCACTGGACGCCGGAAGCCCTCGCCGAGGAGACTGCCGTGCGCGACGGGCTCTCCTCGGCAGGTGTGGGTCTGCACGTGAGTGAAGGCCAGCTCGTGATGGTTCCGGGGACGGTGCTGACGCGAGAAGGCCGGCCCTACAAGGTGTTCACGCCGTTCTTCCGCGAATGGAGCCGTGTGATCGCTGACATGGCCGCGTCGTCGGGCGGACCGGCCCGGCAGTCCGCACTGCCCGCACCTGCGCGCTGGCCCGATTGCGCCCCGCTACCGCCATCCTCCGGCGGCGGGATAGCGGATCTCTGGACCCCGGGTGAGGCCGGCGCGCGCGTGCGGCTGGGCATGTTCATCGCTGACGAGATCGATGGTTACGCGCGGTCGCACGATCGGGCGGATCTCGATGCAACGAGCAGGCTCTCCCCGCACCTGGCTTTCGGGGAGGTATCGGTGCGCAACGTGGTTTCCTCGGCAATGAAGGAGCGTGGCGAGGGTGCGAGTGCGTTCGTTCGTCAGATCGCCTGGCGCGACTTCGCGTACCACGTACTGCATGCGTTCCCCGGGCTTCCGGATACCCCGCTGAACGCCCGATTCGCCCGGCTGCCCTGGCGTGAAGACGCGCTGAACGCGGACGCATGGATGTCGGGTCTCACGGGATTCCCGCTCGTGGACGCCGGGATGCGGGAACTCGCGCAGACGGGCTGGATGCACAACCGGGCGCGGTTGCTGGTCGGCTCGTTCCTGTCCAAGGACCTTCTGGAGCGATGGCAGATCGGTGAGCGCCACTTCCGGGAGCGGCTGGTCGACGCGGACACCGCACTGAATGCATTCAACTGGCAGTGGGTGGCCGGGTGCGGCGCGGACGCAGCGCCGTTCTTCCGCATCTTCAATCCGGTCGTCCAAGGTGCGAAGGTTGATCCCGAGGGTGAGTACGTGCGTCGGTGGGTACCTGAACTCGCAGGTCTCCCCCCGCGCTGGATCCACCGGCCGTGGGACGCGCCCGCGGCCGAACTCTCGCGTGCCGGCGTGCGGCCTGGCGACACGTACCCGAATCGCCTGGTCGATCATGCAGCCGCACGCGAGCGGGCACTATCCGCCTATCGGGCGACAAGGTGATGCACGGGTGGAATGCGTGCGACCCGCCGATGAAGGCGGGCCGCGATGATTCGCATGGCGGAGGCGCGTGCGAATCGAACACACCCGGGACGCTCTTCACGCCCCACTACGGTTTTGAAGACCGCGGAGCCCACCAGGACCCATCCGCCTCCGTCCGTGATGATAGCCGCCGAGAAGCACGGCTCCAACCCCCGTGCAAGCCGACAGTCACCGGGAACGGCTCATCTGTTCGGGCAACCGTGCCGAAACATGTACTGTGCCCGAAACGGGAAGGGCTTCGTGATGGACTCCGGTACGCGAACCGACCATGGAACGCGCAGCGCTCAAGGCAGGATACGACGTCTCGCGCTGCTCGCCGGCGCCGTGGTGGTTGTCGCCCTGTGCGTCGCCGCTGTTCCGAAAGGCGCGGCACGTGAGCTGGTTGTCGAGACGAAGTTCCTGGGCGACGCAGAGCTGCCCGCGGTGTTCAAGTACTTCGGTGACGTACCTCCGGTTTCGACGGCCGGATGGAATCAGGAGTTGGCCCGGGAGCTTGAGAGGCCCTCAACCGAGATGCTCCTCAAGAAGAGTGACGGAGTCTCCGCCGGCAGCTTCCTTCGGCTGGACGTGACCGTTGTCAATGCCGTCGGCGCGCCCGCACAGGACGTGAGAACCCAGTTCGAATGGGTCTCTGCGGACGCGACGGACGCCTACATTGAGTACACCGACCGGGACGGGACCGCCAGCACACGGCGTTGGCTCAGCCCGAACGTGCGTGGGAAACCGATGCTCGTGATGGTCTCTGTCGAGACCGCAGACTGGAGCGAGACGGACTACACCTGGTTCGTGCCGGAGTAGATCGGGAGCCGGCTCCCCTACCCTTTGCGCAGGACGCGCGTGTCGCCGTCGCGCCGGGTCACGCCCTGAGCGTCGAAGTACTCCAACAGCGGGATCGCGAACTTCCGGCTCACGCCGAGAGCGTCACGCAGTTGCGCCGCGGTCGCGGGACCGTTGGACGTGATGAACTCGATGAGCTTCTGCCTGGCGCCCGCGATGGCGGCTGCCGAGAAGTGCAGCTCGCTGCTCAGGCGGACCACCTCGCGATCGAGTTCGAGTGCCGTGAGCGCCTTGCGCGCGACGTTGGGATCGTGCCCCGTGAGTCGGGCGAGCTCGGCGACCGAGAGCGGTGCGAGCCCCTGCTGCTCGAGCGCACCTGCCAGTGCGTCGCGCGCGGAGGCGAGGTCGGCCACTGCCGCGACCGCGGCCCGCGGGTGGCGCACCTGACCGCCATCGACCACGGCGGTACCGGCGGCTGCGGCGCGCTCGAGGATCGCATCGAAGAGCTTGGGCGAGAGCCGACGGTCGACCCTGTCGCGCAGCGCGGCTGCGGCGATGCCGGTGGCCTTGGGTTCCGCCTCGTGGAAGGCGAGCAGCTCGCTCTCGACGGCCTGCAGGGTCGCGGTGAGCGCCGCGGGCGTGACGAAGTAGGCGTCCGAACCGATCTTGAGGCGTTCGAGCGAAGCCCGGTTGAGCTCATCGGCGACCTGAGCGCGCGGAACGCCGAGGGCACGGGCAACATCGGCGCTCGTGAGCGGAATCGCGCGCGCGGTCAGGAGCCCCAGAGCGGCCGCTGAGATGTCATGGGCGAGCAGCGCGTCGAGCAGCGAGCGCTCAGCGGGCGCCAGCGCGGTGCGACGCGGCGGAGAGGTGTCGAGCACGATGCCGCCGCCGATCGTGTAGACGGGCGAGTACGAGCGCACGATGAACCGGTCACCGTAGCGCGGCGCGAGCGGCTCCTCGAGGCGAACCTGCGCGTAGGTTCCCTGGCCGGGTACGAGCAAAGGGGCGTCGGAGAGCAAGACGCGGCCCAAGACCTCGCGGGTGCCGTGGTGGACGTGGACGCGGGCGCCGCTCTCGAACGGCTTGTCCTGTCCGGGAAGGCCCAGGTACTCGAAGCGTGCGTCGAAGCGGTCGGTGACTTCGAGGGAGCCGGGAGCTGCGATGATATCGCCCCGGGCGATCCGGTCGCGTTCGACGCCGGCGATGTTGAGCGCGACCCGCTGGCCGGCCTGCGCCCTGGCGACGGATTCCGAGTGCACCTGAACGCTGCGGATCCGGCCTTCGACGCCGGCGGGATAGATCTCGACCGGGTCGTCCTTGGCGGCCGTTCCGGACCACAGTGTGCCGGTGACCACGGTGCCCGCCCCCGCGATCGTGAAGACGCGGTCGACGGGCAGGCGCATCGGAAGCGCCGCCTGTCGGCTCGGAGCTTCGTCCGCGATCTCATCGAGTGCCGCAAGAAGCTCGGGCTGGCCCGCCCCGGTCTTGCTGGAGACCGGGACGATCGCGGCCCCCTCGATTCCGGTGCCCACGAGCAGGGCTGCGACTTCGCCCGCGACCAGATCGATCCACTCGGGGTCGACCAGGTCGGACTTGGCGAGCGCGACGACGCCGCGCGTGATGCCGAGGAGATCGATGATCGCCAGGTGCTCGCGGGTCTGCGGCATGATGCCGTCGTCGACGGCGATCACGAGCAAGACGACGTCGATGCCGGTGGCGCCGGCGACCATGTGCCGGACGAACTTCTCATGGCCGGGGACGTCGACGACGCCCATGGAGCGGCCCGATGGCAGTTCGAGCAGCGCGAAGCCGAGTTCGATGGTGATGCCGCGGGCCTTCTCCTCGGCAAGACGATCCGGATCAGTGCCGGTGAGCGCCTTGATCAGCGATGACTTGCCGTGATCGATGTGCCCGGCGGTGCCTAAGACGAGCGAGGGCATGAGCGAGGCCAATCGGATCGAGATGCAGGGTCTTCGTAGCGTATCACTTGGTCGAAGGAGGCCGCGCGTGGCGGGTGGTCAGGTTCGTGTGAGGCCGTGGTAAGGCGGCCGGCGTACGGTGATCGCGTTCAATCGCCGGAGGGGACCGCGGACCACATCCGGACGAGGCGAGACGGAGCGGTGTTGGACCCACCTGACGGAACCGGACCTCCGCGACTGATGTCGCAGATGCGCAACGCGCTGCACGCGCGGCACTACAGCCCACGCACCGAGAAGGCGTACTGCTCGTGGGCGCGCCGCTACATCTACTTCCACGGGGGGCAGCATCCGGCCGAGTTGGACGAACGCCACATCAATGAGTTCCTCACCCATCTCGCCGTGACTGACAAGGTGAGCGTGTCGACGCAGACGCAGGCGCTCTCGGCATTGCTGTTCCTGTACCGCACGGTGCTTGGCAGGCAGGTCGGCGAGCTGGGCACCATCATCCGCGCGCACAAGCAGAAGCGTCTGCCGGTGGTGCTCACGCGCGATGAGATCCGGAATCTGTTCGCAGAGCTCGAAGGTGAGACGCGGCTCATGGCGTCGGTGCTCTACGGCTCCGGGCTGCGCCTGAGCGAGTGCCTCAAGCTGAGGGTGCAGGACCTGGACTTCGGGGCGCGGGAGCTCATGGTCCGCAACGGCAAGGGCGGCAAGGATCGTGTGACGATGCTGCCGACGAAGCTGGTCGAACCGCTCAGGATCCAGCTGGAGCACGCACGGGCGGTGCACCGGATGGACCTCGAGGACGGCTGGGGCCGGGTCGTGCTGCCTGATGCGCTGGATCGGAAGTACCCGCGGGCACCTACGGAGTGGCGGTGGCAGTGGGTGTTCCCGCAAGCACACCGGTGGCGCAACCTGAAGACCGCCGAGGAGGGGCGTCATCACGTGCATGCGACGATTCTCCAGCGCGCAGTGCGGGAGGCGGGCGTTCGCGCGGAGATCAACAAGCGCGTGGGCTGCCACACGCTACGGCATTCCTTCGCAACGCACCTGCTCGAGGCCGGATACGACATCCGAACGATCCAGGAGCTGCTCGGCCACAAAGACGTGAGCACCACGATGATCTACACGCACGTGCTCAACCGAGGGGGCCTCGGCGTGCAGAGCCCGATGGACGGGCTGTAAGCGTCGGGTGCCGGTGCGTGCGAGCGAGCGGGGCGAGGGCTGCAGTGCGACGGGCTTATGCAGACTGCGTATCCCGAGAGACGCGGCCGACCCCAGTCTAGTCGAAGCAGGCCAGGACGTTGTATGGTGCGCTGAGGGTACTGGTTTACGCAGAAGCTCACGACGCGAAGACGTTCTATGTAGACCGCATAATTGTAGTTAGAAGCATGCTCGTCATCTCCCGCTACTGATCCCGACGCCTCGTGCCGGTCGCTGATCGGTCCCCGGCCACCCTTTTTCCGCGGCGCGCGACGGAGCGGCTTGCCCGCGTGAGCTGCG
>CAMTYE010000004.1:0-123032 GCA_947085935.1 uncultured Actinomycetes bacterium | reverse complement strand
CTGCTGAAAGCGGTTTACAACCCGAAGGCCTTCATCCCGCACGCGGCGTTGCTGCGTCAGGCTTTCGCCCATTGCGCAAAATTCCCCACTGCTGCCTCCCGTAGGAGTCTGGGCCGTGTCTCAGTCCCAGTGTGGCCGATCGGCCTCTCAGCCCGGCTACCCATCGTCGCCTTGGTGAGCCATTACCTCTCCAACAAGCTAATGGGCCGCGGGCCCATCCCTCACCGCCGGAGCTTTCCCGAGAAGACCATGTGATCTCCAAGGAGTATCCGGTATTAGCTCAAGTTTCCCTGAGTTATCCCAGTGTGAGGGGCAGGTTGCCCACGTGTTACTCACCCGTTCGCCACTCTATACACTCTCCGAAGAGAGCTTTAATCGTTCGACTTGCATGTGTTAAGCACGCCGCCAGCGTTCATCCTGAGCCAGGATCAAACTCTCCGTTGAAATAGTTACAGACCGAAGTCTGTATTCTACGAAGCTAGATCCGGTTCTATCCGGAATGGCCCACCTGCGCCGGATATATCCGGAGCGGTTTGGACCGGTTCGTCATTCGGTTTGGCCTGTTATAGACCCTCTCGATTGACGGGTTCATGTGATTCGCTTTCGCGAACCTTCTGGCTTGTCACAGTATCCGGTTTTCAAGGTTCAAGCGCGGCGGAAACTCCCTGGTTTCCCTGCGGTTTTGTCCGCCGTCATCCGCCGTACCGTTCTCGGCGGCGAGTGAATACTTTACGCATCCACTGTGGTGCTGTCAACAGTTTCTTTCGAGGTTTCTCGGGAACTCTCTCCGCCCCACTTCAGGGCAACAAAAGCGCCTCCCGTGAACACCAGGAGGCGCACCGACCGACGACATTTCGTCGCCATGGGCGAGGAACGTCATCCGTGGAGAACCGACTCCTGAAGTACAGCTTTCAAATCAGCCTCGAATCCGTTCCTGTGAAAGAAGCGGTTCGCACACACTACCACCCGCGTCGGGGAGACGCAACAACCTACGCGGAGTATCTATGTACCCACCCGCCTGAGGGGCTAACCGACGGCCCTGATGACCCGCGCGAAACGACGCTTGCCCACCTGGACAACCGCGCCTTCGATTGCCGATGAGTCCAGATCGTAGTCCCCGGCGCCGATCGCCTCGCCATCAATCTTGACGCCGCCCTGGTCTATCATCCGCCGCCCTTCGGCGTTCGAAGACACGAGGCCCGCCTCGCGGAGCAGGGCCGGCAGGTGCACGGTAGCCCCCATCGCCACTGCGACCTCGGGCACGTCCTCGGGGAGCTCGTGCTGTTTGAACACCCTGTCGAAGGCTGCCTCCGCCTCGCCGGCGGCTTCGCCGGTGTGGTAGAGACCGACGATCTCGCGTGCGAGGCGACGCTTGGTGGTGTTCGGATGCAGGAGGCCGCCGGAAAGGCCCGCTTCGATCTCCTCGATCTCGTGCACGGGCAGCGCCGTGCACAAGCGCAGGTACTTGGACATCAACTCATCAGGGATCGACATCACTTTGCCGAACATCTCGGACGGGTCATCGGTGAGTCCGATGTAATTGCCATACGACTTGCTCATCTTCTGGACGCCGTCCGTGCCTTCGAGCAGCGGCAGGGTGAGACAGACCTGTGGCTCCATTCCCGACTTCTCCATGAGCTCACGCCCGGCCAGGAGGTTGAACAGCTGATCGGTACCGCCGAGTTCCACGTCCGCCTCTATGGCCACGGAGTCATACGCCTGCGCCACCGGGTAGAGGAACTCGTGGAGCGAGATTCCCACACCTTCACGGTACCGCTTCTGGAAGTCGTCGCGCTCGAGGATTCTCGCCACGGTGAACTGGCTGGTCAAGCGCAGGATGTCTGCGAAGCCAAGGCACCCGAGCCACTCGGAGTTGCGGCGTATCTCGGTCCGCTCGGGGTCGAGAATGCGATACGCCTGCTCTATATAGGTGATGGCGTTCGCGTCGATCTCCTCGGCAGTAAGCGGCGGCCGCGTGCTGTTGCGGCCGGACGGATCCCCGATGAGCGCGGTGAAGTCGCCGATGATCAGAACGACCCTGTGGCCGAAGTCCTGGAACTGCCGGAGCTTGCGCAACGGGACCGCATGGCCCAGGTGCAGATCAGGAGCCGTCGGGTCGACGCCGAGCTTGGCTACGAGGGGCCTGCCCTGCTTCAGTTTGCCGATGAGGGCGTCGGCGGGTGCTATGCCTGCGGCGCCGCTCTTGAGAGTATGGAGCTGCTCTTCTGGGCTGAACATCGCGTGCGATCCGGTCCCTTCGGTGCGAGTCCGCCGGCAGACGGAATCCGTGGTTTGGTTGCCGAACCGACACTCCAGGGCCTTTGTCGGCGCGCCATTTGCACGTCATACTAGCATGAAGGCCCAGCACTCCAGGCCGAATCCGCAGACCACCTTGAGCACGGGTCCGGCGCTTTCGCGCAGCACTCGAAACGCCCAAGCCAGCCGATATGGAGCCGATGGACGACAACAGCCGACACACCGGCCGCGGGGCCGATTCGAACGATAGACCCCGCCCTCGCCCGCGCCCTCGCGCGTCCTCGGGTAAGGCCGGCAGCCCCGCCTCACGCTCGAGCGGGCAGCGCCGTGGTGCAACGGGCGCTGCATCGGGCGAAGGCGCGCGAGCACGACACGCTCGGGCAGGCGAGACCGCCGGGCCGGGCAAGCGGACCTCAGCGCGCCCTCCCGGCGGAGTGCGAAAGCGACCGGCGCCCCGGAGACCGCGCGGCGGTCCGGGCCGGCTCTCTCCTCGCAAGCGCATCCTCGCGTACGCGTTGCTCGGCACCCTGCTCACCGCTCTTGTCGTCGCGGGCGTCGCCTGGGCGGCGATCATGCGAGACATCCCCGATCCGGACGCCAAACCCAAGGGCACCGACCAGACCACGGTGGTCTACGACCGGAACGGCGAAGTACTCGCCAAGCTGTTCGCCGAGCAGAACCGCACGGACACCGCGTTCGCCAATATCCCCCTCGACCTTCGCAACGCCGTCGTCTCAACCGAAGACCAGCGGTTCTACAAGCACGGCGGTGTCGACCCCTGGGGCATCGCGCGCGCGGTGTGGGTCGATGTCACCAAGGGCAAGCTGCACGGCGGTTCCACCATCACCCAGCAGTATGTGAAGGTGGCCTTCGTCACACCGGAGCGCACGCTCAAGCGCAAGATCATGGAAGCGATACTGGCCTACCGGGTGGAGAAGAAGCTCACCAAAGACGAGATCCTTCAGCGCTATCTCAACACGATCTACTTCGGCCATGGTGCGTACGGTGTCGAGTCGGCAGCGCAGGTGTACTTCGGGACATCGCTCGGCGAACTTGACCTCGCGCAGTGCGCGACGATCGCGGGCGTCATCAAGTCCCCCGGGCGCTACTCCCCGTACCTCGATCCCGACGCGGCCAAGAGGCGACGCGACACCGTCCTGGGCCAGATGGCCGAACAGGGCTTCATCGACCCGGCCGCGCACGACGCTGCGGTTGCCGAGGAGTTCGCCCTCTCGGGGCTCGCCGACTCCTCGGCAGAAGCGCCGTACTTCATGGAGTACATCAAGGCGCTGCTGATCGATGAGTACGGCTCCGAAGCCGTGTTCCGTGGAGGGATGAAGATCAAGACGACACTCGATCTTCGAATGCAACGCGTCGCCGAGCAGGCGATCACAGCGGTCCTCGACGAGCCGGGGGACCCCTCGGCCGCCCTGGTGGCGCTCAACCCCGTGACAGGCGAGATCGTCGCGATGGTCGGCGGCCGCGATTTCTCGCAGCAGCAGTTCAACGTCGCCGTCCAGGGTCGTCGCCAGCCGGGATCCGCCTTCAAGCCGTTCGTCCTCGTGAGCGCGCTGCAACAGGGGATCGGCAGCGAACAGCTCTTCAAGTCCGGGGCCAGATCGTTCGTCCTGCCCAACGGCCAGACCTGGAAGGTCTCCGGCTCCGGCGATGCGTCGAACTCGGTACGGCTGAGAGAGGCCACGGAGAAGTCCGTGAACTCGGTGTACGCCGAGCTGATTCTCGACGCCGGTGCCGAGAAGGTCGTTGAGACCGCGAAGGCCATGGGCATCACGAGCGATATCGAGCCGGTCCCGGCGATCGCCCTGGGTGGACTGAAGCAGGGGGTGTCACCCCTGGAGATGGCCTCGGCCTATGGCACCTTGGCCGCAGGAGGCAAGCAGACGGTACCCTACGGCGTGATCGAGGTCGCCGACTCGCGTGGCGAGGTGCTCCATAGCGGCGAGAGTTCGGCCACGCAGGCACTGGATCCGTCGCTCGCGTACATAGCGACCGACATGCTCACGGGCGTCGTCACCCGGGGTACCGGCACCGCCGCCCGAATCGGCCGGCCCGCTGCAGGCAAGACGGGTACGACCCAGGCGTACCGCGATGCCTGGTTCGTGGGCTACACGCCCCAGTTGGTCTGTGCGGTCTGGGTCGGTTACCCGGACTCGCAGGTGGAGATGAAATCAGTGCACGGCCGTGCCGTCACGGGCGGCTCGTTCCCCGCAGAGATCTGGGCCCGCTTCATGCAGGGGGCTATCGGCAAGGCCCCCGTCAAGGAGTTCGTCCGGCCCAAGGGCGTGTCCGGGGTGAAGGTCTGCGCCGACAGCGGGAAGGCCGCGACCGAGTGGTGTCCGACCACCATCGCGGGCGTGTACCTCTCGAAGTTCCTCCCGGAGAGCTGCCCCCTGCACACCGGGCCGACTACGATCGACATACCGAGCGTCATCGGCATGACCAAGGAGGCCGCTCTCGCGGCCCTCAAGAACCTCATGCTCCTGTTCAAGGTGATCGAGCAGGACGTGGTAGGCGTGCCTGCCGGCATCGTGGCCGCTCAGAGTCCCGATGCGGGCAGCGTAGGAACGACAGCCACTGTCGTAACGATCACGGTCTCCAACGGCGGCGGTGCGAACCTCCCGCCCAAGGCGAGCTTCGCCACCTCACCAGCCGAGGCGATCGTGGGACAGCCGGTCGCCTTCGACGCGACGGCGTCAAGCGATGACGGCAAGATCACCACGTACGTGTGGGAGTTCGGAGACGGCGAGGAGGGCCAGGGGGTCAAGACGACCCACGTCTACGCAGACCCGGGCACCTACGAGATCACACTGTGGGTGACCGACGACAAGGATCAGACCTCGTCCGTCACCCGCAAGATCGTCGTCAAGTAGCGGACCAGCCCCCTACTTGACCCCCCGGTAGAAGTGGCCGGTCGTCGCCTTGGGCACGAGCGCGAACTCCTCGGTCGGCTTCGACTGAGCCGCCGCCGCCATCGCCTCTTTGGCGATCCGCGTGATCTTCTGCGCTACCTGGAGATGTTCGATCGTGAAATCAAGACGCAATGCGGATACGCCGGCCTCGAACAGCTCGGGGATCGCCCTGGTCAGATCCAGCGGCACGGAGTTGTAGATGTGACTTCGGCCGGCCGGATCCGTGGACACGGGAAAGCCGTAGCCCTTCTGGTCACGCAACGCGTACCACGACTGTCGACGCGGGCACGCGCCGCAGACCTGTCCGCACTCCCCCATGGACATGAGCATGCAGTGCTCCGTGACCATGAGTTCCTGGCGACCATAGATCGCCGTACCCACGGGTACCGTCGAGACACCCGCGATGGCGGCGAGCTGACGTCCCGACAGCTCGGGCGATAGCCACACGAATCCGGCGCCCGCAGACGCGAGCTCGGAGACGGTCCAGGGGTTCAGCGCGTTGAGAGACCAGTCCGCCTCCACCACCCCGCGACCACCGGACAGGCCTTCCAGAAGACCCAGATTCCCCACGAGCACCCGCGGCTTCTCCGCGGCGAACGACACGAGGTCATCCGCCTCCCGGTCGTGGACGATGCGCGAGATCACGGGCACCACCCGGTCGGGTACGTTCTCGACTCCGGGCTGCTGAAGGACCCACGAAGGCACGTACGCGCGCTGGGCTCCCGCATCCAGACACGCGCGGGCGATTCGCAGGTCCTCGGTGTGCACGACGAGCTCGGGGAAGTCCGTTGCCCGCGTCTTCCGACGCGTCGGCGGCTTGAGGGGCGGGTTCACCGGATCGCGACCTGCCCAGGGCTCCAGCATCGAGCACTCAAGTGCCTCGACCGCCTCGCGGCGCACCTTGTGCAGCGTCGAGAAGCCGAGTCCGGCGTCAGGCGAGAGCTCGATATCCCACTGCGTCGCCTCGAACAGTGTCGCTCCCAGTCGGCCGACATGCTCTGCGACATCCTCGGCGCTGACTGCGCGGGTCCGCGCGCGCTCCACGACCGGGCCGGTGGCGGAGCCTTCGTGTACCCCGTGACGGACGCCGACCCTGACCGGCCTGCCCACGACGACCCGCACGCTCATATCGAGAGGTAGCGGATGCAGGCCGCGCTCGTCGACGAATGTGCGCCGGGCGGCTGCATCGAGCTGGGCGTTGACCACCCGGAAGACCCGATCGCCCTGGGACACGGGCTTGTCGGTGCGCACGGCGACCGTCTCTCCGGCGGGACCGACGTTGACGCCGGATCCGCGCATCGTCATGGTCCCGATCTTCTGCGCGAACCGACCGCGTGACGTCCAGTACTCGACGGTATCGGCCGCGTCCACGGCCGCGTCCAGCGCAACGAGGACCTCACGATCCCGCACCTTGGAAACACGGCCGACGGGAACGCCCCGGTTGTTCGGCCGCAGGTAGCTCATCATCTCGTTGTCCCGGACATCATCAAGGTATGCCGAGGAGAACCCCCGGTTGAACGCCTCTGCCAGAATCGAGCGCTCGGACTCGGTGACCGCGAATCCGTCGGGATCCTCAATCGCCCGGTCGAGCGCGGCGCGGTACACACCGGTGACCAGCGCGACGTACTCGGGACTCTTCATGCGTCCCTCTATCTTGAGTGCGGTGACACCGGATCGCACCAGTCTCGGCAGCACATCGATACCGCAAAGATCCTTCGGGGAGAGGAGGTGTTGTCCGGGCACGCGCTTGACCCCGCCGTTGGGGTCCAGCAGCTCATATCCCAATCGGCACGGCTGCGCGCACGTCCCGCGGTTCGCCGAACGACCACCGATCAATGAGGACATGAGACACTGGCCCGAATAGCAGACACACAGGGCCCCGTGCACGAAGGACTCGATCTCGACGGATGCTGCGCCCGCGAGTGTCGCGATCTCGCCGACCGACGTTTCTCGCGCGAGCGTAACGCGGCTCGCGCCGATTCCCGCCAGGTACTCGAGAGTCGCGGTGTTGTGCGCGTTCAGCTGCGTCGACGCATGGATACGGACCGCCGGGAGCTCCCGCCGGATCGCGGCGAGCAGCCCGAGGTCCTGCACGATGACGGCGTCGACGCCCGCTACCCACGCCTGGTCGATCAGCTCGAGCGCGGAGTGGGTCTCCTCGGTATGAACGAGCACGTTCGCGGTCAGGTAGACTTTCGACCCACGGAGGTGCGCGAAACGGGTGGCGTCCCCGAGCACGTCCATTGTGAAGTTCTCGGCGCCCCGGCGTGCGTTGAGACGATCGACGCCAAGGTAGACCGCGTCCGCACCGTTGTTGACGGCGGCGCGCAGGGATTCAGGGCCGCCTGCAGGAGCGAGCAGCTCAGGGCGGTGTTCAGGTGTGTGAGTCAAGGTGTGTCCGTTCGGTAACGCGGGCTGGATAGTCCTGGCATGCGATTCGCCGCATGCGTCACAATAGCTAGATACCCTGGAGGTGAGGTCGCCGGCATGTCAAGCCGACGTATTCGTGCGCGGCGCACACGCCGCAACGGTGGTGTGGCCATCGCAGGCACTGCGACGTTCCTGGTCGCATTCGTCGTCGTTGTCGTGCTCGCTCTCACCGGTGGCGCGGCAGCGTACGCCGTCGTGATGAACTGGCTCGTCGACCTGCCCGACTACGAGTCGCCGACGGCGTTCAAGGTAGCACAAGCGACCAAGATCTACTCGGCCGACGGCAAGCTCCTGGCCCGGCTCTATCTCGAGAACCGGACCGTCGTGCCGATGTCCGAGATCGCGACCGATCTCGCCCACGCCCTCGTCTCGGTGGAAGACGAGCGATTCTACCAGCACGACGGCGTCGATTACCAGGGCATCGCACGCGCTGCCGTCACGAACGTGATGGCGGGCAGCACGCAGGAAGGTGCGTCCACGATCACGCAGCAGTACGTGGACAACACGCTGCTGCGTGACGAGCGGCTCGACCGGACGCTGCGCTACAAGGTGCGCGAGGCGTTCCTCGCCATGGAACTCGAGAAGCGCCGGACCAAAGATGAAATCCTCGGACTCTACCTGAACACCGTCTACTTCGGGGACGGCGCGTACGGCGCCCAGGCAGCAGCCCAGACGTACTTCAGCAAGGACGCGAAAGGCCTCACGCTCGCCGAGGCCGCGCTGATGGCCGGGCTCCCGCAGGCGCCGAGCCGGCTGGACCCGTACACCAACCCCAAGGGTGCGCTCGCCCGCCGCAACGACGTGCTCGCACGGATGCTGCGCAACGGCTACGTGGATCGCGAGCGCTACGACGCGGCGGTAGCCGAGAAGCTCGTGCTCAAACGCGCTGTCGAGCCACTGCACGGTGTCTACGGCGCGCCGTACTTCGTTGCGCATGTCAAGAAGCTGCTGCAGGCCGAGTACGATCAGTCCCTCGTGTTCCAGGGCGGGCTCTCCGTCTACACGACCATCGACATGCGCATGCAGGAGGCGGCGGAGACCGCGGTCTTCACATCGCTCGACAGGCCCGGAGACCCCGACTGCGCACTCGTCTCGATCGATCCCCGCAACGGGTACGTCAAGGCGTTGGTCGGCGGCAAGGACTTCGCGCAGAACAAGTTCAACCTGGCAACTCAGGGGAAGCGCCAGCCGGGATCCTCATTCAAGACGTTCGTTCTGGTGGCCGCCCTCGAAGAGGGCATGCCCCCGTATCGCTACGTCGATTCATCATCTCCCGCCGCAATCCCTGCCACCCCTGCATGGGTCGTCTCGAATTCCGAAGGCCGTGGCCGTGGCCTCATCACCATCGACGCAGCGACGCGCGCCTCGGTCAACACCGTCTTTGCCCGCCTGGTCTGGGACCTCAACGACAAGACGAAGACCGGCACCAAGAGTGGTGCGCAGAAGGTGGCCGAGCTCGCGAAGCGCATGGGCATCGAGACCAATATCCCCGCATTCCCCTCGATCGCGCTCGGGTCGCAGAACGTCTCTCCGCTTGAGATGGCGTCCGCCTATGGCACCCTGGCCACGAACGGTATGCACTATCCCGCGACTGCGATCACGAAGATCGTGGGTCCGGACGGCGCAGTCGTCTTCGAGAGCGAACTCGCCGGCCAGCAGGTCGTCACGCCCGAGGTAGCCTATGCGGCGACAACCGTACTCAAAGGCGTGGTCTCGGGCGGCACCGCAGGCAGGGCGCGCATCGGCCGCCCCGTCGCGGGCAAGACGGGCACGTCGCAGAACTACCGCGATGCCTGGTTTGTGGGATACACACCCCAGCTCGTCACCTCGGTCTGGGTCGGGTACTACAAGTCCGAGACCCCCATGCTCAACGTCCACGGAAGCCGCGGGTTCGGAGGCACGCTATCGGCCCCGATCTGGGCGAAGTTCATGAAGGTCGCCTTGGAGGGCCAGCCCGTGCTCGACTTCCCGAAGCAGGCCAAGCCCAAGTACAAATGGAAGCCCGAGTGGGACTCGCGAATCTCCGTCGCCAGAGTGGTCGGGCTGTCTCGCGGAGCATGCGAAGAGACGCTCAAGGAATCAGGTCTCAAGATAGTGTACGTCGAGCAGTACGACCCCGTAGTCCCCCGCGGGTTCGTGATCTCACAGAACCCCCCGGGCGCTTCCCGGGTCAAGCAGAACGTGACGGTCACGATCACGATATCGAAGGGTCCGGCACCGAGTGCGCCGACTACGGCGACCCCGGGCCCGTCGGGTGGCGCCACCGGTACGCCCTAGAGCGCGCGACGCCCGCTCATGACCGCTTGATGCGCACCATCCCGCTCGTACAGTAGATGGCTATCGTGCCGGCCTTCTCGATCTCGTCGAGAATGAGGTTCATTCCGATCGCATCGCTGGACACGTGTCCCGCGATCACGAGGTTGAGCTTGATCTCCTCGGCATGCTTGCGGTGCTCCTCGGAGTAGTGCATCCCGACCAGTGTGCCGACGCCTGCGGCGACGAGCTTGTCGAGCGCCTCTGTCGGGCCCTCGGTGCCGCCGGTCATGTCCGTCACGATACGGCCGGGGCGGGCCGAGCCCGTCCCCGCGACGAGTGCGGGACCGTAGCCTTTGCGGGCGGCGTCCTCGTACTCGGGGATCTCCCTGAGCACCTTGACGACCTCGTCGAGGGTTCGCGGCGCCTTTTCGTCGAGGAACCGCTGAACGAACGCGTCGACGCTGTTGTCGGCGGGCGTGTGACACGAAAGGGAGGCGAATCCCAGCAGGCGCGCCGCGTCGATGGAGCGGTAGTGGTTGTACGGCATGAACCGCCGTCTGATCTCTTGTGCACGCGGGCCGATGAGGGCGTCTCCGACGGCGATGCTGACTCCCTGAGCAGCCCACAGGTCGGCCTGCATGCCCATGACCTCGTGCAGGTTCGCGAAACCGGGGCCTTCGGGATGATGCGCGAAGATCAGGTCGATCGGCTCGCCCTTTTCGCGTAGGCGGTCGGCGAGCAGGACCTCGCCCACCTCCATGTCCACGCCCACGATCAGACCGCGGATATCGGCCTCCGGGTCGCCGACACATATGCGCGTATCCGCGTAGGGGTTCGTGAGCTTCTCGGAATCGAAGAACGCCTTCTCGTCCTCGTCCAGCTTCTCGAGGCCCTTGCTCGCCGCTTCGAGCGTGCGCTCGATCTCGACGCGATCCCGCGCGTCCTGGGTGATGCCATGCTCTACGCAGATGCGGTAGATGTCCTTCAGCTTGATGGCCACGAGACGCTCCTATTCCTCCGGGGATCCGCGCCGGGACGACACCGGCCCGATCCGGCCACGAGATACGAACGGGCTGCCGGACAGGTAGTAGCGGTACTTGAGGTCGTGGCCGGAACTCAGTCCGACCCGACCCGAGACCGCGACCTCCCCTGATGCGGGCTCCGGGCCATGGTACACGAATACGCACCCCTCGTTCAGAGGCACTCCGTTGTCGCCAAGGTCGAGCCCGAGTGCCGCAGCGAGCTTGCCCGGACCGTTCGTGATCTCGTGCAGGACGCGCCCGCCTCGACGCGTGCGCATCACATCGATGCCCAGGAGCGGCTCTATCGCCCTCACGAGCACAGCGCCGGCGATTCCCGCAGGCTGGCACACCATGTTGAGCATATGGTGAGCGCCGTAGGTGAAGTACACGTAGGCGTGCGCCGGTGGACCGTACATCGTGGCGTTGCGCCGTGTCACGCCCCTGGTCGACGCGTGGCTTCCCGGATCGTCGGCCCCGAGATACGCCTCGGTCTCGACGATCCGCCCGCCGACGAGCTCGCCGTCCTTGACCGTGACGAGCAGCGCGCCCAGGAGGTCGCGTGCGACGTCGCGAGGGTCCCCGAGGAACAGCGCGGCGTCACACGCATCGGTCGCCCACGACGGCCAGGGCTCGGGGCACATCGGAAGCCCGACCGGTCTGGCGCTGTGCATAGCTCCCCTTCGATGAGCGTCGAGATCTCCTCGGCGAATCTATAGGCGCACACGGCGTCGCCCAACCATTCGCGGTACTCCTCGAAGAGCTCGGAGACATCGGCGACATCGGCGACCGCCACCGGATCACCGCGGTGCACGACCGAGATCAGATACCGGACCACAGGCGTTCTACTCTCCGACCGACTCCGTCCACGCAACGTCGACGGCAAGCACATCGCGCGCACGGAGAATCTGTTCGAGTACGACCTCGTTGCCGGTGCCTCCCTCGCTCACGCGCCGCGCGACAACCGAGTAGATGTCGACCGCATCGAGCGCATCGGCGCCGAAGGCCGGGCTCGCCTCGGCGAACTGCTCGGCGGTGATCTCCTGGAGCGTGCGGCCGGACTTCTCGCAGTCCAGCACGAGCCGACCCACGACCTCGTGGGCCTCGCGAAACGGCATCCCGGTGCCCACAAGATAGTCGGCCAGGTCGGTGGCTGCCATGAACCCGCCGTGCGCCCCGTCGAGCATGGCCTGCGAGTTCACGTGCATGGTCTTCAGCATGCCTTCACAGACCGCAAGCCCGTCGAGAGCGGTGTCGATAGCGTCGAACGCGCCCTCCTTGTCCTCCTGCATATCCTTGTTGTACGCGAGGGGCAGGCCCTTGAGGACCGTGATGAGCCCGACCAGATCGCCCACGACACGACCGGTCTTGCCACGGGTGAGCTCCGCGAAGTCGGGGTTCTTCTTCTGCGGCATGATGCTCGACCCGGTGGAGTAGGTGTCGTCCATCGTGACGAAGCCGAACTCCTCGGTCGACCACAGAATGAGCTCCTCGCACAGCCGCGAGAGGTGCACCATGGTGACCGTGCACGCGTAGGTGAGATCGAGCAGGAAGTCCCGGTCACTCACGCAGTCCATCGAGTTCGCCCCTACCGAGGAGAACCCGAGGCGGTCGGCCACGAACTGACGGTCTATGGGAAAGGTCGTTCCGGCGAGGGCCGCGCTGCCGAGCGGCATCACGTCGGCCGCCTCGTAGGCATGCCTGAACCGGGTCGCATCGCGCGAGAACATCCAGAAGTATGCGAGAAGGTGGTGGCTGAAGAGCACCGGTTGGGCCTTCTGCAGGTGCGTGTAGCCGGGCATGACGTGCCCGTGGAACTCCTGCGCGAGATGCAGAATGGTGGCGCGGATCCGCGCTGTCGCACGCGCGAGCGCCACCGCCTGCTCGCGGGCGTACATGCGCGTGTCGAGCGCAACCTGGTCGTTGCGGCTGCGGCCGGTGTGCAGACGACCGCCCGCCGTCCCGATCCGGTCGGTCAGCGTGCGCTCGATGGCCATATGGATGTCCTCGTCCGCGATGCGGAACTCGAAGGCTCCATCACGGATCTCGCGGTATATCTCGGAAAGCCCGGCCTCGATCGCATCGGCGTCGGACTCGGTGATCACGCCCTGCTTGGCCAGCATCCGGGCATGCGCGATCGAGCCCTTGATATCGTGGGCCCACATCCGGCGGTCGACCGGGAGCGACGCACCGTACTCGTCGAGAAACGCACTCGGGGACTTCTCGAAACGCCCGCCCCAGGGCTTCTTCTCATCGGTCACGCTAAGCGCCTCCTCGGCATTCGTCCGGTCGTGAGGCCTAGACTTCGCCTTCCTTGCCGACCTTGCGGCGCTGCCGTGCCCAGACCTTGGTCGGCAGACCATGCAGGTCGATGAATCCCTTGGCGGCCTTATGATCGAAGCTGTCGGCCTCGTCGTAGGTCGCCAGGTTGTAGTCGTACAGCGAGTATGGGGAGCGTCGACCGACCGGCACGCAGCTACCCTTGAAGAAGCGGAGGCGGACGTCGCCGGTGACGAGCTGCTGGGTCGTCTCGATGAAGCCGTCGAGTGCCTCTTTGAGCGGCGAGAACCACATACCGTTGTAGACGAGCTCGGCCCATTTCTGCTCGACGCCGAGCTTGTAGTGGAGGACTTCGCGCTCCAGGCACAGGTCTTCAAGGGCCTTGTGCGCCGTGATAAGCGTGAGCGCACCGGGGACCTCGTATATCTCGCGCGACTTCACGCCGATCAGCCGGTTCTCGATCATGTCGATCCGGCCGAAACCATGTCCGCCTGCAAGCTCGTTCATGCGCTCGATGATCGACTGGAAGCTGCAGAGCTCCCCGTTCAGGGCTACGGGAATCCCCTGCTCGAAGCTGATCTCGACGTACTCCGGCTCACCGCACGCGTCACCCCGCGAGTCGGCCGTGAGCGTGTAGATGTCCGCGGGCGGCTCGACCCAGGGATCCTCGAGCACACCGCACTCGATGGCACGACCCCACAGGTTGTCGTCGATGGAGTATGGGTTCGCCTTCGTCGTGGGCACCGGGATGCCGCGCGCCTCAGCCCACTCCATCTCCTGCTCACGCGTCTTGAGCTCCCACTCGCGAACCGGCGCGACGATCTCCAGATCGGGATCGAGAGCGGCGATACCGACCTCGAAGCGCACCTGGTCATTGCCCTTGCCCGTGCATCCGTGGCCGATGTACTTGGCCTGGTGTCGGTGCGCCTCTTGCACGAGATGCTTGACGATGACGGGGCGCGACATCGCGCTGACCAGAGGGTACTTGTTCTCATACATCGAGTTGGCTTTGAGCGCCTTGCTCAGGAACTCCTCGACGTACTCTTCCCGAACGTCTTTGACGATCGACTCGATCGCACCGATCGAGAGTGCCTTCTGCCTCACGAACTCAAGGTCCTGACGCTCCTGACCCACGTCGATCGCGAGAGCGATCACGTCCATATCGTGGTTCTCCTGAATCCACCTGATCGCCACCGACGTATCCAGGCCTCCCGAGTACGCCAGAATGCACTTTTCGCGTGCCATGTGTCCTTGCTTCCTTTCCTCGAGGAGGGCGAGCAGCGCGAGCTACTGCCCCCGGAACTTCGCCACCTGATCCTGAAGCCGCTGGGCCGACTCCTCATCGGCAGTGATGACGAGTACCGTGTCGTCACCCGCGATGCTGCCCAGGATGTTCTCGTACTCTGCCGCATCCAGCGCGGCCGCCACGCCCGGAGCTGTCCCGGGCGACGCCTTCACGAGCACCAGGTTGTTGGTGTGTGCGACGCTCGTGACCAACTCCGAGATCATGCGCTGGAGATGCAGGTCCTCGGCGAGCACGTAGACACCCTCGGGGAGCTTGCGAAGTCCCATCTCTGTGATGTCGCGCGAGACGGTCGCCTGCGTGCAGACATAGCCCTCGGACTTGAGGCGGTCGACCAGATCCCGCTGGGTACGGATGCGCTCGTGGCGCACGATCCTGCGGATCTCCTCTTGTCGCTTGTGCCGTTTCCTCATGAGACTCGCTTCTCTCCTCTGGACACCGGATCCGCGTATCACAACTAGCCCATCACCAGCGAGAGCAGCGCCTTTTGGGCGTGGAGTCGGTTCTCGGCCTCATCGAAGACCGCCGAGTACCCGGCGTCCATGACCTCATCGGTCACCTCTTCGCCCCGGTGCGCCGGCAGGCAGTGCAGGAACATCGCGCCGGTTGATGCCGCCGCCATGAGCTTGCCATCGACCTGGTAGTCGGCGAACGCGATCACGCGCCTGGCATGCTCGTCCTCCTGGCCCATGGAGGCCCAGGTGTCCGTGGCAACCACATCTGCTGAGGAGACCGCCTCGTACGGGTCGCGCACCACCTGCAGCCTGGCGCCTGTCTTGGCCGCGATACCCTGTGCTTGAGCCACGATGGCGGGATCGGGGTCATACCCCTCGGGGCACGCGCAGGACACGTCCATCCCCGCGAGCGCACCGCCCAGCAGGTATGTGTGAGCCATGTTGTTGCCATCGCCCACGTACGCGAACTTCAGACCGGACAGCCGCCCCAATCGTTCCTCGATGGTAAGGAGGTCTGCCAGGCCCTGGCAGGGGTGGTGCTCGTCGGTGAGCATGTTGACGACCGGGACACTCGCGACACTGGCGACCTCTTCGACCAGAGACTGCGCGAACGTCCGGATACAGATGCAGTCGACATAACGCTCGAGGACCTTGATGGAGTCGTAGACCGTCTCCCCGCGCGAGAAGACCGTATCGTTGCCGCCGAGGACAATCGGGTGAGCACCAAGGCGAACGCACGCGAGCTCGAAGGAGACGCGTGTGCGCAGAGAGGGCTTCATGAAGATCAGCGCGACCGACTTGCCTGCAAGCGGCGTGCTCCGTCTCCCGGCCACAGACCATGCTGCCTTCTGCGCTATCGCACGCTCGATGATCGTGCGCAGATCGGCCGGAGTGAGGTCCGCGAGGGAAAGCAGGTCGCGACCCTTGAGAGGGCTGTCCATCAAGAGACCTCCTCGGTAAGAAGCGTATGCAAATGCTGTAGAAGTGTATCAATCTCCAACGTTGTGCACACCAATGGTGGCAAGAACCGCAGCGTACTCGGAGACGTGTTGTTCAGGACGCACCCCCGTGCCAGCGCTCTTGTGACGACGTCGGCAGCCACCGGCGATGCGAGTTCGGCGGCGACCATGAGTCCCACGCCCCGCACCTCGGTTATAGCGCCGGTGCGCCCGGCGAGCTCCCTGAGGCCGGCCTGCAGGTAGGCGCCGACATCGATCGCATTCTGCCCGAGCTCCCCGGACGCAAGCTCCGAGAGCGTGGCACGTGCCGCCGCGCACACGACCGGACCGCCCGCGAAGGTGGAACCGTGGTCGCCGGGCCCGAAGGCGGCGGCGACATCTTCGCGCGCGACGATCGCGCCGATGGGCAGCCCGTTGGCCAGGGCTTTCGCCAGCGTCATGATGTCCGGCACGATTCCGTACGACTGATGCGCGAAGACAGGGCCGGTCCTGTACATCCCGGACTGAACCTCGTCGAGAATCAACAGGACTTCGCGCTCGTCGCACAGGCGCCTCACTGCGGCCAGGTACTCGGGGTCACACAGGTGCACGCCGCCCTCGCCCTGCACCGGCTCGAGCATGACAGCGCAGACCGAGCCATCAACGGCAGCGTCAAGGGCGTCGATATCGTTCAGGTCGACATGCACGAACCCTTCTGGCAGCGGCTTGAACGACTCCTGCTTCGCAGGCTGACCCGTCGCGGCGAGCGCGGCGAGCGTGCGACCGTGAAACGAGCGCCATGCCGTCACTATCGTCCGTGCATGCGGTTCCTTGTGGCGGGAAGCCCATGCGCGGGCGAGCTTGATGGCGCCCTCATTGGCCTCGGCGCCGGAATTGGAGAAGAACACGCGCGCTCCGCCACCGAACAACTCGACGATGTCACGGGCGAGCTCGGACCGGTGTTCGACGTAGAAGATGTTGGTGACATGGGTCAGCCTGGCAGCCTGGGCGCACATCGCATCCACGACCGCGGGGTGCGTGTGGCCGAGGTTGATGGTCCCGATACCGCTCATGAAGTCGAGATACTCGCGGCCTTCGTCGTCATACAGGCGCATCCCGCCACCCCGAACGAACAGCACCGGCCTGCGCGCGTACGTCCGCATGTGGAACGCTTCGTCGAGTGAGCGGGCCGTCTCGAAAGCGGCACCCATCACTCCTCGACCTCCCGGGCTGAGGGTGCGGCGCCGTCGGGCGTGATCATCGTGCCGACACCCTCGTCGGTGTAGACCTCGAGCAGCAGGGAGTGCGGTACCGTTCCATTGAGGATGTGGGCGCGCAGCACGCCGCCGCGCAGGGCGTGCACGCAGGCGGCGACCTTCGGGATCATGCCGCTGGCCAGGCGATCGTAGGCGATCATCTCCTCTGCCTGCTCCAGGGACAGGGCGCTTATCAGCGATGACTTGTCCTCGAAGTCCGCGTACAGGCCGTCCACGTCGGTGAGGAAGATGACCTTCTCGGCGTCGAGCGCGGTTGCGATCTCACCTGCGACCAGATCGGCGTTGATGTTGTAGCTCCCGCCGTCCTCGCCCGCCGCGACCGTGGCGATCACGGGGATGAACCCGTCGTCGATGAGCTTGGTCACGACCGTCGTGTCGATCGCCGTGACATCGCCGACGCGTCCAAGGCGCTCGGAGCGCTGCGTGGCACGAATCAGGTTCGCGTCATCGCCTGCGATCCCGACAGCCAGGCGTCCGTGCGCGTTGATGTCGGCAACGAACTCCTTGTTCACCTTGCCGACGAGCACCATCTTGACGATCTCCATGGCGTCGTCCGACGTCACCCGTAGACCTTCGTGGAACTCGACGGGCATGTCGAGACGTTTCATATACGTGGTGATCTCCGGGCCGCCCCCGTGGACGATCACGGGGTTGATTCCCACGAGCTTCATGAGCACGATGTCGCTCGCCACGTGACGGCGGATCTCAGGGTCGGTCATCGCCGCTCCGCCATACTTGATGACGACGGTCTTGCCCCAGGTGCGCTTTATGTATGGCAGGGCCTCGGTGAGGATCTCGGCCTTCGCGAGCAGGTCTTCCACTGCGTGTCCTTTCTTCGGCGAATCGGGTTCGCACTGCGGTCGGAGCGAGGTGGCGGCTGCGGCCGCTACGTTCGGTAGTCCCCGTTGATCCGCACGTATTCGTAGGAGAGGTCGCACGTCCAGACCGTCGAGCTTCCGGTACCGAGATGCAGATCGACGAGCACGTCTACCTCGGGTTCGGCCAGTGCCCGGGCCGCGGCGGCCTCGTCGAAGGGGACCGCCATGCCGTCGCGGCAGGTCTCGATTCCCGCGAAGACGACCTCGAGCCGATCGGGGTCGACCCGTGCAGCGGACTTGCCTACGGCCATCGCGACCCTTCCCCAATTCGCGTCTGCGCCGAAGATCGCCGTCTTGAACAGCGGTGAGTTCGCTATCGACATGGCCGCGGCGTACGCATCGCCGTCGGTAGCCGCCCCCCGGACGGTCACGGAGATGAACTTCGTCGCACCTTCACCGTCCCGCACGACCATGCGCGCCAACTCGCCGCAGACATGCTCGACCGCGTCGGCGACCGCGGGAAATGCCGGAGACTCGACCTCGATGCGCGCCCCTCCTGCGGAACCGCTCGCCATCAGCAACACCATGTCGTTGGTGGATGTGTCGCTATCGACCGTGATCCGGTTGAACGTCAGGTCCACTGCGGCGCGCAGTGCTGCGTCGCACGCGACCGGGGAGAGCGGGGCGTCGGTGGTCACGAACGCGAGCATGGTGGCCATGTCGGGGCTGATCATGCCGCTTCCTTTGGCCATTCCGCCAACCGTGTAGCGCACTCCGCCGACCTCGACCGACACAGCGAGCTGCTTGGGGAATGTATCGGTCGTCATGATCGCCTCGGCAGCTGAATCGCCACGTGCGCTGTCCAGCGCGGAAGCGGCCTGCTCGATGCCCGCGATCACGACGTCCATCGGCATGGGCACGCCGATGACTCCCGTCGACGCCACGACGACCTCCGAGGCCTCACAGTCCAGGTGAGCTGCGACCGCCGCAGCCATGGTGCGAGCATCGGCCATGCCCGCCACGCCCGTGCACGCGTTCGCGTTGCCGGCATTGACCACAGCTGCGCGCACCAGGCCACCGGCCACGACGTCGCGCGAGACGATCACGGGAGGCGCGGCCATCGAGTTCGTGGTGAACACCGCCGCCGATGGCACGGCGCAATCCGCGACGATCAGGGCGACGTCACGCTTGCCGGACTTCTTGATGCCGGCGCTGATGCCTGCGGCCAGAAACCCGGCCGGTGCCACGACCCCACCATCGGCATACGCGTACGACTGCTCGCTCATCGATCCTCCTATACGACCGGGACCGGAAGCATGAGTCCTGCCGTCTCCGGCAGTCCCAGCGCGATGTTCGCGCACTGTATGGCCTGGCCTGATGTCCCCTTGACAAGGTTGTCGATCGCGCACGCGACGATCAGCACGCCCGCCGGGTCGACCGCCACGCCGATGTGGGCACGATTAGTGCCGCGCACCTCGCCCGTCGACGGCATCCGGCCCGGGGGATGGACCGTTACGAACGGCTCAGCCGCATAACGAGCCGCGTAGGCGTCGAAGACCATGCCGACATCGACATCTTCGATGAGGTCGAGGTAGACGGTGGACAACAACCCCCTCGACATCGGAACAAGGTGTGGGACGAACACGGCTTCGATCGCGCGGCCAGCCGCATGCGTGAGGCCCTGGGCGATCTCAGGCGTGTGCCGATGCGTTGAGACCTTGTAGGGCTGCAGCGATTCGTTGACTGTCGGGTAGTGGGTGCCCTCTGTCGGGACTCGCCCCGCACCCGAGACGCCGGACTTCGCATCGACCCGGACGAGCCCCCCACTCACCAGTCCCGCCTCAAGCGCAGGAGCCGCAGCGATGATCGTCGCCGTAGGGTAGCAGCCGGGGCACGCGATGAGCCGGGCCTTCGCCAGGCCCGCCCGGTCCAGCTCGGGCAGGCCGTACACGGCCTCATCCAGAAGTTCGGGACTCGTATGGGCAACGCCGTACCAGCGCTCGTACACGCCGGGGTCTTTGAGCCGATAGTCTGCCGACGCGTCAACGACAACGGCCCCGGCAGCCAGCAGTGCCGGTGCAAGTCCCAGTGCTGCGGTGTGCGGTACCGCGAGAAAGACGACATCGGCCCGGTCGGCCACATCGGCCACGACGGGCGCCTCGTAGGCCAGATCGGTCAGGCCGGTGAATGCAGGATACACGTCGTCGATACGCTTGCCCGCGTCGGCATGAGACGTCACCGCGACAAGCCGCAGATCCGGATGGCCGAGCACCAGCCGTGTCAACTCGACACCCGCGTATCCGGGAGCTCCTACGATCGCTACATCAGTCATGATCCGCCCCCGCACACGTATGGCAGTCCCGCAAGTTTACGGTCAATACGCATACTCGTCAATGTCTATGCACACATTACTTATCATGATGCGTGGTTAGTCATACATAGTGACTGAACGTGGACTTCTATGCGTTCGAACCCCGTATCTCGGCCCCGACAGCCGCACACACCTTGCGGATGAGACGCTCGTGTTGCGGCCTGACGTCATCATCGGACAGCGTTCTGTCCGATGCCCGGTACGCCAGGGCGAACGCAAGGCTCTTCTTCCCGGAAGCCACGCCCGGCCCGCGATAGACATCGAAGAGGCGAGCCGACTCGAGCAGCTTCGCACCTGACGATGGGATCGCCTGTTCGATGCTCTGCGCGCTCACCGCCTCGTCCACCACGAACGCTACATCCAGCTCGACGGCGGGAAACCGCGGGATCTCGCGGTACTTCTTCAGCTTCGAAGCCGACCGGATGAGGTGACCCACCCTTATCTCAAAGGCGACGACCGGCCCGGTGGCGGCGAATCGACCAAGCGCGGCCGGGTGGATCTCGCCGAGCCAGCCGATCACGTCCCCGCCCACCAGGACGTCTGCCGCGCGACCGGTCTGCAGCCAGGGGAGCTGCGCCTCGCGGACCTTGAAGCGCGCCAGGCCCATGTCGAGCGCGAGGGCCTCGATCACGCCCTTGCCGTCGAAGAAGTTGATGTCCGCCGAACGGAGTTCCGCGTCGGGCCCTTGATCACTGCCCTGGCGATCGTGCCAGGCGGGCATCGCCCATCTGCCCGACAGGACTCCCGCGACGACAGCGCGCTCTTTGGGCAGCTTTCGGCCGTCGGCTGACGAGAAGACCGTGCCGATCTCGTAGAGATGAACGTTGTCGACTCCGTGACGCTGGTTCGACGAGACGGAGCGCAACAGGCCCGGAAGCAACGTACGCCGCAACACCGCCTGCTCTTCAGACATGGGGTTGATGAGCTCGACGAGCACCTCGCCCTCCGGGAGCGGCCACCCCAGGCGATCGAGATCGCCGGGGTCTCCGAATGCGTAGGTCATAGTCTCGTTCAGGCCGCAGGCACGCATCACCGCACCGATTCGTTCACGCCACCGTTGGTCATCGGTGAGCGCCCCGATGCGTGTACGACCTCCGGGCAACGTCGAGGCGACGCGCTCCATCCCCCAGACGCGAAGCACCTCTTCGACAAGGTCGATCTCGCGCTGTAGGTCGGGCCGGAATGTCGGCACCGTGACCCGGAGGGAATCCGAGTCCCCGCTGACCTCCAGTTCAAGCGCGCGCAAAATGCCCGTGATCTCCTCGGCAGACAAATCGGTCCCGAGCATCGAGTTGAGTCGCCCGGGGCGGAGCGTGAGTGTCGCAGGCAGCACCGGGGTCGGGTACACGTCTGCGACGCCGGATACGACTTCGCCGCCGCACAGGTCGGCGAGGAGTTGCGCTGCCCGGTGGACGGCGACCACGCACGAATTCGGATCGACGCCCTTCTCGAAGCGCGACGACGCTTCCGACATCAGCCCCAGCGAGCGGCTGGTCCGACTGGTGGCCGAAGGCGAGAACGACGCGGATTCGAGCAGGATGTCGACGGTCGAGTCAGAGACCTCGGTCGTCGCGCCGCCCATCACACCGGCAAGCGCGATCGGACCGGAGGGATCGCAGATGAGGAGCATGTCCTCGGTCAGCCGACGCTCCTGGCCGTCGAGCGTTGTCAACGTGTCGCCGGCGGCGGCGCGTCGGACGATGATGCGCATGCGGCCGGCCTCATCCGTGGCCAGCTTCCGCGCGTCGAATGCGTGAAGGGGTTGACCAAGCTCGAACATCACGTAGTTCGTGATGTCGACGACGTTGCTGATCGAGCGCGCGCCCGCAGCCGTCACGCGCTCCGCGAGCCACTCGGGTGAAGGGCCTATCTTCACGCCCCGTATCAACCGCGCCGTGTAGCGGGGGCAGAGCTCAGGGTCGGCGACCTCGATGCTCACGTGGTCGCCGATCGCGCCGCCCGCCTCGCGGGGAGATCCGGAGGGGGGCGTGTGCGAAACGCCGAGGAGGGCGCCGACCTCACGCGCCACTCCCGCCATCGAGAGGCAGTCGGGTCGGTTGGGAGTGACTTCGAGATCGAGTACGGTATCGCTCAGAGCGCGATACTCCGCGAACGGGACTCCCACAGGAGCGTCAGCCGGGAGAATGAGCAGCCCGGAGGCGTCACTCCCGACGCCGAGTTCCGTGGACGAGCAGTTCATGCCCTCGCTGGCGATGCCGCGGAGCTTGGCCTTCTTGATGGTGAGGCCCGTTGGCAGGGTGGCTCCCACGAGTGCAACGGGGACCTTGTCGTCGACATCGAAGTTCTGCGCACCGCACACGATCTGCAGCGGTTCGGGTCTGCCCACATCGACACGCGTGACCCACAGCTTGTCCGCCTCAGGGTGACGCTCCTTGGCCAGAATCCTCCCGACGAGGATTCCGTCCATGTCCGCGCCGAGCTTTTCCACCTTGTCGACGGCGGTGCCGGTCATGTCGAGGCGGTCGACAAGCTCATCGACGGGCAGATCGACATCGACGAGTTCGTTGAGCCACTTGAGCGAGACTCGCATTCTTGGTCGGTCCTTTCGCATCGCGCGGGCGAGACGCCCGCAGGTCTTGGCGGAGTATCCGGGTCGGCCTTCAGAACTGTCGCAGGAACCGCATGTCTCCCTCGACCAACACGCGGAGATCGGGCAGGTCGTACTTGAGCGCGACTATGCGTTCCACGCCCATGCCGAACGCGAATCCGGTGTAGCGCTCACTGTCGATCCCCACGTACCCGAAGACGTTCGGGTCGACCATCCCGCAGCCCAGTATCTCCAGCCATCCCGTGTTGCCGCAGAAACGACACCCGCTGCCTTCGCAGATCCCGCAGGAGACGTCGACCTCGGCGGAGGGCTCGGTGAACGGGAAGAAATGCGGCCTGAACCGCGTGCGCCGGTCGTGACCGAACATCTCCCGGCAGAAGTGATCCAGTGTGCCCTTGAGATCCGCGAACGTGATTCCCTCGTCGACGACGAGCCCCTCGACCTGCGTGAACTGCGGCAGGTGACTCGGGTCCGGGATGTCCCTGCGATAGACCTTGCCCGGGGCCAGGATGTAGATCGGCGGCTCGCTGCTCTCCATCACGCGGACCTGCACCGGGCTCGTATGCGTGCGCATGAGGACGTCTGACTCCCCGTCAACGGCGGCCGCGTCCCCGGAAAGGTCGCGCACGTAGAACGTGTCCGCGAGGCCCCGCGCCGGATGGTCGGGCGGCGTGTTCAGTGCCTCGAAGTTGTAGTAGTCGAGCTCGACCTCCGGCCCTTCGGCGATCCGGTAGCCCAGGCCGAGGAAGATCGCGATGACCTCCCGGGTGACCTGTTCGATGAGATGCTCGCGCCCGGGGAGTCTCACGCGCCCCGGAAGCGTGACATCCACGGCATCCGCGACGACCTTTGCCTCGAGGGCGACCGCAGACAGTGCGGCCAGGCGCTCCTCGAGAGCCGACTCGAGAGCGGCTCGCACCTGGTTGCTGACCTTGCCCACCAGCGGGCGTTCCTCGGCAGGCAGGCTTCCGACCCCGCGCAGAATCGCGGTGAGCGACCCCTTCTTGCCGAGGAACGAGACCCGGACCGAATCGAGCGCGGACAGATCCTCCACTGCTCCGATCTCAGCCAGCCCACGGACCTGCAGTGCGTTCAGTTCATCGACGATGCTCATCAGTGCGATTCTCCATCTCCGGTGCCACGCCGCGATACGAAAAAGGGAGCCGACCCCGCCTTGGATGACATACCCAAGGACGGGAGTCGGCTCCCGCGGTACCACCTCGGTTGACCGACGACGAAGTCGGCCCACTCTGCGCGCCCCAGGGGTACGCCCCCGACGCTGCTGCGACCTTCCTGTCGCCCGGCCATCTATCGGTGGCTCCGGCTCCCCTACTTGGCCGACACACGGCTGTTCAGTTCACGGCTGGTGGAGTGAACCGCTCACGCCGCCCCGGAGACCCTCGCAGTCGATGGGTCTCTCCCTGGTCGCGACGTGTGTGCGCAAGCGCCTCTCCGTCATCACCTCGTAGTATGAGATTGGTTCAGGAGTGTAGCACCACCGCTCATTCGCATCCAGCCGTGCAGCGCCTTGCCACTCGGTATAACGAGCACACACCGGCCGACGACATCCGGTCCGGGCACCGTGAGCCGATCGACCGCAGGATTCGCGTCGCCCCTCGTGACAAGAGAACCCGACGGCTCCACGAATACCGCCCGGTGCAAGACGGCTCCGTGAGACGGCGACCTGAACAGAACCACATCACCGGCCCGAACGGGGATTCCCCGTGCGATCAGGCACACGTCCCCCCTGAGCAGCGTGGGGCTCATCGATCCGCCGCCGACGATGACCGGCCGCAGGAACCACGCAGCGATGACGCAGCAGAACCCGGCCAGCAGCCACAGAATCAGGGCGCCGCGCGTACCCATCAGTGCTGCTGCTCGGCGTCCACGTACAGGGTGAGCTTGGTGTAGTCGCCGGCCAGGTTGTTCTGGGCACTGGTAGGCAAGGTGACTTCGAAGCGCAACGGGGCTCGCTCGCCCGGACGCAGTGCGACAGGAGCGGTACGGAGCGCGCTGAGCGGTCCATCGTACAGCTGGATTGACTCATGAAACACACGTACCTGCAGGGCATTGTGGAACTCGGTGATACCCGCCTTCTTCGCGCCGGTGACGATGATGTCAGCAGGAAGCGACCCCGAATTCGCTACGCTCAGCGTCCGCGCGCTGGTGACTCCCGGGGCAAGCGAATCGATCGACAGGGCAGATGACGTCGGCTCGGCCGAAACCGCGACCTCGCCGCTGCGAATGGTGTTCTCCGCGACTTGCGCCTGGCCCGTGAAGTACGTGCTCACCACACTCACTCCGAGCGCCAGCATCGCGCCCAGTCCGAACATGACGAATCTCTTCATCTTCATCTCCTCGGTTGATAGCGCCGACCGTTCGGGTCGACTGCGTGTTTCTGCGCGGCCGCCCGCAGACAATGGCAGGCGACAGCAAACCAGCTCCAACCGGAAGCCAAACGCGAAAGGAACACATCCGCGAATCGGGCATCGAGGATCTCCGGACGCACGAAGACCCCGCGATCGCGGGGTCTTCGGAAACGTACCTATGAACCGCAGGCTACTTGGGAGTAGCTGCCTTCGCCGCCTCGACGAGACGCGCGAAACTGCCGGGGTCCGTCACGGCCATGTCGGCCAGTATCTTGCGGTCGAGTTCGATACCGGCCAGCTTGAGGCCGTACATGAACTGCGAATACGAGAGACCGCCAATACGAGCGGCCGCGTTGATGCGGGTGATCCACAAACGGCGGATCTCGCGCTTCTTGTTACGCCGATCGCGGTACACGTACTGCAGCGAATGCTGGACCTGCTCTTTGGCGGACCGGTACGAGCGGCTCTTGTTGCCGTAGTAGCCCTTCGCACGCGTAAGAACTGTCCGGCGCTTCTTCTTCGCGGCCACGCCACGTTTGATTCGAGGCATGCTACATCACACTCCTTGTCTGAAACGCGCCGGCTCTAGCCGATGCCGAGGTTCTTACGGATGACGTTCTCATCGCTCGGATGCACGAGGCTATCGTCGCGGAAGGCCCGCTTGCGCTTGGGGCTCTTCTTGGTGAGGATGTGGCTCTTGAAGGCATTGGCCCTCTTGATCTTGCCGGTACCGGTCAGCTTGAAGCGCTTCGCGGTGCCTTTGTGGGTCTTCATCTTGGGCATATCGTCACTCCTCTTCCGCGGCGGCCGCCGACGCATCTTCCGCGTCGTCGCCGTCCTCCGGCAGCTTGACCGGCTCCTTCTTGATCGGAGCCATCAACATGAACATATTGCGCCCCTCGAGCTTGGGCTGAGACTCGATGGTCCCGAGCTCGGTGAGCTCGCCGGCGAGCCTCTCGAGAATCGCAAGTCCCCGCTCGGCGTGAACCATCTCGCGACCACGAAACATGATCGTGACCTTCACCTTCGCGCCGGCCTCCAAGAAGCGCACCACATGCTTCTTCTTGGTCTCGTAGTCGTGCACGCCGATCTTCGGCCGGAACTTGATCTCTTTGATCTGCACCGTGTGCTGGTGCTTTCGGGCCTTCTTGGCCTTCATGTCCTGCTCGTACTTGAACTTGCCGTAGTCCATGATCCTGCACACAGGCGGATCGCTGTTCGGCGCCACTTCGACCAGATCGAGGTTCTGATCGTCGGCGATGCGCTGGGCGTCGACGGTGTCGAACATGCCGAGTTGAGAACCGTCCACGCCGATCAGGCGAACCTGCGGCACCCTGATCTTCTCGTTGATTCTGGGTTCAGTCGTGCTAATGGGCCTGTCACCTCCGTTGGTTGCGGCTACGAGTGCGCCGCCTCCCTTGAAAAACAAAACGTCCCGCAGCCACCAGGGCCCGGGACGACACTACCAACAGAGGCCTCCCGTAGGAGTTCTCTGTTCGGTTATCTCGACCAGACAGCCACCGTTCGGTGCCGCAAGGTGGGGACCGTCTCGACATGTGAGTCGGGGTCCCGCTTGAACCATATTCGATTGGCTCAGGAAGTATACCCGCCGCGCCCGGGGCTGTCTATCCCGGCAGAGCCCGGCAGAGCCGGCAGAGACCGGCAGAGAGTGCGGTCAGCCCAAGCCAGTGCCTCGCACACAGCCTACGGCTTGGCTTCGTTCACGAGAGCCGCGAACTCCGTGACACCCATAGCGCCGATATCGCCCTGTGTGCGTTCCCGCACGGCAACGGCGTCCGCTTCGGCCTCCTTGTCGCCCACTATCAGCATGTACGGGACCTTCTGCTGCTGGGCCTTCGCGATCTTGACGCGCATCGGCTCGTTCTCGGTAAGGACCTCGGCCCGGACACCCGCGGCCTTCAGCCGAGCGCACACGGACTCGCACTGCTCCAGATGCCTGTCCGCGATCGGGATGAGCACCGCCTGCACCGGCGCGAGCCACAACGGGAACGCCCCTGCGTAGTGCTCGATCAGGATGCCGAGGAACCGCTCCATGCTGCCGAGTATCGTGCGGTGCAGCATGAACGGCCGCGCCTCTGTGTTGTCCGCCGTGCGATACGTCATGTCGAAGCGCTCGGGGTTGTTGAAGTCGACCTGGATCGTCGCGGTCTGCCACGTGCGGCCGATGGCATCACGCAGCTTGATGTCGATCTTGGGACCGTAGAATGCGCCGTCTCCCTCGTTGACCTCGTACTCCATGCCCCGCGACTCGAGCGCGGCCTTGAGCGCCTCGGTGGACATCTCCCACAGCTCGTCAAAGCCCTCGATCGACTTCTCCGGCCGGGTCGAGACCTCGGCGGTGTACTCGAAGCCGAACACACCGTTGACGTAGTCGACGAGTTCGAGCATCGAGACGACCTCGTCGTGCACCTGCTCGGGCGTGCAGAAGATGTGTGCGTCGTCCTGCGTGAAGCCACGGGCGCGCATCAGCCCGTGGACCACGCCGGACAGCTCGTGGCGATAGACCGTACCGAACTCGAAGAGGCGCCACGGCAGGTCGCGATACGAGCGGAGTTCGTTGTTGTAGATCATGATGTGGCCCGGGCAGTTCATGGGCTTGATGCCGTAGTCGTTGACGCGACCGTCGCCCTCGTCGACCTGGAAGAAGTACATGTTCTCGCGGTAGTTGTCCCAGTGGCCGGAGATCTTCCAGACATCGGCCTTGTACACATGCGGCGTGATGGCCTCATCGTATCCGCGACGATACAGCTCGGCACGCAACCACTCCTGGATCATGCGCAGGACGCGAGCGCCCTTGGGGTGGTACAGCGGGAGGCCCGCACCCGCCTCCTCGTGCAGAGAGAACAGGTCGAGCTCGCGACCGAGCTTGCGGTGGTCGCGACGCTCCGCTTCTTCGATGCGCTCGAGGTACGCGTCGAGGTCCTTGCGCGTGAACCACGCCGTGCCGTAGATCCGCTGGAGCATGGGGCGGCTCGAGTCCCCCCGCCAGTATGCACCGGCGACCTTCATCAGCTTGAACGCACCGATTCGGCCTGTGTGGGGAACATGCGGACCCCGGCACAGATCCGTGAAGTTGCCCTGGTTGTAGATGGAGATCGTCTCGCCCTCGGGCAGCTCCTCGATCAGCTCCTGCTTGAGCGGCTGTCCGTCGAACTGGTCGAACGCCTCGAGCTTCGTGAGCTCCCCCCGGTTGAACGTGAGCTCCTCGGCGACTATCTCGCTCATCCGAGTCTCGATGGCTTCCAGGTCCTCCGGGGTGAACGGGCGCTCGACTTCGAAGTCGTAGTAGAAGCCATCCTCGATCGCCGGGCCGATGCCGAAGCGGGTCATCGGGAACAGCGCGGCCACCGCCTCGGCCATGACGTGGGCCGTGGAATGGCGCAGGATCTCGAGCGCCTCAGGTGAGCGGTCGGTGATCACGGATACCACGTCGCCGTCGACGAGCACGCGGCCCACATCGACAAGCGTGCCGTTGACCGCGCCGGCGAGCGCGGATTGGGCCAGGCGCGGACCGATGTCAGCCGCAAGGTCGAGGACGGTCGACCCCTCGGGCAAGGAACGGCTGCTTCCGTCGGGCAGGCCCACGGTGATCTGCGGCATGTGGAACTCACTCCTCACGAGGAAACGCCCCGCCGCGCGGCGGGGCGCAGGACGCTATCGGGTTTGTTCCCTACTGCTTTGTCTTGCAGTACGGGCATACGGCCCAGTTGAGCTTGAGCGCCTTGCCACACTCGACGCACGGCTTGCGCAGCTTCTTCATACAGTAGGGGCAGAGCAGGAAGTCGTTTTCGACGGGCTTGTAGCACGCCGGACAGGTCTCCAGGTCACGAGCGAGCATGACCTCTTTGGCCCTGATCTCCAGATCGCGCTCACGCGCGTCCGCAGCATACTCCGGGGGACGCGCAACCATGTAGATCATCCAGCCGGCGATATCGAAGATGAAGACCGTGAGGGCCCAGAACCACGGCATCGCGCCCCGACGATCGGCATCACGGTACGTCCAGAACGTGAGCGCGAAGTGGAACACGACCCAGAACAGGAAGCACAGATTGCGAGCGAGCACCACGGCCGGGTTGCTCATGATCTCCTTGACGATGTCGCCCATGTACTCCCCTTCGTGTGCGCGCGGCCTGCGTGCATCGAGACTGTACGGATTCTAGCAGAACGTGGGCGTGACACGATGCGCCGGAAGCGTCACCGAAGCGTTGGCCCTCCGACAACGAGATGACGCGCGGCTGGGGGAGAACACCACCCGTCGGGGCTCTCTAGCGCAGAAGCAGCCGACGCGCCTCTCCCGCCATCGTGAGACTGCCGGTCACCAGTAGCGGGCGGGCGCCCGGGATGACCAGAGCGTCGAGGGCGTCGGACACGCCGGCATACCGGCCCGGCACAACCCCGATCGTGGCCTCGACCAACGCGGCAAGCTCGTCGACACCGAGCGCCCGCGGGGAGTCCGGCGCGGTGACGAACCACTCCCCGACCGCACCCGCGAGTGCCTCGATGATCCCTCGGGCGTCCTTTTCGGCAAGCACACCGAGCAGGACCCGCGGTGCGGGCCCGGCCATCTGTTCGCGAACCGCTGTGGCGAGCACCGCTGCCGCCTCGGGGTTGTGCGACCCGTCGGCGATCACGAGCGGAGTGCGTGACAACACCTCGAAGCGCCCCGGAAACCCGAGCCCGGCCACTGCGGTCCGCACCTTCTCGGGGCTCAACGCGTGCCCCAGGGTGGCCTCGAGCGCTGCGATGGCGGTCGCGACATTGGTCGCCTGATACGCGGGCGCGCATATCGCGAGGGCATCGTAGGTCCCGTGGATGCCACGGACGCGGAAGTGCGTCTGCCCTCCCGGGGTGGACGAGGTTGACTCAACGCGCACCCGCACCGTCAGCTCCTCGGCGGACGGTGTCGAACTGCCGACCGACCGCACCGACCAAAGCGGGCACCCGGTGGCCTCGGCACGGCTGATGAAGACATCCTCGACGCCCGCGGTCCCCGGTCCGAGGATTGCGACCGAGCCCGGTTTGATGATGTGAGCCTTGTCGAAGGCGATCGCCTCGCGCGTGTCGCCGAGGTGCTCGGTGTGATCGAGACCTACGCCGGTGATGACGGAAACGACAGGCGAGACGACGCTTGTCGCGTCCCAGCGCCCGCCCATCCCGACCTCAAGTACCGCATGCGAACACCCGGCATCGCGAAAGAGCCACAGCGCTGCCGCTGTGAGCAGCTCGAATTCAGTAACGGGGCCTGCGTAGCCGTGATCGGCAGCGATGTGAGCGGCTGCGACGGCGGCCTCGACTGCGGCAGCGAATCGATCCTCGGATACCGGTCGTCCGCCGATCTCCATCCGGTCCGTATAGGAGCCGAGGTCGGGACTCACGAACGCACCCGCACTCATGCCGTGGGCCTCGAGAAGCGCGGCGGTGATCCGCGTTACCGAGGTCTTGCCGTTCGTCCCGGTCACCTGCACCGAGGCGAAGGCTCCCTGTGGCGCCCCGAGGTGACCCGCGAGCGCGCGGATCCCGTCCAGAGACGGGTGTATCCCGAACGTCAGCGCGGAGCGCAGGACCGCTACCGCATGCTGGTAGCCGAGAGGCGCGCCCACCCGCCCCCCTACTCCGCGAGCTCGAGAAGTTGCGCCTGCAGTGAGGCGACCGTGTCGCGCAGCCCGGCGGCCTTCGCCCGGTCCTTCTCAACGATCTCCGGCGCCGCCTTCGCCAGAAAGCCCTCGTTCGAGAGCTTGCGGTCCAGCTTCTCAAGCTCGGCACGCGTCCCTTCCAGCTCCCCGCCTACCCGGGTTCTCTCGGCAGCGAAGTCCACGAGTCCCTCCAGCGGAATGTAGACCTCGACTCCGGCCGCGACGAACGCTGCGGCGTGTGCCGGCTGTACCGTGTCAACGCCGGCGATGAACTCCGATATCCCGGCAAGCTGGTGTATGAGCCCGAATTCGGCCTCCAGCCAGCGGTTGTCGCCCTCGCTGGCCGTCTTGAACTCGACGCGTATCCCCTGCTTTGGCGAAAGCGAGTAGCGAGCCCGAACCGCGCGGACTCCCGTGACTATCTCGATGAGCCGACCGATAGAACGCTCGGCACCTTCATCGGCGAGCCGGGCGAGCGCCGAGGGGTCCGGCCACGCGGCCACCATGAGCGAGTCCGAGGACGCCTCGGGAGACAGCGGCAGACGCCGCCATATCTCCTCGGTGACGAAGGGCATCATGGGGTGGAGCAGGCGAAGCGCGGTGTCCAGCACGAAGACGAGGTTGCGCTGCACCGTCAGCCGGGCGGCCTTCGCCTCATCGCTCGCGCCTTCCGCGGCGCCGGCGGCGAGCCTGCTCTTCGAGAGCTCGATGTACCAGTCGCAGAACTCGTTCCAGAAGAAGTCGTAGAGAGCACGTGCCACCTCACCGAACTGGTAGGTGAGCAGCCCTTCGTCGACCGCCGAGGCAAGCCCCGCAAGCCTCGAGAGGATCCATGCGTCAGCGACCGTTGCGGCCTCGGGCTCTCCCGGGACATAGTCCTCGTCCACGTTCATGAGCACGAAGCGGCTCGCGTTCCAGATCTTGTTGGCGAAGTTGCGACTCGAGGCCAGCTTGTCCTCGGCAAACTTGATGTCCTGGTTTCCGGTGGTCTGCAGCATCAGGCCGAAACGCATGCCGTCGGCGCCGTAGTGCTCCATCAGATCGAGGGGATCGATGCCGGTCCCGAGGGACTTGCTCATGCGCCGGCCCTCGGCATTGAAGACCGTCGGGTGGATGATGACGTCGCGGAACGGGATCTCGCCGTCGTTGAAGTACATGCCGCTGACGACCATCCGCGCGACCCACAGGAAGAGGATGTCGCGGGCGGTGGACAGTACTCCGGTCGGGTAGAAGTAGTCGAGTTCGGGGGTCCGCTCGGGCCAGCCGAGCGTGGCGAATGGCCAGAGTTGGGAGGAGAACCACGTGTCGAGGACATCGGGGTCCTGGCGCACCTCGCCGCCGCACGCACTACATGAGGTCAGGTCGGTTTCGCTCGCGGTCATCTCGCCGCACGCGTCGCAGTAGAAGACGGGAATCTGGTGTCCCCACCACAGCTGCCGCGAGACGCACCAGTCGCGAATGTTCTCCATCCAGTGGTAGTACACGTTCTCCCACCGCTTGGGGTGAAACACCACGCGCCCATCGCGAACGGCCTGGATGGCGGGTGCGGCGAGCGGCTTCATGTCGACGAACCACTGGTCCGAAAGCCATGGCTCGATGACCGTGTGGCAGCGGTAGCAGTGGCCCACCGAGTGCAGGTGGTCATCGGTCTTGACGAGCAGACCTGCCTCCTCGAGATCGGACACCACGCGCGTGCGCGCCTCGTAGCGGTCGAGCCCCTCGTAGGGGCCTCCCTCGGCGGTGATGGTCGCATCGGCGGCCATGACGTTGATCTTCGGGCAGCCGTGCCGTTCCCCGATCTCGAAGTCGTTGGGATCGTGTGCCGGAGTCACCTTGACCGCGCCGGTCCCGAATGCCGGATCGACGTGCTCGTCGGCCACGATCGGGATCTCGCGGCCAAGCAGCGGAAGAACGACCATCGAGCCGATCAGAGCCGTGTAGCGCTCGTCATCGGGGTGCACGGCCACGCATGTGTCGCCCAACATCGTCTCGGGTCGCGTGGTGGCCACCACAACGTGATCAACCGCTCCCACCGGCTCCTTGAGCGGATAGCGCAGGTGCCACAGGTGACTATCGAGGTCCTCGTGCTCGACTTCGATGTCCGAGAGCGCCGTAGAGCAACGCGGGCACCAGTTGATGATGCGCTTGCCCCTGTAGATCAGGCCCTTGTTGAACCAGTCTACGAACACCTTGCGTACCGCTTGCTGGTAGCCGGGATCCATCGTGAAGTGCTCGTCGGAGTAATCGCACGAGCAACCCATCGCCTTGAGCTGCGAGATGATGGTCGAGCCATGCTCGGCCCGCCACTCCCAGCACATCTCGATGAAGCGCTCGCGGCCCACGTCACGGCGTGACAGCCCCTCGGCGGCAAGCTTCTGCTCGACCTTGTTCTGGGTGGCGATGCCGGCGTGATCCGTTCCGACGATCCAGCGCGTCGGGCGCCCCGTCATCCGACTGCGACGGATGACAACGTCCTGGATCGTGTTGTTGAGCGCATGGCCCATGTGGAGCGATCCGGTGACGTTCGGAGGCGGTATCACGATCGAGAAGGGTGAGACTCCCTCGACCACCGACTGCTCGAAGTACCGGCCGGCCGTCCATGACTCGAACAGCGGTGCCTCAACGGCTTTCGGGTCGTATGCCTTGGGCATCTCACTCATCGACGTGCAGACCTCCCGCGATCGTATGCGTGTCCATAGGATTCTAGGCGATGAGCCCTGCCGATGACAGGCCGCTCCCGGCCGAAAGAAGCTTGTGCTCCCTTTCACACAACGCTCATACCGCACCCAACGCGTGCCGATACACCTATGGGGAAGACGAGCACCGTTCGGGGGCGGTCGTCGTGCAGGCGATCGGGGGAGGAGCAGCATGAGCTGTCCGCATTGCGACGAATGCACATTCATGAGCGACCGGCTGAGCCACATGCCGACAGTCTCAGAGATGTACGAGCACCACTACTGTTCGGGTGACCACACGGGGTGTGCGCGCTTCACGGTCGCGGATTCCGTCGGCTTCGAGCGGGTACCGGAAACGCTCTACCCGAATGACCACGAGGGTGCGCAGTTCGTCATCGCGCAGCAGCCGGTATCTGCCTGATCAGGCCGATGCCTCGGCATCGCCACGTCGCACGACGGTCGGAACCGCGTCGCCACGGACTGCCTCGGCAGAGACCACGACCTGCTCGACGTCGTCCTCGCTCGGGAGGTCGTACATCGTGTCGAGCAGGAGCGTCTCGAGAATCGAACGCAACCCGCGCGCACCGGTACCCTGGCACAGCGCGAGTTCGGCGACCGCGGTCAGGGCGTCGGCCGTGAAGGACAGCGCGACTCCCTCCAGAGCGAACAGCCGCTGATACTGCTTGACCAGCGCGTTCTTGGGCTCCGTCAGGATGTGGATCAGGTCCTCTTCGGTGAGCTCCTCGACGTTCGTGATGACCGGCAGCCTGCCCACGAACTCGGGAATCAGTCCGAACTTGTGCAGGTCCTCCGGCAGCACCGCGCCGAACAGCTCGCCAGCCGCGGTCTTCGAGGCATCGGTGAGGTCCGCGCCGAACCCGACGCCCTTCTTGCCCACACGACCCGCGATGATCTTCTCAAGCCCGACGAACGCTCCGCCGAGGATGAACAGGATGTTCGTGGTATCGATGCGAATGAGCTCCTGCTGCGGATGCTTGCGTCCACCCTGGGGAGGCACCGCGGCCTCGGTTCCCTCGAGGATCTTGAGCAGCGCCTGCTGGACGCCCTCACCGGAGACGTCGCGGGTTATCGACAGGTTCTCGGCTTTGCGCGCGATCTTGTCGATCTCGTCGATGTAGATGATGCCGATCTCGGCCTTGCTCGTATCGAAATCAGCTGCCGTGATGAGTTTGAGCAGGATGTTCTCGACGTCCTCGCCCACGTATCCGGCTTCGGTCAGAGCCGTGGCGTCCGCGATGGCGAAGGGGACCTTGAGGATGCGAGCCAGCGTCTGCGCGAGCAGGGTCTTGCCGCACCCGGTCGGGCCGAGCATCAGTATGTTGCTCTTGGCAAGCTCGACGGTATCCTCGGCCGCCTCCGGCATGCACCGGATGCGCTTGTAGTGGTTGTGCACCGCGACCGAAAGCACCTTCTTGGCACGCTCCTGCCCCACCACATACTGGTTGAGTCGCTCGAATATCTCGCGCGGGGTGGGCAGCTCCTCGGCGAACGGAACCGCTGCCTCCTCGGTCAACTCATCTTCAACGATGTCCCGGCACAGTTCGATGCACTCGTCGCAGATGTAGACACCGGGGCCGGCGATGAGCTTGCGGACCTGGCGCTGACTCTTGCCACAGAACGAGCACTTCAGGTGCTCGGCATTCTCAGTACGACTCATTCCGCTTCCTTCACACGATGCGCGAACACCGCATCGACCAGACCGTAGTCCATGGCTTCCTGCGCCGTCATGATGTTGTCGCGCTCGGTATCGGAGTGGATCTTCTCCGCAGGCTGGCCGGTGTGATGCGCGAGGATGTCGTCCAGCGCACCACGCATGCGCAGCATTTCTTTGGCCTGGATCTCGATATCGGTCACCTGGCCCTGGGTGCCGCCCCAGGGCTGATGGATGAGGATTCGGCTGTTGGGAAGCGCCGAACGCTTGCCGGCCGCTCCGGCCGCCAGCAGAACGGCGGCCATGGATGCGCACTGACCGATGCAGATGGTCGCAACATCGCACTTGATGTACTGCATGGTGTCGTAGATAGCCAGACCCGCGGTCACCGAGCCGCCCGGCGAGTTGATGTACAGCGAGATGTCCTTCTCGGTGTCCTCGCTCTCCAGGTGGATGAGCTGCGCGATCACCAGGTTCGCGATGACGTCATCGATATCATGACCCAGGAATACCACGCGCTCGTTGAGCAAGCGCGAGAAGATGTCGAAGCTGCGCTCGCCGCGAGACGTCTGCTCGACGACGATGGGCACCAGACTGTTCAACTCGTGAGGCATGTCTACTCCTCGTTGGAATCGACCGGATCGGACTTCTTGGCAGGGCGCTTCGCCTTCTTCTTCGGGGCGGGAGCGGCCTCCTCATCACCCTCTTCGATCACGGCGACGTTCTCCCGGTCCAAGAGCCACTCGACGGCGCGGCGATGCATGATCTGCTCGATGAACACGGGCATGACGCCCGCATCCTGCCACTTCGCCCGTAGGGCCACGAGGTCGGTATCCCCCTCGCTGGCGATCGTCAGGAGCTCCGCGTCGATGTCCTCGTCGGTGACTTCCCATTTCATGTGGCGAAAGAGCGCTTCGAGCGCGAGTTCCTCACGAATCGAGACCTCGGCCTGTTTGCCGATATCCTCCTCAAGCTGCTCCGGAGAGACCCCCGTTGCCTGGAGATAGTCGGGAAACGACATATCGCGGGATTCGAGGCTGTTGATGAAGTCGCGTGTCATCTGGCCCTTGGTGGACTCGAGCATGGTCTCAGGTACGGTGCCCTCAAGCCGCTCGGCGAGGGCTCCGCGAACGGCCGCCTCGACAGTCTGGCTGTGGCTGGCCTGCTTGCCTCGCTCCATACCCGACCGCAACTGCGAGCGCAGCTGTTCGACCGTGTCGTAGCCCCCGACGCTCGCTGCGAACTCATCGTCGACCTCCGGAAGCACTTTGGCCTTCACCTCGTGCACGGTCACCGCGAAGTTGGCTGTCTTGCCCACGAAGTCGGGATTCGTCGAGCTCTCGGGTATGAGGAACGAGATCGTCGTCTCTTCGCCGGCCTTGAGACCCACCAGCCCGGCATCGAACTCCTCGGGCATCATCCCCCGGTTCATCTCGTAGAGGTACTTGTCCACGACATTGCCCTCGTACGGCTCACCGCCGACGTCGCCCACGAACGAGAGCAGAACGTAGTCGTCAGCTGCGATGCCACGGTCCTCGACCGTCTCGAGCGTCGCGAAGCGCTCCCGTGCGGCGTCTATCTGCGCATCGATCTCCCGCTCGGCGACCTTGGAACTCGGAACGGTGACGCTGAGGCCGTCAACCGAGGACAACGCCAGCTCGGGCCTGAGCTCCACCTCGGCTTCGTATTCGAAATCGGCGCCGGGCTCCAACAGATCGAGCTCGTCGATCTCAGGCTGGGCGATGGGGCGCAGGCCCTCTGCATCGATCGCATCGCTGTACGAACTGCCGAGGAGCTCTTCCTGCGCGTCGGCGAGGATAGCATCGCGGCCCACATGCGAGTCGATGATCGGTCGCGGAGCCTTCCCCGCCCGGAAGCCGGGGATCTTGACCTTGCCGGCGATGCGCTTGTATGCAGCGTCGATCGCGGCGTCGACGTCAGCCGCCGGAACCGTGACGGCGAGTTTCACCTTGTTCTCATCCATGTGCTCGACGTTGGTCTTCAACGAACCTCCTCATTCACAAAGGCATCAGAGCCCGATGTTCAGCGTGGTGCGGGCGAGAGGACTCGAACCTCCACGGTTGCCCACCGGATCCTAAATCCGGCGCGTCTGCCAATTCCGCCACGCCCGCGTGCAGAGCGACTTAACAGTATATGCGAAACCGCCGAAAAGTGACGCAGGAATATCGGCGGAATCGGCGCGAATCGGCGCGAGCGAGGAGCCGGGACTCAGTGCTCGGCCGGACCGGCGTCCCGCGTCCACAGCACTGAGGGGCGCTTGCCGACGAAGAGGATCAGGGCGACCAGCGGCGCCGCCACCCACGCGAGCCGGTAGGACTCGACGAGCTGCATGTCCTCGGGATCATAAGCCATCGTGTAGCGCGTCGCGACCTCGGTCCACCCGGTCAGATACGCGAACGCGAAGAAGGCAACAGCGAACGCGCCGAGCGCGGCGCTGAAGCGCAGCTTGCGCTCGAGCGGGGCCCCACCGCCGCGAGGATCAGACTCCAGGCCGGGACCATCCCCAGTGCCGAGGACGCGAGTCCGCGCAGGAACGGCGAGGCGGTCTGCCACTGAACGAAGAAGGGCGGGCCGGCGATCAGCACGGATATGCCGACTGCGGCCACCAGGAAACGGACCACGTGCGCTCTATGCTGTTCGTCGCGCAAGACTCAACCACGCAGCCCACATCGCAAGCACGACGAAGACCATGCCGAATTCGAACAGGTAGTCGTGCACCACGTAGAAGGACCTGCCGTCGAGGAGCTCTGAGGCCCACGCTACGCCGACGAGCCTCGTGATGTTTGCCGCGAACAGCGCGGGTCCACCGACGACGATGGCCAGAAGACGGCTCCTCCAGCTCACGGGATAGGCGAGCACCAGTGCTACGAAGACGGCGAACAGGCTCACGCCCGTACACGGGGGTCAACCGACAGCGATCTCGTCGACAGGTGGATGACCTTGCCGCCGAGCGCCGCGTCGATGCCCGTCGCACCGATGCACGCGGCGGCGACACGCGCCGTTCCCTCGGTGATGGTCTGCCAGCCGGCCCAGCCACCACTGATCATCACCAGCCGCAGCAGGCCGCCCAGCAGCACAACGAACACGACTGCGACCCTTCGCACCGAATTGCGTGGCGCGATCCGCTGGAGCATCGTGGGTGACGGAAGCGTCTTCTTCGCCTTCGAACGTGAAGCCACGACCGCCTCCCTCCGATCGTCGCGAGCCGGACCGGGCGCAAGGGCCCGGACGCACGTGCTCGCTGACAGCGGTCTTCTCCGGCCATCCCCATGGCCGCGTGAACGCAGATGAACGCCGTCAGACTAGCACGGCCCCGAGTCCCAGTACAACGCGAGGCGGTCCGCAGCACGCACGCCCGGTCGCCGGAAGCACGAGAGCCGACCCCTCGCGGTATCGGCTCTCGGATGATGCGTATGGTGGGCCGTATAGGGATCGAACCTATGACCTTGGGATTAAGAGTCCCCTGCTCTACCAGCTGAGCTAACGGCCCACAAGCAAGAGCACATTCTACAGACTGCGTCTGGAAATGCAAACACCCCGTACAAACGAGCGACCCGCCAGCAGGCGGGTCGTCGAAAACACTTGGGGTGGGTAACGGGGCTCGAACCCGCGACCTTCGGAGCCACAGTCCGACGCTCTAACCAACTGAGCTACACCCACCGTATTGTCACTGGCACGCCCGGAGGGATTCGAACCCCCGACCTAGAGATTAGAAGTCTCCCGCTCTATCCAGCTGAGCTACGGGCGCAGGTCGCTCTTCCACAGGGCGTGTAGTGCGAGTATACACAGTAGGGCCGCCCCGATAGAGTGTCAAGGAACAAGCCCGGGGCAGGAAGACGGGGGAACGTTGGAACACGGCCTGGGGCTTCTAACTGAACCAGATTGCTATGGCGGTACTGGTGCGCGCGCACCGGCTCGATGGTGCAGATGGGCGTGATGCCCGGAGTCACGGTCGCTCCGCCTGCCCTGTTCTCGACATGCCGACGCCGGCCATGAGGGCCGGCGCTCAGAGAAGCGGAACGGTGTCCGCGTTATGGTGGTGGAGCGGCCGACGGGACTCGAACCCGCAACAGCCAGCTTGGAAGGCTGGAGCTCTACCAATTGAACTACGGCCGCATTCTGGTCGGGCCGGCCGGATTCGAACCGACGACCCTCTGCTCCCAAAGCAGATGCGCTACCAAGCTGCGCTACGGCCCGACCCGTGGCCCTTCCCGGCTGATCCTGCCGCAAGAGCACGCCACAGTATAGACGACCTGGGTGACATGTTGAAGCGGTTCCCCATCGGCTGACAGCGTCCGATCCGGGCCGGGTCCCTGTCCTTGGTTCTGAGGCCGAGCATCGAGATGCTAGGATTCGGGTTGTGTGGCGTCGATCCGGGGAGGCGACATGCCCGATATCGTTCTGACCGTCAGCGACCTGGTCAAGCGCTATGGCGCGCTTGAGGCGATCAAGGGCATCTCCTTCGCGGTTCGGCCCGGAGAGATCTTCGCACTCATCGGGCCGAACGGTGCAGGCAAGACGACGACGCTCCGATGCGTTGCAACGCTGCTCAAGCCCAGCGAGGGAACTGTCACCGTCGCCGGCATCGATGTCGCATCCAGCCCGGACAAGGTGCGCGAGCTGATCGCCTACCTGCCCGAAGAGGCCGGCGCCTACAAGAACATGAGGGGTGACAGCTACCTGCGGTTCTTCGCCGAGCTCTTCTTCGCGCGGCGCGAAGACCAGGATCGCGCCGTCGGAACCGCACGCGATATCAGCGGTCTGGGAGACAGGCTGGGCGACAAACTCGGCTCCTACTCGAAAGGCATGACGCGAAAGCTCCTGCTCGCTCGCGCGCTCATGACCCGGCCCCGCCTCGCCATCCTCGATGAGCCGACCAGCGGCCTGGACGTGCTCAACGCGCTTGAGGTCCGCAACCTGATCAGATCGTTCGCCGAGTCCGGGATGGCCGTGCTGCTCTCCAGTCACAACATGCTTGAGATCGAGTACCTGTCGGACCGGGTCGGCCTGATCTACCGGGGACTGCTCCACGACGTCGGCACGCCGGCGGAGCTCAAGGAGCGCTACAACGCACAGAATCTCGAAGAGGTCTTCGCGGAGGTGGCGCGATGAGACGATTCACGGTCCTTCTTCGCAAAGAGCTCCGGGAGCTGCTCACGCTGCAGGTCCTCGCGCCGTTCGCCGTATCGATTCTCGTGTTCGTGTTGATCGGGAACATCGTGGGCCAGGAGGGTGAGAACAAGACCGGACCTTCGGTCACCGTGGTCGATGCCGACGCGAGCGACGTCTCGCGCTCGGTGATCGACGCCCTTGAATCGGGCGGCTTCAAGATCACGTTGGCCGCCGGCGATCGATCGCCGACCTACATCGCGGCACAGATGCAGGATGGTGGCTCAAGCGGCCTTGTCATCGGCATCCCCCGCGGGTTCGGTGCCGATGTCTCACGTGGGACCCCGCGCCGGCTGGAAAGCCACACGGTGATGCGCGATTTCAGCTTCCTGGCCACACGCGATGCGGGGGCACTCAAGGGCATCCTGGCCACAGTGAACGACGCGCTTTCCAGCCAACTCATCGTGCAGGCAGCACCCGGATCGGACCCCTCGGCGATGAAGAACCCCGTCGGCCTTGAGGAGCATGTGGTCGTGGGCGACCGCAGTGCCCGGGCCTCTGCCGAGGAGGTCATCTGGTTCATCTCGAATCAGACGACCTTCATCCCGATCGTGCTGTTCCTCGTGATCGTGTTCGCGGCGCAGATCATCGCGACCACCATCGCGTCCGAGAAGGAGAACAAGACACTCGAAACGCTGCTGGCCTCGCCCATCGGGCGGGGCCAGCTTGTAACCGCGAAGATGGTAGCGGCAGCCACGATCGCCCTTGTCTCGGCAGCCGCATACATGATCGGGCTGCGCTACTACATGGACAGCGTCGCGGGCTCACTCGGCGGGGCGGGCGCGCGCGGCGCCTCCGATACCGTGATGGCGTCGCTTGGACTGACGCTCGGGCCGGCCGAGTACGCGCTGCTGGGGGCGTCCCTGTTCGCCGGCACCCTGGTCGCACTTGCTGCCGCGGTGATCCTGGGTGCGTTCGCGGAGAACATCCGGGCCATCCAATCGCTCCTCACGCCACTGATCGTGTTCATCATGATCCCGTACTTCCTGACACTCTTCATCGACCTGGAGACCGCCTCACCGCTTCTGAGGTGGTCAGTCCTGGCGATACCTTTCGCCCACCCGTTCCGCGCCGCTCCCAGCCTGTTCCTGGGCGATCTGGAATCGGTGTGGGCCGGTATCGCCTACGAGACAGTGTGGTTCATCGGGCTCTCGTACATCGCTGCCAGGATCTTCTCGTCGGACCGCATTCTCACACTCAAGCTCAGCGGGCGCCGGCGAGTGCGGCCCTGAGTTCCCGCAGCGCGGCCCCCCGATGCGATATCTGGTTCTTTCGATCCATCGGGAGTTCGGCCATGGCGAAGCCCGGCGTGGCCTCGGGAAGAAACAGCGGGTCGTATCCGAATCCGCGTTCGCCGCGCGGGGCCGGTCCTATCCGCCCCTCGCACGTCCCGGTCGCGACCGTCTCGGTTCCGTCCATGTCCAGGAACACGAGCACGCAGCGGAACCGGGCGGACCGTTCCGCTTCGGGCGTCCCGGACAAGGCCAGAAGCAGGCGCGAGTTGTTCTCGGCATCGGTGGCGCACGGGCCGGCGTAGCGGCTCGAGTACACCCCCGGCTCGCCGTCCAGTGCGTCGACCTCGAGACCCGAATCATCGGCGAGCGCCGGCATGCCGAACTCGGCGAAGGCGGCCTTCGCCTTGATGCGCGCGTTATCCTCGAACGTCAGGCCGGTCTCCTCGGGAGAGGGCCAGGGTCCGACCTCGGACGCACTGACGAACTCCCAGCCCTCGAAGTCGAGGGCGGCGCGGATCTCATCCACCTTGTGTGCGTTGCCGGTCGCCACGACAATGCGCTTCGGCATCGCCGGGCTAGAGCTCGAAGACATCATCATCACCTGACAGCACCGTCCGCTGAAACTCGACGAGCTGCGATATGCCGCCCTGTGCGAGGTCCAACAGGGCATCGAGTCGCCCTCGATCGAACGGGGTCCTCTCCCCCGTTCCCTGGACCTCTATGAAGCGGCCTTTGCCGTCCATCACGACGTTCATGTCCACCTCGGCAACGGAGTCCTCGGCGTAGTCGAGATCGAGCATCAGTTCGCCATCCACCATCCCGACGCTCGTGGCGGCAAGATATTCGACGAGCGGTATCTCGGCGATCTTGCCCGCCGCCCTCCAGGTCGTCAGCGCGTCGTGCAGCGCTATGAACGCTCCGGTGATCGCCGCGGTCCTCGTGCCGCCGTCGGCCTGGATCACGTCGCAGTCGACGTTCACCGTGTACTCGCCCCCCAGACCACCCATATCCACCACGCTGCGCAAGGAGCGACCGATCAGCCTCTGGATCTCGTGGGTTCGGCCTTTGAGCCCGCCGCTCGTGGACTCGCGTCGCGTGCGAGTATGCGTGGACGCCGGCAGGAGCGAGTACTCCGCCGTGACCCAGCCCTTGCCGCTCCCCTTGCGCCAGCCGGCCACGCCGTCGGTGATGCTCGCAGCGCAGAGCACCTTGGTATCGCCCAACTCGAACACGCAGCTGCCGTGCGAGTGCCGGAGATAGCGCCTGGTCACCTTGACGGGCCGCAACCGGTCCGCTGCCCGCTCGTTCGATCGTTGCATCGAAACAACTCCTCTCGTCGCGGTACGTCCGCGCCTATATGTCGTAGGTGTCGAACTCCGCCGCCACCGATACAGCCGTGCCGAAGGCCGCACGTGCTTCCTCCTCTACGCGCGTGCGATCGTTCGTGGGCCACACGTGCGTGAGAACGAGTCGGGCGACGCCGGCCTCTCGTGCCAGCGATCCGGCCTGTGACGCCGTCATGTGTGGCCCAGCGCCCGCATAGCGTTCGGGCAGGGTCGCCTCGGCGAGCAGCAGACGGGCCCCTGTGGCAGCTCTCAGCGCGCGGGACGAGGGGGCTGTGTCGCCGGTATACGTCAACCGCCTGTCCCCGTGGTCGACCACGAGCGCGAAGGCGCTCTCAGAATGGTCGACCTGAAGCGGCGTGACGGCGAGATCGCCCACGAACACGGTGGACTCCTCGGTCAGATCGACGACAGCGAACGCCTCCGCAAGCTCGCGGCTGCCGCGCTCGCTCAGGAGCGTGCCCATCCGCTCGAGCATGCCTCGCGGCGCATGGAGGCGAAGTGGAGCTGCCGGACCCTCGGGCGCGTACCGCAGGAGCGCCTGAAGCGCGTAGAGGTCGACCATATGGTCCGGGTGTCCGTGTGTGATGAAGACCGCGTCGAGCTCGAGGGGATCGAGCACGCGTGCGAGGTTGGAGAGCACGCCGTTCCCGCAGTCCATGAGGACGCTCGCGGTCGGGGTCTGCACGAGATAGCCGGCGCAGGCCTGTCCGGGACCGGCGTACGACGCCGAGGAGCCGAGAACGGTCAGGCGCACGAGGTCTCCTCCCGTCCGGCTGCATCCAGCAGCTCGAGAAGGCCTGTCCCGGGCAGCCGCTGCAGCTCAGCGAGCGTGATCGACTCGACGTCTTCGATCCTGGATCGCAGGACCCGCGATCCGAGGCGTGCGAACTCGGCCGGGTCACCGGTCGTGGCGAATCGGTGGCGCGGCACCGCCGCCTCTGCGAGATGCCCCCGACGAGACAGCGTCTCGGCGACCTCACGCGCTGTCTCCTCGGCAGAGGAGATGAGCGAGACGCGCGGGCCGAGGACCTGCCCGATCGCGGCGGAGAGCAGCGGGAAGTGCGTGCAGCCGAGTACCAGGGTGTCTATGCCGTTGCGCTTGAGAGGATCGAGGCAGTCGCGAGCCATCTCGTAGAACGACGGGCGAACGAACACCTCGGCTGACTCGGAGAGCCACTCCTCCAGCGCACCCGGGCCCATACGCAGGCCCGCCTCGACGACGTCGACGAACTTGGGGGTGGCAGCGCTGAAGACCGTGACACCCGCATCGTGCGCACGGACGGCGCGAGCGTACGCCCCCGACTCGACCGTGCCCAGCGTGCCGATGACGCCCACACGGCGGTTCACCGTCGCGTGTACCGCCGCCCGGGCTCCGGGATCGACGACCCCGATCACCGGCACGTCGAACGCGCGCTGCGCGAGCTCCAGGCCCGCAGCGGTCGCGGTGTTGCACGCCACCACGATGAGCTTGACCGGGCACGCTGTGAGCCACGAGCCGATCTCGAGCGCGAACCGTCGGACCTCATCGAGATCGCGCGGCCCGTACGGACAGCGTGCGGTATCGCCGAGATAGACCATGCGCTCGTGCGGGAGCACGCGCATGATCTCACGGGCGACGGTGAGTCCGCCCAGACCCGAATCGAAGATGCCGACAGGCAGGGAATTCATGGCTCGAAGTATACCCGTGGGCGCAGCGCGGGACTCGCACCGTATACTTCACGACATGGAAACCACATTCATCGTCTGCATCGGAAACAAGGCGCGCGGCGACGACGGCGTGGCACGGCGCGTCGCGGAGTTGCTCGAAGGTCGGCTCCCCGCGCACATCGGGCTTCTCAGCGCGCCACAGCTCGACATCGTCCTGACCGAGCGCGTCGCCGCAGCCGACCGCGTCGTGTTCGTCGACGCCGAACGCCGCGCAGGGCCGCCGGCGCAGTGGGCCACGCTGGAGCCATCGGCCGCCAAGAGCAACGCGCACGCCCTCGACCCCGCCGGGCTGCTCGCACTGGTCCAGGTATTGTACGCCGCACGACCGGAAGCGCTCCTGCTGTCGCTCGCCGCACCCGAGATGGGACACGGAGAGGGCCTTTCCCCCGTCGCCGAGGAATCGGTCCTCTCTGGTGTAGTCGAGATCGAACGGCTGATCGGCGCCTAGGTCAGGGCCTGCCAGTCGCGCAGGGCGTCACTCGCACCCGACGTCCCCCACATGTCTTGAACGCGCTGGTCCCTGGCGATGGCCTCGCACAGGGTCAGGTACGACGAGCGATCGAGCGACACCGGGCTCGCGTTGGTCGAGTTCGAGGCCGACGCGACGATCAGCATCGCGAGGGCCTTGCCGAATGTGGCCTCGAGCTTGGTTCGCACGTGCTGGTCGAAGGCTGACTGTGCATCCATCTACGACGCCCCCTTCGTGGCGAGCACTTCGCCAGTCGGAGACACGACCTCCACCACGAACGGCATACGGCCGATCTCGTGGGTCGCACACGACAGGCACGGGTCATGCGCGCGTATTCCAAGCTCCATGGCCCGCACGGCGGACTCACCGACCGCCTCCTCGGCAGTCATGCCACTCACGGCAACGCGGACCGCCGCGTCGAGCGACGGTGTGTTGTGGGTGGTCGCCACAACGAGGTTCGCGTAGGTCACGCGCCCGACGCCGTCAGCTTCGTAGTGGTGTATGAGGGTGCCTCGAGGGGCCTCGATCGCCGCGATACCGACGCCGGCTTCACGTTCGACCTTCACGCGCACGTCGGTCGAGATGATCTCGGGATCCGCGATCAACTCGTTCATACGCTCGTACGACGCGACCAGCTCGATCATCCGTGCCCAGTGATACGCCAGCACGTTGTGGGCAGGTCGACCAAGCTTGGCCCGGAACTCCTCCAACATGGCCGAGGAGTGCGCACCTGGCATCGATTCGGCGATGTTGATCCGTGCGAGAGGCCCGACGCGATAGAAGCCCTGGGGGCCCATCGCGGCGAGATAGGGAGCTTTTGCGTAGCTGTTCGGCAGCACCGTCTCGCCGATATGGTCGCGGTAGTTCTTCGGGGCGAACCGCTCGCGGACGTTGCCGTCCGCACCCATGACCGTTATGGCGCCGTCGTAGAGATCGAATGCGCCATCCGGCCCTGTGATGCCCATCTGCGGCATCGGAGCGGTTCCATGCTCGGGATGTTCCTCGATCAGACGCAGCGTACAGTCACGAGCGAGTTCGGCAGCCATCAGTGCGTCATCCATGCTGGCAGCGAGGGCAGCAGCGATCTCATCGCGGTCCTCGGCGCTCAGGGACTTGCTCATGCCGCCGGGAATCGCGGTCACGGGATGGCTCGCACGACCGCCGATAGTGGCGACCATGTTCTGGCCGACCTTGCGCAGGCCGATGGCCTTCAGCGCGAGTTCGGGAGCTGCAGCGACCACGCCGAGGATATCCCGCGTGCCCGCTCCGTCTCCGGTAAGGAAGTCCGGTCCGGCCAGGAAGAAGAAGTGCAGTGCGTGGTCCTGCGACAGACCGCCAAGGTGCAGCAGCTCGCGGAGCATCTTCGCGGGACGCGGGATCTCCACGCCGTGAAGCGCGTCGACCGCCTTGACCGCAGCAAGATGATGCGACACCGGACACACACCGCAGATGCGGCTGGTGATGAGCGGCATCTCCCAGACCATGCGATCGAGAAGCATCTTCTCGAACCCACGGAACTCGAGGATGTCGAAGTGGGCGTCGTGAACCTTGCCGTCGTCGCCGACGAACAGCGAGACCCGGCCGTGGCCTTCGATGCGCTTCACCTTTGGGAGGCGGATGGTCTCACTCATCGCCATCACCGCCTTCGTCCAGGGCAGCCGGGATGATGGAGATCGGCAACGAGAACCGATAGCCGGTGCCGATCAGATCGTCGAGGTACATGATAGCGCCGGCCGGAAGCAACGCTGCAAGCGCATCGACCATCTTGCCGCCCTGCTCGAACTCGGGACGGCTCGGGCCCTGACAGCCCCTGCACGGGACGTTTGCGGCCGTGCAACGCGCGCCGCACCCTTCGCGGGTCATCGGGCCCATACAGATGACACCCTGCTCGATGAAGCACTGATTGGGATCGATCCGATCGAGTTCCATGATCCCGTACACCGCGTCCGAGACGAACTCGGCACTGTGCTGAAGGAGCATCTTCTTCTCGCGGTGGCATTCGTCGCACATGTTGCGCCTCGGCAACGACCAGGCCTCGCCGTTGACCGCAGCGACGATGGCCGACAACAGCGTGTCGGTCTTCGGCGCACAGCCGGGAATGGCGATATCGACCGGCACGTAGTCCGAGAGCGGGCGCACCTGCGTAGTGAGCAACGGAAGCGCCTCCGACGGCGTGTTGCCCTCGCCGTAGACCGAGTCGAACACCTCGGAGCGGGTGTAGAGGTTGCGCAGGCCGCCGATTCCACCGACTGCCGCGCACGACCCCATGGCAACGAGCACCTTGGCTGCTCTGCGTGCGGCCAGCAGCGCCACCTCATCGTGCTCGTTGGTCACCGCGCCCTCGACCAACACGATGTCGAGATCCGTCAGATCATCTTTGGCGACGAGCGGGGATGCGACGATGTCGACCATGTCGAGCACATCGAGTATCCGCTCATGTGCATCGAGCAAGGAGACGTAGCAGCCTTCGCAGCCGCCGAGAACGACATGTCCGAGCCGTGGCTTACTCACTGCCTGCCTCCCTTCTTCTCATCCAGGGCGCTCGCCGTGGCGAACACCTCGTTGACCTGCTCGACGAACCGCTGGCCTTCGCCGGGCGAGATGTCGATGATCCTGAGACGCGAGTCGTCGAGACGACGCGAACGCAGGACCGTGCGCAGCAGGTTGATCCTGCGGTCCATGTCGAGGTTGCCGATGAGGTTGTGGCAGTGGCCCTCGCGACATCTGAACACGGTCACCGCGTCAAAGCCGGCCCTGAAGGCCTCCAGGACGTACAGGGTATCGAGACGACCGCCGCATGGAATACGAATCGGAAGGTACGACGCGGGGTAGGTTGCACCGCTTGACTCGACGCTACGAGCAGCCGAATCGGCCGATGGGTACCCGCAACCCCCACACAGGAAGCCCAGGACACGCTCGCCCTCGATAGGCACCTCGGCCAGGGTCCGAATAGCCTCCACCAGGTAGTCGTGGGGAGACGAGATGATGTCGCGCGCCCCGACCGGACACGAAACCACGCACTTGCCACACGCCCGGCAACGACGCACATCAACGTGGGACAGACCGTCCTCGCCGATGTAGCACGCGCCGAACGCGCACGTGCGAACGCATGAGGCGCATCCTCCGCACAACGTGTCATCGACCTTTGATACGTCGCTGTAGTGTGTGGTCTCTTCCTGCGACAAGCGCAGGACGAGGGCCATGGCCGCGGAATCGCCCGCAGACACCCTCTCGCTCATCGAAGGGTCCGCAGCCCCCTGCGGGAGAACCATGACGCCGGGATCGATCGTCTCGGCGGGATGGGTCATCGGGTCGATGGATCGCGCAGATCCGTTCTCATCGACGTCGACCTTGAAATGGTCGCGCAGCTCCTTGATCCAGGCCGGATCATCGGGCCGCGCGAGCAGGACGCCGCCCACCTGGAAGACGTCGCTCGAGTCATCTGATGCCAACGTTATCTCGTAGTCGCCGACCCAGCCGGTTCCGTCGGCCAGACGCACGTGATCGACGGACCTGAACTCCGGATGGCCGGTCACATAGCCGAGAGTCGCGCGCAGCGCTCCGGACTCCGTGAGGCTTCGCAAGGCATCGCCGCGGTCTGCCATCACGACAGAGAAGCCGAGCTGCAGAAGGCGCTGTGACGCGATGATGGCCTCTGCCGTGGCGCCAAGAACCATGACCGAGTGCCGCGGGGGTGCCGAGATTCCCGTGAGCGGCTCGGCCATACCCGCGCGGAGACACGCCACCTCGATCAGCGCAGCGGCCTTCCGGGTCGCGCCCTCGGGGTCGTCGGGGTGTGCAAGCGCGACCTGTTCGAGGATGTTCGCGGCGATGACGCGATTGGGGTTGATGCCGGCGGAGACCAGCGCGGCCTTCAGATAGTGACCCGAAAGCGCACGCGAATAGTGCTCGATCGAGTTGCCCGCAAGCACAACGGCGTCGAGACCGTACTCCGCTACATCATCAACCATCTGCTGCTGCGACTCGGAATCGAAGAAGTCATCGACAACGCGTACTACAGCTGCCATGCGTCTGACGCGCGCGAGAGCCGCGTCGATCTCGACGACACCGTCGACCTTGCCCTGGCAGCGGGACACATATATGCCTAGTGGCACGATCTCACCCCTTTGCCCTGTTTGAGCGGGAACCGATAAGGTACTCGCACCCGGACCTAGATGCCAGCCAGGGTCGCCTTCGAGTATAGCCCTCCGTGAACGCATTTCCGTATGCAGCAACCATCGGCCCGTTGCCTCTCTTCCTACACCCACTCAGTGACGAACGGCACAGTCCGCCCGTTCAACGGAGCCCACACGACCGAACTGCGGCTGCAATCACTCCCCCGCGACAAACCTCTCGACCGCTGCGGCGATGTCGTTGACACCAAGCACGACGCTCGCGGCTCCAAGCTCCATCGCAGCTTTCGGCATTCCATACACGGTAGAGGATGCCTCATCCTGCGCGATGGTGGGCGCACCGGCCTCATGCATCGCGAGAAGGCCCTTGGCGCCATCGGCACCCATTCCGGTGAGGATGATCCCCACGGCGCCGCGAGTGAAGGAGCGGGCGACCGACAGTAGCAGTGTATCGGCCGATGGGATGTACAGCTGCCCCGCCTGCGGGTCCTCGAACGTCATCGTGTAGCCATCCATCACCAGGTTGCGGCCGGTTGGAGCCAGATACGCGATTCCCGGCTCCGCCGGCTGCCCATGGACGGCCTCCCGCACCTGGATGGCACATCCCGAATCGAGCCAGCCGACGAGGCCCGGGATGAACCCCTCGGCTATGTGTTGCGCGATGACGATGGGTACGCCGAAATCCTCGGGCAGCCTGCCCAGGAAGTTGAGAAGTGCGCTCGGCCCGCCCGTAGAGGAGCCCACGGCGACCAGGGACCGCGAGCCGAGCGGCCCCGGTGGCACCGCGGTGAAGCCGGTCCCCTCGGGCCTGATCCTGCGGCGACCCCGGATGTGCGTGATGACCCGGACGCGAGAGAGCACCTTGACCTTGCGGATGACCTCGGAGCCGATTCGCTCGAGATCGGCCCACTCTCTCGGCTCCGGCTTCTTGATCACCTCGAGCGCGCCCATCTGGAGCGCATCGAACGCGCGACCCATACCCTCTCCGTGGACGGAGGACGAAACCACGAGGACGGGTGTGGGCGTGTACGCCATGATCTGCTCGATTGCCTTGAGGCCGTCGAGGCGGGGCATGTGGATGTCCATGGTGATCAGGTCGGGTCGGAGTTGGGCGACCGCGTCGACCGCCTCTGACCCGTCTTTGGCCATGCCGACAACCTCGATGCCGGGATCACTCGTGAGAATCTGCGCGAGCATCTCGCGTGCGACGAGGGAGTCGTCGACTATGAGCACGCGAATCGGCGCGCTGGGTTGCATGATGGTAGGCCTCCGTACTCGGATGATCAGCGGATCAAACGCTCCACGGTATCGAGCAGAGTATCCTGATTGAAGACCGACTTGGTGATGTACGCGTCGGCGCCCGCCTGGATTCCCTCCGCTTTCTCCTCGTCGCGCTCAAGAGAAGTGACGATGATGACCGGGATGTCCTGCAACCCGGGGTCGCTCTTGATAGCTCGTGTGAGCTCGAAACCTGTCATGTTCGGCATCTGAACGTCGGACACGACAGCGTCGACGTTGATGCCCTCCCTGAGCATCGTAAGGCCCATCGCACCGTCCATCGCGACCTCGACCTCATACCCTGCCGCTTCGAAGATCGAACGTTCGAGCTCCCGGGTGGTGAAGGAGTCCTCACAGATGAGGACCCTGCGCGGGCCGGCGCTCTCCGCCTGGGACACATGCGCCACCTTGTGCCCCGAACGACGACGCGCGGCATCCATGAGATCGGGCACATTGAGGATGGGAACGACCTCGCCTGCGCCGAGAACGGTCACACCCGCGACGTTCTCGACCTTGAGAAGATGAGAGCCCAATGGCTTGATCACGATCTGCTGCTCACCGACGAGCGCATCGACGATGAATCCCATGCGATGGCCCGAGAAACCAACCGTGGCGATGGGGATCTTGGAGCCTTCGGTGCCGTCGGCCGGAGTGTCGAGTATCTCGCCCAGGTGCACGAGCGGGACCGTCCGGCGCTGGCGTCGGATCACTTCACGTCCCTCGACCTTGATGATCTCGCCGGGCTCCACCCGTAGCGTCTCCTCGACAGAAGCCGTCGGCATCGCGAAGACCTGCGTACCGACCCGGAGCATGAGAGCCCTGATGATCGCGAGGGTCAGGGGGATGGTCAACCGGAACGTCGTGCCTTTGCCCAGCTCGGAGTGGACGTCGAGCGATCCCTTGAGCTTCTCCACGATGAACTCGCGTACGACGTCCATCCCCACACCGCGGCCCGATATCTCCGTGATGATCGCGCTCGTCGAGAAGCCCTTCTCGAAGATCAGGTAGGACGCCTCCCGGTCGGACATCGCGGCGGCTTCGGATTCGGAGATGTAGCCCTTGCGCACCGCGGCCGCACGCACCTGGGCGGGATCGATGCCCGCGCCGTCATCGGAGACCGCGATGACGATGTGGTCGCCCTCCTGCCGCGCCGCCATACTGATCTTGCCCTTGGCCGGCTTGCCTGCCGCGACCCGAACGTCCGCGGACTCGATTCCGTGATCGACCGCATTGCGCATGATGTGGATCAGGGGATCGTTGATCTCCTCGAGGACCTTCTTGTCGAGCTCGGTGTCCCCGCCCTCGAGTTCAAGGTCGACGTCCTTCTTGAACGAACGCGCGAGATCCCGCATCGCCCGGGGAAACGCCTGGAAGACAGTCGAAACAGGCAGCATCCGCAGGCGCATGCCCTGCTCCTGGAGCTCGTTTACGACAAGCGACGTGCGGGAGACGTCATCGCCAAACTTCTTGGAGAACTCGGCAGCGGTCACGCGGCGCGCCGAGAGCGCACCTTCCAGCGCGGAGACCTCCTCGGTCAGCGCAAGCGCCGTCTCCTCAGGTAGTGACAACGAGCCGAGTGTCGCCTTCAGACGCAGCCATGTCTGCCAGACCTCGTTCATCTCGTTGACGCCATGGCGTAGCTCTACCGAGCGCTGCTCCTCTTTGATCTGCGAGATGACCACTTCGCTGATGAGGTTGAGGATCTGGTCTACCTGGCTCGTGCGGATTCGAATCGTCGCGGCGTGGACCTTCTTGAGCGCCTTCGTCTCCGCCGATGCACCCGCTGCGGGCTCGTCGGCGTCATGATGTTCATCATCGCCGCTCGCGTCGTCCTCGGGATGCTCACCGGGGTCTTGATCCGAGGCGTGTTCGGGCGCCTGCGACGGCGACGGCGACGGCGACGGCGACGGGAGGTTCACAGAGGACGGTTCGACCTGCCCCGCTGCCGCAACGGCCGCGAGCCGTTCCTGCAAGCCCGGCAGATCGAGTACGCCGCCCTCGTTGTCCCCCCTGTTGTCCGCCAGATAGACGATCGCATCGAGCGCCTCGAAGAAGTAGTCGCTCATCTCAGTGGTGTACGGAAGCTCCCGATCGCGAATCTTGACCATGATGTCCTCGAGGCGGTGAGCGACGTCCGAGATGTCAAGAAGGCCGACCATCCGCGACGAGCCCTTCAGCGTGTGCGCGTCGCGCAGCATCTGGTCGATGAGCTCGCGGCTGTCAGGCTCCGCCTCCAGGGTGATCACGCACTCGTTGAGACGCTGCAGGAGGTCCTGCGCCTCTTCCTGGAACTTCGCTATGAACACGCTGCGGTCGAACTCGACCATGTGCGACTCCTTTGTCGAGCCCTCGCTATCCGACGATCCTGAACGCCGAGCCAACCTGCGAGGACTCCTTGGCGATGCCCGAGAGCTGCTCGGCCGAGGCGGCCACCTGACGGCCCCCGGCCGCGGTCTGCTGGGCGACGGCTGCGACCTCGCGCATCGCCTTGACCACCTGATCAGTCGCGCTCTTCTGCTGCTGCGTCGCTGCCGAGATCTCCTTGGCGGCGACCGTCGTCTGCTCGATCATCTCGAGGATCTGCTCGAGCGAGTCACCGGTCGAATGCGCCAGGTCGACGCCGCCCTGAACCTGCTTGAGCTCCTGCTCGGTCGCTATCACGAGCTCGTTCGCGGCCCCCTGGATCTCGGTCATGATCTGTCCGATCTCGCCTGTGGAGTCCACGACGGACTCCGCGAGCTTGCGGATCTCGATCGCGACGACAGAGAAGCCCTTGCCCGCCTCTCCCGCGCGGGCAGCCTCGATGGCAGCGTTGAGCGCGAGGATCTTGGTCTGGTCCGCGATGGAGTTGATGATATCGAGGACCTGCCCGATCTGCTGGCTGCGCTCGCCAAGCGAGAGGATCTTGTTCGCCGAGGTCTGACTGCGGGTCTTGATGTCCTCCATGGCGGTCAGCGTGTTCATGACAGCCTGCTGGCCGGTCTCGGCACTGCCGAGAGAGGCCTCGGCCATGCTCACGACCTGGTTCGCGTTGTCCGCGATCTGACGATACGTCGCGGCCAGCTCCTCCATCGTAGCGGTCGTCTGGCTGATCGACGCGGCCTGCTCCGCCGCGCCCGACGCCTGCTGCTCCGTCGCAGAGAGGATCTCCGAGGAGGACTGCGCCAGACGCCTTGAGGACTCCTGGGTCTGCCGGATGAGATAGACGATCAGGTCGAGCATCTGGTTGTAGGACTTCGCGAGCACGCCGAACTCGTCAGGCGAGTCGAGGTCGACCTTTATGCCGATCTCGCCCTGGCAGGCGGCCTTGACGCTTTCCACCACATGGTCGAGCGGGCGCATGAAGCGTGCCCCGACCGAGAGGAAGAGTCCGAACCAGGCGACGCCCAAACCTACCATCGCGAACGCGAGCCACATGAGGTCGCGCGCAAGATCAGGTTGGTCCGACAGCCTTTCCGAGAAGAGGAACCACGCAACGGCCCACTGCGCGACGAGGAACACCACAATGATGGCCGCGTTCACCAGCGAGTACTTGTACAGGAACCTGCTGCGAACCAAATCGATGAGTCTCTTCATCCGAATCCTCCTACGAGGCCGCTAGTCCAAACCGACGGGCTGCAGTACGCGGTCCACATTGACGAGTCCAACCAGCCGGGTTCCAATGTACAGTGAGCCGGCGATGAATTCCGCTTGAGCCTTGTCCATGGTCGAGACCGGCGGCTCCACCGAGTCTCGCGGTACGTCGGCGATGTCCGCGATCTCGTCCACGACGACGGCCGTGGTGACCTCCCCGTTATGAACGATGATCGCGGGCGCGCTGTCGGTCGCTACGGTCAACGCCCCAAGACGCATGAGCGCCGCCAGGTTGGTCACCGAGATTATCTCGCCACGGATATTGACGACGCCGAGGATGAACGCAGGCACACAGGGAATCGGCGTGATGTCGTACTCCTGGTAGATCTCGCGCACGTCCTCGACACGCACGCCATACCACTCGTCGGCCAGACGGAACAGCAAGACGCCCATCAGGTCGTTCGCGCCCTCTTCGCCAGTTTCAAGCGCAAGCGACTCCGCGCGACGTTGCAGCACCTCGGCGATCGAGGGCACGATTCTCCCGGTGTCAGTTGTCTCGGCCATGGCGTCTCGTCACTCCTGACCCAGGTCCACGGGCGCGACCAGGCGATCAACGTCGAGCAGGAAGACCAACTGAGCTTCGAGCCGGCATACGCCGATCATCTTCGATGCCAGCGCGTGCATGCCCGGCGGCGGCGACATGCAGCCCTCGGGTAGGTTGATGACGTCTTCGACCTCATCCACGACGAGCGCGACCATATGCCCCTCCACCCTGCAGATCACCATGGGGGTATCGAGGTGGTAGTCCAGATGAGGCAGCCCGAAGAGCGCTCGCAGATCGATCGCGGGAATCACCTGACCTCGCAGGTTGATCATGCCTATGACTGCGGACCCGGCGCTCGGCACTCCGGTGAATGCGACGATCTGCTGTATCTCCTGCACCTTGGCGATGGGCAACCCGTACCGCTGTCCCGCGAGGTGAAACGTGACCATCTGATCTACGCGTGTGCCGCCTTCGGCTTGTTCGGATTCGACGGTGAGCTCCCCGATGTCGACTGACAGGCCCCCCGCAACTGCGTCATCGCCGGTGGCCGGTGTCTGTGCATCTGGTTTCTTGCGCGGACTCATGGCGGCCTACTCGGTGAACCGCAGGACGCGGTTCAGCTCTTCGGGGCTCACAAGTCCCTCGCGCACCTTGGCGAGTCCGGAAGCGATCATCGGACGCATTCCGGCCGCCCGCGCAGCCGCACCGATCTGGTCTGCAGATGCGCCGCGGGCTATGGGACTACGAACCTGTTCGGTGAATGGCAAGACCTCGAATACGCCGGTCGCACCCTGGAACCCGGTGTTCCCGCATGACGGACAGCCCGCGCCCGACACACTCGGCATCCCGGGCTCAGCCCCCGGAATGGCGGCCGTGAGCTCGGAGAACCGCTCGGCGGAGCAGTGTGGGCAGTTCACGCGCACGAGCCGCTGGCCCACTCCGAGAGTCAAAGCGGCCGCGAGTGACACCGGCTCAGCGCCCAGGTCGAGCATGCGCCGGACCCCGGAGACGATATCGGCACCCGAGAAGGTGGCGATAACCAACTTGCCGAGGCCCGCTGCTTCGATGGCGAGATGGACGTCCTCGACGGATTGCATCTGGTCGATGGCGACGACGTCGGTGTCCTGACGCATCCCCGCCGCGAAATACGACTCGGCGCCCACGGGAGCCCCGGGGTTGACCAGCACCTGCGCCACCGCCGGGATCTCGTACTCGACTGAACGCTCCACGGAGTAGACCGTCTTGCCGACCTGCGCCGCATGTTGGAGCAACGCGTAGTACGTAGAGGAACGACCGCCGGCGACCGGGCCGGCAACGAGGAGAATCCCCCGGCCGCGCTCGACCATGGCGTACAGGGCCCGGGTCTCGGCCTCGTTGATGCCGAGCGCAGACAGGTCGCGCGGAGCGGGCTTCTCGGCCCCGAGAGAGAGAACCAAGCGCTGTCCCGCGATCGTGGGAACGGCCGAGAACGTGACCACGAAGTCCTGCTCGGAGATCCGTGCCTTCACACGGCCGAGCGCGGGCCTGAAGGACTGCACCGAGGACAGTCGGGCGAAGGACTTGAACCCGTCGACCAGCGCGCCCTGCATGGACAGCGGTGCGCTCGCGATCTTCTCAAGGCGCCCGCCGACGCGGTAGACAAGGAAGAAGTCCTCCTTGTAGGGCAGCAGGTGGATACGGTTCGCGCCCTTGCCCACAGCGTGCTCGAGTATCTCGGACACAAGAACGGAGACCCTGCGAGCGTCAGCGACGGCAAGCACGTCCAGGTCGATCGCGGGAGGACCCGCAGGAGCAACCGTCTCGACGACCTCTTCGAGACTCGGTGAGATATCGGCAACGGACTCGAAGGTCACGAGATCCAGCGGGACCTCCGCGACCGCAGGTGCATCGTCGACAACAGGGGCCTCGAAGAAGTCGGCGACATCGAACACCGGCTCCTCGCCCAGAATCGCATCGGCGGTGATCAACGCGGGGGCCGTCGGATCCAGCGTGTCGAGGCCCCCCGACCCGGCATCTGCTTCGACGCCGAATGCGCCGTCACGGGCAGGCGCGTCCTCGCCCTCCCGGACCGGAGCAGCCGAGACGTAGTACTGCCCGATGGCCTCGAGCACGGACTCCAGATCGGAGAGCACAACCTCGATCTCGAGCCCCAGCGCGGCCGCGAGATCGTCGATTCTGAATGCTTCCATGGGACCGCCGACGGCGACCGTGAGCATCCCCTCGATCTCGAAGAGCGGCAACACGCCATAGGCCCGGGCGGTATCGACCGGAACAAGCAGAAGCGCATCGTCGTCCGGCGCGTAGCTTGTCAGATCGACCCGGGGGATACCGAGCTCCTCCTCCATGACGTTCTCTATGTCTGCCGGCGCAACCAACCCGCGCTGCACCAGAACCTCGCCGACTGTGACACCGGACGAAGTGGCAGCGTCATTGACTGCGCCGATCTGCTCGACTGTGAGCAAGCCGGCCGTAGCCAGCGCATCGAGCAGGCGCGTTGTGGTCGATTCTGGCACGCCGTCCTACCCCTGGACCTTCTGGAGCTCCTCGGCCACGGCGGCGAGGAGCCTCTCGGGCTCGATCGGTTTGGTCAGATACTGGTTCGCTCCCGTGCGGATTCCGGTCGCCATCGCCTGCTCCTCGGTCTTTGCCGTGAGCATGATGATGGGTATGCCCTTGTACTTCTGATCGAACTTGAGCAGACGACACACCCGGTATCCGTCGAGCTTCGGCAGCATGACGTCAAGCAGGATCAGATCGGGAATCTCGGCGCGCGCGGTCTCGAGCGCCTCGGCGCCGTCCGAAGCGGTGATCACTTCGTACCCCCCGGCGATGAGTATCGCCTTGATCATCTCGAGGATGGTCGGGCTGTCATCTACCGCAAGAATCCGAGCGTTGGCCATTCCGTACTCCCCTCTGCGTCACGCGGACGCCTGTACACGTCTTATCGCCCTATGCGACGTGCGGCTTTAGGCATCTTATACGCTCTTTCGACACTCTATCAGACTACGCTCCACGGTCTTTGCAAGCAGGTCGGGTTTGAAGCCACCCATGAAGTCGATCCACTCGCCTTCAGGGTTCTCGTACAACGTGCGCAACGTGAGCTCGTATTCCCTGCACGCGTCCTCCATCGCGCCCTGAGCGCGGTACAGGTTCGCCAGATTCAGGTGCGCAAGAACGAAGCCCGAGTCCGTGTAGATCGTTCGCTTGAACTCCGAGAGAGCCTCCATGTGCTCGCTCCGACGCAGGTGGATCATCCCGAGGACATATCGAGCGCCGGCCAGCAGAGGGTCGATCGCCAGTGCCTTGTGGCACTCTCCGAACGCGGCGTCGAGGTTCCCGGTGTCGGCATGGGCGTGCGCTGCCAGGAGATACGCCTCGGCACAGTCCGAATCCTCGGAGAGCACGCGCTCGACCGCGGCGAGCACCGCCGCCGGTTCGCCGGTTCGCGCCGCTGCTATAGCCACGTCGAGCATCTCCCGGACGTAGCCATCACGCTCGCGCGCAGCGTCAGCGGCAGCGACCCGCGAGGCGGGAACACGCGTGCGCTGCGGATGTTGCGGCGACGAAGTACTGCGCCTCGTCCCTGCGATCGGCTCGCCGGCGCGTCTGCTGCGCGCTTGACGGCGCTCGCGCTCGCGCTCTTGCAGAACGTCGTTGAAGGCGAATGTCTTGTGCTTGGCCTTGCGATAGAGGAACACGCCGCCGACCTCGACCGGCTCGAACTTGTCGGAGATGCTGGTGAGCGTCTCCGAATGGCCGATGAAGAGGTAGCCGCCGGGGTTGAGCGAATCATAGTAGTTCTGCACGACGCGGCGGGTCGAATCCAGCCTGAAGTAGATCGTGACGTTGCGGCAGAAGATGATGTCCCAGTTGCCCATGAGGGCGAGCGGATACGGCTCCTGGATCAGATTGTGATACTGAAGCGTGACGAGTTTGCGAGCTCGTTCCGACACGCGATGTCCCTTGGGCGTCGCCTCGAAGAACCGGCTCGAGACCGACTGCGGGATGTTATGCAGTGCGCGCGATGGATAGACCGCCTCCTTGGCCCTCATCAGGGCATTCGTCGAGACGTCGGTTCCCAGCACCTCCATGCGGTAGCCGAGCCCCTCGATGCCCGAATCGAGCAGAGTCATCGCGATCGTGTATGGCTCCTCACCGGTAGAGCACCCGGCAGACCAGACCCTGAACTGTTTGTTGGAGACGGACTTGCTCTCGATGATCTCGGGGATCACGAACTTGCGCATCGCCTCGAACTGCTGCGGGAAGCGGAAGAAACTGGTCTCGTTGATGGTGACGAGATTCAGTAACTCCTTGAACTCGTCCTCATCCGTGGTCAGCAGCTTGAAGTACTCGTCGAGCGACGGGAACGAGAACCGCGTCGCACGAGTGATGAGCGAGATTCTCAGCGAATCGGTCTTCTGCTCCTCGAGGTAGATCCCGGAATGCTGGTGGATATAGTCGCGGAAGCGCTTGAACTCCTGCGGCGTCAGATCCTTTGAGAGGCTTTCGCCGTGCTGGGCCATGGTGCCGCCCTATTCCGGAGCGTCGAGCTCGTCGGGGGATCCAAGCTTCTCTATCAGCCCTGCAGCATACATGCCGAAGAGGATCTTAGACGTTTCGAAATCGTTGTACCCTGTGAGCTCGACAAGCTCCCGCACCGTACGGCCGCCATGCAGATAGCACAGCAGCATCCACTCTCTGGGCTTGAGGTGGATCTCCATGGACTTGTCGCCAGGCGCACTCGCCATGACGAACCGCGTCTCAAGACTGGGGATCTTCTGACGGATCTTGTCCCACATCTCCAGGCGGCGCGAGGACTCCATGATGATGTTCTCGACCGACACTGAGATGCCGATGTCCTCGTCTTCGCATGTCGCATCGGGCTCGAAGCGGAGCTCGCCATCGTCCCACCGGAACAGATCGAACAGCGTGTCGCTGATCTGATCCTGGATGAACCCTTCGAGCACCTTCGAATCGAGGTAGCCCTCGTCAATCAGGATCTGACCGAGACGCCGGTTGGCCTTCTCCTTCTTCTGGATCTTCTGAAGGCCCAGGGCCTGCCTGAGTTGCTTCTCGGCTATCACTCCGGCCTTGACCAGACGCCGTCCCAGCGATTCACGGTTCCAGTTGCTCGACGCGAAGAAGACACGGCCCTTCTTGAAGCAGACCTTCCCTTCGGCGTCAGGGCGCTCCAACAGCAACGTGCCGGTCTTGGAGCCAGACGCCAGAAGCCGGAACATGTCTTCAAGCGAGAAGTCCTTGAGGTTACCCTCGAGCGCCACGTGAGTCCCTCCGAGACCTGTATGTAGCCCACGGGTGGATGTGGGCGTCAAGTAGCAGGAAACGCACGTCGCGAACGGTGCGGCGCGCACGCTCAATCCTAGCACGAAGGAGTGGGGGGAAAAAGGACGTTGGGCCGCGCTTCGGGGCACTGTCACCACGCGCTTTTCCTCGGTTACACTGTGTCTCAAGGAGGAGGAGCGATGCGCAGGAGCACGCTCGCTATCGCAGGCCTGCTCGCGGCGGCGCTCATCGCGCTCGTCGCGATTGCCGGCACGCGTACCGGCGAACCCACGGACCGCGAGGACGATGAGCCCGCCCCGGACGCGACCGGGGATGATCAGTCCCCGCCACGCATCGCCGACAGCGACACATTCTCCCTGCCCCCGGTGCTCGTGAATCCCGCGATTCGAATCGAGAAGTCTCGTCGCTCGCTCGTCGTGATCTCCGGGGACCGGCCGGTCAAGACCTACCGCATCGCACTGGGGTCTTCGCCGACGGGCGACAAGGAACGCGAGGGCGACCGCACGACACCGGTCGGGGAGTTCTACGTGTGCACCCGTAACCCCGAATCACACCACACGCGGGCACTCGGACTCTCGTACCCCACGGCCGTGCACGCGCAGCGCGGGCTGGACGCCGGGCTGATCGGCAAGCGCGACTACCGGACGATCATCGACGCTCTTCGTCGATTCCGTCAGCCTCCATGGAACACGGCGCTGGGCGGAGAGATCATGATCCACGGCGGCGGATCCGGGCGTGGCGACTGGACGGCGGGCTGCATCGCCCTCGACGACGATGATGTCCTCGAACTCTTCGACGCTATTCCTCTGGGGACTCCGGTCGAGATCGCGGAGTGACCGCCCTCACCTGCCCCGCTTGGCGTCGATGGAGTCGATCTCGAACGCAAGCGCAGTGAACCCGTCGATGCGCTGCCCGAGTTGCCACCGGCGCGACCGCCAGAACCCGGAGGGATCATCTTCCAGGTGATTGACGAGGGTATGGATCGCGTGGGTCTTCTCATCGGCCGACTCCACACGGCGCATGCTCCCACGCATCACCACCGACTCGAAGGCGTGCTCGCACTCGCCCGTCACGTACCCCTCGTCAAGTATGACTGATGCACACGCGCGCGGATTGGATGCGATGAACTCGAGCTTGAGGCCCTCGTGCGCGACATGGAAGTAGAGGATGCGCGCAGCGTCGTCGAAGCCGTAGCTGAGCGTCACCACGTACGGCTCGTCGGCGCGGGCCAGGGCGAGCGTGACGAAACGGCCCTGACGCAGGATCCGGTCGACCTCCACGGGATCCGCGATGCGCCGATCGTCCCGGCGCATGTGGTATGGCGCGTTCATTCACTTTCTCCTGTCTTCGGTGGATCGCCGTCGTACGGCGACTCGATCAGTGTAGCGTTCAGGCCCGGCGCCGGGCGCCCGGCAATGGGTATGATGCACACATCCGATGTGCGTGGGAGAGGACCGAGATGCGAGCAGCCCGACGAGTCAATCATCTGATAGCCCTCGTGCTCGGCGTGGCACTGCTTGCAGGAGTATCACCATCACGAACCCTCGCTGCTGCCACCGCATTCACCGGCGGAGCGCACGTCGGCGATGCTATCAAGTACACCCCCAACGACCACACACCGCTCGGGTTCAGGTTCAACGCAACCGCCGGTCTCGCACCCGACACGACATACAACCTCAAGGTCAGGTTCACTGTCGGCACGACCCCATCTCCGGGGACGAACAGAGGGTTCACCTACGACCCCGCAACCAACCGGTGGATCCAGGAGGCATCGTCATGGGCGGAATTCCCGGTGGTGCAGACCGACTCGAGCGGCAACATCCCCTACACATGGGTGTACGCGAAGTTCGGAGACGAACGTCTGTCCGGCACCTACCGCCTCATGGTCTCTCTGCATCCGACCGCGGGCGGCTCCACATACAACTCGAACATCCTGCCCGTTGTGAGCGTCATCGACATGAAGACGGCAGGTGTATGGGTTCACAACGGCATCGCCACAGGCGCGACCGCGGCGAAGCGCGCCGAGCTTACCTCCGCCACTGCCTCTTCAGAGGTCTTCGCACTGCGTAAGACCGAAGCAGACCAGGTCGATGGCGACGCTGACGGAGTAGTCGACAACGAGGACTACGGCCCCGCAGGAACCGCCGGAGACTTCCGATTCACCGCTCCCATCAACACGTTGTGCGATGTTCGGTTGAACCAGAGCGCCTGGGTGCCGGGCGACGACATCGACACCGGTTCTGTAGCCGACGTCGATCTGGCGATCGGTGGTGCGGAACTCATCCCTCCGGCGCGCGTCACCGGTCTTACGATCACACCGGGCAGCAACTCGGCTCAGCTCACATGGGATACAGCTGCCGACAACACCGCGGTGGTCGCGTACCACGTGTATCGATGGCAGCTGCAGGCCCCTTCGCCGTACTTCACGCCCGTGAAGCACCTGATCGCCTCCGTTGACACCACCGGCTACGCCGACGACGCGGTCGAGAACGGTGTGGAGTACAGCTACGAAGTGCGCGCTGCGGACGCTGCGGGCAACGTCGGCCCACGGTCGACCGAGAAGACGAACGTGCCGCAGGGCGAACGCGCGACGGGCCGCCTCGAGGGGGCCGACCGCGTCGAAACCGCCTTGCGGGTGTCGCAGTCCGGGTGGCAGGATTCGAGTGTCACGACAGCGGTCGTGGCGACTGCGATGAACTTCCCCGACGCTCTTGCCGCTTCCGGTCTCGCCGGTGCCCTCGACAGCCCGATGATCCTCGTACGCGGCTCCGTCTCCACCGCAGTCATCGATGAGCTCGAGCGGCTGGGCGCCTCAGATGTCATCGTGGTCGGTGGAACCGGTGCTGTGTCGGACAAGGGCGCCGCCTCGATACAGGCTGCCGGCTTCAGCGTTACGCGTCTCGCGGGAACCGACCGCTACGATACCGCGCGACTCATCGCCGAGAAGATGCTCGCGCTCGGAGCCACCCCTGATTCTGCGTTTTTCGTCCGAGGAGACACCTTCGCCGATGCGGTGTCGGTCTCACCGCTTGCAGCAAGTGCCGCTCTCCCGGTCCTTCTGATCAAGCCGGGAACCGTGCCGGCAGCGACCCAGGCGGGCATCAGCGCCCTCGGCATCTCTGAAGGCGTGCTCGCAGGCGGACCCGGTGCGGTGAGCGATGCCACCCTCTTCACCCTGGACTCGATGCTCTCCGGCACGGTCACCCGGGTATGGGGCACCGACCGCTACCGCACGGCGGCGGCCGTCGCCGCACACGGTGTCGCACAAGGATGGAGCACCCCCGCGTATATCGGTCTCGCAACGGGAACGGACTATCCCGACGCCCTCGCCGGCGGGGCGCTGGCGGGTCACTTCGGCGGCGTCCTGCTCTTGACGCAACCAGCCTCACTGAGCCCCGCAGCTGCACAGTTCATCGGCGATCATCGGTTGTTGATCGATCTCGTCGACGTGTATGGCGGGCCGGGCGCGGTGCACCCTCAGGTGATGAACGAGGTGGAGGAGCTGCTCGCGGACGGCTAGGGCGTCCTATCCCCAGTGGTCCCACGCGGCTGAGGCGCTATCGGCTCACGTCGACGAAGAGCTGTGCTCGCAGGAGCGAACCACGCCCTCGATCAGTCCCTCGATCGTCGCGACCGAGGCCACGGGCGCAAGCAGGCGGCGTATGCTCTGCGTGATCGCAGGGAGATCCGAAGCGTCGAGAGCATCTGCGGTCTTTCCGAGGGAAAGCGCTGTGGCGCGTACGCATGTGTCAGCCGCCATACGTCCCACGAACGGCTCGATAGCCGCCACCGTGCATTCGGTCACCCTGGACACAGATCTCCGATCTCCTCCCGCAGTAGCCGTCACATCGTATACGGAAGCACTCCGGGTGTCACCGCGCGAAGCCCGGAGTCTCAGCCTCGTGCACCGCGCACGGCCGCCAGCGCCGATACGAACGCCGAGAGCTCGTTCGTGGTGGATATGCCGCCATCGTCGGCCACAAGCAGGCCACCCTGAAGCGAAGCGATCAGCGCAGCGGTCACGGCCTGCTCCGTTGGTGCCGGGCCCGACCGCAGGGCCGAGGCCGGGAGCCCTCCGAGGGTGACGAGTCCGCTGTTGCGGGCAGCTGTGAGATGGGCGGCGAGGTCATCGGAATCAAGGCCGCCGGGATGAACGGCCGAGAACCCCGCCCCCACGAGCGCGGTCAAGAGCGGGCGCACATCGCCATCCGAATGGAACACTGTGGGCACGCCGCGCCCAGCGGCCGGGTCCACGGCGACCGCACAACGCGGGACTATCTCCGTCAGCGCGATATCGGGGGCGAGAAGCGGGCCGGACGCCGCCGCGAGATCATCAGCGATCACGACCGCCGTCACGCCGAGGTCCAGCCCTGACCGGACCTCCGTGCGGATGGCCGGGAGACCCTCGTCAAGCACGTCCGCAAAGACGGACTGTCGATGCGCGCTCAGCCGCAGCACCTCGCTCCAGCCAAGCCGGTCGGCCGCACGACCGAACGGTCCGGTGACCGACCACATGACAGCAACGCCCTGTTCCGCGAGCAGGTGCGCCGCTCGGGCCGACCATGGCTCCTCGGCGGTAACGAATACGAAGTCGGGAGCCATCGCGCTGCATGCGGCGTCCACGAGCGGGATCCCGGAGTGACCGGCGCCCCAGGTGATGCCGGTCAGCACCATGGCCGGGACGTAGGTCATCCCGGCTACAACGACCGGCTCCCCGTGAAGGGCCCGTGAGACGCGCTCCGTCGCGCTGTCGTTCACCGCGCTCCCCGTCAGAACAGGCCGACTCCCATGCGGAGCAGCTCGGACAGGCCCCACACGATGCACAACGCCCCCGTCACTCCGAGCGCGACGGCGAGGAACGCCTTGTGCCACTCGAGATCGAGGAGCCACGCTGCGAGGGATCCGGAGTAGGCGCCGGTGCCCGGGAGTGGAACCGCTACGAAGACCGCGAGTCCGACGACGCCGTACTTCTCGACAAGCGGGTGGGCCTTCGAACGAGCTCTCTCCAGCTTGCGATGGAGCCATGTGCCCTCGGGAATCAGATGATAGACCCACTGAAGGATGAAGTAGGTCGGGAAGAACACGAGGACGTTGACGAGCCAGATCAGCGGGAGATAGCCGCGCTCACCGACCCCGACGGCCAGCGGAACGGTCCAGCGAAGCTCCAGCCAGGGCACCATCGTCCCGAGCACGTACTTGAGGTATGGGGGCAGCTCGGCGATAAGGTCCTTCACGTGGCAACTCCTTGATCGGCGGTGTAGGCATCATAGACGCGGGACACCTCGGTGCCCCATAGGCCGAACCGGTCCGAGACATCACGGCCTGCAGCCGCGAACCAGGCGAAGTAGCCGTCCCCGGGCACGCCGGTGTCCTGTCGGACCACGACAGACGCGAGCACGAGGCCTCTTCCGGACTCCTCGGCGGAACACGCTTCGTCCAGAAGCGCCATGAGTCCTCCCGACCGGGCGGACAGCCGGCCGCCCGTGGCGACACGTGCGAGATCCCCGTAGGTGATGGTGCGCCGCTCGCGGGCGACCTCTATGAGCGTGTGGTGCATCGTCTCGCGGGCCGAGGCCCATTCTGCGGGACTCAGACCGTAGCGGCGTACGTGAGGCATGCGTCTCCAGAATCGCGGTATCCCCGAGATTCTAGCCGATATGCGCGCTGTCCACGGGAGCCGTCGGCTAGCCGTAACGCTCGATGAGCGCACCCAGGTCCCCCGAGGGTACCTCGATATGGTAGCCCTGCCCGAGCTCGAAGCCTGCGCCCCGCACGCGATCGAGGAGCTCCGCGCTCTCGACCCACGACGCGACAGCGACGCGTCCCTGCGCCTCGATGAGGTGACGCACCGCCTCGACGAAGGCGGAGTTGTCGCCATTGGCCGACAACGCCGCGATAATCGATCCGTCGAGCTTGACCTCGTCGAACGGCAGTTCCTTGAGCAGGCCGAAAAGGCCGAGACCCGCCCCGAAGTCATCGAGAACGAAGCGGACCCCTTTGCGGCTGAGTCGCTCAATCCACGAGCCGGCCGACGCCATGTCGGCCACAACAGCGGTCTCGGGCATCTCGATCACAAGGCGTGCCGGATCCAGGCTCCCGGCGCTCAGAAGCTCGTCGACGAAGGCAGGCAGCGAGTCGTCCGCCAGATCGCCTGCCGAGAGGTTTATCGAAACGGTGGCGGTCCTGTGAGTTCCCAGCGCGCTCAGCGCCTGGGCTATGACGAGCCGCGAAAGCCGGGGCATGAGGCCGAGTCGCTCGACGGCCGTCAGGAAACCCCCCGGCATCACGAGAGTGCCATCAGGCTCGACCATCCGCACCAGCGATTCGTAGTACGCGACGCTCTGGTCGGCCAAGTGCACGACAGGCTGGAAGTGGAGTACGAATCGCTCCTCGGCCAGCGCGACGCGCACCTTGCTCGCGAGACGCTCGGGATGATTGGCTGCATCTCCGTTTGCGGCTCCCACGACGACCTGATCGCGACCCTGTTCTTTCGCCCGGTACATCGCGGCATCCGCCAGATCGAAGACCGCCCTGCCATCTCGCGTGCCATCCACGGGCACGAGCCCGGCAGACAGCGAGAGCTCGTGAACGCGGGCGTGAGCGACGAACTCCTCGTGCGATGCCGCGACACGCATGCGCTCGGCGATGTCCACCGCCTCCTCGACGGCCGTTCCCTCGAACAGCACCGCGAACTCGTCGCCGCCGATTCTGGCGAGCAGATCGCCGGCCCGCACGTGGCGCTGAAGCAGCAGCGCGAAGTTGGCGAGAGCCTGATCGCCCTCAAGATGTCCGAGCGCATCGTTGTAGGACTTGAAGTTGTCGATGTCGAGAACGAGCAGCGCACTCACCGTCCCCCGCTTCGCGCGCGAGACGGCGCGTTCGAGTGTATGCTCGAACATGCGCCTGTTGGGGAGCCCGGTCAGCGAATCGTGGGTAGCCATGTACGCGAGCTGTTCTTCGCGCTGGCGGCGCTCGGTCAGATCGATGCACATACACGCCATTCCGCCCGAACCGTCGGGGTCCCCGTAGAAACCTCCGAATGCGCTGATCCACCGGTACTGGCCATCCGAGCGGCGAAGCTGGAAGTCGAAGCGCATAGCCGCCTTGTTGCGCACCGCCGTGTTGAGAGCATGCAGCAACGATGCCCGGTCGTCTGCGAGCACATCCGAGAGGAAGACCCGCTCCGTGACCTCCCTGGGGGCATGTCCGGTGAACAGCGCCCACTCGGCGTTGACGTACGCGATCTCACCGGCCGAGTTCGTCAGCCACGCCGGAATCGAGAGCCCGTCCACGAACCTGCGCATCGCACTGTGCCGAACCCCGGTGGGGTCAGGTTCTGCGGCGGTACGATCGCCGTCAGAGTTCATCTCGTTCATGCGCGCCACACCCTCCACACACGACACAGGCGCCGGTCTGTCCGCACAGATGATTCCCGCCTGCGCCGGGCACAAAACGCACGACGGCCCGCAAGGCGCGACGCCCTACGGGCCGAACAGGACCGGGACACGGCCCGCGATAGGTATGGTGGAGGCGGCGAGAGTCGAACTCGCGTGCACGACACACCCCTGGGAAGCATCTCCAGGCTCAGTCGCCAGAGAGGTCTCGGCGCGAGCGCGACCTGGCGACCCGCTGCGCTCGAACCATGGCTGTCCGGTCTTTCACGACGTCATGCAGCCCGCGTCCGTCGTGGCAGTCCCCTGAATTGGCGCCTACACCGGTGACGGGGACTCTCACCGGTTCGGCGTCGCTGCTCTATTTAGGCAGCGAGTGCGAAATCATTGTCGACGCTTGTCGACTTTTGCCCCTGTTTAACGAGGTAAGGCGACCTCGACCTGCTTCTTCCCTCAGGCCTATCGTGTCGAAACCGGTCGCCCCCACGTGGCGACACCGTTCGGTGTCAAAGTGCGATCGGCCCACCGGTGGGCCGGATACCCAGGATACACCCTCACGCATAGGCTTGCCGAGGAGTGACTGAAACTACTGCTTGTTGCGCTCGCGCAACGCGCGCTCGAGGTCGCGTTTCTGATCGCGATCGGCGATCGTGGCTCGCTTGTCGAACAGCTTCTTGCCACGCGCAAGGCCAATCTCGAGCTTGACCCGGTTGTTCGCATCGAAGTAGAGCCGCAGCGGCACGAGGGTGAGTCCGCGCTCCGCGGTCTTGCCCGCGAGGTAGCGTATCTCCTTCTTGTGCATGAGCAGCTTGCGCTGGCGATCCGGATCGACGTTGGAGCGGTTGCCATGCGAGTACGGCGGGATGTGCAGACCGTTGAGCCACGCCTCGCCCCGCCTGATCGTGGCGAAGCAATCGCGCAGCGAAGCACCGCGCTCCCTGAGCGACTTGACCTCGGTTCCGGTCAACACGATCCCGGTCTCGAACACCTCGTCGACGAAGTAGTCGTGATAGGCCTTCTTGTTCTTGCTGATGTTCTTGGGTTCCAGCATCGGTTCCGCTCGCATGTCGTCGGGCGCCGTCCCCATCCGGGAGCGACGCCCGCAAATCCTACCACGCACGAATGACAGCGTGACTAGGGCGTGAAGTCGGTGTCCGGGTCCAGGCCCATGACATACGCGCTCAGCAGTTCGATCGCCGCCTCGACATCGGCGAGAGCCAGCGTCTCATTGGGCGTGTGCATGTAGCGCAGCGGCACGCTCACGAGCCCCGCCGCCTTGCCGCCACGGGAGATCTGAATGGCATTGGCGTCCGTGCCCGTTCCGCGGGGCTGTCCGTCGAACTGAACCTCGACGCCGGCAGACACCGCGGCCGCGCTCAGTCCCTCGAACACCGCAGGGTTGATGTTGGCCCCGCGGCTGATGATGGGCCCTTTGCCGCACACGGCTTCGCCGTGCTTTCGTTTGTCGACATCCGGGTAGTCGGTGGCGTGACCGACCTCGACGGCGATCCCAACGGTCGGATCGAGTCCGTACGCGCTGGTCGTGCCTCCCCGCAGGCCGACTTCCTCTTGAACGGTCGCAGCGGCGATGACGTCGACCTTGGGCCGCTCCGAGCTCTCGGAGATGACCCGCAGCACTTCCGCGCAGATGAAGGCGCCCATCTTGTCGTCGAGGGCCCGCGAGACGATCATGCCGTCACCGAACTGCTCGAAGCCCACACCGAACGTCACGCTGTCACCGACACGGACCTTGTCCTTGACCTGCTCGGCAGGCATTCCCAGATCGATGAAGAGCTTGTGCATCTTCGTGATCTGTTTGCGCTCGTCTTCTTCAAGGAGGTGGATGGGCAGTCTGCCGAGGACTCCGCGCAGCACCCCGTCGCGCGTGTGGACGTCGACGCGCATTCCGGGGAGCACCGCCTCGTCAACGCCACCGATGGAGCGAAACGCGATGAACCCCTCGGGCATGATGTACGTGACCATCAACCCGATCTCGTCGATGTGGCCGGCGAGCATAACGCTCACCCGCCCACCGTTGCGCTCGGCATCAGACCCGCGCATAACGGCATGCACCGAGCCCATGACATCGGTCGCGACCTCATCGGCATATGCCGTCACGTACTCGCGAAACACACGTGCAGCGGGCTGTTCGAAGCCCGAAGGTGAAGCGGTCTCTGTCAATGTGCGGAAGAAGTCGAGCGACTCGGAGCGCATGAAACCACCTCTCGAACGCATATGGGACTGTGATGAAGTGTATCCCGAGACGACACCCGCGCCAACGTGGTCGTGTCGCGCCTCGCACAGGTATGTTCCCGTTCGCCGCAGCAGACGCACGCAGTGAACGGGTGCGCCTCAGGCGAGTTCCATATCGATGCGGCCTTCAGCGGTCGATACGCTGATGATCCGGACATCGACGCGCTGTCCCAGACGCAATGCGAGACCCCGATCGTCGCCGACGAGCATGAACCGCTCCGGATCGTAGCGGTAGTAGTCATCAGACATCGAGTGGACGTGGACGAGCCCCTCGGCGGTGTTGTCGAGCTGCACGAACAGCCCGAAGGAATGCACGCCTGTGATCAGCCCGCCGAAGACCTCCCCGACGTGCTCGGCCATCAGTTCCGCGAGCTTGATCTGAACGGACTCGTTCTCGGCGGATTCCGCTTCTCGCTCCATAACCGAGCAGTGATCGGCAAGCCACTCCAGCTCCGCGACCATGGCCGCCATCGCAGGCTCGTCGAGCGTCCCCGTCAACCGGGCGGCGAGAAGCCGATGCACGAGCAGGTCCGGGTAGCGGCGAATCGGTGACGTGAAGTGGCAGTATGCCTCGCTCGCAAGCCCGAAGTGGGGGCCGAGGTAGTCGGTGTAGCGCGCTCGCTGCAAAGCCCTGAGGAGCAGGGAGTTGATCAACGGCTTCTCGACGCGGTCGTGCGCGAAACGGACGATCTTCTGGAAGGTCGCGGGCGAGGCGCCATGGATGTCTTTGATCGGGTAGTCGAACTCCTTGAGGATCACAGCGACCTGCGACAGTGCGTCGGCATCGGGGTTCTCGTGGATCCGGTAGACCATGGGTGCGGTCGCCCTCGCCATGTGCTCGGCGACGACCTCGTTCGCCCGGATCATCGCTTCCTCGATCATGTTGGTCGCGTCAGTGCGCTCGCGCAGCAGCACCTCGAGCGGCGTCCCGTCCTCGGCCAGCCGGACCTTGGCCTCGACGGTCTCGAAATCGAGTCCGCCCCGGGCCACGCGCCTCTCTCCAAGGAGACGGGCCGCACGCGCAAGCTCCCGGATCACTCGTTCCGATTCGGCATCCGGGAACAACGCGTCTCCGTCCAGGCAGCCCTGGACCTCGTCGTAGCTGAACCTGCGGTCGGAGCGCATTACGGAGCGGAACAGGCGATATCCCGTGACGGCGCCGTTCGAGTCGAGATCCATGACGACTGAGAAGGACAGCCTGTCTTCGCCGGGATTGAGCGAGCAGATGTTGTTGGACAGATGCTCGGGCAGCATCGGCAGGACGCGGTCGACCAGATAGACGCTGGTGGCACGCTTGCGCGCCTCCGAGTCAATGACCGAGTCCCACGGAACGTAGTGGCTCACGTCGGCGATGTGAACGCCCAGACGCAGCACGCCATCGACGCGCTCGACCGTGATCGCGTCGTCGAAGTCGCGCGCATCCGCAGGATCTATCGTGATCGTGAACCAGTCGCGAATGTCCTCGCGGTCGGCCTGAGCGAGCGCCCCATCGATATCCGGGGCGATCGCATTCGCTGCCGAGGAGACCTCCTCGGGAAACGCGGTGCGCAGCCCGTGCCGTCGTATGACGATCTCGATCGGCATCCCGGGATCGCCCTCGTTGCCCAGAACCTCATCCACGACACCCTGGGCGGCATGGTGTCTGGATGGGAAGGCCGTGAGGCGCACGACCACGATCTGCCCGTTCCTCGCCCCTGCGGAGTCCGGTCCGGCCACGAACACGTCATTGAGGATTCGCGGGTCGCTGGGAACGACCACTCCGAGACGCCCATGCTTCTCGTAGCGGCCGATGAGCGTCTCGTTCGCCCGCTCGAGCACCTTGACCACGGAGCCGCTGCGTCCCTGCTTGCCCGCGCCCGGACGGATGCGAACGCCGACCGTGTCTCCGTGCATGGCGCCGTAAGCCTCGCGCACGGGAATGTAGATGTCGCCCTCCGCCGCTTCGACGAATCCGTAGCCTTTGCGGTTCATGGTGATGCGGCCGACGATCATGCCTGACCGCCTGGCGTTGGCGACACGTTTCGGCCTGGCCATGGGTGTATCTCCTCCGATGTCGGAGCGGACGAGAGCGCCGGGCGCACGGGTCCGGGATTCGCTACGCACGTTAGTGTAACGTTCAGATTCCGTTGCGGTACGGGATGATAGAATCGGCGCGAGGCGTCCCTGCCTCGATCACGGCCTGGAGATCACCATGGAAGACATCAGACCTCTTACACCCTGCCTCATCGGGAGCGGAACGCTCGCGAACCCCCGTGACATGATCCGGGCCCTCGAGACCCTCGAGGCCGTCGATTACGTCTACGAGGTGGACGGCGCAGTCATCGACGAAGGACCGGCCACCCTGGTCAAGCTCATGTTCGACTCGGAGTCGTCCACGATCGTCGTCAACTCGTGCCTGTTCCTGAACGTGTCGAGCTTCCGCTACCTGGACTTCTCGACCGAAGACGAGATCGCCGTGGTTCAGCTGTTCGGCGACGGCACGACGCTCACCCTGCGCACCGACCCGAGCCGAGAGGTCGAGGATCTCCCCCGCGGGCAGCTGCGCCTGATCGAAACGCCCGCGTTCGACCTCGAGCCCTATCTCCTCGGCGACGACGAGGACGACGAGGAGTAACGCGCGGCAGCTACGTGGCTCGCGAGAGCTAGTTCTTCGAGCCGGCTATATTGAGCGCCCTCTGAAGCTGCGTGTCGGTCTCGGGCTTGGCCTGCAGCTCGTGGTCCATCTCGACCACAACGTCGGGCGCCAGGCCAACATCGTTGATCTTGCGGCCCTTGGGCGTGAGGTAATGGGCGATCGTGAACTTCACCGCTCCGCCGAACGACAGACGCTCGATGGTCTGGACGCTCCCCTTGCCGAAGCTCTGCTCACCGACCAGGGTCGCTCGCTTGTAGTCCTGCAACGCCCCCGCCAGCACCTCGCTCGCGGATGCGGAGTTCTTGTTCATCAGCACGACCAGGGGCTTGTCGGTGACCGTGCGGCCCCGCGCACGCGAGACCTCCGGGTCCTGGTCCCGGCCTTCAACGGTGACGATGACACCGTCTTCGATGAACAACGAGCTGACGTCCACGGCAGCGTCGAGAAGCCCGCCGGGGTTGTCGCGAACGTCCAGAACGAATGCCGTGGCACCCTCTGCTTCAAGGGCCTTGACGCGCTCGGAGATGTCCTTGGAGCTCTGCGCGTTGAACGTGAGCAGGCGGATGTACCCGACGTCACCCTCCATGCGGCTTGCGATGTTGGGGATGTCGATCGACGCCCGCTTGATCGAGAAGCTGACGTTCTTCTCTTCCGAGGGGCGATAGAGCACGAGCTTGACGATGCTGCCTTCGGGGCCACGAACCAGCTTGACGACCTCGTCGGAAGTCCAGGTCGTACGCTCGATACCGTCGATTGAGACGATCTCGTCCTCCGCCTTGAGGCCTGCGGCCTCCGCCGGCGTACCCTCGATCACCGAGACGACGTAGACGCCCCCGTCTCGCTCAGCGATGTTGACGCCGATTCCCTGAAAGCGTCCGTCCGTCTGCTCGGAGAACATCGCGTAGTGCTCCGGGTCGAAGTACGCTGCGTACTTGTCACCAGAAGACATGAGCAGACCGGATATCGCGCCCGCAGTCACAGATGTCGGGTCGGACGGCTCGAGGGCTTCGTCATTGAGCAGCTCGACGACCTCGTCGAGCTTCGAGCCCAGACCCGTGTAGTCATCGGACACACCGGGGATCGAGTACGTCTCGATAGAGCGCCCGGTCAGCACACCGCCAACGAAGGCACCGGCAAGGAGCGCCACCGCGACGAGCGCGGCGGCGGCGAGAGACAGAACACGGTTCATGGCTACCTTCGATCCATATTCGGGCGACCCGTGGGGCCGGCTAGACGCGCAAGTACTTGCGGAGCGCGAAGCCGGAGCCGATCAAACCGATGAGAACACCGGCCAACGTGAGTATCAGCGAGAGCTGGACCATCGTTGAAACGGTGATGCCTACCGGCAGGAACGGTACGGCTTCACGCAGGCGCGGAAGAATGGCAGACCTGAGCACCAGGACACTTGCGATTGCAAGCACGGCACCCAGCAGCGACTGCAGAACGCCTTCCATGAGAAACGGCGTGCGAATGAACCAGTTGCTGGCCCCGACGAGCCGCATGATGCCGATCTCCTTGCGACGCGCGTAGATCGCCAGGCGGATGGTGTTGTTGATGAAGATGAGCGACACACCGGCGAGCATGACCACGAAGACCGCCACGACCATGCGCACGATCCTTGTGAACGCGAAGAGTTTGCGTACGATGCCCTCGCCGTACTTCAAGGACTTCTCCGGGTCGTCCGGACGGTCGGCCACCTTCAGGAACAGATCGCTACCCCTGACCTTGGCGACGACGGACTCAACCTCCCGGGGGTCCGTGAGTTCGATGTCGAGCGATGCCGGCAGAGGATTGTCATCGATCTGCTCGAGTATCTCGGGACTCGTAGACATCTGCTCCTTGAACCGGACGAGAGCTTCCTCTTTGGAGGTGTACTCAACACTCTTGACCAGGGGGTCGGTCTTCACGAACGCCTGCAGAGCCTGGACGTCTTCCGTCGCCGCGCCGTCCTTGAGGAACACCTGCACAGAGACCTTGTCCTCGACCGACTTCACGATCTCGGTCAAGACGACCCCGGCGACGAGCGACACCCCGATCAGCAGGAGCGAGAGATAGATCGTGATGACCGCACCGAGGCTCATCACCCAGTTTCGGCGGAAGTTCGTGAATGATTCCCGCGCGAAGTAGCCGAGGTTAATCCCCATAGCCGTACACCCCCCGGTGCTGGTCGCGAATGACGCGGCCGCTCTCAAGGGCGATGACGCGCTTGCGCATGGAATCGACCATCTCTCGATCGTGGGTCGCCACGAGAACCGTCGTACCCGTCTTGTTGATGCGGTTGAACAGGCTCATGATCCCGAGGGAAGTAGCCGGGTCGAGGTTGCCGGTGGGCTCATCGGCAAGGAGGATCGGCGGTCTGTTCACGAACGCACGAGCGATGCTCACGCGCTGTTGTTCGCCGCCCGAAAGCTCATCCGGATAGCTGGTGGTCTTCTCCTCGAGCCCCACAAGGCGCAGGACCTCGGGGACCTGCGTACGGATGACGTGCCGCGACCGCCCGATGACCTCAAGAGCGAACGCCACATTCTCGTAGGTGGTCTTGTTGGGGAGCAGTTTGAAGTCCTGAAAGACGCAGCCGATGTTGCGGCGCAGGTACGGGACCTTCCAGTTCTTGAGCCGGACCACGTCCTGGCCTGCGACGATGATCTGACCTCTCGTCGGCAGAATCTCACGCTGAAGCAGCTTGATGAACGTCGACTTGCCTGACCCCGAGTGCCCGACGAGGAACACGAATTCGCCCGACTCGATCTCAACGTTGCAGTCGGTGAGCGCGGGCTTATCGGGTGGGTAGATCTTCTCGACGCCGCGCATACTGATCATGTGAGGCATCACTTCCTGTGAGAGTGTCTGCCGGGGCAAGCCGCCCCGACTCTAGTGGACAATGGTAGCAAATGGAACGGCCCTTACGCGCGCAGCGCGCCGATTCCACACGAACCGCACAGCTCAGGCCGACTGGCTATCGGGCAGAGATGGCCTCGTGACACGCGCGAACGATGTCGGATGCCGTAAGGCCGAAGTGCACCATGAGCTCGTCAGGATCACCGGATGTGCCGAACACGTCGTTGACGCCGACCCGGCGCATGGGCACGGGAGCGTGCTCCACGAGAGCCTCGGCCACCGCCGACCCGAGACCACCGATGATCGAATGCTCCTCGCAGGTCACGACCGCTCCGGTCTTGCGTGCCGAGGAGGTGATCGTCGCCGTGTCGAGAGGCTTGATGCTCGCCACGTCGATGACTTCGGCGCTCACGCCCTCCCCCGCCAGCGCCTCGGCTGCCTTGAGCGCCTCGGACACGAGAATGCCGCATGCGGCGATCGTCACATCGGTGCCCTCACGGAGCACGTGGGCGGCGCCGGGGGTCATCACGAAACCCTCGTCGTAGATCCGGGGTCCGCCGGTGCGACCGAGTCGAACGTAGAAAGGCCCGGGAGTCGTCGCCGCAACACGGAGCGCGGCCTTCGCCGCATCGAAGTCAGCAGGCACCAGCACCCGCATACCCGGCAGCACGCGCATGAGGGCTATGTCCTCGAGCATCTGATGGCTGCCTCCGTCGGGGCCGACCGTGACTCCCGAGTGCGTCGGCGCGAGCTTCACGTTCAGTCCGGAATAGCAGACCGTGTTGCGCACCTGGTCATAGGCGCGGCCGGTCGCGAACACCGCAAAGGACCCAGTGAAAGCGACCTTGCCCGCCACCGCAAGACCGGCGGCCGTTCCGATCATGTTCTGCTCGGCGATCCCGACGTTGAAGAAGCGATCGGGGTGGACGCTCGCGAACTTGCTCGTGGTCGTCGACTTGGAGAGATCGGCTTCCACGGCAACGACATCCACTCCCTCATCGGCGAGTTCGATCAGCGTCTCGCCGAACGCTTCGCGAGTTGCACGGTTCGCCATGCTACTCCCCTTCCCTGGTGTCGCACGACAGCTCACCGAAGGCGCACTCGGTCTCGTCCACACTTGGAGCCCTTCCGTGCCAATCAGCGTTGTTCTCCATGAACGACACGCCCTTGCCCTTCACGGTCTTGCACACGAGGACCGTCGGCCGCCCATCGACCTCGCGAGCAGCGCCGAAGGCGCCGAGAAGGGCGGGCACGTCATGCCCGTCGACTTCGAGGACGCGCCAGCCGAAGGCGGCGAACTTCGCCTCGATCCCGCCGAGGTCGTTGACGTCGGAGCACGACCCGTCGATCTGCAGCCCGTTGTAGTCGACCATGGCCACGACCCTGTCGAGACCCTCGTGCGCCGCGAACATCGCCGCCTCCCAGACCTGACCCTCCTGAAGCTCGCCGTCGCCCATCAGGCAGTACACGCGCGAATCGGCGTTGCCGTTCGAACGCAGGCCGAGCGCGATGCCGTTGGCGATGGACAGGCCCTGACCGAGGGACCCTGTCGAGACCTCGACACCGGGGGTCTTCTTGCAGTCCGGATGGCCCTGCAGGATCGAACCGAGTCTCCGCAGCGTGACAAGGTGGTCGCGCCCGAAGTACCCGGCTTCGGCGAGCGCGGCATAGAGCACCGGTGCTGCGTGGCCCTTGGAGAGCACGAATCGATCCCGCTCCGGCATGGAGGGATCATGCGGATCGTGCCGCATGACGCCGAAGTACAACGTAGCGACGATGTCGGCTGCCGAGAGAGAGCCCCCGGGATGGCCGGAACCCGCCTCAGAGATCATCTCGACGATGTCCCTGCGCATCTGTGACGCCTTCGCTGCTATCGCGACTGCATCGGGCGCTAGTGCTGCCATCAGACTCCCATCTCCTTGAATCCCTCACCGATCGTCTCGTGAACATCGGAGATTATCACGAGTGCCTGGCTATCCAATGCCGCGACGATCGCCTTGAGGTCATCGATCTCACGTCTGCCGACGACCACGAACAGCATGCCGCGCTCCTCGCGGGTGAATGCTCCCGTCGCCGAGATGAACGTCGCGCCCCGGCCCATCTCCGTCGTGATCGCGCGTGCGATATCGTCGGCGGCCTGAGAGATGATGTAGACCGCCTTCTCGACTTTGAGGCCTTCGAGGACGAGATCGATGACGGATCCGCTGACGAAGATCGCTACCGCACCGTACAGGGCGAACTCAGGGCCGAAGACCAGACCCGCGAACAAGGTGACCGCTGCGTCGATCGCCAGCAGGAGTTGGCCTACGCCCAGCGATATCCGTCGCGACAACAGCTGCGCGATGATATCGGTGCCCCCGGTATTGCCGCCGGCTTTGAAGACCATGCCCATGCCGATGCCCGCGACCGCCCCGCCGTACAGCGCGGCAAGAAGCAGGTCATCCGTCGCCAGTGCCGGCGTGAACGGCGCGAACAGCTCGATGAAGCCGGCGAGGGCTACGATGCCGAAGATCGTCTTGGCGACGTAGTGGATCCCCCGGTACCTGACCGCCACAGCGAGCAGTACCGCGTTCATGATGAGCATCTGAACGCCCACGGGAGCCAGTATTCCGCGGGCCTTGGCCAGGTGATAGATGACCGTGGCGAGCCCCGACACCCCACCGGCAGCCAGTTTGTTCGGAATCAGGAACGCATCGAGGGCGAACGCCGTCAACGCAAGGCCGATAGTCATGTAGGCGTAGTCACGGACGGGCCGGTGACGAAGAACTCTGCCGGGGCTCAGTCTGCGCAGCGCACTCACCGCGCGGCCCCCGAGATCAACTGCGGGCTGTCCCACACGCCGCCGAGATCCAGGCGCGGCCGGGGTCGCTTCGCCAACAGGAACTCGAGTACGCTCTCGGCGTCCCGATTGACGATCAGGTCCTCCGGGATTCCGAGGTCGTCTGCGGCCGCAAGGGCCGAGCCGAATCGACCGACATGCAACCAGAAGTGTGCGTCCGACCCGATCGCGATCGGAGCCCCCGCATCTCGTGCGGCACGCGCGAACTGGATCTCACGGTCGGACGATCCGCTTCGGGCAGATGTCGGCGCGAACGAATGGTCGTTCAGCTCGAGAATCACCGAGTGCTCCACAGCGGCTCGCACCACACGGGCGAGGTCCAGGGGGAACTCGCGGTCGTTCCCGGGGTGCGTGACCTGATCGACGAGCGGGTTTCGCATGGCCCTGACGAGCGCATCCGTGTTCTTGTCACGATCGTGCTCGTCGAAGCCCGTGAGCGGATGGAACCCGACCGACACGAAGTCAAGGACAGCCAGGACATCATCAGGCAGGTCGATGCCGTTCTCGGAGTCAAGCGACGGGTTGGCCTCACACCCCTTGAGCACGCGAACACCGTCCAACACACTCGGAACGACCTTGAGATTCCAGAAGTGCCACGGATGCGCTCCCTGCGGCACACTGGGGCCATGATCCGTGACGGCTATCAGCTCGATTCCTGACGCGTGCGCGCCGGCGACGAGTTCAGTGACGGTCGAATAGGCGTGGCCTGAGGCCACCGTATGCGTGTGCAGGTCTGCGCGAAGGCGAATCACGAGCCGCTCCCCACCGCCGCCGCCTGTTCGCCGCCAACACGCCAGCGATGGAAACCGACGACGAGGTCATCGATGTCGCCACCAAGCACGGCATCGACGTTGCCGGTCTCCGTTCCGCTCCGTACGTCCTTGACGAGCTGGTACGGATACAGGACGTAGTTGCGAATCTGACTGCCGAAACTGATCACCATGCGCTCGCCTCGCAACGCGTCCATCTCCTCGCGACGCTTGGCTTCTTCGATCTCGTACAGGCGGGAGCGCAGAATGGTCATGGCCGTCTCTTTGTTCTTGAGTTGGCTCTTCTCATTCTGGCACGTGACGACTATTCCCGAAGGCAGGTGTGTGATGCGCACCGCGGAGTCTGTCGTGTTGACCGACTGACCGCCCGGACCGCTCGACCGGTACACATCGACACGCAGGTCCTCGTCCCGGATGTCCACCTCGATGTCGCTCGGCAGGACCGGCAGCACTTCGACACCCGCGAAGGTCGTCTGCCGGCGCTTCTTCTCATCAGTGGGACTGATGCGAACGAGCCGGTGGACACCGGACTCCGAGGACAGCATCCCGAACGCATTGTGGCCGTGCACGGTGAAGACGGCGCGATCAATGCCGAGCTCGACGCCCGCGGGCGCGTCGTGGACATCGATCTTCCAGCGCTTGGACTCGGCGTACTTCGTGTACATGCGAAACAGCATCTCGCACCAGTCTTGCGCCTCGAGACCGCCCTGCCCCGGCGTGATCGTGATGATGGCATCGCCGCTGTCGAACTCACCCGAGAACCAGCTCGCCACCTCGAGCGTAGCGATCCGCTTGGCGATATCGGCAAGAGCGGTTTCGACCTCTTCGGCCATGCCCTCGTCCTCTTCGGCGACCGCCAGCTCGTTGGCTGTCTCGGCCTCCTCGACGGCAGCCGAGACCGCCTCGTACGCCCCCACCTCTTCTTTGAGACCGGAAAGCGCCGCCATCAGCGCCTGCGCCGCCGACTGGTCGTCCCAGAAGCCGGGCTGCGCGGTGCGGGCTTCGAGCTCTGCCACCTCGACCCGCTTGGCATCGAGCTGCAGGTACTCTGCCATATGTCTGGCGCGCTCACTGAGTGCGGCTATGTCGGTCGAGCGATCCTGTATCACAACGGGCATCCTCCGGGTCTAGGCCGTCGCCCCGTGGCACTTCTTATACTTCTTGCCGCTGCCGCACGGGCAGGGGTCGTTGCGCCCGACATCCGAGAACGGATCGTCCTTGTCTTTGACCACCGTCGACGGAGCGGCTCTGCCCCCCGCTGCGGCAGAAGCGCTTGCGATCGCATCGGGCGATGGCCCTGACGGACCCGCTGCGGCGGCCGCCTCCACTGCGCCCCCGAAGATCGACTGCTCGCTGGGCGCGGAGTACGAGACATTGCGCAGGGCAGGCTCGGGCTCGACTTCGCGCACGACCTGGATGTGCATGATCGTGCGCAGGAAGTCCTCGTTGATCTGCTGCACGAGGCCCGCGAACATCTCGTAGGCCTCCGACTTGTACTCGACGAGCGGGTCCCGCTGGCCCATGGCCCGCAGGCCGATGCCCTCTTTGAGGTAGTCCATCTCAAGGAGGTGCTCCATCCACCGCGTGTCGATGACACGGAGCATCACCTGCCGCTCGAGTTCCCGCAGTCCTTCGCTGCCGAGTTCGGTCTCCTTCGAGCCGTATGTCTCCATCGCCGCCTGCACCAGGGACTCAGCCAGTTCGTGCGGGTTTTCAACCGACCCTCGGAAGGCGGGCACGGCATCGATACCGGTGAGGTCGCGGAACCACAGTGCGAGCGTGTCCCATTCCCACTCCTCGGCATAGGCCCGCTCCGAGCACATTTCGAGCGTCGCGCCGGTGATGACGTCTCGCGCCATCTCCTGAACCCGGGCATGGATGTCCTTACCGCCCAGAATACGGTTGCGTTCGGCATAGATGACCTCACGCTGCTTGTTCATGATGTCGTCGTACTCGAGAACGTGTTTGCGGGCGGCGAAGTTCATCGCCTCGACCTGCCGCTGTGCGCTCTCGATGGCCTTGCTGACCAGGCCGGCCTGGATCGGCATGTCCTCGGGGATCTGCGTGCGTTCCATCAGAGCTGAGACGCGGTCCATGCGATCGCCGCCGAACAACCGCATCAGGTCATCGCCCAGCGACAGGTAGAACTGGCTGAGTCCCGGGTCGCCCTGCCTGCCCGAGCGGCCGCGAAGCTGATTGTCTATGCGGCGGGACTCGTGACGCTCAGTACCCAGCACGGCCAGGCCGCCGACATCGACCACTCTGATGTGCTCGTCCGCGCAGATGGCCTTGGCCTTCGCCAGCGCTTCATCCTTCTGGTCTGCGGTCGCGTCCTCCGGCTGTACGCCAGCTTCGCGCAGCAGGTCGTCCACGAGGAACTCCGGATTCCCGCCGAGGATGATGTCGGTGCCGCGGCCGGCCATGTTCGTCGCAATGGTGACCGCCGCGAAGCGCCCGGCCTGCGCGACGATGTGCGCTTCCTGCTCGTGGAACTTGGCGTTCAGGACCTTGTGTTTGATCCCGCGCTTCTCGAGCATGCGCGACAGCAGCTCCGAGTTCTCGATGGAGATCGTGCCGACGAGACACGGTTGGCCGTCGGCATACCGGTCCGCCACCTCGTCCGCGGCGGCGGAGAACTTGCCGTGCTCGGTGCGGTAGATCAGGTCGTTGCGGTCGTCGCGCACCATGGGACGATGCGTTGGGATGACCATGACCGGCAGGCTATAGATCTCGCGGAACTCAGAATCCTCTGTGACCGCCGTACCGGTCATCCCCGACAGCCGATCGTACATGCGGAAGTAGTTCTGCAAGGTGATGGTCGCGAGCGTCTGGTTCTCCTCGCGAACGTGCTGCTTCTCCTTGGCTTCGATCGCCTGGTGCAGTCCTTCCGAGTAGCGCCGGCCGTACATGAGCCGCCCGGTGAACTCGTCGACGATCAGGACCTCGCCGTCCTTGACCACGTAGTCGACGTCCTTCTTGAACAGGAACTGCGCCTTGAGCGCCTGCTGAAGATGGTTGACCATCCGGCCACTTGGATCGCTGTACAGGTCCTCGATACCGAGCATCTGCTCGAGCCGCTTGATCCCGTCCTCCGTGGGCGCAACAGTGCGCTTGGCCTCGTCCAACTCGAAGTCCTCGCCTGACTTGAGGCGGGGGATGACCTTGGCGAACGACTTGTACGCATCGGCCGACTTCGTACCCGCGCCGGAGATGATGAGGGGCGTACGCGCCTCATCGATCAGAATCGAGTCAACCTCGTCGACGATCGCGAAGTGGTGGCCACGCTGCACGCGATTCCCCGGGACGACCACCATGTTGTCGCGCAGATAGTCAAAGCCGAACTCGCTGTTGGTTCCGTAGGTGATGTCGGCTGCATACGCCGGCTTGCGCATCGCCGGGTCCATCTGGGACTGGATGAGACCGACCTCGAGACCCAGGAATCGGTAGACCCTGCCCATCCACTCGCTGTCGCGACGCGCCAGGTAATCATTCACGGTGACGACGTGGACGCCGCGCCCGCCGAGCGCGTTGAGATAGCCGGGCAAGGTACTCACGAGCGTCTTGCCCTCACCGGTCTTCATCTCAGCGATCATGCCCTTGTGCAGGACCATCCCGCCGATCAGCTGCACGTCGAAGTGGCGCATCCCGAGCGAGCGCACCGAGCCCTCACGGCAGACTGCGAACGCCTCAGGAAGCAGGTCATCGACCGGCTCGCCGTTGTCCACCCGTTGCTTGAACGCCGCTGTCCGGGCGCGCAACTCGGCATCGCCAAGCGGTGTGATCGAGGCCTCGAGATCAGCGATCCGCGCTACAACGTCTTCGAACTGCTTGAGCTGCCGGCCCTCACCGAACGTGAGGAGCTTGGCAAGGATGTTGGCCATGAGGAACCTATGCCTTCCACAGGAGGGAAAACCAGTGTTCTGAGGGGTGTGGAGCGAAACAGATTCTAGCACACGCCAGGGGCTTTCCGACCGCGGGCGAGGCAGCGTTGGGCTGCTGTCAAAGAGCGTCGCCAGGGCTGCAGCCCCCCGTGCCGGCACCTCGACTCGGGCACGGCGGGGCCGGGACAGCATGCCCCGACCCCGCACTGCAGCCTGACCGGCACCTCGGACTCGGAAGGTGGGCACGTGGTCGACCAATGGTGCCCCTCAGGAGTCTCCCGCTCCTCACCTAGCGACCGAACCACACGCTTCCGCTCGCTCCTCAACAGAGAGCCCGGCGAACCGATCTGACCCGACCTGATCGTTCCAGGTCCTCTCCACCGTAGAACGGCTCTGTTACCTGCGGCTTAACCATTTCTTGCCCGGGTCGCGACATCGTGGCGGACGGGGCGCAGTCCCCGGTTACACCGTCCATACGACCGCCTGTCCCCCTACCGGCTCTCATGGTCACCCATCACACTTGTCCGTTCGTCGTTTCGTACGTACCGTTTGTCCCCTTTTCCCTGTAGGTGAGTACCGTTTGTCTCCGATAGAGAACCGTAGAGGCATTCGAAGCTCCCGATGGTTCAGAAACGAGGTGACGGACGGTGACAGCCAGGGCGAACAGGGCAGCCACAGCCGCACTCGCCGCCCTCATCGCATGCGCCCTCGTCTTCCCCGCAGCAGCCCTGGCCATCGACACCTACGAGCCTGACAACAACCGCGAGCGTTTCACGCGCCTCACCCCCGACAGCGCGGCCGTCGAGCGCGAGATCACCGCCTCTGACATCGACTGGTTCTCGATTCCGGTCATCGCAGGCACCACCTACGTGGTCGAGGGAGTCCCCACCGCCGAGGAGCCCTGGACCGACATCAACCTGAAGGTGTACGCGCCTGACGGTCAGACGGTACTGGCATCCGACGATGACGCCGGCACGAACTACATGCCGCGTGTGATCATCAAGGCCAGCGCGAGCGGCGACCTGTTTGCCCGCGTGGCCGGCTTCAGCCAGTGGAGCTCCGGCGGCTACATGCTCCGCGCCCGCACGATCGACCCCGCATTCATCGGCGGCCGCATGACCGGCGTCGCCGGCATCCCCGCCCCCGGAGTGACCGCGAACGTGTTCGCTCTCGACGGACAGACCTGGGGCCGCATAGCCTCGATGAAGACCGACTCCTCCGGAACGTACCGCTTCACGCTCGAGGCCGGGACCTACCGGTTCGGCTACGAGGTTCCCGGCAACCCCGTGACCACCTCGTTCGCCGGCGGCAACACTCTCGAGACCGCTCGCGACATGACCCTCGCAGTCGGCCAGGACCTGTCGTTGGCCGACACGGTCGTCGCAAGCTGGGGCCGTCTGTCCGGCTCCGTGGCGCGCACCGACGGCACCCCCCTTGCGGGTGCCGGGGTCGAGATCTACCGCAATGACCCGGCCGGCTGGAGCGCCTTCGCCTGGACGACGGCAGCCGCCGACGGTTCCTGGAGCACCTCTCTTCGCGAGGGCACCTACCGTGTTCGATTCACCGACCCGCGCGGCGAGCTCGCTCCCGCCTTCTTCGGCGGCGCACTTGCAGCGACGACCGCCAGCGACGTCATCCTGACTGCCCAGGGCGCCCGCATCGACGCGACCTTGAAGAACGCGACGAGCATCTCCGGGACCGCACGCGACGCCCGGACCGGTACTCCGCTCCGCGGCATCAACGCAGACGTGATGGCCCGCAACTCCGCCGGTGAGTACGCGAAGGCCATCGGCGTGCGCACGGGGGATGACGGGCGCTACAGCATGATCGTTCCTGCGGGAACGTACGCGCTGCGCCTCTCCTCGGCAGATGGTACGTACGAGCAGCGCTACGTGGGCGACGCCGGATGCGCCCTCACGCCGCAGATCCTCACCGTCGATGCTGCCGGCCACCAGAGCGTGACCGACCTGCAGCCCGCCTCCAAGATCGTCGGTGCCGTGAGCGAAGCCGGAAGCACCCGCGCACTGGTCGGCATCCAGCTCCGGGTATTCCACGCCGACGCCGACGGCACGTGGCACGATACGGGTATTGCGACGATCACGCGCCTCGCCGGTGTCTACGAGATCACGGGCCTGCCCGCCGGCCGCTACGCTCTGGTTCCGGCGCTCGACGGCTCCCCGCTTCCCGATCCGTCCACCGGAACGATCGTCACGGCAGCAGCCGGAGCGACGGTCCGCGACGCCAACGTCGCAGCGAAGACCGACTTCGTCGCCCCCACCACCACCGACAACGTGGGCAACCGGCTGCTGTACGCTCCGGCCACCATCGAGCTTGTGGCCAGCGACGCCGGTTCCGGCGTAGCCACCACAAGCTACCGCGTCGACCGCGGTGCCTGGGCCAACGGCAGTGTGGTACGACTGAGTGCCGCCGGAGCCCACACCGTCGAGTACTTCTCGACCGACCGGGCCGGCAACGTCGAGCAGGTCCACAGCGCGATCATCCAGGTGCGCGAGAGCACCGTCACCGTCAAGGAGATCGCCGGCACGCAGCGCTTCGACACGGCGGCCAGGCTCTCCAAGGACGCCTTCCCCGCCGGCGCCGACACCGTGATCGCCGTAACCGGAGCCTCCTGGGCCGACGGTCTGGGCGCCGCCTCCCTCGCCGGCGCGACCGACGCGCCGATCCTGCTGGTCCAGCAGAGCAAGGTCCCTGCCGCCACGGCCGCTGAGATTCAGCGGCTGCGCCCGCGCCGGGCCATCATCGTCGGCGGCCCCAGCGTTGTGGGCAACGAAGTCGCTGCATTCCTCGCAAGCGTCGTCGGCGCAGGCAACGTCGAGCGCATCGGCGGAGCCGACCGCTACGAGACCGCAGCCCTCGTGGCCGAGCGCACGATCGTCGAGCTCGCATCCGATGGCATCGAATGGGACGGCGGCTACATCCTCGCCTCCGGGCTCACCTTCCCCGACGTCCTCGCAGCCTCGCCCGTGAGCGCCGCCAAGTTCTGGCCGGTTCTGCTCACCAAGCCGAACACCCTCCCGACCGCCACCGCCGAGTTCCTCGGCCGCCACGCCGGCGCTCGGGGTCTGGTCGTCGGCGGCAACGCAGTTGTCGGCGCAACCGTGGCGACCAACGCCGGTAATCTGACCGGCGCTCGCGTCGAGCGCGTCGCCGGCAGCGACCGCTACCAGACCGCCCTCGCGGTCGCTAAGTACGCTACGGTCAATGGGATCCTCGACTACAGCCGAGTCGCCCTGGCGACCGGACAGGACTTCCCGGACGCGCTGGCCTGCAGTGTGCGCCAGGCGAAGCTCGGCGGCGTGCTGCTTCTGTCGCCCACCAACAAGCTCAATCAGCAGGTAGCGGATCTCCTCGGCAATCTCGATTCCGCCGAGCGCCACGAGATCACGTTCGTCGGTGGCGTGGCAGCGATCAGCACCGACGTCCGCCAGGCGGCCCTGAGCCTCCTCGCCGACTAGGTCGCCAGCACCGGCGCCTACACGAGCGGCTCGTCGAACGCAGAAGCGTCCGCTTCGCTCGCATCCTCCATCGCCAGGACCTGTTCGTAGAGTCGCAGCGTCTCTCCCGATGGATCAAGACCGAGGTCATCGGCGAGACGACTGCGGCATGCGAGGTAGGTTTCGATAGCCGCACTGCGCTGGCCACCCGAGATCTGAGCACGAAGCGCGGCCTGGTACAGGTCTTCACGCCAGGAGTCGGCCTGAAGCCCGCGTCGCGCCATCTTCTGGGCCTTGGCGTGCTCGCCCCTGGATTCGAGAATGGTGGCCGCCTTGAGCATCGCGTCACCGAACTCGATGCGATACCGATCTCGAATCCCCGAGAACCAGTCGTCGTACACATCCCCCGGAAGCAGTTCACCACGGTACACCTCGGCCAGACGCTCGTACGCCCTGATCGCGCCGAGCGGGTTGTCCTCGGATTCGGCCTCCTCGGCAAGCGCGATGCTCGCATCGAACTCATCGAGGTCCGAGTCGACGAGGGCACGCACGACTCGGCACACGCCGCCCGTGTTCTCGGCGTATGGGAACGGTGTGTTCTTCGCGGCGTCATCGAGTAGCGCTGACTTCATCGCGCTCCATATGACGTACAGGTTGTTTCGAGCCCGCTCCGCATCCATGTCCGGCCACAGATAGTCGAAGAGCTGGTCACGCGGCACGTCTTTACCGCGGTTGACGACGAGCATGGCGAACAGCAGCCGCGACTTGCGTTTGCGCCACTGTTTGTCGCGCACGACCCGGTCGCCGATCGACACCTCCAGCCCCCCGAACAGCCGCACCCGGCAAATGGGGGTTCCGGGCGGCTGGTTCAGCCGCTCGAGGCCCTTCTCCCCCACCAGCCGAACCGCAAGGCGGCCCCACTCCTCGGCATCCATGACCTCGCGCGACGCCCTGAGGGCGCCCATGCGATCCTGTGGAAGCACCATTCGCAGGAGGTACGGGCTGAGGGAGTCCGCGCCCATGGCCTGAGCAAGCAGGCCGAGGAGGTGCGGGAACGCCCGAATGTACATGCCGAGTTGCCAGTTGGCGCTATCGGTGCGGATGTACTCCTCATGCTCGATGAGCCGAGCTATGGCAGCCTGGTAGTTGCCCTCCGCCCGGTCAACCTCCGCGAGAACAGTGTCACACATCAGGACGTGCGCGGCCGCATCAGCTGCAACAGCGCGGCCACGAATGCTATTGGTTTGGCGACGCGCTGCGATGCGGTCACCCATGCGCAACATGCCTGCCGCTATCTCGAGAGTGGCGGTCCATGCCAGCCAATCACACGTAATAGAACTGCATATCTCCAGCGCCTGCTCAGCCAAAGGAATGGCCTCCAAGGGCCTGTCTTGAGCTCTCGTCCACGCTGACTGACACACCAAACCTCGAGCCATCTCCATAGCATCCCCGACCTCCATGAAGCCAGCGACCGCCGTGCGCATCAGCTCGTTTGCCTCGTCATATCGCCCCTGCCCAGCGCGAGCGCAAGCACTACTGTCCATGAAGCTGAGCTCGAGCATTCTGTGGCCCTGATCTGAGCACGCTGCAATAGTGGCGCCCAGGAGCGCTTCCGCGCGGTCAAGATGCCCCAACTCCACGTATACGGCCCCGAGATTCCCTTCAGTCTGCATGCGAAGGCCGAAGGGCAATCCACGAATCTCGCGCACCCCAAGGCAGAGCAGGAGAACTTGATCCCATCTACCCGCCAGGACCCCGAGAATCGCTGCGGCCCCAGTTCTTACTCGGCCCTCGACCGCAGGCGACAAGCCTGCTCGCACGCACCTCGAGGCAATCGCCGCGTGGCGTTTGGCCAAGCGCAGCTCCCCCGTGCACGCGTAGCAGACACCCATATACGAGTGAGCCAGGGCGGTGGCGTCAGAACCCAGCTCTCCCGTGGACACCGCATCAGCCAGCGACTGCGCAGCAGACGCCATGAGGCCGAGGTCCATCTGCAGTCTGGCCGCCGCCAGTTGCGCCGACGTTGATACCTCGGGGTCGCATTCGTGCACAGCCAGATCCCGGGCAACGAGGGCCTTTCTTAATGCCTCGTCGAAGGTCATGCGTTCACGCAGCATCTCTGCCTGCAGCAGCAGTAACGCCGGGCGGCGCAGCACCCTGCCGGGACCCAAGCGAGACATGCAGCGGTCAAGGAGTTCGAGACTTCCCGTATCCAGCAGGCGGTCGCCCCTGTTGATCAGCCAACTCTCGATCACATCAGGATCGGCACGTCTGGCAGCCAGAGCAAACAGCTCATCATGCCGAGACAACCCGTCCAGTTCTCCCAAGGCACCCACCACAAGTTGGGCGGCATCGGCCGCAGATAGCGCCGCGAACGTCTCGTCCTCAAACACGGCGGCGGCCAGGTCGTGCATCCTGAACCACTCGTCCCCGGCACCGTCACCAACAGCAAGGAGCGGCATCAGTTCGGACAAAAGCCCCATGTCCGTCGCGCACTCCCAGCCCACCACCCGAGCGAGGCTGTCCGGGGACCCATGCCGCAACAAGGCGGCGCCGCATAGCGACCTGAGCGCCCTTGAATCCATCTGCGAATGCGCCAGAGACAGAAGATGGTGGCGAAGATCGAGAGAGGGCCTGCTCGACAGTGCAGCGCCGTCCGGCCCGATAGCGTGCTGGCGAGCGAGGACGCAGGCCGTCGCTACGCGACCGTCGCTGGCAGCGAGGATTGCACTGGAAACCTCGTCTGATGTCTCGCTGTCACAGTACAGAAGCACGACTTCCCGGTTCTCCGCTTCATTGAGGCGGAGTGCATCTGCAGAAATGGCGAAGCTCTGTGGCAGCTGCGCGACTACCTCCGTGGACTCCCACCTGGTTGTCACAAGAACCCGCGCATGACCGCCGCTAACGACAGACACCTTGCGAGCCACGTCCGCAATCGTCGAGAAGTCACCTCCGGGCGGAATGGCGTCGAACACGACCGCGAACGATTGCCGTGCTCGGCGTGTGAGGGCTTCTTCTATTTGCATGAGAAGGTCAGCGCCGTCTGCGCCCGGCATGAGAATCTGACGCTCCGCGCCAGTACACTCCGTAGGATCGCCGATCGCGTTGCGTAGCTGGGTCAGTATCTGCTCCCGACCCCCCATCAATCCGGCGCAGTCTATCCAGTACACCTCGCCGAACCCCTCAGTGGCGACTTGCGCAGCGAGCACCGTCTTTCCAAAACCCCCGGGCGCAGCGAGAACTACCAGGGGCTCTGCAGAACGGAGGATCGCTTCTAGCAGGCGCCCCCTATGTGTCGCCGGTCCGAGAAGCGGTAGCCTTGACGATCCACCCATCGGAGCCCCCTCGCTCAGTCCTGATGGCTCACACAGTAGTCAACGCGTCTTAACCGCCTCTTAACCAGTTCGTCGACCTGGGTTCGAGGAGACGAACACGAACACCGCGGCGCCAACCGACAGCAGGATGTCGCCGATGCTGATCATCCCTCGATGCCACGATGGGCCAGGGACTGGAATCACGTCGGCCAGGACAAGGAAGCGATCAGCGGGAGACGACGCGTGATGGAGCCAGGACTCTGAGAGCGCTTCCTGCGCTGTTCCCGGTGCTCCCGCCACGATGGCGTTCTGAAGTAGCACCGGCATGCCCAGGTTCGCGGAAACCACGATGAAGTTGAGCAGGACTCCGAGTCCCATCAGAGCCATGCCCGGCCTACGCCGATTGAGAAAGGCCGCTAGCATCATTGCGCCAGCCGGCATGAGCCAGAGCAGCACCAGTAGAGCGATGCGATTCAAACCTACATCAATCCGAGGGCCAACAAGCTGAATCGCCAGACCGACTGGCAGTAGGTACTCTGCTCGAAGTCCAACGCGAGCAATGTCGCGAAGGCTCCCACCGAAGATGAGCGCACACGCAGCGCCAACCAGGATGCCGTCAAGCAGAATCATCTCCACGCCCCCGGCAATGCGCCCGATTCTACGACGGCGTCCAGGGCGGCGGCGACAAGGTCATCAGGGTCATCGCAAGACATCGCGACCAGCGCGTCCCTCGCGCGGGACTCGGAGTACTCTGCACCCAATCGATCGGCGAATGCCGAGCATCGAGCAACGATGTTGGCCGCCAACACGTCGCCTTCCTTGGCACCACGAACCGCCTCTCCATCCTGCATTGCCAGGACCGGAGCAAGATCCGCGAGAATACTGACGCTCTCAAGCAGGCGCGCGCCCCGCAGAGCGACGGAGGATGCATCGTCGCCGACGCTGCCCTCCACGCCCAGATTCCCGATGTCGTGCAGCAGGGCGGCGAGGGAAATCCGCTCAAGGGCCGAACCGCGCATGCCCATGCGACGCGCCACGGCCACAGCCAGCATGGCGACTCGGTCGGCATGACCGCGCGAGCCACCATCCTGAAGCTCAGGAAGCTGGGCCAGCGCAGTGACGGTCATCGTGTAAGAAAGCCGAACCTTCAACAGCAACCCGAAACTGTGCTGCATGAGGAGCATGAGCGTGAGCAGAACCACGACGCCTAGGGACCCAAGGCCGGGTCGCACTATCGCGACAGCCAGAGCTACCGAGATCTGCCCAAGATACAACCCGCCGAGCATTCGAAACAGAGCGAACGCGGACTGCAGTCTGGTTTCTCCGAGTGCCCGGGATCCTGACAGCGAGAACCATGTCAGGTCGAGAACGGCATACGTCACGCCACCCAGCAGCGCCGGAGTGAGCGCGGAGAGCTGGCTGGAACCCGGGGCAATGGAATCAACGAGCTGTGAGTGCACAGTCGCAGCCAAGAGCAGGGCCACGAGGCGTCTCCCCAAGTCCTTGCCCCACAACCTGGCCGGTACCGGGGATCCCGAGGAGGTAGCCGCCAGGCCAAGACCGAGTATCATCGCGAACACAGCATTGGCGGGATGAACAATGAGAAGCGATGCAGTCGCCACTCCCACACCGAAGTACAGCACATCTCCCCGAGGGAGTTGCAAGGGTATTGCCTCGACGGCAACATATGCCAGCACAAGGGCGACGAAATAGACGGGATCGGCGGGACCAGCGACACCAAGGTAGTCAACCACCGCCATACCGAGAAGGCCGACAGCGAGAGTCGAAAGACCGGCAAGTCTGTTCGTGCCGACCCAAGGAGTCATGCGGCATCACCCGAGGTCTCAACTGAATCCGCGCGCACGCTGGCCTCGAACCAGGCGACGAACGCATCCACGCAATCCGCATCGAGTTGTGCTCCAGACACGGACCGAAGCTCGGCGATTGCAGCGGTGTAGCTCATTGGGGGCCGATACGCACGAGTTGATGTCATGGCGTCGAACGCGTCGGCAACCGCGAGAATCTTAGCTCCCGCAGGAACAGAGGCCGAGGGAAGCCCATACGGATACCCCGTGCCGTCGGCGCGTTCGTGATGCGCTGAGATCATCGGAATGATATCCGCCAGGAACCCGATACCCTGCAGGATGTGCACGGCCGTGAGGGGGTGTTCTCGTATGCGTTCGAACTCGGCATCAGTGAGCGCCGACGGCTTGGTTAGCGTTTGGGAGCTAATCGCGATCTTCCCGATGTCGTGCAGGAGCGCGGCCCACTCGATTCGACGGATCTCGCTCTCTTGTAGGGCCAGCTCCCGAGCCAGACCGACTGCGTACTCGGCAACCCGCTCGGAATGGCCCCGAGTATAGGGGTCCTTCGCCTCCAGGGCCTCAATCAGCGACTTCACGGTTGCGAGATAGGCCTCCGATTGCTGCTCATAGACACGGAACGTCTGACGAGCAACGAAGAACGGCACCAGCAGCAGAACGAGCGACCAGTAGCCAGCCGTGGCTACCAACTGGGCGAAGACCAGCCCCAACAGGGCCATCGCCAGCAAACTGATCAGGTATGAACTGAAGCTCCGAGTCCAGACTTCTCTGAGCGACGCGCCACTGGCAAGGCTCATGGCAACCGCAACGAGCGACATGTTGACGAATGCCTGTACGGCGGCCGCGGCGAGAGCGGGACCCAGCAGACCAGAAGACAGGCTGCCGGCTCCCGATTCAAGCAGCGGCCTGCCACCCAAACCAACGAAGACGAGTCCCGACAGTGCTGCAGCCAGGGAGAGTTGCGCCGCATTGAAGGCCAACCGCAAGGGCCCCTTGCGCGCACGGATATCCTGCGGCGAGACAGAGCTCATGAGCGCCACGAGCATCCCCGCAGTAGGGCCTCCAAGCAGAACCGCCGCAAAGTGCATGGGGAATGCAAGCGAAACCGTACCCCCGTAGGGGATACTGAACGCCAACCATTCTGCAAGGAAGGACAGGGCGCCGAGAACGGCGATGAGCGCCAGGTCCAACGGCTGGGAGCTCCCGAGTATCGCGGTGATCGCCATCGCAGCAACAGCGATCACCGATGCCGAGTACAGTCTGACCTTCAAGACAAGACTCCAGAATCAAGACGAACTGGGCCAGCGTCGTGAATCGCGAGCCAAACGGTCTACCACTTCCAGACGGCGCCGCCGGCGAGCACGAGAGCCGCAAGCGAGCTGAGCATAACGATAACTCGTTTCATTGTGAGAAGACCTCCTCTTAATGCAGTGGTCTTCCCCCATCCCGCTAGCAATGGAAGAACTCTGTCCGCTCCGCTCGGTCGTGTGCGTACAGTGTCCTGCATGCAAACCACGACGCTGGCCCAAAATGAACCTATGAGGTTGTCAAGAACCCGAGTCGTCGATTGATGGCGTCGAGTGTCGCCTTGACGATCGAGTCCTTCTCGTTCTGCCGCACGAGGGCAGAACCGGCATAGGATTGCTCGCCGAGCTGGGAGACGAGGGCTACGCAGCACACCGCAACGCGCTCGCGCCCCAACTGAACGATCGAGACGTCTTCCAGCGCGAAGCTGTAGGCGCCATGCGCGTACTGCCACACGGCGTCGAGGGTCGCATCGGCAACGAGCCGTTGCCGCCCGGTCTGGCTCGCAGGCCCGGAGGCCTTCCCTGTGTACTCCTCGTCCTCAAGCTCAAGGACGACCTGCACACTGGCGTGAACTCCCGCGACCGAAGCGTTGATGGACTTGATCTTGGCACGCCCGGTGACGGTCGCCAGCGGTTCGGGCATGGCCTCGTGACCGAGTTGCGCGATCGAGACCTTCTTGTGATCGATGGCTATGCCAAACGTGGCCATGATGGTGGATTCGATGTCGCGCACAAGCTGCTTTGGCGACTTATTGGGCAGCGCGAGGATGTGTATCTCCTGGATGCTGCCCTCGGGCGACGCGACAACGCGCGCGGCCTTGATGTCGGCCACCTGCCCGAGTGTCTTTTCGATGTCCTCGATGGTGACGCGAGGGGCGCGCTGATCCACCTGGAGCTCCCTGCTTCGACTTATGCTACCTGTGTCTCCTGCTGGCGGTCACACGTATCCCGAGGGACAACCACGACTTACTGTATTCGTCGCGTGAGAACACTGTCAACCGGAGCGCGACGGCCGACGGCCCATCGTCAGGGAGCCGCATCCGCTCCCAACAAGAAGGGCGAGCCGTCAGGCTCGCCCTTCGTAGCACTCGACACAGAGTGACAACTAGCCCAAACGGGGCTCGATCAGACCGTAGTCGCCGTCATTGCGACGATAGAGGACGCTCGTCGACTCGGTCTCGGCCGAGGTGAAGACGAAGAAGTCGTGACCCAGAAGCTCCATCTGCAAGATGGCCTCCTCGGCGGTCATGGGCTTGAGATCCAGGAGCTTGGTCTTGACGATGACGGGCTCCGTCTCCTCGACTTCGAGGGGTTCCACGGCGATGACCGGCGCGGGAGCGTGCTTGCCCGTGTGGCGGTCCATGATCTTGCCCTTGTACTTGCGGAACTGACGCTCGAGCTTCTCGGACACGAGGTCGATTGCCGCGTACATGTCGGTGGACGCTTCGCGCGCCCGGATGACGGGGCCTTTGGTCCAAACCGTGACCTCGGCGACCTGGCTCTTCTCGATAGACGGGTTCTTCTCAACGTACAGCTCGACTTCGCCCTTCATGTGGTCGCCGTCGATGATTTTGGAGACGCGTCCGATCTTCTCCTCGGCATACTTGTGAATCGGCTCCGTGACCGCCATGTGGCGGCCCTTGATGATGATGTTCATGTGGTCCTCCTCGTGCGTATGTCGCTAGTAGGAACATACCCATGCCGACGACAGACGCAGCGGCGCGGGGGGCGCGGGACTACAGTCCCGGTGGGTAGCCGTGGGGAGTGAGTATACGCGAGTCACACCGCCCTGTCGCGGCGGTCGGCGTCCTTACGAGATGTGGCCGAGGAAGTCCTTGGTCCGCTCGTTCTGGGGGTTGTCGAAGACCTCTTCGGGCGTCCCTTCCTCGACAATCACGCCGTCGTCCATGAAGACGACCCTGTGCGCCGCCTCGCGGGCGAAACCCATCTCGTGAGTCACCACGATCATGGTCATCCCGGCCTCGGCGAGTTCGCTCATAACGTCGAGAACGCCGCGAACGAGCTCCGGGTCGAGGGCACTGGTGGCTTCATCGAACAGCATCAGGTGCGGATCCATCGCCAACGCGCGAGCGATGGCGACGCGCTGCTGTTGTCCGCCCGAGAGCTGCGCGGGGTAGTTGTCCACCTTGTCGCCGAGGCCGACCCGCTCGAGCTGCTCGACTGCGATTCGCTTCGCCTCATCCTTCGCGCGGCCGAGGACCTTGCGCTGGGCGAGCATGACGTTACCCGTGACGGTCAGGTGCGGGAACAGATTGAACTGCTGAAACACCATCCCGATGTGCTCGCGCATCTTGTTGATGTCGGTCTTGTGATCGGTGATCTCCGAGTCCTCGAACCATATCTCGCCGCCGGTCGCCTCCTCGAGGCGGTTCACGCAACGAAGTAGCGTGGACTTGCCCGAGCCGGACGGGCCCAGAATGACGACGACCTCGCCCTTATGGATCTCCAGATCCACGCCCTTGAGGACGTCAAGGCTGCCAAACGACTTCTTAAGGCCCTTGATACGAACGATCGCTTCGCCAGTGGATGTGGTCACGGTGCTCACCTGTAGTAGTTCTTGGGCATGGGCTTGGTATGCGGAATCACGTGCTGCGCGTCCACCGGTTCGGGGACCAGCGGCTCGCGCTGATTCTGCGCGCCACCACCCTCGGACTCAGCGAGGTGGTTCTCAAGCCCGGCCACGAATCTGCCGAGCGGAATCGTGATGAGCAGGTAGAACGCAGCTGCGAGGATGTACGACGACTGGTTGTACAGCGTCGCGGTGATCTCGCGGGCACGAAGCGTCATCTCGGCGACGCCGACCGCCGCAAGGAGCGCGGTGTCTTTGAACAGCAGGATGAACTCGCTCATCAACGTGGGCAGAATCCGTCGAATCGTCTGCGGGATGATGACGTAGAACATCGACTGCGGGACTGTCATTCCAAGGGAGCGCGCGGCTTCCATCTGACCTCTCGGTATCGACTGGATGCCCGCACGGAAGATCTCGGCCATGTATGCCGACGAGTTGAACGAGAGAACGAACAGGCCGCGCAGCCACACCGTGAAGTCGATGCCGAGGAAGAACGGCTGCTTCATCCAGATGTTCGCAACGACCATGTCTCGGTAGAACGGCAGAAGCGTGAGACCGAAGTACACGATCAGGATCTGCAGAAAGAGAGGGGTGCCACGCACGACATCCACGTAGAACGTCGCAGGCCATCGCACCAGGCGCGATCGCGACATCTTCATGAACGCGAGCCCGAGCCCGAGCGGGATGCCGAAGACGAACGAGAACACGCCGAACGCGATCGAGACGGGGAACGCCTTGAGGATGATCGGAAGCGCCTTACTCATCACCTCGAACGACAGGAACAGTCGGGTGATCGGGAAGGTCTCCCACCACTGTAGGAATGCGTCCACTCACGTACCCCTCGTGTTGCCGGTAAGAACGGAGGTCGGCGGCGTCAAGCCGCCGACCCCCCGGTAACCACGTACAGCGAAGCCTGAGTGCCTACGGAATCGACAGAGGATCGGCGCCGAACCACTTCTTGTAGATCTCAACATACGTTCCGTCGGCCTTGAGCTCGGCGAGCGCCTCGTTGACGGCGTCACGAAGTGCGGAGCTCTCCTTGGAGAATGCAAACCCGTACTGCTCGCCGGTCTCGATCTCCGCGGTGACCTTCGCCTTGCGAGCCGGGTCCTTCACGATATCCTGCGAGATCGGCGCGTCGTTGATGACCCCGACCACGTCGCCGGCACCAAGAGCGCCGAACGCCGCGAGGATGTCGTCGTACGGGGTGACCGTGATGCCCTTGGGCGCCAGGTTCTCCTTGGCCCAGATCTCACCGGTCGTGCCGGACTGGACGCCGATCTTGTCGCCGGTCTTGAGATCGTCGACCGTGGCGATCGCCGAGTCGGCGGCAACCGCGAGCGACTGATTCGAGTTGATGTAGGGGTCGGAGAAGTCGATCTGCACCTTGCGCTCGTCGGTGATCGTCATCGCCGAGGCGACCATGTCGAACTCCGTACCCGACTGCAGGCCGGTAATCAACGCATCGAACTTGTAGCCGCGGAAGTCGGCCTCGAAGCCGAGCTTCTCGGCAATCGCGCTCATCATGTCCACGTCGAACCCGACCGTCACGCCGTCAACGACGTTCTCGAACGGCGGGTATGCTGTGTCTGAACCGATCGTGATCTTGCCATCGACGAGCGTCGTGAACGCGGGGGCGGGCTCATCCACCTTGGCGTCGTCGTCCTTCTTGGTGTCATCGCTGCCACAGCCGGTCACCGCGAACACGGCGAACACGAGCATAAGCGCGAGGACAAGCGAAAGCAGCTTGCGGGTCTTGCTCATCGTTCCTCCCTCTGTCAGTGGGCACGAACCGTCCCAGCCGGCATCACCGGCATAGTGCAAGAACTACCTCGAACAAAGATACACCAACGGCTTCGTGGCGTGTGTCCCACAGGGGCATTATGCAACAAACTCGGGAACCTATGCACCAGGGCCACGACTAGTCGACCACTGCCGCCTCAAGCTCCGGCAGTTCGCCGAGCCAGGTCGCGCGTATCCGGTCGAGCACGCCGTCGGCCGCCATATCATCCAGGGTCTCGCGCACTGAGACCTCAAGATCGGGGTTGTCCTGCCGCACCGCGACCGCGAGCGGGATCGCCGGACCGTACGGACCGGCGAACTTCACGAGCGGGAAGTCCCGCCCGATGTAGGCCGTGACAAGCGCGTCCCCGACCACGACATCCGCATCCCCGCCATCGAGCGCGATCACGGCGTCACGCAGCGTCGGGAACACGGTCAGGGCCGCGTCACCGAGGTCGTACAGCAGCGACCAGTACGCGACTGAGCCCTTCTGCACGGCAACGCGCTTTCCCCTCAGATCCCCCAACCCCAGTTGAGGGACGGCGGGCGGCGTGGTCTCGGTCGACTCGACGGTGGCGGAGCTCTCGGATCCCTTGACGAAGAAGCCGGCGCCGTCGTGGATGTACGTTCCGGCAAGACTCACCGACGAGACCGCGTCCTGCGCGAGGGGTACCGACAGAACGATATCCGCCAACCCCGACGCAAGCGCGGTGGCGGCCTCGCTCGGTGCCACCTGCACGAGCTCGAGCTCAAGGCCGAGGCGAGACGCGATCGCCGCTGCCACGTCGATGTCGAGGCCGGCTTCGCGTCCCTGGTCCTCCCCGGCGAATGGCGGGTACTCGAGATCGACGCCCGCCTTCAGGACACCCTCAGCAGCAATCGCCGGCGGGACCACCTTCGGCTCCGGCCCGGGCTCCTCAGCTTGAGAGGCGCACCCGGTGATCGACCCGAACAGCGCGAGCGCGATCAGGATGCGAGATGCCGCCATCACAGAGTGCTGCATGAGTTCCTCCGTAAGGATCAGGGTTGCTTCCACTCGGCTGACCTGGTCTTTGACCCCACACTCGCGTACTGGAGCTTCTGCTTGATGCGATCTCACTACCGGCCCTCTCGCCCGCCGGCCTGGATGACCGGACCGGGCGGTACGACTTACCCCTAAGACGCGCCATGCTCGCGCGACGGCGAACCGCCGGCTTACGTGGGTCCTTTTGGCCGCGTCTACCTTGGACTTGGGTCACTCGCGTGACCCGCAACCACAGACCCGAGTGAAAGCACCGCCGATTCTACCACGCCCGGGCGACGGCTCCGACCCGCACCTCGAGCACGCCGGCATCCAGGAGGGCGCAGGCACCCGCGTCGAGCGTCGCTCCCGTCGTGAACACATCGTCCACGAGGAGCATTCTGTCGGGCAGGACCGCCCCGCAGGTCACGACGCTGAGCGAGGCGTTGTCATGCCGGCTCGCTCGTGACAGGCCGCGTTGATCGACAGAGTCGCCTGGCCGCAGCACCGCGAGCAGGGGAATCCCGAGCGCGTGGGCCACTGCCGAGCCGAGCGCCTCTCCGTGGTCGAATCCGCGCCGCGCGCGAGCGGCCGGAGACGCGGGAACGAACGTCACGGCGTCGGCCCATGGACCCCACGACGACACGCGGTCCGCGAGCATCTCGCCGAAGCGCCCCGCGAGCCGGCGCTCCCCCGCGTCCTTGTACAGCGTCACGCACCTCGAAAGCGGCCGCTCAAGCGACCCGACGCACACCGCCCCCTCGAATGCGAAGCTCGACTCCCAGCACTCGGTGCACGTCAGGAACCCGTATGGGGCGCCGCATCGCGGACAGGGCCTGTCGCCTCCGGGAGCGCGCAGCGCCTCTTCACAGCGGCGACACAGAAGCGTCCCCGGAAGATCGCATCCGGCGCAGCGTGTCGGACACGCGAACTCCAGCACGGCATCGAACAGGCGCACGCGATCCCCTTCGCGCGCCAAGACCGCCTAGCCGACGAGTACCTGAGCGAGTGGAATCGTAAGTACCGAAAGCACCGTCGTGACCAGGATGGCCGACGCAATGTAGTCCGTATCCAACTTGAACCGCGCCCCGATGACGAGCGTCAGCATCATCGCCGGAACGCCGCCTTCGATGACCACGAGCCGGATCGAGTCCGGATCCCCGAGCACGAACGAGCCCACCGCGAACGCCACGAGCGGGGCGATCGCCAGCCGCAGGACGGCGCCGACTGCCAGCGGCCTCCAGAACTCCCGCATGCAGCCCGGTCTGAGCGACAGTCCCACCGAGATCATGATCAGCGGCACGACCATTCTGGCCAGCGAATCCAACCCGTCGCTTACCGGAATCGGAACGGGCACGGAATGCAGCGCCAGACCCGCGAAGAGCGCGAGCACTGCGGGGAACCGAATCGCCTCGAGCAGAGGATTCAGCCGGTTCTCCTCGGCAGTACCGAATCGCTCTGCGACCACAAGACCCACGAAGAGCAGTGCTGCCACGGTGCCGAACACGTCGTAGAAGACCGCCTCGACCAGACCGCGCTCACCCAGGAGGGCCTGTGCGACGGGGTAGCCGATGTAGCCGGTGTTGCCGAGGGCCGCAGTGAGGATGAACCCGCCCGCGACCGGGCGCGGTAGCCGCAGGGCGCGGGACAGACCCCAGGCGAGAAGCGCCGTGACCGCGAAGACGACCCAGGCCACTGCCGCGACGACGAGGAACCCGACGTCGAGCCGCGCGCGGTGAACCGCCTGGAAGATGAGCGCGGGCAGACCGGCATAGATGATGAGCGCGTTGATCGGCTGCGCGTGGCTTCGGTCCAGCACGCCGAACCGACGCAGCAGCCAGCCCACAGCGACGATGCCGACAAAGCCGAGGATCGTGCCCGACAGTGCGGCGACGTTCACGGCCTAGTCGATCGTGATCTCGTGGTACGCGCCCGAGCCCATACACAACACGCCGAGCGATGTCTCGAAGTCAGCTCGAGCTACGCCGCGTTCCGTGATGATCGCGGTGATGTACTCGGCCGGCGTCACATCGAACGCGGGGTTGAACACCGGGACGTTGAGCGGTGCGATGCGGGCCCATCCGTCGAGTGAATACCCACCGCCCTTGCGGGAGACCATGAGCTGATGACCCCGGGAGATGTCGAACTCGTAGGGGCCGTGCTCGGTGAGCGCATCGAGGGCACGGGTCGCTGTGGGCGTCGGGGACTCGAAGTGCGCAGCCCAGGCGACGCCCGTGACCTCGTCGGGATCACGCTGCTCGATCGGGATCTGCGAGCCGTTGTCCAAGGTCAGATCGACCGTCGACGAGGGCGCTGCGACGTAGAACGGGATGTTGTGGGCCTTCGCGAGCACCGCAAGCCCGTAGGTCCCGATCTTGTTCGCGGTATCTCCATTGGCAGCGATGCGGTCGGCCCCGACGATGACCGCGTCGACGAGCGGCTTGTCATCCTCGTCGCGCATGTTCATGACCGCGGCCGCCATGCTGTCGGTGATCAGTGCGCACGAGATGCCCGCCGTCATGAGCTCCCATGTTGTGAGTCGCGCACCCTGCATCACCGGGCGTGTCTCGTCGACCCAGACGTGCTCGATCTTGCCCTGCTCGGCTGCGGTGAAGATGACACCGAGCGCGGTGCCGAAGTACGCGGTCGCGAGCGACCCGGCGTTGCAGTGCGTGAGTATCCGCGAGCCCGGCTCGATGAGTTCGGCGCCGTTGGCCCCGAGCACGCGGTTGCGCTCCTCGTCTTCGGCGACCATGTTGAGCGCCTCCTGGAGCATGATCTCGCGAAGTTGCTGGAGCGAGAGGTCAGGCTGCGCGTAGGCGAGCCGGCGCATGCGCTCCGCCCCCCACTGCAGGTTGACCGCCGTGGGTCGCGTCTCCTTGATCTCCTGAACAACGTCCTCGAGCTGGCCGAAGAACTCCTCCGGCGACTCGATTCCCTCGGTCTGGTTGACGACCCAAAGAGCCACGGCGAGCGCGGCGGCGACGCCGAGAGCCGGCGCGCCCCGTACCGCCATCCCCTTGATCGCCCAGCAGACGCCGGTGTGGGTATCGCACTCGAGGATGTCTCCGACGAGCGGCAGGCGCGACTGGTCCACCATGCGGACCTTGCCGTCCTCCCACCAGATCGTACGGGGGATGTTCTCTTCGATTGCCATCGTTAGCAGGTTCCTTCCTGCCAGGAGCACAGGTAGTTCGCCTGCTCCTCGGTCAGCTCGTCGATTGTGATTCCCATGGCCTCCAGCTTGAGTCTCGCTATGTCGGCGTCGATCTCCTCGGGCACGCTGTAGACGCCCGGATCGAGATCCGCCGCATTCTCGACCATGAACTCGGCGCACAGCGCCTGGTTGGCGAAGCTCATGTCCATCACGTTGGCGGGATGTCCCTCCGCGCACGCCAGGTTGACGAGGCGGCCGTCGGCGAGCAGGTAGATCATGCGGCCGTCGGCCATGACGAGCTCCTCGACGAGCGGACGAACCTCACGCGTACTGACCGCCATCTCACGCAGTTTGGGGATGTTGATCTCGGCGTTGAAATGGCCGGAGTTGCAGATGATGGCGCCGTCCTTCATGGCCTCGAACATGGGCACGTCGATGACGTTGATGTCGCCGGTCACGGTGACCCACACGTCGCAGATGGCCGCGGCCTCGACAGCGGGCATCGCGCGGTACCCGTCCATGACAGCCTCAAGAGCCTTGAGCGGGTCGACCTCGCAGACGACGACGTTCGCGCCCATGCCCGCAGCTCGCATCGCGATCCCGCGGCCGCACCAACCGTAGCCTGAGACCACGAGGGTGCGGCCGGCGAGCAGTCGGTTGGTGGCCCGGATGATACCGTCGAGCGTGGACTGGCCGGTGCCGTAGCGGTTGTCGAACAGGTGCTTGGTCATGGCATCGTTCACAGCGACGATCGGGTACTTGAGCGCACCGTCATCGGCCATGGCTGCGAGGCGGATGACCCCTGTGGTGGTCTCTTCGGTACCGCCGATGATATCGGCGAGCGCCTCGGGGAACTCGGCGTGGATGCGGCCGACCACGTCGGCACCGTCGTCCATAGTCATGTGCGGCTTGTGCGCGATAGCCGCGTCGATGTGCTCGTAGTACGTCGCGGTGTCCTCGCCCTTGATCGCGTAGGTACGAATGCCGTAATGCTGAACCAGCGCAGCCGCGACATCGTCCTGAGTCGACAGCGGGTTCGATGCGCAGAGCACGATGTCCGCACCGCCGGCGGCCAGCGTGCGCATCAGGTTCGCGGTCTCGGTGGTGACATGCAGACACGCGGCGACGCGAATGCCCTCCAGCGGCTTCTCGGTCTCGAAGCGCTCGCGGATGTTGGCGAGCACGGGCATGTCCCGATCCGCCCACTCGATGCGGGCCTTGCCGGCATCGGCGAGCCCGATGTCCTTGACGTGATGCTCCATGGGAACTCTCCTTCTTTCCAGCGAGCCGGTCGCTCGCGAAAACGTCACAGACGCGTCAGTATACCAGCCACCAGGCGCGCCAGGGTCGGCGCTGATTCGGCCGACGTGGCAAGCACTTCCTCGTGTCCGTGGCCGTCGCTCCCCGCAACGTTGGTCACGAGCGAGAATCCGAGGACACGCATCCCCGCGTGCGCCGCAGCGATCACCTCGGGCACCGTGGACATGCCCACGACATCCGCGCCGAGCGCCCGGAGCATTCGCACCTCGGCAGGTGTCTCGAACGTGGGACCCGTCAAGCCCGCGTAGATCCCGCCGCATATCGGGATGCCCAGCTCACCTGCGACCTCCCGGGCGAGGATGAGCAACCCGGGTGTGTAGATGCCGACCATGCCGGGGAACCGCGGCCCGAACTCCTCGACGTTCGGGCCGAGGAGCGGATTGGTGAACATCAGGTTCATGTGGTCCTCGATCAGCACGATGTCGCCCGGCGCGAGATCGGGGTTCACTCCGCCGGCGGCGTTCGTCACGACGAGCGTCTCCACACCCATCAGCTTCGCAGCCCGCACGTACAGCGCGAGCATCTCGACGGGGTGCCCTTCGTAGAGGTGGATACGCCCCTGCATGACCACCACGGACGTATCGCCGATCCGTCCGAAAACGAACTGGCCGGCATGACCCTCGACCGTCGGGGGCGGAAAGCCGGGTACCTGTGCGAAGGCGATCCTCGAAACCACGTCGATCTCACCGATCACGCCCTCAAGACCGCTGCCCAGGATGACCAACACGCTCGGGTTCACTCCGCCTGACGCCTGCTGCAGCGAGGCCGCGAGACCGCGGGCGTCGGCCAGGCGGTCTGCGGCGATCTGAGCTGGATTCATCCTCGGTCCACCACCCTCTCGATCCGGTTCAGGAACTCCTCGGCCTTGGCTAAGGAAGTGTGCGCAGAAGCCCGTGCAACGCATGCCTCCGCGAATGAGTCCTTACCCGAATCAAGCACCTCGGCCACTGCCGCGGCGAGCGCATCGACGTCGCCCGGAGGCACGAGCCTGCCGCATGACGGAACGGCGATGATCTCCGGAATGCCTCCCGTGTCGGAACCCACGCACGGCGTGCCGCACGCCATGGCCTCCAGCAAGACAAGCCCGAGGCCCTCGGCGCGACTCGGAAGCACGAACACGTCGGCGGCGTTCGCCCACAGAGCCAGGTCGCTCCCGGCAAGGCGCCCGGTGAAGAGCACGCGATCGGCGGCATCGGCGTGCGCGGAGCCGTCCACCCTCTCCCCGAGCCGGCGACGCAGAGCGGGCTCCTCCGGTCCCCCACCCACGAACACGAGCCGGTCGGCCTTCCCGGAATCGAGCAGCCGGACGAACGCCTCGAGCAGCACGTCGACGCCTTTGCCGTGCGTCAGATTCCCCGCAAAGAGCACGACGCGCTCCTCGGCAAGCCGGAGCTTGTCACGGGCGACCGGGTTCGGGAAGAACACGGCGTGATCGAAGCCCATGTTGATGACCGCCGTGGGCACGTCGTCAGTCAGACCGACATCGGCCCGGAGCGTTCGCTCCACGGCCTCCGAGACGGCGACCACCAGGGCTGCCGAGGCAAGAGCCTCCCGGCCCCGGCGCCCGAAACGATCGTCGCGCTGGACGGACCGTGCATCGGTGCCGTGTGCGACGAGCACGAGGGGGGCTCGCGCGCGCCGCGCCGCGTGCATCGCGAAGCCGGCTGTCGGATACAGGTAGTGACCGACGACTACATCGTAGCGGCCGGGCCGGGCAGCGAACCAGGCCCGGAGTGCGAGCGACCCGTACTTGAGCGCAGCGCGAAGACGACCGGTACGTGAGTCCGAGTTGGAGACGACCAGGACGTCGGCGCCGAGAGCACGCAGCGCGGCGACGTGCCGTGCGACGAACACCCCGAACACCGGGTCGGCCGTTGTCGGCCACATGTTCGTCAGAAGAAGGATTCTCATGCCCTGCACTCGAGTGGCGCCCATCGCTAGGACCCGGCGTCGCCGCCTGCAGGCCGCACAGGGCCTGCGGGCGAGATCTCAGGGCCGTCACCGAATACGACACGCGCGAGGATGCTTCCCGCCAGCACGCGTCCATCGCCTGCGGGGTCTCGCGTGAGCAGCCGGTTGGCCATACTTGCCGACCACGTCGCGCCCATCCAGCCCGTGACGGCGCGGAACGCCCTGCCGACCCGGGAGCTCGCCCACAGGCCGATGGGTCGCGGGATGCGCTTGCGCGGAATGATCGGGATGCGCCAGTAGCGAGCGCCGAGACCGGCCTGGACCCCGACCAGGACCCAGAAGAAGACCGCCCCTCGCGGATGCTGAAACGCGTTGCTCGTCAGAGCGTTGATCGCGAACGCGACGAGACCGGCGGTCAGTGCGGCGTTGATCAGGCGCGGACGCAGATCCTCGCCCATTCTCGCGTTGTAGAAGACTCCCATCCGGCAGGCCTCGAAGACCAGCCAACCGAATGCGAGCATCCCGGCGATCCCGATCTCGGCTCCGAGCTGGAAGTACGAGTTGTGCGCTCCATAGAACAGAAAACCGACGTTGAGCTGCGTGTTGTTGAGGACCGCCTCCTTGAAGGCGTCGTAGAAGCGGCCCATCCCGTAGCCGAACACCGGACGTTCGAGCATCGCCGCTCCGGCGACCTCCCACAGCTTGAGCCGGAAACTCGCCGTGCCCTCGAGAGAGAAGATCGACATGACCCTGGCCAGCGCGCCGGGCACGAGGGGAAGCATCGCCGCCGCCGCACCGATGAACGGAAACAGCAACCGCGAATCGATCATCAGCACGCCCACGACGAGCCCGACGGCCAGCGCCAGCCAGCTCCCCCGCGTGTAGGTCAGGAGCAACGCCATGGCCTGGGCGCACAGGAGCGCCACCGCGAAGTAGCGCAGGAATCCGCGCTCGACGAACACGAGTGCCAGCGTGACGGCGAACAGGAGCACGAGGAACTCGGCGTAGAAGTTCGGGTTATCGAACGTGGCGAACACCCGTGTCGCGACACTCGCATCGAGTCCTTGCATGCCGATATTCTGCGACGGGTTCACGTACTGCCAGAAGCCGTGGCCAACAGTCACGGACCCGGCCAGCGCGAGGACCCACAGCAGGATTCTTCGGCGGATCTCATCGGTGGAGACTGCAGCCACCGCGTAGACCAGCAGCAGGTAGCTGGCGTACCGCGCCCAGGTGGCCATCACCGCGAGCTGCGTACCGGTGAAGAGCATGCCGAGGAGCGCCCAACCGAGGAAGACGAGGGCAGGCAGCTCGATGCCGATGCGCGGGATGCCCTCGCGCCCGGTGCGCGTGAACAGCGGCACGGCGAGCGCTACCGCGATCGGTACGGTCAGGATGACGGTGTCCAGCGGCAGCCCGCCCACGGCCTGACGACCCGGAGCCAGAGGGACGAAGACCAGGATGAACAGCGTGCCAGCCAGAGCTAGCCACCCTGCGCGCGGGAACGACGCGAGCCGTTCGGACATCAGTCGACCTGCTCGACCGAGACGACTCTCGTGGAGACCTGGAAGTACGGCAGTTGCACCTCGATGAGCTGGTTCTGACGAATCCGCTCGGCGCCGATGCTGGCACCGACGTCGGTGATCGATCCTCGGCCGCGCACCACCATCGTGATGTCGGATGCCAGCTGGCTCTCGCTCACGCGTCGCTCGCCCTCGGCGGTCCATACCTCACGCTGCGAGGGGGTGATCTCGAACTTCTCGAGCACGCCCATCACTCCGCCGCCTCCGACGCGACTCACGTCCTGGCCGGTCTCGAGCTGAAGCTGTTCGTAGTTGCTGACACTGCCCTGGAGCACGATCTCGACCGTGCCCTCCTCCTTGGCGGGTGCGACCTGCGCCGTGGGCGACGAACCGAAGAGCACGGTCGCCAGCACGAGCACGGCGACCAGCGCAAGCACGATGGCGACGAGATCGACAGGGTTCACAATGCCGAACAGGCGTCGGTTTTCGTCGAGAAGCTTCACAGATCCTCCAGTGGGGCGGTGTCCTGGGCCGATCGGACGCGCGGTCCGACCTGCGTAGTATACCGACCCTCACCGCGCTCCGCGACCAACCGTCACCCTGGCGTCACGGTAGGATGCCGGATATCCGGGCAGTGACGTCGTGATTCGCGATCGAAGTGCCGCCCCCCACGACCACCGACCTGATCCTCGAGCGGTGCGTCGTGAGGCGGGCTGATGTCGAGCTCGTGAGCGCTCTCCCGTCGGTAAGGAGCATGACTCCGTTGGCACGGCCGACCATCGTGCCCAGCGCCATCGTCTCCGGGAGGATCTTGCCCGACCCCATTCCCGTGACGGCCCAACTCGCGCCGTCGGCGTACGCGATGTCCGCGAGCTTGGCTGCAGTGTCGTACCGGTCAGCCCCTCCGGCGCGCTTGAGCACGATACCCGGAACGAGCTGCCTCAGCTGCGCGGTCGCGGCACTGCCGACGACCGCCGGACCTCCCGCGATCCACGCCTCGGGTGCCACCGTGCCGCTCGAGATCTCGGAGACCACCGAGGCGGTGGCCGCCGGGATCGAGCCCTGTCTGACGTACACGATAGGCCAGGTCTTGCCGGACGCGACTGCACTCGCCGCGGCAGCATCGACCAGGGCCAGTCCGCCGGCTACGACCATGCCACCCTCATACGACGCCCCGAGCCGACCCCTGACGTCACGCGCGACAGCTGCGGCCGTCCCGTACCGGTCAGCGCCCCACAGTCGCTTCACGTCCTCCGCGCCGAAGATCGTCTTGAGGCGGTTCTCAACCGCTGGCGAGACCACGCCGGTCCCACCGACGATGATCGCCGTGTCAAACCCGCGTGCCGAGGAACGCAACCACGAGTCGACCGTCGATGGGATGCTGTCTTTCGCCGTCAGGACCAGTGGGGCGTCGTAGGCCCCGCACAGAGACGATGCTACGAGCGCGTCCGCGCCTCCCGAGGCGGAGGCGATGATCACGTATCCGCCCGGGCGAGGGTATCCGCCGGCCGCGTCGGCCAGGGCCAGCGCGGTACGGTACGTATCCGGCCCCGAGTAGCGGTCGATGCGCGGGTCGAACACGACCTGCCCTGAGGTGCGTGCGCTGTCGCGGGCCGTCCTGATGTTGGTTCCCGCGCCGCGACGCACGTAGGCGGTCTCCACGTAGGTGCGCCCGTACGCCGGGTAACTGGTGACGTACTCGACCTCGACACGGTAGTAGCCGTCCGCGAGCTTGCCGGTCGTGTACGACGTCGAGTAGCGGTTGGATGCCCCGGGCTCCACGCCTATCTTGTATCTCACGTCGTTGCGGACCAATCTACCCGCGGGGTCGTACACCCGGAACGCGAGCGTGCCCGAGACCGAGACGTCGCCGAAGTTCTGTGTGTACTGCGACGCGTAGATACCGTCCTGGAAGACGCTCAGCTGCGCGTACGTGCGGCCGTCCCGCGTGATGACGCCGGGTCTGCCCCCCGTGTCAGCCGCCCAACCGATGGCGGACTCGATCAGCGCAGCGGCTATCTGCCCTTGCTTGACTCCGGTGGAAACGGTCTTGTTGGCCGTGCCGTCCTGATTGAAGTTGGGCAACATGTCCGTTGGCGACCAGTAGAAGTACGCGGAGCGTCCGTCGAGGTACTTCGAGGTCACAGCTCCCGGGTGGGTGCCCGGGTAGTGATTCGAGCCCGTGGCGGTGCTCAACGCCGTCATCGTCATGAACTGCTCGGTGTTCTTGTTTCCGGAGAGCATCCTCGGCAGCTCGACCCAGGACGCGGGATCTCTGACGAGCGTCATATCGCCCGCGGCGAACCCGCGAGCCTGCAGAATCGACGCGGCTCCGCTGATGATGGGGTGGCCCCACACCGGATTGACCCGGTACTTGATTGCACCGAAATCGTCGATGAAGTACGTCTGATTGATCTCGGACAGGGGGCCCCACTCCCAGCCCTCGTAGTTGAGGATCCGCGCCCAGTGGTCTTCGAGTTCGGACCCTCCTACGCCCGGGGCCACACGTGGAGAGGCGTACAGCGTCACGAGGCCGCCGCCCTCACCGACGTACCGGGTCAGGGTGTTGGCGGCCGTCGGCGACATGGCGAATACCCACATGCACACGACCGCGTCGTACTGCTTGAGCTTCGCCAGATCAGACAGGTCCGCATCGCCGATCTGCTCGACGTCCCAGCCCTGACTCAGGAGCCACTCGAACACGCGATCCTGCTTGGTGAGGATCCCGTAGCCGCGGTTGTACTTGTCCACCCATGCCTGCGAGGCGGTCGAGCGGACGACCGCGACCTTGTGGGCCGGCGGGGTGTACGCAGCCTCGGCGGTCGCAGGCACCATGAGGGCGAACGAAGGTGTGACGAGCACGAACGCGATCACGGCAAGAATCAGACGCCGCATGTGAGCAACACCTCTCGGAGAGTCGCAAGGCCTACCGTAGATATCGGCCCGGTGCGAGAGGTGCTTGATTTCGCGTGACGAGCGTCACTCAAGCGCTGCCGAGGCAACCCGGCGGGCTCCGCGTCTGCGTCGCTCAGTCGAAGACGGAGTCTATCTGCCCCTGCTGCCATCCGGAGAGCGCGCCCTCGCCACCGACGATCTGCACGGTGAAGATGGCCGACTTACGCGCCGCGAGGCTCTGATGTGTGGGCAGCCTGTTGCTCCACGTGTGAGCGAACAGCATGGGGTTTCGATTGTGCCCCGCGACCGGTCCCGCCGACAACGCATCGACGATCGTGCTTCCCGAGGAGATGTAGACGGTTCCCCAGTTGAAGCCCTCACTGGTGGTCACGTAGGTCGCCAGCAGCGCGGCGGTCTCGTAGCGATCCGCGCCGGCGGCGATGCGCTGTCCGCCGGGAACTGCGGCGAGCACACCATCCGAGACCACACCCGACCCCCCCACCACGAGGGAGGTGGCGACCCCCAGCGACGTCATCGCCTGCGATGAGGCCGCCGGCACGCTTGTCGATCGCACCAGGATGATGGGGAGGTCCCGGGCATACGCCAGACCTGCCGAGGCAACCGCGTCCACGAGACTCTCACCACTCACGACGATCGCTCTGGGCCGTCCCCCGATCCGCTCCTTGATCTTGAGAGCGACCAACCGGGCGGTGTCGTAGCGATCGGGGCCCCCGAGGCGCTCAACCGCGCCGGACGCTCCGAGCGACCCGATCGCCCGGATATCGGAAAGGACCGCGTCGGCGACGACGCCGGTTCCTCCGATGACATAGACCTTGCTCGGACTCAGCCGCGCGATCTCGGCCGCGACCGAGCCGTGTAGCGCCGTCTTCTTCGTCAGCAGGATCGGCGCGCCGCCTACGGCTCCCGCGAGACCGGATGCGGTCAGGGCGTCGGCGGGCGCATCGCCCGATGCCACGATGACGGTCGCGGGCGATGAGAACACCCTCTTGCTCGCCGCAACCGAGGTCTCATATCGATCGGCTCCGGCGATCCGGTACGTCCGGGGATTGATCACCAGCCAGCGATCCCTGCCGATGCCGAATGCGTTGCGGAAGCGGTCCATGCTCGTCGAGCTTGTGAACGGGTAGGTCCTGCCGTCAGTCCCCGTTATCTCGATGCGCCTCGGCCGACCGGAGACCCCGCGAGACACGATCCGGATGGCCGAAATGGTGGCGGGAAGGTCAGCGGCGGGCACGCCGGCCCCCAGCAGTCTGGTGCGTGCATCCGCCGCGGAGTACGTTACGCTGCTCCACCCGTGATACGGAGAGCCCGACGCCAGCTCGTACGGGTCCGGAACTCCACGGATGTACGGGAGCGCGTCGCCCGGGTCGCCCAGGGGGCTGCCCCACACGTTCTCGTTGTTCTCAGTGTGCCCGCCGGACGTCGACATGAAGTACGTGCGTATCGGAGTACCGTCGTACGTGACGACCTGACCGAACGTCGCGTCAACCGCAGCATTCGAATTCGCGTGCTCGTGAGGGGTCGGGTTGCTCCGATCCGATCCACGCGAATGACCGCCGTACACCTGGTCGCTCGTGGTCGTGTAGAGCTCACTCCGCGTCGACGTGAGCGAGTAGCTCCGCGCGGCCACCGTCTGCGCTTTGAGCGCCACGATATGCCAGCTCGCCGGAGACTCACGCGGCACCACCCCGTACAGGTAGTCGCGCATGCTCACGCGATTCACCAGCTTGATCTTGCCCGCAGACGCCGAGAGCAGCAGCTCTCCTCTGAAGCGGACGTACTCGTAGTTGTACTGGCCGGTGCCTTCCTTGACCTGCGTGAGGTTTGGCGATGTGCCGCTTCCCCACGCTGAGATCGTCCCGCCGTACGTGGCGGTCTTGCCAGCCGAGTCTTTGACGATGATCGAGCCGCCGCTCGCCGTGAACGTCGTCGCCCCATCCGTGAAGTAGGTGACCGTTCCGTTCTGGTAGACGGCCAGCCATCCTCCCGCGTAGCCGGGTCTCAGCGTCCAGACGGCCCTCGTGTACCCGTTGTTGCCGCCTGTGCCGTAGTTGGCGCCCTTGTCCAGGTTCACATCGCGCGTCGGCTCCGAGGACAGCCGGGTCACCCTGGTCTTGGGGTCGGTTCCCGCATTGCCATAGTAGTGGCGCAGGATGTGTTCGTGGGAAAAGCCGCGCTCGGCGAAGCCCTTCGCGCCGTACTGGCTCATGCCGAGACCATGACCGAATCCCCGACTACGGAACTCGAAGCTGGTCGCCGCGTATGCGGGAACAGCGCACCACGCGAAGGCCACCGCGAGTGCGAAGGCGATCATCGGCGTGAGGCGACGACTCGGAGTGCGATACAGCCGATACATGCACAGACCCTTCCGGCGCCGACCTCTTCGGACTGCGGTCGGCCACAGACCATACTACCCAGGGCCACGACGAGGAGCAAACCCCGGGCCGACCACTCAGTCCGGGCGGAGCTGCCTCTCGTGGGTGGGCGGCGGCGGACCCCAGTCCGTGCCCACGACCACCAGCACATCGGTGTTGAATGCGTACATCCCCCGGGAAGCGACCGCCTTGCCGACGGGCAGCGCCTCGACCACCAGCTCGGCCGCTGCCTTGCGGTCCTTGTAGACGACGAGGGTCTCCTCGTACACGAACTGGTTCATGTTGCCGACCTCGCCGACCTGGAAGCCACCGGCACTCAGGATGTTCGATGCGTGACCGGCGACTCCGGCGATGCCCGCCCCGTTCTTGATCGTCACCGATACATTCGCGGGAACGGCTGCAGCCGCCGCTTCGCCTTCGGCGGTCTCGGCCGGCTGTCCCGCCTTGATCCGCTCGAGCATCGCGGCGAAAGCCGCCTCGTCCATGATCACGTATGACCCTCCGCCGACGCTCTTGGGTTCGCCGGGCATCGTGACGGCTTCAAGCGAGTCCGCGCTCATCCCCTTCATCTGGTTCGCGATGCGCACCAGGTCGCCGACTGACATGTCGGTCGTCACGCTCTCTGCCATCGCCGCGATCACTGACGGAAGTCGCAACACGTTGCCGGGCTTGAGCGCCTCGGCAAGAAGTGCACGAATGAAGAACTGCTGGTTCTCGATGCGCTGAAGGTCTCCCAGCGGGAAGTTACGCGAGCGCACGAATGTGAGCGCATGAGCGCCGTCGAGTCGCTGTCGGCCCGGCTCGAGGGTAGCGGCCGACTCCACGTAGTTGGCGGCCTTCAGGTCGTGGATCCGCTCGGGGATATCCACGGTGACGCCGCCCAGGGCATCGACCACCCCCTTGAAGCCGGAGAAGTCGAGTTCGGCGTAGTGGCTGATCGGGAGACCGGTGATGTCTTTGACCGTGTCGATCACGAGGGCCGGACCGCCGAACGCGTGGGCCGCGTTGATCTTGGTCTTGCCATGGCCGGGTATGCTGACCCGGGTATCGCGCGGAATCGAAAGCAGAGTGACTCTCTGTCGGGGCGGGTCTATGCGGGCGACGATGAGGGTGTCCGAACGAGACGCCTCGCCCTTCTCGCGGCTATCGACTCCCATGATGATCATGTAGAAGGGTGAGTCCTTCGTGTCGGGCACGGGATCGAGCGCCTTGTTCGCTTTGGCGTCCGTCACGAAGTTGCGCCGGAGATCACCGTTGACCCGCAGGTAGTAGACCAGGCCGGCCGCACACGACGCCAGGAACAGCAGTGCGATCAGGGTCACGCACCCGACGGCGAGTCGGCGACGCCTCTGGCTGCGCCGGCGGCGTTCGGCGAAGTCAGGTCGCTGCCGACGGCGCTCCACATCGGCTACGGACTCGGCGGATGTCGATGCCGGCTCGAGGCGCTCGATGCGTCCCGGTCGCGACTTGGCGACCTTTGAGCGGCGGGGATCCGGGCTACCGCCCCGCACGTTGGCTGAGTGCTTACCCACCGTCGAACACCTGCCTAGCGCCGCGCCGCATCAGAGATGCGGTCGACGAGATCTCCGACGTCCCTGCGCACTCGTGCTGCACCGGGCCGTTTCTTCGCGAACTCCAGGTCCTCTGCGCGCTCGAGTCGGCGCAGTCGTCCTTCTTCGATGAGCCCGGTATCCACAGCGCCCATCACGCCGTGAAACACCGTGTAGGCCGGCGTCCCCAGCGCGACCGCCTCGCGATTGAGGGTACCCCCGCCTGAGACCACCAGGTCCGCGTAGTACACGAGCGACTGCGCATCAACCACGCTGTCGGGCACGATGAGGTTGCTCGCGCCGATCGCCTCGACGCCTGCGCGCTGATCGGGGGTGCGCAGGAGAACGACGGCCTGGATATCGTCTCGCAGTGAGATCTGCCGCATCACGTCGTCGAACACGGGATTCTCCATCCTGTGGTACGCCGCCATGCTCGGCGGGGTCCTCAGAACGACCAGGATCTTCGTCGGATCGAGACCGAGTTCCGCGAGAACACCCTCGTCAGGCTCGAAATCCGCAAGGTAGTACTCCTCTTTGAGTCCGGGGTACCTGTCGACCTTGGCCGGCGTGCCGCCATAGGGCGCCAGCGACTCGACGCGTATCGCATCAGGTACGAGCGCCTTGGTCGAGAAGCGGACATTGATGGAGTGCGAGAGTTTCGCGAACTCGTAATCGAACATCGTTACGTGGGGGATACCTAGCACGCGAGATGCCACCGGCAGGTCGTTGCTCGCGTGCGACAGGGCCAGATCGAAGCCCTTGCCCGCACCGAACGCGATCATCGCCGAGGTCCGCGACAACATGCCCCACGCCTTGGCCGCGATCCTTCGGCCCCGATGATGTCCGATAACGGTGTGCCCGATGCCGAACCGGTCCAGGAGCGGAAGCGTCTGAGCGAACTCGCGGGCCGTCACGGTGACATCCCATCCTCGACGCACGAACTCGTCGATCACCGGGCGCAGAACAAGAACGTGCGGCGAGTTCGTCATGTCGATCCACAGGCGCCGCGCTCTGGCCGACTGCGTCACGACCTGCCCCCGTAGCGGGCTTCCAGTGCGGCGAGAATGGCGTCGGCGGCATGCCCGTCTCCGTACACGGCCGGCCGCGAGGCCGGGCGGTGCAGGTTCGCGACAGCGGCACGTATCGCCTCACGATTGGCTCCCACCAAGACATTCCAGCCGAGCTCGACGGTCTCGACCCACTCCGTCTCCTCGCGAAGCGTCACGCACGGAATGCCGAAGAAGTACGCCTCCTTCTGCATGCCGCCGGAGTCCGTGAGGAGGCCCGCAGCCGAGCGGAGCAGCGAGACAGTCTCGATGTAGGAGACGGGCGGCACGGTCAGAATGTTGTCCGACGATTCGACCGTCTGCATGATCCCGAAATCGATGAGGTTCTTCCGGGTCCGGGGATGAACGGCCCACACCACGCGCCTGTCGAGCTGTGCGAATGCCTCGACGATCGCCCCGAGGCGCGCCGGACTGTCACTGTTGCCCGCCCTGTGGACAGTGGCGAGGTAGAACTGACCAGCTTCGACCCCGAACTGCTCGAGTGCGGGCGCGGGGTCGACACTGTCGCCGAAGAAGCGCGCCGTGTCGAGCATGACGTCGCCCACCAGATGAACTCCGTCGCTGATGCCCTCGACGGCGAGGTTGGCGACCGAGGCCCGCGTAGGACAGAGCAGCAGATCCGACAGGTGGTCGACGACGACGCGGTTGATCTCCTCGGGCATCGCGCGGTTGAAGGAGCGCAGTCCCGCCTCGACGTGCGCGACCGGCACGCCCAGCTTCGCAGCCGCCAGCCCGCCGGCGAGCGTGGTGTTGGTGTCCCCGTAGACGAGAACGACATCGGGATCCTGCTCGAGGAACAGCTCCTCGAGCATCGGCATCATCTCCCCGGTCTGCCGCGCATGAGACCCACTGCCGACGGCCAGGTTGAAATCCGGCTTCGGGATTCCGAGCTGCTCGAAGAAGACGTCGCTCATACCGTAATCGTAGTGCTGCCCGGAGTGCACGAGAACCTCGTCGTGGTCCTGTCGCAGGGCGCGGCATACGGGCGCCGCCTTGATGAACTGCGGGCGGGCGCCGACGACCGAGATGATCTTGAGGCGTTTCACGAAAGGGCGCCCTTGACGACGGTCACGACTTCCTCGATCTGCTTGCGCGTGATACCGGGGAACGCCGGCAGCGCGAACGTCCGGTTGTTGCAGGATTCGGCGACCGGCAGCGAGGGTCTCACGTAGCCGGTCAGCGTCTCCATGGCCTCCTGCTCGTGCAGCGCCAGCGGATAGTACAGCGCGGTGCCGATGCCCGCGTCCCCGAGCGCACCCATGATCCCGGATGCCATCTCGGCAGTCTCTGCCTTGACGATGTAGAGGTGGTAGACCGCATCGCCGTACTCGCGCGCGACGGGGAGTTCGAGACCTGCGACGTCGGCGAGCAGTTCGCTGTAGACCGCCGCCGCATCGCGACGCTGCGCATTCCATGCATCGAGATGCGGGAGCTTCACGAGCAGAATCGCCGCCTGCAACGAATCGAGCCGTGAGTTCGTGCCGAACGCGTCATGGTAGTACTTCTTGCTCGTGCCGTGCTGCGCGAGCTTGCGGGCACGCGCGGCGAGATCCGCGTCGTCGGTCGTGATGATGCCGCCGTCACCGGCACAGCCCAGGTTCTTGCTCGGGAAGAAGGAGAATGCGGCCGCGTGCGCGAGGGAGCCCACTGGCTTGCCCCTGTAGGTGGCGCCGATCGCCTGGCACGCGTCCTCGACCACGAGCAGATCATGTTTCGCAGCGATCGCGAGCAGCGGATCCATATCGACACACTGGCCGAAGATGTGGACCGGCATGATCGCCTTCGTCTTGTCGGTGATCGCCGCTTCGAGCTTCGTGATGTCCATGTTGTAGGTCCCGGGCTCGATGTCGACGAACACGGGTACCGCACCGACATGCGCGATCGCCTCGACCGTCGCGAAGAAGGTGAAGGGCGTCGTGATGACCTCATCGCCCTTGCGTATGCCGAGCGCCGCCATGATCAGGAACAGCGCGTCGGTCCCGTTGCCGCAGGCGACAGCGTACTTCGTGCCGCAGTAGGCAGCGATCGCCTCTTCGAGTTCCTTGACCTTGGGACCGCCGATGAAGGCGGCATTGGCCATCACGTCGCTGATCGCGGCGTCGAGTTCGCCTTGGAGGTCGCGGTACTGCGCCTTCAGATCAAGCAGGGGGACACCCATCTATGTGCGCTCCTTATGCTCCGGGCCCTGACGGACTTGCCCATCCTGAGGCACCGCAGGCGCATGAGCCTCAGGACGTGACCGAGTCGTTACGCGGTGTTACTGATTCTCCAGAAGCTGCTCCGCCGGCACGTCGCGCACCTTCTTGGCCGGCACGCCCATCACAAGAGCATAGGCGGGGATGTCACGTGTAACCACAGAACCGGTCGCCACGAACGCCTCTTCACCGATCTCGACACCGGGCAGGATATGGCATCCTCCTCCGATGCGTGCACCTCGGCGGACCGTACAGCCTCGCAGATGCTTGAAGCGCTCCTGCGTGCGGCCCATGTAGTTGTCATTCGTGGTCACGACCATCGGGGCAATGAAGACATCCTCCTCGAGGGTGACGTAGGCCGTGATGTATGCGCCGCTCTGGATCTTGGTGCGCGCACCGATGGACGTATCGTTCTCGACCGTCACGCTGCGGCCCACAACCACACGATCTCCGATCGTGCAGCGCTCACGGACCCCGGCATTGTCGCCGACGATGCAGCCCTGCCCGAACGTCGAGCCTGCCATGAGCACCGTGTGACTGCCAACGGAACAACCGTCGCCCAACACCACTCCCGCGAGTTCGCCGCCTTTGGCGGTGGAGTTCGGGCTGAGCTTGGGCCGTTTGCCCACGACCGCGAAGTCCGCGACTGAGACGCCTTCGCCTACCCTGGCGCCTGCACAGACGGTCACGTGATTGCCGATCGTGCAGCCTGCGCCGATGCTCGCGCCGGCCTCGATGACGACGAAGGACCCGCAGGTCACCCCCGCCTCGATGCGCGCGCCGTCCTCGATGACGACCGCAGGGCCGTGCACGAAGTCCTCGGCAACGAAGGCACTATCCGACGCGTGCAAGCCGTGGGCCATCCTAGACCTCCACCGTCGTTTCGACAGGCGCGCCGCCGGCCGCCATCGATTCATCGACCGCCTCAAGGACGCGGACGACCCTCAGGCCGTCACGGCCGTCGCTGCGCGGCGTCTCGCCGGATCTGCAGCAGTCCAGGAAGTGCTGAACCTCGATCGCGAGCGGCTCCTTCATAGGAATCCACGGCACGCTGATATCGCCGAACCGGAGCGTGAGGTCCTCGCCGTAGGCCATCGCCTTCTCGGGCTCGCCGACGCCACGGTCGTAGATCCAGATCTTCTCGGTCGCCTCCATGTCGTCGAAGACGAGCATCTTGCGCGTGCCCACGACGGTGAGCTTGCGGACCTTGTGCGGATCGAGCCAGCTCACGTGGATGTTGGCCATCTTGCCGCTCGGGAAGTGCAGGTTCGCAAAGACCGTGTCCTGCACCCCCGGTGTCACGTACGCGGCACCGTTCGCGCTCACGTAATCCGGCGCCTCGCCCAGGATATAGAGGACGATCGAAACGTCATGAGGCGCGAGCGACCAGAACGCGTTCTCCTCGGTGCGGACCTTCCCGAGGTTGAGACGCTGCATGTATAGATACAGAACATCACCCAGGTCGCCCGAGGCGATGTAGTCCTTGATCCAGTTGATGGCCGAGTGATACTCCATGAGATGGCCGACCATGAGCGTCACGTCAGCCTCGTCCGCGGCACGGACGAGCGCCTCGGCGTCACCGCTGGTAAGCGTGAGCGGCTTCTCGACGAAGCAGTGCTTCCCCGCGGCGATCACCTGGCTCGCGATCGCGAAGTGGCTCGGCGCGCTCGTGGCCACCACGACAGCGTCGATGTCGGCCCGCGCAAGCATCCCCGCCAGGTCGGTCGTGATCTCCACGTAGGGGTACAACGACGCGAGCCGGCCCAGGTTCTCCTCGGAAAGATCGCACGCGATCACGAGTTCGGCATCACCGAGCTTGTCGATGTTGCGGACGAGGTTCGGTCCCCAATAGCCGAACCCGACCACGCCCACCCGCACGCGACCCTCGCTCACAGGCGCACCACCTTGTTGTCATCGAACGCCTTCAGGGCGTTGCGGGTGTCCAGGACGAGCTTGGCCTCGCGGACGACCAGGTGATAGTCGACGTTGGAGTGGTCGGTGATCACAAGAACCGCATCTGCCGAGGAGATCACCTTGGCTGTGAGTTCGCAGGAGACGATCGTACGGCCGTTGACCTTGAAGTCCGACACGTAGGGGTCGTGGTAGACCACGTCCGCCTCCTTGTCGAGCAGCAGTTCCGTCACCTTGATCGCCGGCGATTCGCGCATGTCGTCGATGTTCGCCTTGTACGCGACGCCCAGCACGAGCACGCGAGAGCCCGCAAGCGGCTTGCGGTGCGTGTTGAGCGCTGTCATGAGGCGGTTGACCACGTAGTACGGCATCGACTCGTTGGTCTTGCCGGCAAGCTCGATGAACTCCGTGTGCAGGTCGAACTCGCGCGCCTTCCAGGAAAGGTAGAACGGGTCGATCGGGATGCAGTGGCCGCCCAGACCGGGGCCGGGATAGAACGGCATGAAGCCGAAGGGCTTGGTCTTGGCCGCGTCGACCACTTCCCAGATGTTGATGCCCATCCGTTCGCAGACCTGCAGCAACTCGTTCATGAGCGCGATGTTCACGCATCGGAAGATGTTCTCAAGCAGCTTGGTCATCTCGGCAGCGCGCGTCGACGAGACCGGAACGACGGTATCGATGAAGCGCTCGTAGAGTGCGACCGCGTGCTTGGTGCAGTCCTTGGTCACGCCGCCGCAGATCTTGGGGGTGTTGCGCGTCTGGTAGACCGGGTTGCCGGGATCGACGCGCTCCGGGCTGAATGCCAGAAAGAGCTCGCTGCCGATCTTGAGCCCGGACCGCTCGAGGATGGGCTGGATGACCTCTTCGGTGGTGCCGGGGTACGTGGTCGACTCGAGGGTGACCAGCATATCGGCACGCAGATACGGAGTGATCGACTCGGCGGCCGACTCCATGTACGAGGTGTCGGGCTCCTTCATCTCGTCGAGCGGCGTCGGCACGCAGATCACGATGGCATCACACTCGGCCGAACGCGAGAAGTCCGTGGTGGCTTCGATCAGGCCCTCCGAGACGAGCTCGGCAAGCTCCTCGGTAGGAACGTCGGGTATGTAGCTCTCCCCCGCATTGACCAGCGCGATCTTCTCGAGGGAGACGTCCAGCCCCACGACCCGGTGACCCGCCTTGCCCATCTCGACGGCGAGCGGCAGGCCGACGTAGCCCAGACCGACCACACCGAAGACGGCCGAACCGTCCTTCAACCGCTTGTACAGAGACATCGGTTCCTCTCCATCGTGACGCCGGCGCTCAACCGGGCCGGGATAACGCACACAGGCACCGGCGGCCGTATGCCGACCGGCAACGTCCTAAACCACGCTATTTTATCGCAAACATGAGCTCGCCAGAGCAGGCGAGTTCTTCGCCGACATACGCGGTGGCCGAACCGAACCCGATGGGACCGCGGCGCTTGGTGATCTCGACGGACATACGCAGCGTCTCACCCGGTACGACCTGCCGCTTGAAGCGAACGCTGTCGATTCCGGCGAAGAACGCGATCCTGCCCCGGTTCTCCTCAAGCGAGAGAAGCGCGACCGCACCTACCTGCGCCATCGCCTCGACGATCAGAACTCCGGGCATGACGGCGTAGTCCGGGAAGTGTCCGGGAACCCAGAACATCTCCGAGGTGACGTCGAGATAGCCGGTGGCGCGCTCTCCGACCACGAGGCCCTCAACGCGGTCGAGCAGCAGAAACGGATCCCTGTGCGGGATGACGGCCATGATCGACTCACGATCGAGCATCTGCATGAAGTGCCCCTTCCGGCTCTCGGGTCAGTCGCGTGTATCCAGATCGGCGCCAAGCGCCTTGAGCTTGTCGACGAAACGCTCGTAGCCACGCTCGATGTGATAGACGTCGCCGACCTCGGTGCTCCCGTCTGCCACGAGCGCAGCGAGAACGAGCGCGGCCCCACCCCGCAGATCCGGCGAGCGCACCGGAGCGCCCGAAAGCTGCTCCACGCCTTTGACAAGAGCGTGATGCCCCTCGATGCGCACGTCCGCGCCCATCCGGGAGAGCTCATCGGCGAACATGAAGCGGTTCTCGAACACGTTCTCGGTGATCACGCAGCTCCCGTCGGCCACGGACACGAGCGCCATGTACTGCGCCTGCATGTCGGTGGGAAAGCCCGGAAACGGCAGGGTCTGCACGTCGACAGCGACCAGACGCCCGTCGCGCGACACGGTCGCGCCGTCCTCGTGCAGCTCAACCGCGGCTCCCGCCTGCTCGAGCTTGGAGATGACCATTTCGAGATGGCGGGGATCGAACCCGCGAACCCTCACCCGGCCGCCCGCGATCGCACCCGCCACAAGAAACGTCCCGGCTTCAATACGGTCGCCCACAACGCGGTGATCGGTCGGGTGCAACGCGGCCACACCGTGGACGGTGAGAGCTGATGAACCTGCACCCTCGATACGCGCGCCCATCCCGATCAGGAACTCGGCGAGATCCACGATCTCGGGCTCGCGCGCGGCATTCTCTATCACGGTGGTCCCGCGCGCCAGTACAGCTGCAGTCAGCATGTTCTCGGTCGCTCCGACACTCGGGAAGTCCAGCACCACGTGGGCGCCGCTCAGGCCCTCGGGCGCTGTCGCGTGGATGTACCCGTGTCCGAGCTCGACGTGCACGCCGAGTCTCTCCAGGCCGCGGATGTGCATATCGATCTTCCGCGAGCCTATCGCGCAGCCGCCCGGCATCGCGACCCTCGCCTGACCGAGTCGTGCCACCAGTGGCCCGAGCACCGAGATAGACGCGCGCATTCGCGCCACCATCTCGTACGGTGCCTCGAAGGACGTGACCCCGGTCGTGTCGATCTCAAGGGAGTGGTCGGCGCGTGCGACCGTGGCTCCGAGACCCGCGAGAACCTCGGACATCGTGTCGACGTCACTGATATCCGGGACATTGGTGATTCGCGTCGTCCCACTGGCGAGCAGCGATGCAGCCATAAGCTTGAGAGCCGAGTTCTTGGCTCCCTCGACCGTGACCTCACCGGCGAGACGCTTGCCCCCACACACCACGATAGAGCGCACGCCTGCCCCCCGTCCTCCAGAATGCATCTTGCCGAACGTCAACCCTAGCCGCGCAGGCCTTCCGCGGCAACCATGGCCGTACAGCCGTCACCGAACGGATGCCTACAGGCCGCTCCCGCGCCGGATGATGTCCCGACGACGGCGTGGCGGCACGCCATGTAACCACCATACCCGCGACCATCGCGAAGCGAACCGAACCGCGGCGAACGACACCAGCACGACGGTGGGCCATACCACCATGACCCACAACGCAAGAGGCGCGGGCCACATGCCCGCCAGGCGAGCGATGCCTTCCAGGCCCAACAGGAGCATCGGGTGGCCGAGGTACACGCCGAAGACACACACGGCCCACGGAGCGATCCGGCCCTCAAGCCCCGGGCGGCGGCGAAGCAGTGCCGCAAGTCCGGCGAGGACCGCCAGCGACGGAAGGGCGTTCACCGCGATGTCGGCCAGGAACACACCGTGGCGCCATGTGATGCCGCCCGGATCGAACGTGAGCCACGCCCGTGCGGCCAGCGCCACCGCGAGCACAACGGGCCAGCTGCGGGCGAGAATGGTCCGCCCGTTTTCGCGCTCGCTCGCGTATAGCGCACCGAGGGCCGCGTACGGCACATAGGCCGCAACCCACGCCACGAGCATCCACACCGGCTCCGACCTCCAGCCCAGATCGGTCAGAAGCGGCGGCACGACCACCCCGATCGCGATCGCGGTCACGGCGACCATCACCGGGTGCGCACGGCACGCGCGGCCGACCAGGGGGGTGAGCACGTATACGCCCACGATGGGCGGCACGAAGTACAGGTGGTACCAGGTAGCCCCGACGAGCAGCTGCTGCAGAAACGATCCGATGCCGAGGAGCGGCTTGATTCCGAGGAGCTGGCCGACCGCGACGAACAGCACCGACCACGCGGCGTACGGCAGTAGGACGGTGGTGAACCGCCTCGTGAAGAACGTGCGCCAATCGGCGGCACCGCCGAACGGCCTGCTCCACAGAAGCGCACCGGTGATCAACACGAACATCGGCACGGCGAAGCGGAGCTCCCGGCTCAGGAGGCCCATCGGTCCGATGCCACCACGCTGTGCGGTCTCAGGTGCCACGAAGGGCGCGATCACGTGAATGAGCACGACGCACGCGATCGAGACCACGCGCGCGAGGTCGTACTCGGGCACGCGTGACGGTTTCGGCGATGCGCTACTTGATACGGCGATGGTCACTGAAGCAAACTCCCCTTAGGCGGAGGTGCGGGCGCAGCAGAACGCGCGCCGCAGCATGATGCGGGGGGCTGTCGCGCACGCACATTGTATACGGTGCTCGAGTGCACCGAGCACCGCGATGCATGGAAGCCGCGTGTGTGTGCCCCGGTCAGAATCACCTCACACGACCGCAACAAGCAGTTTCAATCCCCGCCCGGAATCGATCCCGGGCGCTATAACGCTCGCGGCTGTGACCGCGCTTGCCGGCGTAGTTTCAATCCCCGCCCGGAATCGATCCCGGGCGCTATCGCATCAGCGACCGTCTGGCGTGATACGATAGACGTTTCAATCCCCGCCCGGAATCGATCCCGGGCGCTATGGTGCTCTACGACCGCTACATCAAGACCTAACCGTTTCAATCCCCGCCCGGAATCGATCCCGGGCGCTATGTGACGACGGCGAGGTCGAGGTGGTGGGCACCGAGTTTCAATCCCCGCCCGGAATCGATCCCGGGCGCTATCCGTGCTTCACGCACAGCACCCGCAGCGCTCTCTGGTTTCAATCCCCGCCCGGAATCGATCCCGGGCGCTATTAGCCCGTCGTCCTGTTGCCAGTGCGATAGGTGACGTTTCAATCCCCGCCCGGAATCGATCCCGGGCGCTATTTGTTTGACTACAACCGCACGAGGAATTGCTTTGACCAGTTTCAATCCCCGCCCGGAATCGATCCCGGGCGCTATCGAACCACGTGACGTTGCCTACGCGCGGGTAGGAGTTTCATGATCGGAAGTGCGGCGTGGCCGAAGCCCCGCTCTGCACCTGGCCGCCGATCTTGGACAACGACAGATCGGAAGAGCACACGTCTGAACTCCAGTCACGCTTGAACGCATCTCGTATGCCGTCTTCT
>CAMTYE010000003.1:0-224410 GCA_947085935.1 uncultured Actinomycetes bacterium | reverse complement strand
GGAGTGGTAGCGTTCACCAAGACGGTGTTCCTTTCGCGTGGGCTTTCGGGCGTGTCGCAACTCCCATTATCCCAGCTCAAAGGGTCACCGTCGCCTGTTTCAGGCGTGAATCTCAGACGCTTCGTGAAATATCGAGGCTAGCTGGAGGGGGAAGCATGTCGAGACCCAGATGGCTCGCCGTTGCCAGCGTGGCGATGATTGTTCTTGCGCTGTTGACCGCCGCTTCCATGCTGAGGGTTCCGGACGTCAGGGGTCTTGATGTTGCCGCCGCCACGGCGGAGCTCGAAGCCCACAAGTACCGGGTGCAGGAAGTCGCGCAGACGGGTGGCTACAGCTCGCCAGGAGCTCTCGATCTTGTCGTCGGCCAGACGCCAGCCGCCGGCTCGCTTGTACTTCCGGGGACGGGCGTTTCGGTTGTGGTTCCAGCGCGGTGGCCTGACCTAGTGCTACCGAACCTGGTTGGGCTCAGTCTTGAGTCGGCTCAATCGATGCTCTCAAAGGCCAGGATCGAGTTGCTCGCTGGAAACGCTGGCCCGGGGTCCTTCATCATCTCGACGACTCCTGCCCCCGGTGAGTCGATCTATCAGGTGGACACGGTGGTTGTCCGAACTGTCAATCTCCATGAGCCTCCAGAGCAGTGGCTCAGATTCCATGGAGCCGTCGTTCTCCGAGGCGGTTCTGAGATGTGCCGACCATGTCATGCGGTTCAAGCATGCGGCCCCTGTCACTCGACTGCTGCGTACGGTCTGATCAGCGAGCCCACGACAATCGGCGCTTGGTGATAGGGAGGATCGGGGCCCCGACCACCGAGTTCGGCTGGGACACAGCCCGCGGTTGGCGCACGTCCGAAGGCCCGTCCGGCACCCCCTTCGCACGCGTCTGCTCCTACTCGGGTACGGGCCGTGTCGCGAGTCTCGACCCCTCGAGCGGGGTGACCACGGACACGAGCTACCTCTACGAGGGCCTTTCGCTGCTCTCGCTTGAGCGCCAGTTCAAGACCGCCGGCTACTGGATGACGCGCAACCAGCAGACAGCGGTTCATTGGACAATGGCCACACGCGCGGGGTGATTTACCGCCGCATTCGGAGATCTTCGAATCGGGAGCTTCGATGGAGCTATGCACGCTATTCGGCGTGGTTCTACTATGAGCTTGCTCCAAAGAACTCGTGGAGTGCTCCGAAGAAGGGCGGGTGGCGACTGGTTCTCACGGGCTGGGCTCCGGACGACAATGCGTCAAGACGTCGTGTGGTTGTTGAGAACGCCCTTCGCGTCTATTCGGTGTTCAGATCGCACGTGCTCAGGTTGTCTGGATCCTAGCCGATGAACTGCCGAGATCTGGCCTTCGCAGTGAATGGAGTCGGAATGTCGATCGACCAACGGGAATCGGGCTGAGTGGGTTCTCGCATCGCGCCTGGGAAGCCCCTGGATCGGCCATGGTCCGCGCGTGTTCGGCGTTTCGTCTGATCCTCATGCTGGGGTGGGTGTTGGAGAACGCTCCATGGCGGTTTTGGGACTGGAGGGCTGTGTCTTCTCGCGTTGACGGAAGCGGGTTGCCGCTGGATACGCAGAACGTGCTGTGGCAGCTCTTTCTTGGGATATCTGTCGTGATGGCAGTTCTCAGGGTGACGCCGCCGATTCTGTCGGGCTGGATGGCCGCACGGGCGGGCATTCAAGCGAGGGCCTTCCTTGTGTGCGTCTGGGTGGAATCGGCGATTGCTGGGGCAGCATGGGCGCTGGTTCACCCGGCGGGAGCAGGCTCGAGTATTCTGGCGGGTGTCTCGGTGGGTTGGCTTTCTTCCGGCGGGATGTTAGGCGGGATGGGCGACGATCCGTGGTCAGTCCCACTTTTCGCGCTGCTCGCGTGTTCTGGGTTCTTCATCACTGCGCGCCGCAGCAGAATCGCCGTATGACCCAAGCCGAGACGGTCGGCACCGCCACACGGCGCTGCAACGTGCTTGGCTTGAGCGGCGAACGCAGCGAGTCCGCTCGAAGCCATTGTCAGGTTCTGACTCTACATCGCAACTGCGTGACCGTGAACCTCACGGTCCAGTCGCCCGCCGAGCTCATCCGACGCCACGTCCAGGTCATAATCCGCCTGCAGACCGAGCCAGAACTGTGGCGTCGTGTCGAAGTAGCGCGCGAGCCGCAGCGCAGTCTCTGCGGTCACCCTGCGCTTGCCGAGGACGATCTCGTTGATCCGCCGCGGCGAGACCCCGATGTTCAGCGCCAGCCGGTTCTGGCTGAGATTGAGCGGAACGAGGAACTCCTCGAGCAGGACCTCTCCCGGGTGTACCGGTGCGAGCCTCTTGGTAGTCATGGCTGGCCTCCTCTCTTCTAGTGGTAATCCACAATCTCGACGCCGTAGGCGTCCCCGTCGTCCCACACGAAGCATATGCGCCACGTGTCGTTTATCCGGATGCTGTGCTGGCCTGCGCGGTCAGCGCTCAGCTTCTCCAAGCGGTTGGCGGGAGGGCTCCGAAGGTCGTTGATGCCGTGGGCGTTGCTGAGCATCCGTAGCTTGCGCAGCGCGACGGCTTGGATGTCGCCCGGCAGCTTCTTGGAGAACTGCCGGTGGAACACCTTCTCGGCCTCGGAGTCTGCGAACGACTTGATCATGGCCGAAGAGTATAACGCGACACGTCATATGTCAAGCGTTATGGGTCATGAATCCGCCAAGGCATACACCAACAGGCTGTCGTGGTCCGGCGGGAGGTCGTGGTATGGCTTCAAGTGATCGAAGCAAGCGGCGCTCCCGATTCGGGTTGTGGCAGTACATCGCGGTCGCAGCGTTGGGGTTCACGCTCGTGGCCTGTGTCGTGTGGTACTCGGGGATGCAGCGCGAGAAGAGAGGCGGGGAAGATGTCGTGAGCGAACACAACCCGAGCAGCGCCACCTTCAACGACCGTTGGTCTGATTCCGATGAGGACCCCCTCAACACGGAGGTCTCGTCTGTCGCATCCAGTACGGACGCGACACAGGCGGCCGCCAGTCCGTGACCCCTATGAACAGCGCTGGCCCGGTTACTCGCCCCGGTGATGGAGATGGGGCGCGAGTGCCCCGATTGACACCCGTTCCGACCCTGCCACCAGGCAGTTCCTCACCGAAGGCCCGCTGAAGGCGGACGGAGTGGAGAGCCTGCTACCATAATATATCGTTATACATCGTCCGTGATGGCTTCTCGTGGTTGGTCTTTGGGTGGGGTGGGGTAGATGGCCGACGCTATGGTACGCAAGCAGGTCTACATCGATCCCCGGCAGGAGGACGAGTTGAAGAAGGCCGCTGCGCGAACGGGTCTCAGGGAGTCGGAGCTCATTCGTCGGGGGATCGACCTCGTGCTGTCCGGAGCCGATCCGGGCGAGCGGCGGCTCGTGGCGTTCGAGCGCGCGGAGTCGCTCGCCGAACGCATTCGCGGCCGGGACCTCGCGTGCGGCACCGGCGACCAGAACCGGAACCGGGACGAGCTGCATGAGCGCTAGGTTCCTCATCGACACAAACGTGCTGGCGTACCGCTACGACCCGGCCGATCCGCTGCCTCGCGCCCTAGTCGCCTCGGCCGAAGCCTACGGGGTCGATACCGTGCTGACCGGGGATCTCTCGGCAGGCTCAGCCTACGGCTTAGTTGCGACTCTCAACCCCTTCGAGCCGTCGTTCGATCCGGGGTCGCTCGCCTGACGCCTGCGGCCTCGCCTCACACCACGCCGTGTTTCCGGGGCGTTTCGCGTTCCTAGCCAGGCGCGCACCGCCCGTGCTAGACTATCTGCCACTCGGCACAACGGCGTGCCGGGGCTACAGAGATTCGAGCAATGACGCTCGCCCGACCCGTATGGGTCTCGGCGGGCGTTTTCGTTTCTCCTCGGCAGTCTGACGAGCTAAGGACGAGCGCATGAAGGAATTCGCGGTCTTTTGGGGATGCACGATCCCCGCGCGTTTCCCGTTCATCGAGAAGGCCACGCGCGTGGTCTTCGATGACCTCGGGGCGCACGTGCACGAACTCGAGGGGCACACGTGCTGTCCCGAAGGCACGCTGGTCAAGGCAAACGACGAGAACGCGTTCTACACCGCCGCGGCGCGCAATCTCGCGCTCGTGGAGAAGGCCGGACTCGACGTGGTCACTCCGTGCAACGGCTGCTACTCGACGTTCAAGGAGGCCTCGAGCCACCTGCGCACGCACTGGCGCGAGCGCGACGAGATCAACGAGCGCCTTGCCGCCGAGGAGCTCGAGTACAAGGGCGATCTCAAGATCACGCACCTTGCCGAGTGGCTCTTCGACGAGATGGGCGCGGGGCTGATCGCGAGCAAGATGGTCAAGCCGCTGTGGGGCATGCGCATCGCGGTGCACTACGGCTGCCATCTGCTGCGTCCGCAGCCGGCGGTGCGCTGGGACGATCCGCTGCATCCGACCAAGGTCGAGCAGCTCGTGACCGCTCTGGGCGCGCGTGTCGTCGATTACCCGACCAAGATGCAGTGCTGTGGCGGCGCCCTCGACCGCGTCGGGGAGCGTGACAGCTCGCTCGCGTTCGCGCGCCGCAAGTTGCACGATCTGATGCGCGAACAGGTCGACGCGCTCGTCGTGGTCTGCCCGAGCTGCTTTCAGCAGTTCGACCTGAACCAGGCCGCGCTGCAGCGCAACAAGGAGGACGTCAACGTCCCGGTCTTCTTCCTGAGCGAACTCATCGGCCTCACCTACGGGCACACTCCCGAGGAACTCGGCCTCGACATGCACCGCGTGAGCGTCCAGCCGTTCCTCGACAGGTGGGGAGTGCGCACCGCCGACAAGCAGGCGCTCGGCGAGCACTTCGACGTCGCGCTGCTGGGCAAGTGCTACGCCTGCCAGGCATGCAAGGACGACTGCCCCGTCTGCAAGGTCGACACCGCGTTCCAGCCGACCGATATCGTCGGCGACCTCGTACGCGGCAACCTCGACCAGGTCATCGCCGACGGCCAGCTCTGGAAGTGCCTGGAGTGCTACACCTGCCAGGAGCTCTGCCACTCCGACATAGGCATGGCCGGGACGTTCCGCAAGCTCAAGGAGCTGGCGATGGCCGCCGGCACCGGCCCGGAGTCCGTCTCGGCGGCGTACAAGACGTTCCTCGAGACCGGCGCGCTGGGCAAGCCCAAGGAGTCCGCGCGCAAGAAACTCGGGCTCGGACCCCTGCCCGCCGGCGGCGGCGACGCAGTCGCGCGCCTCCTTCCGAAAGACGACACCGACAAGGGAGCTGAGTAGAGATGACGTACGATCCGCTGTTGGAGCGGATGCCCACCACGCAGCTTCCTGCGTTCGCCGATCGCGACGGGGTGTTCGACCTCGAGCGGCCGCGCTACGCCGAGGAGGCCGCCTCCAAGATCCACGGAGGCTGCGGGCTGATGGGTATCTGCGACGAGTCCGGCGCGCTCATGAGCGGTGTCGAGGCCATCAAGGCCATGGCAGTGCAGCGCGACCGCGGCAACGGCCTGGGCGGCGGGTATGCCGGCTACGGCATCTACCCGGAGTTTCCGGACCATTTCTGCTTTCACATGATGTACCACGATACGAAGGCCAAAGAGGACGCCGAGGCCGTCTTCGACCGCTACTTCACGGTCGACCTCGCCGAGCCGATGCCGACCCGGGCGGTCAAGGGCATCACCGACGCCCCGCTGCTGTGGCGCTACTTCCTGCAGCCCGAGGCGCAGAAGCTCGAGGAGTCCGAGATGACCGCCGAGGACTTCGTGGTCCACTCGGTCATGCTCATCAACTCGAGCGTCGACGGCGCGTTCGTCGCGTCGAGCGGCAAGAACATGGGCGCCTTCAAGGGCGTGGGCTTTCCCGAGGAGATCGGCCACTACTTCCGGGTCGAGGAGTACGAAGGCCACACCTGGGTCGGCCACAACCGCTTCCCGACAAACACCCCCGGCTGGTGGGGCGGCGCGCACCCGTTCACTCTGCTCGACTGGTCGATCGTGCACAACGGCGAGATATCGAGCTACGGCATCAACAGCCGCTACCTCGAGGCCTTCGGCTACAAGTGCTCGTTGGGCACCGACACCGAGGTCGCCGCGTACCTGTTCGACCTGCTGCTCCGTCGCCACAAGCTGCCGCTCGAGCTCGCCTGCAAGGCGCTCGCGAGCCCGCTGTGGTCCGAGATCGACCGGATGCCCGAGCAGGAGGCCGCGGTCATGCGGTCGCTGCGCGCCGTCTACGGACCGGGCATGCTCAACGGTCCGTTCGCGATCGTACTCGGCTTCAACGGCGGCATGGTGGCACTCAACGACCGCATCAAGCTCCGTCCGCTGGTCGCGGCACGCCAGGGCACCCGTGTGATGGTCGCCTCCGAGGAAAGCGCGATGCGCGAGGTCCTCGACGCTCCCGACAAGGTCTGGGCGCCCAAGGCCGGCGAGCCGGTCATCGCGCGGATCGAAGGCATGGACTGGCCGATCCACGGAGACCTGCATCTGTCCGCTTCCGAGGTCTCATGCGCCGTCACCGGCGTGGATACCTCGTGTGAGACTGTCGAGGTGAACTAGAGATGCCGATCTCGCTCATTCAGCCTGAGTTCAAGGTCAAGATCGACTACGACAAGTGCCACAAGTGCGGCCGCTGCGTGCAGCAGTGCGGCTGGGGCGTGTACTCGTTCAACGAGCGCCCGATCCCCGACGACGCCAAGTGCCGCGCATGTCACCGCTGCGTGACCTACTGCCCGGCCCACTGCATCTCGATCCAGAAGAACGAGTTGGCGCTTCGGGAGAACGCCAACTGGTCACCGGGTCTGCGCCAGGCTGTCTGGCGCCAGGCCGAGACCGGCGGCGTCATGCTCACCGGCATGGGCAACGACAAGCCCTACCAGAGCGTCTTCGATCACCTCGTGCTCGACGCGTGCCAGGTCACCAACCCCTCAATCGATCCGCTCCGCGAGCCGATGGAGCTTCGCACGTACTTCGGGCGCAAGCCCGATAGCGTCGAGGTCGAATCCGACGGGCAGGGTGGCTTCAAGCTCAAGGACGGCGCGGGGATCAGCAAGAACATCCAGCTCGAGACGCCGATGATCTTCTCGCCCATGAGCTACGGTTCGGTCTCGCTCAACGTGCACAAGTCGCTCGCGATGGCCGCCGAGCGCTGCGGCATCCTCATGAACACCGGCGAAGGTGGCCTGCACGCGGACCTCTACCCGTACCAGGACAACGTCATCGTCCAGGTGGCCTCGGGCCGGTTCGGCGTCAGCCCGGAGTACCTGAACCGCGGCGCAGCCATGGAGATCAAGGTCGGTCAGGGCGCCAAGCCCGGCATCGGCGGCCACCTGCCCGGTGAGAAGATCAACCGCGAGGTCTCCGAGACCCGTATGATCCCGCAGGGCTCCGATGCCATCTCGCCGGCCCCTCACCACGACATCTACTCGATCGAGGACCTTCGCCAGCTCATCTACTCGCTCAAGGAGGCCACGGGCTACAAGCCGGTCGGCGTCAAGATCGCGGCCGTGCACAACGTGGCCGCCATCGCGAGCGGCATCGTGCGGGCGGGCGCCGACTACGTCTACCTCGACGGATTCAAGGGCGGAACCGGTGCGGCGCCCCAGATCATCCGCGACCACGTCGGCATCCCTATCGAGATCGCGATCGCGGTCGTCGATCAGCGCCTGCGTGACGAAGGTATCCGCAACCAGGCATCGATCGTGGCGGCAGGCTCGATTCGTTCCTCGGCAGATATGGCGAAGGCGATCGCGCTCGGCGCCGATGTCATCGCCATCGGTTCGGCCGCGCTCATGGCGCTCGGGTGCCACATGTGCCAGGGCTGCCACACCGGCTCGTGCAGCTGGGGGCTGACGACCCAGAAACCCGAGCTCACGCGCCGCGTCGACCCCGAGTGGGGGGCCGAACGCCTCACGAACCTCGTGCACGCGTGGAGCCACGAGCTCCAGGAGATCCTGGGCGCTCTGGGCGTCAACGCCGTCGAGTCTCTGCGCGGCAGCCGCGAGCGTCTGCGTGCGATCGGGCTCGACGAGCAGACCTGCAAGATCCTGGGCGTCAAGCCCGCCGGCCTTTAGACGATGGGAGTCAGGGAGATGACCGCTCAGGCCACACAACGCAGTGCCCCCATCGAGGGCTACGTCGCCGTCGACCCGGAGGTCACGGTGGACGGGACGCACGCCACCATCGAGTGCAGGGGTGTGTACTACCGCAACGTGAACGAGGCGGTACGCCGCTGCTTTGCCGAGGGGGTCAAGAACGTGACCCTCGAACACGTCAACGGCCAGCGCTACATAGGCACCGGTATCAGCGGTCAGGACCTGCGCATCGAGGTCAACGGCACCGCCGGACAGGACCTCGCGATGTTCATGGACGGGCCGACCGTCGAGATACACGGCAACGCGCAGGACGGCGTGGGCAACACGATGAACGCGGGCAAGGTCATCGTGCACGGCGACGCCGGTGACGTGCTCGGCTACGGTATGCGCGGCGGCAAGGTCTTCATCAGGGGCGATGTGGGCTACCGCGTCGGTATTCACATGAAGGCCTACGAGAACAAGATCCCGACGATGGTGTGCGGCGGCAAGTCGCGCGACTTCTTCGGCGAGTACATGGCCGGCGGCCTGCTCGTGCTGCTGGGTATGAACTCGAGCTTCGAGGGTCCGCTTGTGGGCGGCTACGTCGGGACCGGCATGCACGGCGGTGCCATCTACCTGCGCGGTGAGATCGAGCCGTGGCAGACCGGCAAGGAGGTCGGCATCTTCACCGCCGACGAAGACGACATGAAGACTCTGCGGCCGCTCATCGAGGAGTACTGCTCCGATATGGGGATGGACGCCGAAGAGGTGCTGTCGGCGCCGTTCACCAAGCTCGTGCCGGTGAGCCACAGGCCGTACGGCAAGCTCTACACCTACGTCTGAGCACACGTGTGCGCGTGCGATGGAAGGACCGCTCGGGACGACCCGGGCGGTCCTTCTGCGTCGAGGCTGTCGGCGCGAGCGAACGCTGCGAGACGCGCAGTCGGCCCGGCGGTCGGTCGCCATCTGTAAACCAAATTGAAATCTCGCGGGTTGAGGTTTTGTGCGATGGAGCCGATACTCGCAGAGGAGCGAAAGCATGAGGGTTCGATGTTCGAGGAGGGGATTGGGGTATGGGTCAGCTCTCTGACGCAGTCCGTGCAGTCGAGCAGGTGATCTCTCGAAGGGGCCTCGACGATTTCAAGACGAAGGGCCTCATCTCCATGCAGGCGGGGTTCTTCCTTTCTATTGTTTCCCCGGACACTACTGACGATCCGGAAAGACTCGCGAGCCTGCGGCGCGCGGCCGAGGATGTCCTCGGCGAGAAGATGTCGTTCTAGTACAAGGAGGTTGTATATGTCCATCAAGGCGAAGGTCATCGTCGCCGCTGTGATCTTGATGCTACTCGCCGGCGTCGGTGTGTGGTGGGAGCTCACGCGGCTCGGCGAAGCAGCGCTCGATGTGGTTGCGAGCGATGCCGTAACCGATGCGAAACTCACGTTCGACAATCTCGAGAAGCAGGACGTGCAGAAGCTCTCGGGCATTCTGGACGTGCTGATGTCCCGCGATGACCTGCGAGCGTTGTATCTCACCGGTGATCGAGATGCGCTCTACGCGGCGGCATCCCCGCTGGCCGCAGAGCTCGCGGATAAGTACGGCGTCACCCACGTGTACTTTGAGAGGCCGGAGCCCGAGTCGACGATCTTCCTGCGTCTGCACGGCAAGGACCGGTTCGACGATCGGATCGAGCGCAAGACGTACAAGCTCGCCGTCGAGTCCAAGAGCTACGGTGCCGGCAAGGAGCTCGGGAAGACGGCGTTCGCGCTGCGAGTCGTCCATCCGTATTACGGCCCCACCGGTGACCTGGTCGGCTACATGGAGGTGGGCGAGGAGATCGATCACTTCTTCGATATCCTCAAGGAACAGACCGGCGACGAGTTCGCGATGGTGCTCCTCAAGGACAAGCTCAGCGCCGAGGACTGGGCGACGATGCGTGAGTCGGCCGGACAGCCCAACAACTGGGACGACAACGAGTCCGTGGTCGTCGCGAATGCGACGTCGGACGAGATCGGGCTTGGCGACCTCGAGACGGGCGTCGAAGCTCTCGACGATCGCGGCAGCGTGTTTCAGAGCAAGAGTGCGGGCGGCGTGACTACCGCCAGGGGCGCCTTCCCGGTCTACGACGTGGCAGGTGTTCGCGTGGGCGCGGTCATCGTTGCCCACGACATCTCCAGCCTCACTGATGAGCTGGTTGCGACCCGGGCGAACGCTCTGCTCCTGCTGGCCGCTGTCGGAGTCGTGCTGGTTGTCGCCCTGGTTCTCGCGCTCAACGTTCTCGTGTTCAAGCGCCTGAGTGCGATGATGGACAAGATCCAGGACGCATCCTTGAGGTTGGCGGGCGGGGACTTCTCGGAGGTCGAGTTCAAGGCGAGCGGCAACGACGAGATCGGGGAGTTCGAGAGGTTCTTCGGCGAGTTCCTCAAGCTCTTGCGCTCTGCGTTTCAGCAGCTCTCAGGCAAGTAGCGCCGCTGCAGGCCCAGCGGCACGCGGGAATACCGGGAGTCTCGCTCAAGGCGGGGCTCCCGGTGCTACACCCGGGTCACAGCTTGATGTAGATGCGTGACCGGTCGAGCACGGCGGCTACGGCGAACCACAGCACCACATGGGCGAGCGAGTACCCAAGAGCCCCCCACACGTCCCCGAATGCGCCGACGAACCCTGCCGACAGCGTGGCGTGCGCGCTGCCCGTGTCCGGTCCCACGTGCTGTGTTCTGAGCCACAGATCGAGCGACAGGGAGCCGACGTACAGGGCGATCGCGTTGCGGCCCGGCGGAGTCGCCCAGGCAAGCACTCGTGCGCCGCGCAACACGTCCCCGAGCAGGTAGAGCGCGATCACGACGAGCGCCGTGCCGCCCGAGGTCACCAGCACGAACGATGCGGTCCAGAGGTCCTTCACGATCGGCACGTACGGGCTCATGCCCAGCCCCGCCAGGACTGCGGCCCCCGCGAGCGCGGTGGCGGCGCACAGCCGCTTCCAGTCGGCCGGCCTGACGAGCGCACGGCCCAGAACGACCCCCAGAAGGACATGACCCGCCGAGGAGATGACCCCCAGGAGACCTTCGGGATCGAAGCGGCTCCGGTAGATGTGCTCGACTCCGAAGGCCCGTACATCGACCAACCTGGCGATGGTGTCTACGTCACCGAAGGAGCCCGGCACCACGCCCGGGCCGCCGGCCTTGAGCAGGAGTGCGGTGTGGACGAGGAGCATGAGCGCGGCGGCTGCCAGGACCCTGAAGCTGTCCTTGCGGGCGAATGGCGCCGCGAGCGCCGATGCGAGGGCGATGCGCTGCAGAACGCCGGGAATGCGGACGGGCTCGCCGTACCGGTAGTAGTTGAGCACGATCCCGATCACGACGAGCAGCAGCACCCGTGCGGCGAAGTGCCCCCACACCCTGAGCGGGGGCTGCTCCGAGCGGCGGGAGAAGGAGAGGGCCATCGACACTCCCACCATGAACAGGAAGGCGGGAAAGACCAGGTCAGCGAAGTAGATGCCCTCGCCTGGTGCGTGACTGGTCCAGATCGGCGGAGTGCCTGCCGAGGAACGGTTGTTGACCAGCAGCATGCCCAGAACGGCCGCCGCGCGTGCGGCGTCGACCGATACGAGGCGGCCGCTCGTTGCGTCGGGACGGGCGCAGACAAGACCGGTGAGTGCGTGCAGGTTTCGTACGGCCCACGAGCGAGCCGACGTCGCTTCCACACAGCCTCCTCCCGCCGGGATCCCCTCGGAAGAGGTACCCGAGTCACGTCAAACCGGAGCATACCGTCTTTGCCGCACAGGCGTGGGAATCGACCGCAATCGAAACACCACCGAAACATAGCCCGCGTACGATGCAAGAATAGAACGTGGAAACCCCGTTCAGGCAGGCACGCTGGACGTATCAGACGTGTCAGGACAAGGAGGATGGTGTATGGCACCGAGCATGGACAAGGACTACGTCATCAAGACGGTGGAGGAGCGTGACGTCAAGTTCATCCGCTTCTGGTTCACCGATGTACTCGGCGTTCTCAAGTCGTTCGCGGTCACCGATTCGGAGCTCGAAGGAGCCTTCGAGGAGGGGATGGGCTTCGACGGGTCTTCAATCGACGGGTTCACCCGGATCCAGGAATCCGACATGGTCGCGTTTCCGGACGCCAGCACGTTCCAGATCATCCCGTGGCGCCCGGAACAGCAGGGTGTCGCTCGTCTGTTCACCGACATCACCACGCCTGACGGCGAGCCGTTCGACGGCGATCCGCGGTACGCTCTCAAGCGGATGCTCGGCAAGGCCGCGGATCTCGGCTACACGATGTACGTCGGTCCCGAACTCGAGTTCTTCTACTTCGCCAACGACAAGGGCACCGAGATCCTCGACAAGGGCGGCTACTTCGATCTCACCCCGCTCGATATCGCGAGCGACCTGCGCCGCGAGACCGTACTGACGCTTGAGAAGATGGGTATCCCGGTCGAGTACTCGCAACACGAGGTCGCGCCGTCGCAGCACGAGATCGACCTCCGCTACCAGGATGCGCTCACGATGGCCGACGCCGTCATGACGTACCGCCTGGTCGTCAAGGAGATCGCGTACGCCAACGGCGTGTACGCCACCTTCATGCCCAAGCCGATCGAGGGCATCAACGGGTCCGGCATGCACGTTCACCAGTCGCTGTTCACCAAGGACGGTAACGCGTTCTACGACGCCAACGACCCGCAGCATCTTTCCAAGGTCGCGCGCCACTACATCGCGGGTCTGCTCAAGTACGCCCCCGAGTTCTGCGCGGTCACCAACCCGCTCGTCAACTCATACAAGCGACTGATTCCCGGCTATGAGGCCCCGGTCTACGTCTCGTGGGCACAGGCGAACCGCTCCGCCATGGTGCGTGTCCCGATGTACAAGCCCGGCAAAGAGGCCGCGACGAGGCTCGAGCTCCGCAACCCGGATCCCTCGGCCAACCCGTACCTCGCCTTCGCGGTCATGCTCGGTGCGGGCCTCAAGGGTATCGAGGAAGAACTCGAGCTCATGCCCGAGGCGACCAACGACATCTTCGAGATGAGTCCCGAAGCGCTCGAGGAAGCAGGCATCCGGACCCTTCCCAAGAACCTTGGAGAGGCGATCGAGCTCTTCGAGAAGTCGGAGACCATGAAGGAGATCCTCGGCGAGCACATCCACACGTTCTATGCGGAGAACAAGAAGGCCGAGTGGGCGAGCTACATCAAGCACGTCACTCCGTGGGAGATGGATCGCTATCTGAGCGTCATCTAGGCACGAGGGCTCTACCTTGCGCGACACGGCAACGGCGCCGGACGGGGAATCCGTCCGGCGCCGTGTTATTTCGGGACGGGAATCCGGGCAGGAGCGCTACAATCATGCACATGAAACGAGTGCTCATAGCGTCCAGTGACGCGCATACAGGCGCGTGGGTGGCAGCCGCGCTCGACCGACTCGATGTGTCGATGCAGCACTGCACAGACGGCGAGCTCGGTGGCCGACTGACCGCCGACGAACTCGACCTGGTCGTCGTCGACGCCGGCCGCGACCCCGAACCGCTCGTGCAGATCGTGGAGCGTGCCGTCAACGCGGGGCTTGAAGCCAGGGTGTTCCTGCTCGTGGAGGCGGAAGCTCTCTCGACGTTGCGGATGCCCGCATCGGCGCAGGGCGATTTCTTGGTGCGGGGTGCGTCTTCCGAGGAACTCGTCACGCGTGTCCGTGCACTCGTGTGGCCCGGAGAGGAGGCCGCAGCTCAGGAGCTTGTACGGGCGGATAGCCTGACGATCAACCTCGCCACGTACCAGGCGCACAGTGACGGCGTTCCGATCGACTTCACGTATCTGGAGTACGCGCTCTTCGCGTTTCTCGTCACTCATCCCAACCGCGCGTACAGCCGGGAGGTGCTGCTGCGCCGTGTGTGGGGGAGCGACTACTACGGTGGCTCGCGCACGGTCGACGTTCACGTCCGGCGCATCCGCGCCAAGATCGGCGGCGAGCTCTCCGCTCGTCTCGAAACCGTGCGAAACGTCGGCTACCTGTGGCACGGGTAGGGCTCGGCCACACAGGCGCTGTTCAGGCGGCGTCCTGGTCGGTCCGCCCCACGAAGCGGTAGCTTGCCCCGCGCATCGACGTGCAGGTGCCGCCGATCCCTTGTCCGGCCATGAACTCGCACATCTGGGCCGGCGTGAAAAACGCTCCCGGTTCGCCAAGGAGCTTCTCGGCCGCGACGATCGTACGCATGATCCACCCGGTCGGGTCCAGATCCACAACGATCACACCGCCGCCCGGGTGCGCGACACGCCTGAACTCGGCTGCTGCGGCGGTCTGGTCGCGGAAGTGGTGGAACGCGTCGGTCACGATGATGGCATCGAACGTGTCGTCGGCGAACGGTGCGTCCTCGGCGGATCCGAGAACGGCCTCGACCGAGGGGGATCCCGGGACGTAGCGCAGCATCTGAGGCGTCGGGTCCAGCACGGTCACCCGGGCCCCGGTCGCCTCGTGCAGACGGACCGCGAGCGCGCCGGTTCCCCCGCCCACGTCGAGCAAGCGGGCGTTCTCCCTGCCGAGGAAAGGGGCGAGCCAGTCAGCGATCTCCGCGATGTCCTCGGGTGACCAGCGGTCCGCGAAGTGTCCGAACGCGGGGGCGGCCCAGTTGAAGAAGCCCATATGGGCCACACCTTTCCGTCGCACGGCTCGGGTAGAATCGAAAGGAGTATTCCCGATCCGCAGGCACGACAACTCCGAGGGGTGCCGCTTGAGCCAGCGCACGATCGCCGTCATCGACGGCAACAGCATGATTCACCGCGCATTTCACGCGCTCCCTCCCTCCATGACTGCGCCGGACGGCCGACCCACCAATGCGGTGTTCGGCTTCGTTTCGATGCTCGTGAAGATGGTGCAGGACCTCGCTCCGGCAGGTGTTGTTGTAGCGTTCGACAAGGGTCGTCCCGCGTTTCGCAGCGAGGTGCTCGCCCAGTACAAGGCGCACAGGCCTCCGACAGCTCAGGAGCTTCGGGATCAGTTCCCGATGCTGAAGGACGTTCTGACCGCGCTCGCCGTGCCGTTCGTGGAGATCGAGGGGTGGGAGGCCGACGATCTGCTCGGGGCTCTCGCGCAACAGGGCGAGGCAGCCGGGATGCGAGTCCTGCTCGTGACCGGCGATCGCGACGCGCTGCAGCTCGTGACGGAGCATGTCACGGTCGTGTCGACCCAGAAGGGCATCACGGACATCAAGCTGTATACGCCCGAAGCGGTGTTGGAGCGGTTCGGCGTACGGCCCGATCAGATCACCGACTACCTGGGCCTGAAGGGCGACACGTCCGACAACATCCCCGGGGTTCCCGGCATCGGCGAGAAGACCGCGGCCAAGCTGATCGCCGAGTACGGCACGCTTGATGCGGTCCTCGAGCATGCGGATCGCATCAAGGGCAGGCTCGGTGAGAATCTGCGCGAACATGCCGGGAGCGCCCGGGCGAGCCGTACGGTCGCGACCATCAGGTGTGACGTGCCGGTCGACATCGACCTGCGAGAGGTCTCGTGGGGTGGCTTCGACCCGTCCGCGGTAGCGCGCACCTTCTCCGAGCTGCGCTTCAACACCCTGCTCGAGCGCGTTTTGGCGACCGCGGCCGATGCCCCGGCTGCGGTCGACGGGGAATCGGATGTCCCTGATGCCGTCGGCGCCGCGCAGGAGTGGACCGTGTTCGCCGGACAGGATGCGGTTGCCCGGATCGGGGTCTGGGGCGCCGGGGGGCACGAGGCCTGGCTCGGCATCGCACTCGATGACGGGACGGCCGATTCACTGTTCGCGGATCGTCGCGACCTCGCTGTGGGCACACCCGAACTCGTCACGCTCGTGGATGCGACCACGGCCGAAGAGACGCTCTCGCTTCTCCTTTCCGGCGCGCGCGTGGCATCCGTGGGGCTGAAGGAACTGCTCGGTGAGTTGATACCGCTCCCCGCAGCGACCGGTCCGGACACCGCGCTCGATGCCGTGGATGCGGAGCGTGTGTTCGACTGCGGCGTCGCCGCGTACCTGCTCGAATCGAGCCGGTCCGCGTACTCGGTGGCCGCACTCAGCGCCGACTACCTGGGCGAACCGCTGCCCGATCCGTCTGACGATCGACCTCGCGCGGCCATCGAGGCCCGCGCGATCGCACGGCTGGCCGCCAAGCTTGATTCCCTGCTGGAGAAGGACTCCTCGGCAGATGTGTTCACCGCTATCGAGATGCCGCTCATCCCGGTCCTGGCGCGGATGGAACGTGCCGGCATCGGCATCGACACGGGCGTGCTGGCCGAACTCTCGGCCGAGACGGCCGCGGGCATAGCCGTGCTCGTGCGGGAGATCTACGAACTTGCCGGCGTCGAGTTCAGCATCGATTCGCCCAAGCAGCTCGCCGAGATCCTGTTCGAGAGACTCGGCCTCCCGCCGCAGAAGCGTACGAAGACCGGGTTCTCGACCGACGCGAGCGTGCTTTCCGCGCTGGCGCCGCTCCATCCGATCGCCGAGAAGATCGTCGCTTATCGCGAGCTCGCCAAGCTCAAGTCGACCTACATCGACGCGCTACCCACCCTGATTGCCGAGGACGGCCGAGTCCACACGACGTTCAATCAGACCGTCGCCGCTACCGGGCGTCTGTCCAGTAGCGGGCCGAACCTGCAGAACATCCCCGTACGGACCGGCTTCGGACGGCGTATCCGTGCCGCGTTCGTGCCCGCCAGGGCGGGCGACGTCATCGTCACGGCGGACTACTCGCAGATCGAACTGCGGATACTCGCGCACCTCTCGGGCGACCAGGGGCTGACAGACGCGTTCACGAGCGGTGCCGACTTCCATGCGGCGACCGCGTCCAGGGTCTTCGGGGTTCCCGTCGACGAGGTTCCGTCCGAGTTCAGGGTGCGTGCGAAGGCGGTCAACTTCGGCATCGTCTACGGCCAGAGCGCGCATGGCCTGGCCGAGTCGCTCAAGATAACGCACGCGGAGGCCCAGACGATGATCGACCGGTACTACGCCGCGTATCCCGGCGTGCGCCGCTTCCTGGACGAGACGGTCGCGGCCGCGTATCGCGAGGGATTCGCTGTGACGATGTTCGGACGCAAGCGCAGGATCCCGGAGTTGCGCTCGTCCAATCGGAATCTGCGCTCGTTCGGGGAGAGAACCGCGATGAACCACCCGATGCAGGGGAGTGCGGCAGACATCATGAAGCTCGCCATGATCGAAGTCGATCGCTGTCTCCGGGACGAGGGCTTCGAAGCGCGCATGCTGCTGCAGGTGCATGACGAGCTCGTGTTCGAGGCGCCTGCCTCGGAGGTCGATCGGCTGTCTGATGCTGTTCGTCGGGCGATGAGCGGCGCATGCGTCATGTCAGTGCCGCTCTTGGTCGATATCGGTACTGGGACGAACTGGGCCGCGGCCAAGTAGCGGCAGCGCTCTTTGAGGGGTACGCTACGGGCACGACGTGCGATTCGAGGGAGCAACGCGTGGAGGAGAACGTCAAACCGCTCATCCTGAGTGTCGACGATGACCCGGATGTCAGGCAGATGCTCAAGATGACCCTCGAGGCCGAGGGATATCGAGTCGCTGTCGCCCCCGACGGCCACAGCGCACTCCAGGCAGCCGCCGCGGTGCGTCCGAACTTGATCCTCCTCGATTACATGATGCCGGGGATGAGCGGTATCGATGTCTGCGCCCGTCTGCAGGACAACCCCGCGACGAACAATATCCCCGTTGTCTTCCTCACGGCGGTGAGCGGGGAGATGGAGCGTTCGAGGGCGTTCGCGTTGGGGGCTGTGGACTACCTGGTCAAACCGGTCACCCGCGACGCCCTTCTGCAGAGCGTCGCCACGCATCTGGCGACCGCCGGCGCGTTCCAAGCGTTCGATCAGCCCGAGATGCGGTCGACCTGGTCGGACAGGGTTCTGCCTTCGGCGTTCGCGGAGTTCCGTACGTTTCTCGCAGACCGCTTCTCGTTGGGCCCCGAGTCCGCCGCGGCGCTCGCCGCGATGATGCCCGCGACGGTGCTCTCGGCGGGGCAGCGCCTCGGTATCACCCCGGGCAAGATGGCCGAGGCCATCGGCGTGTTCCTCGACATCGGCCTCGTCACCCAGATCTCCTCGCGCGAGGTCCGCCTCGGCATTCTGCCGACGCCCTTCAGCAAGTCGAACCTCGTGGTGCCGATCCGCAACTACCTCGTCGGTGATGCCTTCGTGGTGTGCAACCCGTTCAACTGGGAGCTGCTGGACACGCTGGAGCGGGCGACAGATGACGACGAGACCTTCAGCCTGCTCGTCGCCGAGCCGGAGACGATCCTGGCTGTCTTCGAGACCGCGCTCGAACAGGTCCGCCGCCGGATCGAGGTCGATCCCGCCGAGAACCGGAGCGCGATAGATCCGGTCGAGGCCGAGCGCAAGCAGGTGGTGGCTGTTGCAGACAACATCCTCGCGAGCGCCATACGCGGGCACGCGCAGGACATCATGTTCGACCCCGGGCAGACGCGAAGCGACATCCACATCCGCGTCGACGGCGAGATGATCGATCTGCTGTCAGTCAGCCCCGAGCGCTCGCAGATGCTCGTTTCGCGTTTCAAGGCGCTGGCGGGGATGGACATAAGCGAGAAGCGACGGCCTCAGCGCGGCTCGATCGAGGTCGGATACGGGCGCGAGGACTTCGACCTGATCCTCAGCACGACGCCCACCTCCTACGGCGAGAGCCTTGCCGCCAGGATGATTCCCGTGGGCCGACCGCCGCGGAAGCTCGTCGAGCTCGGGATGACCCCGGAGCAGGCCGCCAAGGCTGAGGCACTCATGCAGCGCCCCCGTGGGCTGGTGCTCCTCGTGGGTCCGGGCGCCTCCGGGAAGTCCGTGACCGCCCATTCGCTCATCTCCGGCCTGACCGATGCGTCGACGAGCATACTCACGGCCGAGGACCCGATCGAGAACCGCATCGCGTTCGCGAATCAGCAGCAGGTGGACGTGCGAGCCGGGGTCACCTTCGAAGCGCTCATACGTTCGGCCGAGCGACGCAATCCCGACATCCTGTTCGTGGGCGAGATCCGCGACGCCGGAGTCGCACGGCTCGTCACGGACTTCGCGCGCACCCGTCGGCTCGTGGTGGCCACGATGCAGGCGCCCGACGCCCTTGGGGCGCTCGAGCGGCTGGACGAGTGGGGGATCAGCCGCACCGAAGTCGCCGAGGCCATCATCTGTGTCATCGCCCAACGCCTTGTCCGGACACCGTGTCCGAGTTGTCGAGTGACTGAACCCCCGACTGCCGAGGAGACAGCGACCCTCGCCGAGTATATCGAGCGGGTTCCCGAGCAGGTGGCGCATGCTGCGGGATGTCCTCAATGCTCCGGGTCCGGATTCCATGGGCGCACGGGGATCTTCGAGATCGTGCCCATGTCCGAGGTTCTGTCCGGCATGCTGCGCACGGGAGTCCCGATCGCCGACCTGCGTTCGGTGCAGCGAGAGCGCGAGGGCTGCACGTTGTGCGATGTCGCGCTCAAGCGAGTCGTCGACCTGACGCTGACGCCGGGCGAGGTCTACAAGAAGGTGCTCGTCGAGGCCGGGGACTCGGCGAAGCTCAGGAAGCTCCAGCCCAGAGAGCCCTCGGATTCGACAGGCGTCGCGGGAGAGCGCGTGCTTATCGTCGATGACACCGAGGACACCCGGGACCTGCTGGCCACGCTCCTGGGAAGGGACGGCATCGAGGTCGAGTTGGCCACGAACGGTGTCGAGGCACTTCGGATGATGAGCGTCCACGAGTACGATCTCGTGCTGTCCGATCTCAACATGCCGCTCATGGGCGGTTTCGACCTATTCGAGCGCGCGGCCGCCGGACACAACTCGCCGCCGGCGATTCTCTACTCGGCGAGTGAGAACGACAACGACGAGATCAAGAGTCTGCAGCTCGGGGCGGTCGACTACATCAGGATTCCGGTGAATCCGGAGATTCTCCGGCTGAGGGTATTCAATGCCCTGAGGCGGGAGATGTAGTCTCGGCCGATCGCGGCCGATCGCCGCGGGGTCGGGTGGCGCTCGCTCGACTCGCCCGCTATACTATTCCACTGGTGCGCCAGCGCTGTCTTTCGGCGTACCACCGTAATGTAGGCCCCGGATATGTGTGGACGGCTCTGTAGGCATCGACTCTGACCTGTTGGCGACGATTCGGACCTGTAGCGACCGGCATGCGATGGGGCCCCGAGTATGAAAGGGGCCAACCCGACGTGAGTGAGTACGAAGACGGCTCGGTGGTAGAGAAGACCGAGTACACAGATGAGGAGATGCATGCCCTCATCGACGGAACGATGACCGACTTCGACGAAGGCGATCTGGTTTCCGGCACCATCGTGAAGGTCGAGCGTGACGAGGTCCTCCTCGATATCGGCTACAAGTCAGAAGGCGTCATCCCCGCTCGTGAGCTGTCCATCCGCAAGGACGCGAATCCCGCCGACATCGTGTCGGTCGGCGACGCGGTTGAGGCCCTGGTTCTCCAGAAGGAGGACAAGGACGGGCGCCTCATCCTCTCCAAGAAGCGTGCCGAGTACGAGCGCGCCTGGAGCACGATCGAAGAGAAGTTCAACTCCGGCGAGAACGTCGAAGGCGAGGTCATCGAGGTCGTCAAGGGTGGTCTCATCCTCGACATTGGCCTCCGGGGCTTCCTGCCGGCGTCGCTGGTCGATCTGCGCAGGGTCAAGGACCTGGCCGCGTATCTGGGCACCCGCCTCGAGGCGCGTGTCATCGAGATGGACCGCAATCGCAACAACGTCGTCCTCTCGCGCCGCGTGGTGCTCGAAGAGGGTCGCAAGTACGAGCGTGCCGAGATTCTCGGCAAGCTCGCCAAGGGTCAGATCCTGCCGGGTGCGGTCTCGAGTATCGTCGACTTCGGCGCCTTCGTGGACCTCGGCGGCATCGACGGCCTGGTTCACATCTCCGAGCTCTCGTGGAGCCATGTCAACCACCCGTCCGAGGTCGTCAAGGTCGGCGACAAGGTCGAGGTCAAGGTCCTCGAGGTCGACCTGGACCGCGAGCGCATCTCCCTGGGCCTCAAGCAGACCCAGCCAGATCCGTGGCAGGAGCTTGTCAAGAACTTCCCGATCGGCTCGATCATCGAGGGCAAGGTGACCAAGCTCGTTCCGTTCGGTGCGTTCGTTGAGCTTGGCGACGGCGTCGAAGGACTCGTGCACATCTCCGAGATGGCGCGCGGTCACGTCGAGACGCCCGAGCAGGTCACGACCGTAGGCGAGGTCGTCCACATCAAGGTGATGGACATCGACCTGGACCGCCGCCGCATTTCGCTGTCGATGCGTGCAGCCGGCGAAGCCCTCGGAACCGTCATCGAGATGCCGGCTCGCGAGGAGACCGCCGACGAGGCCGTCGACGATGCGGGTGCGGATGAGACCGCCGAGACCATCGAGACCGCCGAAGTCGTCGAAGAGACCGAAGTCGTCGAAGAGGCCGAGGTAGCCGAAGAGGTCGCCGAAGTCGTCGAAGAGGTCGAGATCGTCGAAGAGGCCGAAGTGGCCGAAGAGGTCGCCGAAGTCGTCGAAGAGGCCGAAGTGGCCGAAGAGGTCGCCGAGGTCGTCGAAGAGGCCGAAGTGGCCGAAGAGGTCGCCGAAGAGGCTGAAATCGTCGAAGATGTTGAGGTCGTCGAAGAGGTCGTCGAAGAGGTCGCCGAAGAGGTCGCCGAAGTCGTCGAAGAGGCCGAAGTGGCCGAAGATGTAGTGGACGCCGAGGAGCCCTCGGCGGAGTAGCCCGCGACGCGCACACGCGGTTCGTGATTGACCGCGGGGCCGGGCAGGTGCGAAAGCACTGCTCGGCCCCTCTTCTCTACGAGAGGGGCACCGGATGTATGTTGTCGCTGTCACAGGCGGGCTCGGCGCCGGCAAGTCGTCGGCCTGTGAGTACTTCGCCCGCAGGGGAGCCGTCGTGCTCAACGCCGACGAGATCGCCCGTCATGCCATCTCCCCCGGGACCAAGACATTCGATCGTGTCGTCGAGCAGTTCGGCCCGGGTGTCCTCGATCCCGACGGGTCGGTGGATCGCGCAGCTCTCGCGAAGCTGGCTTTCGCCACGTCGGAAGCCACCTGCCTGCTCAACTCAATCGTTCATCCGGCGGTCGTGCGCGAGGTCATGGAGGGAATCAACCAGCTGCGGTTGCTCGAGCGCCCCCCGCGTATCGTGATCATCGAGGTTCCGCTTCTGGTCGAGGTGCCGGTGCTGGCCGATATCGTCGACGGCGTCCTTTCGATCGAAGCGCCGGAGGAGCTGCGGGTCGCCCGCGCGGTCGAGAGCGGCGTCCCCGAGGACGACGCGAGGCTGCGGATGTCACGCCAGGCGACCGATGCTCAGCGCTCGGATCTGGCCACGTGCGTTATCGTGAACGCGACCTCGAGGGAGGACTTCGAGGCGAGGCTCGCTCACTACTGGGCCGAGGTGGCCCCTGGTGACGCGTAACAGGCCGCTCGCCGCGTACCGCGTGGTGATTGCAGGGGTCGTCATAGCCCTTGCGGCCATCACGTTTCTCTATTTGCGGGGGCCGGCCTTCTGGCAACGCTGGTACTACCCATTGCCCGAGGCCCATCGAGCATCGATCGCTGAGTCCGCCGATCGCCATCGACTCAACCCGTATCTGATCGCTGCGGTCATCGACTCGGAGAGTGCGTGGGACGCGTCGGCCGTTTCTGAGGCGGGCGCAGTTGGCCTCATGCAACTGCTCCCGGAGACCGCGCGCGACATCAGGGACCGCGACCTCGTGTCGCCACGGTTCGATCCGGGCGAACTGTCGGACGCGGCCACGAACATCGAGTTCGGCGCTGCGTACATCAGACTGCTCGTCGAGAGGTACCATGAGCTCGAAGTTGCCCTCGCCGCGTACAACGCCGGGATGGGCAACGTCGACGGGTGGGTCGAGCAGGGCGGAGATATCCGCGACAGCATCGAGTTTCCGGAGACCAGGCACTTCGTTCTTCGCGTCGCACGGGCACGGGACGTCTACGAGCGGCTCTACCCAGGCGTGTTCGACGAGGCTGTGGGGGAGGCCCGATGAGCGCCGATCGTCCACGCGCCGATGCGCGACCGTTCGTGGTTGTGAGCGAGTTCGAGCCCGCGGGCGACCAGCCTGTGGCGATCGAGGAGCTCGTCAACGGAGTCGACGCCGGACTCAGGAAACAGACGCTTCTCGGTGTTACCGGATCGGGCAAGACCTTCACGGTGGCCAAGCTGATCGAACGGGTTCAGAAGCCGACCTTGATCATGGCCCCGAACAAGACCCTCGCTGCGCAACTCGCGTCTGAGATCCGCGAGTTCATGCCCGACAACGCGGTCGTCTACTTCGTCTCGTACTACGACTACTATCAGCCGGAAGCATACATGCCGACCACCGATACCTTCATCGAGAAGGACGCCACGATCAACGCCGAGGTCGAGAAGCTGCGTCACGCCGCGACCGCGGCCCTGCTGTCCCGTCGCGACGTCGTCGTAGTGGCGAGCGTGTCGTGCATATACGGCATCGGTTCACCTGAGGACTACGCCGGCATGGCAGCGTTCCTGACGACCGGGCAGGGCTATGATCGGGATCGCCTGATCCGCGACTTGATCGAGATACAGTACGACCGCAATGACTACGACCTCGTTCGTGGCACCTTCCGGGTCCGAGGTGATGTCGTGGACGTATTCCCTCCCTATGCCGACCACCCCGTGCGAGCTCAGTTCTTCGGCGACGAGATCGAGTCGATCTCGGAGGTCGATCAAGTCACGGGTGAGGTGCTCGCCGAGTTCAAGTGGCTGCCGATCTGGCCTGCGACCCACTACGTCACGGCGCCCGCCAAGTTGCAGCGTGCCATCGAGACCATCCGGGAAGAGCTCATCGGCTGTCTTGCCGAGCTGAGAGCGCGGGGCATGCTACTCGAGGCGCAACGGCTCGAGATGAGGACGAACTACGACCTGGAGATGCTCGAGACGATGGGGTTCTGCACGGGAATCGAGAACTACTCGCGGCATCTCGACGGCCGGAATCCCGGCGAGCCGGCCAGCACGTTGATCGACTACTTCCCGGAGGACTTCCTGTGCATCATCGACGAGAGCCACGTGACGGTGCCCCAGATACGAGGGATGCATGAAGGGGACAGAAGCCGGAAGCTGACGCTCGTCGATCACGGCTTCCGCATGCCCAGCGCGCTGGACAACCGCCCGTTGCGGTTCGACGAGTTCGATGCGAAGGTCCCGCAGTTCATCTACGTCTCCGCGACGCCTGGCGACTACGAACTTCGAGCGAGCGAGCAGGTCGTCGAGCAGATCATCCGGCCCACCGGCCTTATAGACCCGCAGGTGACGGTCAGGCCGGTCAAGGGCCAGGTCGACGACTTGATCGCCGAGATCTCGGCACGGGTCGAACGCGACGAGCGTGTTCTCGTGACGACGCTGACGAAGAAGATGTCGGAGGACCTGACGGACTACCTGTTCGAGCAGGGGCTCAAGGCGCGGTACCTGCACTCGGACATCGGCACCCTCGAGCGCATCGACATCCTGCGCGACCTTCGGCTCGGCGAGTTTGACTGTCTGGTGGGAATCAACCTCCTGCGCGAGGGGCTCGATCTGCCGGAGGTCTCCCTGGTCGCGATTCTCGACGCCGACAAGGAGGGCTTCCTTCGGAATCACAGATCATTGATCCAGACCATCGGTCGAGCCGCCCGGAACGTGTCGGGCGAGGTCATTCTGTATGCCGACAAGACGACCGACTCGATGCGCCTGGCGATCGATGAGACGAATCGAAGGCGCGAGATCCAGGAAGCGTACAACGTCGAGTTCGGAATCGAGCCGAAGACGATTCGCAAGGCGATCTCGGATATCGTGCAGTACGTGCGCGAGGGCCAGGTGGAGCTCACGACCGCTGCCGAAGCCGCACGCGAACTCGCGAAGATGCCCCACGATGAGGTCATGCGCATCATCTCGACGCTCGAAGAGGATATGGCTTCCTCTGCCGAGGCACTCGACTTCGAAGCGGCTGCGCGGCTGCGCGACCAGATCGTGAGACTCAAGGCCGAGATCGAGCGGAGCTCCGAACACGAGGCCCTCGATCGGCTCAAGCAGGGAGCGCGCAAGGGGTCTTCGTACGGTCGGTCGAAGCGCCGCAGGTAGCGCACCTAGGGCAGATACTGCTCCTCGATAGAGGTGATGGTTCCTCCGTCGATCGTGATCCAGTACGGCACGTTCCGGAACACACCGCTCGCGCCGCCACTCATCCCGGCATACATGTCGGCGAACTGGCCGAACCCCACGGTGTACCCGGACGGGGCGGATGCTCCGCCATCTGTGCTGGTCAGCTTCACCGACATCGACGACTGTGCCGGGAACGAGCGCAGCTTCGTGTTCTCGTTGAGGATGTAGTAGTCGTTTGGCGGAGGCGATTCGTCACCCCGCGCGGCGGCTGCCGCCGCTGCAGCGCTGCCGGTGAGCATCTGCGCGTAGTCGACCTTGATCTCGGGGGTGCTGCCTTCCCACTTGATTTCCCGGATGTAGCAGAACTGACGTCCGAACTGAACGTCGTCGTCCAGCGAGGACTCCGGTGGCGTCGAATCCGGAACGGGAGGTGTCGGAGAAGGGGATTGTGCAGGCAGCGAATCGGTGGTGCCGGTTGAGGATGCGACCTCGACGGTCAGCGAGGCGACCGCAGCTTCGATGCGGTCCAGGCGCTTGTCGGTGTCGGAGTGAATCAGTTCGTAGCTTGAGAGGCGTCCCGACATCACCGCCATGACGGCTGCCGCAGCGATCAGCGCGGTCGCAAGCGAGATGCCGACGTATCCGAGCGCCGTCTTGAGGTTGACTCCGGTGGGCATTGCAGTCCCCTCCCCAAAGGCTGCGAAACAACCCTGATGATACACCGACCTGCGGGAACGAGGTATCGTCGGAGGCTTGCGCACGGCTGGCGCGACGGTTACAGTGCAACATATGAACAGATATTCAGATGACGACGCGTTGTGCGACATCCGGCTGACCGATTCCGAGGCGGTGCGCCGGGCGCTTGTGTCGGTACCCGACGCTCGCGAGCGCAAGGCGGTGGTCGACATCCTGGATGCGATCGCCGATGATACCCGACTCCGTATCCTCTGCGCTCTGTTCGACGAGGAGTTGTGCGTCTGCGATATCGCGGCCATCTGCGGCGTCTCGCAGTCCGGAGTCAGCCACCAGCTGCGCCTGATGCGCGACCGGAATCTCGTGGCGTTTCGCCGCGACGGCAAACGCGCCGTCTACCGGCTGGCCGATTCGCACGTCAGGACGATTGTCGCCACGGCCCTCGAGCACGCGCGGGAGCTCCGCGCATGAGTGCCCGCGGCACACCCGGCCACGGGTCGGGGCATGTTCGCATTCCGGTTGCAGTGCCCGGCGCAGGCGGTTGTGGTGAGTGTGTCCTCAGGGTCCGTGAGGCGGCCGACGGCCTGGCGGGCGTGGGCAGCGTCGACGTGGTCCCCGGCGCATCGGAACTCGACGTCGAATTCGATCCGAACGTGGTCTCAGGCGCGGAGATCGTCGCCCACCTTGAGCAGCTCGGCCATGAAGTCGCGGCCACGATCACCCACGCCTCCTGGCAGATCGGCGGTCTCGATTGCCCGGACTGCGCCCGTACCGTGGACAGGTCCGTCAGCCTGCTCGACGGTGTCGTCACAGCGCGGCTGAACTTCGCGAACGCGATCCTGGCGGTCGAGTATGACGCTGCCGGGGATCCGAGGCGCGCCATCGAGTCACAGCTGCTTCGGATGGGGTACACGGCCGTCGAGATCGGCGATGCCGCAGGACGCCCGGTCGCGGAGTTCCGCCTTGTGGGCCTCGATTGCCCGGACTGCTCCGACAAGCTGGCCATACGGGCGCGCTCGTGGCGCGGCGTCGAGGCCGCTACCGTGGACGTCACCTCGGCACATCTTCGTGTCGGCTATGAGCCGACACTGACTTCGGCCGAGGAGCTGGCCGCGGCTCTCGAAGCCGCCGGCTACGCGGTGGAGCTCATCGATGATGCCGCCGTTGCCGGCCGTGCCGGCCGGCAGTCGTGGCTCCGCCGCGGGGACGTCGCTACCGTTGCCAGTGGGCTGCTCATCGCGGTCGCCTGGGGGCTTGCATTCGTGGGCGCCGCCGAGGTGCTTACCATCGCGTGCTACGCGCTGGCGATTCTGGTCGGCGGTGGGATGATCTTCCGTCGGGCGCTCTCGAGTGTGCGTGCTCGATCGCTCGATATGAACGTGCTTATGACAGTCGCCGTGATCGGCGCTGCGGGGATCGGTGAATGGGCCGAGGGGGCGGCCGTCGTGTTCCTGTTCTCGATCGGGGGCCTGCTCGAGGCGCGCTCGCTCGCACGTACGCGCAGCTCGATCCGCGAGCTCATGGACCTCGCACCACAGGTCGCCCATGTCATGCGCGGCGGGGAACTCTCCGACGTTTCGCCGTCCGAGGTCGGCCTCGGTGATCACATCGTCGTACGTGCGGGTGAGAGGGTCCCGCTTGACGGTATCGTCATCGCGGGATCCTCGGCGATGGACGAGTCGCCCATCACGGGGGAATCGATTCCCGTGGACAAGGAGGCCGGCGACGTCATCTATGCGGGCTCGCTGAATGCCGGCGGCGTGCTCAGCGTGTCGGTGACGGCCCGCTCAGCAGACACGACGCTTGCCCGCATCATCTACCTGGTCGAGGAGGCACAGGCCCAACAGGCCCCCTTCCAGCGGATCGTGGATCGCTTCACCCGCTACTACACCCCTGCTGTCGTCGCGCTTGCCGCGTTCGTCGCCGTGGCTCCGCCGGCGCTCGCGCTGATCATCGGGGCATCGTGGGGCGGGTTCGATGTGTGGTTCTACCGGGCGCTGGTCCTGCTCGTCGTGAGCTGTCCGTGCGCGCTGGTGATATCGACTCCCGTAGCCGTCGTGAGCGCGATCACGCGAGCGGCGCACGATGGCATCCTGATCAAGGGGGGCGCCTTTCTCGAGGCCGCAGCCAACGTGCGCGCCGTCGCGCTGGACAAGACAGGAACGCTCACCATGGGACGCCCTGAGGTGGCCGAGGTCCACGCCGCGAACTCCGAGGGCGCAGCAGCGGTACTGGCGGCGGCCGCCGCCCTGGAGCTCCACTCGAGCCACCCGCTGGCGCGTGCGGTCGTGCGGGCGGCAGGTGACGGCCACGCGACCGCGGAGCCGGGGTCCCTTACGGAGGTCGCCGGCAGGGGTATCACGGGCGATGTCGCCGGCAGCCGGGTCCTCGTTGGAAGTAGTGAGTTCGCGGTCGAGTCCGGTGTCGATCTCTCTCAGTTCGTCGAGGCCATCGCCAGGATGGAGGATGACGGGCGGACGGTGCTTGTCGTCGCGGCCGGCGACGGGAGCTCGCCGCAGCTACGGCCGACCGGCGTGATCGGGATTTCGGACCTCACGCGTCCGGAGGCGGGAGCCGCCATCGCCCGGCTGCTCTCCGGAGGCATAGACCATGCCGTGATGCTGACAGGAGACAACCAGCGCACCGCGGGTGCAGTCGCGCGCGAGACAGGACTGACGGAGTTCCGGGCCCGGCTCCTGCCGGCCGACAAGACAGACGCGATCCGCGTACTCAAGGACCGCTACGGCATGGTCGCTATGATCGGCGACGGGATCAACGATGCTCCCGCGCTCGCACTCGCCGACATCGGAATCGCGATGGGCGCCGCCGGCAGCGATAGTGCGCTCGAGACAGCGGACGTGGCCCTCATGTCAGACGATCTGCGAGCGCTGCCGCGCTTCTTCGAACTCGGACGCGCCACCGTTGCGAACATCCGACAGAATGTGATCGTCTCGGTGACGATCAAGCTCGCAGTACTGGTTGCGGCTCTCGCCGGGTACGCGCCGCTGTGGCTGGCGGTCTTCGCTGACACGGGCGTAGCGCTCCTCGTCATCCTCAACGGGTTGCGGCTCCTTCGACCGCGCTAGCGTGTCGGAGCGCGTGCGGGGATACTGGAATCAGGTCGGGTCGCCAGGGAGGATCGCCGATGCCGTCAAACCAGGAGTTCGTGCGTTTCATGGCCATGTGGGCCCTCGTTCACGAGACCGCCGACGAGGGCTGGAAGGCGGCTGTCGCCCGGGGGGAGTCTCCGGGAGGCGAGGGTGAGGCGTCCGGCCCCGGTGCGTTCGTCGACGGCCTTGCCGCGATGATCGCCGAGGAGAAGGAACGGCTCAAGACCGAGCTCGCCGCTGCGGAACAGGGGCCGGATGTGCCCTCAGCCGACCTCGAGGCTGCGCTCGAGTCGCTCAGGTTCGAGGTGGCCGAGGTACGCGGCATGCTCGAGTCGCTGCAGGCGTCGGTCGATGCGCTGACGGCGCGCGGTGGTGACGGCGCCGGGGAGCCCTGATCGCGTGGGCCGGCGTGCTCGCAGGATCCTGGCGGTAGCGCTTCGCAGGCTCGTGCTCGGCCTCTTCGCCGCGCGCTTCGGGTTCTCCTCGGCATCCGCCCGTCGCGCCGCCTTCGCGCGGCAGGCGCGTCTCGCCTGCGAGGAGCTTGGGCCGGCGTTCGTGAAGCTGGGTCAGCTTGCTTCCGTTCGGCCGGACATCTTCAGCGCGGAGCTCGTCTTCGAGCTGGAGGCGTTGCAGGACCGTGCCGCTCCCGTGCCCGCACGTGTCATCTACGCGACGGTTCGTGAGGAGCTCGGCGGTGACGTCTCTGAGCTGTTCGCGAGCTTCGACGATGTGCCCATCGCGTCGGCATCGATAGCCCAGGTGCATCATGCCACGCTGCGCTCCGCGTATCGGCCGGTCATCGGTGATCCGATGCCCGCAGGCGCATCCGTGGCGGTGAAGGTCGTGCGTCCGGGCGCCCTCAGCACGATCGAGTCGGACCTCGCTGTCGCGCGGCGCATCGTCGGTGCTCTGCCGCGATGGGGGCTTCTCGCCCGCATCGACGCGGATGCGCTGATCGATGAGTTCGAGCGCTCGCTCCGCAGCGAATGCGATCTGCGCAACGAGGCGCGCGTGGCGCAGCGCTTCGCGTTCGACATGCGCGACGACACGCTGATCGTCGTGCCGCGGATCGTGTGGCCTCGCACGACCCGCAGCGTCCTGGCCATGGAGTTCGTCAGAGGATGGCGGCTCACCGAGTTAACGGATGCGGAGCGCGCGGGGGTCGACGCCCATGCCCTCGCGGTCCACGGCGCCGACGTCTTCATGCACCAGGTGTTGGTCCTTGGGCGCTTCCACGCCGATCTTCACCCGGCCAACATGCTCGTGACGCCGGACTCGCGCATATGCTACCTCGATTTCGGCATCGTCGGCCGGACCCCGCCTGAGCAGCGCCTGGCGATCGCCCAGGTTCTCGCGGCCACCGTGTATCGCGATCCGGACCGCGCGCTTCGCTACAGCGCCGAGCTCGGCCTGGTCATTCCGCAGGGGAGGGAAGGTGAGGTACGCTCGCGCGTCGCGGCGCTCATGGAGGCGCATGTGTCGAGCACTCCCGCCGACGTCCGAGGGTTCGCGGTCGGGTTCCTTTCGATGCTCGCAGACATGAGGATAGCGATCCCCCCGGGGTACGGGCTGCTCGTCAAAGCGCTCGTGACGGTGGAGGGTGTCGCTCGTGCGATCTGCCCGGACATCGACATCACCGTCAGCGCGCGGCCGTTCGCGACTCGTCTGATCGCCCGCAGGATGCTCCGTTCGGGCGGCCTCAACCGGCGTCTGGCCGGTGCGGTTCGTGCCGCGATGGAGGAGTTCTCCCGGTAGGTGGTCGATGGTGTGGGCGGCCCGTCGGGGTGTCGGAGGGTCAGCCCTGAAGGTGAGCCGCGCGCTCAACGGATCCAAGGACCTCGTTCAGGCTCCCCGACCGGTAGCCTTCGAGGTCGGCCGCGGCGAATGTGAAGCCAGCCGCCTTGACCGCCGAGGAGACCTGATGGCGCAGCTCCCACGCCCTGTCCATCTCGCGGGGCTCCACTTCGACCCGTGCGACGTCCCCGTGTGCCCTGACTCGGAACTGGCGAAAGCCGAGCTCACGCAAGGAGACCTCTGCGGCAGCGACCCTGTGAAGCCGCTCCTCCGTGATCTCCTCGCCGTACGGGAAGCGGGAGGCAAGGCACGCCATGGAGGGCTTGTCCCAGTTCGGCAGGCCGAGCATCGCGGCCACATCCCGGACATCCCTCTTGGAAAGCCCGACCTCGGCGAGCGGGCTGACCACGCCATACTCCGTCTTGGCGCGCATGCCGGGCCTGAAGTCGTCGCCGTCGTCGGCGTTGCTGCCGTCGGCCACGTGCGTGAGCCCCTTGTGGTCAGCGACGGTGCGCAAGAGGCTGAACAGCTCGGACTTGCAGTGATAGCAGCGGTCCGGAGTGTTGGCCCTGAAGCGCGGGTCGACGAGTTCGTTGGTTTCGACCTCGTGAAGGCGAAGACCCAGCTCCGCCGCCAGGCTGCGCGCCTGGTCGACCTCGCTCCCGGGGTAGGTGTCGCTGGTCGCGAGCACAGCGAGCGCGCGCTTCCCGAGTACTACGTGTGCGGCGACGGCGAGCAGGGTGGAATCGACTCCACCGCTGTAGGCCACGAGCATGCTGTCCATCTCACCGATGCGCTCGAGCAGCGCGTCGTATCGTTGCACTGGATCCACTACGCCGACCCCTCAGCTCCCGCTCCGTGGCGAGTGTTCAGTATAGTCCGTTCGCGGTTCCGGTGCGCCAGGGGATTCGCCAGTTTCTGCAGTTTCTGCAGAGCGGTGCGTTCCCGCCGAAGAGCGGAGTCGGCGAGGTCACGGGCGGCTTCTCGCGGCGGTTGCACGGCCGGGCTCCGCGACGGGGCGGCCGCTGTTGGGAACAATACCCATCGAGTGACCCCGATCGAACGGAGCCGAGGATGGCCGGGAAGAGCGACAGCAGGGTCTTCGAGCACCTTGGCGATGACGACCGGGTGATCGCGCCCTCCGCCGAGTTCTCGGCTGAGGCGATCGTGGGGAGTATGGAGCGGTACCGGGAGCTGTACGATCGTTCGACCCGGGATCCCGATGGCTTCTGGGGGGACGCTGCGCGCGAGCACCTCGAGTGGATCGAGCCCTTCACCTCCGTGCGCAGCGGCGATTTCGAGTCTCTCGAGCTCAGGTGGTTCGATGGCGGATTGCTCAACGTGAGCGCGAACTGCCTCGACCGGCACCTGCACACGTGGCGGCGTAACAAGGCAGCGCTCATCTGGGAAGCCGACGACGGATCGAGCCGCACCTTCACCTACCAGCAGCTCCATTACGAGGTGAGCCGTTTCGCGAACGTGCTTCTCAAGAAGGGGGTCGTACGCGGCGACCGCGTCTCGATCTACCTGCCGATGATCCCCGAGCTTCCCATCGCCATGCTCGCGTGTGCCCGCATCGGAGCCATCCACAGTGTCGTGTTCGGTGGTTTCTCCTCGGCGGCGCTCAAGGGCCGGATCCAGGACTGCGGCGCGAAGATGCTGATAACCGCCGACGAGGGCATTCGCGGCGGTCGCAAGGTGCCCTTGAAGGCGGCAGCGGACGAGGCGCTCTTCGAGTGTCCGAGCGTCGACTCGTGTGTCGTCGTGAAGCGGGGTGCCGGCGACGTCGACATGGAGCCCGGGCGTGACACGTGGTGGCATCACGAGATCACCGCGCCCGAGGTGCGTCATCCGAACGTGCCGGCGGCGATGGGCGCCGAGGACCCCCTCTTCATCCTGTACACCTCGGGATCGACCGGGAAGCCGAAGGGCGTGCTGCACACCACCGCAGGCTATCTGCTGTACGCGCAGATGAGCTTCCGCGACGTGTTCGACTACCGGGACGAGGATGTGTTCTGGTGCACGGCGGACATCGGCTGGGTGACGGGGCACAGCTACATCGTCTACGGCCCGCTGGCTGCCGGTGCGACCACGATCATGTTCGAGGGGATTCCGACATATCCCGATCCCGGCAGGTTCTGGGCTGTGGTCGAGAAGTACCGCGTGAACACGTTCTATACAGCGCCGACGGCCATTCGCGCGCTCATGCGTCACGGCGAGGGGTGGCCCGCACGCTACGACCTGTCGAGTCTCCGGTTGCTGGGCACGGTCGGCGAGCCGATCAACCCCGAGGTCTGGATGTGGTACCGGAACACGGTGGGCGCCGGCGAGCTACCCATCGTGGACACGTACTGGCAGACCGAGACGGGTGGATTCCTGATCACGCCGTTCCCCGGCGCTACGCCGCTGAAGCCCGGCAGTGCGTCCGTACCCTTCTATGGTGTGACGCCGCGGGTCCTGCGCGAGGACGGCAGTGAGGCGGACGTCAACGAGGGGGGATACCTGGTCGTTGACGATCCCTGGCCCGGCATGTTGCGCGGGACCTGGGGGGATCCCGGCCACACGCGTATGCGCGAGGTCTACTTCGATCGCTTCCCGGGTCGGTACTTCACGGGCGACGGGGCGCGTAAGGACGCGGACGGCTACTTCTGGCTGCTGGGCCGCGTCGACGACGTCATCAATGTGAGCGGGCATCGGCTCGGTACGGCGGAGATCGAGAGCGCGCTGGTCAGTCACGAAGCGGTCAGCGAGGCGGCCGTCGTCGGCTTTCCGCATCCCGTCAAGGGCGAGGGAATCCACGCGTACGTGCTGCTGCGCGAGGGCGAGTACGCGAGCGGGGACCTGGCTACGATGCTCGCCGGTCATGTTCGCAAACTCATCGGACCGATCGCCAAGCCCGACCATATCCAGTTCGCGCGGGATCTCCCCAAGACCCGGAGCGGGAAGATCATGCGACGGATCCTGCGCAAGATGGCTGCCGGCGAGAAGGACACCGAAGCGTTCGGCGACATCAGTACGCTGGCCGACCCGAAGGTCGTCAAGGAACTCCTCGGCGGGGGAGATCTGTACTGAGCGCAGACGTCGCTACGAGGCGTCGGGGTCACGCGGGATCGTGAGGGTGAAGGCGGACCCGAGCCCGGCGGCGCTGGTCGCCTCGAGCGTGCCACCGAGCATGATGGCGTACCGGCGCGAGAGCGGCAGGCCCAGGCCCGTCCCCTTCGACTTGGCGACCTCGTCATGAGGGACCTGGTAGTACTCGTTGAAGATGCGTGTGAGGTCTTCGGACTCGACGCCGCAGCCCGAGTCCGTGATCGAGACGGTGACCGAGGACTCGCCGAGCGTGGCCGCCAGACGGATGGTGCCGTGATCCGTGAACTTCTGCGCATTGGAGAGCAGGTTCGTGATGATCTGCCGGATCATGCGGCGGTCGCTTCGGATCAGCACACCGGGGTCGCCGAGAACCTCGACACTGAACTCGATGCCCTTCTCCTCGATGCAGGGTTTCATCTCACGCACGCACTCCAGAACGGGCTCCATCCACGGGAACTCCGTGTAAGCCGGGGCTACCTCACCTGCCTCGATCCGCGCGAGATCGAGGATGTCGTTCACCAGGCTCAGGAGTAGTCCGCTCGAGTTGCGGATCATCCTGACCTGCGCGCTCTGCTCGTCGTTCAGGGGCCCTGCCAGTCCTTGCGCGAGGATGCCGCTGAATCCCACGATGGAGTTCAGGGGGGTTCGTATCTCGTGGCTCATGTTCGCGAGGAACGAGCTCTTTGCGCGACTCGCAGCCTCGGCCTGAGCCGTGCGCGACTCGACCGTCGCCTCGAGTTCTCGCAGATGCTTCTCGAGTTCCAGTCTCATGGCGAGACACGGCGTGATCGCGGTGGCGATTCCCTTGAGGAGCGCCACATCGTACTGCGAGTAGGGGTCCTCTGCGTTGGCGACAGCGACAGCACCGATGACCTGGCCGTCGTAGACGAAACCGATCGCGGCGAGCCGCCGGATCTCCGCGTGACCCTCGGGAACGGTGAGCCCTCCCTCGATGACCACGACTTCGCCCCGTGCATACACCGGCTCAAAGCAGTTGTTACGCCATGCCGATGCCGGGAAGTAGGCGGTCTTCCCCTCGACGTCGCACGACTCCCACACCGAGTCCGTGAGGGAATGGGCGATGAAGTCACCCTCATGCATCGTGCCGAAGAACCCGAGCGGACTCCGGAGTGCCTCAAGCGTCGCGGCGAGGACCCCGCCGGCGATCTCGTGCTCCGGCTTGGTGATCAGGACGTCGAGGATCGCGTTTCGGGGCCGGAGTTCATCGACCGCCATTCGTCTGACGGTGATGTCTTCCATGGTGTGCACGAACAGGCGCTTGCCGCTTCCCGATCTGGCTGCGACCGGGTAGACGCCGGAGGCGAACCAGCGATTCGACCGGGCGTCGTAGATCTCAGAGACCGCTGGCGTATCGCTGGTCAGCGCCTCGCCGAGAGGGCATGCCGGGTGAGGTCCGGCGAGCTCGTGAACGACGTGTGGGCAGTACCCCCCGGTCACCTCCGCGCCGATTCCGCAGTACTCGTCTCTGAATGCGCGATTCGAATAGGCGATCACATGGTCCTCGTCGACCACCGTGACGCCATAGGGAAGGGCATCGAGGAGTGACTCGAAACTCAGGCCGGCTTCCGGGAACTCGGGCATGGCGCACCGTCGTTTCGCGCGTTGTGTTCGCCACCGGTATCGCTTGCGAGGCGTTGGTACTTCGCTCGTGACTGCCAGGATAGCACCGTTCGGAGCGGAGCGCTCAGTCGCGCGTGGCGGTCACCGAGAACATGAGCGGTATGTCCCCGACGTGCGCAGGCATGCGCCAGAGGCCGTCATCGTCGCGCTCCATCCACGGGAACCACGCCCAGGCGATTCGATCGTATTCACGCAGGTCGGTGATGCGTAGTCCGGCGCCGAGCAGCGAGCCGACTATCTCCTCGAACGTGTGCTGCCATGAGTAGCTTACCGACACGATGTCGCTATCGGGTGTCGAGTAGTTGCCTGTCGCCTCATCGCGCAGCGCCTCGGTTCCGAAGTACGGATACCGGTAGCGTAGCTGTGCGTCGGCCGCTCCGGTGGTCGGCGGGTCCGTGTCGTCGAACACCCAGAGGGAGGGGTGGTGATCCACGACGAAGAGGCGTCCGCCGCGAGCGAGCTTCGCGGCGATGGTGCGAGCCCACGTCCCCAGTTCCGGCAGCCAGGAGATGGCGCCGTATGACACGAAGACGATGTCGAACTCGCCGGGCACGCGTGTCGCGGCCTCGGACACGTCACAACAGTAGAACTCCGCGGTGACGTCACAGGCGCAAGCGAGCTCTGTGGCGCGCTCGATCGCACGTGGAGAGAAGTCGACTCCGGCGACCCGGGCACCGAGGCGTGCCCAGGAGACGGTGTCCATTCCAAAATGGCACTGGAGATGCAGCAATCGCTTTCCCGCGACCTCACCCACGCCCGCCAGCTCGATCGGGTCGAGTGAGCTTCGGCCCGCCTTGAAGCCATCCACGTCATAGAAGTCCGACGTGTAGTTCAGGTCGGTCCACCGGTCCCATGTCTCGCGGTTCGTTCCGATCGGATCCTCGGCGTCTATCGTTTCGGATCCCACAGGACGTCACCGCCCGGGCGGATTCCGTTCGCGTACCTCGCGGCGGCGAACAGCATGTCTGAGAGGCGGTTGACGAACGCCAGAACGAACGGGTCGACGGCATCGTGCGTGTCGAGCTCGACGATGCGTCGTTCGGCACGCCGTGCGACGGTACGAGCGACGTGGAGCCGGGAAGCGAGCTCAGAGCCGCCCGGCAGAACGAAGTGCTCGAGTTCTCCCGCAGTGGCGGACAGCTCGTCGATGTACGATTCGAGTATCGCTACGTCGGTGGTCGTGACGGTAGCGGTGTGCGGTGTCTCGGCGGTGTGCGGGGTCGCCAGTCGGCTCGAGCAGTTGAACAGGCGGTGTTGCGTGAAGTCGAGCATCGTGTCGAGCCGTGCCTCGTTCGGCGCTGCGGCTTGAAGCGCAGCACGCGCGAGTCCGATCGCGGCGTTGGCCTCGTCGATCGTGCCGTACGCCTCGACTCGGGCGCTGTGCTTGCTCACCCGCCCGCCGCCCACGAGCGACGTCTCACCGCCGTCTCCATGTCGCGTGTAGATAGGTCCGCTCACGCTGTCTCCGTTCCGCGTCACGTGTACCGACCCCAGGGTACACTCTTACCCTGACCGGTTCCCACATCCATCCGGAGGTAGAGCAATGAGTCTTGGCCTCATCGAGCTGGCGATCATCGGACTGTTCGTGTTGCTCCTGTTCGGGCCCGGCGTCATTCTCGTGTGGTGGTTGATCACGCAGGTCCGGGCCGGCCAGCCTCCTGCCGCATCATCCGCCGGTCCGCCCGGCGAAGGTGACGACGTCGCACTCGTCGCCGCGCGCGAACGGTACGCCCGCGGGGAGATTGACCGTGTGGAGTTCGAGGAGATCAAGTCGACGCTCGGTCATTAGTCGCGCTCGCGGCTACTCCAGTTCCCTCAACCGCATCTTCAGTTGGCCGAGGACTCCGGCCGTGCGAGGAACCTCTCCCGCCATGTCGGTGAGGCGGAAGGTATCCTCGGCGATTCCCGATCTCGTGGTCGCTGTGACCGAACGGATGCTCATGCCTGAGTCCGCGATCGCTCGCCCGATGTCGTAGAGGAGTCCGACCCGGTCCGGCGTGCGGATCTGCAGGATCGCTGCGAAGGGATCGTCTGTGGAGATCGTTGCGCGGATGCGCGAGCGCTTCGTGTGCCGGTAGTGTTTGCGCCGCTCTGCCAGTCGCACTCCGACCGCGAGCCGGTCTCGCATCGCTGCCGTGAGTGCGCGCTCCAATCGCGACCAGGCGTCGTCGCTGATCTCGGCGAGCGTCGCCGAGCGCACGGTGAAGGTGTCGAGTGCGATTCCGCCACTCGTGGTGACGGCCTCTACGCTGAGGATGTCGAAGCCGGTCAGCGCGAAGACCCCGGCTATCGTCCCGAACAGACCGGGCTTGTCCCGCGTCACGACCGTCGCGCGGAACGTGCCGCCGAGAGGGCCCGTCGTGATGTCGAGCTCGTACGCTCCGGGAGCCCGGTCGAGTGCGAGGGCCGCGACGATCCGGGCGTGGCGGCCGATCGACTCGGGGGTGCGATCGGCGAGATACCGCATCGGAGCTTCGCGCACGAACCCGGCTTCCGGCGAGTCCTCGGCGAGCAGGGCCATCGCCCGATCGCGATTCAGCTCTGCCGAGGACGCGATCCCGGCCCCGTCCACATCGGGAGAGAGCGCTGCGTCGACGCGGGTAACGAGTTTGCCCACGAGCGAGGCATGCCAGTCGCTCCACGCCCCGGGGCCGGTGGCGAGCGAGTCGGCGATGGTCAGAAGATGCAGCGGCGCCACAAGCTCCCGGCGACCGATCATCCGGGCACATCTGAGAATCGCGTCTTCGTCATCGAGGTCGGAGCGGGCGGCTGTTTCGGCGAGCACGAGGTGCAGTGCGACCAGCTCGGCCACGTCGCCCGCACGCCGGCTCAGGCCGAATCGCTCAGCCGCGGTGCGAGCGGCCGCCGCACCCCGCCCGGCGTGACCCGGTCCCGGAGTCGCCTTGCCCGCGTCGTGAACGAGCGCGGCGATCGCGACCGGTCGCCAATCCGTGATCGCGCCGGCCGAGCGGGCGGCAGCGTGATCGCCGGTGTTGCCCGCCACGAGCCGGCTCACAAGCCCGGCGCTCCTCAGGCAGTGAGCGCCGACGGTCAGGGTGTGGGCGAGTCCCGGCCGGCGCAACGTCATCAGCCCGGTGAAGCCGGGGAGCAGGTGTTCGAGCCGCCCCTCCCATATCGCGGTTGCAAGGTCATCGACGTGCTCGTCGTCCCGCGCGAGCTTATCGAGAACGTGCTCGGCCGTGACAGGTCCGCCCGGGGGCCGCTCATGCCCGGCGATTCGATTCCGAACCGCACGCAGGATGTGGTGAGTGTCGACGAGCGCGCGCTGAATACCCTCCGGATCGGAACCGAGGTCGTCGGCGGCTTCCAGGGACAGCAGCTGGCCCGCGCCCGCGCGCTGCAACTCCCAGCGCGCGCCGGCAATCGAGTCCGCCGCATCGCCGAGACGGATCATCTCATCGTCCGAGAGGAACCCCGCGGCAACGAGTGCGCCGGGGTCGTGTGCCGGTCGGGCCGCGAGCAGCGCCGCACACCACGTCAGTTCGTCGAAGTCGCGCCGTCCGCCCGCACCGTCCTTGAGGTCGGGTTCCAACAGATACGGGGAGCCCGGACGTTGGCGGGACCACAAGGCGCGTAGCAGGTCCGGGCGGCGTTTCGCGGCATCCTTCGCACATGATGCAAGCACATCGTCGCCGAACGCCCGGTCGCCCGCGACCACTCGTCCGGTGAGTGCCGCTGTGAGTGTCGCCAGATCCGCCCGGGTCGCGGTGAGCTGCTCTCGCGGGGTTCGAACCTGGTGTCCGACCTTGAGGCCGGCGTCCCAGATCGGATAGAGAAGCCGTTCGACGAACGGCCGTAGCGACTCGCCGCCGACGTCGCTCACGATGAGCAGATCAAGGTCACTGTGGGGGAGCAGCGCTCCGGACCCGTAGCCTCCAAGTGCGATCAGGGCCCACCTGGCCCGCGGTGCGAGTACATGGGCCTCCCCGACCGCCAGCGACTCCAGCGCGACGTCGGTCAGACGCGCGAGGCGCCGCGCCGGGGCGATTCCCGGCACGGCGCCTGATATCAGCGTGTCGCGTTCGCGGAGGTACCGCTCGAGTCTCATGGGGTTCCCCGGTGCGCGGAGGCGTCAGAGCGCCTCCGGGCCACGCTCCCCGGTACGGATCCGTACGGCGCTCTCGCAGTCGTATGTGAACACCTTGCCGTCGCCGATCTTGCCCGTGCGGGCCGCCTCGATGATCGCGTCTTCCACCTGCGAGGCAAGATCGTCGTTCACGACGACCTCTATCTTGACCTTCGGGCGGAAGTCGACGGTGTACTCGGCGCCCCGGTAGACCTCGGTGTGGCCCTTCTGGCGCCCGAACCCCTTGACCTCGTAGGCGGTCAGACCGGCGACTCCCAGCCCGTTGAGGGCCTCCTTGACGTCTTCCAGCTTGTGCGGCTTGACGATGGCTTCGATCTTCTTCACGTTCGCTACTCCCATCTTCGGCACACCCGCAGAGCGGGGTGGCATCGCGTTTCAATCGGGCTACAGCACGTATCCGGTCTCCGCATGCTCGGACTGGTCCAACCCGATCTCCTCGTCTTCCTCGGAGGGGCGAAGGCCGATGGTCTTGTCGATGAGCTTGAACAGTACCCAGCTTACTGTGAACGAGAACACGATCGTGGCGATCACGCCGATGGCCTGTTCGAGTATCAGCGCGCCGTTGCCGGCGATCAGGCCGTCCTGCCCTGCGGCATTGATGGTCGTGGTCGCGAAGACGCCCGTGAGCAGGGCACCTGCGGTGCCGCCGACACCGTGGATGCCAACGACGTCGAGTGCGTCGTCGAAACCGAACCGGTTCTTGAGGCTGATGCCGTAGTAGCAGAGCGCGCCGGTGAGCAGGCCGATCGCGACCGCCCCCATGGGGCCCACGAATCCTGCGGCGGGGGTGATGCCGACCAGGCCTGCCACGGCGCCTGAGGCCGCTCCGAGCGTCGTGGCCTTGCCGTGTTGGATCCGCTCGAACAGCAACCAGGAGAGCATGGCTGCCGCCGCCGAGAGATGGGTGGCCATGAACGCGGTGCCCGCGAGTTCGTTGGCGGCTAGAGCCGAGCCCGCATTGAAGCCGAACCACCCGAACCATAGGATGCCCGCGCCAAGGACGGTCATCGGCAGGTTGTGGGGTGTGAAGTTCGTCTTGCCGTGCCCCTTGCGTTTGCCGACGATGACAGCGCCCGCGAGCGCGGCGGCAGCAGATGCGATGTGGACCACCGTGCCCCCGGCGAAGTCGAGCGCACCGCGCTCCATGAGCCATCCGCCGCCCCAGACCCAGTGGGCGAGCGGGGAGTAGACGATGATGCTCCACAGGCCGATGAAGATCGCGTAGGCGCTGAACTTGATGCGCTCGGCGAACGCACCCGTGATCAGCGCAGCGGTGATGATCGCGAACATCCCCTGAAACATGGCGAACACGGGCGTCGGGATCGTGCCCGTCACTTCGCCGACGGTCCCGGCGAGTCCGATGTGGTCGAAACTGCCGACAATCGCGCCGAGAGGACCTTCGGCGGAACCGAACGCGATCGTGTAGCCCACCAGCGCCCAGATGATCGAGATCAGTCCCATGGCGAAGAAGCTGTGCATGGTCGTCGAGAGGATGTTCTTCGAGCGTACGAGGCCCCCGTAGAACAGCGCCAGCCCCGGGGTCATGAACAGGACCAGGGCGGCAGACATCAGAATGAAGGCGGTGTCCCCGAAGTCGATAGCTGGCATGCGGCTCTCCCTTGCTCACGCCGTGAAGCTCGGTCGGCGAGACCTCACGGCTCGTTCAGCACGTTTTGGCCAGACTAGGGGCGCCGTGTTTCGTAGCGATTTCGAGCGGGTGTCGGCCCGAAGAAACATGCGCCGGAGGCCATCCGAGCCGCAAGGCCGACCGGGTGGGAGTCGAGCGCGCCGGAACTACTCGGCGGCGATCCAGATCGTCACGCCGGAGCCTTCCGTGGCCCGGGATCCGGGCATCGGGTCCTGGCGCACGACGACCGGCGCGTCCCGCGCCTCGCCACGCACTATGACCGTCAGGCCTTCGGAGCGCAGCAGCGACCGTGCAGCAGACAGGGAGAGCAGCCTGACATCCGGAATCTGGATGGGCGGAAGTCCCTTGGACACGAGTATCTCGACGTCCTGGCCGAACTCAAGGCGCTGCCCGGGGGGCGGGTCCTGCCCGACCACGAGTCCCTGCGCATAGCGGTCGTACTCCTCTGAGATGTCGGTATCCAAGCCGACACTGTGAACGAACTCGCGGGCGTCTTCCCGCCACATCCCGTAGACGCCGGGAACCCGTGCGGTGCTCGGACCCAACGAGACAGTGAGGTCGATCGCGCTTCCGCGCGGCGCGAACAGCTCGTCTCGCGGCTCTTGAGAGATCACGACGCCCTCGTCGACATGGTCGTCATGCACGCGGGTCAGACGGCCGAGCCGAAGACTGGCAGCGCCGAGGGCCCGCCGGGCGGTCTGCTCGTCGATCCTGACCAGGTAGGGGAGTCGCACCAGGTCGGGTCCGGCGATCACGATGTCGACTGCCCCGCCCGCGACGGTCTCTTCGGTCGGCGAAGGATCCTGGCGGATGACGACGCCCCACGATCCTCTGGCATCGGCGTCGAACCTGACGTCACCGAGTTCGAGTCCGGCGCGAAGGAGGATCGCCTGGGCGCTCTCGCGGCGCGCACCCGTCACATCGGGCACCGGGGTGTCGCCTCCATGCGCAAATGCCCGGCAGCTGCCGAAACCGACACCTACCAGGAAAGCGAGCATGATGAAACAGCCGGATCTTCGGGACAATGCCGGTATCCCCCGGGTCCGATTACGCTTCGCACAAGGCGACCCCTATTCCCGCACAGAGAGTAGCATGTCCGCTGTGAATGGTGGCTAGATGCAGGCGTAGAAGCGAAGGCGGCGCGCGCATGTGTGGCCTCCTCGGCATCGAGGCGTATACTCGGAGTTTGGCCGGAACCGGTTCCCAGCGAAAGGTCAGGTTCGTCTCCGTGTCACTCGATCACATCTCCATTCGCGGCGCCCGCGAGCACAACCTCAAGAACATCGATCTCGAGATTCCCCGCGACAAGCTGGTCGTCATCACCGGGCTCTCGGGATCCGGCAAGTCCTCGCTGGCCTTCGATACCATCTATGCCGAAGGACAGCGGCGCTACGTCGAGTCGTTATCGGCCTACGCACGTCAGTTCCTCGGCCAGATGGACAAGCCGGACGTCGACCACATCGAGGGTCTGTCGCCCGCGGTGTCTATCGACCAGAAGACGACAAGTCGAAACCCGCGGTCGACCGTGGGTACCGTCACCGAGATCTACGACTACCTGCGCCTTCTGTTCGCCCGGGTCGGAATCCCGCACTGCCCTACGTGCGGTCGCCCGATTGAACGGCAGACGCCGGACCAGATCGTCGACCGCATTCTCGAACTCGCCGAGGGAACCAGGTTCCTCGTGATCGCCCCGATCGTGAAGGGCCGGAAGGGCGAGTACGGCAAGCTCCTCGACGACCTGAAGCGAGAAGGGTTCTCGCGCGTTCGCGTGGACAAGGAGATGCGCACGCTCGATGAAGACATCGTCCTCGACAAGAAGTACAAGCACGATATCGACGTCGTCGTGGATCGGCTCGTCATGAAGGACGGCCTCCGCCGCCGCCTCGCGGATAGCGTGGAGACCGCTCTGCGGCTCACTGGCAGCAGTGTGGTCATCGGTGTGGTGGACGGTGAGGAGCACGCCTATTCGCAGGCGCTTGCGTGCCCTGTGCACGGAGTGTCCATGGACGAGCTCGCCCCGCGCGACTTCTCGTTCAACTCGCCGTACGGCGCGTGCCCGGACTGCCTCGGTCTCGGCTCGCGGCTGGAAGCCGACCCCGACCTCATCGTGCCGGATGGAGCCCTCACGCTGGCCCGGGGGGCGATCAAGCCGTTCTCCGGCGGCATGAACTACTATCCGCAGCTTGTGGCTGCGGCTGCGAAGCACATCGGGGTTTCGGTCGACGCGCCCTGGGAGGAGCTCCCCTCCAAGGCGCGCGAGATCCTGATGGGCGGTCTCGGAGACGCCAAGATCCGCATCGACTATCTCACCCGCGACGGGCGGGAGACGCACTGGTACTCGCGCTACGAGGGAGCGCTCGCCAGCGTCATGCGACGGTACAAGGAGTCAGAGAGCGATGGCGTGCGGGAGAAGCTCGAGGAGTACATGGCGGTCATTCCGTGCAAGTCGTGCAAGGGTGCCCGTCTGAAGCCCGAGATTCTCGCGGTCACGTTCGGCGGCCTGAACATCCATCAGGTCACGGTGATGAGCGCGCAGGACTCGCTGGCCTTCTTCGATGGGGTGGAGCTGTCCGCGCGTGACCAGCAGATCGCGTCGCGGGTCATCAAGGAGATCCGCGAGCGCTTGCGCTTTCTCGTTGATGTCGGTCTGGATTATCTGACGCTGGAGCGTGGAACCGCGACGCTCTCAGGGGGGGAGGCCCAGCGTATCCGTCTGGCCACGCAGATCGGCGCGGGCCTCATGGGCGTGCTCTACATCCTTGACGAGCCATCCATCGGCCTGCACCAGCGCGACAACGCGCGCCTGATCGCGACCATGGTGCGCCTGCGCGATCTGGGCAACACCGTCATCGTCGTCGAGCACGACGAGGAGACGATCCGGGCCGCCGACTTCGTGGTCGATATGGGTCCGGGAGCCGGAGAGCACGGAGGCGAGATAGTGTGCGTCGGTCCGCCCGAGGAGATCCTCAAGTGCGAGCGGTCGCTCACGGGCGCCTACCTGACCGGGCGTCGCGAGATCGCGCTGCCGGCCGAACGGCGGAGCCCGGAGCGCGGCTCCGTGCGACTGCTTGGCGCCGTCGAGCACAACCTCAAGAACATCGACGTCGAGATTCCGCTCGGCGCACTCACCCTGGTGACGGGAGTGAGCGGGTCGGGCAAGTCGTCACTCGTCGCCGATACTCTCGCGCCCGCGCTGAGCAACCGGGTGTATCGTGCACGCAAGCGCGCCGGCAGATTCACAAGACTCGAGGGCGCCGACAGCATCGACAAGGTCATCGACATCGACCAGTCGCCCATCGGGCGCACGCCCCGGTCGAACCCCGCGACCTATACGGGGGTCTGGGACGACGTGCGACAGCTCTTCGCGTCGACGCCGGAGTCGAGGGCGCGCGGCTACGCGCCGGGGCGGTTCTCCTTCAACGTCAAGGGCGGCCGCTGTGAGGCGTGCAAGGGAGATGGACAGATCAAGATCGAGATGCACTTCCTGCCGGACGTCTACGTTCCGTGCGAGGTGTGTCATGGCGCGCGCTACAACCGGGAGACGCTCGGTGTCACCTACCGTGGCAAGAACGTGAGCGACATCCTCGACATGACGGTCGAGGAGGCGCTGCACTTCTTCGAGAACATCCCCCCGATCAAGCGGAAGCTGCAGACGCTCTACGACGTGGGTTTGGGCTACATCCGGATGGGGCAGCCTGCGACAACGCTCTCCGGAGGCGAGGCGCAGCGCGTGAAGCTCGCGAGCGAACTGCAGCGCCGCAGTACGGGCCGGACGTTCTATATACTCGATGAACCCACGACGGGGCTGCATTTCGACGATGTCCGGCAGCTGTTGCACGTGCTGCAGCGCCTCGTGGACGGCGGCAACACGGTCCTCGTGATCGAGCACAATCTCGATGTGATCAAGTCGGCCGACTTCATCATCGACCTGGGGCCCGAAGGTGGAGACCGTGGCGGTGAGATCGTCGTGACCGGCACTCCGGAACAGGTCGCAGCATGCGCCAACTCGCACACAGGTCGCTTCCTGGCACCGGTCCTCGAGGGCCGCGGCGCCTCGGTCGCGCCCGAACTCGGGGGACGACCGGCGAAGCGCAAGAAGGCAGCATCCGAACTCCGGGGCCGGGCCAGGCAGGGTCGGAAGTGAGGCGCATGCGAGGGGCCGGACCAAGGCGAACGGCGATCGGGGTACTCGCGCTCGGTGCGGTGTGCCTCGTGGCCGTGGTGCTTGTCGGTTGTTCGCGTTTCGCGGCGGGAGATGCCGTGCCATCTGCAGGGCCCTCCACACCCGCGGAAGTGACGCTCCGCAGTCTGCGGCTCGCAGGATATGAGCAGGCCTCGGTAGCGGTCCTCGAATCGCGGTTCGCCCCGGGTGGCGACGAACCGCATCTGCTGGTCGTGATACCGACGGTCATGACGAGCGCTGATCTCGAGATCGCATGGCAGACCGGCGTGGCCACTCTGGCCGTTGCCTATCCGCGAGCCTCTCGCTACGTGGTCCGGGTCGCGATCGACGGCATACATCTGTTCGAGCTCGACATCGCCGGCGGCGATGCTCGTTCGGCCGTGGCTGCTGACGATGCTGCCGCCATCAGGCTGCAGAGCCGACAGAAGTACCTGTTCTCCGCCGAGGAGTTCGCCCCGGCATCCTCCGTGGTTTCCATCGACTCCCAGCTACCGCGTTCGTACCTCGACGCGAAGAACCACGCCTCGGGCGTGCTTGCCGAGAAGGCCGCCCACGTGTCATGGGAAGCGTCCGCGACCTGCGCATTGATGCGTGCCTCCGCAGAAGGTGTTCCCGCTGTCGACCCGGGGGCGGGAGCAGCCCGGGCGTGGGCAAAGCGAGCGATCGATGGCCTCGCTGTCCAGGAGAGCAGCGGAGCCGATGAGCTGATCGCCCGGCTCGTCGAGACGGCTGAGTCCCCGCCGCCGGCGGACGTGCTCGCGTTGCGGGCGCTCTCCTTCTCAGTCACTGCGCTGGGCCGCACCGAGCCGTACGGCTCGGTGCTGTCGCCGGCTGCTGTCATCGCCAAGACCGTGGGTTCGTTCCGCGTGCGCGATGCCGCTGGCGTGCTTGCGGTGCGTGCGGCCGCAGGAGACGAGACAGCGCCGGAGAGCGCCCGGAAGGTGATCGCGTTCGAGCGGGCGCCCTCACTGGACGCGAGCGCGACACCGGCGCAGTGGAGCGGACTGCTGCCACAGCGCGTGCTCGCTGCAGCGGCGACGCCGGACACGGACCCGCCGGCGCTCTCCTGGGTGTCGCCGGATGGTATGCGGTCCGCCGCCCCGAGCGTATGGCTCGCGTACCGCAGGGCCGACGGGCGTGTGTTCTGGCTTTCGGGACCGGGCGGCGAAGTCGCGATCGCCGGAGTTGCCTCCGTCGGCTGGGCGTACCCGCGACGGGCGGCGGAGATCGTCGACGCCGCCGATGTCGGCAGCGTTCTCGTCGACATCAAGCTGGGTCCGTCGTGAGTATCGAACGCCCCGACATAGCCGAGCAGGTGAAGTCCGTACCCGATTCCCCTGGCGTCTATCTGTGGAAGGGCGAAAGCGGCGAGGTGCTGTACGTAGGAAAGGCCAAGTCGCTGCGCAAGCGTATGAAACAGTACGTCCTCGGCCAGGACGAGCGGCAGAAGATCCCCGTGATGATGGAACGGGTCGCGTCGTACGACTACGTTGTCACAGCGACAGAGGTCGACTCACTTGTTCTCGAGAAGAACCTGATCAAGCAGTTCGATCCCCCCTACAACGTCGACTACCGGGACGACAAGAGCTACCCCTTCATCGCGCTCACGACGGCCGACCCGTTTCCGGCTCTCAAGTTCACGCGGGAGAAGCGCCGACCGGGAACCGCCTATTTCGGACCGTACACCGACGCACGGGCAGCACGTGCAACCATCGAGGCCGTGCGCAAGGTCTACCCGATCTGTGTCTCTCAATGCGTCGAATGGAGGCGCCTCACCGCCCGCGGAGGTGAGCCCACGGATCGACCGTGCTTCGACTACAACGTCGGCAGGGGACCGGGCCCGTGCGTGGGTGCGATCAGCGGCGATCAGTACGCCGAGCGCGTCAAACAGGTCGCCTCGTTTCTGTCAGGGAAGCACGCCGGCGTGGCCGCTGAGCTCGAAGAGCGCATGCGAGAGGCCGCCGCAGATCTGGACTTCGAGCAGGCTGCACGGTTCAGGAACCGGCTCGAGGCGATCCGCGTTCTCGAACAGCGGCAGCGTGTCGTCTTCGGGACGCCCGTCGACGCGGATGTCGTCGGGATGTTCCGCGAGGAGACCGTCGCCGGAGTGCACGTGTTCGTCGTGAGAGAGGGCCGGGTTCTCGTCGGCAATGAGTTCGTGCTCGACAAAGGGCTCGACGTGCCGATGAAGGAGCTCGTGCACGGCTTTCTGCTTCGCTACTACGACGAGGTATCGCACATCCCGGCCGAGATCGTCCTGCCCGAACTGCCGGATGACGCGGACACGGTCGAGGCATGGCTGTCCGATCTTCGCGGCCGCCGTGTCCGCCTGCGCGTGCCGCAGCGGGGCGAGAAGCGCGACCTGCTTGCGATGGCGCAGGACAACGCACGGCACACGCTCATGCGCTTCAAGGTCAGGACCCGTTACGACGACGAACGCCTCAATCTGGCGCTCGCACAGCTTGAGAGCGCGCTCGCACTGCCGGCTCCACCCCTTCGCATCGAGTGTTATGACATCTCCACACTGCACGGCCGTCACTCGGTCGGCTCCATGGTCGTGTTCGCCAACGGCCGTCCGGACTCGTCGTCGTATCGCCGCTTCCGCGTGCGCCAGGACGCTCCCGAGTCCAACGACGTCGCGATGATGGCCGAGGTGATCCGCCGGCGATTCGCCCCCGAACGCCTCGCGGACGACCGGTTCGGGTCGCGGCCGGGGCTGGTGATCGTCGATGGCGGAAAGCCGCAGCTCTCCTCGGCCAGGGCGGTTCTCGCCGAGTTGGGCATCGACGACATCCCCGTCGTGGGTCTCGCCAAGCGCGAGGAGGAGCTGTTCGTTCCCGGCTTCGAGGCCCCCGTCGTTCTGCCCGCGGGCTCGGCCTCGCTGTACCTGCTCAAGCGCGTGCGCGACGAGGCCCACCGCTTCGCGATCACCTATCACCGCGAGCTCAGGGGCAAGGCGATGACGGCGAGTGTGCTCGATGACATCCCCGGCGTCGGACCCAAGCGCAAGAAGGCGCTCATGAAGGCCTTCGGTTCGGTCAAGCGGTTGCGCGCAGCGGAAGTCGACGAAGTGGCCGCGGTTCCCGGGATCACCCGCGATATAGCCGAGGAGATCGTCGCGGTTGTGAGACAATCGTACGCGGATGAGACAGGTGGGGATTCGCTGACGCGCGAGGGCTGACGTCCTCCGCGGATCGGGGGCACGTGGCCGTCACCGGCGCCGACGTTGTGTGGGAGGAACTGGGCAAGGTCGATTACCTCCTCGACCAGCTTGCGCGCGCTGTGGAGCGGGGTGAACTGCCCCGGGAGTCCTACGATCGGCTTGCGCCGCGCTACCTCGCGCGAAGAGGCGAGCTGGCGGCGATACTGGAACGGCGCGCCGGACGACTCACCGAGACGATTCCTGCGGCTGAGGGCACCCTGGCCGCTGTCGTCGGCTCGTCGGCGGCCGCACAGGCGGCGCGACCCGAGCCGTTGCAGCTCGCACGCCCCGCGCCCAAACCGGTGCCGTGGACCACGGTCCTCACATTCCTCGGAGCATTCCTGGTGGTTGTGGCCAGCGCGATCTTCGCCGTCGCCACCTGGGAGGTCTTCCCTGTCGAGTTCAAGCTGTTGTTCCTCGGCGTTCTGACGGTTGGTTTCTACGGTGTGGGTCACATCGTCCGCACGCGGTTCGGGCTTGCCAGCGGGGGCGTGGCACTCCTCATCGTCGGCTCGGCGATGCTTCTGCTGGACGGATGGATCGCCATCGACGGCTACGGACTCGAGGGCCCCTGGCCGTGGGTCGGATGGCTCGCAGTATGCTCGGGGGTCTACTGGTTCACCGAGACCCGGATCGCAGGGAAGTACTTCGGGGCCATGAGCGCGGCGGCTCAGGTCGTGTGGTGGTGGCTGCTCGCGGACGGTCTCGGCTTCGCGGTCGCCCCCCGGTTCGCCTGGCTGTCGGTCGTCGCGGTGGTCTGGACGTTCGTGGCCCTCGCTCCGACGCGTCAGCCCTTCGCGCCGCTCGCGACGGTGCTTCGCTGGGCCGCTCCGGTGCTGGCCGCGTTCTCGGTGGTGGCGATCGCCATCGATCAGGGCGTGGGACCGGTGGGATGGCGGGAGCTTCTCTCGGCGCTCGTCGCCGCCACCGCCGTGACGGTGATCGCCGAGGCCAACAAGTTCCACCCCGGCGCGGCCGCGCTTGCACACGTTCCCGTGTTCTTCGCGTTCGCATCCATGATCGACGCGACGGGCACTTCGTGGGCGCACGTCGCCCTGCTGGTCGCGATGGCGATCGCCTACCTGGCGCACGAGCTCCTACGGGGCGGTTGGGGGCATGGCGTGCTCGCGGTCGTCGCGGAGCTCGCGGCCTGGTTCGCGCTTGCGGATGTGCTGGATGCCTCGCCTGACGTGACGGTTGCGCTCATCGCCGGGGTCGGTGCGTCGTGGGTGGTTGCCGCGCACCTGCTGGCCGGGTCACGGGTGGTATCGAGTTCGCTCATACCGGCCGCCAACATGCGCGCCGTTGCGTGGATAGCCGAGGTGGGCGGCTGGACCGTGCTGGCCGCAGCCACACTCGCGATGCCCCTGGCCCGCGAAGTGTTGCCATTGTCCGGGACGCCGGTGGCCGGGCGCGATGTCCTGCTGGCGCTGTGGGTGTTCGGGCTGTGGTGCGGGTGTGCGGCGCTGCGCCGCCATCCCGTTCCCGGCCTTGCGAGCGTTCTCATCTCCTACTACGTCGCTGCGGCCGCTCTTGCGTGGGCATGGCCCGAGCTGCACAGCGCGACCTACGCGACGGGACTGCTCGCGATCGGTGCGGTCTGGGTCGTCCTGAGGGGTCCGGCCGGCAGGTTGTGGCGTCTCGATCCGGAGATGGTGGGGTGGTTCGTTCGCGCGACGCATCTCGTTGTCGTGATAGGCGGGCTGCTCGCCGCGGAGTACCACTACGGCGAACCTGCGTGGCAGATATCGCTGCTCCTCGGTGCAGGGGCGGTGCTCTGGCTGGCGGACAGCACGACATCGCGCTCACCGAGAATCGGGCTGGTGCCCTCGGCCGTCATGCTCGTGTTCGCAGTCCAGGCCTACGCTGCATACCGTTCGGGCTGGTCTGCTTCCGGGCCCTATGGTGCTGGGACGGCATGCGTCGCGGCGGCTCTCGGGGCTGTCGCCGGACTGAGATTCCGGCCCCTCGGTGACGTGGCTCTCTGGAGCGTGCCGGCTGCGGCTGCCGGTACCGCGGCTGCCCTCTTCGCCGCGACCGACGGCGACACGGCGCTCCTTTCGGCTTCCCTGGCCTTAGCGACACTGGCCTGGGTGCTGTCCGCGGTCTCGTGGCACCGGCCGGAGGTGGCGGCGCCGGCCGCACTCACGGGCGTACTCGCGCTCTTCACCCTGTTCGATGCGGTGAGCGCGCCGCCCGTCACGACCGTGGCCGTGTCTCTCGCGGTGGCAGCGCTTCTCCTCGTGCCCGAGGCGCTCTCGGGCGGCATCGAGTGGCTGAAAGGCACCGCGCGCGTGGCTGCGTTCGCCGGGATCGTGCTGCTCGTCGGACTGACGGCGGTGGGCGCGGCGTCGCCCCCGGGCGTCTCGTCGCCGGTGGGCTGGGCCGACATCGGCGATCACGGGCTGGCCGCCGCGATGCTGGCCCTGTCCGCCTACGCCTTCGGGCTGGCGGTCTTCGAGCGCGTGCCGGTCCTGCAGTATCTGGGCGGTGCTTTCGTCCTGCTGGCGTACTTCGTCGAGGTGACACCCCTCGCCGGCGATGCGGCTGTCTTCGAGTACTACACGGTGCCGACGGCGTTCTATCTGGTGTGGTGTGGCTACCGCTGGGCGCGCGCGCTTCCGGGCGTGGCGGTGCCGTTCGCGACCGATCTGGGTGCGGTGCTTGTGGGCCTCGGGGCTTCGACCGTCGCGGCGCTCACTCCGTTCGCATCCGACAGGCCCTACACGCACCTGATCTGGGCCCTCGGGTTGGCCACCGTCGCGATCGCCGCGGGCATCGCCGTCAAGGCACGGGTCTACTTCTTCGGGGGGGTGAGCGCGATCGTGATACTGGCGCTCGTGCGCTCGATACTGTACCTCGCGCAGTTCCTCTGGGCGGTTCTGCTTCTGTTGGGCGTCGTCATGCTCGTTGTCGCGCTCACCTGGGAACGGCAGCGCCGTGTCATCTCGGCGACCGGAGAACGCATGCGCGACACGTTCCTCGGTTGGAGATAGCGCCTGTCCGCGGTCCCGACGCGCATCGAGCTCGGGTATACTCATTCTCGCTGCGGTACCGCAGATTCGCGCCTATGCGGGAGGGTCGACGATGTCCGACACGTGTGCGTCTCCCGGTTCGGAGGCCGACGTCCCGATCACGCCGGAGCTCGTGTTCATCACCGGCATGTCCGGTGCGGGACGCTCCGAGGCGATTCACACCTTCGAAGACGTCGGGTACTTCTGCATCGACAATCTGCCACCGTCCCTCATCCGGCAGGTCGTCGACCTGACCGCGCTGCCGGGCAGTCGCATCCGGCGCATCGCGGTCGTGTGCGACGTGCGCGCCCGCGAGTTCTTCGATGAGCTGGCCGGCGCGCTCATCGCGCTGGAGGAGTCGGGCTTCTCCTTCCATCTACTCTTCCTCGAGGCCGACGACGAGACGCTCGTTCGCCGCTTCAAGCAGACGCGCCGACGCCACCCGCTCTGTGAGGACAGCGGATCTGTGGCGGAGGGGATCGCCGCCGAGCGCGCCGAGCTCGCCGCGATCCGCGAGCGGGCCGATCTCATCATCGACTCAAGCAGCCTCAAGCCCCAGGACCTGCGCGCGGCGATTAAGCAGCACTTCTTCTCGGGTTCCCTGAAGCCCACCCTCACCATCACGGTCATGTCGTTCGGCTTCAAGTACGGCGTGCCCCACGACGCGGACATCGTGATGGACGTACGCTTCCTGCCCAATCCCTACTACATCCCTGAGCTGCGACAGCTCACCGGCCTTGACGAGGATGTCCGCCGTTTCGTGCTCGATCGCGAAGAGACATCCGGGTTCCTCGACAGGTGGTTTCCGCTTCTGGAGACGCTCGTGCCCGGCTACCTCATGGAGGGCAAGGCACACCTTGAGGTCGCCCTGGGCTGCACCGGCGGCATGCACCGCAGCGTTGCCCTTGCCGAGGAGACAGCTGCGTACCTACGCTCTCTCGGGTACACCGCGGCCGTCTCTCATCGCGACATCGGCAAGGACCGGGGCACGCGTGAGTAGCAGGAGCGACGGACGCCGCGCCGTCGCGATCGGCGGCGGTACGGGGATGCCGACAGTGCTCGCGTGCCTTCTCGATGCCGGCTTCCAGACATCCGCGGTCGTGACGATGGCCGACGACGGCGGCTCGAGCGGGAAGCTGCGCGATGAGCTCGGTATGCTGCCTCCCGGCGACGCGCGCAACTGTCTCGTCGCGATGGGCGATCCCGACTCGCTGGTCGCACGCCTGTTCCAGTACCGCTTCCCTCATGGCGAGGGACTCGCGGGTCATGCCCTCGGCAACCTCATCATCGCGGCGCTCGCCGACATCACCGGCGGCTTCCCCGAGGCCATGCGTGCGGCCAGCGAGCTGCTTGAGGCGCGAGGGCGCGTCATCCCGTCGACGCTGGAAGATGTACGACTGTGCGCCACGGACCGCGACGGACTTCCGATCGAAGGCCAGGCGTTGATCGCAGCGAGCCGCGGGCCGTTTCGGCATGTCGACCTCGATCCCCCCCGCCCGGCTGCGTACGGACCCGCGCTTGATGCCATTGAGGCGGCCGACGTGATCGTCATCGGACCGGGCAGCCTGTTCACGAGCATCCTCCCCAACTTCCTGGTGGACGGGGTGGCGGAGGCGGTCCGTTCCTCGGCGGCCCGTCGGATCTACGTGTGCAATCTGGCGAACCAACGCGGAGAGACCGAGGGGATGGATGCATACGACCACGTCCGGACGCTCTGCGATCACGGGCTCTGTTCGGCGATCGACATCGTTGTCGTGCACGACACGCAGGGGGAACAGCGTACTGCGGGCCGCTGCGTGGTGTGCGATGATGGTCCGAGTCCCGTCGAGCGCGTAGAGGCTGGCGAGGACGTGCGTCGGCGTATCGCCGAACTCGACATCGAGGTGGTCGCACATGACCTTGTCGACGTTGAGAACCCCGTGCGTCATGCCCGCGCGTTGTTGTGCAGCGTTCTTCGGGAGGTCGCCGGGTAGTGTCGTTCACAGCCGAGGTGAAAGAGGAGCTCTCGCGCGTCGAGTCCAAGCGCGGCTGCTGCCTGAAGGCCGAACTCGCTGCGCTGGTACGCATCGAGGGCACGCTTCACATCACCGGACGGGAGCGGTATCGGCTTGAGATCGCCACCGAGACCGCGCCGGTCGCGCGCAAGGCCATCAAGCTGCTGCACCGCCTCTACGACCTCAAGACCGAACTGACGGTGCGGCGCAGCGTGCTGCACAAGACGAACAACTACCTCATCACCGTTCCGGGCCAGCCCCGGTTGCCACAGGCCCTCAACGAGCTCGGAATCCTCGATGATTCCATGAACCTGACGTCGGGCATCCTGACGAGGGTCGTTCGGAAGGAATGCTGCGCGATCTCGTATCTTCGCGGGGCGTTCCTCGGCGGCGGTTTCGTGGCCGATCCCCATGGCGACTTCCATTTCGAGCTCACGGCGGAGTCAGAGCAGGTCGCCGAGGACCTGGCTGCGCTGATGGGTCGATTCGAGGTCGTCGCCAAGGTCACGCGGCGTCGGGGCCTGTTCACCGTCTATCTCAAGGGCGCCGAACCGATCGTCACGTTCCTCGCGCTGGTCGGCGCGCACCGGGCGCTGTTGCGCACTGAGGATGTGCGGGTCGTCAAGTCGATGCGCAACGACGTCAATCGGCTGGTCAACGCCGAGACGGCCAATCTGGTCAAGACCGCCGAGGCGTCCTTTGCGCAGGTGGAGGCGATCAGAGCGCTCGCTGACAGCAGAGGGCTCGACACGCTGCCGCCGGCGTTGCGAGAATTGGCGCGGCTCAGACTCGAGAACCCTGAGGCGAGCTTGCGCGAATTGGGTGAACTCGCAGATCCGCCTCTTTCGAAGTCGGCGGTCTATCATAGGGTCCGGCGAATCGAAGAGCTCGCTCAGCACATCGACACAAGTTGCGTACAAGGGAGCAGCAAGCAGTAGTCGTGGAGCGGGTCCGGCCTGCGCCCACGCGTGAGTAGGACTGACGGGTTTCCGAGAAGGGAGCTTCAATGGCAATCAAAGTAGGAATCAACGGGTTCGGTCGCATCGGGCGACTGGTGTTCCGGGCGATGGAGAACGATCCGGCGCTCGAGGTGGTGGCGGTCAACGATCTCACCGACGCCAAGACGCTCGCGCATCTCCTCAAGTACGATTCGGTCCACGGGCGCTTCGGCGACACCGTTGAGGCGGTCGAGGGCGGATTCACGGTCGACGGACGGTTCGTCGCGGTCAGGGCGGAACGCAACCCGGCGGATCTGCCCTGGGGCGAGCTGGGCGTTGATCTCGTGATCGAATCGACGGGCATCTTCACCGACGCCACCAAGGCGCGCGCGCATATCGACGCCGGCGCGACGAAGGTGATCATCTCGGCACCGGCGACGAACGAGGACATCACGGTGGTCATGGGCGTCAACGACGGTGAGTACGACCCGGCGCTCCACAACATCGTCAGCAACGCCTCGTGCACGACCAACTGTCTGGCGCCCTTCGCCAAGGTACTCCGGGACAGCTTCGGGCTTCAGAGCGGGTTCATGAACACGATTCACAGCTACACCAACGACCAGTCGATCCTCGATCTGCCACACAAGGACCTGCGTCGTGCCCGGGCAGCGGCCATGTCCATCATTCCGACATCGACCGGGGCAGCCAAGGCCATCGGCCTCGTACTGCCCGATATGAAGGGCAAGCTCGACGGCATGTCGATGCGCGTTCCCACTCCGGACGGCTCCGTTGTCGACCTGGTCGCTCAGCTTGCGACTCCCGTCACGCGAGATCAGATCAACGCGGCGATGAAGGCCGCTGCCGACGGGCCGATGGCCGGGTTCCTCGAGTACTGCGAGGATCCGATCGTCTCGGTCGACGTCGTGGGCAATCCTGCGTCCTCTGTCTTCGACTCCCTGCAGACCATGGTCATGGGAGGCGAAGGGACGTTCGTGAAGTGCGTCTCGTGGTATGACAACGAGTGGGGCTACTCCAGCCGCGTCAAGGACCTCGCCAAGATCATGTTCGGCTAGGGGTGGCGCGACGCTCGGATGCATCGAGTCGCCCCTCGCGCATGCGGGGGGCGACTCGATACCAGGGCCGTGAGAGGTTGCGGGCTACTCGTGGTAGAGCGGATTGCACCGAACGGTCAGGGTGCGCTCACCGAAGTCGATGATCTTGTCGGGAGCGATTCGCTTAACGCTGAGCTGACCGGTGTGCGTGAGCTCTGCCATGAGCACGAGATCGTCTTCGTGGTCGACGATGATGAGGCCCTGCGTGTCGAAGCTGTAGTAGGGCATGAACTCGCAGCCGCCGCTGGGCTCGAGAATGATGGACCAGTCATGGAGTGCAAGCGTCTGCGTCACGGTTCCTCCGAACGTCATGGGCGAGATGTGTTGTGGCGATGATGGCATAGAATCCGAGTGTGCGGAGAGATGTCTGAGAGATTGCGGGTAGCCTATGTTCGACAAGAAGACGATTCGTGGCGTCGACGTGGCCGGCAAGCGTGTGCTCGTGCGTGTGGACTTCAATGTTCCGCTGCACGAGGGGGCCGTGACCGACGACACGCGCATACGGGCCGCACTGCCCACGCTGAGGTACCTCGTGGACAACGGCGCGCGGGTCATCGTCATCAGTCATCTCGGACGTCCGGGCGGCGAGCCGGATCCTCAGTTCTCCCTTCGCCCCGTGCGACGGGTTCTGCAGCGGCTCGTGGGGCGCAACGTGGTCTTCGTCGATCAGACGGTCGGACGTGAGGCGGCCGAGGCTGTCGAGCGGATGGTGGACGGCGAGATCATCATGCTTGAGAACGTGCGGTTCAATCCCGGCGAGAAGGCGAACGACCCCGAGTTCTCGGCGCAGCTCGCAGCATTCGCCGATATCTACGTGGACGACGCGTTCGGTGCAGCTCACCGCGCGCACGCTTCGACGGTGGGCGTGGCCGGGCTTCTCCCGGCCTACGCGGGGATACTGCTCGCCCGTGAGGTCGAGACGCTGTCGGACATGCTCGCAAACCCCGAGCGTCCGTTCGTCGCCATTCTCGGCGGGAGCAAGGTCTCCGACAAGTTCGGCGTCATCGATCGCCTGCTGGAGTGCGTCGACACTCTGGTGATCGGAGGGGGCATGTGCTTCACGCTGCTCGTCGCTCAGGGGTTTGACGTGGGACGATCCCTCGTTGAACCGGAGTGGATCGAGCCGGCGCGTGCGATGCTCACGAAGGCCAGGGAAAGCGGTGTCGACCTGTTGTTGCCTGTTGACTTCGTCGTGGCGGACGCTATCGCCGAGGACGCCGACACCAAGGTCGTGGGACGTGGCGAGATACCTCCGGATATGATGGGTCTCGACATAGGTCCGACCTCCGTGGAGCTGTTCAAGGGAGCGGTGACCGGAGCCAAGACGGTGTTCTGGAACGGTCCCATGGGGGTATTCGAGATGACCCCGTTCGAGACGGGGACCCGCGAGGTGGCGATGGCCGTCGCGCGCAACAACAGGGCCATCTCGGTAGTCGGTGGTGGCGACAGCGTCGCGGCGCTCAAGAAGTTCGATCTCGAAGAGCGCGTCACGTTCGTATCGACCGGCGGCGGTGCGTCGATGAAGCTCCTGGAGGGCTCGCAGCTCCCCGGGCTCGAGGCTCTGCTGGACGCGTAGGACAGGCCCCATCCACTGCATTCAAGGAGGACTCATGGATCGTCGACCGATGATCGCCGGCAACTGGAAGATGTACAAGACCGCCGGTGAAGGGGCGATTCTGCTCCAGAACCTCGAGGAGCTCGTCGCATCGGCATGGAGCAAGGTGGAAGTCGTCGTCGGTCCGCCGTTCACGGCGCTCAAGAGCGTTTCGACCGTTATCGAGCTCGACCGCCTCGAGATCGGGCTGGCCGCACAGAACGTGCACTGGGAGGCCGAAGGGGCGTTCACCGGCGAGATCTCGCCCCGGATGCTCAAGGACCTGAGATGCGACTACTGCCTCGTGGGACACTCCGAGCGTCGCGAGATGTTCGGGGAGACCGACGAGACGGTCAACCTGAAGACACGGGCACTGCTCGCCGTCGGCATTCGTCCGATCGTGTGTGTCGGCGAGTCGCTTGCCGTACGGGAATCCGGCGAGACCGAGGCCTGGGTCAGGGGACAGCTCCGCTCGGCGATCGACGGGATCAACGCCGAAGAAGCGGCGCGGATGGTCGTCGCATACGAGCCCATCTGGGCGATCGGCACAGGTCGCACGCCCACTCCCGAACAGGCCAATGACGTGGCGCGGTCCGTGCGTGCGACGATCGGCGCGACGTACGGCGCACCGGCCGCGACGACCTGTCGGATCCTGTACGGCGGCTCGGTCAAGCCTGAGAACGCGAGCATGTTCTTCTCCGAGCCGGACATCGACGGAGCACTCGTGGGCGGCGCCGCTCTCGACGCGCATTCCTTCGCCGATATCGTCGCGGCCGCCCGGTAGCCCGATGCCGAACAACCTCCCCGCAGCGCTCATCATCCTCGACGGCTACGGGTTCGCGTCCCAAGAGGCCGGCAACGCCGTCGCGCTCGCGCACACGCCTGAGCTCGACCGCCTGTTCAGCGAGTACCCGGTGGTCCCATTGAAGGCCTCAGGTCTGGCGGTGGGGCTTCCGGAGGGGCAGATGGGGAATTCGGAGGTCGGGCATCTCAACATCGGAGCCGGGAGGGTCGTCTACCAGGAGCTCACGCGTATTTCAGCTGCCATAGATGACGGCTCGTTCTTCAACAACGCGGTTCTCGCTGCCGGTATCGACGCCGCCGTTGCCGACGGACGCGCCGTTCATCTCATGGGGCTGCTGTCTGATGGGGGCGTCCACAGCCACAACGACCACCTCTACGCCCTGATCCGCATGGCCGCGTCGCGAGGAGCCACAGAGATACTGATCCACGCCTTCCTCGATGGGCGCGACGTACCACCGGCGTCAGGAGCGGCCTACCTCGAGGCGCTTCTCGAACACATCGAGTCCACCGGCGCGCCGGCCCGAGTCGCGAGCGTGATGGGCCGCTACTACGCCATGGATCGCGACAATCGCTGGGATCGCGTCGAGCGTGCCTGGCGAGCGATGGTACTGGGTGAGGGGGAGAGGGCCCTCGACCCGGTCGCGGCGGTCCGCGCGTCCTACGTCGCCGGTATCACCGACGAGTTCGTCGTCCCGATCGTCATCGCTGCCGGGGACGGGCCCGCCCCGGGCCGAACGGACGACGGGGATACGGTGGTGTTCTTCAACTTCAGGCCCGATAGAGCGCGCGAGATCACGCGCGCATTCGTCGACCCCGGGTTCGTCGGTTTCGAGCGCCCGGTCACCCGCGATCTCGGATTCATCTGCCTGACCGAGTACGATCCGACGATACCGGCGCCCGTGGCCTATCCCAAGGATCTACCGTGCTGCACGCTGGCCGACGTGATTGCCGAGGCGGGCCTTAGGCAGCTGCATATCGCCGAGACCGAGAAGTACGCACACGTGACGTTCTTCCTCAACGGGGGAGCGGAGGCGCCCAAGCAGGGCGAGGAGCGCATTCTGGTGCCCAGCCCCCGGATCGCGACCTACGACCTGCAGCCCGAGATGAGCGCCCCCGAGGTCACGGACCGCCTTGTCGCCGCGATCGCTTCGGATCGTGCGGATATCTACGTCGTCAACTACGCGAACTGCGACATGGTCGGGCACACCGGGGTGTTGGCGGCGGCGGTCGTCGCGGTCGAAGCGGTCGACGAGGCGGTCGGACGCGTGGTGCGGTCGATCGTCGCCAAGGGCGGCGTCGCGCTGATCACAGCCGACCACGGCAACGCTGAGCGCATGGTGGATCGTGACGGCACGACCCCGTTCACGGCGCATACCGCCGACGACGTTCCGTTCTGCGTGGTCGCTCCCGGTCCCCCCGGGCTCGCAGACGGAGGCATCCTGGCCGATATCGCACCGACGCTCCTGGAGCTCATCGGGCTCGACCCGCCGAAGGAGTGGACGGGACGTTCGCTCCTGCTATACTGATTGCTCGTCTGTCGACCCCCGGTCCCACCTGGGCCGTGCTCCGAAAGGAACTCGCGCGTGAACGCATTCGTCGCACTCATTCTGGTCGTCCATGTTCTTGTCTCTGTCGGGCTCATCGTCTTCATCCTGCTGCACTCGGGCAAGGGGACCGGCCTGTCGTCGATGTTCTCCGGAGTGATGCCCTCGACATCGAGCGGAACGGGCATCATCGAGAAGAACCTCGACCGCATCACCATCGGACTCGCAGTGGTGTTCGCCGTTACGTTGCTGCTCCTGATGGTCCTCTACCATCCCGGTGCGTAGGACCCTTGCGTAATACCATCTGATGCATGAAGCGGCCCCGATTATCCATCGGGGCCGCTTTCGTAGTGCGCTCGGTCTGCGGTTTTCCTGGTGCGGAAGTTGTATCTCTATGCGAAGAGGGGGACACTGTTCGTGTAGAGAGGGGGTCATCGTTCGTGCCCGTGCTGTTCGCGCGGGTCGCAGCCATGGCCTGAAACCAATGGAGTATGGAAGGAGGGTGCGTCTTGTCTGGAAGGTATCGCAAGATCGCCTCGATAGCCCTTGCATTGATGCTGACTGTCGCGCTCGCTGGTGTCGGCGGATGCAAGAAGGCGGACGACGGGACGGCCGGAAACGGCTCAGGCGATGTGAAGACGGGTGGCACGTTCAACTTCTACATCAGTGAGCCGGCGTTCATCGATCCGGTCAACCTTCAGGAGTCAGAGGGCACGCAGGTCGGACATGCCATCTTCGACAGCCTCGTGGGCTTCGATTCCGTGACATCCGAGATCATGCCGGCCGCAGCCGAGAGCTGGGAGCCGAACGAGGACGCCACCGTGTGGACATTCCGCCTTGTGAAGGGCGCCAAGTTCCACAACGGTCGCGACGTCACGGCCGAGGACTTCAAGTACGCGTGGGAGCGAATCTCCAACCCGAAGAACGAGTCCGAGATCTCGTACCATCTGGCCGCAGTGAAGGGCTACGAAGAGATGCAGGACGGTTCGGCGACCGAGCTCTCCGGCGTCAAGGCAGTAGACGAGACGACGCTTGAGGTCACGCTGAACGAGCCGTTCGCTGACTTCGAGTACGTGGTCGGTCACCCCGCACTCGCTCCTGTTCCCAGGGAAGAGGTCGAGAAGGACCCCGCGGCGTTCGCGGAGATGCCCATCGGCAACGGTCCGTTCAAGATGACTGAGGCATGGGCGCACGACCAGTACATCAAGATCGAGAAGTTCGCTGACTACGTCGGCGACGCGCCGAACATCGACGCGGTCGACTTCAAGATCCTGGCCGATCAGGACACCGCCTGGCTTGAGTTCGAGGCGGGCAACCTGGACTTCGTGCCGATTCCCACCGGCCAGATCCAGACCACGGTCGACAAGTACGGCGAAAGCCCCGATGGCTACACCGTGAACCCGGGCGAGCAGGTGAGCCTTGGTACCGAGCAGGCTACCTACTTCCTGCTCATCAACAACACGGACCCTCAGTTCAAGGACGCGAAGGTGCGCCAGGCCCTGTCGCTGGCCATCGACCGCCAGCAGATCTGTGACAAGGTCTTCGAGGGAACGCGTGTTCCCGCGACGGGCATCGTTCCTGAGGGAATCGTCGGGTTCCAGGATGTCGGCTTCGAGTACGCCAAGTATGACCCCGAAGCCGCAAAGACGCTGCTCAAGGAAGCCGGCTTCGATGAAGCCAACCCGCTTCCCAAGTTCAAGCTCGAGTTCAACAGCGGTTCCGGTCATGAGGACATCCTGCAGCTCGTGCAGGACGACCTGAAGAAGGTCGGTGTCGAGACGGAGCTTGCCGGCTCTGAGTGGGCGCAGTACCTCGACAAGTTGGGCGCGAAGGAGTACCAGGTCGGTCGACTCGGCTGGATCGCCGATTACCCGATCATGGACAACTTCCTCTACCCGCTCTTCCTCACGGGTAGCGGCGACAACTACTCGTTCTTCAGTGATCCCGACGTCGACAAGATGCTTGACGATGCTCGCAAGACCACTGATGGAGATGATCGCGCCAAGCTGTACCAGGAGATCGAGACCAAGGTCGGCGCTCAGGCTCCTGTCATCCCGCTCATGTTCTACCGTCACACCCGCGTCGCATCCGATCGCGTGAATGACGGCGTGTACTCGGCCAACGGCCTGTTCGCATTCGAGTCCTGTTGGCTCGGCGACGCTGCGGCGTCGGAGTAGGTCTATACATACGCAACTGCGCTGAACACGGCCAGCCGGGGTGCCCGATAGGGCGCCCCGGCACCGTGCTGTAGTGCCGGGCGATTCGTCGAACGGAATCACGGATGCTCAAGTACATTCTCAGGCGGGTACTCCAGATGATCCCTGTCTTCATCGGAGTGACGCTCATACTGTTCATCCTTCGGGCTCCGGGGGTTCTGCCGGGTGACCCGGTCAGGATGATCACGGGAGACCGGGCCATCTCTCCCGCCCTCTACGAACAGGTGGTCAAGGAGAACAAGCTCGACCAGCCCCTCCACGTCCAGTACACCTCGTACGTGGGAGGGCTCCTCAAGGGCGATCTCGGCAGATCACTGCAGAAGAACAGGGAAGTCCTCGATCTGTTCAAGGACAAGTTCCCGAACACGGTCAAGCTCGCGCTCGCGGCCATCATCCTGGAGATTATCATCGGCGTGGGGGCGGGAATCATCTCCGCCGTCAAGCAGTTCTCGTTCTGGGATGTGCTGGTGACGCTCTCAACCTCGGTGTTGGTCGCCGTCCCTGTCTTCTGGCTCGGCATGCTTCTTCAGATCCTCTTCGGCATCAAACTCAAACAGTGGACAGGTGGTGCGTTCTACCTGCCCATTTCCCAGATGTCCTCCAGCCAGTTCCAGGACTGGGTGCATCTGATCCTCCCGTCGATAACTCTGGCCTCGGTCTCCTCGGCGTACGTGGCGCGCATCATGCGCAGCCAGATGCTCGAGTCGCTGGGCCAGGACTACATACGCACCGCAGAAGCCAAGGGCCTCACCCGCGGTGCGGTCATCACCAAGCACGCGCTCAAGAACGCGCTCATTCCCGTTGTGACGTTCGTCGGCATCGACCTCGGCGTTCTGATGGGCGGCGCGATTCTCACCGAGACGATCTTCTCCTGGCCGGGTGTCGGCCGAGAGATATTCCTCGCGGTGGGAACCCGGGACTGGCCAGTCGTCATGGGCGGAGTGATCATCATCGTGTTCATCGTGATGATCGTGAACCTGCTCGTGGACCTGAGCTATGCGCTGCTCGACCCGCGCATACGGTACGGGGGGTCGTCATCATGACGCGAGACGTGCATCCTGATCCTGACGATCGCGATATCGGGAAGCCAGCGGACGCCACACCGCTCGACGTCGGCGGCCATCCGGTGCGCGACCAGGGCTCACAGCTGCCGTATCCTCCTGCGAGCGGTGGAGACTCGCTCAGCGCTGAGTCGCCGAAGACGCGCACACTGTGGGGCGATGCCTGGGGCCGTCTGCGCCGCAACAAGCTCGCCATCGCCGGCCTGATCTGGATCGTGCTGGTCGTCTCCGCCACGCTCTCGGCAGATCTGTGGGTCAAGCCGATCTTCGGCGACCCGATCTCCCTTGAGTTCGGGTCCTTGGAGCCGCCATCGGTCCAGCACCCCTTCGGCACTGACAAGCTCGGCCGCGACGTGTTCGCCAGGGTGGTGTACGGTGCGCGAGTCTCGCTCGCCGTAGGCGTCCTGGCGGTCTCGATCTCGCTTGTCATCGGACTGATACTCGGCGCGCTGTCCGGCTACTACGGGGGGCTGATCGACTCGTTCATCATGCGGACGGCCGATGTGTTCTTCGCGTTTCCCTATATCCTGTTCGCGATCGCGCTTCTCGCTGTCCTCGGGCCCGGGCTGCGCAACGTGTTCATCGCGATCGGTATCCTCGGCTGGCCCAGCATCGCGAGGGTCTTTCGAAGCTCGATCCTCTCAGTGAAGGAGAACGAGTACGTCGATGCCGCACGAGCGATGGGTGCGTCGGACATGCGGATCATGTTCCGGCATATCATGCCGAACGCCGTGGCTCCGATCATCGTGTACGGCACGATGAGTATCGGTGGTGCGATCATCACCGAGGCGGCGCTGTCCTTTCTTGGCATGGGGGTCCTGCCGCCTGCGCCCGCGTGGGGACTCATGCTCTCCGATGCGAAGTCGCTCATGTTCCGCGCACCGTGGCTCACGATCTGGCCCGGATTCGCGATTCTGACGACCGTGCTCGCCTTCGTTCTCATGGGTGATGGCCTGCGTGACGCCCTCGACGTCAAGATGAAGGACTGACCGATGGCACTTCTCGAAGTCAACAATCTCAAGACGCATTTCCTGACCCGCGACGGAGTCGTCAAGGCTGTCGACGGCGTCTCGTTCGCCTTGGACTGCGGCAAGACCCTGGCCGTCGTCGGTGAGTCCGGCTCGGGCAAGTCCGTGACCGCGTTGTCGCTGATGCGGTTGATACCCGAGCCCCCGGGCAAGACCGTGGACGGTGAGATCATCTTCAAAGGGGAGAACGTGCTGGATATGACCGACTCCCAGGTCCGCGCCATGCGGGGCAACCGCGTGGCGATGATCTTCCAGGATCCGATGACATCGCTCAATCCGGTGTACAAGGTCGGGCGCCAGATCGGTGAGTCCCTTCGGCTGCACAAGGGGATGTCTGCCAGGGAAGCGCGCGTACGAGCGGTGGAACTGCTCGAGACCGTCGGTATCCCGCATCCGGACAACCGGGCGAACGACTACCCACACCAGTTCTCAGGCGGCATGCGCCAGCGTGCGATGATCGCGATGGCGCTCGCGTGCGATCCGGACATCCTGATCGCCGACGAACCGACGACCGCGCTCGACGTGACCATCCAGGCTCAGATACTCGAACTCATGGCCGATCTCCAGCGCCGGACAGGCACCGCCATCATCATGATCACCCACGACCTGGGAGTCGTCGCCGACATGGCGAACGACGTCATGGTGATGTATGCGGGCAAGCAGATCGAGTACGGGACCTCCGATGAGGTCTTCTACGAGCCGCGGCATCCCTACACGTGGGGACTGCTCGATTCGTTGCCGCGGCACGATATCGACGCGAAGGGCGAACTGTGCCCGATCAAAGGCCAGCCCCCGAGCCTCATCAACGTACCAAGCGGCTGCGCGTTCCACCCGCGCTGTCCGTATGCGCAGGAGATCTGCACCGTCGAATGCCCGGAGCTTGTCGCGGTCGACGGTGGACACTCGGTCGCCTGCCATTTCGCGTCGGAACCCGGATTCAGGAGAGGCGACACGACGCGCGCGGGGGTGGGCGCCTGATGGGCGAGCTTCTCAGAGTGGAGAACCTGCTCAAGCACTTCCCCGTCGAGCAAGGCGTACTGTCGTCCAGGCTGAGCCGGAAGGTCAAGGCCGTCGATGACGTGTCGTTCACCGTGGAGGAAGGCGAGACGCTGGGTCTTGTCGGCGAGTCCGGGTGCGGCAAGTCGACCACCGGACGCTGCATCATGCGTTTGATCGAGCCCACGGCCGGTGTCGTCACCTTCGACGGTACGGACGTCCGCCAACTGCGGGGCGCCGCGCTCAAGGCCTTTCGCCGAGACGTCCAGATCATCTTCCAGGACCCGTACGCCTCACTGAACCCGCGCATGACGATCGGCGAGATCGTAGCGGAGCCGCTCGCGGTGCATCGCCAGGGAACGCCTGCGGAGCGACGGGCGCGGGTCAAAGAGCTCCTCGATGTCGTGGGCCTCAACCCCGAGCACGTGAATCGCTACCCCCACGAGTTCTCCGGAGGGCAGCGCCAGCGCATCGGTATCGCCCGATCGCTTGCGCTGCGACCGCGGCTCATCGTATGTGACGAGCCGGTCTCAGCGCTCGATGTCTCGATCCAGGCACAGGTCATCAACCTGCTCGATGACCTGCAGGATCGGTTCGGGTTGACGTACCTGTTCATCGCACATGACCTTTCGGTCGTCCGGCACATCTCCGATCGAGTCGCGGTCATGTACCTGGGCAAGATCGTGGAGATCTCCGACTGGCGCGATCTGTACGACAGCCCGCATCACCCCTACACGCAGTCGTTGCTCTCCTCGGTACCGGTTCCCGATCCGCGGGTCCAGCGAGGGCGTCAGCGCATCATTCTCGAGGGTGACGTTCCCAGTCCGGTCGATCCGCCGACAGGCTGCAGGTTCCACACGCGATGCCCGCTCGCACAGCCGGTGTGCAGTGCCGAGGAGCCCGAGCTGCGTGAGGTAGCTCCGGGTCACAGGGCGGCATGCCATTTCGCTGCGCCGTTTCCGATCACGGTGGGGGCCGAAGGGGCCGAATAGGGCTTTCCGAAGCCCCGTGCTGCAAGGGTAGGCAAGCAGTTTTGTACTTGTTATACTGCGCTTCGCTGTCCGCGCAGCGGAGCAGTTCGTCGGAGTGGCGGAACGGCAGACGCGCTAGGTTGAGGGCCTAGTGTCCGCAAGGACGTGAGGGTTCAAATCCCTCCTCCGACACCATACGCACTGAAGAGGGGCCCCGCTGGGGCCCCTTTCGCTTCACGGATCGCGGTCGGGTGGACCGCTACGTGTCGAGGCCGAGGTACCTGAAGGCCATGATCGCTATGTCATCCGGCGCCTGGCCGCCCGCATGCGACTGCGCGGCTTCAAGGAGGACCCGAACGGCGATCCGGGGCGGTACATCGCCCAGGTCATCGAGAATCCCCCGGACCCCGGCCTCACCCAGCAGGTCCGATCCCCGGCGCGTATCTATGAGCCCGTCGCTGAACAGCACCATTCTCTCGCCCGGTCTCAGCGTCGTCTCATAGGTCTCGAACTCGAGTTCCGGGAAGACGGTCAGAGGCGGGTTTCGAACGATGGTATCGGTCGCACAGGAGATCTCGCTGCAGATGATCGGAGCGGGGTGACCTGCGCACGAGAAGACCATACAGCCGCTCCTCGGGTCGAGCAGGCCGTAGATGGCCGTGATGAACTTGCTCTCATCGAGTTGCTTGCTCAGGGCCCGGTTCGCGGCCGTCATCACCTTGTCGGGTTCGGCCCATTCGTAGGCGAACGCCCGAAGGGTGCTCTTGGCGACAGCGGTGATCGCGGCGGCCTCCATGCCCTTGCCCGAGACGTCACCGATCACGAACGCGATGCGGCCGTCATCGAGCGAGAAGACATCGTAGAAGTCGCCGCCCATGCGCGTAAGCTCGGTCGCGCTGTAGTACGCGCTTGCGAGTTCGATTCCGGGGATATCGGTCTTCAGTGAGAGGAGGGGTCGCTGGAGGGTGTCGACGGTGTCCCGTTCGATGGCGTACATGCGGGCGTTCTGGATCGCCAGGGTGAGTGCGGACGAGAGCTTGACCACGAAGTCGATCTCGTCGTCGTCGAACTCATGCGTCGATGAGTGGTAGTTGAAGTAGAGGGTTCCGATGTCGACACCTCGGAAGGTGAGCGGGATGGTGATGACGGAGCGGATGCCGAACTTGCGCATCACCTCGTGGTTGACCCGGGGGTCGTTGTACGCGTCGACGATCGTCACCGGCTGTCCCAGGTCGGCTGCGAGCGCTGCATGCGGGACGTCGGTTCTCGTGAATTTGTGGCCGATGATGTCGGCGGGGAAGTGCCAGGTGTGGCGTGCGATCCACGAGTCGCCCTCGCGCATGACCACGCTGGCGCTCTCCGCGCCGATAGCCGCACCGCCCTCGGCGACCACACGGCGCGTGATCTCGTCGATGTCGAACGTCGAGTTGATGGCCCGATCGATCGCGGCGAGCGCCTCGTTCAGGTCACGGGAATGCCGCAGGCGGGCCTCTGCCTGGCGGCGCGCCGAGACGTCCTCAACGGCATCGGCGAAGTACAGGGGGACCGCATCGGCGTCTCGTACGAGCGATCGATTGGAGCGCACCCACACGATCTTCCCGTCGCGGCGGATGAATCGCTTCTCGACGCTCACTGATTCAGCGTGCCCGGCGAGCAGTCGTTCGTTGCCGGCCTGCTCCGCTTCAACGTCGTCCGGATGCGTGACCTGCCCGGGTCTGAGCTTCATCAGTTCGACGTCGGAGTAGCCGGTGATCTCAGCCATGCGCCGGTTGACGAGCGTCCACTCTCCGTAGAGCGATACGTGGGCGATACCCACGCTCGCCTGTTCGAACGTTGCACGGAAGCGTGTTTCGCTCTCGGCGAGCGCCTCCGCAGTCTGCGCGAGTTCCGTGAACAGCATCGCGTACGGGCGCGTGAGGGCCGTCTCGATGATCGCGCGATACACGAGGACGAAGGCCACGATGCGGATGATATGCCCTGCGAAGTTCGCCGGCCCGAAGGGATCCGTGTACAACGTGAACATCATCTCGGCGACCGCAGTGAACCCGAACGAGAGAATCAGGGACCAGAAGACCCGTCTGTCGAAGTGCCGCCTTGCGCGCCATAGGAGCCCCATGCCGAGCACCATGAGCGACGACATCACGTACTCACTCACCAGTTTGAACGGGGTGAGCCCGCTGCCCTCCACGAATGCGGTCGGAAAGACATCGAGCCACAGGACCGAGGCCACGCCGACGACGGTTACGACAGCGTAGCCCACGAACACGCCCTGGGGCTTGAGCCGCCTTGTGGCGACGAGCGGCGCGACCACCATCGCCGAGGTCTGGATATAGCGCGCGACCAACCACAGCTGGGTCGCATGGTCGCTTGTCGATCCGGGAATCAACCCGACGCCCTTGTAGGCGAGAGCGTGGAGTACGTCGACGGATGCGGCGAAGAAGTACGTGATGCCGAGAATCACGAGCGCCCCGTTGTCCACGTAGCGCCGCGAGTTCCACACCACCATGAACGTCGCCGAGGCGATGATCACCGGGAACAACTCGGCCAACGTATGGAAGGCCGGATACCCGAAGGCCGACCGGGATGCCACGAGGCCGGCGCTGAGCGCCACACACACGCCGACGTATGCGAGGTCAGACGCGTGCGATTGGGACTTCGTGGTCATCTCGCTGTGCGATCCGCCCCCCGGCCATGAGCGACAAGCCTCGCCTATCGTCGCACTTCAGGGTGGTCGCGGCAACACGGCACTGAGAATACCGATGTGTCTGTTCGACGGTGTGTGGGATATGCTGTGCCCACGAACGGAGAACCTGAAGGGGAGCGTGTGTGAGCGAGGTATCCAGGCGCGCGCAGGCCGTACGACCATTCGTTGTCATGGATGTGGTCGCGCGCGCCCAGGCGCACGAGGCACGCGGCCGCGACATCGTTCATCTCGAGATCGGCGATCCCGATTTCGCGACGCCCGACATCATCACTCGCGCAGCCGAGAGCGCCATGCAGCAGGGGAGTACGCATTACACGCAGTCCCTGGGGCTTCTGTCCCTGCGTGACGCGGTATCCGACCATTATGCGGACGGCTACGGAGTCACGATCGACCCGTCTGACATCGTCGTCACCCAGGGCACCAGCCCGGCGATGCTCCTGCTGTTCGGGGCACTCCTGGATCCCGGGGACGAGGTGATCATGCCCGATCCCTGCTACCCGGCGTATCCGAACTATGTCTCATTCCTCGGAGGGGTGCCCAGGCTCGTGCGGGTGCGCGCCGAGGACGGCTTCCGCTACCGCATCGACGACGTGCGAGCGGCGATCGGTCCCCGGACCCGGGCGATCATGATCACGTCTCCCAGCAACCCGACAGGCGCGGTACTCGGCGACGCCGATCTGGCGGCGCTCGGGGCTCTCGCCGATGAGACGGGCGTCTACATCGCGAGCGACGAGATCTACCACGGACTCACGTTCTGCGGCGAGGAGCGTTCGATCCTCCAGTACACCGATCGCGCGTTCGTGCTCAACGGGTTCTCGAAGGCGTATGCGATGACCGGATGGCGACTCGGGTACCTGATCGCACCTCGGCAGTTCGTCCGGCCTGCCGAGAAGATCCAGCAGAACTTCTTCCTCGCCGCGAACGCGTTCGTGCAGCACGCCGGCGTTGTGGCGCTCACATCGGCCGGCGAAGACGTCGCCAGGATGCGGGCCGTCTACGATGAGCGGCGGCAGTACCTCGTGCCGGCGTTGAGAGAGTTGGGACTCGTGATCGAGTGCGAGCCGTGCGGGGCGTTTTACGTGTTCGCGGACGCATCGGCGTGGAGCCGGGACTCGCTGGCACTTGCGAACCGTCTTCTGGACGAAGCGGGCGTGGCGGTCGCCCCGGGCATCGACTTCGGCCCGGGGGGTGAGGGCTTCCTGCGCTTCAGCTACGCGACATCGCTCGAACGGCTGCACGAGGGGGTCGCAAGACTCGCGGCCTGGTCCGAACAGGTGCGCGGATAGCCCGCTTGTCACGTGACGCTGCACCGGCGGCTCAGCTCCGCCGATACTCATCATGTGTCCATGAGGTACAGTGACGTAGGGCACAAGGGCACGCTGTTTGCATATGTGTTGCAGTCACCACCGGGGGCCGCGGGGAGGTCGTCGGGCAAGAGAGAGGCATGATGTCTTGAGCGATACCTGGAGCAAGGCAGACCTCCATATACACTCCAGCCACAGCGATGGCGTTGCCAAGATCCCGGAGATCATGGACTACGTGCAGGAATGCACGGACCTCAAGGTCATCGCCATCACGGATCACAACACGATCGAGGGGGCGCTCTTCGCCAAGTCTCTCGAGGACATGTATGACTTCGAAGTCGTCGTCGGCGAGGAGATCTCGTCCAGGGCCGGCCACGTGATCGGCCTCTACCTGCACAGCCCGATTCCGCGAGGACTGAGCCTTGGCGAGACCGTAAGCAGGATCAACGAGCAGGGCGGGATCGCGGTCCTTCCCCATCCCTTCTCGGCGCAGGGCGTGTTCGGCCCCTTCGGCCTCAATCACTTCTTCACCGCGATGAACGACCTCGCGTTTCACGCGCTCGAGGTCTACAACTCGATGCCGTTCCTGGTCTACGCGAACAAGGTCGCATCGAGTATGCTCACCGGCGGGCAGGGCATCGCTGCGACCGGGGGCTCCGATGCTCATGTCCTCAAGGGGATCGGGAAGGGCTACACGCTCTTCCGTGGGACGTCTGCCGAGGATCTGCGCGCCAGCATAGATCGCCTCGAAACGCGGGCGGAAACCGGACGCGGAGGTCTGAACCTCGCGCTCAGATATGCGTTCCATTTCCCCAGGATTCGCCGCCAGCAGGCGATCAACTGGGAGCGCTGCAAGACCACACGGTGAGTCTGCGATTCCCTAGTGTCGTGCGGCGAGGTCGGGGAGCGCCTCGTCGATCGCCTCGGCGAGCACCGTTGCGGCGACCGCATCATCGCTCCAGGCCGGCAGTACCACCGTCGTCACGTGTGCTTCCACGCGTGCCTGGCGCACCGCGACCTGGAGGTCCAGGGCGGTAGCGATGGAGTCGAAGGCGAAACAGGCCGGCGAGACGATCACGCGCTCGCATCCCATGGCCGCGATGTGCCGCACCGTCTCGGTCACCCCCGGTTCGCGCCAGTCGAGGTAGCACAGGCGGATGTTCTGCTCCGGGATGCCATGCTCGGACAGCATCATCCGGATGCGGTTGCAGAACGCGTTCTCCTGGACATCGAAGGCGCCGTGCGTACGCTGTCGCGTGTCGGGCTGCCCGTGCATCACGAGTGCAACGCCGGTGGATTCCGGCTCGGATGCGACGGTGGATATCCGATCGGCCAGGGCTAGCGCCAGGCGGTCGGATCCCCACAAGGGTGTGGTGTAGACCATGTCGATCCCGAGATCGCGGGGCCGCAGCAGGTCGACCAGGGCTTTCGCCCTGTCAAGCGAGCGGGACTCGCCGATACTTGCGCTCACGGTGATGATTCGCCGCGCCCCCCGTTCGACGGCCCTCGTCACCGCCACGTCCAACGTGTCCCGACCGGTGCACGTCACGCACTCCACGGTCCCGATGCCGTCGTGCCGCGCCACGACCGTTGAGAGGCGCTCGGCGAGAGACAGGGTCTGTGCGGCCGACGGACTCCTGCCGCCCACGGCGCGATAGCGGGCCTTCTGCGCGGCGTAGAGGAATGGCACGACGGCCATACTCGGTTCCGGAAGCCCTTCCTCGGCGTATCCCGCGAGTTCCCGTGCGACCGCCGAGGGCTGGTATCGTTCCGGTTCGCAGCATGCGACGAGCACGACATCCGTTGTACCTGATGGGGTGCCGAGTATGGCGGGGAGCTGTGGGCGACGATGCGTACCCCGGAAGATGGGAAGCATCGCCGAGGCGAGGCCATACCCCCCGACTGTCGATGCCATACCCAGGCCGATGGCCGCGAGTGTCAGTCCCGTGCTCTCGTGCTCCCCCGAGACGACGACGACGCCCGCGCCCGAGATGACGAGACCCACGAGCGAGAACAGGAACGCCGGGGCCTCGAAGCCTCTGCGCGAAACCAGCAGGCCGACAAGGCCTGCGCCGGCGGCGAGCCCTCCTGCGAACACCTCTACCCACATGGGCTGCATCACCAGGTCACCGTCCCCTTACTGCCCAGATGATACTCGACAGCGCGTGCGCGCGGACACGCCTGTTGAGAAACACGTCGAGTCGGTTCTCGTGCCATCGACGTACTCCCCCCGGAGCGGGGTTGAGAGGAGGGGGAATTGCCTATCGACGATCCAACGTGTCAGGATTGCGGTGCACGCTCGGCTGTTCGTCGTGCGGTCGTTGCGCGAAGCAGGCGGGGATCCGCGGTGGGGGCGGGGCGCCGAAGCGCAGTGGGTGCAGGCGGAGGATTCCTCGGCGTGGTGTTGAATACCGGGACGAGTGGGGTGACGTAGGGTGTCGGCCGGCTCACCTCAGGGCAGGTGAACGCCCATCGGACGCGGAGAGGCCCGAGTGGACTACGCGTACAAGCGAATCGGCGCCAAGGGGTTTCGGGACACCATCGATGCCGTGGAGCGGTCAGTGGGGCTGCACGGCTTCGTCGTGCAGGCGTACCATGATATCCAGGGCAGACTCGCTTCCAAGGGGTTTCCGATCCGACCGCTCGTGATCTTCGAGATCGCACCGGCCGAGCCGGACGAGGAACTTGCGCTCATCATGCCGTGCCGGATTCATGTGTATGAAGAAGACGGGCAGGTCATCGTCGCCGCTCTGCGTCCGACGCTGTTCGTCGCCGTCTTCCCCGAGCACCGGCTTGACGCGCTGGCCGCACGCGTGGAGGAGACGGTCGTGCGCATGGTCGACGAGTCAGTCGCCTGAACTAGATCGACCGGGTCACTTGATGCACGAGGAGTACTTGAGGAAGACGGCGATCGCTTCGTCGATCAGCTCATCGTGCGTCTTGTCGGCATCATCGATCAGGCAGCTCTTCATGGAATGACCGATGATGTGCATGCCGACCTGGTTGAGCGCGGACTTCGCCGCCATGATCTGCGTGAGTACGTCTTCGCAGTCCTTGCCGGACTCGATCATCGTCTGGAGCCCGCGAATCTGGCCCTCAAGCCGCTTCAGGCGGTTGATGATTCGCTTGCGCTCAGCCTCCATGGCGGGCAGAGCTGTCTTGTCGGCCATGAGTCGCTCCGTCCGTTAGCATGCGATAGAATCAGTCGTCATGAATCCGAAGTATACCCCCAGGGGGTATGTGCGGCAAGGGGGCCGGGGTGGGCTACAGGCGTGATCAGCCTGTGAGCGGGGCGTCTCCCAGGCTTCGCCGAATCCGGCGTGTGTTGAGCGTGGTCCTCGTGCTCAACCTCGCGGTGGCGCTCGCCAAGCTGGCCTGGGGCCTCATCTCCGGCAGCGTGGCGATGCAGGCGGACGGGTTCCACTCGATGTTCGACGGAGCCAGCAACATCGTCGGCCTCGTGGGGCTGCATCTTGCCGGCCGTCCGGCCGATGCCGACCACCCGTACGGCCACGGCAAGTACGAGACCTACGCGTCAGCAGCGATCGGCGCCATGCTCATGCTCGCCGCATACCGTGTGGGCACGTCTGCGGCGGCCCGGCTGATGGACGCCGGAGCGCCTCCGCGCGTCGACGCGACGGTATTCGCCGTCATGTTCGGGACACTCGCGATCAACGTCGCTGTCACGACCTACGAGCGTCGCGTCGGCCGGGAGATCAGGAGTGAGGTGCTGGTCGCAGATGCACGTCACACCGGGAGCGACGTCCTCGTGAGCCTCGGTGTCATCGCAGGGCTGGTCGCGGTCAAGATGGGGTACCCTCTCGCCGATCCGGTGATCGCACTTGGCGTCGCGGTGGCGATCGCTTGGACTGCGTGGGGGGTGTTCCGTCATGCGGGCGCGACGTTGTCCGATGCGGTGCGCATCCCCCCGCACGAGATCTGCGAGGTCGCTCTGGCCGTGCCCGGCGTCCTGGGCTGTCATCACATACGAACTCGAGGGTCGGAGTCCGAGGTGTACGTCGACATGCACATCCAGGTGGATCCCACGATCACCGTGGAACAGGGGCACCTCATCGCAGAGGATGCGGAGCGGGCGCTGTGCGGCGCATTCGGTTCCGTCGCCGATGTGATCGTGCATCTTGAACCGCTCGACTCGTACCAGGCGGCCAAGACCGCCGAGGAAGTGCAGGACCGACGTGTCTGAGGCCGCGTCGAGGGACTCACTCAAAGGTTATGGGCTCGCAGCGCTGGCCGCGCTCTGCTGGGCGACCGGCGGACTCTCGGCGAAATGGGTGTTCAGTCCGCTCACCGCGCAGACCGCGCTGTGGCCGGTCCCGCCGCCCGGTCTCGAGGTCGCCCCGCCCGTCCTCGCGGGTGCACGCGCTCTCGTCGCGGCGCTCGTTCTGCTCGTCTACGTGTTCACGACCCGGCGCTCACAGCTGCGCATCGGCCGCCGTGACCTTGGGTTTCTTGCGCTGTTCGGAATCGTCGGTCTCGCCGGAGTCCACGTCACGTACTTCCAGGCGATCTCCTACACGAATGTCGCCACGGCGATACTGCTGGAGTACCTCGCGCCGATCATCGTCCTGGTGGTTTCCGTGCTGTTCCTCGGAGAGCGCCTCTCGCTCGCGCTGCCTGTGGGGGTCGTCCTGTCGGTTGCGGGGTGCGCGCTCGTCGTGGGGGCCTTCGGAGGCGACGGGTTGGCGATCTCGGGACCCGGCCTGGCATGGGGGCTTTCCTCGGCGGTGTTCTTCGCTCTCTATTCGCTTATGGGGAAGTTCGCCGCACAGCGGTACTCTCCGTGGACCCTGCTCACATACGGACTCCTGTTCGCGAGTCTGTTCTGGCTTGTCTACCTCGGCGGGGTATCCCCCGTGATCGAGCTCATTGCGGACCCGGCAGGCCTCGCAGTGATCGCCTATATGGCGGTCTTCGCGACGATTGTTCCGTTTGCCGCGTTTCTCAAAGCGCTTCACTACATCGACGCCACCCGTGCGGTCGTGACATCGACGCTCGAGCCGGTCGTGGCCGGGCTCGCCGCGTTCGCCTTGTTCGGGGAGGGCTTCGATGCCCTGCAGCTGGCGGGAGGCGCTCTGGTCATCGCCGCGATCGTGGTGGTGCAACGACAGCCCGGAGCGGCGCCGGCCGAATCGCTGCCGCCCGCCCCCTGATACACCAGCGTGCGGTCGGACGAGGGGCCTTAGGTGGTATATAGTTTGCTAAGGCGCCCGCCCCAGCCGGGAGGCCGAATGTTCGCGGTGAGTCGGAGGGTCCCGTGGATCTGGCCCAGCGGCCTGAACTCAGACAGAAGGTCACTCTCTCGCCCCAGGTCTACCAGGGCCTGAGCATTCTCGCCATGCCCGTGGCCGAACTCCAGGTGCTCATCGAGGCCGAGATTCTCGAGAACCCCGTGCTTGAGGTCGAGGAGCCCGAGGGGGATTCCGAGTACGACGAAGGCACCGAGGAGCGACAGGAATCCGGCGAAGACGAACGCGCCTGGGATGAGTGGCTCGAGATGTACAACGAGCTCGAATCGATGGATACGTCGTCTCCTCGTGATCCGAACGCAGAGCCGACGAACACCGAGGAGTTCGTCGGGGGCATCATGACCTTCGACGCGTACCTGGTCGAACAACTTGCACTTCTCGACATATCCGAGGACGTGGATCATGCGGCGCAGGCGGTCATAGGATCGCTCGATTCCGACGGCTTCTTCGTCGGGCGGCTCTCCGAGGTCGCCGCGCTCGTGGGTGTCGATCTGGCGACCGCGGAGGAGGCGTTGCGCGTTGTCCAGCAGCTCGACCCGCCGGGGGTGGGCGCGACAACGCTCACCGAAGCGCTCTGCCTTCAGATGGAGTTCCTCGGCATCCAAGAACCGCTCCTCGAGACGATTCTCACCCAGCACATGGACGACATCGCAGCGAACCACTATCGCAAGGTCGCTCGAGCGTTGCGCGTGGACGAGAACGAGATCCGGCGGCTCGTCGAGGTGCTGCGCACACTGAACCCGAGGCCCGCGGGAGCGTTTTCGCCCGGCCCCTCGCCCGGATACATCGTTCCCGACGTCACGTTGCGGCGATTCGACGACGAGTGGCTCGTCATTCCCAACAACGAGTCGGTCCCGACGCTCAGGGTCTCTCCGCGGTACCGTGCGATGCTGAAATCGGGCTCGAAGGCCGACGATGACACGCGTCGGTACCTGAAGGACAAGATCCGCTCCGCCGAGAGCTTCATTCGCAATGTCGACCGCCGCAAGGACACGGTCAGTCGCATCACGGAGATCATCCTCACCGTCCAAGATGAGTTCTTCGCCGACGGCAAGGGCCCGCTGAGACCGCTTCGGCTTGAGGATGTCGCCGTCGAGATCGGCGTTCACCTGTCCACCGTGTCCCGCGGCGTGACAGGCAAGTACATGGCGACGCCCTACGGGCTCTTCGAGCTCAAGCACTTCTTCTCAGGCGGGTACCGCACCCGGACCGGAGGGGACGTGGCCTCGACCAGCGTGAAACAGCGCCTGAAGGACATCGTGCGTGACGAGGACGCGGCCAGGCCGCTGTCGGATCAGAAGCTCGCTGAGATGCTCTCCGATGAGGGCGTGACGGTCGCCCGGCGCACTGTGGCCAAGTACCGTGAGGAGATGAACATCGAGCCCTCCTGGGCTCGGAGACGGCGATGAGCGGGCCGGAGGACAGGCAGAGCAGCAGTGTCACCGGGGCACCGGTCGACTCGTCGCACGCGGTTCGCTCGGTGGCCGCAGTCGCCGGCATGCTCATGCTCGTCACCGTGCTCCACCTCTACACGACAACGGTGGGTGGCGGCGCCTGGCTCCACAGTCTGTATCAGCGCTTGTACTACGTGCCCATCCTGTACGCCGCCTTCGTGTTCGGGAAGCGCGGCGGTGCTCTGGCAGCGTTCGCGGCCAGTATCCCCTTCGCCATGCACGCGCAACTCTCATTGGGAGGTTTGACCGGCGCGGCCGTTGGAAACCTCCTCGAGATCATCATGTACTTCGTCATAGGGGTGCTCTTCGGGGCGCTCCGGGGTCTTGAGGAGCGAAGAACCAGCGACCTGCGTCAGGTCAGCCAGCGCCTTGAGGACGCATACAAGAAGCTCGAGGAACGCGCGATCCAACTCATCAACATCCAGGACTACACGCAGTCCATCCTTCGATCGATCACGTCCGGCGTGCTCACTGTCGGGCCCGACGCGTCGGTGGCCACGGTCAATCCGGCCGCCGAGCGCATGCTCGGGGTGTCCGAGTACGAGATCGTACCCAGGCCGATCGGCTCGATCTTCCGGGAGGACGGAGGCCTGACGAGGGATGTCGGGAAGGTCCTCGCGGGTAGACTGCCCCTGACGATGCGTGAGGTCACGCTCGTGACGCGCACCGGGCGCACGGTGCACGTTCAGGCGTCCACGTCACGGATGCGTGCGGTGGGGGGCAGGATCCTCGGAGCAGTGGTGACGATCGAGGACATCTCGGAGATCAAGGCGCTCACCGAGCAGTTGATCAGAGCTGACAGGCTTGCCGCGATGGGGGAGCTCACCGCCGGCGTTGCGCATGAGGTGCGCAATCCTCTTGGCGTCATCAGGGCAAGCGTACAGCTTCTGGAAGACGTCAACTGTGATACGGCCCGCATCGCCGAAGCCGCCGAGGTCATCAAGCAGGAGATCGACAGACTCGACAAGGTCATCAAGGCCCTTCTCGACTTCGGTCGGCCGAGCAAGCCGACGTTCGTGATGACCGATATCGAGGACGTTCTGCGTGATGTCGTGCTGTTCACCGGTCGTTTCGCCAAACAGGCGGATGTCGTGATCGAGGAGGGTTATCAGGGTGATCTGCCCGGAGTCCTGGCCGACCCCGATCAGCTCAAGCAGGTGTTTCTCAACCTCGTCACCAACGCCGTCCAGGCGATGGAGGAGTCCGGCAGGACGATTCGGCTCGAGACCGGGACGAGAGGCGGCTTCGTTGACGTCAGGGTGACCGATGACGGACCGGGTATCCCCGAGGCGAGCCTCGGCAAGGTGTTCGACCCGTTCTTCTCGACCCGGCAGGAGGGCACGGGTCTCGGGCTTACCATAGTGCACAGGATCATAGACGAGCATGATGGGCATATCGAGGTGAGTAGTGGTGACGGGGGCACGACGTTCACTGTCTCCCTGCCGACGGCCACTGACTACGCCGATTCCGAGGAGCGTGTATGAACCGGACGATCCTGATCGCCGACGACGAGAAGAACATGCGGTGGGTCTTGAGCCAGTCCCTTGAAGCGGAGGGATTCAAGGTCGTACAGGCCGCAGACGGCACGGAGGCGCTCGCCGCGGTCGACGAGGAGGAGCCGGATGTGATGGTCCTGGATCACCGCATGCCGCCCCCCGATGGCATGGAGGTGCTGCGCACCTTGCGGGCGAACGGCCATCGATTCCCGATCATCATGCTCACCGCTCACGGCAACGTCGCAACAGCGGTCGAGGCCATGAAGGCCGGGGCCAGCGAGTACCTGACCAAGCCGTTCGACCTCGATGAGCTCAAGCTCTCGATAGATAAGGGTCTTCAGTTGAGGCACTTGGCGGACGAGGTCACCCGACTGCGCGCAGAGCTCGACAAGGACTACGACGTCGAGGGAATCGTCGCGGCGGATGAAGGTATGAAGTCCGTTCTCGAGCAGGTACACAAGGTTGCCCCCACTATGGCCTCGGTGCTCATCTACGGCGAGTCGGGAACGGGCAAGGAGTTGGTCGCACGAGCGGTACATCAGCTCTCATCGCGAGCGAGCGGGCCGTTCATATCGGTCAGTGCGGGCGCACTCCCGGAGACGCTTCTCGAGAGCGAGCTCTTCGGCTACGAGAAGGGCGCCTTCACCGGGGCTACCATCGCAAAGCCCGGGCGTTTCGAGATGGCCAACGGCGGCACGCTGTTTCTTGATGAGATCGGTGATATCAGTCCCGCCGTGCAGGTCAAGCTGCTGCGAGTCCTGCAGGAGCGGCAGTTCGAGCGGCTGGGTGGCACGCGGACCGTCGAGGTCGATGTGCGGGTGGTGGCGGCCACCAACCGCGACCTGCAGCAGCTCATCGCGCAGGGTGGTTTCCGGGAGGACCTCTTCTACCGTCTGAATGTCGTGCCGGTGCATCTGCCTCCGCTGCGGAAGCGCCCCGGCGACATCCCGCTGCTGGTCGCCCACTTCCTGGGAAAGCTCGAGGCGGGCAGCAAGCACATCTCGACAGAGGCGCTCGGCCTGTTGGCCGCCTATCAGTGGCCGGGGAACATCCGCGAGCTTGAGAACACGATCGAGCGCGTTGTCATCCTCTCTCACGACGACGAGATCGGCGTGGCGGATCTCCCGTCCGAGGTGCGGCTGGGCGGTCTTGGTTGCCAGGTCGTCGGAACCGGGATGATCCTCCCGGAAGACGGGTGTGATCTCGAGGAGGTCGAACTCGATCTCATTCGTCAGGCTCTCGATCGATCCGGCGCGAGCATACCGAAGGCAGCCAAACTCCTCGGGCTCACCACCAAGACACTGGAAGCGCGCATGAATCGTTTCGGACTCTCATAAGGCTGCATACGCACGAATGCTTGGCACGGGTATTGCACCCATCGCGGCATCGCGCACCCGCGCATCATTGGAGCGCTTCTCTTGGTCAGGACATCGACGAAGCAGGTCGCATTGATGGTCCTCGGCAGCCTCGGCGGCGCCGGGCTGGTGCTCGTTGCACTGTCCTTCATCAACGGGGGCGAGGGGTTCGCGTTCTGCACTGCCACTGCGCGCTTTGGATGGATCGTCCCGCTGGTGGCCGGCTTCGTGATCGGCGGCGTGAGCCTGCTGCTTCTCGATTCCGGTGAAAGGCGCGACCCGGAGCCGCCGCACCAGTTCGCGGCCACGAGCTGTGTCGCATGCGGCAGCAGCGTCATCGACGAGTGGCGCATGTGCCCTGACTGCGGTGAACTGCTCGAGTGCGAAATGAACGCGCAGTACGTGTCGCCGGGACGGGCATAGACATAACAGGCCCAATGGGCTGCGTATTCTCCGGGATCGTGATTCTGCCGAGGATGGCATCGCCGCGTCACACCAGGTTTGGAGGGACATCGTGCGTGAGATCCAGATGACGTTCAGGACGAGCGGGCTGCACTGCCCGTCGTGCTCGATGATGGTCGACATGACCCTGTCCGACCTCGATGGCGTCGAAACCACCAAGACCGATCACGCCACCGGACTGACCGTCGTTGCGTTTGACGCGGATGTGGTCAGTGCACAGGAGGTCATGGGGGCGATTCGAGCGGCGGGCTACGAAGCCGAACTGGCGTAGCACGGTTTGTCACTGGGATACCCATAGGGGTATACTCGACGCGCCTCATCAGAGCGGCCCTGCCGTGAGGCGGCCGTCGCGGGTGTCCTGAGGATGTGAGAGATGAGCGGGTCTGTTGGTCTGATCGCGGCATTCGCGGGAGGCGTCGTCTCGTTTCTGTCCCCTTGCGTGCTGCCGTTGATTCCCGCATACCTGTCGTTCATCACGGGGCTATCCGTCGGGGAACTCGGATCATCGGAGCGCAGGGCGGTCGACATCGCCGGCCCGCTCGCGCTGTTCGTCGCCGGCTTCACTATCGTGTTCGTTGGCCTCGGTGCGACCGCATCCGTGCTCGGCGCACTGCTCAACCAGTATCGCGATGGGCTCACCGTAGTGGCCGGCGGAATCGTGGTGGTGCTCGGAGTCCTCCTGCTTGACATCATCCCCGTACCGTTTCTGCGTCGCGGCGTGCACTTCGACGTGGCGAAGACGCGCAGGTTCGGGAACGCGGCCGCCCTCGCCCTCGGGCTGGTGTTCCCGTTCGCCATCGGCCCGTGCGCCGGGTTCGTCTACGGGGCAATCCTCACTATGGCCGGCAACACGGGCCAGGTGGCCCAGGGCGCCCTGTTGCTCTTCGTGTACTCGCTGGGGCTCGCAACACCCTTCGTGGTCACCGGTGTCCTGTTCGGGAGATTCGCATCGCGGTTGCGCTTTCTGGTCCGCTATTCGCACGCGATCAATCGCGTCGCGGGAGTCATGCTGATCGCCATCGGGGTGCTTGTCGTGACCGGACTGATGGGTCCGCTCTCAGGGCTTATCGGCGACCTGGTCCCGGCCATCGAGCTCTGAGTTCGCCCCGGAACACCCCCTCTGCTGCTCCGAGCCCTCGCCATGTATGCGGCCGGAACGGGCGTCAGTGTACGATGACGTGACGAAGGCGGTGACGAGGCGGGGGGTGCGGGTGATGCGTTCAGAGCGGCGCAAAGATTCGCTCGCATCGAGCATGGCCCTCCTCACCCTCGTGATGGTCGCCGTCTCTGTGACTCTTATCAGCGTCGCTGCGCTTGTCGGTGTCTTCGACCTGGCGAACAGGCAGTCAGCCGCCGCTCAGGTGGCGTACCGGCAGGCCGCCGCGACCGCCGTCCGAACTCAGCTCGACGGTGCTGCGAACACTGTCCGGCGCGCGAGCCGCGTCCTGGGCAGTCAGCCGGCGGGGGAGTTGAATCGCGTGGCTCTCGCCGCCCAGTACGACGCAGGCGTGCAGTACGTCGAGACGCTCATCGTGGCACGGCCGGACGGTGCCGTTATCGGTGCGTGGCCCGCGTTTCAGGCGCCCCGCTCGATCGCAGGAGCGGAGTACCTGCTCGGCATCACAGATGACGCCCCCCGTTTCACGCTTGCCGCCGACGGGACCGATCAGGTCTGGGGTGCGCAGCGCGCGAGCACGGCAGCGGGTGATGTCCTCGTTGTCGTGAGAGTGCGGACGGACATTCTGGATCGTTTCGTCGACGAGTTCTCTTCGGCTGCCGCGGGTAGAGTGGTCTACGTCGCGGACGAGAACGGCCGGGTGTTCGTCTCGAGCAGTATCGGGCCGCGCCTTGACGAACCGACACTGGTGTACGGGAGTCCGGAGGTCCGCGGAGGCGAAGCCGTCGTCTCGGGCCTGACGGTGACCGGGGAAGTCATGTCCGGACGGTACGCCGATATCACCGAGTATCCCGGGCTCAGTTGGCACGTGACCGTCCTGGAGCCGCGAGCCGCACTTCTCGCATCGACGTCGCGCGCGCTTCTGCCCGCGACACTCGCACTCCTCGTCTCCGGGCTCTTCTCGGTGGTCATCGCGTTCGTCTTCGCACGTCGGCTTGTGGCACCTCTCAGGGAGCTGGAGGCGTGGGGTCGCGACGCGGTCGCGGGGGCCTACGTCAAGCACATCGATACGGGAGGCCGGGGCGACGAAGTCGGGCGCCTTTCCGACGCTTTCAACGCGATCGGGTTGCGACTCAACGCACTTCACGATCTCTCGCAGTTGCTGGCGAGTTCGTCCAACCTCGACCAGGTCCTCGATGGCATTGTTTCGGCCATGGGCCATATCGTCGGCTCGGCCAGCGTGGCGGTCTACCTGCTCGACGACGAGGACGGTTCTTTCGTTCTCGCTCGCGCCCGGGGGGTTGAACTCGAGCAGGGCTCCAGGTTTGCGGCAGAAGATGCACAGTGGCTCACGTCAGTTCTCGATGCAGGCGGTCCTGTCTCGGTTGCGGGAGGCGGCGAACTGCGCATGAGACTCGAAGGCGGAGCGCCGGCGGTGGCCGGGCTTGCGACGCCGCTGGCGGCGGGAGCCGAGGTGCTGGGTGTGATCGCGGTCGTGCGCGACGACGATCGCGAATTCAGCCAGGGCGAGGCGGAGATGCTGCGGACCTTCTCCGCGCAGGCTGCGGTCGCGGTCAACAACTCGCGGCTGTTCGAGATCGAGACCCTCTCTCGCAGGGACGCCGAGGCCCTGCGAGAGGTTGCCGAGCGCCTGGCCACACCCCAGGAGATCGAGAGTTCGTTCGAGGGGGTCATGACGCTTGCGCGAGAGCTGCTCGGGGTCAAGGACGCCCGTATCGTGTTCCTGGACCGTGCCTCACTTGCCCTGCCGCCCTCAACGGAGCCCGCGGCCGAGCGACGCATCATCTCGTTGTGGGAGACCGCGTGGCGTGCGGCCGACGGTTCCACCGTCGTTACCGTGCAACCGGGAGGCGATTCCCGGATGGACGCGTATCTCCGGGACATCTCCGCAGGGGGGGTGCTGTTCCTGACGGTCGTGCGCGAAGGCGAGCCGGGCGCGGTCGTCATGCTGGCGTCGCCGGAAGGCGCCCGACCGTTCAGCCGTCGGGACCAGGCGCTGGCGTGCACGCTTGGGAATGAGCTGTCCCTCGCGCTCGACAACGCGTACTACTTCGCGCAGGCGACATCTCGCGCCGTGAACCTCGAGACCGTGTTCAGGATATCGCAAGCGGTGAGTTCGTCTCTGCAGATCAAGGTTGTTCTCAACCGCGTTCTCGACGTGGTGCAGAAGATATTCTCTGCCGATGCGGTGGCGCTGATGCAGTATGACGACGTCAAGCGCCGTATTGTCACAGCGATGGCCCGGGGTCTCATCTCCTCGGATATCCTGCACTTCGAATGCAGCCCCGGCGCGGATGTCCCGGGTGCGGTGTTTCAGTCAGGACAGCCCGTCAAGATCGACTCCATCAGCCCGGACTCCGGCGAGCTCGCTGCAGCCGCCATCGAGCAGGGGCTTCACTCGCTGCTCTCGGTGCCGCTCATCGCCCGCGGCCGCAGCCTCGGCGTGCTCACGGTCTTCTCAACAGGGACGGAGACCTACACGTCGGAAGACATGGGCCTGCTCCATACCTTCGCATCCCAGGCCGCGCTTGCTATCGACACGGCGGACCTCTACGGCCGAGAGCATCACGTGGCGTCGGTGCTGCAAGCCAGCATCGTCCCACAGAGCCTTCCGGTGCTCCCTGAGATCGAGGCCACGAGCGTCTACCTACCTGCCGGGGCGGAGGCAGAGATCGGTGGTGACTATTTCGACCTGTTTCGTGGCCCGGACGGGCGTATCGTCTTCGCGATCGGCGACGTGTGCGGCAAGGGAATCGAGGCGGCCACCAAGACGTCGATGCTCAAGTACGCCGTGCGTGGTCTCGTTGCGGCCGGCCTCGAGACCGATCGCGTCATGACCGAGGTGAACAAGATGGTCTCGGAATCGGGCAAGACGAGCGATATCGTGACGCTTTGGCTCGGTATGCTCGATGCCGAATCGGGCGAGATCGTCTACGCGAACGGCGGGCATCCGCCGGCCTTGCTTCGCAACAGTGGCGGACCGGAGTTCGAGCGCCTCGAGACGACGGGGCCACTGCTCGGAGCTCTCCCGGAGGCGGTGTATACGAGCTCGCGTACCACGGTGCGTCCCGGTGACATGGTGATTCTGTATACCGATGGAGTCGTCGAGGCGCGCAGGGGGAATAAGTTCTTCGGAGAGGGGCGCGTGAGACGCGCCCTGAGCAGCGGACGTACGACAGCCCAGGTCGTGGACAGATTGCTCGGGTCTCTTGACAGGTTCGTCCCCGGCAGCATGCGCGACGACGCTGCCGTGCTCGCGATCAGAGTGCTCGGGGTAGAACCGCGACCGAAGTCCGAAGACTAAGGACACGCGCTCGGACATGCACATGGCGGCCTTCAACGTGGAACGACACGAGAACCTGAACGCGAGCGTGTTGCGCATCAGCGGCGACCTCGACGCCGCCGTCGTGCCCGAAGTGCGGGCCGTGCTCGATTCGCTCGTCGAAACGGGAGTCGCGAACGTCGTGCTCGACATCGCGGACGTCGCATATGCCGACTCGGCGGCCGTGGGCATGCTCGTCTGGCTCGACCGCCGGCTGCAGGCCATCGACGGGAAGATGGTCCTGTCGGGCGCGAATCGCGACATACGACGGATTCTCGAGGTGTCGCAACTCTCGGTGGTCGCGCCGACGTTGTGCACGACCGGTTCGGTCGATCAGGCGCTGGAGAACCTTGATCTTGTGGACCCGGTGACTCCGGAGCTGTGGTCTCGTGAGCTGCAGATGGCCGCTTCGGTCGACAACCTCGCGGCGGTCCGGGAGGAGGTCTGCCGACTGATCGACCCACTCTCGTTCCCGGAAAGCACGCTCTTCGACATACGCGTGGCGCTTGGTGAGGCGCTGGCGAATGCGGTGCGGCACGGTGCCGAGGGTCCGACCAGCACCGTGCGGGTTCTCGTACGCGCCTTCGACGATAAGATCGTGATCGAGGTGACGGATGACGGGCGCGGATTCGATGGCAGTCACATGTGTAGCGATGATCTGTACGCCTCCGGCGGTCGAGGGGTCATGTTCATGAGGGCGCTCATGGATCAGGTCATCTTCTCGCGATCGGACTCCGGCGGCACGGTGGTCACGCTTGTCAAGCACAGGATGCTCCCGTCGGCTGAGTGAGAGCTTCACGGGGCCGGGCGGTGCGGGGTCTCCCGAGAGGTTCTTTGCGGCGCAGGTATACGGTTCGGCGCTTCGAGCGCATAGAATGGGCGGTGTACATGCGGGCGTCCGACTCCGGGCGCGCTCACCCGCGAATCACGATGGCGACGGGGCCGCAGGGGTCGGCTGCGTTCGCTTCGAGGAGGGGCTTGTGGAGCTGTTCGATGCGATCCAACAGAGGCACTCGTTCCGGTCGTACAGATCCGATCCGGTGCCGCGAGAGATGCTCGACCGGATCATCCGTGCTGCATCACGTGCCCCCTCGGCGGGCAACGAGCAGCCCTGGCGATTCTACGTGGCGACGGGGAATGCTCTGGCGCGTCTCATCGAGATCATGTCGCAGAGCACACAGTACTTCGAGGACTTTCTCTCGGTACTCGGTCACCAGGCGACTGCCGACCAGCTCACATGGTACAGCGAGCTCGGAGGCGCGCCTGTCGTCATCGTGTGTACGATTCCCGAAGGTGAGGACGGGCTGCTGCTGCTCAACAAGCACCTCGCGGTCGGCGCCGCAGTCGAGAACCTCCTCCTGGCGGCGACCGCCCTCGGTCTGGGTACCTGCAGCGTGACGTTCTCGTACTGGGTCAGCGACCAGGTCGCCGAAGTACTCGGCGTTCCGGGCGATCAGCGGATCGTCGCGATGGTGACCGTCGGGTTCCCGGCCGATGCTCCGCCGCTCGCTCCTCCGCGTGAGACCGACATCGCTGTGTTCCTCGACTGATGCACGACGCCGTCTTCTTCGACGTGGGGAACACGCTGCTTTACCCGTATCCGAGCGTGTCCGAGGTCTGCCGACAGGTACTCGAGAACGCCGGTCATGTTCGCGACCTGAGCGCCATCGACGCCCTGATGCCCCTGGTGGACGCGTACTACGAGGACCGGTACCGGGAGGACGACACCTTCTGGACGGACGAGGGCGAGACCAGCGGCGTGTGGGTGGGGATGTACTCGCTCATGTGCCGCCGACTCGGGATCGATCAAGATGCCGAGGAGTTGGCCCGACAGGTCTACGACGCATTCGGTGAGGCCGCAAGATGGCGTCCGTACGACGACGTGCTTCCGGCTCTGCACCGGCTCAAGGACCAGGGTCTTACGCTCGGCATCATCTCGAACTGGGACAGGAGGCTCGTGTCGTTGCTCGACACTCTCGGGATCGGCGATCTCGTTGATACCGTGGTCTCCTCGGCAGACGTCGGGCTGCGCAAGCCCGACCCGCGGATATTCGAACTGGCATGCGGACGCGTCGGGGTCGCTCCGGGTCGTGCGGCGCACGTCGGCGACCATCACTATGCGGATATCGTCGGAGCCCGTGCCGTGGGGATGTCCGCTATTCTGATCGACAGGAGCGGCACTGGGGATGACTCCGGCGCGATCCTGACTTTGGACACGCTTGAGGTGGAGCTGGGCTGGAGTCCTCGCTAGGAAGGCGTGCGCATGCGCATCTTGAATTGGATCGCAGGAGTCCTCGCGCTCGTCGTGGCGTTGGGCGCGGCGTACGCCGCATATGAGCTGGCGGGCTACTCGTGGAACCAGGTCGTCGAGTACCGGACTCCGTTCGGTGACTACTCGCGTCCGTGGCAGAGCGCCGCTGCGCCCACGCCCGCGAAGGAGACCACAGCTTCGCCCCGTGTCGTCCTGGTGATATGCGACGGTCTGCGCCTCGATGCCACAGAGAAGATGTCCTCGCTGCGGACGCTCCGGCAGTACGGTGCGGACATGATAGCTACGACCGCCCAACCCTCGCTGTCGTACCCGACGTGGACGACGATCCTCTCCGGCGCGACCCCTGACATCTCGGGGGTCACTACGAACTGGTTCGATGCCGCGGTCCCCGTCGAGACGCTGCTCGATGTGACCCTCGCTGCCGGTAAGACGGCCGTGGTGTCCGCGCCTGACGACTTCGTGACGTTGTTCGGAGCCGATCGCGCCCAGGGGGGCTTCTTTCGCCAGTGGACGACGGAGTACATGTCGACCCTGTACGTGACGAAGGCCCTGGAGCTCGCCGACCGTCTTGAGCCCAGCCTGATCGTCGTCCATCTCCCCGATGCCGACGAGGTCGCACACCGGTTCGGTGCCGCTTCCGATGAGTACGACAGCGTGATACGACGCATCGATGGTGACATCGCCCGCCTCGTGGGGGGACTGCAGGACGACCGCACGGTCTTCGTGATCACCTCGGACCACGGCCACGTCGACGCCGGCGGACATGGGGGGTGGGAGCCCGAAACGACCCGCGTTCCGGCGATCTTCGCCGGCCCGTCCGCTCGAATCGATCAAGGCGTCCTCGATCAACAGGACATCGCGCCGACCATAGCTGCATACCTCGGGGTGGCGATACCGCGGTTTTCGCTCGGGCAGGTCCGGGCGGACGTGCTGACGGTTCCGGGGCCGATGGTCGACGAAGGCGTGAGGCAGAACGCCCGGTTCGCGACCGAGTATGCCCGAGTCGTGGTCGGCTCGTCCGAAGTGCTCACAAGTACCGAGACGTATCTCGGTATCCGCGCAGGACTCCTGGAGGTCCGGGCCGCGCGGTTCGCTACCGATCGCGCGGGTCGTCTCGGCACGTCGCTGATCCTGGGCGGTGTCGCACTGCTCGTGGTCCTCGTGCTGGCGGCGTTCTCGTGGCGGGCGCTGATCGCGGCGTTGTGTGGAGTGGTGGTCTACTACGCGGCCTACAATGGCCTGTACTTCATCGTGCACGGACACCAGTGGTCGTTGGCCGCATTCAACACCGAGAGCTTCGTTCAGACGTTCTTCTACATCCGAATGGCAGAGGCTGCGGTATCGGGTCTGGTCGCCACTGCGGTAGCCGCGTTCGTCTACCCGCTCTTGCGCAGGAGCCCGAGGGGTCCGCACGAGCGCGGCTTCGCCGCAGGCTGGCTCTCACTCGGCCCCGCAACGGTCCTGCTCGCACAGGCTACGCTCGCATTTCAGGTCGCGTGGTTCCTGTGGAGGTGGGGTGCTGACGTGGTCTGGGCCCTCCCTGATTTCAAGTGGGCGTTCAAGTACGACCTCGATCTGACGCAGGTGACGGCCCTGGGCGCAGCTGCCGTGCTCGCTCCCGTGGTAACGTACCTGGTCGGACGGTATCATCCCAAGGTACGGCGAGCCCTCGCCGACCGCACCGCCGTTCAGACAGCGCCTGGCTCTCCGGCAGGGGAGTGAGGGACCGGCACCTACCCGAGAGGGACACACACGTGGCGATCAAAGACCTCCGCGAGTTCATCGCGCTCATCGAATCCAAGGGGCAGCTCAAGAGAGTGGGCACCGCGGTCGATCCCAGGCTCGAGATCGGCGAGGTGGCGGACAGGGTGAGCAAGCAGGTGGGCCCCGGGCTGCTCTTCGAGAAGCCCGTGAACCGGGAGACCGGCGAGTCCTACACGATGCCCGTCGCGATCAACCTCATGGGTAGCTACGACCGCATGGCGTGGGCACTGGGGGCAGACGCCGAGACCGGCACGTGGCGCGACCTTGACGCCAAGGCCCGGCAGCTGATGGAACTGCTCCCCATGGATATGCCCGGATCGATGAAGGGCAAGCTCGACGTCCTGATGAGCCTGAAGGACCTGGCCACGGCCGGTGCCAAGGAGATCAAGAAGGCTCCGGTTCAGGAAGTGGTCCTGCGTGGCGACGACGTCGACCTCGGCGCGCTGCCCGTGCTTACCACGTGGCCCCGGGATGGTGGCCCGTTCATCACGTTGCCCCTGGTCGTCACGAACAACCCCAAGGGCAAACTCAACGTCGGGATGTACCGGCTGCAGGTCTTCGATCGCAACACCACCGGACTGCACATACACGAGCACCACGACGGCGCCAAGAATCTGCGCGCGTGGAAGGAGGCCGGGGTGAGCCGGGTTCCTGTCAGTGTCGCGCTCGGCGGTGACCCGGTGACCACGTTCTCGGCCTCAGCCCCGGTGCCCCCGATGATCGACGAGTACCTGTTCTCCGGCATCCTGCGTGGAGAGCCGGTCGAAGTCGTCAAGTGTGTGACCAACGAGCTGCTCGTGCCCGCGCACGCCGAAATCGTGCTCGAGGGCTGGTGCGACCTCGAGGAGTCACGGTGGGAGGGCCCGTTCGGCGATCACACCGGCTACTACTCGCTTGCCGATGACTTCCCGGTCTTCCACGTCGAGGCCATCACCATGCGTCGCGATGCGATCTATCCCACGACTATCGTGGGTCGCCCTCCGATGGAGGACTGCTATATGGCCAAGGCCACCGAGAGGATCTTCCTTCCGGTGATTAAGGCGATGATGCCCGAGGTCATCGATTACGACCTGCCGCTTGAGGGTGTGTTCCACAACTGCGCGATCTTCCAGATTCGCAAGGAGTTCGCAGGGCAGGCATTCCGGGTCATGAACTTCGCCTGGTCGATGGGGCAGATGATGTTCACCAAGTACGTCATCGTCGTGGACGAGGACGTTGATTGCCACGACTACAGTCAGGTCGCCTGGCGTTGCTTCAACAACGTCGATCCGTCTCGCGACGTCCTCATCAGCAAGGGCCCGCTCGACCGGCTCGACCACAGCTCCAATCTCGAGAGCTTCGGATACAAGATGGGGATAGACGCGACTCGACCGATCGCCAACGAAGGCTACGAGCGCGAGTGGCCGGAAGCCCTCGAGATGGATGCTGACGTCAAGGCGCGCGTCGACGCGATGTGGAACGAGCTCGGCCTGTGAGCAAGGCCGGCGACAAGGTCCGCGTTCTTCTTGAGTTGATCAAGTTCGAACACAGCATCTTCGCCCTGCCGTATGCCTACATCGGAGCGCTCTTCGGTGCCGGGTGGATTCGGGAGGGCGGCCATCCCGCACTCGCAGATCTGCTCTGGATCACGGTGGTCATGGTCGGAGCCCGCGCGTTCGCGTTCGTGCTCAACCGGGCCATCGACAAGGAGATCGACGCCCGCAATCCGCGAACCGCAGCCCGGGCGATTCCGGCGGGACTCATCAAGGCATGGGAGCTGTGGCTCTTCTCGGCAGTCATGCTCGCGGCATATCTGTTCGGCGTGTTGCAGCTCGCGCCGATCACTCATGTGCTCTGGCCCATCCCGCTGCTGGCCTTCCTGATCTACCCGTACACCAAGCGCTTCACGCCGCTGTGTCACTACTGGCTCGGCCTGTGCCTGGGACTGGCCCCGGTAGGCGGCTGGGTGGCGGTTGGAGGCCCGGTGGGACATCCCGCTCCCTGGCTTCTGGGTGCCGCGGTCATGCTCTGGACGGCCGGGTTCGATATCATCTACGCCACGCAGGACATCGAGTGCGACATGCGCGATGGCGTCCACTCGATGCCTGCGGACTTCGGCATCCCGGCGTCACTGACCCAGACGCGCCTGGCGCACGGTCTTACGGTGTTGCTGCTCGTCCTGGGCGGTTCCGCCGCCGGGGCCGGGCTGTGGTGGAACGCGGGCGTGGGTGTCGCCGCCGCGCTTCTGTGGTATGAGAACAACATCGTGAAGTCGGACGACCTCTCGCGGGTCGATGCGGCGTTCTTCACCGTCAACGGAGTCATCGCAGTCGTCGTGGGCGCAGGCGCGCTCCTCGACCGCCTGATCGGATAGGGGACACATGGCTCGCTTCACGGTCATCATCACGGGCGCTTCCGGCAGCGTGTACGGACTGCGCCTCATCGAGCAGTTCCTGCTCGCAGGGCATGAGGTGACGATGTCGTTCACTGCAGCCGGGCGGGATGTATGCGCCTACGAGACAGGCTTCGATCTGCCTGCCGAGGAACCCGCCAAGGCCGTGCTTCGCTTTCTCGAGCTGCCGCTCGACGCACGTCTTCGCAATGCGTGTCCGGACGACCTGTTCGATCCCATCGCGAGCGGTTCGCACACCGTCGATGCGACGATCGTCTGCCCGGCGAGCATGGGCTTCTGCGCGAGCGTAGCCGCCGGCACCGCATCCGACCTGCCTGAGCGGGCCGCGGACGTGATGCTCAAGGAACGCCGTCCCCTCGTGTTCGTTCCCCGCGAGACGCCGCTGTCGCTCATACACCTCCGGAACCTGACCGCACTCACAGAGGCCGGCGCGATCATCGTTCCGGCCATGCCCGCGTTCTACCAGCGCCCCGAGACGCTCGATGACGCGGTCAACTTCGTCGTCGGCAAAGTGCTTGACGTCGTCGGCGTGGACCACTCGCTGTTCGAGCGGTGGGGAGGGTAGATGGCGACACGCCGGAGTGATACCGGACGCCACCTGTCCGGGCGCCTGTCCTCGCGCGTCCCCGCGTGGAGCCGCTTCGTCGTTGCAGCCCCCGTGCTCGGGCTGTTCGTCGGCTCGGTCACGCTGGTGGCACTCGCATCACTCGAGGTCGTGCGCGCGGTCAGGGGAGTGCTCCGCGGAGAGCTCGCGAAGCTCGCGGCCGTCCTGGAGTTCATCGAGATCGCCGATGTCTTCCTGCTCGCCACCGTGCTCTACATCATGGCCCTCGGCCTCTACCAGCTGTTCATCGACGATTCGCTTCCTCTGCCTGGCTGGCTCGAGGTCCACACACTCGACGACCTGAAAGAGAAGCTCGTCAGTGTCGTGGTGGTGGTGATGGCCGTGCTCTTCCTCGGCTACCTGATCGGTGGGGCACCTGCCGAGGAGCTCATGCAGCGAGGCGTCGGAATCGCGCTGGTGACGGCCGCGCTCGGGTACTTCCTGGCCAAGAAGGCGCACTGAGCGAGCGAACCGGGTTGTTCAGGCGCGAGCGCGTCGCTTGGGCAGAGCGAAGCGCGGAAGTAGCTTCCTGGGCTTGTAGTTGGCCATGGCCTCGAGGTAGTGGGACTCGAGTCGCTCTGCCTGGTGCTCGATGGAGAACCTGCGCGCTCGCATCGCTGCTGCGAGGGAGTACTGTTCGCGCAGATCGTCGTCGTCCATGAGCCGGTCGATGGCCACGGCCAGGGGCTCCGGCCTCGCTGGCGCGATCAGGCCACACTCCTCGTGGACCACGAAATCGCAGGTAGCCGGATCGTCGACGGCGATCACCGGCAGGCCTGCGGCCATCGCCTCGCCCAGCACGAGACCCTGCGTCTCCGTCGTCGAGGCGAAGACGAACGCGTCCGCCAGGTGGTAGGCCGCCACGGTGTCGTCGCGCTCGAGATAGCCGGCGAAGGAGACGCGCTTCTTGAGACCGAGTTCATCGACGAGAGCTTCGAGCTCGGCCCGGTGCGGTCCTCCACCGGCGATGATGAGGCGGACATTCGGGACCCGGGAGTGCCACATCGCCCGTAGGAGCGTCTCGATGCTCTTTTCACGGCCGAGACGTCCGACGAACAGCAGCACCTTCTCGCCCTCGAGGACTCCCGTGCGTTCGCGAAGTGCGGCGACACGCTCCGGATCGGGATTTGCGTACCGCTCGATGTCGATGCCGGTAGCGATGATGTCGATGGGCACACTCACGCCCCATTCGCGCAGATAGCGCTCGACCTTGGTCGAGGGGGCGATGATCGTGTCGCACGCGTCGCAGAACTCGCGCGAGAGCATCTCGGCAAGTTTCTTGGTCAATCTGGTCTCCCAGACGTAGTGGACGTACTCGGGATACAGGGTGTGGTACGTGTGGATGTACGGCACCTTGTGGCGGCGCGCCACTCTGAGGCCGAACAGCCCGATGCTGAAGGGGTCGTGGGAGTGAACGACGTCGAGGTCGAGCTTGTCCAGGACGCGCAGCGCTTCGATCGAGATGGGTGAGGCGAAGCGCATCTCGGGCTGGAACGCGAAAGGGAGCGAGGGGAAGCGGACCGTGACATCGCCGTCCTCGTGGTGCTCGGGGTCCGGGGCGAACACGTAGACATCGTGACCGCGCTCCTCGAGCGCCTTCTTGAAGAGCCTGATGGAGGTGACGACCCCGTTGATCTGGGGTGTGTAGGTGTCTGTGAAGAACCCGATTCGCATCCTGCGTGGCCTCTCGTCATGTCAGTGCGACGGCCTTGCGGCGCCTGCCAGAGTGTACGCGCTTGACGCTTCGTGCAAAAGGGCGGGATACTTATCTCGGTCATAGGCAACCGAATAGCACACACACCACAGCATCAGTCGTAGCAGTAGTCGTAGCAGGAGGTTATCGCGATGACCCTCGCACAAGCGCGCAGGCGCTTCCCTCTCGTGCCCGTCGAGATCGTGAAATGGGCGCTCGAGAACATCCCGGACCCCAAGGACGTCGAACGCGGTCTGTCTCGCCTTGAGCAGACCCGTGAGGTCCAGCTCAAGTACGCGGCAGCCTAGCCGCGTCACCGTCTTGTCGTCGACCGGGCATGCCGCCCGGTCCCCGGCGTACCCGGATGGCCTGCCGGCTCACATTCGGGATCAGCTGCCGGGGAGCACGCGAAGGGCCGCCCTCTCGATCGCGGGAGAGCGGCCCTTCGCTGCGTGTGGCACGGCAATGAGAACGGGCCGCCCGAGGACGGCCCGCATCATGTATGGAGGCGACGCCCGGATTCGAACCGGGGATAAGGGCTTTGCAGGCCCCTGCCTTGCCACTTGGCCACGTCGCCATCTGGGTGGGGCGCCTCGCCCCCGATATCAAAGAAGGCCGGCCCCAGTGGGCCCGTCTAGCTGCCCTCAGGGCCGACCTCCGAAGTGTCGATGGAGCGGACGACCGGATTCGAACCGGCGACCCCAACCTTGGCAAGGTTGTGCTCTACCAACTGAGCCACGTCCGCGCGCAAGGGGTAGTCTACCAAGGGGGGTAGGGCGGTGCAAGGACGTTTTCGGCCGGGTCTTACCCGCTGATCACGGGCGTGGAATCGAGCCGCGGGCCGATATTGGGGCTTTCGTTTCGGCGCGAGATTGGTACAATACCGTTCGCTGCTCATAACAGCGGGAACGGCACGGGCGCTTAGCTCAGGGGGAGAGCACTTCCTTGACGCGGAAGGGGTCAGAGGTTCAAATCCTCTAGCGCCCACCACGAATACCGGCCTCGGATCCTCGGATCCGGGGCCTTTCTGCTGGGGGACCTATCCGGCCCCCCCACCCGTTCCGCCGACGGGGCGCCGGCCCGCACCGGAGGCTGCTCGTGTGCTACATTGCGCACAACCTCGTGTGGGGAGCCGATGCGCTTGCGGCTCACCCCAACCGCGTGAATCTCAAGTCGCTCGATGCCGACGCTGCTCGTGTGAGCGGCTAGGCGCATCCGTTCCGGGGGTGGGTCGTGGATCTCAAGCCGACGATGGAGCTGATATCGACCCTGTTCGAGATCGCCGGGGTGGGCGTGATCGTCGCAGGGTTCGTCTTCGCGATCGCCCGGGCCGCGGTCGTGATGCGTGATACGGGTGCGGGTGCGGCCTATTCGAGCCTACGGGCGACCTTCGGTTACAGCATCCTGTTGGGCCTCGAGGTGCTTGTCGCCGCCGATATCATCCGAACCATCGCCGTCGAACCGACACTCGACAACCTCGCGGTCCTCGCGGCGCTCGTGGTCATCCGCACCTTCCTTTCCTGGTCGCTTGAGGTCGAGATCGAGGGCAGGTGGCCCTGGGGACGCGCGTCCGGCGGGCGGGGAGAGGTCTGAGCTCCGATACGGGTATCAACACCGAAGGAGCTTGTGCCTGCATTACTCGGAGGTGTACCAATGCGTCTTCCCAGCCGATTCCCGGTCCTGCTCGCGGTGGGACTTCTGTCGTTCGCGCTCGTTGTCCTTCCGGGCTGTGCGACGACCGACAGCGATTCCAAGCCGCTCGTCGATCCGGGGGGCGCGGCGTCGGACGCGAGTGCCGCCGTCGGGGTGGCCAACGGGCGGGCGCTTGTCGACTCGCGCTGCTCGATGTGTCACAACCTCGATCGTGTCTACGATGCCGACAAGACCCGGGCCGAATGGGAGACCACGGTCACGAAGATGAAGGGTCTCGGTCTCGTCATCACGCAGGAAGAGTACGACGCGGTCGTCGAGTACCTCTCCTCGCGATAGGCCGGTGCCGGGAATCGTCGAAAGGAATCGTCGAAAGGGACATCCCAATCGGTGCGGACTGTCGTATCCTTACGCGAGTATAGGTTCCCGTACGTACCGGAGGGTCGTCCATGTTCGATTTCGTTGCTGTGTTCGCCGACCCGGCGAACTGGATCGCGCTCATCACACTTGCTGCACTCGAGATCGTCCTCGGCATCGATAACCTGGTGTTCGTGGCGATCGTCACAGAGAAGCTGCCCGCGGAACAGCGCTCGCTCGGGCGCAAGCTCGGCCTTGGCCTCGCGCTCCTGGGACGTGTTGTGCTGCTGTTCTCCATTTCGTGGATCATGGGGCTCACCAAGCCGTTTGCACACCTGGCCCTCGGCGGTCTCGAGCTCGAACTCACGGGCCAGTCGCTGATCCTGCTGCTCGGCGGCCTGTTCCTCATCTACAAGGCGACGGTCGAGATCCACCACAAGGTCGAGCTCAAGGACGAAGAGGTTCACACGTCAGGCAAGGCCTCCGCGGCCTTCGGTGCGGTCATGATGAACATTGCTCTGATGGACCTCGTGTTCTCGCTCGACTCCGTCATCACGGCGGTGGGGCTCGTGGGTGAGATCCCGATTATGGTCGCGGCGATACTCATCGCCATGGCCGTGATGATCGCGTTCGCGAATCCGGTGAGCGAGTTCGTCAGCCGTCACCCGACCATCAAGATTCTCGCGTTGTCGTTCCTGCTCTTGATCGGCGTGCTGCTGACCGCCGAGGCGTTCCACGTCGAAGTCCCCAAGGGCTATGTCTACTTCGCGATGGCCTTCTCACTCGTCGTGGAGCTCGTACAGATGCGATATCAGCGTAACGTCGAGCGCAGGCCGGCAGCACACAGCGAGGCGTAGCTCGCTGCGCTTCCGTTCAGCGGGTGGTCGGCGGGATCAGCAGCCGTATGCCACAGTGCGTCACGCGCATCTCGACCGGGGTCGTGGCTGCGAGCACCTCGCCGTCGTACTGTAGCGGCAGTGCGGGCGTGGCTTCGATGCGCACGCTCGATGCGGTGTGGATCTCGAACCCTGCGCGGTCGGGGTGCGAGCCGGTCGTTCGGTCGATGATCGCGGACCAGACCGCCGGAATGAGCTCTATCGCGTTGCGCGTACGCATGATCACCACCTCGAACACGCCGTCGCTCGGGTCTGAAGCATGGATCATGGGCAGATCGAACTGCAGGCGCGCGAAGTTCGTGACCAGCACGGCGATGCCCTCGGTCTGGACGGTACGGCCATCGAGCGTGAGTTCGAAGTGCGAGACGGTCGGAGCGAGATTCTGGAGTGCTCCGACGATATACGCCGCAGCGCCGATCGAAGGCTTGAGGTCTTGGGCCTGTTGCATGATGCGCGCGTCGAATCCGGCACCTGCCGCTACCATGAACCCCTCATGGCGGCGCAACGGGTCGCCTTGTTCGCCGACGGTCAGCTCGCCGATATCGAACTCGGCGGTCTCGCCTGCGAGCGCGATGTGGGCGAGCAGCGCAGGGTCGATCGGCATCTTCAGGTTGAGCGCGAGTAGATTCGCTGTACCGGCGGGATAGACAAGTACGGGGACACCCGTCTCGCGGACGGCGTGGCACACACCCGAGACCGTCCCGTCGCCACCGGCCGCGACCACCCGGTCGAAGCTCGCTGCGTCCCGTGTGAGCTCCCGCATCGTCGTACCTCCGGAGATGAATCGCAGCACGATCTCTGCCCCGGTACGACCCAGATGCCGAAGGAACTCGTAGAAGCCGGCGTCTCCCTGGCCGGCGGAGAGGTTCACAATGGCGAGAACACGCACACGTCCTCCTCGAAACGGTGGTCTCTGCCAGTCAGGATACGCTATCGCCCGGCACGCGGGCGCGATACTATGGCAGCGGCCAAGGGAGTGGATGTGTACGTACGTGACGCCGGTCAACTGAGAGAACTCGTCGCGCGCATCTCGGGTGCGCCGGCGATTGCCATCGATACCGAGTTCATGCGGGAGAAGACCTACTGGGCCAAGCTGTGCCTCGTCCAGGTCGCGACACCCGAGCTCTCCGCGATCATCGACCCTCTCGCTGTCGAGGACCTATCACCCCTCTATCCTCTGCTCCACGACGAGGCGGTGTTGAAGGTTCTACACTCTGGCCAGCAGGATCTCGAGATCATCTACCGCCTCACGGGGGCCCCGGCGAAGCCGGTGTTCGACACCCAGATCGCCGCGACACTCGCAGGGTTTCCCCAGCAGGTGGGGTATGCCTCGCTGGTCAAGGAGCTTGTCGGGGTCGAGCTGGACAAGTCGGACACCTACACCGACTGGGCGAAGCGACCGCTCTCGGAGACACAGGTCGAGTACGCGCTCAACGACGTGCGGTACCTGGTGGACGTTCACGCGATACTCGACGCGAATCTCCGGCAGGCCGGCCGGCTGCCGTGGCTCGAGGCTGATTTCGAGCGGCTTGCTCTCCCACAATCCTATGAGATCGACCCCGACGAGCTGTTCCGTCGACTCAAGAAGGTCTCCTCTCTGAATCGGCGGCAGCTTGCCATCGTGCAGAAGGTCACCGCCTGGAGGGAGCGCGAGGCGCAGCGGCGCGACATCCCGAGGCGCTGGACCGTCGGCGACGAGTCCCTCATCGAGATCGCCCGCCGTGCGCCTGCCAACGAGCGCGAACTGCTCGCGATCAGGGGTGTCAAGGACAAGCTGGCTCGCGCCTCGTACGCGGGCGTGCTCGCCGCCGTGGCCGAAGGCAGGGCGGTCGCCGATGAGGACCTGCCGCGGCTCCAGAAGCGTGCGCGGAGGGCAGTGGACATCGACGGTGCGGTCGATCTGATGATCTCGCTTGTGCGCCTTCGGGCGAAGGAGCATGGAGTCGCTCTTCAGTTGCTCGCCTCTCGCGATGAGATGGAGCAGCTGGCGAGCGGTGAGCGGGATGCGAGCCCTCTTCTGCAGGGCTGGCGTGCGAAGCTCATCGGTGACGAGTTGGTCGAGTTACTGGAGGGAAGGATCTCGCTGTCGGTCCGATCGGGAAGACTCAGTGTGGTTCACGCCGCATCGGATCCGGAGTGAGTGTCAGTAGCTGCTGCTAGTCTTGTCGTCGCCGTCAGGTTCGAGGGGATGCATCACGTGGTTCAGGAGCGGGCACTCACCGTAAGCGAGGCCATGACTGCAGCGAAGCGCGCGCTCGAAGGAGTGTGTGTGCGGGTCGTGGGCGAGGTCTCGGAGTTCAACGATAAGCCGGGATACAAGGCTGCCTACTTCACTATCTGCGACGCGGGCGCGTCGATGCCGTGCATGATGTGGCGCGACGCCTACGTCGACTCGGGTGTCCCTCTGCGCTGCGGGGTCCTCGTCGAGATGACGGGTAGCTTCTCCGCGTACGTTCCCAAGGGCCGTATGCAGTTCATGGTGCGCGGCCTGGCGCTGGCGGGCGAGGGCATGCTGCGCATGCAGGTGGCGGCGCTCGCCAACAGGCTGCAGGCCGAAGGGCTGATGCGTCCGGATCGCAAACGCCGGCTGCCCGAGTATCCGCAGCGGATCGCTGTGGTCACGTCCCCGCGGGGCAAAGCCGTGCACGATGTCATCCGTACCTTGCGCAGGCGATACCCGCTGGCCGAGCTGCTCATCGCCGGTGTCGCCGTCGAGGGTGTCGGCGCGGCGGAGGCCATCGTCGAGGGACTCAGGGTTGCCGGGGCATCGTCGCCTGACGTGATTCTGCTTGTGCGCGGCGGTGGCAGCTACGAGGACCTCATGCCCTTCAACCACGAAGCCGTGGCACGAGCGGTGGTCGCGTGCCCCGCGCCCGTCGTGACCGGCATCGGTCACGAACCGGACAACTCGATCGCCGACCTGGTCGCCGATGTTCGCGCGTCGACACCGACGGCGGCGGCGGAGGCTGTGGCGCCGTCGCTTGAGCAGATGTCCGCGCGTCTCGAGGGTGGCCGACGCTCACTCGGGCGGGCGCTCCTACACACGGCGCAGGCCGCCGAACACCGCGTGCGCATCGTCGCCGGACGGCCGATCTTCTCGGAGTCAGCCGCCCTGCTCGGGAGCGCATGGCAACGTCTGGATGCTACCCGGGCGGCGCTGCACCGGGCGATTCCCGGTCGGCTCGAGCGCGATTCCCAGCGACTCGCCTATGCTCGCGACCGATTGGCCCGCGTCGGACCGCGTGTGATGGAGCGGGCTGAGGACCGTGTCGGCCGCGCGGCAGCCCGCCTGCACGATCTCTCGCCGCTGTCGATCCTCGGTAGGGGCTATGCGGTCTGCTTCGCCGCCGATGGCCGATCGGTCGTCTATTCACCGGATGCGGTGAGCATCGGAGAGAGATTGAGGGTACGTGTGCGAGATGGTCTGATCGATTGCGTGGTTGATGAGAAGAGAACGGAGGGTCTTGATGGACGAACAGGCTAGCCGCCCGGTCGAGGAACTTGCATTCGGCGAGGCACTCGCTGAACTGGAGGCGATCGTCGCCGCTCTCGAAGGCGGGCAGTTGGAGCTCGAGGACTCGCTCGTACGTTACGAGCGGGGAGTGGGGCTTCTGCGAGCGCTCCAGGGCAGACTGAGCGATGCCCAGCAGCGTGTGACCATGCTCATCGGAGAGCTCGAGATCGAGGCGTCAGCCGAGGAGACCCAGGGAACATAGCTGCGCGTTCGGGTACCATCTGACCGAGGGCTCGGGCCGAGCCGCGCATGCCGCCAAGGAGGGCTGTGGTGAGAGACTGCATCTTCTGCAAGATCGCCGCCGGGGACATCCCGGCCGCGATCGTCTACGAGAACGAACAGGTCATCGCCTTTGACGACATCAACGCCCAGGCGCCGGTGCATTCGCTCATCGTCCCCCGCGAGCACTTCTCCGATCTGGGCGATGGACTCGGGGCTGACACGCTGGCGGCCCTGTTTGCGGCCGTACCTGAGGTCGCCCGGGTCAAGGGCGTCGACGGTTCGGGCTACCGTGTCATAGTGAACAACGGTCCGGACGCGAACCAGACCGTCGGACACCTACATGTCCATGTGATGGGCGGTCGGCCCATGTCGCACGGTATGGTCCGTTTCGAAGGGAGTGACTCGTGAATCGTGTTGCCGTCGTCACCGATAGCACATCCGACATCACTCACGAGATCGCGAGTGAGCACGAAATACGCGTCGTCCCGCTCAGCCTCATCATAGGCGATGAGACGATGCCGGACGGCACGCTTACCCAGCAGGAGTTCTTCGATCGCATGAATGCGTCAGAGCGCCTGCCGACGACCTCTCAGCCGGCTGTTGGCGCGTTCGTGGAGGCGTACGGGGCCGCGCTCTCCACCGCGAGCCATGTTGTTTCGGTCCATATCTCGTCGAAGCTCTCGGGTACGATGGCGGCTGCGCTTCAGGCTGCCGAGCAGTTCGCGGGTCGTGTCCGTGTCGTCGACTCTCTCAATCTCTCATGGGGGCTCGGACTGCAGGTGCTTGAGGCTGCGAAGGCCGCGTCGGCCGGCGCGGATGTCGATGCGATCGTGGAGCGGGTCGAGAGGGCGCGTGACAGGGTCCGGCTCGTTGTGGGTCTGGATTCGCTCGACAACCTGGTGAAGGGCGGCAGGATCCCCAAGATCGCCGGAGCCGTGGGCGGTGTTCTCAACGTCAAGGTGCTTATCGCATGCAGGGCCGATGGGACGTTGGGACTGGTCCGACCTGTTCGGGGAGTCCGCAGCGCTCTTGAGCACACGGTCAAGTGGGTGGAGGAGCAGATGGGTGGCGCGACACGCGGCGCGTTCTGCGTCATGCACGCCCTCTCCGAGGAACGCGCGAAGTGGGTGAGTGAGCAGATCGGCGAGCGCTTCGAGGCGATCGAGTCGTACTTCGTTGAGACCGGCACGGTGATCGCAGCGCACACCGGCACCGGCTGGGGAGTCGCGTTCCTGCCGGAGGAGTAGAGTGTCCACTCCCGTTCCCGTCACGTTCCTGCCTGCAGGGGTGACCGTGTGGGCGGACCCTGGCTCCACCGTGGTTCAGTGCGCGACAAGCGCCGGGATCGTGCTCCCTGCTCCCTGTGGCGGGCGCGGTGTGTGCGGTCGCTGCGGTGTTCGGGTGGTGGACGGCACGCTTGCCGAACCCGACGCCGAAGAGCTGCTGGGGACGAAGAACGCCCCAGCGGGGATCCGACTTGCATGCCGTGCCAGAATCGCAGGGGCCGTCACGATCCGCCCACTGCTTGGTTCGCCGGTGCCGGCTTCCGCACCGGCGGAGTCCGGCACCGAGGGCGTGATCGTCGGATTCGATCTGGGTACGACCACGGTCTCGGCGGTCATCGTGAGCGCAGCGAGTGGGCGTGAACTCGGACGCGCGTCGGTGCCGAATCGTCAGCTGAACTACGGGGGGGATGTGCTCTCGCGTGTTTCAGCTGCCCTGGCAGGTGATGCGGTCGGTCTGCGGCAGGCTGCCCTGGACTCCCTTCGTGACGCGCTCTCGGCAGCGTGCAGCAGGGCGAACGAGTGCGCGAGCTCGGTCGAGCGAGCCGCAGTCGCCGGCAACAGCGTGATGACGGCATTGCTGCTCGGCGAGGACGTCACATCACTAGCGGCCCACCCCTTCACGATTGCCGCTTCCTGGCGTAGCACACGAGCCGACGCGGAGATCTCTGAGTCGCTCGGCATCCGGGTCCCGGTGGTAGTCGCGCCCTCGATCGCGGCCTTCGTCGGAGGCGATCTGGCCGTCGGCTTGGTGGCCGCCGGTCTCGGGTGCGATGCAGACGACTCGGTCATGCTCGATCTTGGGACGAACGCCGAGATCGCCGTGTGGCATGGTGGCAGGCTCAGCGTCGCTTCAGCCGCTGCCGGTCCTGCGTTCGAGGGCTTCGGGATATCGAATGGAGGGGCGGCGGCTCCGGGCGCCGTGACTGGCGTTCGCGCCGAAGGCGGTACGCTTCACGTCGATGTGATGGGTGGCGGCGAGCCGGTCTGGATCTGCGGCGCGGGCCTCGTCTCCGTCTTGGCTGAGTTGTTGCGCAGCAGGCATCTCGACGCCGACGGGCGCATGAGTGCGGCGGGGCCGTACGCGGACAGGTTCAGCATGGTGGGCGACGTCCTGGCGTGTGGCCTCGGCCCCGGGGGGAGCGCACCGCACGTGCTGCAGACGGATGTGCGCGCGTTTCAGAGCGCGAAGGCGGCAGTCGCAGCCGGCCTGCTGATTTCTCTCGACCGTGCCGGACTGGACCCCGGGGATCTCGGATCCCTGGTCGTTGCAGGCGGGTTCGGCGCAGCCCTACGGGTCGACGATACGCTTGAGCTGGGGATTCTGCCATCCGATGCCGCGAGCAGGGTATCTGTCATCGGAGACGCAGCTCTGAGCGGGGCGGCCATGCTCGCGATCCAGCCCCTTCTATCGGAGGAGCTCGACGCACTCGCCGGCGGGGCGCATCATCTCGACCTGGCGTCCGACCAGGAGTTCGCGCAGGAGTATCTCTCGGCCCTCCGGCTTGCGCCCTACTCGATGGCGCACGGTTTCGCGCGCTAGCACCCGTTCCGGACAGAGCGGAAGCCCCGGCCTTCGGGCCGGGGCTTCCTCATTCCTTCCCTATACCCCTGAGCTCTGCGGGTTGCTGCGCGGTCTGCCTGGTGACCTCGCAACATCACGATGCCGGTCGCGATGTCCCGCGTGTTCGCCGTCCGGATCCCCCGGATGCGGCTATGGGAAGGGAAACTGTGTACAGCCGAACAATAGCATCGCCGCGGGTCCGGCTGCAACCTGTGGAGCACGTCATTTCGCGCAGAAACGGCATGCCGGATCGGATCGAGGACGCCTCGTGCGTTCGCGGGCGTTCTCATACCGTTGACCGACTGAAACACGCCGCCCACCGTACGGGCGATAGGGGTGTGCGGGTGTCCTCTCGTACCATGGGACGCGCCGAAGAACCGCTATCTCTTCTTCGGCAGGGGTGCGAAACGGGGGCGGAGGGTCCCCGGTCGGACCGTCTGTGACCGCGAAATGCATGATCGCTGGACAAAGGAGGCCATATGACTGACCAGTCCAATTCGATCGAGTCAATGTCGAAGGAACTGCGGGTCGTCGAGCCCCAGGATTGGGTTCGCGAGGGTGCCCACCTGACATCGATGGACGAGTACGAGTCGATGTACAAGAGATCCGTCGAGGACCCCGAGGGCTTCTGGGCCGATATGGCCGAGCAGTATCTGTACTGGCACAAGAAGTGGGATACGGTCCTGGAGTGGGAGTTCGAGACCCCCCGGGTCGAGTGGTTCAAGGGCGGCAAGACGAACGTCGCCTATAACTGCGTCGACCGTCATCTGACGACCTGGCGCCGGAACAAGGCCGCCATCATCTGGGAGTCCGATGAAGGCCGCACGAAGATGTACACGTACCAGTCGCTGTACTACAAGGTCTGCCGCTTCGCCAACGTCCTGAAGCGCCACGGCATCAAGAAGGGCGACCGTGTCGCCATCTACATGCCGATGATCCCGGAACTGCCGATCGTGATGCTCGCGTGTGCCCGCATCGGCGCGATCCATTCGGTGGTGTTCGGTGGCTTCTCGGCCCAGGCGCTGCGCGATCGCATCCAGGACTGCGGCTCGAAGATGCTGGTGACAGCAGACGAAGGCATCCGCGGAGGGCGTGTTGTCCCCCTGAAGGCCATGGCCGATGAGGCGCTCCTCGAGTGCCCGACGATCGAGTCCGTGATCGTTGTGTCTCGTGCGCAGACCCGCGTCGACATGGAGCCCGGGCGTGACTTCTGGTACCACGAAGAGGTCCGGTCGTCCGGCATCTCCCAGCACTGCGATATCGAGTGGATGGACGCCGAGGATCCGCTCTTCATCCTATACACCTCGGGTTCGACCGGTAAGCCGAAGGGAGTGCTGCACACGACAGGTGGCTACCTGTTGCAGGCTGCCCTCACGTTCAAGTACACGTTCGACTACCGCGATGAGGACGTGTTCTGGTGCACGGCCGACATCGGCTGGGTTACCGGCCACACCTATATCGTCTACGGGCCGCTGGCCATGGGTGCGACGTCACTCATGTTCGAGGGAGTGCCCACGTACCCGGACGCCGGTCGTTTCTGGCAGATCGTGGAGAAGCACGGCGTCAACCAGTTCTACACGGCTCCGACCGCGATTCGCGCGCTCATGAAGCTCGGCGAGGAGTGGCCGGCAAAGTACGACCTGTCCAGCCTGCGGGTCTTGGGCACGGTCGGGGAGCCCATCAACCCCGAGGCCTGGATGTGGTACTACCGCAATATCGGCCGCGAGAACGTTCCGATCGTTGATACGTACTGGCAGACTGAGACCGGCGGCCACGTCATCACCAACCTGGCGCCTATCACGCCCATGAAGCCGGGATCGGCCACTCGCCCGTTCTTCGGCATCCAGCCGGTGATCCTCAACGAAGACAAGACCGAGACTCCGATCGGTTCCGGCGGTCGCCTGTGCATCAAGTTCCCGTGGCCGGGCATGCTACGCGGAACCTGGGGCGATCCTGAGAACAACCGCGTTCGCGAGGTCTACTTCACGCAGTTCCCCGGCATGTACTTCACCGGCGATGGCGCCCGCCAGGACGATGACGGCTACTACTGGCTGCTCGGCCGTGTCGACGACGTCATCAATGTCTCCGGTCACCGCATGGGGAGCGCCGAGGTCGAGAGCGCGCTCGTCTCGCACGCCGCTGTCGCTGAGGCTGCGGTTGTCGGCTTCCCGCACGACATCAAGGGCGAAGGCATCTACGCGTATGTCATCCTCAGGGGTGGCGAGGAGCCCAGTGAGAATCTGAACAAGATGCTCATGGGCCATGTTCGCGAGGAGATCGGTCCGATCGCCAAACCGGACTGCATCCACTTTGTCCCCGAGTTGCCCAAGACGCGTTCCGGCAAGATCATGCGTCGAATCCTGCGCAAGATCGCCGCGGGCGAGAGCGACACGGAGGCGTTCGGCGACATCTCGACGCTCGCTGATCCGTCCATCGTCAAGACGATCCTGGATACTCGTCCGGTAACCTGACCGCCGCTGTTCGGCAACTCCAGACGACGGGCTCCGCGCGCCCCCCTTAGAGGGGCGTGACGGGGCCCGTCGAGTTGTCATCGTGGGATGGTGCGCGTTCGTGGTAGAATCCCCTTCGGCTCTTTTGGCCTTGACCGCTCGTGAAAGGACCCCCTGATGGCGTTCAATGACCTCTTCCTGCGTGCCGCACGGCTCGAGCCCACGGAGCGCACTCCCGTATGGATGATGCGACAGGCCGGTCGATACATGGAGGAGTACCGCGCGATTCGCTCGAAGCACGGCTTCCTCGAGATGTGCCACACTCCCGAACTCGCTGTCGAAGTCACGCTGCAGCCCGTCGATCTTGTCGGCGTTGACGCAGCGATCCTCTTTTCTGACATTCTCGTGTCCTTCAATGGCATGGGACTCGATCTCGAATTCGCCAAGGGCGAGGGCCCTGTGATTCACAACCCCATTCGTAGTGCAGCCGACGTGGACAGACTCCGCATCGCCGATCCGATCGACGACACCGGTTACGTCATGGAAGCGATCAAGATCCTCCGACATGAACTTGTGGACAAGGTACCGCTCATCGGTTTCGCTGGCGCGCCGTTCACCCTCGCGAGCTATGCGATCGAGGGGCACGGCACTCGCGATTACGAGCATTGTAAGGCGCTCATGTGGGGCGACCCCGTCGCGTGGGACAAGCTCATGAACAAGTTCTCCGACACCGTCATCGCGTACATGCAGGCGCAGATCGACGCAGGCGCGCAGGTCGTTCAGCTGTTCGACAGCTGGGTCGGCTATGTGGCTCCTCGCGACTATGCGCGCTCGGTGCTTCCCTATACGACGCGTGTCATCGCCGAGGTCAAGGCCCACGGCGACAAGGTCGTCCCCGGCGGGGTTCCGCTCATTCATTTCGCCAACGGTGCGACGTCGATGATCGACCTCGTGCAGAAGGCCGGCGGTGACATCCTCGGTGTCGATTGGCGTCTCGACATGAAGCGGGCCGTCGAGCTGATCGATCCGAAGTTCGGCATCCAGGGCAACATAGACCCGGTCGCCCTATTCGCTCCCGAGGCGGAGCTCGAGCAGATGGTCGTCGAGATCCTCGAGGCCGTCGGTACCCGTCCGGGCCACATCTTCAACCTCGGTCATGGCATTCACAAGACGAGCGACCCGGAGAAGGCCCGCAAGATGATCTCCTACGTGCACAAGCACTCGGATCGTATCCGTGCAGGTGTAGGCGCGTAATGGCGACGCGCGATCCGTACACGGTGTCCGCCGCGCTTGTTATGGCGTACGGCGGCCCGGAGAGCATCGACGACGTCGGTCCGTTCATGGGTGAACTGATGGGTCGCGTCCCCGCGGCCGAGGTCGTGCAGCGCGTCCAGCGCAGGTACCTGGCGATCGGCGGCAGGTCACCTCTGCCCGGGATCGCACGTGAGTTCGCCAGCGGTCTAATGTCGGTGCTTGCGGGAATAGGCGTCGAGATACCGGTCGGTGTCGGATTCCGCTACGCCGACCCACGTCTCGGGAGTACGTTGGCTCAGATGCATGCCGACGGCATCCGGCGTGTCGCCGCGGTCTCCCTCTCGCCGTTCGAGTCGAAGACGACCACGGTGGCGTACCGCGCCATGATCGATGATGCGATCGAGCGTCTCGAGGGCATGGAAGTCGTCGATGTTCCGATCTTCAGTCTCATGCCGGAGTTTACGGGCGTTCACGCAGGTCAGCTTGCTGTCGCCCTCAGCGAGCTTCCTGATGACGTGGCTGACGAAGCCCTTGTGGTGTTCACGGCCCACAGTCTGCCGTGCGATGATCTGCAGTCCCCCGAGGACCCGTACGTCAACGGAGTACGCAGGGTCTCGTGCGCGATCGCGTTTCAACTGGGGCTTCCGGAGGGGACCGAGTTCGCTGATTCGATGAAGTTGCCGGGAATAGCGAGCTATGGTTCGTTCGAGGGCGATCGGCACTGGGCCTTCGCATATCAATCCAAAGGTCAGCGCCCGTGCGCGTGGCTCGGTCCGGAGCTCGACGACGTGATCGATGCGGCTGCTGAAGGTGGCTACAAGGCCGTCGTCGTCTGCCCCGTCGGATTCGCGACCGAGCACATGGAGACCTTGTGGGACCTGGATGTGGCGGCCGCCGAACGGGCGCTCGCCAAAGATCTGTTCTTTGCGCGGAGCATGGCCCCAAACTCTCATCCGCTCTTGCTCAGCGCGGCGGCGTCAGCTGTCAAGCGCGCGCTGGACTGATTCGTTTCGTGACACAGGGGCGGCTGCCGGGCCACCTCGTTGGGGAAGGGAACCTCATTGAAGAACATCATCATCATCGGCGGGGGCGCCGCAGGCCTCGGAGCGGCGCTGAAGATCAAGCGCGCTGCCGATGAGGGTCACGACGTCGCCTTCACGCTCGTGGAACGCGCCGGGCGTCCCGGAGGCAAGATCGCGACAGAGTACATCCCCGACGAATGGGGTGGCGCATCTGATGCCCGGTTCGTGATCGATGGTGGCCCGGACTGCTTCCTTACCGAGAAGCCCGCAGTGCACCGCATCGCCAAGGACATCGGGATCTTCGAAGACGAGCTCCCCACCGACGATTCGCGCAAGAAGACGTGGATCCTGTCGCGCGGCAAGCTGTTCGAGATGCCCGACGGGGTGATGATGTTCGCGCCCACGAAGCTCGTGCCGTTCGCCACGACCGGGCTGTTCTCGTGGCCCGGCAAGATCCGGATGGGTCTGGACCTCCTGATTCCCCGCAGGACCCGCTGGGCCGAAGGGGAGACCGCGGCCGACCACGATGAGACGCTCGAGAGCTTCATCGTTCGCCGGATGGGTCGCGAATGCCTCGACCGGATGGCCGAGCCGCTGGTCGGAGGCGTGCACGCGTCCGATCCGGCCAAGATGTCGCTTGCTGCGACATTTCCCCGTCTGCTCGAGATGGAGCAGAAGTACGGCAGCATGATCGGCGGCTTCGTCGATGCGCGCAAGAAGGTCGCGGCCATGAAGAAGAAGTACCCTGCCAAGCCGGGCGCGAAGCCCCGCACGTTCTTCACCTCGTTCACTGCGGGGATGCAGGAGCTGACAGACACCATGGCGCACGCAGCCGGCCGTCAGAGTATACGAACCGGCGTGGCCGCCGAGTCGCTCGCGCAGGTCGGGGACAGGTGGTCGGTTCGCCTGTCAGACGGATCGAACATAGAAGGGGACGCGGTCATCGTCGCCACAGAGTCATGGGCTGCTGAGCCGCTCATGCGCTCCGTCGACACCGCGATCGCAGACGCCCTCGCAGCCATTCCCAGCAGTTCATCGGCAACGGTATCCATAGGTTTCAGGGAGTCCGAAGTCGGCATCAACATGGATGCCTTCGGCGTTCTGTGTCCTGAGGTCGAGGGTCGCGCGCTCATGGCAGCCACGTACTCATCCACCAAGTGGCCGGGGCGTGCTCCCGAGGGCAAAGTGCTGCTAAGGGGCTTCGTTGGCGGCCCGCACAACCAGAAGATTATGGAGAAGTCCGACGACGAGCTCGCCGAGATCGTGCTGGACGAGATGCGGGCGATCCTTGGCGTCACGGGAACCCCGCTGTTCAGCCGCGTGTGGCGTTGGCGACTGGGTATGCCCCAGTACACCATCGGCCACCTCGATCGCGTCAACACGATCGAGACCCGCTGCGCCGAGACGCCCGGCCTTGCGCTCGCCGGTGGCTCGTACCGCGGTGTTGGCATCCCCAACTGCATCGAGAGCGGTGAGCGGGGAGTGACCAAGGTTCTGGGTGACTGGGGAATCGAGCTCGCCGAGGACAGCGTCGAGGAGAAGCGCTACTACTAGACCTCGCGCTCGCGAGAGGAACTCACGAAGAGGCCGCCGATGTGCGGCCTCTTCTCGTACCCTCGTTCAGGCGCCGGGTGTCTCCGCAATGATCTCGGCCATGCGTGCATGAAGCGCCGGGTTCGCGGTGATGATACCCGTCGAAGCGGGAGACCATGGCTCGCCGTCGATCCCCGTGACGGTCGCACCCGACTCCCGCAGGATGATGACGCCGGCAGCCATGTCCCAGGGCTTGAGGCCGAACTCCCAGAAGCCGTCCGCGCGGCCACAGGCGACGTGCGTGCAGTCGACGGCAGCGGAACCGTCGCGGCGTATGCCGTGGACAGGGGAGCGGAGGAACCTTGCGAGAATGGCGAGCTGTCGGTCGAGCAGTGCTCCCCTGTCATAGGGAAAGCCGGTGATCAGCAGTGCCTGGTCGAGTGTTGCCGCGGAGCTGGTCGATGCTTGAGCGGCTCCATACGATGCGCCCATGCCCTCGGCTCCGCTCATGAGTTCGCCAGAGGCGGCATTGTAGACCGCCCCGGCGACGGGCCGTCCGCCTCGCAGGAGCGCCACGGCCACGGAGAAGCACGGGTATCCGTGTACGAACGATGTCGTGCCATCCAGCGGGTCCACGACCCAGACCTCGTCGTCATCCAGGTCACCACGAGCCGCACCGGCCAGGCCGTGAACCTCGTCTTCCTCGATTACGAACCTTGCCGAGGGATCCGCTGCCAGGATCGTGCGAACCACCGCAACGCCTGCAGCGATATCGGTGTCTGTCACCATGTCGGTCGGGGTGCTCTTCGAGCGAACGATGCCCATCTCGCGACCCCTGCGCCCTATCTCGGCGCCGCCGGCAACCGCGGCCGCTCGAACCAGCTCCAGCTCATCGCGCACTCTGACCCCTCTCGTAGCACAAGCGTGACGCCTCAGTGTATCGCGAGTCCCGGCCTGTCCTGCAGCAGTCGTCCTCTCGGTCTGCCGGTGGGAACGACGAAGCCCCGGGCGTGGCCCGGGGCTTCGAGCGGCACCGGTGAGGGAGAGCCTAGTGCCCTCCGCCGATCACCTTGCCGGTCTTGGGGTCGAAGTGGATACCCTCCGACTCCTTCCACTTGAAGATGAGCTTCGACGGATCGCGTCCTTCCACGTTCGCCAGATAGACGTGGATGGCAGTGAACACGATGAAGACCCACATCATGAAGTAGTGGATGACACGCATGCTCATCGGACCGCCCACTAGACGCACGCTCGCCTGGAAGAAGCCGTTGTCCATGTAGGGTCCGTACAGACTGAAGCCCGTCCACATCATGAAGAACGTCAGCGGCACCGTTGCAAGGTAGGCGACCTTCTGCAGCACGCCGTACTTGGCGCCCAGCGGATGATCCTTCTTCATGAACAGGTAGTACTTGATCCACGGCAGCAGCTGATGACGGTTGGCTGACTGTGGCAGCCAGTTCTTGATGTCCGTCTCCTGCTCACGCGTGCCGAGCATCACAGCACTCTTGACGAAGAACGCGGCGATGATGCGGAACGTGATGTTGACCACGAGCACGTACATGAAGAAGAAATGCATGCCGCGGGCCACACCCATGAAGCCCGTGAAGAACGGGAAGTGGATGTAGAAGCCCGAGAAGGCCAGACTCACCATCGCGATCAGGTTGATCCAGTGCGTGAGGACGAAGACCATCGGGTGTGCCTCACGGTAGTGCGCGGGGTGCGACATCTCACTTCACCCCCATCGGCTTGGTGTGGACGAACGCTTCCTTGCCGGTTTTCGGTTCAATCACGTGAACCGCGCACCCGATTCAAGGATCGAAGCTGCGAGCGACGCGAACGACGTTGAGCGGCTTCTCGGCATCAAGAACAGGGGTGCCGATGAGTGCCTGCTCCATCGGACCGCGCACGCCGTTGTCATCGCGCGGGGCGATGTCCCAGGTCGTGGGTGCGACCACGTTGTAGCGGTCGATCTTGCCGCCCTTGACGGTCATCCAGTGCGCGACCGAACCACGAGGGGCCTCCCACAGGCCGACACCCTCGCCGTCCTTGACATCGTGCGGTGTGTAGAACTCGACACCGCCGCCCTTGAGGGCCTCGACCAGCTCGAAGAGCCAGCCCACGGTCAGGTCGGCCACATAGGCGGCCTCGAGATTGCGTGCCGCTACACGACCGAGGAGGGAGACGAGAACCTCGGGCTTTCCTGCAGCGCCGAGCTTCTCCAGCGTGGAATCAATGAGATCCTGCACGGGTTCGACACCGCGGATGTACGCGACGACCATGCGCGAAAGCGGGCCTACCTCGGCCGGAAGCTCGTCGTAGCGCACCGCCTTGCCCCAGGAGTACTTGTCGTCGGTGCTGTAGTCCTTGTACTCGGCCTCTGTCTCGCCGACGGCCGGGTTGAGCCCCGTGGGGGACTTGTACCAGGAGTGCGCGACGTACTCCTTGACGTTCGCCGGGTCGGTATCCTCGACCTTGAGGCTGGCGCCGCGGGAGAAGCCGGCGGGCAGGTAGCGGTTGTTCCTGTCGAAGCTCGCATCGTCGAAGACGCCCCAGGACAGGAAGTTGCCCCCGCCGCCCCCGAAGCTCAGTGCGTCGAGGTAGAACGGGGCGATCGCAAGTGTGTCGGGGATGAGCGCCTCTTTGACGAAGTCCACGACCTTGGTGAGACGGTAGAGCACATCGTCGAGCTTCTGGTCCGTGGGCACGAAGGTCGTGCCGCCGTTGACTGAGGTCATGAAGTGGGGGAACTTCCCGCCCATGATGCCGATGATGGCCGCTGCCTCACCCTGGATCTGGAGCGCCTCCAGGTAGTGGGCCACTGCGATCAGGTGTAGCTCGGCGGGCATGTTCTGCGCGTACTCCGGATGACCGAACCAGCCGTTGGTGAAGATGGAGAGGCTGCCCGAATCGACGAAGGTCGTCAATCGCTTGGCGATGGCGCCGAAGTCGGCCGGTCGAGTTCCGGCGGCCTGCGCCAGGGCGTAGGTATCGGCGATATTCGCCGACAGCGCCTTGACGGGATCCACGTAGTCGAGTGCGCCAAGGGTGTAGAACCACAGGATGTGGCTGTGCAGGTACTGCGCACCCTCGATGATGTTGCGGACGAGCCGCGCGCCGTCCGGGATCTCGACGCCCATGGCGGACTCGGCGGACATGGTCGATGCATGACCGTGAGAGATAGGGCAGACACCACAGATGCGCTGCGCGACGTAGAAGGCGTCTTGCGGGCGGCGGTCCTTCAGTACCGTTTCCATGCCTCGGTACAGGGTTCCTGAAACCCAGGCGTCGGTCACGACGCCGCCGTCGACTTCCACTTCGACGCGCATGTGACCCTCGATTCGGGTCAATGGGTCGATAGCCACTCGTGCCACTACTTACCGCCTCCCTTCTTGCGGTCGTGTTCCTTCTCGTCCTCGTACGGGGCGCCGCCATCCATGCGGCCTGCGGCCTTCATGCCCAGGCCATGGACGGCAAGGGCTCCAACAGCCACTGCCCCGACGGCAGCGCCTACGACCGTCGGCTGGACTACCATCCCGCCGATACGGATGTCACGATGGCGGTTGAGGAACGGAGCTCCGACATCGACCCAGTTGCCGCCGGCCTTGAGCGGATCGGCGGAGCCACATCCGATGCACGGGGCGCCGGACTCGACGCACCAGCTCGCGCGGCTGTTCCAGCGAACGATCGGGCAGTTCGTGAACGTCTGGGGTCCTTTGCAGCCGACAGCGTACAGACAGAAGCCCATCGCCTCTTCTTCAGAGCCGAACTCGTAGACGAACTCACCGTTCTCGAAATGACCCCGCCTGGGACAGTTGTCGTGGATCGACTGTCCGAAGATGCCCTTGGGTCGGTTGAAATCGTCGAGCTTGAACTTGGTGAGATCCTCAAGCGCACCGAGGTAGAGCACGTCGATGACCATCGCAACGACCCATTCCGGATTGACCGGACAGGTCGGCAGGTTGACCACGGGCGTCTCGATGTCGTGCTGCTTGCAGAACTCAAGTACGCCGATACCCTCGGCCGGATTCGGGTGAGCCGCGACCCACCCGCCGTCGACGGCGCACGACCCGACCGCGATGATCGCGTCTGCCTTCTCAAAGACCTCAGGGAGCTCTTCGATCTGCGGTTTGCCGGCCACACGCAGGGTGTTGCCTTCAGCCCCGGTCATGACGGCGCCCTCGTAGATGACCACGTATCCGCCTCCGGCGACCACGTCGGCCTTGGCCTTCTCCGCGTCCTCGCCCTGGGCCATCATGATCGTTTCGAAGTAGTTGACCGAGAGAAGCTCGAGCACGATAGTCGCGACGTCAGGAGTGTCGACCTGCGCCATGGACTCGGTGCAGCCCGTGCAAGCGCCACCGTTGAGCCACAAGGCCGGAGCTTGCGGGCGAAGGGCGGCCGATTCAACGGCAGCGGCGACCCGTGGTGCGACGGAGTCGGCCAGCCCCATCAGGGCGGCGGTCGACCCGCACCACTTGAGGAAGTCCCGGCGGCTCACTCCCCGCAATGCCAGCAGGTCGTACAGTGCGCCGTGGTCCTCATGTGCCATGCGATACACCTCCTTGCTAGGTAACGAGACGTGTCCTTCCAACGTGCTTCGTCCTGGCGAGCGCAGCTTCCAGGCAGGCGCCCATCCCGGCTAGCAGGCATATTCCTCCGGCATCCTCCTTCCAAACGCACACGCGTATGTGGCGGATCCGAGCGATGGAACCGCGACCGTGGGCACGCGGGTCGACGTGGGTGGGCGTGTTGGTGGTGTTCCGGGCGCGACGGAGCCGCCTCGGACACGGCTCGGTGCGATACGGACGGGGGTTGGCGAGGTGGTCTGCAGGGCAGGACGAAGTCGTGTCAGAGTGCTTGCCCCCAGCACGGCCGAACAACAGGCGCGCATAGCGCGACCGCGACCCACGTCCCTCATGACCCCCTCGGCGTCAGTTGGCGCTGACATGAAGCAGGCACGGCACGGATACCCAGGCGGAACCCCGCGTCAGTTTCAGTCTACAGCGTGACCCGCGAGTCCGCTATTCCGTGACAGACGCTCCGACGACGGGCACATACGCCTCATGGTAGTCTGACAGGCGGGGTGAGCGTCATGGGCGAAAAGGACACGCGCACGGCAATGGGTGACAAGCCGGACATACCTGTTGAGCCGGACGCCGAGGAACTGGCCGAGAAGTGCGCTTCAAACCGAGATGAGCTCAGCCCTCGGCAGACCGCCGACTGTGCAGGAATCGGACTCGCGGAGCAGTATGAGAACGAAGAGGACGGCGGCTCGTAGCCGGTACGCGCGAAGCACGGGGGGTGTGCGTGGGGACGATGACGTCACAGGGTCTCGTGATCGACATCCGGGGGTTCTCGCCCGGCCTACGTCGGCCCGTGGTGTTCGCTCTGCTGGACAAGTTGTTGGAACTCGGTGCGGCTGACACGCTCATCGTCGTGTGCGACCACGAGCCTGCGGGCCTGGGCTACCAGCTCGATCTTCGCAAGGAGACGAAGGGTCGGTTCGAGTTCTTCTACGATCAGCGTCTCGATGGTGCGTGGGTGGCGCTCATCAAGCCGCGCGGGTCTGAGAACCGGGGTCTCGGCTAGCGCCTCTCAGGTTCCCAGCCGCACCAGCAACTCGGCGAAGCCGGTGAGGTCGCCGCGGTAGTCGCATGCGGCATCATCCTGCGGGCCTACGTAGTACGTTCGCATTCCCACGTCTGCAGCCGCCATGTCGAGGACTCTGTCGTCGCCCACCATGATGCACTCGCCCGGATCGAGGCCGAGCATCGCCGCCGTCTGTCTGAAGTACGAGGGATGCGGCTTCGTCGCGCCCATGACCTCGAAACTCGTGATCGCATCGACCTCGTCCGGATCGACGCCCGCCCACCGCATTCGCTGCTCTATCGCGGCGGCCGGGAAGATCGGATTCGTGGCGATCGCGATCCTGCATCCGGCGAGTCGCGCGGCGTCCAGAGCCTGTCGGGCGCCCGCGGCGGGCATGGCTTCCGCACGGAGGCCGGGGAACTCGTCCTCGTAGAAGCGGTCGAGCTCGGCGGAGTGCGCCAGTAGGTCGAAACCCGCGATTTGCTCGAACTCCGTGAAGAAGATCTCCGAGTTCAGTGTCCCCGTGTGGGGGAGCATCATCGCGTAGGTCGCTTCGTTCACTGCGGCGAGCGCATCTTCGGCACTGCTCCGGTCGCCGGTGATTCCCGCGAGGAGCACTCCGAGGGCCTCGAAGTACCTGGCGAGGAAGTCCTGGAGGTCGATGTCGAGCAGTGTGCCGTCGAGATCGAACAGTACGCCTTGCATGGAGTCCGCCTTAGGAGCCGGTGGGCCGAAACCAGGCAATCGTACCACGTGGTAGGCCCTCACAGTGTTGACGCATCAATACCCGAGGGGGTATCCTCCCCTTAACCAAGATATACCCGTGGGGGCATGAGCCTCCGACACCGGCACGCGGACATGAAGGGTGAAGAGACCACCATGGCGACGATCAGCGCTCGCACAGAGGACCGGCTTAAGACGATATTCGGCGACAGAGTTCGCACCGCCCGCGTCGAGCGCAAGGTGTACTCGCTCGACATAGGCGCCATGCCGAGACTCGTCAAGCCGTTCGTGCCGGCTGGCCTTGCCGGCGCAGTCGTTCGTCCGCTCTCGGAGGAGGAAGTCCTGGCGCTCGTGCGCCTCGCAGCGGTCGAGGGACTCGAGATCGTTCCGCGGGGGTGGGCCACGTCCGGCTACGGCGGTGCGCTGCCGACGGAAGGGGCCGTCGTTGCCGACATGTCCGGGATGAACCGTGTGCTTTCGGTCGATCACAAGAACATGACCGCCACGGTCGAGGCGTCCGCCGTGTGGGAGTACATCGAGCGAGAGCTCAGGAAGGACGGTCTCGCCCTCCGGCTGTATCCGTCGTCCGCGCCGAGTTCCGGCGCGGCTGGCTGGCTCGCGCAGGGGGGCGCCGGATTCGGCTCGTACGAGTACGGGACGTTCAAGGAGAACGTCGTGTCCGCTCGAGTGGTTCTCCCGGACGGGGAGGTCCGGGACTTCGCCGGAGATGAGCTCCAGGATCTCGTAGCCGACGCCGAGGGTATCACGGGCATCATCACGCGGCTGACGTTCCGGGTGCGCCCGCTGGAAGCGGAGGTCCATCGGGCCGTCGCTTTCGAGACAGCGGACGCCTTGAGCGCAGCACTCCAGGCGATCTCCGCGCGGCACGTGCCTGTCTGGTCGATCACGTTTCTCAATCCCGAGTCGATACGCCTCAAGAAGCAGCTCCCGCACCGCCACGGACACCCGTGGGAAGAGACGCATCCCCATACCAACCCGGTGCTGCCTGAGTCCTTCGTCGCCGTCATCGCATACCCGGAATCCCGTCGCGGGGCGATCGACGGCGTGCTCGAATCCATCGTCGCCTCCAGCGGGGGCAGGGATCTGGGCCCCGAGGTGGCCGAGCATGAGTGGGACGTCAGGTTCGCGCCAATGCGGCTGAAGCGCATCGGCCCTTCGTTGGTTCCGACCGAAGTCGTCGTACCGCTGGCCGAGTTGGCCGCTGTGCTCGAGGCGATCGACGACAAGATCGATCAACCGTTCATTCTCGAAGGCATGCACGCGAAAGGTGATCAGGTCGTCCTCCTCGGTTTCATTCCGCATGACGAGCGTACGTTCGCGTTCAACCTCGCGTTCGCCCTGTCCCTCTCAGTGATCAAGATCGCGAAAGCCCACGGGGGCTCGGCCTACTCGACCGGCCTGTACTTTCGCAGGGAGGCCGCGGATGTCCTCGGCGCGCGGAAGCTCAAGTCGCTGGCTGACTTCAAGGGTGCTGTCGACCCCAGGGGCTTCATGAATCCCAACAAGGTCCTCGGTTCCGGCATCATCGATGTGCTCATGGGCGCCGCCGCGGCGATGGAGCCGATCGTGCGTCCGATCGCGAATGCGGCCACACCCCCCGTACGTGCCGAGGAGCTCAAAGAGGTCAACGGCATCCCGGGCGAAGTCGCGTTCATGGCGTACGCATGTGCGCGCTGCGGATACTGCGTTCCCACCTGTGAGCAGTACAGCGGCAGGGGTTGGGAATCGCACTCACCTCGCGGCAAGTACGCGTATCTGCGTGAGGTGATCGAGGGCCGCGAGAGGTTCGACCGCACGGCGGTCGACACATTCCTGGTCTGCACAACCTGCGAGATCTGCAATGACCGCTGCCAGCTGCAGTTGCCGGTAGAGCACAACTGGATGGCCATGCGCGGGAAGCTCGTCCACGAGGACAAGCTCGGCACGTTTCCGCCGTTCGAGATGATCAAGGCCTCGCTGGAAGGCGAGCTCGATATCTGGGCCGGGAAGCGTGAGAACCGCGCGAACTGGGTTCCCGACGACATCAAGCCGAAACTGGCGGGCGAGACCGGCGAGTGGGACAAGCAGTCAGAGCTTCTGTACTTCGCGGGGTGCACCGCCAGCTTCGTGGAGACGGATGTAGCCGAGGCCAGCGTGCGACTGCTCACTGATGCGGGGTACGACATCGGATACATGGGCACCGACGAGGCATGCTGCGGCATTCCGATGAAGGTCGCCGGCAAATGGGACGTGTTCGAAGACATCTACGAGCACAACGTCGCCGAGGCCAGGCGGCGCGGGGCGAAGACGATTGTGACCTCCTGTCCGGCGTGCGCGTTGGTGTGGAAAGAGATGTACGCCAACATCGCTGCCGGTCGCGGCGAGGAGTACGAGTTCGAGGTCAGGCACTACTCGGAACTCGTGAGCGAGGCTCTGAGTGACGGACGGCTGGAGCTCAAGCACCCGATCGAAGGGAGACTGACGTTCCATGACTCCTGTCACGCGGGGCGCGCCCAGGGCCTGTACGAGCCGCCGCGCGATATGCTCAAGGCCATTCCCGGTGTCGACTACGTTGAGATGGAGCACAACCGCGAAGAGGGATACTGCTGCGGATCGGTGCTCACGCTCATCGGCGAGGCGCCTATCGCGCCTATCCTCGGCAAGCAGAGGTTGCAGGAGGCCGTCGACGTGGAGGCCGACACGGTTGTGGCGCTGTGCCCGTGCTGCCAGGTGCAGCTACGCGACAGCAACATCAAGAACGACATGGGATTGAAGGTCGACGATCTGTCCCGTCTCGTCGCCCAGGCGGCCGGGTACGACATCCCGGAGTCGACTGACCGGGCCATGTACTACTGGGGCTACTTCGAGAAGTTCATCTTCCTGATGGAGCCCGTCAACATGGCCGCCCTGATGGAGCGGATATTCCCTCAGATGATGGATGCGATGCCCCCGGGCATGAAGCCGATGATGAAGTCGATGAAGTACGTCCCGGCTGGACTTGTCATGATGGAGAAGATGATGCCGGCGATGTTCCCGCTGCTCATCGGGGGAATAATGGACCGGGTCATGCCCGACATGATACGGGCAGTGCAGGACTACATCGGGCCGATGCCCGACGATATGGAAGAGCTGGTGCCCGGCCTTCTGCCCAAGACGCTCGAGGCTCTCATGCCCACGTATCTGCCTGAGCTGATACCGCATGTCACACCGCGCATGATCGAGTACATCAGGGCCGAGATGTAGGCGACCGGGCTGGTCGGGACCACGTGGGCCACCGTGAGATGCATGCGGTGGCCCACGTGTTGTATCGTCGCACGTGATGTCGCGCACGAAGGTGTGACGTGTGTTGGCGTTGTGTGTCTCAAGTCACACTTCGCATCGGCCGATATGAGTGACATGGATAATGTACTGACCACACGAGAGCAAGCTGTCGCCAAGTTGCGAGCCATACCGATGTTCTCCGACCTCTCTCCGGCGGACCTCGACACGTTCGCCGATATGGTGCAGTACCGCCGCTACCCGCGCGGTGCATTCATCTTCAACCAGCACGAGACCGGCTCCGCGATGTATCTCCTGGCGGCCGGGCGCGTGAAGGTGTCGCTCGCCTCTCCCGACGGCAAGGAACTCGCGCTCAACTATCTCGAGGCACCGGCACACTTCGGCGAGATGAGCCTTGTCGATTCGGAGCCGAGGAGCGCGGACGTCATCGCCGTGACCGATGTCGAGCTGTTCAGCCTCGACGCGCGCGACCTCTCCGCTGCGATACAGCTGAATCCGAAACTGGCGCTTTCTCTGATTGCCACGCTGTCACGTCGCCTCAGGCATACGATCGCGCGACTGGAGGACATGGCGTTTCACGATGCGACGCATCGCGTGATGCGCGTCATGCTCAATGTGGCCACCGCGAGCTACGAGTCCCGCGGCGTCCCGGTCATCCAGGGCCTCACGCATTACGACATCGCAACGCTGGCAGGTACTTCTCGCGAGACCGCGAGCCGTATCATCTCCTCGCTCGCCCGCGAAGAGGTCGTCGCCACGAAGGGCCGCAAGATCGTCGTCGATCTCATCCGGCTTCGCGAGCGTCTAGAGGGGAAGTAGTACCTTCTAGCGCGAGCTGAAGCGGACGGATGGCCGGATGCGCAATCTGAACGGTTCCTCCTGTCAAACAACCCGGGCACACTGTGATGGATATCACACGGCGCGGCCCAGGCATGGCCGATGCACAGGACATGGGGCCGTTCTAGAGTCTGGTCGTGATGTACGACATGAAGCGTCTTGGTGCGATCGCAACGATCATCGCGTTGTCGTACGTCATGGTGACGGCCCCTGCATTCGCTGCGGGCGAACCGAATGCCGCACCGTCTCGAACCGAGGTGGTCTCAGGTTTCGACGCCGTCGCAGAGCTCATCGAGGGGATCGGCAGCGTTAGCTTCGACTCGGCCGGCGCCACGTTCGCGCTGATGAGTCAGACAGGCCCGAGGAGCATCTCATTCACCTATCGGGACCTGGTCCCTGAGGTCGTGGGCGGAACGGGCACCGGCCTGATCCCGTACGCGACTCTCGCCTTCGCCGTCCTGCTCTTCACGCGCTTCCTCCGCCTGGTGCTGCGGCTTGCCCGATGAGACGCGCCGTCGACGGTTAGACGTCGTCGGGGCGGGGCACATACCGTGCTGACCTGGTGTGGCGAGCCCTGGAGGGACAATGAAGGACTTCACGCTTGAGGAGCTTTCGACGTTCGACGGCAAGGGTGGCCGTCCTGCATACGTCGCGTACGGGGGTAGGGTCTACGACGTCTCGGAGAGCGCTATGTGGCCTGATGGCGAGCACGAGGCGATGCACTTCGCCGGGGCGGACATGACCTCAGAGCACGATGATGCGCCCCATGATGTGTACGTCACGGACTTCCCCGAGGTCGGCCGGCTCGTCTGAAGAACGCGGCTATCTGTCGAAGACGGCCAGAGTCTCGACGTGGAACGTCTGGGGAAACAGATCGAACGGTGTCGCGCGGGTGAGCCGATAGCCCGATTCCGCGAGTTTCGATGCGTCGCGAGCCAGCGTGGCCGGGTCGCATGAGACGTACGCGATCCTCCGGGCTCCGGTGTCCGCGAGGGCCCTGAGGGCTTCGGGCGTCATGCCGCTGCGGGGCGGATCGACGAGGGCGAGATCGAACGAGCCCAGGTCCGCGAGTTCGCGTGCCGCATCTCCACCGACGACGTCGGCGTAGGTCTCGTTGCGTTCGAGATTGCGTCGGAGGTCGGAGACGGCCGGTCCGTAGGATTCCACCGCGACCGTCTCGCCCGCGAGCAGCGACAACGGGAGCGTGAAGCTCCCGACTCCCGCATACAGGTCGAGGACGCGGTCCGAGCCGTCGGGGTCGAGGGCGGCGATGGCGGCGTCTACGAGCTTCTCGGCGGCCATCGTGTTCACCTGGAAGAAGGAGGGCGATGAGACCAGGAACGTCGCTCCTGCAAGGCGTTCCTGCCAGGCGCCCTTTCCGGTGAGGACCTCGACCCCGGCGATCTGCCGGCGGGCCGTCTCGCCGCGCGAGAGCACGCGTGTGATGCCCGTGACCCGGACTGCCTGGCCGAGCGTCGATGCGACGATCCTGCGGGGGAAGTGCCCCGGGCTCGTCCAGATCGCCACTTCGACATCCTTGCCTGCTGCCGAGGCTCGTAGAGCGACACGCAGAATCTGCAGATCGGGCGTGCCGGCCGAGAAGCGCAGGGCACCGCGCAGGGCCTTCGGCGCGCCCCTCAGGCGCTCGGGCAGCAACAGGCACTCCTCCACCGGCACAAGCTCGCCGCTACCGCTCTTCGTGAAGCCGATATCGAGCCGTCCGCCCTCGTACGATGTCGCCAGTTCGATCTTGTTCCGGTAGCCCAGCTGCTTCGGGGAGGGAACGCAGGCTCCTACGAGGTTCATGCCGTCGAGACCGCCGATTCGTGTGAGCGCGTCGCGGACCGAGCGCGTCTTGGCTTCGAGTTGAGCGGGGTAGCTCACATGCTGCCATTGACACCCGCCACAGATACCGAAGTACCGGCAGGGCGGCTTCACCCGATCGGGGGATGACTCGACTATCTGAACGATCGTGGCGTTGAGATATCGGGCGTGTGCTCCGGTGACCTCGACCTCAACAGTGTCGCCCGGGCATCCGCCTGCGACGAAGACGGTTCTCCCGTCGTCCGCGCGTGCGATCGCGTCGCCTCCATAGGCGAGGCTCTCTATGACGAGACGCATGCGGCTCCAGTCGGATGGGTAGGGGACGCGGTTTCTCGGCATATACTAACTGTTGACGCATCACGAGCCACCATTGGCGAGGTTGAGGGCTCCGCCAATGAAGCCGATACTCAGGTAGTACGTGTGTTCCGGGCGCGACGCGCTCACGACAGGGAGGCCGGGTAGGTGGCGAACAAGAAGCTGCTGATCGTGCATGAAGACGTGGCGCTCATAGACAGCATCAAGCGTGGCCTCGCATCCGCCGGCTCTCACATCGAGGTCGCGAGCGTGCTCTCGGGTCCCCGGGCTCTCGGGATAATCGAGGCCCAGAGGCCCAATGTGATCATCGTCGATGCCGAGCTTGAGGGCATGGACGGATATGCGCTCACGGAGAAGATCAAGCAAGGCCCCGGGTCGGCGGCACCGGTCCTCATCGTCTCCCTCGCGCCGAACGAGGCATCGGCCTTGCGGGCGCGCCAGGTCGGCGCTGCCGCGCACCTCCCCTCGACCGGCTCGGTCGAGCTCCTCGTCGGCAAGGTTCTCGGGCTGGCGGGCGTGCCCGTCTCCGAAGCACCTGCCGATGCGCCGGCCGCGACTCTGGGCGTGAACTCCCCCGCAAGCGCCGCACCACCCGTGCTCATCGGCGAGCCCGCGCCCCCGACCGCACCGCCCGTGCTCATCGGCGAGCCCGCGCCCCCGACCGCACCGCCCGTGCTCATCGGCGAGCCCGCGCCCCCGACCGCACCACCCGTGCTCATCGGCGAGCCCGCCATGGGAACCGGCGTGCCTCAGCCGGTCACGCCTACGGAATTCGGCTCCGGCGTGCTTCAGCCGGTGGAGCCACGCCCGGACCTGGCCCCCGCATCGGTCATGCCGACGTCCATCGGCGACACGCCGCTGCCGGGTGCAGCCGATGTGCCGCACATCGACGACCTTCTGCACCTGATGCTCGAGCGCGGAGGATCGGATCTGCACATCACGGTGGGCAGCCCTCCGGGAATCCGCCAGCGTGGCGAGATGGTGCCGGTCGAGACGATGCCTCCGCTCACGTCCCGCGACACCCAGGTGATGATTCTCGGACTCCTGTCCGAGGAGCAGCGCCGCAGGTTCGAGACTGAGCTCGAGCTTGACTTCGCATATAGCATTCCGGGCGTTTCCCGCTTCCGCGCGAACGTGTTTCAGCAGCGCAACTCCATGGGTGCCGTGTTCAGGGTCATCCCGATCGACATACCGACTCTCGAGGACCTTCACCTTCCGAAGATCTCACGCTTCCTTGCGGAACGACCGCGCGGCCTGGTTCTTGTCACCGGACCGACCGGTTCCGGCAAGTCGACCACGCTGGCAGCGATGATCAATCACATCAACGCCACGCGCCCGGTCCACATCATCACACTTGAGGATCCGATCGAGTTCATGCACCGCAACAAGGTCGCCTATGTCAATCAGCGTGAGATCGGCGAGGACACGCATTCGTTCACCGCAGCCCTCAAGCGGGTGCTGCGCCAGGACCCGGATGTCATCCTGGTCGGTGAGATGCGGGATCTTGAGACCATCTCCGCAGCGATCACAGCAGCGGAGACGGGCCACCTCGTGCTTGCGACGCTCCACACCACCGGCGGTCCGGAGACCATCGACCGCATCATCGACGTGTTCCCGCCGCACCAGCAGCAGCAGGTCCGCATGCAGCTCTCCAACACTCTCGAGGGTGTCCTGTCTCAAGTCCTGCTTCGTTCGACCGATGGCCGCAGTCGCGTGATGGCGATGGAGATCATGCTCGGCATCCCGGCCATTCGCAACCTCATCCGCGAGGGCAAGACACACCAGATGGCCACGATCATCCAGGGCGGCGGTTCCCTCGGCATGCAGACCCTCGACCAGAACCTCAAGAACCTGCTTCAGATGGGCAAGGTCACGTTCGAGGAGGCTATCGGCAAGGCGCAGAACCCGCGCGAACTCGCCCAGATGGTCGGTCGGAAGATCTAAGACCGGCCCCCTCGGCTCGCCATGGAGAAAGGGGCAACGCATGGACTCCGTGCGTGTACTTTGGGGTGGCAACAGGAGGTTCACGGGCTGGGACGAAGCCGGCCATCCGGTCGTCATGGATGCGACGGTCGAGCATCGCGGCGACGGTGGGGGCATGCGGCCGCTCCAGGTGTTTCTGTGCGGCCTCGCGGGGTGCACCGGAATGGACGTCGTCTCGATTCTCGAGAAGAAGCGTCAGGACGTGCGGGGCCTCGAGATCCGCGTCGAGGCCGATCAGCGTGAGGACGAATTCCCTAAGATCTACACCCACGTCCGCCTCCATTTCGTGGTGCGCGGCTATGGCGTGTCTCCGGAAGCCGTCGAACGTGCGATCGAGCTTTCCGAGGAGAAGTACTGCTCCGTGGGCGGCATGGTCGCCGAGGAGGTCCGGTTGCAGACCTCGTTTGAGATCTCCGAGGAGCGCACTCCGGGCGCCGTCGACGGTCCGGCGAGGTAGCGCAGGTGTCGGTGGCGGTTCTCATGCCGGTCTACAACGAGGCCGGATCCGTGGGCGGGGTTCTTGACGCTGTCCGTAGCCACTTCCCGGGAGAGGTGCTCGTCGTCGATGACGGTTCCACCGACATGACGAGGACCGTCCTGGCTGCTCGCGATGACGTCACCGTCATCTCGCACCCGTGCAACCTGGGCTATGGTCGTGCGCTTGCCGAGGGCTTCGCGGTGGCTCGCACGCGCGGGATCACGCGTGTCGTGACCATGGACTGCGACGGGCAGCATGAGCCGGCACATATCCCGCAGTTCCTCGAAGCGATCGAGGGTCCCCACGACATCATCTCCGGGAGCAGGTATCTGCCCGGGAGCATCGCGGTCGGATCGGCTCCCACGAGCCGCCGGGAGATCAATCAGCGTGTCACGGCTGAGATCAACGCCGTGACAGGATGGGCGCTGACCGATGCCTTCTGTGGATTCAAGGCCTACCGGCTCGAGGCCCTCAAGGGGATCGATCTGCGGGAGCCGGGCTACGCGATGCCGCTCGAGATGTGGGCGAAGGCATACAATGCTTCGCTGAGGGTCCGCGAGATCGCGGTCGAACGCATCTACTGCGATCACAACCGCTCCTTCGGGGAGAGACTCGATGACCCCGAGGTGCGGTTCGCCTACTACATGCGTGTGTGGAATGCCGCCATTGAGCAGCCGGGGAGTCAGCGTGTCTGAGGTCGTATGCATCGGAGCCCACCCTGACGACGTCGAGATCGGGATGGGAGCCACGGTAGCCAGGCTCACCGCCGAAGGCACCCGTGTGACGATCGTGGATCTCACCGACGGGGAGCCCACCCCTCATGGCTCGCATGACGTGCGTATGGCGGAGGCGGCGGAGGCGGCACGTGTTCTTGGCGCTGAACGCGTGACCCTTACACTGCCGAACCGGTACCTCTCGGATACGGTCGAGGCTCGTGTAGCCCTCGCCGAGGTGCTCCGCGACACGCGGCCGCACACGATCTTCATCCCCTTTGCCGAAGACGCGCATCCGGACCACATAGCTGCCTCTCAGATCGCGCGGGCGGCCCGCTTCTACTCGAAGTTCACCAAGACCGACATGGCCGGCGAGCCGCACTACCCGGCCCGGGTCTACTCGTACATGGCGGTGCACTTGCGCCTGGTCCGTGAGCCGTCGTTCGTGCTCGATGTGACCGGGTACGTGGACTTGAAGCTTGCGGCCCTGTCTTCGTACGCCTCGCAGTTCGAAGTCAACGAGTCGAATCGCGAGATCATTCCGGCGATGGAGTCGGCTGCGCATATGTGGGGCCGCACGATCGGTGTAGGTGCAGGGGAGCCCTTCTTTTCGGCGGAGCCGGTCGGGATTCGCGATTTCTCGGCGTTGGTCTAGGCGATGTAGATGGTCGACTCGCTTCGCGCAGTCCCGCTCGACCACGGCGAGCTCGTGGTGACACCGGACCCCTCTCTCTGGTCGACGCTGGCGCAGGCCAACCGTGCGGATGCCGCCGACTGGGACTTCACGGTCGCCGGTATGCCGGTCGCCCTGCTGCGTACGCGCGGAAGGCGCGAACTGGTGGCCATGGCCGCGGAGTTCTCCGGGCGTCTGGGGGTTCCGGTCGACAGCCCGCCGGTCGATCCGGAACTCGTCGTGGCGACCGGCCACCAGCCTGAGCTGTACCACCCCGGTGTGTGGGTCAAGATGTTCGTTCTGCAGCGATCCGGCGAGATCACCGGGGCGACCGCGATCGACCTGGTCGTCGACACCGACGCGTTCGAGACGGTCGCCCTCGAAGCGCCGCGACTCGCGCCCGGGGTCGGCCGATCGCGAGACATCTTGATGCGGTCCGAACCGGATGCCTGCTTCGCGACGACGCCGGTTCCGACTCCGTCGGTCATCGAGGAGTTCTGCGCACGAGGCGCAGCCACGCTCGCCTCGCTGCCGGCTGCCGCGCCCGGACGCCGGTTCGACGAGTTCTGCGGCATGCTTCGATCCAGCGCCGGTGACGCCTGTGACCTGGCGGAGCTGCTGACCATTGCCCGTCGACGCTACGAGGCGGGGGTGGGCTCGCGGTATCTCGAACTCCCGGTCAGCCGGATGTGCGGCTCCGCGGTATTCTCGCGCTTCGCTGCTCACCTGCTCATGAACGCGGAGGAGTTCGCTGCGTGCTACAACGGGGCGCTTGCGGCGTATCGCCGGCAGACGAACACCCGCTCCACCGCCCAGCCGTTCCCGGATCTGCGGACCGATGGGCAGACGACGGAGACCCCACTATGGCTGATCGTTGACGGCAGACGAAGGAGCACGCAGGTCGACCGCCGGGATGGGCGAATCGTGGTGCAGGCCGATGGGGTCGACGTGTGCGAGTTTCCGGCAGACGACGGGGAGAAGGCCGCAGCAGCGTTGTCAGAGATCCGCCTGGCACCCAAGGCGCTCGTGCTGACGTTGTTCACACGCGTCCTCCTCGCGGATCTGTTCATCCACGGGATGGGGGGCGCGCGCTACGACCAGGTGACAGACGACGTCATCCGGTCCTTCTTCGGCGTCGAGTCTCCCGGGTACGCCACGACTACGCTCACGCTGCACCTGCCCTTGGGCGCGGCAGTGGTCACCGACGATGAGTTGGCAGCTGCCGAGGACAGGTTGAACCGCGCCCGTCACAACCCCGACGCCATGCTCTCGGAGGTCGAGTTCGGGGATCGGGCGGTCGAGGTTCGCGCGCATGAGCTTGCCGTTCGCAAGGCAGATCTGGTCTCGCAGATCGCGTTGCCGGGCGCCGATAAGAAGTCGATGGGCGCGGGTATCCGTTCGATCAACGAGGAGCTGGGGGCCTTGATCGTGCCGTTCGTCGCCGAACTCGAGGCGGTGCTCGAGCGCCTGCGAGCGCAGCGAGAGCGGGCCGACGTCTTGACCGATCGGACCTACTCCTACTGCCTGTGGAGTCCGGCGGAGGTCGCGGACAAGCTGACGTTTTAGCCCCTCGTGACGCGTGATATGATACTCGTCACCCTCAGGGGAATCATGGAATCTCGTGAAAGGATGCGTCGTATGTCAATCCCGATTGTGGACGCCGATCTATGCACCGCATGTGGCATCTGTGTCGATGAGTGTCCCGAGAGCTGCTACGACCTCGATGACGTCGCCGTCCTGTCTCGACCCGACGATTGCACCGAGTGCGCTATCTGCGTAGACGCGTGCCCGACTGAAGCGATCTCGATGCCGTGACCCTGCGATCACGGAAGTGATGTGCAACCGGCCGCCCTTCGGGGTGGCCGGTCTTCGTTTCGCCTGTTCAGCCGCGGGGGCCCATCCTGTCGTTGATGTACATCCGCGGCTCGTCGCCGCGTAGCAGTCCCACGAAGCGACGGTGATGCCGGATGTACACGAGCACTCCGAGCGCGACCGTGAACAGCCAGTCCGGTTGCTGCGTGAGCACCGCATACACGGGCAGGACCAGGGCGGCGGTCACCTGTCCCGCCATCATATAGCGCGTGAGCGCGATCATCAGAAGGCCGGCTACGACCACGATGAGGAAGTAGCGCCAGTCGTATACCAGGAGCGCTCCTGCGCCCGTGGCGAGCCCTTTGCCGCCGAGCACCCTCCGCTTCGGGATCGAGAGCCACAACGAGTAGTTGTGTCCCATCACGCACCCCAGCGCCACCGCCGACGGTCCGAGAATCGCGGCGCTGAGCAAGGGCGTGACCCGTGCCGAGGAGCTCCAGTTGAGGGTTTCACCAACGTCCACATTCAGGTAGAGAGCCGGCAGCGTAACGACGAGCAGGGTCGGCAGAAGCCCCTTGAGCGCGTCCGAGAGCATCGCGACCGCGAACCAGCCCCACGAACCGGTTGTCCGCTTGACGTTCATTGCGCCCACGTTGCCCGTACCGTGTTCAGTGACGTCTTCGCCGGTGACGCCCTTGACGATCAGGTAGGCGAAGGGCACCGAGCCGATCAGGTAGGCCGTGACGAACAGCCCGGCCGCGGTCGCGAGCGCGATCGGCAGCGTCGCGGGATCCACGTTGAGCAGGAATTCGAGTCCGGACCCTCTCATGGACGGCTCCTCGGCACGAGGCACTTGATCTCAGCCGGGAGTATCGATATCTCGTAGCGCCGCTCCATCAGGACCTCCCCGTCGATCTGCGCCGGCAGAGTGTGGTCGCACTCGATCAGGACCGATCGATGGCGGGACATATGAACAGGCTTCATGCGCGTGTGTCGCCCCGATACGACGAAGGGGAGTCGCATGAGGGCCTGAGGCAGAGAGAGCGGGTCGATCGCACACACGTCGAATAGCCCGTCGTCCGGCTGTGCATCAGGGGTGATGAAAAAGCCGCCACCGTACGTGGGGCCGATTGTGACCGCCATGATCAGATACGAGGACAGGGAGCTCGGCTCACCGTCGAACGAGACACTCAGGCGGAAGCTCTCGAGTTCGCGGAAGAGTACGTGGAGCAGCGCGGTGAGGTAGAGCCAGAGCCCGGAGCGCCGCGTCGTCACCTTGTACTCTACGGCCTTGGCTGTGACCTTCGCATCCAGTCCGGCAGCGAAGCTGTTGTTGAAGTACACGCCATTGCAGACGCCCACGTCGAAACTGCGGACCTCACCATCGGAGAGCGCAAAGGCCGCACGCGTCAGGTCGGTGGGGATGCCCAGGGTGCGGCGCGTGTCGTTGCCCGAGCCCGTGGGCAGGAGCCCGAGGATCGGGCGGCTCTCAGCCGGGTGTCGCATCAGTCCGTTCAAGACCTCGTGGACGGTACCATCGCCGCCCACCGCGACCACGAGCTCGTAGCCGTCGGCACCGGCCGCCAGCTCGGCCGCGTGGCCGATGTGTGCAGTGCTGACGATGCGGTGGGGAATCGGCCCCAAGAGGCGCTCGATCGCCGGGATGAGCTTGGCGGTCTCGCCGTGACGGGCGGCCGGGTTCGCGATCACGAGAGTTCGGCGATGCGTCATCGGAGGTCTCCGTGTCGGGGGCTACACATCAGGATAGCGGTAGCGCTGCGGAAAGACGACAGCCTGTGGTCGCAGCGATGCGGGTATGCTAATCTTCGTGAGCGCTCAGGCGTGTTCGCCCTCGTAGCTCAGTGGATAGAGCGTCTGCCTCCGGAGCAGAAGGCCACAGGTTCGAATCCTGTCGAGGGCACCATACATCACGCCGAGAGGCCGGCTCCGATGCATCGGAGCCGGCCTCTCGTTCTCGTGACGACTGCGGGACCGACTAGTGTCCCTCGGCACGCTCCTTGAGGTACTGCTCCACGAGTCTCTTCTGGACGTCGCCCGGAACCTGCTCGTACGAGTCGATATTGATTCGGTACGTACCGGTGCCACTGGTGATCGAGCGAAGGTGCGGCGAGTAGTGAACGACCTCCGCATACGGTACCTGCGCTTTGATCGTCTGCATTCCGGCGCCCGGCGTGTCCATGCCCAGCACACGGCCCCGCATCGAGCTGACATCGCCCATCACCGCGCCGGCGTATGCGTCCGGCACGTCGATCTCGAGGGTGGCTATCGGCTCGAGAAGCACCATGTCCGCCTGCTCGGCCACAGCCTTGAATCCGATGCGTGCCGCGGTCCGGAACGCCATCTCGTTGGAGTCGACTGCGTGATACGAGCCGTCGAAGACAGCGAGTTTGACGTCTACGACCGGGTACCCGGCGAGCACGCCGTGAACCATGGTCTCCTGGATGCCCTTATCGATCGCGGGAATGAACTGGCGGGGGATCTTGCCGCCGACGATCTCGTCGGCGAACTCGTATCCGCGCCCCGCGTTCGGCTCGAGCCGCAGCCAGCAGTCACCGAACTGCCCGGAGCCACCGGTCTGCTTCTTGTGGCGACCCTGGGCCTTGGCCGTCTTGCGTGCGGTCTCGCGGTACGGAATGCGGATGTCCTCGAGTTCGGCCTCGACGTGGAAGCGTTCGTGCAGACGGGACAGTACGACATCCACGGCAGTGTCGCCCATAGCGGTAAGGACCGTCTGGTGGGTCTCTTCGTCCCGGCGGATGCTCAAGGCCGGGTCTTCATCGACGATCTGCTTGAGGGCGGTGCCCAGCTTGTCCTCATCCGCCTTGGTCTTCGCGAGAATGGCCACGGGATACAGCGGCTCGGGCAGGGGAAGGCTCGCGAACTCGATGGCGCCCTTGCCGGACAGGGTGTCGTTGGTCTGGGTGTCTGAGAGCTTGGGCACGACGACGATATCGCCCGCTGGCGCACCGTCGATATCCTCTGTCTCCTTGCCCGTCATCTTGAACAGGTGGGCCATGCGCTCCTTCTTGCCGGTGCGCGCATTCACGAGCTCCGTTCCCGGCGTGAAGGTGCCCGAGACGACCTTGATGAACGAGAGGCGTCCCACATACGGGTCCGAAACGGTCTTGAAGACGTGGCCGGACGCCTCACCTGAGGTGCAGAACGGGACCTCACCGCCGTCGACGGTCTTGAGGGGACCGTGAGCAGTCGGCTGAGGGAAGAACGTGACGATCTCGTCCATCAGGTCCGCGACGCCCTGGAGCGTGATGGCGGAACCCACGAACACCGGGACGAATATCCCCTGGGCGATAGCTTTGTCGAGGAGCGTCTCGAGCTCTTCCTGGCTGAGCCGCTCACCCTCGAGGTACTTCTCCATCAACTCGTCGTCCGCCTCGGCGACCAGCTCGCAGAGCTTCTCGCGGGACGCCTCTGCGGAGTCCACATACTCGGCGGGGATGTCGAAAATCTCCTCCTTGTCCCCTTCGTGGTGGTAGGCCTTCATCCTGATGATGTCGATGACGCCGCGGAACTCGGCTTCTGCACCCATGGGTATCTGGACGGCTCCGACGCGGTGGCCGAACTTGTCATCCAATGCGGACATGACGGCGTCGAAGTCGGCATGTTCCTTGTCGAGGCGATTGATGAAGATCGCACGTGCGATTCCCATCTCGCCGGCGATCTTCCAGAGTCGTTCCGTCTGCACTTGTGGGCCCGAGACCGCGTCCACAACGAAGAGCGCCATTTCGGCGGCTTCCATGCCGGCGATCGCATCGGCGATGAAGTCGGCGTATCCGGGAGTGTCGATGACGTTGATCTTGACGCCCTTGTGGGTGATTGGCGCAAGCGCGAGGTTGATGCTGAACTTGCGCCGGACTTCCTCGGCGTCGTAGTCGAGATTCGAGTGCTCGTCGTCGACGCTGCCCAAGCGCTTGGTGACGCCGGCCAGATGAAGCATCGCCTCCGCCAGGGAGGTCTTCCCCGCACCGCCGTGGCCGACCAGAACGACGTTGCGGACCTTGTCAGTGCTTGGTGCTCCCAAGTGCATCTCCTCCTCGGCTCAGTGAAACAGAACGGCGCGCCGCACACCTCTCAGTCGCGCGACGACTGCAGCCTCGGTACGCGAACAGCATACTCCTTATCAGCCGGGGTAAGCACTGATAGAATGAGTGACTGGCCGTCGCCATGCGGCGTTGACGTCAAGCTAGTTCCTACCCGGGAGGCCGTCACTCTATGTACTCGAGAATCGCCTGGATTTCCCTGATCGCGCTCGTCGGAGTTCTCGTTGCCGCCGTCTTCATGCTTCCGGGATGCGCTGACAAGAGCACGTCTCCGGACAAGGCGGCGACCGGCGATTCCGCCGTGGACCCGACCGCGGCCGAAGAGCCGCCTGCCGAGACACCGACCAACCCTATGGAGGATCCGTTGTATACCCCCGCGTACAAGCCGAACGGCAAGGAAGTTGCCGTTATCAAGACCACCAAGGGCGTCATCAAGTTCACGTTCTATCCTGAGGATGCCCCCAACCACGTCGCCGCGTACATCGAACTCGCCCAGAAGGGCTTCTACGATGGCACCAAGTTCCATCGCGTCGAGCCGGGCTTCGTGATCCAGGGCGGCGATCCGCTGTCGAAGACCGATGACCCGATGGTAGGTACGGGCGGTCCGGATTACCGCCTCGGGGCCGAGTTCAACGCCAGGAAGCACCTGGACGGGACTGTGGCCATGGCGCGGTCGCAGAGCCCCGACTCGGCCGGTTCGCAGTTCTACATCTGTCTGGGAGCCCAGCAGTTCCTTGACGGTCAGTACACGGTCTTCGGTCAGGTGACCGAGGGTATGGACGTGGTCAAGTCCATCACGGTGGGCGACGTCATGGAGTCCGTCACCATCGAGAACGCCAACTAGCCGGGGAGTTCAGTGGACGAAGCCCGGTTCAGCGAGGCCAAACAGGCCTACGACGCAGGGGATTTCCGCACATCCGCCAAGGGCTTCCTGGCGGCCGCCGGACGTGGCGCTGACGGCAACGGTGCTGCCTACCATATGGCGGGCAACTCACTTATGCGCCTTCGCCGATTCGCGGACGCCGCAACGGTCTACGGGCACGCGCTCCGCGACGAGCTGTACTTCAAGCACGGTTCGGTGCGTGCGAATCTCGCCGCTGCACGCGTGGCTCTGGGCGACTACGCTGAAGCAGTCGAGGAGTACCGCCGCGCGGCGGACGACCCCGAGTACGCCACTCGATACAAGGCCCTTCAGGGCCTGGCCGGGGCGCTCGTGGAGATGTCGAGATTCGAGGAGGCCGCGGTTGCGTACCGCCAGGCCGCTCTCGATGCCGAGAACCCCGCTCCGGGCAAGGCGCTCAATAACCTCGGACTGTGTTTCATGGCCCTCCGGCGGCCTGCTGACGCTGTCGAGGCGTACAAGGCTGCTCTTGGTTTCGAGTCGTACACAGGTCGCGGCAAGGCCCTCGCGAACCTGGGTATCGCCTTCGCGGCCCTCGGTCTGCACGGCGAAGCGGTCAAGGCCTTCGAGAAGGCGAGCCAGCTGCACTCTCACGTGCTATCGACGCAAGCGGTCGAAGCATTCGAACTGAGCAAGACCGCCGTTAGCACGGCGGCGTCCGCTCGTGTCAAGATTGACGGTTGGCAGACCGGTGAGACACCGCCGGTCACGTCCGAGCTGAGACCTGTTGACGAGGGCGGCTGGTCGACAGGTGAGCTCGAAGCCTTGAGCGGAACCGCGGTCTCAAGACCGCCGACGACTGCGGCCGCGGCCGCGGCCGGTGGCGTGCCGGACGCGGACAGCGTCGAGACGGCGTTCTTCACGAGTACGGATGCCGAGATGCGCGTGGCCGACAAAGAGCGGCGGCGGACTGAGCGCGATGACCGGCAGGCGAGTCGCAGTCCATGGCAGACGGCGGCCACAGCGGTAGCCGCCATCGTCGTGGTCGCGGGCACGGCCGCAGCGATGTACTTCTCCGGGCTCGGGTTCCCGACGCAGACGATGACGGTCGACGGCATGCTGTCGGCGCGCGTCGAGGGCTCGGCGGTCGATGCGTTCTGGGTCGCGGTCCCGGAGGCCGACATCGACAAGGAGATGGCGAAGATACCTCCGATCAAGGAGTTCCAGGTCGGACCCGTGGACCGGGCGGCCAGGACATCCAAGGTCGACGTGATGATCACCCCCGCGAACGGGGCACCGCTCAGCTACGAGATCACGCTTTCTCGCGAGGGCGTGGGATGGAAAGTGAGCGGAGTCACCAATGACTGGAGAGCCACAGGGAGTAGTCCCTGAGCGAACCTGCCGGCCGCAACGGGCGGTCGTGCGGACCGGACGAAAGGATGCACGTGAATCAGACGACCTACATCATGATCAAGCCTGACGCCGTCGAGCGGAAGCTCATCGGCCGGGTTGTTCAGCGGTTCGAGGATGCCGGACTGACGATCGACCGCATGGAGCTTGGAGTCCTCACGCGCGAGCAGGCCGCAGCCAACTACGCCGAGCACGCGGGCAAGCCGTTCTATGAAGGCCTTGTCGAGTACATCACCTCGGGCCCCGTCGTGAAGATGGTCATCTCCGGTCCCGAGGCTGTCGCCGTCTGCCGCAAGCTCATGGGCGCCACAAACCCGCGCGACGCCGCGCCGGGCACGATTCGGGGCGACTACGGGTTGATCCTCGACGCCAACATCGTTCACGGCTCTGACTCGTCGGATTCCGCTGAACGCGAGATCGCCATCTTCTTCGGCTAGTCACCAGGGGCGGGGCGGGCACGGCGCCTGCCCCGCCCCCATCTTCCCGGTGGTCCGCCGGGAACCACTCGAATTCGCCAGGGCGGGTTCGGGAGAAGAGGCAGGAATCGTGCATCCGGGGTAGAACACCCCTGACAACCCGTTGCCGGCGAAAGGGGTTGGGTTGGCGCGCTCCGTGTTTCGCGGCGGCATCCACCCGGACGACCACAAGCACCTTGTGCGGTCGTTCCCGATTGAGCGCGCTCCCATACCTCAGCGACTTGTCATTCCCATGAGCCAGCACCTCGGCGCGCCCTGCGCACCTCTCGTGGGACAGGGAGATCGCGTTGAGCGCGGACAGCCGGTGGGCGACGTCGACGCATTCATAAGCGCTCCCGTCCATTCCCCCGTGACGGGCACTGTCATCGGTATCGAGAGTGTCACGGTGGCGAGCGGTGCTCGCGCTCAGGCGGTCGTCGTGGAGCCCGACCCGACGCAGTGCTTCGATCGCTGGGTACCGGTTCCTCTGTCCATCGACACCACCGAGATGGTCGCCTGGGCCGGCATCGTGGGCATGGGTGGCGCGGCGTTTCCGTCGAAAGTGAAGCTCTCACCGCCCGGCGATATGAAGATCGAGACGGTGATCCTCAACGGCTGTGAGTGCGAGCCGTACCTCGCGTGTGACCACAGGATGATGGTCGAGCATCCCGGGCTTGTGCTGCAGGGCGCGCAGATCATCCGCGATGCCGTGGGGGCTTCGCGTGTCCTCATCGCAGTGGAGGACAACAAGCCGGAATGCGCTGAGATGCTGCGTGCGCTGGGGGATCACGATGTCGAGGTTCTTTCGCTTCCCACGCGCTATCCGCAAGGTGCTGAGAAGCAGCTGATCTATTCGCTACTGCGCAGGGAGGTTCCCCACGGGGCCCTTCCCGCGAGCGTGAGCGCGCTGGTTCACAACGTGGGCACGGCAGCAGCGATCTCCGAGGCCGTAACCCGCAGGAAGCCGCTTATCGAACGGGTCATCACGGTCACGGGGGCCGTTCGCAATCCCGGCAACTTCCTGACCTTGCTGGGTACGCCTGTCAGCGCGCTGATCGAGGCGGCGGGGGGGTTCTCGGGCGAGGTGGGCAGGGTCATCATGGGTGGACCGATGACCGGCATGGGCCTGGCTGATCTTGAGGTTCCGGTGGTCAAGGGGACCAGCGGCATCGTCGTCCTTACCCCGGGCGAGACTGCGCCGGCGGTCTACGGCGATCAACCGTGTATCCGGTGCGGGCGGTGCTCGGACGTGTGCCCCATGTCGTTGTTTCCGTTCTCCCTCGGCATCTACGCGAACCTCTCGAACTGGGATCGCACCGAAGCGCTTCATGCGCTCGACTGCATCGAGTGCGGGTGCTGCAGCTACGTGTGTCCGACGCGTCGCCCTCTCGTGCAGCTCATACGCCGCGCGAAGCACGCGCACCTCGAAAGGGGGAAGAGCAGATGAGCGCCGAGGAGACCTCACGGCAGCTCCCGAGCATCGCCCCATCTCCCCACGTAGCTGCTACCGAGGGCGTCACGAGTATCATGCTGTGGGTCGTGGCGGCACTCGCACCGGTCACCGTGCTCTCCGTCGCGTACATGGGATGGACTGCCGCGTGGGTGCTTCTCGCGAGTGTCGGCACATGCCTCGCGACCGAATGGGCGTGGAATGCGGCGCTCAAGCGCCCGCACACGCTCATGGACGGCAGTGCACTCGTGACCGGCCTTCTACTCGCGCTCGCCCTGCCGCCGCGGACGCCGTTGTGGATCGTGGTCGTCGGCGGCGTGGTCTCGATCGCTCTCGCCAAGCAGCTCTTCGGGGGACTGGGCTGGAACCTCTTCAATCCCGCGCTCGTGGGTCGGGCCTTCATCGCGATGTCGTGGCCCGGGGTTCTGTCGCAACAACAGGTCCCCGGCGGGTGGTTCCGGGGCCTGGAACTCGCGGGTACAGAGACGCTCGACGCGATCAGTGGTGCGACCAGGCTTGCGCTTTCTGCTGCGGATCGTTCTGCTTCGGGTGGATATGCGTTCGATCTGCAGGCACAGTACTCTCCGCTCTTGTTCCGCAACCTCGAAGGCTCGATCGGCGAGGTCGCGGCCGCCGCAGTCATCCTCGGCGGTCTTGTCCTTATCGCCAAGGGCATCATTGACTGGCGGATCCCCGTGGGCTACGTCGGGACCGTCGCCGTACTCTCGTGGGCGTTCGGTTCCGACCCGGCCTTCAACGTTCTGGCCGGTGGCGTGATGCTTGGTGCGTTCTTCATGGCCACTGACTACGTCACGTCGCCGATGACCCGCCGCGGCCGCTTCATCTTCGCCTGCGGGTGCGGCCTTATCAACGTGGTCGCGCGCTTCTTCGGGCCTGCTCCGGAGGCGACCACCTGGGCGATTCTGTTCATGAACGGCCTCGTGCCGCTCATCGATCGCATGGTGCCTGTGCGGACGTTCGGATGGGGGGGCGAGAAATGAGCAGTCGTGCTGCCTCCACCCCCGTGAACATGCTGCTCTCAGTGCTCGTCACATGTGTGGCGTCCGCATCAGCGCTTGCGTTCACGTACGGCGCGACGTACGAGCGCATTCTCGCTCAGGAGAAGGCTGCCGAGGAACGGGCCCTGCTCGCGGCTCTCCCGGGAGCGAGCTCGTTTGAAGCGCTCGAGGAGGATCTGGTCGAGCGAGCAGACGCCGCCGCCGGCGACACTCCCGTGTCCGGAGTGTGGGTCGCCTCCACAGAATCCGGCGAGATCGGCTGGACGATACGCTGCGGACCGCGTGGCTACGGCGGTCCTATCCAGCTGGTTGTGGGATTGGATAGAAACGGGAAAGTCACCGGCGTCAGCATCGTCACACACAGTGAGACCCCGGGACTGGGGAGTAGCGTCTTGGAGGATGCCGAGTTCATGGACCAGTTCGACGAGTGGGACGGGGCCGACATCGACAGGTCCGCAAAGGCCTTCGACGCGATATCCGGAGCGACCAAGTCCTCCGTTGGCGTCCGTGCCGGAGTCCTTGCCGCCGGATACGTCTACCGGGACGTCCTTTCAGAGCAGAACGGGGGCGGCGAACGTGAGTGAGTGGCTCTCTACCTTCCGGCGTGGCCTTTCTGTCGATAATCCCCTGACCGTACTCATGATCGGCCTGTGCGCGACGCTCGCGGTCTCAACCAAGTTCGAAGGTGCCTTCTTCATGGGGGCGGCTGTCGTCTTCGTGATCACCTCGTCGACCGCTCTCATCTCGGCGATTCGTTCTCTGGTTCCGCAGCAGGTCAGGATACCTATCTTCATTGTCGTCATAGCATCCTTCGTCACTGTTGTGGATCTTGGACTGCATGCGTTCTTCCCGGCCGTGTACACCTTCCTGGGGGTATGGATCCCGCTTATCGTGGTCAACTGCGCGATCCTCGGTCGGGCCGAGGCGTTCGCGTACAACAACCCGGTGCGCCTCGCGATCGCCGATGGTCTTGGAATGGGATTCGGCTTCGGTGGCGTGATCATCCTTCTCGCGGCCATCAGGGAGTTCGTCGGGACCGGGCGCCTCGAGTTCATGGGGCAGATGCTTGTGGCACTACCTTCGTGGTATCGGGGACCGGGCATCGTCCTGCTGTTTCCCGGTGCGTTCATCATCTTCGGGTTCATGGTCGCCGGAGCCGGCGTCATCAACCGGCGCATCCACGGACGCGTCGTGGAGACCTCGCTGCACTGCACGATCGAGGAGGGCGGGCGGAAATGATGGAGCTCCTTCAGCACTTCGCCTTGCTGCTGATCGGTGCAGCACTGGTGAACAACATCCTTCTGACTCGATTCATCGGGCTGTGCCCGTTCTTCGGGGTGTCGGGAACGATGGAGACGTCGGTGGGCATGGCGGGTGCGGTGTTGTTCGTCATGACGTTGGCGTCCTCCGCGACGTGGGTGATCTGGAACTGGCTGTTGGTCCCGTTGGGGGTCGGGGAGTTCCTCTACATCCCGGCGTTCATCCTCGTGATCGCCTCTCTGGTCCAGTTCGTCGAGATGTACCTGCGCAAGGCGAGTCCTGCGCTGTACCGTGCACTCGGCATCTTCCTGCCGCTGATCACGACGAACTGCGCGGTGCTCGCTGCAGCTACCGAGGCGACCAAGCCGGGCTACTTCAAGATGAACCTCGCGTACAACTTCGGTTTCGGCGAGGCTGTCGTCTATACGCTGGGAGTCGCGATCGGGTTCGGCTTCGCGCTCATCACCTTTGCGGCACTGCGCGAGCGGCTGGACGTCGCGCCTGTGCCGGCTGTGATGAAGGGAACGCCAATGGCCTTCATCACAGCGGGTCTGTTGTCCTTCGGCTATGTGGGCCTGAGCGGCCTGTTCGGCATCTAGGAGACTTACGTGGATCTCGTGCTCGTCGCCAAGGCAATCGGGGCTCTGGCCATCGTGGGGATGGTCGCCGCGAGCATGCTCGCTGTCGCCTCTCGCAGGTTCGCGGTCGAATCCGATCCGCGGATCGAGGCGGTGCTGTCATCCCTCCCGGGAGCAAACTGTGGTGCATGTGGGCGCCCCTCCTGCTTCGCGGCTGCCGAGGCGATCGTCGCCGGGGAGGTGTCGGTGACGGCGTGTACCGCGGGAGGTCAGCAGGTGGCGGATGCGGTCGCCGCGGCGCTGGGGGTCGAGAGCTGCGCAGTACTCCCACTGGTGAGCCAGCGACGCTGCGGCGGAGGCACGAATGCCGGGCGCGCGTTCGCCTACTCGGGCCTGATGTCATGCGGGTCGGTCGCCAAGTTGGCCGGCGGTGACCTGGTGTGTCCTGCGGGCTGCTTCGGCTACGGAGACTGCGTGGCGGCCTGCCCGTTTGGCGCGATGGCCATCGACGCGCGAGGACTGCCTGTGGTCGACCTGAACCTGTGCACAGGCTGCGAGATCTGCGTTCGCGAGTGTCCACGGGGCGGCTCGGGCCTTCTTGCCATGGCCCCGAGTCTCGGTCCCGTCGCCGTGCGATGCTCATCACATGACAGGCCGAAGCTCCGCAAGTCGTACTGCTCGATGTGCTGCATTGCCTGCAAGAAGTGCGAGAAGGCCTGTCCGGTGGACGCGATTCACGTGGTGGAGTGGCTGGCTGTCGTGGACTTCGACGCATGCATCGGGTGTGGCCGCTGCGTGGAGGCGTGCCCGCAGGACTGCATCGATCTCAGCGGGCGCGAGTCGGTTGCTCCGGCGGCCGCCATCGACGGAGCGGCAGGAGCGGTTCCCGGCTTCACGCCGATGTCCGATGAGGAGGCGCTGGCGCTTTCGGAGTCGCCGGGCGAGCCTGGTGAGCAGCCATGACGCCGGCAGACCGGCTGCTTTTGGTCGCTCTCGTGGCACTCGCGGTGCTCGCTGTACCGATCACTCGTCTCGCCGCGGGCTCTTCTGCGGGGACCGCTATCGTTCGCGGTCCGGACGGTCGGTCCGTGATCGATCTGTCCGAGAACGCGACATATCGCGTTCAGGGACGAGACGGCGAGGTAGTGCTCAGGGCTGTGGCCGGGGCGGTGCGGGTTGACTCATCGACCTGCGCAGACAAGCTCTGCGTACGTTCGGGCGCCCTCAGGGCTGGCAGGCCCATCGTGTGCGCCCCCAATGGCGTCACGGTGGTCTTCGGCAGGGTGCGCGGCGGTGAGCTCGATGCGGTCTCGCGCTGACATCTCCGCTCAGGAACTCGCTCTGGCGGCGGCGCTTCTGGCGTTCGCCTCGTGCCTCGGTCTTGCGGAGGCGACCATGCTGCCCCCCTTTCCGGTTCCCGGGGTTCGTATCGGACTGGCGAACGTCGCGGTCGTGATCGCCCTGGTCACGCTCGGAGGTAGATGGTGTATCACTATCTCGCTGATGCGGGTCGTCGTCGTGGGTCTTGCGACCGGCACGCTGTTGGGGCCCGTCGGGATGCTGTCAGCCGCCGGCGGGGCGGCTGCCGCGGGCGTGATGCTGCTGCTCGCGCGCTCGCGTGCTTTCTCGGTTCTGGGTGTCTCGTTGGGCGGCTCAGTTGCGCATGTATCTGCTCAACTCGTGGTCGCCGTTCTCCTGAGCGGGTCGACCGCTCCGCTACTGCTGCTGCCGCTTTCCCTCGCGTTGAGCCTCCCCTCGGGGCTCGTCATCGGGTACTCCGCCCGTCTCCTGCTCTCCCGACTCCCTTCGCGATCATTGTCGGCGGTGTAGGTTAGGGGGTGGAGCATGGCTCCACGCGTGGTTGGGAGTTTCCGGTCGCCACGGGATCTCGTATTGAACGGCTCGGCGGACTCCGTGTCCGACGCGGAGCTCATCGCCGTGATGATGGGGGAGGAGTGCGATTCCTCGGCGAGAATCGTGCTCGAGTCGTATCCCACCGCCCATGAGTTGTGGCGCGCGTGTGGCGATGAGCTGACGGGCCTTCCCGGCGTGGGTCCCGCGAAGGCTGCCAGACTGCTCGCATGTCTGGAGATGAGCCGTCGCGCGGGCTCGTGGCGTCCGTCGTCCAGGCCCGCGGTTCACACGCCTGAGGACGTGGTCCAGATCTGCGGTCCGCAGCTCAGGGGATGCGATCGCGAGCACTTCTGGGCGCTGGCGCTGTCGACCAAGAACCTGCTGCTCAGGGTCTTCGAGGTCTCGATCGGCAGCCTGAACGCTTCGATCGTGCACCCGCGCGAGCTGTTTCGGGACGCAGTTCGCGTGTCGGCTGCCTCGGTGGTCGTGCTCCACAACCACCCGAGTGGCGACCCGACGCCGAGCGGTGCGGACATCCAGCTGACACGGCGCCTCGTGAAGGCGGGAGACGTTCTGGGCATCGAAGTGCTCGACCACGTTATCATCGGGGATGACGGACGCCATCAGAGCATGCGCGAGGCCGGCTTGATGTGAGCGGTCCGGCAGCGGCCGGCTATGCCATCTACCTGCGCGATGTTTCCATATCGTATGCTTGAGCCGCGAATCGCTATGCTACACTTGTGCCGGTTTGCACGATGGGCTGTCGGCCGGGGACGACCGACGGGCGGTTTTCGCGTGCTCACGGTGCCAGTGAGGTACCGCCTGACCTGCCCGGCCGCTGATGCGGCCGGTGCGAAAGGAGAGAAGGGCGACCGTGTCGCTTATCGATATGTTCTTCAACTCGTGGGGCGGGGATATGGCCGTTGACCTCGGCACCGCCAACACGCTTGTCTCTGTTCGTGGTCGCGGCATCGTTCTCATCGAGCCTTCTGTGGTCGCGGTGGAGAAGGACTCCAAGCGCGTTCTGGCCGTCGGCATCGAGGCCAAGAGGATGCTCGGACGTACCCCGGGGTCCATCGTCGCCATCCGGCCTCTCAAGGACGGCGTCATCGCCGACTTCGAGGTTACCGAGGCCATGCTGCGCTACTTCATCAACAAGACGCGGGTCAAGCGTTTCCCGTGGCAGCCCAAGCCTCGCGTCGTCGTCTGCGTGCCATCGGGAGTGACCGAGGTCGAGAAGCGCGCCGTCTTCGAGGCCACCATGCAGGCCGGTGCGCGTCAGGCCTACCTCATCGAAGAGCCGATGGCGGCCGCGATCGGCGCCGGTCTGCCCATTCAGGAGCCGACCGGCAACATGGTCGTCGACATCGGTGGCGGTACGACCGAGGTCGCCGTCATCTCACTGGGCGGAATCGTCGTAGCTCAATCGATCCGCATCGCGGGCGACGAATTCGACGAGGCGATCATCCACCACGTGAAGCGCGCGTACAACGTGCTGATCGGCGAGCGCACTTCCGAGGAGATCAAGTTCGAGATCGGAAGCGCCTGGCCCCTGCTCGAGGAGATCGACGTCGAGGTCCGCGGTCGCGACCTGCTGACCGGCCTGCCAAGGACGATCACGATGGAGTCCGAGGAGATCCGTGAAGCGATCGAGGAGCCGCTGTCTGCGATTATCTCCGCAGTGAAGGCAACCCTGGAACAGACGCCGCCGGAGTTGGCAAGCGACCTCATGGAGTATGGCATCGTGCTCACCGGCGGCGGATCGCTGCTCAAGGGGCTCGACGAGCGGCTCAAGCATGAGACGGGCATACCCGTGCATGTCTCCGAGAACGCCCTGACCAACGTCGTTGACGGGTCTGCCATGGCGCTCGAGGAGATCGATGCGCTCAAGAAGGTCCTGACCGGCGCCCGGTAGGGATGGTCGCCCGCTCATGAAGCTCCCCGACACCGAGAAGTCCGGCGGCGGCCCGCTGTTGCTCGTCGCGCTGGTCGTGGCCTCGCTCATCATCACTACGGTCTACTTCCGTGAAGGAGAGAACGGCCCCCTTCACGCGCTGCGTCGCGGCGTTCAGTCGCTGGCCGCGCCTGTCGCGACAGTGGGTCAGTGGACGTTCACGCCCGCGCGCGCCGTGGTCGGCTTGTTCTCGGGACTCGGTGTGTCCAGATCGACCCTCGCTGAGCTCCGGGCGCAGAATACCGAGCTCCGGGGCAGAGTCGCAGAGCTTGAGGAGGCCCGGCTCGAGAACGAGCGCCTGCACAAGCTTGTCGGGTTCGTCGAATCACTCGAACTGGAATCGGTCGGGGCGCGGGTCATCGGCCGACCGGCCACGGCATGGGAGGGGACCATCCTGATCGACCGCGGCTCAGCTGATGGGATCAGGGTCGGCCAGCCGGTTCTGGCACCGGAGGGCCTCCTCGGCCAGACCATCGAGGTCACAGCTCACGCCGCGAAAGTCCGCTTGATCAGCGACCAGCGAAGCGGTGTCGCGGCGATGCTGCAGAGCAGTCGCGCGGAGGGAATCATCCGCGGGTCCATCTCCGGCGACCTCGGGATGGAGTACGTGAGCCGGGATGCGACCATCACGGTCGGAGACGTCGTTCAGACCTCGGGTATGGGCGGCGTCTATCCGAAAGGGCTGCTTGTCGGCGAGGTCTCTGCGGTCGAACTGAACGACAACGACCTGTACCCGCGAATCGTCGTGCGTCCCTCGGCCCGGTTCGCGGGCCTGGAGGAGGTTCTCGTGCTCACGGGTGCGCCTCCCCAGCCGGAGTTCGGAGGCGGCGAATGAACCGGGCCGCCCCGACCGCCATCGCGCTGTTCATCGCGGCAGTTCTGCAGGTCGCCGCCGCTCCGAACATCGCGATCGGGCCGGTCGTCCCAAACATCCTTCTGCTGGTGGTTCTCATCCTGGCGTTCGCCGAGGGGCCTGAGGCGGGTGCGGCCGCCGGATTCGTCGCCGGACTCGTCTTCGACGTGCTCGGAAGCGGCCCCATAGGTCCGGGCCCGCTCGTGTTGGCGTCGGTCGGCTACCTTGCGGGCTCGTTGTCGGCCAACATGTTCGCCGAGGGCTGGCGGCTCCCGGTCACCGTCGTCTTTGCGGCGAGTCTGCTGGCCGAGGTCTCGTACGGGCTGGTGCTGTCTGTGCTCGGAGAGGGAGCCCCGTTCTGGGCCGCTTTCACGAGCGTGATGCTGCCGGCGGCTGTATATAATGGAGTCCTGGCGCTGCTGGTCTACCCCTGGTTGGCTCGCTTCTTGCGACCAGAGCGCTCGGTGACGACCTTTCGCCGTATGGTGTAGGCCGTTTCTCGTTTCCGCAGATGACGCCGGAGCTGCCGGCTTGACGGAGTCTGATAGATGCCCAACTTCCGCCAGGATCTCAAAGGCCGCTTCGCGGCTCTCGGCCTGGTCGTCCTCCTTGTACTCGGCGCCCTGTTCGTCAGGCTGTGGAGCATGCAGGTGCTGTCCGGCGACGACTACGCCGCCTTGGCCGACAACAACCGTGTCCGCGAGATAAGCGTGGACGCACCACGGGGACGCATCCTCGACCGCAACGGCGTGCCGCTCGTGACGAACCGGCCCACGTTGGCGGTCAGCGTGCCTGCTTCGGCCAAGGACGATGATGAGCTGCTGATGCGCTTGTCCACCGTGCTCGCCATGCCCGTCGAGGAGATTCGCGAGCGGGTGTCGTCCGTCAAGGAGGAGGCGCTTCGTCCCAGGGTCGTGATGATCGACACCCCTTCGGAAGTCGTCGCCTTCCTCGCCGAACACGAAGCGGAGTTCCCGGGCGTAGAGGTCCAGGTCCTTGCAGTTCGGGAGTACCCGCAGGGCTCGCTGGCGGCGCACGTCCTCGGCTACACAGGGGAGGTCTCCGAAGATCAGCTCGCCGAGGAGGAGTTCCAGGGCTACGCGCTGGGCGACCAGGTCGGCAAGACAGGGGCGGAACGCCAGTTCGAATCCGTGCTGCAGGGCGATAAGGGATACAAGCGCATCGAGGTCGATGCGACCGGCCGTCCGCGCAAGGACATCGAGCAGGTCGATCCGAATCCCGGCCGGGATATCATGCTCACGCTCGACGTCAACGTGCAGAGGGTAGCCGAGCAGGCCCTCGCGTCGGCTCTCGTCGAAGCCCACCGCGACGAGTTTCCGAACGCACGGGCGGGCGCTGCGGTGGCGCTCGATGTCGAGACCGGCGAAGTGCTCGCGATGGCGAGCCTTCCGACCTACGACCCGAAGGTGTTCCTCGGCGGCATTTCGACCGCGCAGTGGGAGAAGCTGAACGCGAAGGAGAGCGAATTCCCGCTCAACAACCGGGCGATCATGGCGCTCTACCCGCCCGCATCCACCTTCAAGGCGTTCACGGGACTGGCAGGTCTGACCCATGGCGTGACCGGCGAATGGTCCGGGTACTACTGTCCCGGGAAGTGGACGGAGATGGGGGAGCAGTGGCCGAAGTACTGCTGGAAGCGCACCGGACACCGTGGCATCAGTTTCCGTCAAGGCATCGTGGACAGCTGCGATACGGTCTTCTATGAGATCGGCTACGAGTTCTACAAGCAGAAGGACGAGAAGCTCCAGAAGTACGCGAGCCAATGGGGATACGGGTCGCGTCTCGGCATTGATCTGCCCGGGGAAGTCGCCGGGCGCATGCCCGATGCCCGGTGGAAGGCCGAGTTCAACGCCGACTACCCCGAGTACATCAGGTGGCTCCCGGGCGATACGGTCAACCTCTCCATCGGGCAAGGCGATGTTCTCGCCACGCCATTGCAGGTCGCTTCGACATACGCCGGCATAGCCAATGGTGGCCGGGTTGTGAGGCCCCATGTCCTCAAGGAGGTCCTGGACTCGAAGGGGGAGGCCGTGAAGTCGGTCGAGACCGAGGTCGCATTCACGCCGCAGGTCTCCGCAGAGCACCTGGCGATCATGCGCAGGGCTCTCGAAGACGTCGTGAGCGAAGGAACCGCGAAGGACGCGTTCAGGGGCTTCGGCGCGAAGGTCGCCGGGAAGACCGGGACCGCCGAGGTGGCCAAGAAGGACGACTACGCGTGGTTCACGGCCTACGCTCCGGCCGACGAGCCGCGCTATGCGGTGGCGGTACTCATCGAGCAGGGCGGGCACGGCGGCTCGATCGCCGGACCTGCGGCCAGGGAGATCCTGGCAGCACTCCTCGGCCTGCCGGTCGAGCATGTCACTGCGACGGACGCCTCGAGGTAGCGCGTGGTGAGAAACGAACAGAGCAGAGTGGCCCGCTGGGCGAACATGCCGCTGCTGAGCGTTGTGGCGCTCCTGGTGTTGTACGGGAGTGTCATGGTGCAGTCGGCGACGTCGGGTATGGGCTCGGGCGACGCGCTGTTCAGGCGCCATCTCATCGGCCTGGCGATCGGTCTGGTACCGCTGGCCGCGGCCTGGTTGATCGACTACCGGGGGTTCAAGGGGTGGCTCGGACCGCTCGTCCTGCTCAATGCGCTCCTTATCATCTCGCCGAGAATCCCCGGCCTGGGCGATACCGCCAAGGGCGCTACCTCCTGGCTGCAGGTGGGGGGCTTCAGGCTGTTCCAGCCCTCGGAACCGGCGAAGCTCGTGACGATCCTGATCATGGCCATCGTCATCGCCCAGTTCAAGGGCCGCCTGGACAGCCCGCGCGACGTGGCGAAAGTCATGGGATTCCTCGCCCTACCGCTCGGCCTGATCCTCCTGCAGCCGGACCTGGGCACGGGTCTGGTGTTCGTTGCGATCACTCTGGGGATGCTGCTCATCGGAGGAATGCAGCCGCGCTGGTTCCTCGTGATCGCCCTCGTCGGTGTCATCGGAATCGGTGTCGTGCTCCAAGCGGACCTGCTCGAGACCTATCAGAAGAACCGGCTACTGGTCTTCGTCGATCCCTCGCTCGACCCGAAGGGAGCCGGCTACAACCTGGCGCAGTCCAAGATAGCGATCGGCTCGGGCGGACTGAAGGGACAGGGATTGGGCTCAGGTACGCAGGGCAATCTGAACTTCCTGCCCGAACGCCACACGGACTTCATATTCTCCGTCGTCGGCGAGGAGTTGGGGTTCGCAGGTGCGGTGGTGCTCCTCGGCCTGTACCTTGTGCTCTTGATCACGGCGCTCGAGATCGCCGCGCAGTCGCACGATCTGTTCGGGTCGCTCATCGCAGCGGGCCTCATCAGCATGTGGACGTTCCAGATCCTGGAGAACGTGGGCATGTCCGTCGGGCTCATGCCCATCACGGGTATCCCGTTGCCGTTCATGAGCTTCGGTTCGTCGTTCATGGTCACCAACCTGGCAGGGGTGGGTATGCTACTGTCCGTCTGGTCGCGTCGCAAGGGCGCGTGAGTATCGCCAAGGAGGGAGCGCAATGCGCCTACCTATTGACGTCGCCGACCTGGTCAAGAGCGGGTCGCAGATACAGAAGGAACGCGAGAAGACCGTTCGGATCGCGGTGTTTGTGGAGGCCGATGCGCCGAACGAGCTCGTGGACGCTGTGCGCACGGCCCTGCGTCCGCACACCGCGAACGCGAAGCTGCATATCGAGGTGGCCGAGCCGGGTACCCGGCTCATCGTCGACCCCGCCTCTGACGCTGTTGTCGGCGTCTGCGGTTCGTGCGGTACCTCGTTGGCGGATTCGCTTGCCGAGGCACGAGAGCGGGCCGTGCCCGTGGTCGCGATCGCGCTTGCCGGGGACCCTGCCGTCACTGCAGACGCGCTTGCGCACCCGTACCGCGACACGCTGACGGACATCGATCCCCGCCGTCTCATCGAGGTTGACCTGGGCGATTGGCTCACCGAGCGGGTGCAGGGCAAGCGACTCGCACTCGCCGCCAACTTCGCGTTCATGCGCCGTGCGGTCGCCGTCGAGGCTGTGCGCAGCACTGCGTTTCAGAATGCCGTCATCGGCGCGGTCGTCTTCATTCCCGGTGCGGACATGCCCCTCATGACGGCGAATCAGGCGAAGATGGTCCTGCAGATCGCCGCCGCGTACGGCGAACGCGTCGGCACCGAGCGTGCCAGGGAGCTGCTCGCTGTGGTCGGCGGCGGATTCGCGCTCAGGACGGTCGCACGTCAAGTCGTGGGCGTGGTTCCCGGCTTCGGGTGGGCGGTCAAGGGCGGTATCGGCTACACGGGCACCATCGCGATGGGCTACGCGGCCATCAAGTACTTTGAGGGCGAGGTGGACGTCGAGGGGCTTCGACGTCGCATCGATGCCGTGCGGGCCGAGGTCTCTGCAAAGCTCCGTTCCATCTCACGCCGTGAGGCTCGTCGCCTTGCCGCGGCGCCGGATGGCGACACCGCAGCCAAAGCCCCCGGCCTGCGGGAGCCCGCCGCGCTGCCCTCTGACGCGGGAGAGACGTTGCACGGTGAGTAGTGTCTGGCGTGCCGTCGAGCCGCTGCTTTCACGAGTCGAGCGGCCGGCTCGCTACATCGATTCGGAGTGGGGCGCGGTTCGCGCACACGATGTGGCGTACCGGGCTGCCCTCCTGTACCCCGATGCGTACGAGATCGGGATGGCCAACCAGGCGCTCGCGATCCTCTACGAGCGGATCAACGCGATGCCGGAGGTGGCGGCGGAGCGCTGCTACCTGCCATGGATCGACATGATCGACGCGATGCGTGAGAGCTCGGTGCCGCTGTTCACGCTCGAATCCGCGACGCCGCTGATCGAGTGCGATCTCATCGGCATCACGCTGCCCTACGAGCTCACCTACACGAACATCCTCGAGGCGCTCGACCTCGCCGGCATTCCGCTGGCGGCCGCCGAGCGCGACGGAACGCATCCGCTGGTCATCGGCGGCGGCCCTTGCGCGGTCAACCCCGAGCCGGTCGCACCGTTCTTCGACGCGATCCTCATCGGCGAGGCCGAGGATGCGATCCGGGAGATCATCTCGGTCCACAGGGCTGCGAGGGACGCCGGCGCGGGCCGGGCGGAGATACTCGCCGCGCTCGCGACCATCGGTGGGATGTACGTGCCGTCGGTGCACTCCTCGGCGGATGCGATGGAGACGAGGGTCACGAAGAGGGTCGTTGCCGACCTCGGCGCGTACGACCCGCCCACCTGTCCCGTCGTGCCGTTCATGGACGTCGTCCACGACCGCGTGGCCATCGAGATCCTTCGCGGGTGTACCCGGGGATGCCGCTTCTGTCAGGCAGGCATGATCTACCGGCCCGTTCGAGAGCGGTCATCGGACGAGATCGTCCGCGATGCTATCGAAGCGCTGCGCTGCACGGGGTACGACGAGGTCTCGCTCACCTCGCTCTCGAGCGCCGATCATTCGCAGATAGCCGACGTGCTGCGCCGCCTCTCCCGGCGGCTGGAGGGTACCGGTGTCTCCGTGTCGCTGCCGTCGTTGCGAGTCGACGCGTTCAGCATCGAGCTTGCGCGTCTGGTGTCCGGTTCGGGTCGCAAGTCCGGACTGACCTTCGCCCCCGAAGCGGGCACGCAGCGCATGCGCGACGTCATCAACAAGAACGTCACCGAGGAGGACCTTCTCTCCACGGTCGCAGCTGCCTTCAGCGCAGGGTGGCGCCGGCTCAAACTCTATTTCATGATCGGACTGCCCACCGAGACCGACGAGGACGTTCGCGGCATCGGCGAACTGACCGCGCGGGTGCTTCGCGCAGCTCGGGAGGCCACTCCGGTCGATCAGCGCGGGTCCGTGCGTGTGGCGGTCTCGGTCTCGACGTTCGTGCCCAAAGCACACACGCCGTTTCAGTGGTACGGCCAGATACCGCGCGAGGAGATCAGAAGGCGGCAGACGGTACTGCGCGATTCCATGCCGCGCAAAGGCGTGGATTTGGCGTGGCATGACGCGGACGTATCGCTGCTTGAGGGTGCGCTCGCCCGGGGTGGCCGGGAGCTTTCCGCCGTGATCGAGGCCGCCTGGCGGGGTGGAGCGCGCTTCGACGCCTGGACAGAGAGATTCTCGTTGTCCAGATGGCTTGAGGCCTTCGCGTCAGAGGGCGTCGACCCGGACGCCGTCGCGGGCCGTGTCTACGACCGGGGCGAGCCCTTGCCGTGGGCGAGGGTGTCGGTCGGCGTCTCGGAGTCCTACCTCTGGCATGAGTACGAACGCGCGCTCGAAGCGAAGACGACCGAAGACTGCTCGGTCGATGCATGCACCGGTTGCGGTGTCTGCGGCTCCGAGGGACTTGGAGTCGAGATCGTGACGGGAGGTGTTCGTGATGGCGCCCGGTGAGTTCAGGCTCCGCCTGTGCTACGGCAAGTGCGGTCGCTTGCGGCATCTTTCGCACCTTGAGCTGACCCATGCGCTTGAGCGCGGTGCGCGCCGTGCGGGATTGCCGTATGCTGTCACCAAAGGGTTCAGCCCGCACATGAAGGTCGCCTTCGGGCCTGCGCTTCCTGTCGGGACGTCGGGAGCGCATGAGTATCTCGATGTGTGGCTGACGCGCTATCTGCCGGTGCACGATGTCCTTGCTCTACTGGACGGGGCGCTGCCGTCGGATATCGCGGTCCTTGAGGCGCGCTATGTTGACGCGCATGAGGCGTCGCTGGCGGCGGTCTGCACGGTGGCCCTGTACGAGGTGATCGTGGAAGGGGAAGGAGCGAACGAACAGTCGGTGCGCGACGCTCTTGAGTGTACTGTCGCAGCGGGTGAACTGCGTGTGGAGCACAAACGTAAGACCAAGGTTTTCGATCTGGCCACGAGTCTCCCGAAGGAGCCCCACGTCAGATCGGTAGGATCGCAGACCGTCGTGGACATCACGACCCGTATGGGCCCTCAGGGCTCCCTGCGACCCGATGTGCTCATACGACATGCTCTCTCTGTCGGCGGTATCACCGGCGCGATCGTGCAGGTGAACCGGCTGGACACCCTTATCGAGGACAAGGACGGGGGTGTCCGGCGTCCTATCTGACGGGAGAGAGCGGCGATGATCGAGCCGCTGCGCGAGATGCTCATCTCGCACGATTCGAACGAGACACGCGTGGCCCTCCTCGAGGGTCACGAGCTTGTCGAACTCTACATCGAGCGACCCAAGCGGTCGGTCGTGGGCAATGTCTATCTCGGCAGGGTCAAAGACGTGCTGCCGGGCATGCAGGCGGCATTCGTGGACATCGGGCTCGAGAAGAACGCCTTTCTCTATGTCGACGAAGTGGTCACGCCTGAGGGTATGGACGACCTCCCCAGGCGCGACATTCAGACGATGCTCAAGCCCGGCCAGCAGGTCATGGTGCAGGTGCTCAAAGACCCGATGGGCACGAAGGGCGCGCGGGTCACGACGGAGATCACCCTTCCCGGTCGCTTCCTCGTGCTGATGCCGTTCTCGGAGTTCGTAGGCGTTTCGCGCAAGATCGCCGAGGACGAACGAGACCGGCTTCACGCGATCATCGATCCGCACGTGCCCAAGGGCGTAGGGGTCATCGTGAGGACCGTAGCCGTCGGCGCGACCGAACGCGACCTCGTCAGCGACCTCGATTTCCTCTCGCGTCTGTGGAAGCGGGTCCACCACCAGGCGCAAGAGGGGCTTGCTCCTGAAGTCATCTACACCGAGATGGATCTGGCCCTGAGGCTGGTCAGAGACGTGTTCTCGGAGGACTTCAAGCGGCTTGCGGTAGACGACAAGGCAACCTACGAGAAGGTCGTCTCGTTCCTCAAGAAGACGTCGCCGGATCTCGCACGGCGTGTGACGCTCTACCGGGACAAGACGCCCCTTTTCGATGCCTTCGGGCTCCAGCCCGCCATCGACTCGGCTCTCAAGCGCGTCGTGATGCTGCTGAGTGGCGGGCACATCAGCATCGACAAGACCGAGGCCCTTACCGCCGTTGACGTCAATACGGGGAAGTTCGTCGGGCGCAAGAACCTCGAAGAGACCATCTTCCGCACGAATATCGAGGCCGCCGAGGAGGTCGTACGGCAGCTCCGGCTCCGCGACATCGGCGGTATCATCGTGATCGACTTCATCGACATGGAGGATTCGTTTCACAAGGCGGAGGTCCTGCAGAGGCTGACCCGGGCGTTGGAGCGAGATCGCACCAAGACACGCGTCACGGAGATCAGCAAGCTCGGCCTGGTCGAGATGACCCGGAAGAACGTGACCGACGGCCTGTACGGCATCTTGACGGAGCCGTGCCCGTGTTGTGCCGGCGAGGGACGCGTGCTCTCGCAGCCGACACGCCGGATAGCGGTTGAGCGGCGCATGCGTGAGATCCTCGGCTCCGGCAAGAGCCCGGCATACCTGTTCGGCGTGCATCCTGAGACGTATGACCTGCTCATGGCGCCGGGACAGAACATCGTGGCGATCATGCGCGCGGAGACCGGCAAGCAGGTCGCTATCGTTCCGGACGAGAAGTGCGCTCCGACGGACGTCTGCGTGCTGATCGAGGGTCGCCAGGGCGTGTTCGGGCGTGCGGAACCCTGAGTGTTCCCGGTGGGTGCAGGCGCAGGTACTGTGCGTTGACGCACCAGGGAGACCCTGCTAGCATATCCCCTTGCGCAATCAGCGAATGAGAGGGTCACCAGTAATGTACGCTGTCGTTTCAACCGGCGGTAAGCAGCTCAAGGTCGAGAAGGGCACGGTCGCCGCAGTCGAGAAGCTCGACGCTGCAGTGGGCGAAGTCGTTACCTTCGACGTTCTGTTCGTTGCCGACGGTGATACCGTCGTCGTCGGATCGGACGCGGCTACGGCTACCGTCACCGCAGAGGTCGTCGAGCACTTCAAGGGTGAGAAGCAACTCATCTTCAAGTTCAAGAAGCGCAAGGGCTACAAGCGCCTCAAGGGTCACCGCCAGAACCAGACCATGGTGAAGATCATCGATGTGATCATGGACGGCGGAGCCAAGAAGCCGGCGAAGGTGGCTGCAGCAAAGCCCGCCAAGACCGCCGCCAAGGCCAAGAAGGCCGAGGCGTCCGCTCCTGAGGCTGTCGCGGTCGTCGAGGGTCAGTGTGAGGCCGTCAAGGCAGACGGAGATCGTTGCACCAAGAAGGCGAAGGATGGCTCCAAGTACTGTGGAGTCCATGTCAAGAAGTACGAGGAATAGGAACCGGGAAGCGTCGCTTCTCCGAGGTTACGAAGGCAGGGTAGTACGTCATGGCTCATAAGAAGGGTCTTGGTAGCACAAAGAACGGTCGCGACTCGAAGGCGAAGCGCCTTGGAGTGAAGCGATTCGATGGTCAGCTCGTGACCGCCGGTTCGATTCTCGTACGTCAGCGCGGTACCCATATTCACCCCGGGGACAATGTCGGGCGTGGCGGGGACGATACGCTGTTCGCGAAGATGGACGGTACCGTCGAGTTCACGCGCGGACTCAAGCGCCGCGTGCACATCCGACCGATCGAGGGCTAGCGGAGACTGGTCCGGTCGTACGGGAGAAGACGCGACTTCACAGGCCCTCCGCACCCATATCGGGGCGGGGGGTCTTGCGTTAGCAGAGGAGGTGGGCATATGGCGGGTGGCATGTTCGTCGATGAGGCGAAGATCAACGTGAAGGCCGGAGACGGCGGTGCGGGATGCCGTTCATTCCGGCGCGAGGCCCACGTCCCGAAGGGCGGCCCCGACGGCGGGGACGGCGGTTCGGGCGGCGATGTCGTGCTCGAGGCCGACGGCGCAGTATCGACGCTGCTTGAATACCACTACAAGCGTCACCACAAGGCCGACCGCGGCAGCCACGGCAAGGGATCGAAGCTCGATGGCGCGAGTGGCGAGGAGCTGATCCTCAAGGTTCCCCTCGGCACCGTTGTGCATGACTCCGCGACCGGAACCATCATCGGCGATCTCACGAGTCAGGGACAGCGAATCGTGGTGGCGCGGGGCGGTCGCGGGGGTCGAGGGAATACCCACTTCGTCACTCCCACACGCAGGGCCCCCGCCTTCGCTGAGCTCGGTGAGCCCGTCGATGGACGGTGGATCATCCTGGAGATGAAGCTCCTCGCGGATGCGGCCCTTGTCGGCTTTCCGAGTGTGGGCAAGTCCTCGCTCATCGCCAGGATGAGCGCGGCGCGTCCCAAGATCGCGGACTACCCGTTCACGACCCTCGTTCCCAATCTCGGTGTGGTGCGTGCCGGTCAGCACTCGTATGTCGTGGCCGACGTGCCCGGCCTCATCGAAGGTGCAAGCGAGGGCAAGGGGCTTGGTCACGCCTTCCTGCGCCATATCGAGCGCACGGCGCTCATCATCCACGTCGTTGACTTGACGGGTGGCTACGAGGAGCGGGATGTCCTGGCTGACATCGCGGTCATCGAAGGTGAGCTTGCGGCGCACGCTGCGGACCTCGCGAACAGGCCCAGCGTCCTTGTCGGCAACAAGGCGGACGTGGCGGGCACAGAGGATGCCTCAGCGGCGATCCGGGAGCTGGCCGCCGCTCGCGAGGTGCCGTACTTCGAGGTGTCGGCTGCGACCGGCGCGGGCATGGACCCGCTCATTCTCCATGTCGGGCAGCTCGTTCACGATATCAGGTCGGCGGCAGCGGCACAGGCACCGCAGTATGAAGTGGCGTACGTGTACAAGGGCCACGAAGACAAGAGGAAGCACGATCTGCGTATCGTGCGAGAAGATGATGCGTGGCGCGTCAAGAGCGAAGGCATCGAGCGCATGGTGATCATGACCGAGACGGGCAACGACGAAGCGCTGGCGTTTCTTCAGAAGCGTCTCGTGAAGGTCGGTGTCGAGAAGGCGCTCGAGGACGCGGGGGCTGTTGACGGCGATGAGGTCAGGATAGCCGGTATGTCATTCGAGTTCTCGGGCGCGATCGCGGCCGATCCCGAGGTCGGCTTCATCGAGGATGAGCCCGATATATAGGCTGGGTGTGGTCTGCTCGCGGGAGGGGGCACGATGACAGGATCGCGGCGCATAATCATCAAGGTAGGCTCGTCGACTCTGGCAGCGCCGGACGGCAGCCTTGACAGGGTGTATGTCGACTCGCTGGTCGGTCAGGTCGCAGCGTTGCGCGAGAACGGGTGGTCACCCGTCCTCGTGTCGAGCGGTGCGGTAGCGACCGGGCTCGACGCCCTCTCTCTTCCCATACGCTCGGGTGAGATGCCCTTGCTCCAGGCCGCAGCGAGCGTGGGTCAGGTCCACGTCCTCGGGATGTATGCCGCGCTGTTCGCTTCTCGGGGTGTCGCTGTGGGACAGGTGCTTCTGACGCGGCATGACACCGGTCACAGGCAGGCCTATCTGCACGCACGCGACACGTTCGAGCGACTGCTCTCGCTCGGAGTCGTCCCGATAGTCAACGAGAACGACACCGTAGCCGTCGATGAGATCCGTTTCGGCGACAACGACACGCTGGCCGCGCTTGTCGCGGTCATGGTCGAGGCGGACCTGGTCGTTGTGCTGTCGGACATCGGTGGCCTGTACTCGGCCGATCCCCGCTTGGACGCGGAAGCCGAGCTGCTCGAGCACGTGTCCGACCTTACCGAGCAGCTCGTCTCCTCTGCCGGTGGCACGGGCTCTCCCGTTGGCTCCGGCGGCATGGCGACGAAGGTGGAAGCGGCCAAGATGCTGATGAAGGCCGGGATACCCATGGTCGTCTGTGACGGCCGGCGCGAGGGCGTGGTGATCGATGCCGCCGAAGGCAAGCCGGTCGGTACGTACTTCGCGGGTGGGACCGAATCCATCGGGGCTCGCAAGCTCTGGATAGCCCTGGGCAACAAGCCCGCGGGCGAGGTCGTCATCGACGATGGAGCTCGCGACGCGCTGTGCTCTCGTGGCAAGTCGCTGCTTCCGGCCGGCGTAGTCGCTGTACGCGGCGTGTTCAAGGCCGGCGATGCGATAGTATTGACAGACGGCCGTGGCACGCCTGTCGCACGCGGACTGACCGCGTTGTCCTCGGCCGATCTTGACGCGGTCAAAGGGATGAAGTCGACCGAGATCGCGCAGGCGCTTCCTTCGGTCGCAGGCAAAGAGGTCATACACAGGGACCACCTGGTCATCCTGTGAAACGAAGACGGCGTTTCGAACGGAGAGGTGCAGCCCATGTCTGAAGTCATGGCACTGGCGGTGCGAGCGCGCGAGGCGGCCCAGGCTCTCTCGACCACCTCGACCGAGCAGCGCAACCGCGCCCTGCTTGCGATGGCGCACGCGCTGATGCACAACCAGGAGGACATCCTGGAAGCCAACGCCCGGGATATGCAGGACGCGCGCGCCAAGAACGTCCAGGAGTCCCTGCTCGACCGCCTCGAGCTGACGCCGGCGCGCCTCAAGTCGATGTCAGAGGCGCTCAAGGGCCTGTCACTGCTTGCTGACCCGATCGGCGAGGTCGTGGAGGGCTCCACGCTACCAAACGGCATCAAGCTCTCCAAGGTCCGCGTCCCCCTGGGTGTCGTCGCGATCATCTACGAGGCCCGGCCGAACGTCACGGCTGACGCCGTCGGTCTGTGCGTCAAGACCGGCAACGCGGTCATCCTACGCGGCGGTTCGCTTGCCGTGAACTCGAACCTCGCCCTGACCCGGGTGCTCGCGACAGCGGCCTCGCGGTCCGGCTTGCCCGAGGGCAGCGTCCAGATCATCGAATCGACAGAGCGTGAAGCTGCCGAGGAACTCATGAGCCTCCATGGCTACGTGGACGTGCTGATACCCCGCGGCGGAGCCGGTCTGATCCGGAGCGTCGTGGAGAACGCCAAGGTTCCCGTGATCGAGACCGGGGTCGGCAACTGCCACGTGTATATCCATTCCTCGGCAGACGCTGATATGGCGCGCCGCATCACCGTCAACGCCAAGGTGCAGCGTCCCGGCGTCTGCAACGCGATCGAGTCACTGCTCGTGGACGAGGAGTGCTACCAGCGAGTGCTTCCCGCCATCCTCAAGGAGCTTGAAGAGAACGGGGTCACCATACTGGCCGACGATGCCACACGGTCTCTGGGCGCCGTCATGCGCATCGAGTCCGCGACAGAGGCGGATTGGGGTACCGAGTACCTCGATCTCAAGATCTCCGTGAAGGTGGTGAGCGGCCTGGACGAGGCCATTCACCACATCAACACCTACGGCACGAAGCACTCCGAGGCCATCGTCACCCAGGACTACGCCGCTGCCCAGCGCTTCCTTGGCGAGGTGGACGCGGCCGCGGTCTACGTGAACGCGTCTACACGCTTCACGGACGGCGGTGAGTTCGGGCTCGGCGCCGAGATCGGTATCTCGACACAGAAGCTTCACGCGCGCGGGCCGATGGGGCTTGCGGCACTCACGTCGACCAAGTATGTCGCCTACGGGAGCGGTCAGATCAGAGAGTGAGAACCAAAGCGCGCCTCGGCATAATGGGTGGGACGTTCGACCCCATCCACTTCGGCCACTTGGTGACTGCCGAGGAGGCCTTGGTTCAGTTCAACCTCGATAAGGTCATCTTCATGCCCACCGGGCAGCCCGCGCGCAAGGCGGACAGCCCGGTGACCCCTGCCGAGCACCGGTACCTCATGACGGTGATCGCGACCGCAGCGAATCCCGATTTCGACGTCTCCCGCATGGAGGTCGACCGGCCCGGTCTGACCTACACGGTCGACACGATGACGACGTTGCGTGAGATACACGGGCCGCATGCGGAGCTCTTCTTCATCACGGGCGCCGACGCCGTGTGGGAGATCGCGACCTGGAAGGAAGCGGAGCGGTTCAGGGGCATCTGCCGCTTCATCGCGGCGACGAGACCCGGCTACGATCTGGACACGGCCGCCGAGGAGCACGGCGAGTCCCTGTCGCGGCTCGACATCGAGTTCATCGAGGTTCCCGCGCTCGCGATCAGCTCCACAGACATCAGGCGCCGCGCCGCGGACCGAAGGCCGATTCGGTACCTGGCCCCCGAGCCTGTCGTGTCATACATAGAGAAGTACGGCCTCTACCGGGAGACACAGTAGGATGTCCGGGTCGATCTATGAGGCCGCGAGCACTGAGCTGGCACGGCGTCTCAGTCCCGAGGCGTTCGCCCACAGCGAAGCGGTTGCGCGAACAGCAGCCGCGCTGGCCGCCGAGTACGGCCTCGACACCGAGCAGGCGAGAATCGCGGGACTCCTGCACGACTGGTCCCGAGACGAGGGCGATCCGTCCCTGCTCAACGGTGCGCGGGACTCCGGCACCGAAGTCGGCCCGGTCGACGCATCCGTGCCGTATCTCCTGCATGCCGCCGAGGGAGCGCGCGGTGTCCGCCTGCGCTTCCCCGAGATCGAGCCGGCCGTGCTTGACGCCATCGAGCGCCACACCTTTGGCTCGCCCGACATGACCCCGCTCGACATGATCGTCTATGTGGCTGACATGATCGAGCCCAAGCGCTCCTTCGATGGCGTCGAGGATCTTCGCGATTCGATCGGTACCGATGCGCTCGCCGTCCTGTACGAACGTGCATACGCCGCATCCTTGTTGCATCTGGTCCAGGCGCGCAAGCATCTCCATCCTCGAACCGTCGAGGCGTGGAACGCTATCGTCGACCGGGGCCGCATGGACGAGGGCGCACGATGAGTGCGCGCTCGCAGGATCGTCCGCGTCGGAGCCGGGTGAGCGGCCCCGCGCCCGAGACTCCCGCAGGATGGCGTCAGACCCGGCGCGGCTCGAAGGCGTCCAAGAAGGCCAAGCGGCAGCTGAAGCGATACGAGACCAAGGAGTCGATCGCGTCGGCCGCACGGGTGACGCAGCGGACCGTGCGCGACGTCCTCGTTCTTCTGGCCATGGGTATCGGCTGGCTGTTGGCGTTCGCCGCCGTGTTCCTTCTCGTGATCTTCGGTGTGAACCGGTTCGCTCGTTGGAACGCTGTTCGCGTCGCCGAGCGCGAGAACTCGCCCCAGGCCCGCGTCGAGCGAAGCCGGGACAACCTGCTCATCATCGGGCTGGACGAGAAGGGCGCGGCGAAGGGGTTCCTTGCGCTTCGGCTCGATTCCGGCCAGGACCAGATCTACGGGATAGCCATACCGGACGGCGCCTTCATCGAGGTTCCCGGGCAGGGCTTCGAGCGGATCGGCGAGTCCTGGAACTCCGGGCACGCCGTCTCCCTCGATGCGGTTTCGAACTTCTTCACCGTGCCGTTCACGGGGTATGCGGCGGTGGACTACTCCGTGTATCAGACTGCGATGAAGGCCCAGTCACTCGAGATGATCCTGGGTGGCGAGATCGAGACGAACCTCACTGATGCGGACCGCGAGAGGTTCGCGCTTGCGTTCGACAAGACCTCGACCGAGAATGTGGCCCTGGTTCCGTTGCCGGTCAAGCCGATCACGCTCGGCAGTCAGACGTATTTCGAACCGCAGCGCAAAGAAGTCGCCGATCTCGTCGAGACGTGGTGGGGCGTGCGGATCGATGACGCTGCGACCGTCACACGCGTCATCGTGTACAACGGCGCGGGCATCCCCGGCATAGCGGGTCAGGCCGCGCAGCGTCTCATCCGCGCGGGCTACCGTGTGGTGGACACGAGGAATGCCGACCGATTCGACTACGCGACCACCCGTGTTATCGTGCAGAACGGCCCCGCACAGGTGGGCTCCGAGGTGGTCGAGACCCTCGGCGTGGGTGAGGTCTTGGAACAGCCGGCCGACCAGAAGGTCGCTGACATCATCATTATCATCGGCAAGGACTACACGACCCCTGCACCGTAGCGCGTACCTGCACACACGGGAGCGGGGCGACCGACCGACATGTGCGCCGGCAGGCGCGCAAGGAAGAACGAAAGAAGGGGATAGAGCTGAATTCCAGCGACATCGCTTCGCTTGCTGCCGAGGCGGCAAGTGACAAGAAGGCCGAGGATATCGTGGCGATCGAGGTCGCGAAACTCCTCGTGGTCACCGATTTCTTCGTGATCTGCACGGGAACCAACGATCGCCAGGTCAAGGCCATCGCCGAACACATCGAGGACCGTCTTCGTGACGAACTCGGAGTCAAGCCGATAGGCCGGGAAGGCGAGAGCGAGGGGCGCTGGGTGCTGCTTGACTTCGTCGATGTGGTCGTCCACGTCTTTCAGCCGGAGGAGCGCGACTTCTATCGGCTCGAGAGGCTGTGGAGCGACGCGCCCCGCCTGGCCTTGCCTGACACGGTGATCGGTCAGATGCCGGCACAGTCCGCGCCCGTCACAGTGATCGACGACGAGGCCGAACCCTCCGGGCAACCTGCAGAATGACGTCCCGCGCTCGAGGCGTGTGGATCTCGGTCGCGCTCATCGGTGTGGCTATGGTCTGGGGCGCGACGTTCGTCATGGTCAAGGATGCCGTCTCCAGGTATCCGCTCTACGGGTTCCTCGGGCTGCGGTTCGCCATAGCCGTCGTCGCCTTCGTCATCCTGTTCCCCGGGTCGATCAGGGCGCTCAGGCGCTCCACCGTGGCGGTGGGTACGCTCGCGGGGCTGTTCCTGTGTGCGGGCTACATCTTCCAGACATGGGGACTGCAGGCCACGAGTGCGAGCAAGGCGGCGTTCATCACCGGGATGTTCGTCGTTCTGACGCCCCTGATGCAGGCAGTGCTGCTGCGCAGGCCGCCGAATCGCGCGACGGCCGTGGGCGCGATCGTCGCTGCGACCGGCCTGTGGATGCTCTCCGGCGGGGATGCAGGATCCTGGAACGTGGGCGACACGCGCGTGTTCCTGTGCGCGGTCGCGTACTCCGCGCATATGATCGTGCTCGGAAGCCTCGGCAGGCGCCACGAGGTCCTGCCGCTCACTTTGGTCCAGCTCGTCGTGACCGCCGTGGTCTGCGGGGCGATCGCACTGGCCACGGAGCCCCGCGTGCTACCCGCGGACGGATCGGTGTGGCTGGCGCTTGCGGTGACCGGGGTGCTGGCTTCTGCCGTCGCGTTCGCGGTCCAGACCTACGCGCAGCAGCACATATCGCCCTCGCGCACGGCACTGATCCTCATCACGGAACCCGCGTTCGGCGGGCTGTTCGGCTGGCTTGCCGGCGAGGCGCTCGGCGCCAGAGGGCTTGCCGGCGCTGCATTCATTCTGGGCGGGATGATACTTGCGGAGTTCATGGCCGCCCGTTCCGGCGGACGTGAGGGTGTGGTTCTGGAAGCCGCGCTGGAGGGGCCGAGCGTACCAATCGCCGAGGAGTGAAGCGGCCGCTGCGAGCGCAGAATCGGGCACGGAGTACGTCCTTGACCGCGTGTGTGCGCTTGGTATACTACCGCTTGCCGCTTTTCGCGGCATGACGTGGGGCCTTAGCTCAGCTGGGAGAGCGCTTGGCTGGCAGCCAAGAGGTCAGGGGTTCGATCCCCCTAGGCTCCACCAAAAGAACTCTCGGACAGGTCGGGCGGATGCCCGGCCTGTCCTGCTGTGATGGGACTTCAAGGAACTTAGCCGACGAGTGGTGAAATGGCCGAAGGCGGCCGAAAGTCTGCGGAATCGGTTGGAGCCCTCTAGGTTTGGGATTGCATCGCAGACGCACGTAGCCCCTCAAGCAGGGCCTGAACACGCTCGAATGCGTCGCGCCTAGTGAGCTGCGCCGCGTCGCCGTCATGCTCAAGAAACACGGCGACCGAGGTTGGCCCGAAGTGCTCGGTTGAGGCGTACTTGCCATCCAGAATCGCGACGGTTTCGCGCACGAGTCCGTGATCCACGAAGGGGCCGAACTCCTCGACCACCGCCGGGATGCCACCCGGGTAGTTGGCCAACGTGAACCAGATGTCGTACGCATCCTTCTCTTTGATTCGCGTCTGGAGCGCCGAGCTCTTCATCACGAGGTATGGCACAACTCCGGCCACCTTGACCGAGACCGTGTCCAACGCGCCGGTGGGGAGCCGACCCTCGATCTCGCGTTCAATGGCTTGGGTGAAGAGAAGATCGGCGCCGCGCGCCTTGCGCGGCTTGAGGTCCTGGACTCGCTGCGTGCGGTGCTGCTTCCCGGTGCCACCGTACTCACCTGCGAGGAAGTCGATCTCGACTGTCGTAATGGTCCCAGCTCGCGTGACCTCTCTGAACCAGATGAATGGCTGAGACTCGTGCTGCACGTAGCCATTGGCCACGAGTGACGCACTGATTCTGGCGTACACCTCGTCGTTTTCGGCCATGTGGTTCAGCGCGAGATCGACGTCGGTGCTTCCCACGTGCCCCGTGCTGTCAGGCATCAGAAGGGGCGGCACCCATCCGCCGACGATCACCATGTCGTCGCGATACTCTCCGAGGATGTGCACGAGCTCCACGAGAACCGACTTTGCCGCTTCGACTGCGTCTGGCGGGTAGTCCGCTCTGCTGTTCACCATGAGGGACGCAGCTCCCTCGTCAGGATCTCCTCTGCAGCCTCTTCGCCGCGGCCGGCCATAGACTGCAGATCCAGGTAGAGCTGAACAGGGGAGACGGTTCGCATCTCATATTGGAGTCGTGTGTTATTGAAGACGCCGTCGTCATAGGGTTTGAGCAGCAGGACATTCCCTCCTGAGTCAACTGGCTTGAGGCGCGTGTTCAGGGCAAGGCTGTCCATGCTCGAGCGCACGTACACACTTGCGCGGTTGTAGCGAACGCGGGGAGAGGAGAGCCGCGCACCCGAGAAGCCAGTCAGCGCGTATTCCACTTCGCCTTCGCGACACCAGTCGGCTATCGCGGTTTCGGCATCGCTCAGGTTGTCGAGCGTGTAGTACTCCCGAACCTGACTCTGCTTGTACGAATACACGGTTGCCCATGCTTGCAGCATGGCTTCGGGCTGGGTGAGGCGGATTCCGCTCCGGCCGACGGCAATCCACTCTCGATCCTCAAGCTGACGCTTGATCTTTGACGCAAGACCGATGCTCACCTCAGCCGCCTTCGAAAGCTGCTGAACCTGCCAATCGCGTTGTGGTTCGTTCAAGAGAACCCTGAGAATCCGAGATGACTTGGGAGAGAACAGCGAAGCCTCGGTGCGCTTCTCCTTGAGGGGGTTGTCGGCCGATGCCTTCTCTACGTAGATGTCGTCAAGCGCGAAGCGGCAGTTACCGGCCAGGTCGAAGAAGCCGATCTGAGACTCCTGGCAGATGGCTGCGCTGGCTTCCGAGATGTACGGCGCGGCGAACACGGGGTAGGCGCCTTTGAGGCGTTCGTCGAGCAGGAGGCGTTTGAGCTGGTTGGCCGCCTCTCTCGCTTGCTTGGGCTGACCACTGCCTTTGGCCTCGATGACCATCGTTTGCGGGCGGCCCAAGATGCAGAGGCTGACGACGAGATCGGCTGTCATGCCGCTGGTCACAAGCTGATCTCGCCGGGTTGCCTCGATGCTGGTGTTCGGCACGTTCTTGAGACATGCCTGCAGGGCCTCAGGGAGCTTCTCTATGAGTTCGAGTTCTTTCACTGGGAGAGCCTCTTTCACCAATCGGTGAAACCGACCATATCAGTGAAACCATCACGCGTCAAACCGGCGACGACGATCTGGAGTTGATAGCTTTGCTCCCGATGCGTCCGCGAGTGATGTTCTGCGTACACGATCTGCCCCTCGGAGGCGCGAGGTGTACACAGAACATGAGTGTGGGCGCCAGAGCGGCTCGCGAGGTTACATGCCATATTTTCACCCATGTGGTATGTTCAGTGCGCAATGAAAATGGCAATGGAGTGAAAATGGATTCCGAGATACAAGCTCTTGAACTTGCTCGCCGCCTGACCCAAACGGAGGTCGCTCGCTTTCGTGCAGTGGGCGACACCGTGGTCCTCGACGGCGACTACGACTACCACATCCCGCTGCAGGTGGTCGATGCTGGCTCGGGAAGGACCGAGCAAGTTGAGCTGGCGCTCGGCCGTTCGAAGGCTTCTTCGGGCGTACCCGTGATCGTAGGCCGCCATTTCAGCCAGAAGGCACTCGCAGCATTGAATGCCGCTGAGGCGAACTACATGGATGACCGTCACATCAGGGTACGGCTGATGACGCCGAGTATCCTCATACGGCTCCGGGACGAAGCCGAGCTGCCACCGGAACGGCCCTCAGCGTCTCTAGGCCTGGGCGGTGCCGCGGGGGGCGTCGCGCTCGCGCTGCTATCGGACCCGAGACGGGACTGGAAGGTCACTGACCTGGCTGCCGAGGGCTGTGCATCGCTCGGGGCTGCCCAGAACACGGTCGTCGCACTTGAGGCCGCAGGTCTATTGGAGCGTACGGGCCGCGGACCCGCGACCCGTCGTCGCGTGACCGATCCTGCTGGCCTGCTTGATATGTACGCCCGTGACGCAGTGGCCGATCGCAAAGTGACCGCACGGGGCTTCCTTCTCAACAACGGTGCAGAAGAGACCATGCGCACGGTGGCACAACATCTCACTAACGGTGGCCACGGCGTTCAGGCTTACTTCACCGGTGTGGCTGCCGCCCAGATCGTCGCGCCACACATCACGGCGGTGCGGGCCTTCGAGGCTTGGGTGGCCACTCCACATCGTGCCGACGTGGTCTTGAGCGCGATGGGGGCGATGCCCGCCGACGAGGGTGCGAACCTTGTTGTCCTGCGGGGCCGCAAGGGCGTTCTCGTCGGATCCGAGTACGATCGTGGTGTTCACAGGGTGTCTCTGTTCAGGATCTACGCCGATGCTCTTGCCGATCCGGCTCGCGGCGAGGAACAGGCGGAGCATCTCCGTGAAACTGTCATCGGCTTCTGAAACGGATTGCATGGTCGAGCAGTACAACAATGAGGCAACGAAGCGCTGCGAGAGGGTTCTCGGCACGCTGATGCGCGGAATCGGGCAGCCCTGGAGAGACAGGGTCTGTCTGGTCGGCGGACTCGTCCCGCTCTATCTCGTGCGGGGCGACGGGTATGCCCAGCCGGCCCATGTTGGTTCCACCGATGTTGATGTCGCTCTGAGACTCGCAGTCGAGGCGGAGGACCTGGGCGCATACACGACACTTGAGACGAACCTGAAGGAGAGCGGGTTTTCGAGGGTGGACGGAAGCTCATGGCGATGGTCTGCTACCGTTGACGGCGATGTCGTCGTTCTGGAGCTTCTCGGCGACAGGGAAGACGTCGAGCCCGGAACCGTGTTTCGACCCAGGGTCACGCCACCTGCCGGTGCGGGTGGAGTGGGCTTGCTGTGCGTGAAGGGTCTTGAGCTTGCGTTCAGAGACTCCATCATGATCACGCGCGATCTTCAGCTGCTTGACGGAGCCTACTCGGAAATGGACTTCCAGGTCGCGAATCTGGCGCCGTTTGTGGCGCTGAAGGCGGACGCGTATTTGGACCGACGCAAGCCGAAAGATGCCTACGACCTGGTCTACGTGCTTCGATGGTGGCCGGGTGGGCCTGAGGCCGCTGCCGCCGCCGTCGCCGCGAGCCCAGTAGCGACCGCCCCCTTCCTTGCTGACGCGTTGGCTCGAGTCTCCGGGGACTTCTCGGAATCGAATCGGGTCGGCGCTGTGGACTACGCCAGTCTCGTAGCTCGGGGCGGCTCGGTGATAGAGACGGCCCAAGCGGCGAACGAAGCAGTGCTTGTGATTCGGCAGTTCGTCGGGAATCTGAGTCTGCCTAGCACCTAGCTTGTCTTCCTCGCTGCTGCCCAGGACTGTAACTGGGTGCTCGTCGCATGTGCTCTACGGATCCTTCTTGTATGCTTGGCTGCGAGGTTGATCCGGCATGCCAAGGGGGCAGACGCGTGAGGGAACCGGTCGAGGCGGAATCCTGCTCGCTGAGCTGGGCGTGCCACTTCGCGACGCCGATGAGCGCGCGGCCATCTATCTGACGAACGCGCTAACCGGCTGGGGCGACGGGGCGACGATCTCCGCGCCGAAGGACAAGCGAGTCGGCGATGGACAGATGCACTCGACGCTGCTGTTCCCCGAGTTCGCCGAAGAACGCGATGCTGCGGACCGCATCAAACGCGAAGAGCAGATCCTCGTGGTCATTGGGAACCCGCCGTACAACGGGTTCGCGGGGATGGCGGTTGATGAGGAGCGCTCGCTGTCGGATGCGTATAGAACCACGAAGCTCGCGCCGAAGCCGCAAGGCCAGGGATTGAACGATCTGTATGTCCGCTTCTACCGCCTCGCAGAACGACAAATTGCGGAGCGTTCGGGGCGAGGGGTCGTGTGCCTCATCAGCAACTACTCGTGGCTGGATGGGCTGTCGTTCACTGGGATGCGCGAGCGGTTGATGGAAGCGTTCGACAGCCTCTGGCTCGACAACCTGAATGGCGACAAGTACAAGACCGGGAAGCTCACGCCGGAAGGTAAGCCGGATCCCAGCATCTTCTCCACAGAGAAGAACCGCGAGGGGATCCAGGTTGGGACCGCCATCGGACTGTTGGTTCGAACCAGCGAGGCAGCCGACCCGCCTCGCGTTCGGTACAGGGACGTCTGGGGTGTCTCAAAACTGTCCGCACTCGCGGACGACGCTAAGCAGCGGCGGATTACTGGTTACCTGGGACTTGAGCCTTCCGTTGAGTTCGGTCTGCCTCTCGTGCCGCTTCTGGTCGAAGACGGCTATCCCGCCTGGCCCGCACTGGCCGATATCTTCCCTTGGCGCACGGCCGGCATCACGACTGGTCGAGACGATTTCGTTGTAGACATCGATCGGCCTTCGCTGCAGGCGCGGCTCGACACGTACTTCGACACAGCGGTCTCAGACGCCACGATCGCCCAGAGTTCGCCGTCTGCGATGCGGGACACGGCGTCGTTGGAGACTGGTGTTCAGAGGCGACGGGCCCTACATGGCAAAGGGCTCGACGTTGAGAACCTCACCCAGTTCGTCTACAGACCCTTCGATGTTCGCTGGCTGTTCTGGGAGCCGGACACACATCTGCTCGATCGAGCCAGGCCCGAGTACAGACAGGAGTTCGCTGGACAGCTTTGGCTCGCTGCAGTCCAGCGCAATCGGAAGGACTTCGACCCACCGATTGCATCGCGAGGAGTTCTGGCCTACCACGTGATTGAGAGAGGCGCCGTGCTGTTTCCTGCCACGCGCGGGCAGAGTGGGACGCTTCTCGACGCATGCAGTTCTCGTCCCAATCTGTCCCCGACGGCGCTGCAGTACTTCGAGTCCATGTCTCTAGCTGTGGACGGTGACAGGCTGATGCTGCACGCGCTCGCGGTTATGCATTCGCCACTCTATGCCGCACGGAATCTTGGAGCGCTCCGGCAGGACTGGCCACGGATTCCCCTACCGCGCCTTCGGGGGGCGCTCGAGGACTCATCGGCTTTAGGCGTGCGGATTGCAGAGGCGCTCGAGAGTGATGAGGGTATCAAGCCGCTGGGACTAGGGACTCCGACGAGCGCTACCGGAACGCAGCTTGACCCCGCAACTGATCTCGCAGTCACCGCCCGCTGGGGCATCGCCGGCAGGGACGGCATCTGCATGCCCTCGACGGGCAAGGTCACCGAGCGCGACTACACCGCCGTCGAGCGCGCCGTCATCGCCGAGGGTGCGGAGTCGCTCGGCATGTCGGCCGAGACCGCGATTGCCCTCCTCGGCGAGACGTGTTTCGACGTGTACCTCAACGACGTCGCGTACTGGCGCTGCGTGCCGGCCAACGTGTGGCGCTACACGATCGGCGGCTACCAGGTCATCAAGAAGTGGCTGAGCTACCGCGAGCGCGCGCTGCTCGGCCGCGACCTCAAGCCCGAGGAGGCGCGCTACGTCACCGAGATGGTGCGCCGCATCGCCGCGCTCGTGCTGATGCAGCCCGAGCTCGACGCCAACTATGAGCGGGTGAAGGCCGACGTGTGGGAGTGGGGGACCGGAGGAACGTCCAGCGGTTGATGGCGTTCTTGGTGGAGAAGGGGTTTCTGGTGCGGCATGCGAAGTCTGTCAGCGACCCAGGCGCCTACTACGAGGTCAATCGAGATTACGGGAACGCTGGCCCAGGGCAGCAGTCCCTCTTTGAATGACAAGAGTTGCGGTGTGCCTGCGGTGTGCCTGCGGTGTACCTGCGGTGAGCCTGCGGGGACGGGAGTGGGGGAAGTAGGATGAGCGCGTATCGCCACATCGTTTCCGATGTCAGACCCCGGGCGCACGCTAGTCTTCGCGACAGTGCAAGACGTTGCGCGGAGGGAGGTGTGGTAATGCCGACCACGGGTGAGAAGCCGGGCAAGGGCACGTACGAGTGTACGAACTGCGGGCAGCTGGTTCACTTGGACGACACGACGGATACGCTTCCGCCGTGCCCCAACTGCAGCAAGACGGACTTCGTCAAGCGATAGGCCGGCGCGACTGTGGACGCTGCGCCGTGCTACTCCCGACATCGGGCTCCAAGCCAGGTGCATTCCGACGCGTAGAGCCCCGGTGTCCCTCTCCCGACCTTTGGGTGATGCGCCGGGGCCTTCGATTCCTGTCGTCATTCTGTCGGACTTCTTGCCGATTCAGTGTTCTTCCATCGCGATCTGGCAGGGCGGTTCGAGTTGGCCGCGTTTCGATGTGACTTCGCGGGTCTTCGCAGCCTTGTACCCGACGAGTTCGCCCAGCTACTTTGCGGTCGCTACTGCTCCTCTACCTCGCTGGTGAGGAGGTCGGCCATCATCCGCGTGCTGGACACGGTCTCATCGACGCCGAAGCGCTCGGTGAACAGCCACTCGTTTCGCGGCTCGTTGATGCGGGCTGCGGTCCTCGGCACATTGTAGTGACGCCGTGCCAGGAGGCAGACGACCAGGTTGTCCTCGTCGTCGCCCGTGACCGCCGCCACGACATCCGCCCGGGCGATGTGTGCTTCTTCGAGCACGACCGGTTCGCAGCCGTCACCTTCGACGATGGTGATGCCTGAACACTCCTCGGCGAGAAGTGCGATGCGATCGGGGCGCTGTTCGATCACGGTGGGCGAATGTCCCGCCGCCCTGAGGAGTACGGCGAGGTTCGCTCCGAGCTTGCCTCCGCCGACCACGAGCACGTTCATGGACGTTCCCTTCTATGGGGCGAGCATCTCCTGCACGGACTCGAAGGCTTCGGTGGATACCGCGAGGTACAGCGTGTCTCCGCTGGCCAGGAGCGTTCCCGGAGCCGCGATCCGCGAGGCGCCCGAACGCACGATGGCGAGCGGGACCACCACCCCGTGCCGCGCGAGGTGATCGACGGGACGGCCGTCGAGGCGTGGGGGGACCAGCGCTGAGATGAGGCGCACTTCGCCATCCCCGAACGACGTCTCCTGCGTCAGCCGGTCGGGATGGAGCAGCGAGCGGACTTCATTTACGGCCCATGCGACGCTGGAGACGGAGACGACCCCGAGCCGCCGGTAGATCTCGGCACGCCGCGGCTCGTAGATTCTCGCGATGACCCGCGGGACCCGGAACGCCTCGCGGGCGGCCAGTGCGGCGACCACGTTGGAGTTGTCACCGCTCGTGACGGCGACGAACGCGTCCGCGTGCTCGATGCCCGCATCGATCATTGTGGCGCGATCGAACGACTTGCCCCGGTGTGTCGTGCCTCCAAAGCCCTGCCCGAGGCGCCTGAATACGTCGGGGTTCTGATCGATGACGCTCAGCTCGTGCCCGTCGAGGCCGAGGCGAACGGCGAGGAGTGCTCCTACGCGTCCGCAACCTGCGATGATGACCTTCACGGTGTTACCTCCCCTGAGGCGGTGCGGGGACGCATGTGCGTACCCGGTATCTTCCCCGAGACAGACGGCGCGCTACGTCTGCGCACGATGGCCTTGCGCAGTTCGTCGGCGATCAGGAGGGTGGGCGCGACGCAGATGAGCACGAGCCAGTCGCGCGGTTGCAGCGGAGCGAAGCCGAAGACGCTCGCGAGTGGCCGGATGTAGACGAGCGCGGCGAGCAGGGCGATCTCCGAGGCGATGCCTACCAGCAGCAGGCGGTTCGACAGGAACCCGGCTCCAAGTATCGACTCCCGTGTGGTTCGCTGTGCGAAGCCGTTACCGATCTGCGTGGCGACCACTCCGGCGAAGGTCATCGTCGTCGCCAGCGCGTACACAGGGCCGCTCGCCGCCATGGGCTCACCAGGGCGCCAACCGCTGCTCCAGTACGCGTAGTAGTAGCACAGCATGCATGCGGCGGTCTGTATCGGTCCGAGGTATAGGTACGCGCGCGCCAGCACCTTCCGGCTCAAAAGGCGTTCGGTACGCGGCCGGGGCGGTCTGTTCATCACGCCGCGTTCGGGGGGTTCGGTACCCAAAGCGAGCGCCGGGAGGAGGTCTGTGCCCAGGTCGATGGCGAGTATCTGCAGGATCGTGAGCGGGAGCGGTATGCGAAAGAGAACGAACAGGATGAACGGGACGATCTCGGGGATGTTGCTTGTGAAGATGTAGGTCACGAAACGCCTGATGTTATCGAAGACGGCGCGCCCCTCCTCGATCGCGTGGACGATGGACGCGAAGTTGTCGTCGGCGAGGATCATGTCCGAGGCCTCGCGCGCCACGTCGGTGCCTGCCGCACCCATGGCCACTCCGATGTCGGCGGCCTTGAGCGCCGGGGCGTCGTTGACGCCGTCTCCGGTCATGGCGACGGTGTGACCAAGCGACTTGAGCGCGAGGGCGACGCGCATCTTGTGCTCAGGTGAGACCCGGGCGAACAGGAGCTCCTCATCGCTGCTCAACCGCTCGCGCAGCCCGTCATCGTCGAGGGCCTCGAGGTCGGATCCGGTGATGATGGCCGGGGTCGGCCCGGAGATGATGCCGACACGCCGCGCGATCGCCTCGGCGGTCAGACCGTAGTCACCCGTGATCATGATGATGCGCACGCCGGCCGTGTGGCACTGTGCGACCGTCTGCTCGATCTCAGCCCGGGGTGGATCCATCATCGCCACCAGGCCGAGGAAGGTCAGGTCGCGCTCCGTGCTCTCGATGTCGACCGTCTCGGAGGCTTCGAGCGCTCGCCGGGCGACGGCCAGAACCCTGAGTCCGCCGAGAGCGAACTCGTCATTCGCGATCATGGCGGCGTGTGTGTCCTCGGCGGTCAGATCGCGCTCTCCGGAGATGTCGCGAGTCCTGCTACACAGTGCGAGCATCTCGCGGGGAGCACCTTTGATGTAGGCGGTTCGGCGGTCCGTCGATCCGTTGACGGTCGTCATCCGTTTGCGCGTCGCGTCGAACGGTAGTTCGCTGACTCGTGGCAGCCGTCCTTCGGCTACCTCGCGCTCGATGCCTGCCTTGCGTGCGGCCACGATGATCGCGGCCTCGGTCGGGTCTCCGATCACATGCCAATCGGGGTGTGCGTCGTCGCCTGCGATGACGCGCGCGTCGGTGCACAGGGCACCGGCGAGCAGCAGCTCGCGCACCGGTTCTTCCAGCCCGTCGGGAATGCTGACCGAGCCCTCGGGCGCGTATCCGCGACCAGTCACGTCCAGGGCGGAGCCGGCCGCGTACAGTCGTGTCACGGTCATCTCGTTTTGCGTGAGTGTGCCGGTCTTGTCGGTGCAGATGACGGTCGTCGAGCCCAGGGTCTCCACTGCGGAGAGCTTCTTGACGAGCGCGTTTCGCCGGGCCATCCGCTGAACGCCCATGGCCAGCGCGAGCGTGACGGTGGGCAGCAGGCCCTCGGGGACGTTGGCCACGATGATGCCGACCGCGAACAGGAATCCTTCCACGGTCGTCAGGCCGGCCACCAGCGACCCGAGCACGAAGAAGAGCACACCCAGCCCGACCGCGAGTGCGGCCACGAGCTGGGTCACCTTTCCCATCTCGCGCTGCAGGGGCGAAAGCCCCTCCGCGAGTGATTGCGTCAGCCCGGCGATGCGGCCGAACTCGGTGTTCATTCCGGTCGCGACGACCAGCGCCTTGCCGCGGCCGTAGGCGACCGTCGTGCCTGCGAAGACCATGCAGGGGATCTCTGTCGGGTTGGCGAACTCGCCGGTCGCCGGGGCGGCGTGTCGACGGGACGGCTTGGACTCGCCGTTGAGTGTCGCCTGATCCACACGCAGCTCGTGCTCGTCGACGACGACCGCATCGGCCGAGATACTGTCGCCTTCCTCGAGCGCCAGCAGGTCGCCCGGGACGATCTCGGCCGCCTGGACGTCGAGGGTCTCGCCGTTGCGCACGACGCGCGAACGCGCGGGGATCAGGCGTTTGAGAGCAGCGGTGGCCTGTTCGGCCCGGAACTCCTGCCAAAACGAGAACACGGCGTTGATGATGATGACGGCGAGGATCGCCCAGCCGAGCTCGGGCATGCCGGCGACGAAGGCGAGAGCGCCGCCGACCCACAGCATCAGGGCGAACAGGTGGTAGAAGTTCGCCAGGAACCGCGCCCACATCGGCGTGCCGGGGCGCTCGGAGATCGCGTTCGGGCCGACACGCGACAGGAGCTCCTCGGCATGTGCGGTGCTCAGACCCGCAGGGCCGCTACCGAGCTTCTCGAAGAGCGTCGGAGGGTCGAACGAGTGCCAGGCAGGCCCCGCGCCCTCGTGCGATTCGTGCTCCCCCGTCACCCGGCCTCCTCAGAGCCGACATGCCGAGGAGTCTATCCCCCGCGAGGTCTCGCCTTATGCGCTGTTTGTGCCGCCGATATGACACCGATTCGGTGAGCGGTCGGAGGTCGGCCCGCGGCCGAACCCGGCTGACCGGCCCCGGCCCCGGGGCTGGTCCGTTGTCGTCGTGCGCGCGGCAGGGCTCCTCGGCTATCATGCGGGGACGACGAAATCATCCGGCCAGGCACGGGAGGGTACTCGTGAGCCGTCAGTACGACCCGCATGTGATCGAGGAGAAGTGGCAAGAGGTCTGGAAGCGTGACGGCGTCTACGACGTGACCGAGGACGCCGGCAAACCCAAGTACTACGTGCTCGAGATGTTCCCGTATCCGTCGGGCGACATCCACATGGGCCACGTACGCAACTACACCATCGGCGACGTCATCGCCCGGCAGTTCTCGATGCGCGGGTACAGCGTGCTGCATCCGATCGGCTGGGATGCGTTCGGCCTGCCGGCGGAGAATGCGGCCATCAAGAGCGACTCGCACCCCGCGACATGGACGTACGCCAACATCGAGAAGCAGAAGTCGAGCTTCGTGCGGATGGGATTCAGCTACGACTGGAACCGGTCCGTGGTGACGTGCGACGAAGGCTACTATCGCTGGGGTCAGTGGACGTTTCTCCAGTTCTGGGAGCGCGGGCTCGTCGAGCGCCGCATGTCGCCGGTGAACTGGTGCCCGAGCTGCAAGACCGTTCTCGCCAACGAGCAGGTCATCGGCGAGGGCGTGTGCTGGCGCTGCAAGAGCGCGGTCGAGAAGCGCGACCTCGAGCAGTGGTACTACAAGATCACCGAGTACGCGCAGGAACTGCTCGACGACCTGGACAAGCTTCCGGGATGGCCGGAGCGCGTCAAGACGATGCAGGCCAACTGGATCGGTCGCTCCGAGGGCGCGGAGGTCGAGTTCGAGCTCTGCGACGCGGATGGTGAGCCGTCGGGGCGCATGATTACCGTCTTCACGACACGCCCGGACACGCTCTTCGGCTGTTCGTTCTTCCTGCTGGCCCCCGAGCATCCGTTGGTGCACGAGCTGGTTCACGGAACCGGGTACGCGGCCGCGGTCGCCGACGTTGTCGAGCGCGCAGCGAAGGAGACGGCCGTCGAGCGGTCGATGGGCGAACGCGAGAAGCATGGCGCGTTCACGGGTCGCTACGTGGTCAATCCCGTGAACGGGGAGAAGGTCCCCGTGTGGGTCGCCGACTACGTGCTCATGGACTACGGCACGGGCGCGGTCATGGCTGTGCCCTCGGGTGATCAGCGGGACTTCGAGTTCGCGCGCGCATACGGACTGGATGTGCCCCCGGTCGTGGTCAGGCACGACGATCCGCTGGCTGCAGAGCTCGGCGAGCGCTGTGATTGCCACACGCGCGACGTGCCGTGGGAGAGCGCATACGACGGGCCGGGCGTGATGGTGCAGTCAGGCGTGTTCACGGGCATGCAGGGGGGGAAAGGCTCCGAAGGCATGCGGGCGGTCACCGAAGCGCTCAAGGAGAAGGACCAGGGTCGATTCGCGATCAACTTCAGGCTTCGTGACTGGCTGATCTCTCGCCAGCGCTACTGGGGCAACCCGATTCCCGCTATCCACTGCCCGACGTGCGGCCTGGTTCCGGTTCCCGAGTCCGATCTGCCCGTGCGTCTGCCCGAGGATGTCGACGTCACCAAGGGCGAGACGCTCGCGGATCATCCCGGCTTCTACGAGACGACCTGCCCGTCGTGCGGCGGGGATGCGCGTCGCGAGACCGACACGATGGACACGTTCACCTGTTCGAGCTGGTACTACCTGCGCTACGCCGACGCGCGCAACGACGAGGCCATCTGGGACACGAACAAGGCGGACTACTGGATGCCGGTCGACCAGTACATCGGCGGGATCGAGCACGCCATCCTGCATCTGCTGTACTCGCGGTTCTTCACGAAGGTCTTCCGGGATCTCGGCCTGCTGACCTACGACGAGCCGTTCACGAACCTGCTCACACAGGGCATGGTCAAGAAGGACGGCGAGACGATGTCCAAGTCAAAGGGCAATGTCGTCGCCCCGGAGGACATGATCGCGCGCTACGGCGCCGACACGCTGCGCGTCTACATCCTGTTCATGGCGCCACCCGACAAGGACCTGGAGTGGTCGAACGAGGGCCTCGACGGGATCTACCGATGGCTCGCGCGCGTGTGGCGGTTCGTCTCCGAGGCCGCCGAGGAATCCGCATCCGGCTGCGGCGTGGCTGCCGCTGGCGACGACGCGGCGAAGAAGCTGCGCCGCGAGACCCACCGGGTCATCGCCAAGGTGAGCGACGACATCGCTCGCTTCCAGCTCAACACTGCCATCGCCGCTCTGATGGAGCTTACGAACGCTGCCTACGAGTACCGCAACGCGGTGCCGGTGGGCTCGCGGGATCTTCCGCTGCAGCACGAAGCCGCCGCCGCGCTCACCATGCTGATCGCGCCGTTCGCGCCGCACATGGCCGAGGAGCTCTGGCTCGAGGTGCTCGGATCGGAGAGCTCGGTGCATTGCCAGGCGTGGCCCGAGTTCGACCCCTCGGCGATCCAGGTCGACGAGATCGAGCTCGCCGTGCAGGTCAACGGCAAAGTGCGCGGCAAGGTGACCGTCGCCGTCGGACTCGCCGAGGAGGACATCATCGCCGTCGCACTGACTGCGGTCTCCGCCTGGGTCGAGGGCAAAGAGGTCAAGAAGGTCGTCGTCGTGGCCGGCAAGCTCGTGAGCGTGGTCGTGGCCGGCTAGCGCGATCTTGGTCAGGATTCGTTTGGCCTGCGTTTCGGGCCACGTGTTCGGATAGGTGCAGGGCCGTTCGGCCTGCTGTATCAGTCGCGACACCCCCTCGTCGCCTGGGACGAGGGGGTGTTTCGATGTCCGGCGACGCGTATCGGCGAGTCATGGGCGAGCTGGTCGAACGGGCAGGCCTTGCGGCGGTTCCGCGCGCGACCCTCATGGTGGCGGCTGCCGTGTGTGCCGTTGCGCTGCTTCTGTGGGGAGTGAGCGCATGTCGCGACGAGGGAGCCACGTTCGCGGTCGAGGACGCCTCGAGCGCCGCAGGACTCCCAGCCGATACGCAGCAGTCCGATCCGGCTACGGGTACCGCGGCTCCCATCCTCGTGCACGTGGCGGGATCCGTCGGGCGTCCGGGTGTCGTGGAGCTGCCGGCGGGTAGCCGGGTCTACGATGCCGTCAGGGCCGCGGGAGGGGAGCTCGGCTCGGCCGTGGTCTCCTCGGTCAACCTGGCGCGGGTGCTCGCCGACGGCGAGCAGATATACATCCCTAGCCACGATGAACTGGAGGCACAGGGCGGCGTCGTGGCCGGAGCGGTCGCGCCGCCGGGATCCGCACAAGGGGATTCGGCGACGCCGCGCGTGAACCTGAACACCGCCACCGCCGCCGAGTTGGATCTTCTGCCCGGAGTCGGTCCGAGCACCGCGGCCAAGATCGTGGCGGACCGTGAGGCCAACGGCCCCTTCGCCAGAGTCGAGGATCTGATGAGAGTCTCGGGCATCGGCGAGAAGAAGTTCGCTGCGCTCGAGGATCTCGTGTCTGTGAAATGAGGAGCCGCACGCCCCGGCCCGTCACCCGGCCCTCTGTGCCGCCTGTGCTCTGGATGGCGTTGGCACTGTGGGGTGGCATCGTGATCGCCGAGTGGGTGTGCTGGGCGTACGGAGCTGCCGTGATGACGCCGCTCTTCTGGGGCTGCGCGTGCGCCGTCGTGGCGGTCGCGTGCTACGCCGGTCGCCGTCAGGGATACACGGGCGTGCTTGTCGTCGTGGTAGGCGTGCTGGCAGGCGGGGGAGTGGGCGCGTGTAGGTGGGCCGTGTACGAGAACGCCACGGATCGCATGTGCGCCGCCGGGCCCCTGACTGTCGTGGTGGATACCCTTGACGACGGCACCACTCGAGACGGAAGGACCGTCTCGCGGGTCGGCGTGGCCGACGGCCCCGGCCGCGGACTCCGTCTCCAGGCGGTCTGGCCGTCCGGGAGCGCCGTCCGCGCAGGTCACAGGTATCGCCTCCGCGGGATCGTGCAGCCTGCCGATGCGGGCAGCCGGTGGGCGCGGGTCGAGCACATGTCGTGCGTATCGGGGCGCGTGCGGGTGTGGAGCGTTGAGGATGTCGGCGTGTCTCCCGGGCTACGCGGAGTGTGTTCCGCTCAGCGGGATCGCATCGCAGCGATCACGGCGGGCATGCAGGGTCCGGGGGCGCTGCTTCTGGACGGCGTGCTCCTGGGCGACCGACGACGGCTTCGCGAAAGCACCGTCGAGCGCGACTTCCGTACGACGGGCCTCTCGCACCTGCTGGCGGTCTCGGGTTCGCACCTCGCCGCCGTCGCATGGTTGGTCGGCGGCGCCCTCGCCCGTACGCGTATGCGTCGATCGCTAAGGGTAGCCCTGGTTCTCGTCGCCTCTGTCGCCTATGTCGGCATCTCCGGGATGCAGGTTTCGGCGCTCCGTTCGCTCGTGATGCTCGGTGTTGCCGGCGCAGCCGGAGGTGCGGGCCGAAGAGTCGACGCGCTCGCTGCCCTGGGCGTCGCGGTGGCCGGGCTTCTCCTGCTCAGGCCCGAGCAGGCGTTCGAGCTTGGATTCGTGCTCTCGGTATTCGCCGTTGGCGGCCTGGCGCTGTTCGCACCGCTCGCAGCCGCGTGGGTCGGGGCACTTCACACCTCCCGGCGCCTGCGCTTCATCGGCGATGGGATCGCTGCGAGCGTGGTCGCGCAGGCGGCAACGGCCCCTGTGACGATCGCTGCGTTCAATGCGGTGCCGCTGATCGGCCCGATAGCCAACGTCATCGCAGCTCCTCTCGTGACTGCCGGGCTCGGGGCAGGAATCGTCGGCGGGGCGCTCTCCGTGGCTTCCGAATCGCTCGCGCGGCGCGTGCTCCTTGCAGCGCAGGTACCGCTTTCGCTAGCGGCGCAGGCCGCATCTCGTCTCGCTGAAGTACCCCATGCGAGCGTTCTTCTCGGCGGGAGCGCGCCGATCTGGGCAGCGGGCGCGTTGTTGAGCGTGGCGGCGCTCTGGTTGTTCTGGCCGCAACCTCGATGCCGGAGACACGCGATAGGCGTGATCGGCGTCTTCTCGCTTGTCGTGTCGCTGTGTCTGCTGCCGCCGGTCGGGCACAGCGGTCCCGAGATCGTCTTCCTCGACGTCGGTCAGGGAGACGCGATTCTCGTGCGCGATGGAACGGCTGCGATCCTCATCGACACCGGACCGTCGTCGCGCGTGCTTCGATCCGCACTAGCCAGGCTACGCGTGACGCGCCTCGATGCGGTGCTGCTCACGCACATGCACGCAGACCACACCGGCGGCCTCGGCGGGCTCGCAGGGGTTGTCCCGGTCGGCCGCGTGTTCCTAACGCCGCTTGCCGATGAGGAGGGCAGAGCCGGTCTCGCGAGCGCGCTGGATGGGCTGACGGGGGTGTCGGTCTCAGATCTCCCCGCAGGGAGTGTCGTGACCGTCGGGAGGTTCGCCGTGCACGTGCTCTGGCCCGGGCCCGATGACCGTGCCTCGGACACCAATGACACCAGCACGATCGTGCGAATCGCCGACGGCGGATTCTCGGCCATCCTCACGGGGGACGCAGAACAGGAACCGCAGCGCGAGCTCGCGGCGCGTGGGCTTCTTGGTGACATCGACGTGCTCAAGGCCCCGCATCATGGTTCGGCGGAAGGCATCGACGCCTCGGCGTTGGCGATACTCAAGCCCGAGCTATGTGTGATCAGCGCGGGAGCGGGCAATGGATACGGCCACCCCGCACCATCCACGATGAGTCAGCTTCGCCACGCAGGAGTCGCCACGCTTAGAACCGACGAACGTGGCGATATCCGGGTCATCGTCGGGCGCGACGGCTACTCGGTGCGCTGCACGGAAACACCGCGATCGGACCCGGGTGTCGCACTGCGGTCACGTGGTGACTCACACAGGCCGTGTGCGACAATGCAGAGCACATCGGCGCGACGACCGCGTCCCCTTCTCGCATGGAGTGAACCCAATGGCCTCAGGCGGCTTGGCCGACCTCAAACCGGTCTATCTCATCTACGGTCCCGAGGACCTCCTTCTCGAGCAGGCGCTCACCCGTCTCAAGCTCCGGTTCTCCGAGGGAGGGGGCGATGACTTCGATATCGACGTCCTCGATGGGGAGTCGGTCCATCCCGATCACGTGGTGGCATCGGCGAACATGCTGCCGGCGATGGCGGAGCGGCGCCTGGTCGTGGTGCGCAAGGCGGACCGGATGAACGCCGCCCAGCTCGGAGTCCTCGCCGAATACGCTGCGGATCCGAATCCCTCGACGACTCTGGTACTGACCGGCGCCAAGTTTCCCAAGAACACGAAGGTCTACAAGGCCATCGAGAAGCTCGGCGGTGCGGCGGAGTACAAGGCCCCGACGAAACGGGAGTATCCGCGTGCGGTCGTCGGGATGTTCTCAGTTCGCGGCAAGAGCATCGGTCTTGAGGCTGCCGAAGTGCTCGTGCGAGCGGTAGGATTCGACCTGAGAAGACTCGACATCGAGATCGACAAGGTCGTCGCGTTTACTGGCGACCGCGACACTCTCACACGTGCCGACCTCGAAGCGGTTATGTCCACGACGGCGCCGACCTCGGTGTTCGACCTTCTCGATGAGCTGGGCCAGCGCCATGCCAGGGAGTCCCTGCGCCTGCTTGCGGAGATCCTGAGTGGCGGGGAGTCGATCTTCGGGGTCCACGCGATGGCGGTGCGTCACGTGCGCCAGCTACTGGGCGTGCGGGCGGTACTCGATCGACCGAATGCCTCGAGGTCAGCCGAGTCGATAGCCTCGGCGGTCGGGATCACGGACTGGCAGGCGCGCAATCTTGTGCGTCAGGCGGAGCGCTTCAGCGCCCGGGAGCTCGTGTCCGCCTTGCGTGCGGCAGCGGCCGGTGAAGCGGAAATGAAAACGAGCCGGGATTCCCGGCTCGTTTTCGAGCGTTGGCTTGTGGGGGTCTGCGATGGCAGCCCGCGCGCCGCTGCGGCTAGCCGACCGCGTTCGCCCGCTTCATGAGACCAGACTTGCGGTTGCCTGCCTGGTTCGGGTGAACGACACCCTTGCTGGCGGCCTTGTCGAGCAGCTTGCAGGCAGCCTGAGCGGCCTGCGTAGCAGCGGCGCCGTCGCCTGCGGCGATGGCGGTCTCGACCTTCTTGACCGCGGTCTTGATCTCCGACTTGATCGCCTTGTTACGGATGCGCGCGCGCTCACTGGTGAGGATGCGCTTCTTCTGGCTCTTGATGTTGGCCACGTTCTGCCATTCCTTCCGATTCGATGGTGCCCGTCGTCGCAGTGGGGTGCTGACGAACCCTGCGATACTAGCACACGCTTCCGTGCGTCGCCACTACGGTCCGGAACTCGCTATCGTATCTTCCGACACCCCTGCTATGATAGGCCGCTATGACTGACCCTGGACTCATACGGAACTTCTCCATAATCGCTCACATCGACCATGGAAAGTCGACGCTGGCGGATCGTGTGCTGCAGCTGACACATACCGTCGAGGCTCGCGACATGGTCGAACAGGTTCTCGACAGCATGGACATCGAGCGCGAGCGCGGAATCACCATCAAGGCCCAGGCGGTCCGGGTGATGTACGACGCCGCCGACGGCCAGACGTATCAGCTCAACCTCATCGACACTCCGGGCCACGTCGACTTCACCTACGAGGTATCTAGGTCGCTTCAGGCATGTGAGGGCTGCCTCCTCGTTGTGGATGCCGCCCAGGGCGTCGAGGCGCAGACGGTCGCGAACGCTCTGATGGCCATGAACGCGCATCTCGAGATTATCCCGGTCATCAACAAGATCGACCTTCCAGCGGCCGATCCCGAGCGCGTTCGTCATGAGATCGAAGAAGGCCTGGCTATTCCCGCGGACGAGGCCGTGCTGACCTCCGGCAAGACGGGTGAGGGTGTCGAGCTGGCTCTTGAGGCTGTTGTGCGGCGGGTACCCGCGCCTCAAGGTGATGCCGACGCTCCCCTCAAGGCCCTGATCTTCGACAGCTACTTCGACACATACCGCGGGGTGGTCGCTCTTGTGCGGGTGATCGACGGAACCCTCCGCAAGGGTCTCAAGGTGCGGCTGATGGCTACCGGCACCGTGATCGATGTCGAGGAAGTGGGGGTTCGCCGTCCTGCGAACCTGCCCGTTGCCGAACTCGGCGTCGGCGAAGTCGGCTACCTGATCACAGGGTTGAAGGACCCGAGTGTGGTCAAGGTCGGCGATACGGTGACGTTGGCCGTGCATGGGGCGGATACCCCGCTTCCGGGCTACCGGGAAGTCAAGCCGATGGTGTTCACCGGGCTGTTCCCGATCGATGGCGACCAGTACCCCGATCTGAGAGATGCGCTCGACAGACTCAAACTCAACGACCCGGCGCTCGTCTATGAGCCCGAGTCGAGCCACGCCCTCGGGTTCGGCTTCCGCGTTGGATTCCTCGGCCTGCTCCACATGGAGGTCATCAAGGAGCGCCTTGAGCGGGAGTTCGACCTCGACCTGCTGGCCACCGCCCCGAGCGTGGAGTACCACGTCTACACCACCAAGGGCGAGAAGGTGATCGTGCACTCGCCCCAGGACATGCCCGATCCCGCGATGATCGACCGTGTCGAGGAGCCGTACCTCACTGCCCAGGTGATCGTGCCACCGGAGTTCGTCGGCGCGGTGATGGATCTTTCCGAGAGCCGCCGGGCCACCTTCAAGAACATGCAGTACCTCTCCAAGACGACCGTCGATATGCACTACGAGATGCCGCTCTCTGAACTGATTATGGACTTCTTCGACCAGCTCAAGAGCCGCACCCGAGGATACGCCTCGCTTGACTACGAGTTCCTTGGGCATCGCCCGTCGAAGCTGGTGAAGCTTGACATCCTGCTCGCCGGCAAGGCGGTGGACGCGCTGTCCTTCATCGTGCACAAGGACAAGGCGTACGCCCGGGGCAAGGTCCTCACCGAGAGACTGCGGGAGATCATCCCGCGCCAGATGTTCGAGGTACCGATCCAGGCGGCGATCGGCGGGCGTATCCTCGCTCGCGAGACCGTCCGGGCCAAGCGCAAAGACGTCCTTGCCAAGTGCTACGGTGGAGACATCACCCGCAAACGCAAGCTTCTCGAGAAGCAGAAGAAGGGCAAGAAGCGCATGAAGAACGTCGGCAGTGTCGAAGTCCCGCAGGAGGCGTTCATGGCCATCCTCAAGGTCGACGAGTAGCAGCGGCGATGAGCGCTTCTTCGGATACTCTGTTCGAGGCGTCCGGCCCCGCACTGCCTGCGCACGTATACGTTCACATTCCGTTCTGCGCCTCGAAGTGCTCCTACTGCGATTTCTACTCGATGACCGAGTACGACTCGACCCTCGTGGAGATGCTCGCCCGCGGCATCGAGTGCGCGTTCGACAGGTGGGCGCTCGCCTCACTGCCGGGTGTGGTCAGCACGCTGTATCTCGGGGGAGGCACGCCGACAGTCGAACCGGGTCTGGCGGCCCGCCTCATCGTCTCTGCGCGCGAGAAGCTCATGCTGCGCGATGGTGCTGAGATCACCGTCGAGGGCAATCCGGATTCGCTCGGCGCGGAGCGGGTGGGGGAGCTGGCCGCTGCCGGATGCACCCGGATCAGCGTCGGCGTGCAGTCGTTCGCGGCTCGTGAGCTCGCGCTCCTGGGAAGACGTCACGATGCCGCGTCGGCGCGGGACGCATGTGAGCGTGTCGTCTCCTCCGGAATGGACCTCTCGGTCGATCTGATGTGCGGGATCCCCGGCCAGACCATGGCGAGCTGGACTGCGAGCCTCGAGCGCGCGGTGGATCTGGGCGCGAAGCACCTCTCGGTGTATCCGCTCTCGCTTGAAGAGGACACGCCTCTGGCCGTGGCCTGCGGCTCCGGGCTCGTCGCGGAGCCGGATCCCGACGCTGCCGCGGCGATGATGCTACTGGCCGAGGAGTTCCTTGCCTCCCGCGGCGTTCATCGGTACGAGGTCGCCAACTACGCCGTGCCGGGCCATGAGTCGCGGCACAACATCGCGTACTGGACAGGCGCCTCGTACCTCGGTGTCGGTCCCGCAGCGCACGGCATGCTCGACGCGGCGACGGCGGTCGCTGTCGGTCTCCTCGACAGTGCGGGAGCGGAGGATGTCGCGCGTGTCAGATACTGGGAACGTCCGGACCTCGGAGCGTGGCTCACGGACCCGAGAGGGGAGTCTGAGACGCTGACCGCGGACGAAGTCGCACGAGAGGACCTGATGCTCGGCCTGCGGCTGGTCAAGGGAGTGCCGAAGCGTTCGGTGACGGCTGCAGGTCTCGACGTCGTCGTCGAGGACCTCGTCGGTGACGGCCTCGTGGAGCTCGCGGGAGACGGACCTGATGCCAGGGTGCGCACGACGAGCCGGGGCTGGCTCCTCGGCAATGAGGTCTTCGGGCGCATCTGGGGCGGGTAGAGGAAGACTCCACAGCGGCCCTGGCACTCGCTATAATCGAGTGCCAACACACGCGGGCGTGCTCGCGAGATCCACAGGACGGTGTACAGATGCTCAGCGATCGCCGCCGCCTCGTGCTCAAAGCACTGGTGGAGGAGTACATACACACCGGCGAACCGGTCGGAAGCCGCAGTCTGGTCGAGCGGCACCGCCTCCGGTGCAGTTCGGCGACCGTTCGCAACGAACTCGGCGCTCTCGAGGAGTCCGGGCACGTCTATCAGCCGCACATCTCTTCGGGCCGGATTCCCACCGATGCCGGGTACCGTGCGTTCGTCGACGGTCTGATGGGTCCCGGCGGGCTCCCGCGGGCGGTGGACGCCGGTGCGCACCGCAGCCATCTTGCGCTCGTCAGCGAGGTCGACGACCTCATGCGCCAGACGTCGCAGGTTCTTTCGAGCCTCACGCACTACGTCGCCGTCACGCTCGCGCCGACCATCTCCCTTGCCCGCATCCGCCGGATCGACCTGCTGTCGATGGGCCTGCGGCGCGCCCTCGTGGTGCTGATCACGGAGTCGGGCAAGGTCCTTAATCGCCACGTGGAGCTCTCCGAGGATGTGACGCCGGAGCGGCTCGCCGAGGTCGAGCGGGCGCTCAACGCGTCGCTCGACGGCAAGCGCGCGGCGGAGCTGCTGCCGTTGCGCGCCGTTCTCCAGCCGGCGCGAAGTCCGCAGGACGGCCTCATCTCCGTGGTCCTCGACCAGATCATCGGGTGTCTCGAGGAGGCCGATCGCGACCGCGTGTACCATGTCGGCGTTCCCGAGCTGCTGGCGCTCCCCGAATTCGCCGAATCCGCGAGGCTGCGCCCGCTCATCGGACTGCTCGAAGACGGCATCGCCATGCTGGAGACGCTCTCGGAGGTCATGCAGGCCAACGAGATCACGGTTCGCATCGGCAGCGAGAACACACGCTCCGAGCTCGGCGAGATGAGTCTCATCGTGACCAACTACGGCACCGGTGATTCTGACGGTATCGTGGGCGTGATCGGACCGACTCGCATGGACTATCAGCGCGCCATCGGCGTGGTCAGGACCGTCGCCGACGATCTGAGCGACCTGCTCAGCTGACCGGCGGACACGAACGGAAGGCAGTACACGTGGCTTCGAGTACCACCGACTACTACGAACTCCTCGGCGTATCGCGAGACGCGACGGAGGCGGAGATCAAGAAGGCGTTCCGCCATAAGGCACGCGAGACCCATCCCGACGTCTGCAAGGACCATGACGCCGAGGAGCGATTCAAGACCATCAATGCCGCGTACGACGTGCTTTCCGACCCGCAACGCCGGGCGATGTACGACCAGTACGGGACGGCCGATCCGCGGGGCGGCGGGTACAGTGGCACGGACTTCGGCGATTTCGCCGGATTCGGGATGGAAGACCTGTTCAGCATGTTCTTCGGCGGCGGAGGCGGCTTCGGCGGTCAGCGCAGGGCTCGCACCGAGGGGCGCGATATCGTCGCCAACATCACCATCGCGCTCGAGGAGGCAGCCTCAGGCGTGACCAAGGAAGTCATACTCAACCGCCTCGTGCCCTGCGAGGAGTGCCATGCGACCGGCAGTACCGGCGCCGGCGGAACGACCACCTGTACCGACTGCCGCGGCAGTGGTCAGAGCACGGCCTACCGCAAGACGTTCCTCGGCACGATGACCACGTCGGCACCGTGCCAGACGTGCGGAGCCACCGGAAGCGTCCTCGAGGATCCGTGCCCCGAGTGTGAGGGACAGGGCCGTGTTCCCGACCGGGAACACGTCGATGTTGAGATCCCGGCCGGCATCTCGGACGGCCAGCAGATGCGGCTGCGGGACCTTGGTGAAGCCGGCCTACGGGGAGCTCGTGCCGGGGATCTCATCGTCACGGTGCGCGTTCGGCCGCACGAGTACCTGCACCGTGAAGGGGACGATCTGCACTGCCGCGTCACCGTGGGTATCGCACAGGCCTCGCTCGGAGCTGAACTGACCGTTCCCGGTATCGACGACGATAGTGTGGTCACGATTCCGTCGGGTTCCCAGCATGGCGATACCGTGCGCATGAGGGGGAACGGCATGCCGAGGCTGCGCGGGGGCGGGCGGGGCGATCTCATCGTTCACCTGGCCATCGACGTGCCACGCAAGCTCAACAAGCGGCAGCGCGAACTCATGCAGGAGTTGGGCGAATCACTCGGAGATCCCTCACATCGATCCCCGCTGCAGAAGCTGCGGGACTGGCTGACGGGCTAGCTCGTGGCAGGACCACGCTTCTTCGTGAGCGGGCCCGCTCCATCCTTCGACATCCCGTCGGACGGCCCCGTCGAACTCCCGCTCTCTCGTGACGATCTCCACCATGCGTTCAACGTGCTCCGGCTACGGCCGGGTCAGAGCATCACGCTCGTCGGTTCGGACTCCCGGGCCTGGGAGTTCGTCATCGGCACGATCGCGCGCGATGCGGCGTACGGCACTCCCGTGAGGGTGAGCACGCCCAAGCCGGGCCCTCGCGTCGCGTTGATCCAGGGCCTCGCCAAGGGCGACAAGATGGACCTCGTCATCGAGAAGGCCGTCGAGCTGGGCGTGGACGCGGTCCACCCGGTGGTCTTCGAGCGGTCGGTCGTCCGTCTCGATGAGCGCAAGGCCGTGGCCCGGGGGGAGCGGTTCCGGCGTATCGCACATGCCGCAGCGAGGCAGTCGCAACGCGATCACGTTCCCACCGTGACCGACCCTATCCATGAGCGGGATCTCGTGGCACTTCTCAGCACCTTCGATGTCGTGCTCGTCGCGTGGGAGGGCGCAGAGGGGGTGCCGGGCGTCCGAGACGCCCTGCGCCGGGCTGACGTGCAGCCTGATGCGAGGGTTGCGCTCGTGGTCGGACCCGAGGGCGGTCTGACCGAATGCGAGGTCGCATCTCTCGCCGATCGGGGGGCTTCGGTGGTGACGCTCGGCGAGACGATTCTGAGAACCGAGACCGCGGGCATCGTCGGGACAGCGCTGGTCCTGCATGAGCTGGGCGGGCTCGGCGGCGGGAGCGTGTGATGCGGACGGCTGTGCCGGTGGCCTTTCGGACGCTCGGATGCAAGGTCAACCAGGTCGAGTCCGAGGGCATCGCAGCGGATCTCCTCGGCAGAGGGGCGTACCTGGCTCCGGAGGCCGACGCACGCGTCATCGTGCTCAACACGTGCACCGTGACCGGCGAAGCGGATCGCAAGGCGCGCAAGTCGGTGCGTCAGGCGCTGAAGCTGCCCGGCCGGCCGGTCGTCGTGGTCACGGGCTGTCTTGCCGCTCTGGACTCCGCAGGACTTGCAGCGCTCGGAGAACGCGTGGTCGTCGAGCCCGACAAGCAGGCTGTCGCCGGAATCGTCGCAAGGCTCCTCGGGCTCGACACGGGAGCCGTCGCGACGGCCGTCAGGGCGGGAGCCGGGTTTCACACCCGCGCGATGCTCAAGATCGAGGACGGATGCGACGGCCACTGTGCGTACTGCATCGTGCCGTTCGCGCGAGGTCTGCCCCGGGCGGTGCCCCTCGACGCGCTCCGGGCCGAGGCCGAACGTCTTGTTGCATCCGGCGTGAGCGAGATCGTGCTGACCGGCATCAACATCGGGCGGTACTCGCACCACGGTCGTGATCTGGCCGATGTCGTGGGTGAGATCGCAGCCACCGGCGTCTCCAGACTGCGCCTGTCGAGCATCGAGCCGACCGATCTCTCGGACAGGCTGCTCGACGTGTTGTCGGCCACGCCCGCGGCCTGCCCTCACATGCACGTTCCGCTCCAGACGGGCTCGGACAGCGTTCTGGCCGAGATGGGCCGCTCGTACGATATGCGGATCTACGAAGCGCACATCTCGGCCGCCCGCGAAGCGGTCCCCGGGCTCTGTGTGACCACCGACGTGATCGCGGGGCTTCCCGGCGAGACGGCCGCCGATCACGAACTGACGCTCGCGGCGTGCGAGCGTATCGGGTTCTCAAAGCTCCACGTCTTCCGCTACTCGCGCCGCGAAGGAACGCGCGCCGCCTCGATGCCGGTTCAGGTGCCCGCACGCGAGATCTCGGCCCGCGCCGCGGAGCTGCGGGTATGCGGTGAGCGCCTGAGGACCCGCTTCCTCGAGGGCTGTATCGGGCGTGAGGTCGAACTCCTTGTCGAGCGCGAGCTCAGCCCGGGGGTCGTCGAAGGCACGTCTCCCGAGTACGCCAGGGTGCGCGTCGCCGTCTCCGGCGGGTCGATCGCCCCCGGCACTCTCATGTACGTCACCGTCCTCGGCGTGAACGGCGGCGTGCTCGAAGCGCGGCCGTGAGGGCTGTTCCTCCTGCGCAGCGTGGTAGAATCCGAACATGACGATACCGTCCTACGCCACATGATCGTGGCGCGATTCCGACTCCAGAAGGTGCTGATTTGGCAGAGTCCACGCAGATCCGGCTCGTCGTTCCTCCGGAACTGAACATGACCGACATCCTGGGGCAGAGCGATGGCCTGCTCAGGATGATCGAGGACCGGTTCGAGCCGGAGATATCGGTACGCGGCAACCAGATCACGATCAGCGGCCACCCCGGCGAGACGCAGGCGGTCTCCTCACTGTTCAGCGAGATGATCGAGCTCGTCGAAAAGGGCGAGAGCCTTACCGAGGAGAACCTCGAGCGGTCGATCGAGATGCTCAGGGGCGGGGAGTGCAGCCCGGTCGCCGTCTTCAGCGACGTCATCCTCACGTACAAGGGCAAGTCGATCCGGCCGAAGACGGCGGGGCAGAAGCGCTACGTGGACGCGATCAGGTCGCACACGGTGACCTTCGGCATAGGCCCTGCCGGTACGGGTAAGACCTACCTCGCCATGGCCATGGCGGTCGAGGCGCTCAAGCGCAAGGAGATCGGCCGTATCATCCTCACGCGTCCGGCTGTCGAAGCAGGGGAGTCGCTCGGGTACCTTCCCGGCACGCTGTTCGAGAAGGTCGATCCCTATCTCCGCCCGCTCTACGACGCGCTCTTCGACATGATGGATTCCGAGAAGTCACAGCAGCTCATCGACCGGGGAGTCATCGAGGTGGCGCCGCTTGCGTTCATGCGAGGGCGCACGCTCAACGACAGTTTCATCATCCTGGACGAAGCGCAGAACACGAGCCCGGAGCAGATGAAGATGTTCCTCACGCGTCTGGGTTTCGGCTCCAAGATGGTCATCACGGGCGACATCACACAAGTCGACGTGCCCATGGGCGCGTCCGGTCTGCGCCAGGTACGCGACATCCTCGTCGACATTCCCGGTCTTGAGTTCATCGAGCTCACTGCTCGCGATGTGGTCCGGCATAAGCTCGTCCAGCACATCGTGAACGCCTATCACGTCTACGAGGAGGCCCGCGCCGAGCGCCGCGATGGCTGATCTCATCGACAGAATCCTGCGCCTGCTCCCGTCCCGCGGACCGCTCGCGTCGATCGTCTTCCAACGCGCAGCTCTTGCTGTGATCGTTGTGGGATCCGTCGCCTTCCCGCTTGTCGTCCAGACCCCCCCGATCGACCTTCAGGTGGGCCAACCGGCACCTCGTACCATCAGGGCGAACCGCACGGTGCAGTTCATCGATGAGGCAGCGACCGAAGGTGCCCGTGAGCAGGCTTCGGCCGCCGTCGAGCCGGTGATGCGTTTCGATTCGGAGGCGGCGCCCTCTGCCCGTGAGGACGTCGGCGGCTTCTTCGAAGTGGCGATCGCCACGAAGGCGACCGCGGTCGACGCGACTGCGACAGCGCAGTTGCTCGAGAAGCGGTTCGGGCAGTTCAGTGCGGCCACCATGCGCACGGCAGCGGGCATGGAGATCACCGATCTGCGGGCAGCTCAGGGTTCGGCCGAGCAGCTCGTCACGACGCTGCTCTCCCGCCGCGTGCCGGTCTCCGAGATGGCGGGCGTGAGCGAGCAGATGTCAGAGAGCGTCGATCGGTTGGCGTTCCCCGCGCCTGTTCAGGAGCTCATCAGGACCGTGCTGGGTGAAGCCTTGCGCCCGACGCTCGTTGTCGACGAGGACGCGACGGTGTCCGCGCGCGGTGTCGCTTCCGATGAAGTCGACGCGGTCGTTATCGTCAAGCAGGCCGGGGAGAACATCGTCCAGGAAGGCGTGATCGTCACATCTGACGACCTCGAGATCATCAGGCGGCTCGGGTTGCTCGAACAGAGCGGGTCGGTGGGCTCGCTGGCGGCGCTCGTGGCGGTCGCTGCCATGATCATCGCCTCTGTCGGCGCGTACCTGTGGCGCTACGACCGACCCGTTTGGGACAGCCCCAAGCACCTGGTGATCATGGCTACCCTGTTCGTCGGAATGGTCTGGACGACCCGTATCGTGTCGTGGTGGCGCCCGGAGATTCCCATCTACCTGATGCCTGTTCCTCTTGCGGCGATGCTCGCCACGCTGCTCCTGAGCGCGCGCGAGGGAATGCTCGTTGCGGTCGCTACGGTGCTCGGCGCGGTCCTCCTCGGCTTCGCGAGCGGGGCAAGCGTCGTGGCCGCGCTCGTGTGGTCGCTCGCAGGCGTCGTCGTCGTCTCGTTCATGACGGATCGGCGCAAGTTGTTTCTCGTCGGCGCCGCCCTCGTGGCGACGGGTGCCGCGCTCGGATTCATCGCGACGCTGGCCTCGGGTGTTCAGGCGTCGGATGCGGCAGACGCCGCCCTCTGGGGTTCAATCGGCGGCACGGTGGCCGCAATCCTCGGCTACGGCTTGCTGCCCTTCTTCGAGCACGCATTCGGCGTCACGACCGACGTCCGGCTTCTCGAACTCGCCAGCCCGACCCAGCCGCTCCTGCGCCGACTCATGGTGGAGGCGCCGGGCACATACAATCACTCCGTCATGGCCGGCAATCTCGCCGAGGCGGCGGCCGAGGCGATCGGCGCGAACCCGCTCCTGGCGCGCGTCGGTGCCTACTACCATGACGTCGGCAAGCTCAAGCGACCCGGCTTCTTCGTGGAGAACCAGGCGGGAGGCGAGAACCCTCACGACTCGACCTCGCCGTCCATGTCCGCGCTCATCATCACCTCGCATGTGCGCGAGGGTCTGGAGCTCGCCTCGGCGAGCAAGCTGCCCAGTGAGATCACCGATATCATCCGCCAGCACCACGGAACGTCGCTCGTGAGCTACTTCTACAACAAGGCCGCCGAGGGAGACTGCCCCGTCTACGAGGCGGACTTCCGCTACGATGGCGTACGTCCTCAGTCCCCCGAATCAGCGCTCGTGATGCTCGCCGACAGTTGTGAGGCTGCCGCTCGGACTGTGCGCAAGCCCACGCCCCCCCGGGTCGAGGCGACGGTGCGGGGGGTCATCGACGGGAAGGTCGCCGACGGCCAGCTGGATGATGCGCGTCTGACGCTTGCCGACATCGAATCCGTGATCAAGGTCTACTCGCGCATGCTGTCGGCGGTCTATCATCCGCGAGTCGAGTACCCACCGAACTGCGTGAGGAGGGCCGCACATGCACATCGAGACGACGAGCCACCGCGATCCTGAGCCACTCGACCTTGGCGCGTTCGAGCGTCTTGCAGCGTTCGTCTTGGACCGTGAAGACGCGCCGGACGCTTCCGAGCTCTCCATCGCGATCGTATCCGCCGAGGAGATGAGGGACCTGAACGAGCGCTACCGCTCGAAAGACGGTCCGACGGACGTGCTCTCCTTCGGGTGCGACGATCCGTGTCCGGTCGACAGCGACGAGCCGGTCACGCTCGGAGATGTCGTGATCTCGCCGGAGGTCGCAGAGGGCCAGGCGCGCGAACTCGGGCATACAGTCGAGGAGGAACTCAATCTGCTGCTCGTGCACGGGATCCTGCATCTTCTCGGCTATACCCACGACGAGGACGACGACGCTTCGGTCATGCAGCAGCGCGAGCAAGCGCTGCTCGAGGCCTACGCAGACGAATTCTGACACCGGGAGCGAACTACATGCGCAGCCGTTCGTTGCTGTGGAGTTTCAACTACGCGATAGAGGGAATCGTGTACGCGCTGCGGACTCAGCGCAATATGAGGCTGCACGCGCTCGCGGCCGCCGCCGTGCTCGCGGCCGCGCTTCTCTTAGGCGTCGCGCGATGGGAGCTTGTCGCTTTGCTGTTCGCGATCGCCTTCGTCTTCGTCTCGGAGCTGGCCAATACGGCGATCGAGGCGACGGTGGACATCGCGACGGAACTGTTCGACCCCATGGCCAAGACGGCGAAGGATGTGGCTGCAGGGGCTGTTCTTGTCGCATCGATGAATGCGGTCGCGATAGGGTACGTGGTGTTCTTCGAGCGCGTGTCCCTGGTCGTGGAGCGGGGATTCGAGTTGGCGCACGGCTCGCCGGTTCACCTGACCGTGATCGCACTCGCTCTGACGAGCCTGGTCGTGCTCGGCGTCAAGGCCTCAGGCAACGAGGGGACGTTTCTGAAGGGCGGATGGCCCTCGGGGCACACGGCGCTTGCGGTCGCTGCCGCCACATCGATCGCGTACGTGACGACCAGCGCCCGCGCAGGTGTGCTGGGGCTCTTCATCGCCGCTCTTGTGGCCCAGAGCCGCGTTGAGAGCGAGACGCACACCATCCCCCAGGTCATCCTCGGCGGTCTGCTGGGCTTCCTCATCGCCACCGCTGTGTTTCAAGTATCCTGGGCGTGAGATTGAGAGGGTGACCCGTTCATGCTGCCCGTCCTGATCGCCGCGCTTGTCGTCGTGCTCTCGGTCGTGATCGCCGGGCTGATGAGCGCTGCCGACACCGCATCGTCGCTCGTCTCACCCGGGCGCGTGCTTCGTCTTGTTGATTCCGAGCGCCCGGGCGCGGTGGCCCTGGACCGGCTCCTGACAAAGGGATACCGGCTCAGAGCCGCAACGGCCCTCGCGGCGGCGGTGGCGTCCGTCGCCGCCTCGATAGCTGCGGCATGGGTTTTCCACACCTACAGCGGGCTTGCGCCGCTCACCTCGGCCATCGCGGGAGGAGCCGTTGCGATAGCGCTGGTCTTCTCGTTCGCGCTGGCGCTGCCGCGAACGCTCGCCGTGCAGAACCCCGAGAACGTGGCGCTCGCGTTCGCTTCCGCCGCTCTCAGGGTCACGGGCGTCCTGTATCTGCCCGCGAGGATGCTGGGGTGGCCATGGGCCTGGGCTATGCGGCTCACGGTCGGAGACACCGCCGCGCACTCGGCCTGGCTCGATGCGGATACGCACCGTCTCACCCAACCCGATGTCGAGGCGGGGAGGGGCGAGGTGGAAGAAGCCCTCTTCGTGGCGGTCTCCGACTTCGCCGAGAAGGTGGTTCGTGAGGTCATGGTCCCACGCACGGACATGACGTGCATCCCCGATACCGCAACGGCGAGGGACGCGATCGCGGTCATTCGGACCAACGGGTACTCGCGCGTCCCCGTCTACCACGAGCGCCTCGACGACATCGTCGGTGTGCTGTATGCGAAAGACCTGCTCGCAGCGTTGATCGAGGATCCCGCGGTCCGGCCCGCGGCGATCGTCCGCAGGGCGTACTTCGTTCCGGAGACCAAGCCGGTCCCCGAGCTTCTTGTGGAGATGCGAGAGCGCACGCACATCGCCATCGTCGCCGACGAGTACGGAGGCACATCCGGCCTCGTGACGATCGAGGACCTCCTCGAGGAGATCGTCGGGGAGATCCAGGACGAGTACGATCTCGAGCTACCACTCGTGAGCGAGCTCGGTGCGGACCGGTACCGCGTCGACGCGCGGCTGCCCGTTGACGATCTGAACGAGCGCTTCGGTACCGCGATCGAGTCCGAGTCTGATACCGTCGGTGGTGTCGTCGCCGAAGCCGCAGGTCGGATACCGGCCGCCGGGGACAGTGTGGAGATCGAGGGACTCCGGTTCACCGTGGAGTCGTCGGAAGGGACGCGCCTGCGCCAGCTCATCGTCGAGCCCGCCGGGCAGAACAACGATAAGGAGGGGCATCATGCGTAATCTCACTCAGGCCGACCTCGCCCTGCTCGCGTTCGCCCGCGAGGCGCAGGAGAAGTCATACTCGCCGTACAGCGGATTCCGGGTCGGTGCGGCGGTCTACGCTCGCGGCGAGATCTTTCAGGGCGTCAATGTCGAGAACGCCGCCTATGGCGCGACGATGTGTGCCGAACGGTCGGCCGTCATGGCGGCGGTTACCGCGGGGTTCACGGAGATCTCTGCCGTCGCCGTTGTCGGTGATTCCGAGGCACCGACGGTGCCGTGTGGGTGCTGTCGCCAGGTGCTGGCCGAGTTCGACCCCGACATGCGCGTGATCATGGGCGGGCGCACGGATGAGGTCATGGTCATGACTCTCGACGAACTCCTGCCCGAGGCATTCGTTCGCGGCTACCTTGACCAGGACGACTCGAAGTGACCTCCTCGGCCCGAATGGGTCACGAGGTGGTGAGGAGCGGATTCGTCGCACTCGTGGGCCGACCGAACACCGGCAAGTCCACGCTCGTGAACGCGGTGGTGGGCACCAAGGTCGCGATCGTCTCGGATCGTCCTCAGACAACACGCCACAGGCTTCGAGCCGTGTTCGATCGCGAGGACGCGCAGCTCGTACTCGTGGACACGCCCGGTCTCCACAAGCCGCACGACGCATTGGGCGAGGAGCTCAATCGTTCGGCGCTTCTGGGGCTTGCCGATGTTGACGTCGCCTGTCTGACCATCGATGCCTCTCAGCCTGTAGGCCGGGGTGACGAGTGGGTAGCGCGGCACGTGGCCGCGGCGCGCGGGCGGAAGGTGCTCGTTGTCACGAAGGCGGATCTCGTTGAGCAGTCAGTGGCGGAAGACCAGCTCAGAGCTGCGCGTGCCTTGGCGGACTTCGACGATGCTGTCGTCGTCTCTGCCACCACCGGCTTCAATGTGGGCGGCTTCGTCGATACGGTGATCCCGCTCCTGCCCGACGGGCCGCGCTACTTCCCCAGAGATATGCCGACCGATCAGTCCATCGAGATAATGGTCGCGGAGTTCATCCGCGAGAAGGTCGTCCGCTCGACGTTTGACGAGGTACCACATGCCGTCGGCGTCGGGCTCGAGGAACTGTCCTACGAGAACTCCCGCGACCTCTCGACCGTGCGCGCCGTCATCTACGTGGAGCGCGACTCGCAGAAGGGCATACTCATCGGCAAAGGGGGTTCGGGCATCAAGCGCATCGGAACGGATGCGCGCCACGATCTCGAGCGCCTGCTGGGGAGCAAGGTCTTCCTCGAGCTCAAGGTGAAGGTCAAACGCAACTGGCGGCGCGATGCGAACCAGATCAAGCGTTTCGGGTACGGAGAGGGGATGTAGCAGGTGAACGTCGAGCAGTTCGCGGCGACCATCGACCAGACGCTGCTCAAGCCGGACGTGGGTCTGGCGACGGCTGCGGAGTGGATGGAGACCAATGCGAGCCGGGGGTTCGCCGCGTTGTGTGTGGCGCCGTGGATGGTGCCCCTGGCCGCCCAGCGGCTCGCGGGCTCGAAGACATCGGTCTGTACCGTGTGCGGGTTTCCGCTTGGATACACACTGACCGAGACGAAGGCCGAGGAGGCACGTCATCTCGTCGAGCTCGGTGCGGTCGAGGTCGATGTCGTCGTCAACATCGCGGCGCTGCTCGAAGGCGATGAGTCGTACGTCGTCGAGGATCTGAGAGCGGTTGTGGACACGGTCCGACGCGCCGGGAAGGGCCGGGCGATCACGAAGGTGATCCTCGAGACCGGGTACCTGACCGAGACGCAGGTCGCGGCCGGCGCACGTATGGCCGTCGCGGCCGGCGCAGGGTTCGTGAAAACGTCGACGGGGTTCGGGCCGAGAGGCGCAAGCGCTCGCGATGTTGAGATCATGCGCGAGGTCGTCGGACCGGATGTGGGCGTGAAGGCTGCTGGCGGGATCCGGGACCTCGAGACCGCACTGGAGATGATAGGGGCCGGCGCGTCCCGAATAGGCACCTCGAGCGGCATCGAGCTTCTCGAGGCGTTCGCGGCTCGCGGCTAGCGGGCGATTCATGGCCTCCTACAGCGTGCGAGCCCTTGTTCTGCGCAAGACGAAGCTCGGGGAGGCCGATACGATCGTGACGCTGCTCGCGGCCGACGGTCGGCAGATCCGCGCGGTCGCGAAGGGGCTGCGCAAGCCGGGATCGAGGTTCGGCGGGCGTCTCGAACCGTACTCGGTGGTCGATCTGCTCCTCCATGAGGGCCGCACACTCGACATCGTCACCGAGGCGGAGTCGGTGACCCCCCACGCGTCGTTGCGCGAGGACTACGACCGAAGTGCGGCTGCAGCTGTCATCGTTGACGTCCTCGAGAAGATCTCGCTCGCAGGCCAGGTCGAGGACCGGCTCTTCAGGTTGGCGGACGCCACGCTCGACGCCCTGGCGGTGGTCGGTCAGGACCGGCTGTCACTGGTGGTCGTGGCGTTTCTGCTCAAGGCGATGGCGATGCATGGCTACCGGCCCGAACTCGAGTCGTGCGCGTCATGTGCGGAGTCCGTCGCCGGCGGAAGGCGCTTCGCGCTCGATGCCGGAGGAGTGCTCTGTCCTCAGTGTGGGGAACGTGAGACGGGGGCCCTGCCACTCAGCGACGACGGACGACAGCTGTTGCTCCTTCTGATGCGCTCGACCATGGCGGAGATCTCGGTTCTGTCCGCGCCCGACCGGACAGTGAAGGAGTGCTTCGAGCTCGTCAGGAGTTTCGTGGCATACCACGTCCCGGCCCGCCTCAAGGCCCTGGACTTCTTCGGCGGAGTGCTGCAGTGAGCCCCGGGACGCCTCACCCTCCCGTGGGAATCACCGCGCCCGAGGCCGGCGAGGCCATCGCGGTCACCATCGAGGTCTCGGAGCGCGGATACCGCGCCGTGCTCCTGGCCGTGGCGACGTCTCGGCTTCGCTTCGTGCTTCCCCTCATGGCTTTCGGTGCGTTCGCTTCACTCGCCACGGGGTTCAACACGACGAGCTGCATGCTGTTCGCCGGCCTGTTCGGCGTTGTCGGTTTCGTGTGGTTGTACGTGAGCTGGGCCAGCGGTTCTCCCGGCGTCATCGACCTGTACCGTCCGGTCGCGTATGAGTTCTCCCCGGAGCGCATCGTCTACGCGGGCAGCGCCGGGTCAGGCCAGATCTCCTGGGAGACGGTCTCGCGCTGGAGGATCGTCGCAGACCACTACCTGTTGTTCGTTCGGGGCGGTAGCTTCCTGATGGTGCCGATACAGGACGTCGCCCGCGATGACCGAGCCCGCTTCGAAGCCCTGCTTCGCGCCGCTATCGTGCGGCGTTCGCGAGGGCGCGCACGGTGACCCTTCGTGTAAACTACGGCGTACTCTCGCACGCGCGAGGGCAGCCGTAGTCGCACGCAGAGAGGGGCTCGACTCCCGATGCAGGGTATGACCTTCCAAGACATCATCCTCGCCCTCAGCCGCTTCTGGGCCGACCAGGGCTGCGTAGTCCTGCAGCCCTACGACACCGAGGTGGGCGCGGGTACGTTCCATCCGGCCACGGCGCTGCGAACCCTCGACCCCACACCATGGCGGTGCGCGTACGTTCAGCCGAGCCGCCGGCCCACCGATGGCCGCTACGGGGAGAACCCGAACCGTCTCCAGCACTACTACCAGTACCAGGTCATCCTGATGCCCAGTCCCGACGATGTGCTCGATCTGTACTTCGATTCCCTCCGCGCGATCGGTATCGAGCCCGCCGATCATGACATGCGGCTCGTCGAGGACGATTGGGAGTCGCCGACCCTGGGCGCGTGGGGCCTGGGCTGGGAGGTCTGGCTCAACGGTATGGAGTGCACGCAGTTCACGTACTTCCAGCAGGTGGGCGGGTTCGAGACGCAGCCCGTACCTGCCGAGATAACCTACGGCCTCGAACGGCTTGCGATGTACATCCAGGGCGTTGACAGCGTCTACGACCTCATTTGGTCCGTAGCTCCCGACGGCCGGACCTTCACGTATGGCGATGTGTTCCTCGAAAACGAGCGCCAGTACTCGAAGCACAATTTCGAGCTCGCCGACACCGAGATGCTGTACCGTCTCTTCGACACCTACGAGGCCGAATGCGCGCGTCTGCTCGACGGAGGCGTCGTGCTCCCCGCGTACGATTACGTGCTCAAGTGCTCGCACACCTTCAACCTCCTCGATGCGCGCGGAGCCATCGCCGTCACCGAGCGCGTCAACTTCATCCTCAGGGTGCGCACGCTGGCGAAGGCCTGTTGCGAGGCGTACGTTGCCGGCATCCGTAGCGAGCCTGCCGGGGAGTCGCCTGCCGATGACTCCGGGCACGAGAAGGGGGGTGGTGCCTCGTGAGCCGCGACCTTCTGTTCGAGATAGGCGTGGAGGAGATCCCGAGTGCGCCGCTCAACGACTCCGTCAGTCAGCTCAGGGCGGATGCGGAGAAGGCCTTCGGCACCGCGCGTCTCGGGTACGAGACGCTTCAGACCTTTGGTGCGCCCCGCCGCATCGTCCTGCGCGTCGCCGGTCTTGCCGAGCGGCAGCAGGATCAGACACTCCGGATCAAGGGGCCGGCGCTGCGGGCCGCCTACGACACCGACGGCAATCCGACGAAGGCCGCAGAGGGCTTCGCGCGAGGCAAGGGCGTCGACGTCGGCTCGTTGGTCAGCGAGTCCGACGGCAACGGTGGCGAGTACGTGTACGCCATCGTCGAACAGATCGGACGCGATGCAACCGACGTGCTTCCCGCGCTGCTGTCGGAGCTTGCCGAGGGTCTCAACTGGCCGAAGTCCCAGCGCTGGGGCAGCGGCACCGCACGTTTCATCCGGCCGGTGCGCACGTTGCTCGCCCTCTTCGGCGATTCGGTCGTGCCCGTCGAGTTCGCGGGTCTGGTGGCCGGTCGGCATACCGAGGGACATCGCTTTCTCGCCGTCGACCGCCGCATTCCTGTCGCCTCGGCCGGCACGTACGACGAAGCCGCGGTCCGCGGGCTGTTCATCTACGACCAGGAGCGCCGCGCACAGCTCGTCCGAGAGGGTATTGAAGCGCTCGAACAGCAACACGGGGTCACGGCCGTCGTCCCGGAGAAGACCTTTGCCGAGGTCGTGAACCTCGTCGAGTGGCCCACGGTGACGATGGGTCACTTCGACCGGGAGTTCCTCGAGGTGCCCCGTGAGGTCATCGAGACCGCCATGACCAAGCACCAGCGCTACTTCCCGGTGGAGGGCCCCGACGGGGCGCTCGTCAACTCGTTCATCGTCGTGCACAACGGGGACCCCGGGCGCAGCGAGCAGATCGTGGCCGGCCACCAACGCGTCATTCGGGCCCGACTCGCCGATGCCACCTTCTTCTACCGCGAAGACCTCGCCCGGAACATGGACGAGTGGGTCTCGCGGCTTGACGACATCACGTTCCAGGAGAAGCTGGGCAGTTCGGGAGCGAAGATCGCGCGCATCGAGGCTCTGACCGCCGCGCTCGGTTCTCTCCACGGGGCCGACAGCGCTGAGCAGGCTGTGGCCGCCCGCGCCGCGCATCTGTGCAAGGCCGACCTGGTCAGCCAGGCGGTCGTGGAGTTCCCCGTCCTACAGGGGGTCATGGGCCGGTACTATGCGCTCGCCGCAGGCGAAAGCGAGGAGGTCGCAGCGGCCATTCTCGAGCACTATCGGCCGCGTTTCGCAGGTGACGTCGTCCCCTCGACGGTTCCCGGCATGCTCGTGTCGGCGGCCGACAGGCTCGACACGATGGTAGGCATCTTCGCGATCGGGCAGGCTCCGACCGGTTCGGCAGACCCGTACGCGCTGCGTCGCGGAGCGATCGGCATGCTCAGCATGATCATCGACGGCGGATTGCGGGTCACCGTCACCGAGGCCGTCGCGGCCGCGATCGTCGGCTACGAAGGGTCTCGCGTGACCATCGACGCCGAGGCTGTCGGAGGGGCCGTCAGGGGGTTCATCACCGTTCGCCTCGAGACGATCCTGCGCGATCGCGGGCATGCATACGACACCGTCGAGGCGGTCCTTGCCGTAGCGTCCGACGATCCGTCCGACGTCGTGCGCAGGTGCGAAGCGCTCTCGGCAGCCAGGGCCAGCCATGCCGAGACGTTCGCGGACCTCTCGGTGGCGTTCACCCGCGCTCGGAACCTCTGCCGGCCCGAGCTCGGCGATGTCACCGACACGTCGATCATGGGTGCCGAGGAGAGCACGCTCGCGGCCGCTCTCGATGCTGCCGCGTCGGCGACCGGGTCCGGCTTCGCAGCCGGGGACTACGCCTCGGTGCTCGGTGTACTCGCGGGTCTGCGCGGGCCGGTCGACGCGTTCTTCGATTCGGTTCTCGTCATGGATCCCGATGAAGTGGTGCGTGACAACCGGCTGCGCCTGCTCAACAGGTTCGTCGCGCTGTTCGAGCGTTTCGCGGACTTCTCGAGGGTAGCGGAGTAGCTGTGTCACCGGCACCCATCTCCATACACGTCCTTTCGGACTCGCTCGGGGAGACCGGCGAGATGGTGGCGCGGGCGGCCGAGGCGCAGTTCCAGCCCGATGTCTTTCGCATCGAGCGCCTGCCCAAGGTCACCACGCCCGAGCAGGTTCGTGAGGCGGTGTTCTCCCACTGCGGCGAGCACTGCATCTTCTTCTACACCCTCGTCGACGTGCCGCTGCGGCTCGAGATGGAGGCGCTGTGCGCCGAAGGCGTCAACGGCGTCGATCTTCTCGGCCCGGCCGTGACACAGCTCGCAGAGGTCACCGGGTACTCGCCGACCGGAGAAGCCGGTGCCATGCGCCGAACCGATCAGGAGTATTTCGACCGCATCGAAGCGATGGAGTTCGCGGTCAAACATGATGACGGCCGAAACGCGGAAGGCCTTCTCGAGGCCGATATGGTTCTCATCGGCGTCTCCCGGACGAGCAAGACCCCGCTGGCCATGTACCTCGCGTTCAAGGGCTGGCGCGTAGCCAACATCCCTCTCGCCCCGGGCGTGACGCCGCCCGAGGAGTTGTTCGACGTCGATCGCCGCAAGATATTCGGCCTGGTCACGACAGCCGAAGTGCTGATTGAGATCCGGAGTGAGCGTATGCGCGAGCTCGGCGCCTACGTTCCCGGCTATGCCGAGCGCGAGGCGGTCGAGAGGGAGCTCGAGGAGGCTCGTGCGCTTATGCGCCGGCTGGGTTGCCTCGTGGTACGGACCGAGAGCCGGGCCGTCGAGGAATCGGCCCAGGAGATCATCCGGCACGTCCAGGGTGATCACTTCGTCAAGGACTGATTCATGCGACTCGCTGCATGAGCGGTGCGTTATGATGCACCTACGCCAGGCACTTGAAGTAAGGGAGAGGGAAGTTGTCGGACGTGAAGCGCGTGTACGCTTTCGGTGGGGGACACACCGAGGGCAACAAAGGCTTGAAGTTCATCCTCGGCGGAAAGGGCGCGAACCTCGCCGAAATGGCCAACATGGGCCTGCCCGTACCTCCGGGATTCACGATCAGCTGTCAGGCATGCATGGAGTACTACACCTCGACACCCCCGGCGTTTCCGGCCGGTCTTGCCGAGGAGATCGCCGCCTACGTCACTGAGCTTGAGTCCAAGATGGGCAAGACGCTGGGCGATCCCGCCGACCCGCTCCTGGTATCGGTTCGCTCCGGCTCCCCGTTCTCCATGCCCGGGATGATGGATACGATCCTGAACCTCGGCCTGAACGAGACATCCGTGCAGGGCCTCATCGCCCAGACCGGCAACGAGCGGTTCGCCTGGGACAGCTACCGCCGTTTCGTCCAGATGTTCTCGAAGGTGGTTCTCGACGTCGAGGGGGACGTGTTCGAGAACGCGATCAACAAGATGAAGATGGACAGGGGAGTCTCGAGCGACACGGACCTCTCCGCCGAAGACATGCGCGCGTTGACCGGACGCTTCAAGGAGATCGTGGCCGAGCACGTCCCGGCGGACGCGTTCCCGCAGCTCGTGGTCGATGGGAAGGTCGCGTTTCCGCACGACGTCGCGACGCAGTTGCACCTCGCTATCGAGGCGGTCTTCAAGTCCTGGAACAACCGCCGCGCGATCGACTACCGCAAGATGGAGAAGATCGCCGACGATCTGGGTACCGCGGTCAACGTCCAGTCGATGGTCTTCGGCAACAAGGGCGAGACCAGCGCGACGGGCGTGGCGTTCACGCGGAACCCGGCGGATGGCACCAACGAGATCTACGGCGACTTCCTGACCGATGCGCAGGGAGAAGACGTGGTCGCAGGCATCCGCGTCACAGAGCCGCTCGCCGAACTGCTCTCGGTCCTCCCGGAGGCCGGAGCAGAGCTCTGGAAGGTCTTCGACACCCTCGAGAAGGCCTATCGCGATATGTGCGATATCGAGTTCACCATCGAGCAGGGAAAGCTGTGGATGCTGCAGACGCGTGTGGGCAAGCGCACAGCGCGTGCCGCTCTGAAGATCGCAGTCGACATGGTCGAAGAAGGCCTGATCGACAAGGCCGAGGCAGTCATGCGTATCGATCCGGCACAGCTCGACCAGCTCTTGCACCCGCAGTTCGACGTGACGGCCGAGTACGATGCTGTCGTCAAGGGGCTCAACGCCAGCCCGGGAGCGGCAGTCGGCGAGGTCGTCTTCTCGGCCGATGATGCCGTGGAGGCCGCCGCCGAGGGCCGCAAGGTCATTCTCGTTCGCTGGGAGACGACACCGGATGACCTGCACGGCATGGTCGCCGCGCAGGGCATCCTCACCTCGCATGGCGGAAAGACGAGCCACGCGGCCGTCGTCGCCCGCGGCATGGGTAAGCCGTGCGTGTGCGGCGCGGAGAAGCTCAAGATCGACGCGGCCGGCAGGGTTGCCCGGATCGCCGGTTCCGATGTCGAGCTTCGAGAGGGCGACATCATCTCGATCGACGGCACGACCGGCATCGTGGTTCTCGGTGCGGTATCCCTTGTCGAACCGGAGGTCTCGGGTGACTTCGACACCGTCCTCGGCTGGGCCGATGAGTTCCGCACGATGGGTGTGCGCGCGAACGCGGACACACCCGATGACGCTGCCCTCGGACGCAAGTTCGGTGCCGCGGGCATCGGCCTGTGCCGTACGGAGCACATGTTCCTCGGCGAGCGCAAAGACATCATCCAGAGGTTCGTTCTCGCCGAGGACGAGTCGGTGCGCGAGGTGGCCCTGGCAGAACTGCTCGAGGCCCAGGTGGGCGACTACCTCGGCATCTTCAAGGCGATGGACGGACTGCCCGTGACGGTTCGCCTGCTCGACCCGCCGCTGCATGAGTTCCTCGACTCGCCACGCGAGCTCGAAGTCGAGATCGTGAAGGCCGAGTGCGCAGGTGCCTCCGCCGACGAGCTCGCCCCCAAACGCCGCCTGCTGGGCCAGATCGACGCGATGGCCGAGATGAACCCGATGCTGGGGCTGCGTGGCTGCCGGCTCGGGATCATGTTCCCCGAGCTCTACTCGATGCAGGTTCGCGCGATCACTCTCGCTGCATGCGAGCTCAAGAAGGCGGGGGGCGACCCCCGTCCGGAGATAATGATCCCGCTCGTATCCCTCAAGGCCGAGCTCGACACCCTCCGCGCCGAGAGCGAGAAGGTCGTCGCCGAGGTCCAGGCGGAGTGCGGCATCGGCCTGGACATCCCCGTGGGCACGATGATCGAGCTGCCCCGTGCCGCGATTATGGCCGAGGAGATCGGCACCGCTGCCGATTTCTTCTCCTTCGGCACGAATGACCTCACGCAGACGACCTTCGGCTTCTCGCGAGACGATATCGAGTCGAAGTTCCTGCCCCGATATCTCGAGCGCAAGATCATGCCCCGCAACCCGTTCGAGACCGTCGACGAAGGCGTCGCCGAGCTGGTCCGGATCGGCTGTGAGGGCGGTCGGGCGTCGAACCCCGGGATCAAGCTGGGTGTGTGCGGCGAACATGGCGGCGATCCCGAATCCGTGCGGATCTTCTACGGAATCGGTCTGGACTACGTGTCCTGCTCGCCCTACCGGATTCCTCTCGCGCGGCTTGCTGCCGCACAGGCGAAGCTCGCAGAGTCGGCGGCTGCATCCGACAACAGGTAGAACGCACGGGGCGCTCCGGGTGACCGGAGCGCCCCTCAATCCCGTACGGGGGCGAACATGGGGAGAACGCGGCTGTTCCAGCGGGCGGGCTCACCGCTCATTCAGGGCCAATCGAGGACCGAGCGGCCGTTCGCCGCATCGTGGGTGACCGCCTCGGCTGTCACCCTGTCCTTGCTCTTCGGAATCGCCATCGTGCTGTCCTTCGGCGAGGTCACGGGAGTTCCCGCCTATCTGCAGCAGGGCTGGAGCTTCATTCGACACGCCGGGATTCCCGCGCTCGCCGCAGCAGCGCTCGGGGTCTGGCTGGCCCGCAACATGGGGTGGCGCAAGCAGTGGCTCGCCGGTGCATCCACAGGCGTGCTTGTTGCGTTCGTCGCGCTCGCCATCGCCCGGGTCCTCTGACGGAGTCCACCATGACGATCATCAATCGTGAGCAGTACGAGGCCGAAGAACGTGTACGGCTTCAGCGGCGTGCGGCCTTCGCGGATGCCACCCGGGGTCGTGCCCGCACGATCGATCCGGACCCCTACCGCACCGCGTTTCAGCGCGACCGGGACCGGATCATCCACTGCAAGGCGTTTCGTCGTCTGTCCCACAAGACGCAGGTGTTTCTCGCGCCGGAGGGCGATCACTATCGCACACGCCTCACGCACACGCTCGAAGTCGCGCAGATCGCCCGTTCCACAGCGCGGGCGCTGCGGCTGAACGAGGATCTGACCGAGGCGATCGCGCTCGGCCACGACCTGGGCCACACGCCCTTCGGTCACATCGGTGAGGACGCGCTCAGCGCGTGCTTCGACGAGCTTCGCGGTCGGTTTCCCGCCGTTCCCGACCGGTACCGTCACAACATCCAGTCGCTGCGCGTCGTCGATGTTCTCGAGTACGAGGGCAAGGGCCTGAATCTCACATGGGAGGTCCGTGACGGTATTGCTCACCACACCGGAGCGGAGCGTGCCGCCACTCTCGAAGGCCAGCTCGTCGCCATCGCCGATCGAATCGCCTACATCAACCACGACATAGATGATGCGATCCGCGGCGGCGTTCTGCGTGAGGATGAACTGCCGCAGGCCGCCACGGACATCCTCGGCCACCATCATGGTGCGCGGATTACGACTATGGTGACCGACCTCCTGCGTACGTCCGACGATTCCGACGAGATCCGCATGTCCCCTGCGGTCTGGGACGCGATGATGCAGCTTCGGCAGTGGCTGTTCGACCACGTGTATCTGTCGGGAAAGGCCAAGGCCGAGGAGCCGAAGGCGTTCGGAGTGGTGCAGGCGCTCTTCCGGCACTACATGGACCACCCCGAGGGGCTGCCCGACGAATTCAGGCAGGTCGGCTCGCCCGACACTCCCCAGTCTGTCACCGACTACGTCTCCGGGATGACGGACCGGTTCGCACTGCGCCAGTTCGAAGCCATCTTCATGCCGCGCAACTGGATGTTCTGAGTCTGCGCACACGGCTGCGTTTCGTTCGTGTTGCCGCACACGGCCGCATCGCCTAGAATCACGCGAGGTACTGCCGACACCGGCAAGAGTGGGGAAGGGAGAGGCACGTAGATGGCTGATTGGATAGCGTGGATGGCACCCGCCGCTTCGGTTCTGGGCGTAGCGGTCGCCATCTATCTCGCAGCGTGGGTCCTCAAGCAGGATCCCGGTAACGAGAAGATGCAGGAGATCTCACGGGCGACCCAGGAGGGTGCGCTCGCTTTTCTTCTGCGTGAGTACCGGGTGCTCGTCATCTTCGCACTCATCGTGGCTGCGATCATCGTTGCGGTTCCGGCGATGCCGTGGCTCACGGCCGTGGCGTTCCTGACGGGTGCGTTCCTGTCGGCAGCTGCGGGCTACTTTGGTATGTACGTCGCGACGCGGGCCAACTCCCGCACGGCGCAGGCCGCCACCAAGGGCGTGGCCGGTGCGCTGCAGGTCGCATTCCGTTCGGGTCTGACGATGGGCCTCACGGTCGCTTCGTTCGGCCTCGGAGGCCTTTCGCTGTGGGCGATCTTCTTCCTGCTCGGCGAGAAGCCCCAGCCTGAGATCGTCAACGGGTTCGCGATGGGCGCAAGCTCCATCGCACTTTTTGCTCGTGTCGGTGGCGGTATCTACACCAAGGCCGCCGATGTCGGAGCGGACCTCGTCGGCAAGGTCGAAGCCGGTATCCCCGAGGATGATCCTCGCAACCCCGCGGTCATCGCCGACAACGTCGGCGACAACGTCGGCGACGTCGCCGGGATGGGTGCCGACCTGTTCGAGAGCTTCGTCGGCTCGATCCTCGCCCCGATGGTACTCGCGATCTCGTTGTGGGGAGCGACCGGAGGCATCAATCTCCAGTACGGCATCACCGCACCGCTGCTGATCGCGGCGTTTGGAATCGTGATGTCGATCATCGGACTGTTCGCGGTTCGCGCGAAAGAAGGTGCGAACCTGCACAATGCCCTGAACATGGGCACCTATGTCGCCGCGACTCTTGAGGTCGGCGCGATGGGCTTCCTGTTCTGGCACTGGTCCACGCGTCCCGATGCCGGCCCCGAGAAGCTCTGGTACTTCGGTGCCGTCGTCGCCGGCTTGGTTGCCGGCATCCTGATCGGCAAGATCACCGAGTACTACTGCTCGGATCATTTCAGCCCGGTCAAGAAGATCGCCGAGGCGTCTGAGACGGGTGCGGCGACCAACATCATCGCAGGTCTGGGCACCGGCATGATGTCCACTGCGCTTCCGATTCTCGTGGTTGGAGCCGGCATCCTCGCCTCATATGCCATGGGTGGCATGGCGGATGCGAGCCCCGCTTCCGGTATCTACGGCATCGGCCTGGCAGCGCTCGGCATGCTGTCCATCACCGCGATCACGGTCGGAGTCGATGCGTACGGTCCTGTGGCCGACAACGCCGGCGGCATCGCAGAGATGGCCCATATGGGCGCCGACATCCGCAAGATCACCGATAGCCTCGACTCGGTTGGCAACACCACCGCAGCGATAGCCAAGGGCTTCGCGATCGGATCGGCCGGCCTGACCGCTCTGGCGCTGTTCGTCGCGTTCAGGCAGTCGATGGAGACGGGCCTTCTCGAGACGCTGAGTACGGACAGGGTCGCTGAGATCCTCAACCTGTCGCTCACCAACCCGAACGTCATCGTCGGTCTGTTCATCGGCGGTATGCTGCCCTTCCTCTTCGGCGCGCTCACCATGAACGCCGTAGGTCGCGCGGCCTTTTCGATGATCGGCGAGGTTCGCCGCCAGTTCCGCGAGATCCCCGGCATCATGGAGGGCACCGGCAAGCCGGACTACGCCGCCTGTGTCGACATCTCAACGAAGGCGGCCCTCAAGGAGATGGTCATTCCCGGCGCCATCGCCGTTGCCGCACCGCTCGTGGTCGGTTCGTTCGACGTGGCCATGCTCGCCGGACTGCTCGCGGGTGCGCTTGTCACCGGCTTCCTGCTCGCCGTTTTCATGGCGAACGCGGGCGGCGCGTGGGACAACGCCAAGAAGTATGTGGAGAGCGGCAAGCATGGCGGCAAGGGCTCTGATGCTCACAAGGCCGCGGTCGTCGGTGACACCGTCGGCGATCCGTTCAAGGACACCTCGGGTCCGTCCATGAACATCCTCATCAAGCTCATGACCGTTGTGAGCCTCGTATTCGTGCCGCTGTTCGTCGCGCTGCACGGCTAGACGCACTGCGTTCCCGGGGTGCTCACGCGCCCCGGGGTGTGTGGCGAACGCTCCCGAGGCGGCCCGCTGGCCGCCCGGGAGCTTCGTCGTTACTGTGCGACGTGTGAGTAGCCCGCCCTGCGGGTACTGACACCTCGAGGTGAAAGGGGGGCATGTGGGTCGCATTTCCGACGAAGACATCACGCGCGTACGCGATGCGACTGATGCGGTCTCCCTCATCTCGCGCACGGTCGTCCTCAAACAGAAGGGGCGTCTCTTCTGGGGTCGCTGCCCGTTTCACGGGGAGAAGACGCCGTCGTTCAAGGTCGACCCGGGCACCGGTCTGTGGCACTGCTTCGGTTGCGGCGCAGGCGGCGATGCGTTCGGGTTCATCATGCGCTCGGACAACGTCGAGTTCCCCGACGCGGTGCGCCAGCTCGCCGAAGAGGCCCGCGTCGAGATCACCGAGACCGGGGAGTCCACTCCGAGGGGCCACCGCGACCGATTCATGCAGGCATCGGGGGAGGCTGCCTCGTTCTACCACAGGGTCCTGGTGACCTCGAAGGAACCGGGCCCCACGACGGCGCGCGAATACCTTGCGTCCCGCGGCTTTGGCAGCGACGTCGCCAGACGTTTCGAACTCGGGTATGCCCCGGGCAGGGGCGTGCTTTGTCGACACCTGACCGACCTGGGCTACACGGCCGACGAGCTCGTCCAGGCGAACCTCGGACTGCTGACGGACTCGGGCCAGCTTCGCGACCGCTTCTACGAACGGGTCATGTTCCCGATACGGAATCTCCAGGGCAGGACCGTCGGATTCGGCGGTCGTGTCATCGGGTCGGGTGAGCCGAAGTACCTGAACACCCAGGAGACGCCGGTGTTCCACAAGTCCGAGAACCTCTACGCGATCGATCGGGCCCGCAATGAGATCGTCAAGGCCGGCGCCGCGATCGTGGTCGAAGGATACACCGATGTCATCGCATTGCATGAGGCGGGAGTCGTCAATGCGGTCGCCACCCTCGGCACCGCACTGACCCGCAAGCATGTGAAGCTCCTGGGGCGCTTCACCAGGAGGATCGTATATCTCTTCGATGCCGACGAAGCGGGCCTGCGCGCGGCCGACCGTGCCGCCGAGTTCATCGATGTGGGCATCGATCCCGCGAGCGGGGGAACCGCGATCGAGCTGGTGGTCGCGGTCATTCCCGACGGGAGGGACCCGGCTGACTACGTGGGGAGTGCGGGCGCCGAGGGCATCGCCCACGTCGTGGAATCCGCACGCCCGCTCATGGAGTTCGTGCTCGATCGCCGGCTCGCCGAGCACGACCTTTCGACCCCCGAAGGTCGCGCCCGTGCGCTCTCGGCAGCGGCCTCCGTGCTTGCGAGCATTCGCGGCTCGCTGCTTGCCCAGGACTACACGAACTACGTGGCCGACAGGTTGCGCGTGGACTTCGCGATGGTTCAGCAGGCCGCGACGAACGCCAAACCGGCGTTTCTCTCCGCCAACGAGGAACCTGCCGGGTCAGGCGATCGCCCTGCAGAAGGGGAGACGGCGCGGCTCGACCCGCTGACGCGCGTACAGCGTTCCCTTGTCGGGCTGCTTGCGCGGGACCCTTCGCTGCGCGGACGGGCACGCGAGTTGCTGGAAGGGGACCTGCTGACCGATGCACGTGCACGCAGGATTCTGGAGTTGATCATCGGCGCCGGAGACGCGCAGGGGGAGGAGTTGTCCTCGGCGATCCTGTCGGCTGAACCCGAGTTCGGTTCGACACTGAGCGCGATGCTGTTTGAGGCGGGCGAACTCGGAGAGCCGCGCGCGGCCGTGCCCGGTGTGTACGCGAAGGTCAAGGAATTGGGCCTCGAACGTCAGATCATTGAGATAAAGGCCCGCATGCGAACGCTTGACGCTGTCAAGGAACGCGCGGAGTATGACGAACTATTCGAGAGAAGAGCGGCTCTTGAGGTCGAGCGTGGGCGACTGCGCAATGAAGAGCCCGAAGATGCTGACACGAAAGCGTGGGGATAGAGTGACGGGCAAGTCTGAAACTACCAAGAAGATGGCCACTCCGCCAGTCGGGGAATCCGTCGAGCCGGCTGCGGCCAAGAAGTCCGCTTCGAAGAGGAAGTCCGCGGCCAAACCGCCGGCGGAGCTTGGCCTTCCCGAGGTCATGACCCTCGTCAAGATGGGGAAGTCGAAGGGCAACCTCACACGCGAGGAGATCGATGGCGCCTTGAGCGATCTCGATCTGAGTGACCAGCAGCACGAGGGCATCCATGCTCACTTCCGTGACGCGGGCATCGAGGTACATGAGGAACTCGCGGAGGTCGTTCCCGGATCCGTCGTGACGCTGGACGAGCCGGCCGATCTCGATGACGAAGACCTCCCCGCCGAGGAGAAGGAGCACATCGACATTCCTCTGCCCAAGCCGGCGAAGGCTACCAAGAAGAAGAGCAAGAAGCGCAGCGACGCGGCAAGTCTCGCGCCGCTCACGGGCGACCCCGTTCGCATGTACCTCAAGGAGATCGGCAAGGTACCTCTGCTCACTGCCGCTCAAGAGGTCGACCTCGCTATGAAGATCGAAGCCGGACTGGAGGCCACCGCGAAGCTCGACGAGGCCGAGGATAGAGGGGCAAAGCTCGACCGCGCCGAGTCCCGCAGGCTGCGCCGGGTCGAGCAGGTCGGTCTCGATGCCAAGCAGCAGCTGGTCGAGGCGAACCTCCGGCTCGTTGTTTCGATCGCCAAACGCTATGTAGGGCGGGGCATGCTGTTCCTCGACCTGATCCAGGAGGGCAATCTCGGTCTCATCCGTGCGGTCGAGAAGTTCGAGTACACCAAGGGCTTCAAGTTCTCGACCTACGCCACGTGGTGGATCCGTCAGGCGATCACCCGTGCGATCGCGGACCAGGCCCGGACGATCCGTATTCCCGTGCACATGGTCGAGACGATCAACAAGCTCATCCGCGTGCAGCGTCAGCTGCTCCAGGAGTTGGGACGCGAGCCCGCGCCCGAGGAGATCGGCGAGAAGATGGAGATGACAGCCGATCGCGTGCGCGAGATCCTCAAGATCAGTCAGGAGCCGGTCTCCCTCGAGACTCCGATCGGCGAAGAGGAGGACTCCCAGCTCGGCGACTTCATCGAAGACGGCGAGGCGGTCGTCCCGCCGGATGCCGCGAGTTTCTCGATGCTGCAGGAGCAGCTGTCGAAGGTCCTTGATGGCCTGTCGGAACGGGAGCGCAAAGTCATCGAGCTCCGTTTCGGTCTGACCGACGGACACCCGCGCACGCTTGAAGAGGTGGGTCGCGAGTTCGGGGTCACACGCGAACGCATCAGGCAGATCGAGTCGAAGACCCTGTGCAAGCTGCGCCACCCTTCGCGCAGCAGCCGGCTGAAGGACTACCTGGAGTAGTTTCCCCGTCAGGTGCGTCGCATGGGCCTGAGCGGGCGCGCCGGCCCATAGTTCCGCATGGTCGCGCAGCGCAGCGTCTAGCCGAAGGGCAGGGATGCTCCGAGCGTGAACCCGCGGGCGTTGAACAACCGGTCGCATGCGGAAGCCACCTCGGCGTCATACGCAGTGCCCGCGTGTCCGGCGATCTCCTCGAGGGCGACGTCGATCCCCAGGGCCAGCTTGTACGGGCGGTGCGACGACATCGCCTCGACCACGTCTGCGACAGCCAGGATCCGTGAGCCGGGGAGTATCTCCTCGGCTGAGAGCCCGTGCGGGTAGCCGCTGCCGTCGAGGCGCTCGTGATGTTGGATGACGTAGGTGGCGACGGGCCAGGGGAAGTCGATGGACGAGAGTACGTCGTAGGCGACTTCAGGGTGCATCTTGACGAGGTTGAACTCGACCTCGCTCAGGCGACGCGGCTTGGTGAGGATCTCCGCAGGAACGTAGACCTTGCCGATATCGTGGATCATGCCCGCCATACGGATTCCGGCGCATGTGTCGGCGTCGTAGCCCATCTCCACCGCGATGGCCTCGGCGAGTTTCGCGACGCGCTCCTGATGCCCGGATGTGTACGGGTCCCGGGTCTCGACGATCTTGGCGATGGCGGCGACGGTGCCGTTCATCATCTCCGAGAGCTTCTCGACCGACCTCGCCAGATCGTCCTGCGTTACCTTCTGGACGGTGATATCGGTCAGAAGCGCGAGCACCCCCTCCTCGGAGGGTCCCGGTCCGAGCCTGGCAGCTGAGAGGCTGACGTCGACAAGTCGGTCATCGCGGGCAACGATGATCGTCTCGTGTCCCGCTACCGAGTCGGTCGAGTCGAGCAGCGTGTCCATGCACCCGGTGCCCGTTGATGCGTCGAGGAGCGGGCACACCTTGCCCATGACGTCAGGGGCGTCCCACCCGAAGATGCTCTCGGCGGCGGGGTTCCACAGGGTGACCTTGCCCTCGCCATCCAGGGTGATGATGGCCACCGGGGAGGCTGTGATGACGCCGCGGAGCGCATGCTCGGTCTGACGGAGGGCCTCGGTGGTGCCAAGCAGGTTGATGTTGGCGTCCTGGAGCTCCACAAGCTGGCGCTCGAGCTTGTTGACCAGCCGGGCGTTGTACTCACGCAGCAGGTCGGACTCGTTGGTTTCGGGGATGTTCGGCTTCAGTTCGCCGGTTTCGGAGAGGTCGAGAAGTCGCTCGACTTCGTTGAGGAGAACCCGTGGTTCCGTCGGCTTGAGAAGGAACCGGTCGGCCCCCACGTGCCGGGCGAACCGCTCATCATCAGGCTCGGTGTAGTTGGCGCTGTAGAACACGAACGGGATGGTGGCGAGGCGCGGGTCGGCCCGCCACTCCGAGGCCAGCCGGTACCCGTCCATCACGGGCATCAGGATGTCGGAGATGATCAGGTCAGGGGGGTTCTCGCGAGCGACATCGAGTGCCTCCTGGCCGTCGTGAACGGGCAACGCTTCATGGCCGGCTCCCGTGAACAGTGTCTCTAGGAAGTACCTGCTGGCGTCGTCGTCGTCACAGACCATGATCCGCATGTGCGACTCCCTCTTGCTGCGCTTCGTCGGTCTCTAGATACCCGCGGCCCATGCCTGCCTATCGTAGCAAGTCGGCGACCGGAAAGGGCGAAGCCGCCTGAAACAGGCGGCTTCGGTAGCATGCTGGCTCCTCAGGCAGGACTCGAACCTGCAACCCTCCGGTTAACAGCCGGATGCTCTACCGATTGAGCTACTGAGGAGTGTGTCGTGCGAAGGGCGAACGATTGAGGATTATACGTAACGGTGGCGTCTCCCGCAACACGTGTGAGCAGCCACATCGCGCGCTCGATACGTTACACTAGGCAGTCGCAACCCTCGTAGAGACAGTGCGGGCCCGTAGCTCAATGGTGGAGCAGGGGACTCATAATCCCTTGGTTGTAGGTTCGAATCCTACCGGGCCCACCAGGATTCCCGATGAACACGACGCGCACGGCAGGCAAGACGCGAACGGAACGTAGGTCTCGCGCGAGCTCCTCGAGGCAGAGGGCTGTCGTCGGGATACTGCTTGGCGTGGGGGCCGTCGCGATCGCGGTCGGTCTCGCGTTCGGTATGCGGTCGGTCGATACTCCTCCCTCCGGGGTGGCAAGCCCTGCGTCCCAGGTGGCCGAGACGGCGCCGACCGCCGTCACCGTCAGCTCGACGGAGCCTACGCCCGCCCGGAGCGCACCCGGGCGGGTCGAGGTTCCGGACATCATCGGGAAGTCACCTTCCGAGGCGACGACGGTCCTCTCGGCGGCCGGGCTTGTCATCGAAGTGCGGCAGACCTCGGTCCGGGATCCGTCGGGTGCTGTCATTTCGCAGGAGCCGGCTGCGGGGACGGTCGTCGCCGTGGGTTCGAGTGTCGCTATCTCGGTTCCCGCACAGCCCGTCCCCGATGCACCCGCTGCGACCGTGACGGTCTGCATCGATCCCGGCCACCAGGGCCAGTCAGACCTCAATCCTGAACCGATCGGCCCGGGCTCCGGCATCACCAAGGAACGCGTGCGCGGCGGCACCACGGGCGTCTCGACGAAGCTCCCCGAGTTCGAGGTGGTGCTTCAGGTCTCGATGAACCTGAAGGCCCGGCTCGAGAAGAGCGGGATTCGTGTGGTGATGACGCGCACGACCAACGACGTGAACATCTCGAATGCCGAGCGCGCGGCGATCGCGAACGAGGCCGGAGCGGCCTTGTTCGTCCGGGTCCACGCCGACGGCAGCACCGATTCCTCGGCAAGTGGTCTGAGCACTCTGTATCCTGCGAGCAACGCGTGGACCGCGCCGATCGCGGGCCGCAGCCGCGTGGCGGCCGTCGCCGTGCAGAGCGCACTCGTCGCTTCGACGGGCGCCCTCTCGCGCGGAACCGTCGCTCGAGACGATCTTACGGGCTTCAACTGGTGCACGGTTCCGGCCATACTCGTGGAGTGCGGGTATATGTCGAATCCCGTCGAGGACAGACTGCTCGCCAGCCCGCACTACCAGGACAAGCTGGCCGAGGGTATGAAGAACGGCATCCTCGCGTATCTGGAGGGACGGTAGGGGTGCACGGGGGAACCGGATTCGGCAGGTCGCTTTTCGTCGGCTTCGTGCTCGGCGTGATGGTCATCGTCGGCCTGTGGGCGTGGGTGCGCGTCACGGGCACGATTCCCGGTCTGGACAAGACGACCGAACCGCCCGGACGCCTGCTGCTCATCGGCGTCACGACGGACGCGGCCGGGTCGAATCTGGGCGGACTGCTCGCCTTCGTCGATATTGACGGTACGGTCGAGGTCGTGGACGCCGACACCAGGGTCGCCATTCCCGGCACATCGTTCGACCGCGTGCAGGACGCCTACGCGTTCGGTGGGGGAGTCGCCGTGGCCGACGCGCTAGCGTCCGCTACCGGATCCGGGGAGACTCCGGACTGGGTGGTGCTCCGGCCTGCGGCATGGACTTCGATCGTCGACGAGGCCGGCGGTGCGCGTATCGATGTGCCGTATGCCGTCAACGCGTTCGTCAGTGGCGGGCTTCTGACCATAGAAGCCGGCGAGCAGCGCCTCGACGGCGCGGAGCTGCATGCGCTCTGGGCGTCTGCCGATTTCTTCGAGGAGCCGGCACGCGCCACGAGCACCCGGAGGGCTGTCACAGAGGCGACCGTTGGCGTCATCACGTCGGAGTGGAAAGCGGTGAACGCCGCGCTTGCGGACGGCGACGCGGACTCCTCGTTGACGCCGTCGGCACTGCAGAGCTTCGGTGAGCTGGCCGCGGCCGCACAGCCACGCTGACATCCGTGCCGCGCCGACCGCCTCGGCAATGGAAACCGCTGGCAGTTACCTCTATACTCGGATGGACTCAGCCGTGGGCCCGTTCGCGGGTTCGGTGATGGGGATTGGTGGTCGTAGCCGTATGTCATCGCAGCAACGCAGTCCCAGGAAGTCCGTCATCGTCGCACTGGTCTTCGCCCTCCTGGCGATCACGGCCTTTGGGGCCGCGTTCTACCTCCTGGACGGTATGTCGCTGGTTCGCGATCTTCTCGACGGCGAGCCCGTGCTTGTGGACACGACCCCGACCCCTCCTCCGCAGTCGACATCGACGATCGAGCCTGCAGCACTCGAGCTTCCTGAGGGTGTGACCGAGGAGTTCGCCCTGCGACTCTGGCAGGAGCAGATAGACTCCCAGGTCAATATCGGACGGCTTGCTGCCGGCGAGATCACCGGGCTCACGATCACGGACGTCCGGGTGAAGGGTGACGTCTCCACGCTTGACGTGCAGGCATCGCTCGCCGAGGGGCCGACCGTTGCCGGACGCATCGAGATGCAGCGCATCGGCGGCCGATGGTACTTCGCGTCAGTGGCGGGGCTGCGGGCGGCAGGCGTTGGTACCGACGCAGAATCGACGCCAACCCCGCTCCCGCGCCTCGGTGATGTCGACCTTGATGTCCTGAACACCGTCCTCGCGGAGCAGGTCAAGAGCGCTTCCGTGCTGGAGGAATACGCCATCGGGACCATCGCCGCGGTTCGGATCGGGTCCGTGGTATCGGGACCGGGCACGGCAACACTACCCCTTGCCATCTCCGAGAAGGGGTCTCCCGAGACCACCGGTGAGCTCATCTTGATCTCGAAGAAGATCGACGGTGATGAGCTGTGGTTCGTCGCGAGATTCACGAGGTCGTCCGAGTGACGCTGTGCAACGTCGCACCCGAAACGCAGCAGACAATGTAGCAGAAGGCGGAGGGGCAATGGAGCTTCGTGATTTCCTGAACGTCGTCAGGGGCCGCAGGTGGCTCATCGTCCAAGCCGTTCTGATAGTGACGCTCACCGCGGTCGTCGTGAGCTTCATACAGCCGAAGCGCTACTCGGCTGAGGCCAAGGTCCTCGTTGTCGAGCGCGACACGGGTGCCGCGCTGTTCGGGACGGTGCTTCCCGAGTTCTCGAGCCAGCCCGAACGCGGGCTTCAAACCCAGGTCCAGCTCATGCAGCTCCGCCCTCTTGCCGAGCAGACCATTCGCAAGCTCGGTCTTCGGACGAGCCCTGAGGGGCTCCTGAGCGTCGTGAGCGTGCGTTCGCTGGGGCTGACCAACATCATTGCGATCGAGGCCACGTGGGGCGACTCGGAGACCGCCGCGGCCATCGCGAACACCATGGCCGACGAGTACGTCTCCTACTCGCGCGAGTACAAGCGCGAGAGCATCAAGGCGGCTGCCGATGAGGTCGAATCGCGCCTTGAGGAAGCACAGACCCAGATCATCGAACTGGGCAAGAGGATATCGCGCGAGGGTAAGAGCGACGAGCTTGCGGCCGAGCTCGAGCTCTTGACGGGCACCTACACCACACTCGCCGAGAAGGTCGAACAGCTCCGCATCAACGAGCAACTCGAGGTCGGTTCCGGGCGACTCGTCAGTCCTGCGGTCATCTCGGCCGATCCGGTATCCCCGAAGCCCGCGCGCAACGGGGTGCTTGGACTGGTGGTCGGTCTGGCCCTGGGTGTGGCCATGGCGTTCCTGTACGAGTACATGGACAACACGATGAAGTCCACCGAGGAGGCCGAGAAGGTCTATGGCGCACCGGTTCTGGGCGCCATTCCGCTCGAGAAGCTGGAGAAGGGGACGAAGCGTCGTCTGACGATCATCGAGTCCCCGGGTTCCTCGGCGGCCGAGTCATACCGCGTCCTGCGCAACTCCCTCGATTTCGTCAACTTCGAGCACAGGCTCAGGACCCTGCTCATCACGAGCGCGGCGCCTGCGGAAGGCAAGTCCACCGTCGCGGCGAACCTGGCCGCTTCCCTGGCGCAGGCCGGCAAGAAGGTCGTCCTCGTCTCGTGCGACTTCCGGCGACCCACCACAGAGCAGTTCTTCGGCGTGAACAATATGATCGGCCTGTCCGAGGTGCTGCTGGGGACGCATTCGCTGAAGGCGGCACTCCAGCGTCCGCGGGAGGAGTCGTTGCTCATTCTCACGAGCGGGAAGATGCCGCCGAACCCCTCGGAGCTGCTCGGGTCCACCAAGATGCAGGATCTCATCGCGGAACTCGAGGAGTGGGCCGACTGGGTGATCATCGATACGCCGCCGCTCCTTGCGGTTGCCGATCCTGCCAGCGTCTCACGATGGGTCGATGCGGTGTTGGTCGTGAGCCAGGCCTATGTCTCTACGCGCGAGGCTGCGAGCAAGGCCCGGCAGCTCCTGGACAAGGTCGGCGCGAAGATCATCGGTGTCGTGGTCTGGGGTCTCGAAGAAGGCCGCCGCGGGAACTACGGGTACGGGCATTACGCAGGCGGCTACTACTACTACGCCAGCTACTACGGCGCGCCGCAGCAGGTCGTGTCGAAGAAGAAGTCGAAGCGCGGATCTGCCGCCTCAGCCGCCGACCTGGAGCAGACCTGGGTGCCCGAACCCGGGCCGGGTCGCCGTCTTGCGGCCCTCATCGGCCGAGCGCTCGCTGTGGTTCTCGGATTCCTGGCTGTCGCGGTCGTCGCCGCGCTGGTGATCTACTTCCTTGACCAGTACTTCGCCTGGGGCCTGATGCAGAGCGTCTTCGGCTCGCTGGTCGGGTGAGCACCAAGGTGCAGCCGGACCGTCGCCGCCACCTCCTGCAGGACGTTGGCATTCAGGCGGTCGGGAACTACGTCTCGACGTTCGCGCGCGTGGTCAGAGGATTCGTGATCGCCGGGATACTCGGACCCGTCGAGATGGGGGTTGTCAGCACGGGCAATCTCCTCCTCAACTACGCGCAGTACGCCGATCTCGGCATAGCGCAGGGCCTGAATCGCGAGATTCCCATGGATCTCGGGCGGGGAGAGGACGACAGGGCCGCAGAATGGGTCTGGTACGGTCTTCTCGGCAAGCTGATTGCGGGCCTCCTGGTCTTGGCAGGAGCCGTGGCATGGGCCGTCAGTCCGCTCGGATCCGGTCAGCCCGAGGCGGTTCGACTTGTCATCGTGATCGCGGCGGCGACTTCGCTCGTCGCAGGTATCCTGCTGGTCTTCCAGTTCACCGCTAAGTCGTACACGGACTTCAATGGCGCGGCGCGTATGGTCGTCCTGCTGGCATTCGCGAACCTCGTAGCCGGTATCGTCGGCGCCCGCCTCGCCGGCGCGGTGGGTGTTGCATTGGGTGTGCTGGCTGCCTCGGCGATCGCGGCTGTGTACGGCTGGCATCGCGTGCGCCCGGTGCACATACCGGTGATGACACGCCGGCGACTCCTTGAGCTCATCAGGATCGGGATGCCTCTCGCGCTGCTCACGTTCATGGGCTTCAATCTCGAGAACATCGATCAGGTGATCATCCTGTCACTCCTCGATCGGGAATCGCTTGGCCTCTACGCCATCGTTCTTCAGGCAGGGGGCCTTCTGACGCTGACGGCGCTGTCCGTCTCCAATGTGGTCGGCCCCCGCCTCGTGCGGCGCTACGCGGAATCGGGTTCGCTGGAGGCGATCGCGGATCTCACGTGGAAGCCCGCGCTCGCCCTTTCCGCACTTCTGCCGCTCGTCGTGTGCGTGTCGTGGGTCGTCGGTCCCCTGGCGATCCAGTGGCTGCTGCCTGAGTACATCTCCTCTGTGGGGCCCTTCAAGGTCTACATGACGGCGATGTTCTTCCTGGGTCTGAATCTGGGCGTCAGCAGCACCCTGCTTGCGCTTGGCAGACACAGGCTCAACGTTCCGATCATGCTCGGGTGCATCGTGTTCAACGTGGCTGTTGACATCGTGTTGGTGGGTTGGGCGGGCCTCGGGCTCCAGGGCGTGGCTCTGGGCTCTCTGGCCACCTACTTCGTGTACTGGCTCCTGCACACGGGGCTGGTCCGCTGGTATTTCGAGCGCGATCTGGCACGCGTTGTGCGGGCAAACCTCAGAATCGTGTGGCCCGGACTCGTGCTCGTGGCTATGCTTGGCCTGTCGGCCATCTGGGGGCGGGTGGGAACGGTTTCGCCCGGTACGGATGCGTTGTTCGTAATCGTCGCGGCGGTCGTCGCGTGGCTTCAGGGAAGGCGCTTGCTGCCGGAGATCGGGGAGCTGTTCGGTGGCCAGAAGTAGTTTCGATCTCATGGCTGCCCTCGGCCTGGCCGCGATCTCGGTCGTGGTCGGCGCGTTCATCGGCGCGGAGCGTCTTCTCGTGCCGTCGCTCGTTCTCGGGGCAGCCGGCCTTGCCGTGCTGGCGCGGACTCCACGCCTGCTGTACCTTGTCGTCCTCTTCAGCGTAGCCGGCTTCGTGAGCGTCTACGCGTGGCCGAGGTTCTCGTTCCTGCCCGGAGGGCTGTACGTGAGCGAGCTGCTGCTCTTGGCAGCCGTGATCGCCTCGTTCCCCTCCCTGGTGGCAGGGGTGAAGAGCGGAGCGATCCGCCCGGACGCCATCTGGGTGCTCTCGGGGCTCCTCATGGCTGCGTGCGTGGGTGGGGTCGTGGTCGGCGTTCTGAACGGCGCTGAGACCGATGTGGCTGCTGGACAGCTCCGGCCGATGATATTCCTTCTCGGGCTGATCCCCGCTGCCGTCGCGGTGTCTTCTGAATCCGCGCGGCGTGCGGTCATCCTCGGCGGGGCCGGGCTTGCCTTCGCGGTTTCCGTGGCCGCCTTTCTGCAGTTCCTCCTTGGCGCGGAGCCACTCATCTTCGTCATCGGGTCGTTCGAGGCGTTGATTCGATCCGATCCTTCGACAGGCGTACTGCGGGTGAGACCGCCGGGCCTGTACCTGGTCTATGCATCGGCTGTGTGGGCCTCCTGCTACACGCTGTGGGGGCCCGCCGGTCGGGGACGCTTTGTCGCCGCCGCACTGCTCGCAGCCAACGTCGGCTGTATCGTTCTCAGCTTCAACCGGAATATGGCCGTCGGCCTCGTCGCCGCGCTGGCCGTCGCCGCGGTGTTCTCGCGCCAACGGGCCCGGACCGGTCTGCTCGGGCTGCTTGCGGCCGTGACACTCCTCGGCGGGGTACTCGTGTTCGACAGCATGGAGCTCCAACAGCCCCTTGTGGCGCGCTTCGCATCCCTGCTGGACCCGGAGGAACGTGGCCAGGCCCTGTCCGACCGCGCGTACGAGACGGCCGCCGCCCTGAGCGCCGTTCTCCGGGAACCCGTGCTCGGCCTGGGCTGGGGTCCGGGATACGGGGCGTCGGCGACGCGACTGGGTGGCGCGAACGTCTCGACGTTCGAAAGGCCGTGGATTCACAACCAGTTCCTGGGGATGTGGGTTCGGGCGGGTCTCCTCGGCGTGGTCTCTCTGATTGCGATCTTCGCACTCGGCATCTTGACCTCGATCCGCAATGCGCGCGCCGCACCCCTCGACGGTGAGTGGGTCGACCTGGCGCTTCTGGGCAGCCTTGTTGCCTTCGGTCTCAGTTCCATGGTGGATATCGTGGTGCTCAACCCGAACAACCTCACAGTCCTCCTCGGGCTGATCGCCATCGCCTCGGCGCGCCGTGTCGCGAGTGCTCTCGAGGCCGGTGAGGCCCAATGACCGAGCCGAGAGTCCTCATGCTGGTCACGTGGCCCTTGGATGAGGACACGGGCTACACCGTCAACGTCCGCCGCGCCGTCGCCGCTCTGCGCGCTCGCGGCGTATCCCTGCGCATCGTCGAGATGCTCCACGTCCGTCCGTGGTGCCGCAGGCTCCTCGCAGGGCCCGCGTCACGCGACGGGGCGATTCCACTGCTGGTCCCGCCGGATCTCGGCAGCGACGTCCTCAGGAGGCTCTCCCGCGGCGTGGCCATGGCTGAGCTCGCGATTGTGCGACGGATCTACGCGCCATCGGTACTGCACGCGCGGGGGACCCGCGCAGCGGCCATGCTGCCGGCAGACCACAGCGCGGCCCTCCGGCTGTTCGACGTGCGCGGTGACATCGTCTCGGAGATGCAGATCGAGACCTCGAATCCTCCTGAGCGGCGCGCCGAGGCGCGACTGAGACACGCCGAGGAGGACTCCGCGCGGGCGTTCGAGCGTGCGGACGCGCTGCTGTACGTATCGCGCTCGATGCGGAACTGGGCGGAGAGCCGGGTGCCGCGCATCACCGGGCTTCCTGCCGATGTCGTCCATTGCAGCGTTGAAGTGTCGGACGAGAGGCCTGTGCCCGAGGGAGAGGCCGGTGGGGTGCGCATCGCGTACTCGGGGGGACTGCAGGCATACCAGCCCCCGGGTGAGGTCCTTTCGCAGATGGCCCGCATGGGAGGGCTCTGCCCCGCCTCTGAGATGAGCATCATGACACGGGATTGGAGCGAGGAGGCCGAGGCGATTCGGGTCCGAGTGTGCCCTCGGGCACGTGTTCTTTCGCTGACAGCCGATGAGGCGGCGCTCGCGATCGCACGGACGGACATCGGCCTCATTCCGCGCATAGCCCACCAGGCCAACGAGGTCGCCTGTCCCACCAAGATAGGCGAGTACCTGGCTGCGGGGGTGCCGATTGCGATCAGCCCTCATCTGGGGGAGTGGCCTGAGGTGCTTGCTCGCTGGGGAGTGGGAATCTCCCTCGCATCGGCCGATAGCGAGCTTGCGGCCTTCTGCGCAGACGTGTGTGCACATCGCGAGGCGTACGCAGAGCGTTGCCGGGACATCGCTCGCGAGCATTTCTCGATTGACTCGGCCGCCGATCGGATCATCGCGATCTACCGTTCCCGCTGCCGATCGGTGGGGAGCCGCTGATGCGAATCCTCATCGTGATAGCCGCCATTGCCCGCGGGGGCATGGAGCGACAGGTCATCGACCTCGCCGGTGGCCTGCAGCATCGCGGCCATGAGGTCCTCGTGGCGGTGGAGAAGCGGGTTTCGGACTACGCGGATGAGATTGCGGCAGCCGGTGTGACCGTCCGCGAACTCCGCCGGGATTCCGGCGCCGACCCACGCGTCGTGGGCGACCTGGTGCGACTCATACGTGAGTTCCGCGCAGACGTGGTGGTATGCGAGAACTTCAACGCCACCATGTGGGGTCGGTTCGCTGCTGCGGTGGTCGGGGTGCCCTCGGTCACCGCGGAGCATTCCACGGACCGCGGGGAACCGGCGAAGATCCTGATCGCGAACCGGCTGCTCGGGCGCGGCACGGCAGCTGTCGTCGGCTGCGCCGAGGCACAGCGGTCGTCGCTGGTCAGGGAGGGAAACCCGGCTGACAGGATCCACGTGATCCCGAACGGCGTGAATATCGAGCGGTTCAAGCCCGACCGCGCGGCGGGTCTCCGGCTCAGGGCACATCTGGGGATTCCCGCCGATGCCCTTGTCGTCGGCATCGTCGCAGCGCATCGCACCGAGAAGCGACATGACCGCTTCATCGATCTTGTCGCGGATGTTCGCGATGCCGGTGTGGCCGCCTGGGGGCTAGCCGTCGGCGGCGGACCGCTTCTGGCGGCGAATCGGGAGCTCGCAGCGCGCTCCCGTCATGCGGGGCACATCGTTCTCTCGGGTCCGTCCGCCGACATGAACGCGGCATACTCGGCGCTCGACGTCTCGGTCATCGTCTCGGACAACGACACGTTTCCCCTGGCTGTTCTCGAGTCGCAGGCGTGCGCGACGCCGGTGGTCGCGGTCGATGTGGGCGGGCTCAGGGAGACGATCTCCGACGGTGTCGGGGGGATCATCGTGCCTGTCGGAGACTCGGGCCGACTGACTTCCGCGGTCGTCGGGCTCCTTGCCGATGGTGCGCTCCGGGCAACCATGGGTGCTCATGCGCGGTCGTGGGTCTCAGAGAACCTGAGTACCGACCGGATGGTCGATCGCTACGAGCGTCTGCTCATCGAGGTCCAAAGGAAGCCGGAATGAGGGTCCTTGCGGTCACCAACATGTTCCCGACGACCGCTGCACCGTACGCCGGCGTGTTCGTCAGGCGAGAGATCGAAGCGCTTCGCGCCACCGCCGAAGCGCCTGAGATACTGGTCTGTCACGTGGACACGATCGCATCGACGCCGGCGTACCTGACCGGCAGAACGCGTGTGGCGCGGGCGGTCTCTGAGTTCGACCCCGACCTGGTGCACGTTCACTACGGGCTGAGCCTGATTCTCACAGCACGGGTGAGGCGCCCGACGGTGTGTACGTTCCATGGCAGCGATCTCAACATCCCGTGGCAGCGCGCGGTCTCCCGCGTCTACGGGCGCCGTCTGGCCGCCGCGATCTTCGTGTCTGATGTGCTTGGAGACCGAGGCCCGCAGCGTACCCCGACGCACATCATTCCGTGTGGCGTTCCGGTCGAACTGTTTCGTCCGATGGACAGGCGCGCCGCGCGTACGCTCCTCGGCCTGCCCGAAGGCGCTGTACTGCTGGCCTTTCCGTCGTCGCCGTCGCGCGCAGTCAAGCGCTACGATCGCTTCGAGCAGGTCGTTGCGGCCGTGCCCGGCGCGGTCGGCGTGCGATTTGAGGGCATCGCGCCCGACGACATGCCCGCGTGGCTGGCGGCCGTCGACTGCGTGGTGCTGACCTCGGACACGGAGGGCTCTCCGGTGGTCACGAAGGAGGCGCTCTGCTGCGGCTCGCGCGTGGTCTCCACGCCCGTCGGCGACGTGGCCGGGCAGCTGCACGGCTTCTCGGGCTGCGGGGTGGCACCGAGCTTCGATGCGGGTAACGTGGCCGCACAGGTGAGGCACGCGCTCTCGCAAACCGGACCGGATGCGCAGGAGGCTGCCCGGCGCTTCAGCACGCGCGCCGAGGCGGAATCGGTGCTGCGAGTCTACCGGGAGGTGCTAGCCGGATGAGGGTCGCCCTCGTGGTGCTCGAGGAGTTCCCCGGAAGCGAGAACCGGGTTCAGCGTCAGGCGCTCGCCCTGCGGGACGGAGGTCACGAGGTGAGGGTCCTCGCTGCACGTGGCGACGTGCGCATCGGCGAGTGGGAGGGGATCCGGGTCGATCGCACGCTCGTCGGTCGCCGAAAGGCCGGATCCATGAAGCGCCGGCTCTGGGAGTACGTCGCGTTCACCCTTGAGGCGTGGATGTGGTGCCGAAAGCTCGCACGGAAATGGCAACCGCATGCCGTGCAGTTCGCGTCCATGCCCGATTGGCTGGTCTTCTGCGGTCGCCCGTGCCGTGTCCGGTGTGATTCGCGATTGCTGCTCGACCTACACGAGCTGATGCCCGAGTTGCTCGACGCAAAGGGTTCCCGTCCTGCGCTCAGACGATGGCTGGTCTGGCTGGAGCGCGCTTCGGTGAAGTATGCGGATGAACTCATGGTGCCGACGGAGATGTGCGCGGAGATCCTGAGCCGGCGCATCCCGGATCGTGCCGCCGCAGTCGTTCTCAACGGTGTCGACCTGCGTCGGTTCTCGGTCTCACCGACGCCGCGGTCATCCGGAGCCGATCCGGTCATCGGCTACCACGGGACCCTTGCCGAGCGTTTCGGACTCGAGACCGTGATCCGTGCCTGCGCCGCGCTCGCGGATGCCGGACCGGGGGAGGAGTGGCAGCTGACGCTCATCGGGGACGGGACAGCCCGGGCAGCTTTGCAGACGCTCGCCGCTGACCTGGGGATCGATGACAGAGTGCGGTTCCTCGGCCAAAGGTCTTCCGATGAGATCCCGGGCCTGGCCTCGGGTTTCGATGTTGCCGTCGTGCCGTACAACGACTCGGAGTTCATGCGCCTTGCGTATCCGACCAAGGCGTTCGAGTACGGGGCGCTCGGCGTGCCGATGCTGTGTTCGGATCTTCCGTCGATCCGCCGACTGTTCGGCCCGGAAGAAGTCCTCTTCGTCCCACCGGGCGATCCGCAGGCCTGGGCGGAGGCGCTGCAATGGACGATGGCCAACCCCGGGCCCACGACGGCACGCGCGCGGGCCGCCCGGGTTCGTACCATCAAGGACTACTCATGGGACACCTGGCAGCATACGTACCTCGGAGTAGTGGAACGGGCCCCCGCGTCGGAGACCCGTTCCATCTGAACCGCTGACAGGGTTCGTCGCGGCTACCTGATGACGTCGAACGCGTCGACTCCCACGTTCGTTCCGGAGGAAGCGGCGTTCTTGGTTCCGGTGACCGTGATTCGTATCGTATGTGGGCCGGGACTGAGTGCATCGGCCCGCCAGACGATGGTCTGAGCGATGTACTTCGAGCTGTACAGGTCGACAGGCGTTGGAGCGCCTCCGTCAATCGAGACGTGCGCGATGCCGTAGGCGGTGCCCATGGGCGCGAACCAGCGTACTGCGGTCCCCGTGAAGCTGAAGGTCGCTGTCGCGGACGTTGCTGCGGAGTACTTGTAGGCGCCGCCCGAGAACGACCCTGATGCGAACGAGGACCAGGTCCCGCCGTACGCGACAGCCACTGACGTCTCTTCCGACCGCTCCGCGCCGGCCGCCGAGGACTGGGCCTGCGTCAGGGTGCCGACCACGCGGAGCGCGTCCATCCCGACGTTTGTAGCGGTCGAGGCGGCATTCTTGGTACCAGTCGCCACGATCCGAACGGTATGGGGCCCGTCAGACAGGCCCTTCGCGCTCCAGACCTGCGACTGCGGCAGGAACGCGCTGGCGTAGAGATCGACCAGCACAGTCGGCTCGTTGTCGAGGGTCACCTCGGCCATGCCGAACACGGTGCCCTTCGGTGCGACCCATGTCACGTCGGTTCCGGTGAACGAGATGTTCACGGCCGCGCCCGGCGCGTAGGTGTAGACGTAGTCGCCACCTGAGTGGGAGGCGCTCGACGCACCGAGCCAGTGGCCTTCGTACGCGAGGAGGGAGCTCGACTGCTCGTGAAGTGTCCCGGGAGCGACCGGCGGTGTCGCTTGCGTGAGGGTGCCCGCGATATCGACCGCATCGAACCCGACGTAGTTACTCGTGGCCGCAGGGTTCTTGGAGCCCGTGCACACGATACGCACGGTGTGCGAGCCCTTGGGAAGGCCGTTGACCGACCAGACGACCTGGTTTGCGGCGTACTTGGACGCGTACAGGTCCACCGTGACCGGCGCGCCGCCATCCACAGAGACCTCTGCGATGCCGAAGATCGTGCCCTTGGGCGCTATCCAGTTCATCCCCGTGCCTGTGAACGCGATGGTGTAGGCGGCCGAGGGCGCGTACGTGTAGACGTACGAACCGCCGGAATGGGATGCGTTGTCCGCCCGGATCCACAGGCCTTCTGCCGCCAGGAGCGTGTCGGCCTGCTCGCGGCGCGTCGTCCACTGAACGAGCTCCCCGGTCAGATCGATTGCGTCGAGGTTCACCTGTGTGCCGGTCGAGGCCGTGTTCTTGGTGCCGGTGAATTCGATCCTGACCGAATGCGGGCCGTTGCTCAGGCCGGTGGCCGAGAACACGCGCTGCTGGTGGAAGAAGCCGGACGAGTACAGGTCGACCAGGACGGGGGTGCCGCCGTCGACGGTCACGCGCATGATGCCTGCGCTCGGCAGCTTCGATGCGACCAGGTGCACAGCGGTTCCCGTGAACTCGATGTAGCCGGTCGCACCCGCCGCCGAGGAGTACGCGTAGCTGCCTCCGGATCGGGAAGCCGAGAGGAACGTCGGCCAGCTGCCCGTCCAACCGAGCCGCGAATCGGTCTCTTCGATCCTGCGGCTGCGAGTGAATGAGGCGCTCTGGATCGCCGAGACGTTGCCTGCTGCATCCGTCGCGGTGAACTCAAGCGTATGCGAGCCGCCCAGGCCGACGACGGCCGTGGAGCCGGTGTTCCACACCCCGCCGTTCAGGCGCCAGCGCATGCTCGTGACACCGGAGTGCGCGTCGGTCGCAGTGATGGTGATCGTGGCGGTGTCGGTGTAACTCGCCTGGGCGTTCGACGTGGGGACCGGCGCCGTGTCGTCGATGCGGATCGAGCTCTGGCGCACCGTCTCGGTGTTGCCGCCGCGGTCGACAGACCAGTACTGCACGGTCGTCGTGCCCTCGGCGCTCACGGATACGGGGCCGGAGTACGTCTGGGCCGAGCCGCCG
>CAMTYE010000002.1:0-286678 GCA_947085935.1 uncultured Actinomycetes bacterium | reverse complement strand
GCTCTTCCGATCTGTGCCGCGACCGCGCGGAGACGCTCGGTCGTTCCGACCGATGTACCCCCGAACTTGGTGACGATGACCGCCATGAACCATCCTGTCCATCCCGCGCGCGCCCTGTATCCGGCCACAGGGCGTTGGGGGATAGTTTAGCATCGGCGCAGGGTGGTGTGACGAGGAAACGCGCCGCTACTCGGCCCATACCGTGAGATCGTGTGCCGTCTTGCGCATGCGCTCGGACAGCCCGGCCGTCGCGTCTGCGTAGAAGTGGTCCACGAGCGCGAATCCCGACGCCTCACCGATGGCTTCCGAAACGCACCGCAGGACGCGCCGCATCTGGTCGATATCGAGTGAGGCCGCGCCGTCGGCCTGCCTGACCACTCGCCCGCCCTCCACGCTCGCAGACAGCCCCTCGGTCTCGATACGCAGGTTGACGGCTGCCTCCACGTTGGCAGCGAGCCGGGGACCGGACAGGCGACTGAAGCTGGCCAGAGCGCCTTCCACCATCGCCACGAAGGCCGCCTCGGCCTCGTCGTACTGCAGGGGCTCACCCACGTCTTCGGCGGCGATCAGACAAGATCCGCTCTCTGATAGAAGTGCAACGAACGCGTCTACCACGACCGGATCGAACTGTCGCCCGGCGCATCCCTTGAGCTCGATGATCGCGTCGGACTCGCTGCGACCCCGGCGGTACGGCCTGTCCGCGATCATCGCCTCGTATGCGTCCGCAACCGCAAGGATCCGCGCGAGCAGCGGGATCTCCTCCCCCTTCAGCCCGGCAGGGTAGCCGACGCCGTCATATCGTTCGTGATGATGGCGCACGATGGGCGTGATCGGCCACGGGAAGCCGACGGGTTTGAGGATATTCGCCCCGATCAACGGGTGATGTCGCATCTGCGCCATCTCATCGTCGGTCAGACTGCCGGGTTTGAGCAGGATGCCCTCCTTGACGCCGATCTTGCCGATGTCGTGAAGGAACGCTGCCATCTCGAGGGCCGTTCGCTGCTCGACCGAGAGACCCATCTTCTCGGCGATCAACGTCGCGTACTTCGCGACATTGTCGGAGTGCCCGCGTGTGAAGGGGTCCTTGGCATCGACGGCCACCGCAAGAGAGCGCACGGTCGCGAGGTACGCGTCCTGCAGGCTCGAGAACAGCTCTATGTTGCCCACGGCCATCGCGACGTGGTTCGCGATGGTCGAGAGCAGGCGAACATCGTCTGTGAGGAACCGGAACTCGCCCCCGCTCGTGCCCACGGTGACGGCGCCGATCGTGCCTTCGGCAGAGACGAGGGGGACACACAGTGCCGCGGTAGCGCCGGTCAGCACGTCGGCGTGACCCTCAACCGGCGTGCGCGATGGATTGAAGACCAGCGGACGCCCCTCGCGAACGACCCACTCGGAGATCGAGTGCCGCACCGCGTCATCGCCCGGCCTGGCAGCCACGCCACCGCGCCAGGCGCGAATCACCAGCGCACCCGAGTCCCGGTCACGCAATGTGACGTAGCCGAGGTCGACCTCGAAGATACGCAACGCCGCGTCAAGCACGGAATCGAGCAGCACGTCCATGTCCAGAGTGGACCCGAGAGATCTGCTCATCTCGTACAGGGAGGCGAGTTCGAGGACCTTCTTCGTGAGCGAATCGCTGCGATCGCGCAGGGACTCGGTCATCTGATTGAAGGTCTCAGAGAGCTCGGTGAGTTCGTTGTGGCCACCGACGTCGGTGCGGGCGGAGAAGTCGCCTGACGCGATTCGCCGAGCGCCGTCTGTCAACGCGACGATGGGGTCTGACACCCGACGGGCGACCCAGACCGCGAGTCCGACGAGCACGAGCAGCGCGATGAGCGTCCACATGACCATGAGGTTGCGCGTCGCTGCGGTGGCCTGATCGCTCGCTGCGCGGCTCACGTAGGCGACGATGTACGCGGGGTTCGCCTCCTCCCCGCCCCCGGCGGGGAGGAACGGCTCGGCCAGCACGAAGTAGGTGGACTCGCCGATCTCGGGCTCCGCGACACCGCGGCCTTCATGCGCCTTCTCGACGGCTGCAAGGACCGTGGGCGACGGGGCTTCAACGAACCGGGCGAGCGCGCGGCGCTGCTCCGGTTCGACCGCAGGATCCGTCGTGATCCTGCTCGCGATCAGAGCGCCCTCACTGTCGATGAGTGCGAACGCGTCACCCGCCTCATCGGCAAGGCCTTCAAGCATCTCATCCGCGCAGACCTGCGAGATTGTCAGGAGGTAGGGCACCTCGCCCACCGGCATCGGTCGCGATACGCTCAGAGCGTGGCCGACATCCGTATCAAGGAAGCGCGGATCGCCTTGAAGCGAGTCGGCCGGTGGCCGCCCGTCGTGACCCATGAGTGCCGTGCCTTCATCGGGCGCGGCGACACCCGTCGACGAGAAGACGGTCCCGTCAGGGCGCAGCACGCTCACGGCGTCGTAGCCGGCTACGGTGTTCAGCCGGGCGAGCGCGCCGCGCGCCGCCTCGGCATCTTCGTTGCCGAGCGCCTCCCGCAGCTGCGCATCCGCGGCGATCATCCTGCTCGCCAGCCGCATGCTTTCGGCCTTGGAGTCGATCGCGGACGCGACGTGGCGGACCGAGCCTTCGGCGATACGGGCTACCCAGTCGCCGGTCAGAGCGCCCAGGAAGTAGACGGCAAGGAACGCGACGAGCACGCCTGCCAGCGCTGCCGCGAGCACCAACGGCCAGACGATCTGCGTGTAGAGGTGTGTGCCGAAGATGGTGCGCTTCATGTGCTCTCTCGAACTCGGCATGCTGCGAAGGCGTACCGATTCTAACACCCTGGCCCGCAGAGAGAAGGGGCCCCGTCGCCGGAGCCCCCTCGGTGCACGCGATGGTGTGCGGTCGATGTTACTTCTCGCCGCAACGTCCCAGGATGTACTCCCAGTGCGCGTCCGCGTCGGACTGCAGCTCCGCGAGCAGATCGACGTTCTGGTCCGAGAACAAGTGCTTGAAACGACCCTGCGGCTTGAGGAACTCGGTCAGCGGCTTGCGGCCCGCCTTGATGAGCGCCTTGCTCGGCGACGACAGCTTCCAGACCCCGTCCTCGACTTCGAAGAGCGGCCAGTAGCCGGTCTGCACACCGATCTTGGCGATCTCGACCGACTTGTTGTACGCCGAACGCCAACCGCGCGGACAGGTGGCCAGCACGTTGATGAATGCCGGGCCATCGACTGCAAACGCCTTCTCGGCCTTCGCGGTGAGGTCCTTCCAGTGGCTGATCGAGGCCTGTGCCACGAACGGCACGTCGTGCGCGGCGATGATGGACGTGATGTCCTTGCGGCGCTGCTGCTTGCCCTGCTGCGCAACACCGACCTCGGCCGTTGTCGCCCAGGCGCCCTTGGGAGTCGCCGACGAGCGCTGGATGCCGGTGTTCATGTACGCGCCGTTGTCGTAGCACACGTAAACCATGTCATGCCCGCGCTCCATCGCCCCGGACAGTGACTGCAGGCCGATGTCGTACGTGCCGCCGTCGCCACCGAACCCGACGAACTTCATCTTCTTCTCGGCAGGAATCTTGCCCGCGCGCTGCAGTCCCTTGAACGCGGCTTCGACGCCGGAGATCGTCGCTGCGGAGTTCTCGAACGCATTGTGGATGAAGGGCACCTTCCACGACGACCACGGGTAGATAGAGGTCGACACCTCGAGACACCCTGTGGCGCAGCTCGCCACGAGCGGATCCGTACCAGCGCCGAGGAGAACCTGGCGAACTGCGATCGAGGCGCCGCAACCGGCGCACAGCCGGTGGCCGCCCTCGAGGCGGTCTTCGCGATGCGAGAGTTCACGGAGTGTTGCCATCGGCCCTCCCTCCTACCGTGCGCCCAGGTACGTGAGCCCTGCGGGGGCCGAGGTACCCTTGGCGATGTCTGACAGATCGGTGAACACCTGTTCTATGAGCTCAAGGCGAACATCGCTGCCGCCCAGCCCGTAGATGTAGTTGACGATCGGGACGCGCGCGCTCGAATCGTACAGAGCACTCCGTGTCTCGAGGAAGAGGGGGCCTCCCTCGGCGCCGAATGACTCGGACCGGTCGAGCACTGCGACGGCCTTGAGACCCGAAAGCGCCGCCCTGATCTCGTCGCCCGGGAACGGTCGGAAGCAGCGGACCTTCACGATTCCGGCCTTGATACCCCGGGCGCGAATGTCCTTGGCCACGTGCCGTACGTTGCCGGCGGTCGAGCCGATGACCACGATGGCCACCTCCGCGTCGTCCATCATCTCCGTCTCCACCAGACCGAAGGGCCGGCCCGCCAGTTCGGAGAACTCGGCGCCGACGCGCTCCACCACGGCCTTGGAGCCGTCGATTGCAAGACGTTGGGCCTTCTTGAACTCGAAGTACGGTCCGCCCAATCCGGCGAAGTTACCGTGGCTCGAGGGATTGTCCGTATCGAGCAACGGATTGACGGGTGTGTAATGGCCGACGAAACCCGTGACGGTCTCGTCGTCGAGGATCTCGACCCGGTCGACCGAGTGCGTCGTGATGAAGCCGTCGAGGCACGTCATCGCGGGCAGGAGCACCGAGGGGTCCTCGGCGACCTTGAGGGCGATCAACGTGTTGTCGTAGGCCTCCTGCGCGGTCTCGGCGAAGAGGATGATCCATCCGGCGTCACGCGCGCCCATGACGTCACTGTGATCGCAGTGGATGTTGATCGGGGCCGCAAGTGCCCGGTTGGCGTTCGCCATGACTATCGGCAGCCGCAGGCCGGCCGCGATGTAGAGTTCCTCCCACATAAGCGCGAGGCCCTGGGAGGCGCTGGCGGTCATGACGCGACCACCCGCTGCCGAAGCGCCGACACACGCGCTCATGGCTGAATGCTCCGACTCCGTGCAGACGTACTCGGTGTGCACCCGTCCCTGCGCGACGAACTTCGCGAATTCCTCGACCATCGTGGTCTGCGGAGTGATCGGGTACGCGGCCACCACGTCAGGAGCGCACTGGCGCATCGCCTCGGCGACAACAGTGTTGCCCGTGGCGGCGATCGTCTTGCTCGTGGCCATCCTACTTCACCCCCGGCAGTTCGCAGCCCTCGGGGACCATGGTGATGGCCTCCACGGGGCACTCGTTGGCACAGACTCCACAGCCCTTGCAGTGGTTCAGGTTGACCCAGTCGGGGTCGAGCTTCTCATCGGCTGTCCGAACAGCCGAATCCGGACACATGATCCAGCAGATGAGACACTCGGTGCATGTCTCGGCGTCGAGAATCGGGCGCTCGCTGCGCCAACCGCCGGTCACGTAGTCGCGTGAATTGCCGGAATCGGGGATCGCGGCACCGAGCGGGAACTGCTCGGCCTTCCATGAGTCCATATCGGAGATGTCCCATTTCATGCTACGACCACCTCCTTGGTTGCACGATCGACGGCCGCGAAGTTGGCGTCGATCATCTCCTGACCGTACTTCTTGCTGAGGTTCTTCGCGAGAAGCCCCTTGAACACGTCGATATCGATGACTCCGGTCACCTTCGCCATCGCACCGACGATCGGGGTGTTCGGTATGTCACGCTTGATCGTCTCCAGCGCGATCCCCGAGGCATCGACACATGCGACCCTAATGGAGTCGGCAACTCCGAGAGAGGCTCGCAGCTGCTCAGGGGGAGTGCAGGTGTTGACGATGATCGCGCCTCCGTCGACGAGGCCCTCAGTGCAGTCGACAACGTCGAGCAGCGATGAGTCGAGCACGACAACGATGTGCGGGAACTCGATATTGCAGTGAATGTCGATCGGTTCGTTGCTGATACGCGTGAACGCTTTGATGGGCGCACCCATGCGTTCGGGACCGTACTCAGGCATCGCCTGCATGTACTGGTCCGCCGAGAGTGCGGTCTCTGCCACGACCTTGGCGGCGGTTACCGCGCCCTGGCCGGCACGCGCATGCCAACGGATCTCCGTCAGCTGCTGCATGGCTTCCCCTTTCTCACGCACCGCCGAAGCGGCGCCAGGCATCCGGCCCTGCTGATGCCCACGGGCGCCGAACAGGTCACACGATGATAGCGGCGGTCTCGGTGAACGGCTGCTCCACGCCTGCAAGCGGACGTGAACGGCGCCTAGTAGTCGGTGAACGGTAGTCAGATGTTGACAAACCGCATGTCGTCGAAGGCGCTACATCTCTCTGCGGGCCTCAAGAGCCCGGCCCAGAGTGACTTCGTCGGCATACTCGAGATCCCCTCCGACGGGAAGTCCCGACGCGATTCGCGTCACTCGAATGCCGAGCGGCTTGATCAACCGGGCGAGGTACAGTGCGGTCGTCTCGCCTTCGACATTGGGGTTGGTGGCGATCACCACTTCGGCAGTCGTCTCATCGGAGAGCCGGAGTATCAGCTCGCGGATTCTGAGCTGCTCCGGACCGATGCCGTCGATCGGAGAGATTGCGCCCTGCAAGACGTGGTACAGGCCTCGGAACTCGCCGGTCCGCTCGATCGCCGGAACATCCCGGGGCTCCTCGACCACGCACAGCATCGTCGCGTCGCGCTCGGGGTCGGCACAGATCGAGCACAGCTCGTCCTCTGCGAAGTTGAAGCAGCGGGGACAGAAGTGGATGGCGCGCTTGACCTCGAGGATAGCTTCTGCGAGCCGACCGGCTGACTCCTCATCGCTTCGCAGCAGGAAGTACGCGACTCTCTGTGCCGACTTGGGGCCGATGCCCGGGAGCCGCTCGAGTTCCTCGAGCAGGCGCGCTATGGGTGCTGCATAGCGCACGGCTACATCAGGCCCGGGATGTTCATCCCACCGGTGACGGCCGACATCTTGCGAGAAGCGAGCTCCTGGGCCTGCCGGCTGGCCTCGTTCACAGCGGCGGCGACCATGTCCTCGAGCATCTGCACATCGTCGGGATCGACGGCTGCGGGGTCGATGACCACGCGCTCCACCTGCATGTCGCCGGTCATCACGACCTTGACCACGCCGCCACCCACCGAGGCCTCGACCCGCTCGTCGGCCAGCTCGGCCTGAACGCGGGCCATGTCCTGCTGCATCTTCTGGGCCTGCTTGAGCATGCCCGCCATGTTCGGCTTCATCTATGTTCCCTCTCTGTCGTCGGTATCGTGAGGATGTTCGGCTATCACTGTGGCGCCGAGCTGGCTCATGAGCATCTGCTCGACGGCCCGCTCGTCGACGTCGCCTGCGGCTGCGGCCTCGGGCTCAGGTGCGGCCTCGGGTGCGGGCTGCGCTGCGGACTCGGCCTCGGGTGCGGACTGCGCTGCGGGTGCGAGTTCGGGCGCAGGCCCGGGTGCGGGCTGCGCTGCGGGTGACTGCACGGCCCCCCGCCCGAGTTGATAGCGAAACACCGTGACTCCGAACACCCGCGCGATCGCCTGTGCCATCAACTCCCGGGTGTCGGGCTCCGACGCCAGATCCAACGTGAACTTCTGGTCGGCCGGAAACTCGATGACGAGTGTGGCGGTCGCGGGGTCCACATCGACCTCGGTATTGTCGAAGATGTGCGCCCGTGACGACTTGAGCCGCCTGACCTCGGCCATGACCGCCGGCCATCCGCGCTTGACGTGGCCCCGGTCGAGAGGCGCGGGCGTTGCCGCGACGTTCTCGGTAGGCGTCGTCGCAGGAGGCGCATCGGCGGGGACAGCGGGCTCCGGATCGGTCGGCACCGCCGCCGCCCGGGCCGTCTCGGGTTCCTCGGCAGGCGGGCTCTTTTCCGGGGCCGGAGCGGTCACGGGTGCCCCGGCCCGAAGCGGCATACCGGATTCCAGTGCCTCGATCCGCTCGGCGAGCGACTCGATGGTGAGATCGGCATCGGGTCTGGCCATGCGCGTGAGTGCGACTTCGAGCGAGAGACGCGGATCGCTCGACCAGCGCATCTCCGCTGCGAGCTCTCCCAGCAGATCGAGCATCCGCTGCAGGCGGGTCATGCCGAACCGAGAGGCCTGGTTCCCCAGGCGCGAAAGCTGTTCGCTGGAGGCATCGACGATTCCCGTCGGGTCACCCACGGCCGAAGTCACGAACAGGTCGCGAACGTGGCCGGTGAAGTCCCTGACGAACTCACCCATGTCGGCACCAGACTCGGACAGCCGCGCCACGAACCCGAAGCAGCCGGCGATATCGCGGGCCGCGACGAGCGTGGCAAGTTCGACGAGCTGCGCCACGTCGACCTCGCCCAGGAGCCCCTCGACGTCATCCAATGCGATGTTCTTGCCGGTGAACGAGGCGAGCTGTTCGAGGGTCGTGATCGCATCGCGCATACCGCCGCCCGCATGCTTGGCGACGAGCGTGAGTGCCCCCTCGGCGACCGCGATGTTCTCCTCGGCACAGATGTGGTTGAGCCGGCCGACGATGTCGTCCATGCCGATGCGATGGAAGTCGAAGCGCTGACACCGCGAGTGGATGGTGTCGGGGACCTTGTGCGGATGGGTCGTGCAGAGCAGGAACACCGTGCGCGGCGGGGGTTCCTCGATACTCTTGAGCAGGGCGTTGAACGAGTGCATCGAGAGCATGTGCACCTCGTCGATGATGTAGACCTTCCAGCCACCGCGCGTCGCCGCATACTGGAGGCGGTTGATGATCTCCTCGCGTACGACCTCGACCTGAGTGCGGGTGGCCGCGTCGAGCTCGTAGACGTCAGGGTGCCGGTTCTCGGCGACGTCGACGCACTGCTGGCACGTGACATCGGGGGTGGGTGTGGGACCGTTCTCGCACAGGAGGGCCTTTGCCAGAATGCGCGCCGTGGTCGTCTTGCCCGTGCCACGGGGGCCGGTGAAGAGATAGGCGTGAGCGACAGCGCCCTCGCCTACGGCGTTCCTGAGGGTCCTCGTGATATGGCGCTGCCCGACGATGTCATCGAACGTCTGCGGCCGGTACTTCCGGTACAGAGACTGGTGCGCCACGTGTTCGTCCTCCGAACGGTCTGTCGGTACGCTCACAACCCAGAAGTATACAGCCAACCGCCGACATTCACGGCGCTCAGGTGCGCCCCCGAGCGGGCCCCGGACGCTCGGCAGAGGCCGCTTATGGCTGCTTCCTTCCGGATCTGACCAGGTTCACGACGTGCCGCCGTCCGAGACCCGCTCGAGGGCGCGGACACACAGTATAGCGTGGCACAGCCGGTGCCGCACGACCGCTCGCACGACGAGCGGGGTGTCGTTTGATTGAGTGCCGAACGGGCGGGGGAACACTAGATGATACGGGCTGTTCGCAGTCGGGCTCTGCCCGGACTGCGACGACCATCGAGGTAAGGAGGCCGTCGTGATCGACACCCTCGAAAGGGAGACCGTCATCGAACTCGCTCGCCACACCGGTTGGCCTGCGGTATCCATTCACCTTCCGACTCACCGGACCGGACCCGAGACCCAGCAAGACCCCATCCGACTGAGAAACCTGCTCAAGACCGCCGAGGAGTCACTCCGCGACGGAGGAATGAGACAGCCCGACGTCGATTCCCTCCTGGCCCCCGCTCGCGAGATCGCGTCGGATGCGGGCTTCTGGCGCGACAGCGACGCCGGACTCGCGATATTCCTCGCCGAGGACTCGGTTCGCGTGATGCGAGTCAACGTCGTGCTCGCCGAACTTGTGTCGGTGGCCGACCGCTACACGGTCCTGCCGATGATACCGGCGGTCAACTCGGGAGAGCGTTTCTTCGTGCTTGCGCTGTCCAAGAAGCGAGTGCGGCTTCTGGAGGGCTCGAGGACCGACATACACGAACTCGACCTGTCGGGCGCGCCGACCAGCCTCGCGGACGCCCTGAAGTACGACGACTTCGACCACGCCGTGCAGTTCCACTCCCGCACTCCGGCCGGCGCGGCGGGCCGGGGTCGACGGGCCGCCGTCTTCCACGGCCACGGCGGTATGCCGGACGTCGAGAAGACGAATGTGGAGCGGTACTTTCGCATGATCGACCAGGGTATCCATGAGCTGCTGAGAGACGATGATGCTCCGCTGCTGCTCGCCGGAGTGGACTACCTTCTGCACATCTACCGTGCGGTGAACTCCTACCCGCATCTCGTGGCCGCCTCGATGGCAGGCAGCCCCGATGAGTTGGCGGCATCCGTGATCCACAGCCAGGCCCTCGTGCTGCTGGAGCCCCACTTCCGCAGCGAGTTCGAACGCGACGTCGCGCTTCTCAGAGAGATGCACGGCACACGAAACGCCTCCTTCGACCTCGCGGAGATCATCCACGCGGCCCATGAGGGTCGTGTCCGGATCCTGTTCGTCGCCGCCGGGACCAACGCCTGGGGCGCCTACGATCCGTCGAACGCCCGTGTCGACGTTCATGACCCGCCACGGCCCGGTGACTTCGACCTTACGGACCTCGCGGCTTCCGAGACGCTGCTCCATGGGGGTACGATACACGCGGCACTCCCGTACCCGACCCCGGAGGTCGGCACTGCTGCAGCGATCTTCAGGTACTGACCCCCAGGCCCGCGCCGCCCGCCAGCTCGTGCGTTCGATGCACGTACGCCGGGCAGCGGGCTGGCTCGCCATCCCGCTGGTCCTCGGCCTTCTTGTCGGCGCCGCGTTCGTCACGTGGGCCCTCACGCCGCTCGGCCCTTCGGATATCGCACTCGCAGCATTGCGAAGCGACGACATCGTCACCGTGGATGAGCGCCCCGAGGGACTCGTGTTCACCCCGGCGCACGAGACCGCACGAGCGGGGTTCATCCTGTATCCGGGGGGTCGGGTCGATTTCAGATCGTACGCCCCGCTGGGCCGTGCGTTAGCGGAGAACGGCTACACGGCCATCGTGGTGCCGGCACGACTCAACCTCATGGTGCTCTCTCCCGACCGGGCATCGGCTGCGATCGGGGCGCATCCCGAGGTCCTCGTGTGGGGTATCGGCGGACACAGCCTGGGCGGCGCGATGGCGGCGCGGTACGCCGCGCGGCACCCCGATACCATCGACGCCCTCGTCCTCCTGGCTTCCTACCCCCCGGACAACGCCGATCTGAGCGCATCGGCGATGGGGGTGGTCTCGGTGACGGGATCGCTCGATGGCGTGCTCTCGGCGGGCCGATACGCGCGGGCGCGCACCCGACTTCCCGAGCTGACCGAGTACATACGCATCGAGGGCGGCAACCACGCGCAGTTCGGCTCGTACGGACCGCAAGCCGGAGACGAGATGGCGGACATCACGGCCGAACAACAGCTCCTGCGAACCGTCGAGTCCATCTCGCTCGTGATGCGTCCCTTGCGTCTCAAGGTCCGCTGAGCGCCCTCAGGGCAGAGCGCCCCGCGCGGCGATCGCCCGCACGTCCTCCTCGACCGCCGCACCGACAACGTCGGTCTGGCCGGTGAGCCACACGCGAGTCAGGTCGTCGGCCACCCACTCCAGGTACCGGGCGGCCGGCTGGCTGAGTGAGCCGGGACGCGTGAGCAGAACCGGACCACGCGCGCGTGCAGCGAGCGTGCCTCCCGTCAGAGCGTCGGGGAAATCGAGTCCGGTGGCTATCACTGCGCGGTGCGGCAGCAGCCCCAGGTCGAGTCCATGCCGCGCGAGAAGTGCAGCTGTCTCATACCGGTCCGCCCCGCCGATGCGCACCGGACCGGGCAGGCTCGCCATCAGATCGTCTGAGATGACGCCGGGGCCACCGATCACGACCGTGGCCGTCGTCTCCCATTCCGAGAGCAGGGCCGCCGATGACACCGGCAGTGCGTTCCGCTTCACCAGCACGACCGGCGCATCGAGCGCAGCGGCAAGCGGTGCGGAACATGCTGCGTCCGGCCAGTTCTCGCCACTGACGACCACCGCCTTGTCGGACAGCCGACCGGGGTCGTACATCTTGCGCGCGATCTCCAGCGCGGTCTCGTAGCGGGTATCACCCGCGACACGTTCGACCCGTTTGACGCCGGCCTTCGCCTTCAGATCCGCCTCTACCTGGTAGGAGAGCGCGCCGGTCCCCCCCAGAACGATGACCTTCTTCGCACCCAGGCGCACGATCTCCGCGGCCGTGGCGGTGGAAAGCCATCGTCCGTCGGTGAGCAGCAGCGGGGCGTTCGAACGCCGCGCCAGCGGAGCGCCCGCCAGCGCATCGGGGTAGTTCGTCTGCGTCGCGAGGACGACGGTATCCGCCCCGCCGGGAAACGCGGCCTGTGAAACCGCGACGGCCGTCTCGGTCCGGGTGGCTCCACCGAGCCGCTCGATCCCGATGTCGACGGTGCGCGCCACGAGGCCCGTATCACCCCACAGATACACCCGGTTGAAGAACTCCGTGGGGTCGCTGTCCCATTCGATGAAGGCAAGGTATGCAGAGGAGTCCCCGCCCTCGACCAGTTGCGGGTCAGCGAAATCACTGCCTCTCTCAGCGGGGGTGATCGTCTCCTCGAAACTCCAGGTCGCGCCGGCGTCCGTGCTGCGCCAGCGCTCGATGGCGCCGCCGCGCCCGCGCCCGCTCAGACCGACCCCCTGATCGGCACCGTTGGATCCCGCCACGAGAAAGGCCTCGAACTCGTCGTCACCGACAGGCCTGAGCGCACCGGCATCGAAGAAATGATCGGTCGTCGTGACCGTGGCTGTGGTCCACACGCTCCCGTCGTGGCGCATGAACCGCCAGTCGTACGCGCCGGGTCCTGCGCCGTCTCCGGTCAGGAACAGCAGGCAGGGCCGGCCGCCATCGTCCTCCTTTACCGAGATCTCGTTCACGTAGTCGGTTCCGGAGTCGAGCACGCGTGCCTGTGCTGTCGCAGCCACCGTGACAGGGGTGGCGACGTCGGCCCCTGTCGCGTCGTGCCACTGGCCTGCGGTGTCCCGGTACAGGTAGTGGGCGTCGTGCCTGCCCCAGCGCTGTCCGGCGTTGACCTCCAAGCGATCGACCCGCGCGAAGGCCGCGTGAACGATACCTGTGCGGCCAAGCCGGAAGTCGGCGTACCACAACGCGGTCGAATCGGAGAGGAGAATCGTCTGCGCCTCGCCGAACAGGCCCCTCGAAGGATCCGACGTACGCATGACCCAGTTGCTTGCAGCGGAACGGTAGAACAGGAGCACCCGGCCGTCGGGAGTCGTCATGGTCTGCGGGTACGTGCCCGCGATGTCGATGTAGGGCAGCTCCTCCCATGCGGAGATATCCCCCGGGGCGGCGCTCCTCGCATGGAACAGACGGCTCTGGTGTCCTCCGTACGCGACATGCAGGCGGCCGGCCGAATCGACCCAGATCGAAGGTGCGCCGTGGGCATCGAGGCGCAGCGCCGTCACGCCGACACGGTACGGACCACTCCACTCACCGGTGACCACATCGTAGCTCGCGACATAGGGGTCGTATGACTCGCCCTGGTATGCGAGGTAGATGCGGTCGCCGACTCGCAGCGCAGCCGGGTGGATCGCCATCTCGGAGAGCATCGCCTCGTTCGAGCCGTTCTCGGCGAAGTACGGAACCGTCGCCGCCAAGGCAGGAGCAGGTACGAGGGCTCCGTGCGCGAGGAAGAGCGCGAGGACCACCGCGCACGCAGCCCGGGGTCCGCGCGTTCGATATCGGCTGAGGCGTTCCACCAGCCCAGGTTATCACTGCCGTGTCCGAAGGAAGGGAACATACGTCGTAGCAACACAGTCGAAAGGGGTGTGCTATGCGCTACCTCGGGCTCTACGGTCTGACCGCAGCAGCGTTCTTCGCGCTCGACTTCGCCTGGCTCACGTTCGCCACGCAACGCGTCTATCAGCCATTCATCGGTGAACTGCTGCGCGACAAGCCGAACCTCCCGGTAGCAGCAGCGTTCTATCTGCTGTACGTGATCGGGGTGCTCGTGCTCGCGTCACTGCCGGGCCACGAGAAGGGCTCCCTGACCGTCGCGTTGGTGCGCGGCGGACTGCTCGGACTGCTGGCGTACGGCACCTACGACCTGACGAACCTCGCCACGCTTAAGGGCTGGGCCTGGCAGATCTCGGCGATCGACATGGTCTGGGGCACGGTACTGACCGGCACGGTCGCGGTGGTCGGATACCTCGTGGCAGGCTGGCTCCGAATCTGATCCGGCCCACACGCCGTCACCACATGCGGTAGCGCCCATCGCGCTCTTCGACCACAGCAGGCACGCCGAAGAGCCCCGCCAGCACCTCTGACGTGAGCAGCTCCGACGTGGGCCCGTCGCGGAACACTCGTCCCTCTCTGAGCATCACGACCCGCGAGATCGACGGCACGATATCGTCGACGTGGTGGGTCACGAGCACGACAGAGCGACCGCTGCGCGCGAGCGATTCGATGGCCGCGCGCACGTGATACGCGGCGGCCGGGTCGAGACCCGAGCACGGCTCATCGAGTACGAGTACGTCGGGGTCGTGTACGAGCGCACGCGCGATGAGCACCCGGCGAGCCTCCCCCGTCGACAGCGTGCACACGGTCCTCTCGGCAAGATGCGCAACGCCCAGATCCTCGAGTGCCTCCCGGGCACGCTCTCGCATGGCCGCCGTCACGTGATGGTGAGGCCTCAGACCGATCGAGCCGAAGAAGCCGGACAGTGTCGCCTCTTCGGCCGTGACGGGGAGGTCGTAGGTCTCCTGGAGGTCGAATGTGACCACACCCAGATACGAGCGGGCCTCAAGGAGGTCCCACCGATCCTCGCCCATGAACCGTACCGGCCACGGATCCGACGCGAGCGGCCGGACATCGCGCGTCAGCAGGCCGATCAGCGTCGACTTGCCCGAGCCGTTCGGGCCGAGTATCGCGACGTGTTCGTCCGCTCGGAACGAGAGGGACCCGATATCCAGTATGGTGGCGCCGTTGCGAACGACACGCGCGCCACAGAGCTCGAGCAGCGGCGCATCCGCGCGCATCCCCTGTCGCCTCACCCGCCCACCGCCTCCCTGTGCCTCGCCCGTGTCCCCGCCTCCTGTGGGCCGGGACGTACTACGACCCCACACCGGACGCCGCGAGAACGACAGCCACCAGCGCGAGTCCCACACCGAAGCCCTGCGCACCACGGAGTCTCTCGCCGAGGAACACCCGGGCGAGCAGAATCGTGACGACCGGATACAACGACCCGAGAACGGATGCGACCGCCAGCGGGCCTATGCGGATGGCGGCGATCATGGTCACGTTCGCACATGCGTCGAGCGCGCCTGCGCCGAGGGCAGGTGCGAGAGCCGACCGGTCGAGGCGGATGGCCCGTCGAACGGCCAGGGTCGTGATGCCCAGGAGCAGCGCGGACGTCGTCCTCGCGGCCAGCAGCGGCACGAGGCCGCTCGTGGTCGCCGTCTGGGCGAACGCGAGGAACCCCCCCGCGAAGCCCGTGCCCGCCACCAGCGACAGGCCGACTGCGATAGCGGGCATTCGGCCCTGCTCGTCCGATCCCGGCGCCGCACTGACGATCACCACGGCCACAAGGGCGAGTCCGAGGCCCACGAGAGCGCGCGACCCGATCTCGGTGCCGCGAAACAGGTCGTAGGCGGCGGGCAGCGAGCCAGAAAGGGCCGCCGTGATCGGGGCGACGACGCTCATCCGGCCGACCGCCAGCGCCGCGAACAGAGATGCCACACCGATCCCGCCGGAAACACCCGCCGCGATTCCCCAGGTGACATCTGCGACCGTCCACGCTTCAGCACGCCAGGCGAGCACGGCGATCAGTGCGATGGGAACACCGAGCCCGTGTGCGACCGCGGTCACGGCGACAGCCCAGTCCCGACGACTCGCGATACCACCGAGGTAGTCCGCCACGCCGAAGAGCGCTGCGGTGGTCGTTGCGAAGATAGCTGTGAGCATACCGTCAGACCGTTCCCGGCGATGCGGCCTCGTCGAGCACGGCGTAGTGGTCCGGGTAGTGGCCGAATCCATCGATCTCGATCATCTCGGCAAGACTGCGGTTGAGGAGCCACTCGGGGTCAAGGTGACGGGTGAGCTCCGTGTCGCCCACGAGGTCGGCGTCGGTCAGCCCCTCGACCGCTGCCACCAGAGCCGCGAACACCTCACCGGCCCGGCGCATCACTTCGGCGGCGGGAATCGAGTGCACGGCTCTCCACGTCTCCTCGTTGAACGCCTCCCATCCCGCGCGGTCGCGCGAGAACGCCGTCGTCTCCCGCCGGCGCGCCGCCTCGATTCGCTCGACGATCAACGCCTCGTACGCGGTCACATGCGCGATGACTTCGCGAGGCGAATGCTCGAAGCCGGCCGGCGGAGCATCGAACGCCTCCGGCCGCACCAGCGCCACCTTCGCGTCAAAGAGTGCTCTCTCACCCCGTAGCCTGTCGAGCATCTCGTCCCGTGTCATGCCGCCCACCTCCGCGTCCCGCCTGTCGTCCGTCCCGATGCTACGATGATGCCCCATTCGAAACCAGGAGGCGCTCATGCCCATCGTCCGCGTGGATATCACCGGCCCCAAGACGAGCGAGTACCGGCGCGCCCTTCTCTCGGGCGTGCGCGCGGGCGTGGTCGAAGGCCTCGGCGTGCCCGACGACCGTGTCACCGTGCGCGTGGTCGAGACGCCCTCCGAGTGCGTTGATGCCCCGGGATGCCGCACGGAACGCTTCACCGTGATCGAAGTCCTCCTGTACGAGGGCCGCACTGAGCAGCTCAAACGGGCGATGATCTCGGCTGTCCGAGAGAAGCTTGCCGAAGACCCGGGCATCGAGCCTTCAGAGGTGGCCGTCTTCGTCCACGACGCATCCACGACCGATCTCGATGTCATCGCAGGTCAGGCCGGCACGTGATCTATTGACTCTGACGTAACGTGAGGGTCTACGGTACACGTTGGAGGTGATCGACCGTGACCATGACCGTGAAGGACGTGGCCGAACTCGCGAAGGTCAGTGTGCGCACGTTGCACCACTACGACGAGATCGGGCTGCTCAAGCCCTCGGCCCGCAGCGAAGCCGGCTACCGACTCTACACCGACGCGAACCTCGCCGCGCTGCAGCAGATCCTGTTCTTCCGCGAACTCGGATTCCCGCTGTCCGAGATCGGTCGGATCATGGCCGAACCGACCTTCGACCGGGCGGCAGCGCTGCGCGCGCAGCGAACGCTGCTCGAACGCAAGGCGGAATGCGTGTTCGCGATGCTCACCGCCATCGATACGGCCCTGGATGTGATCGAGAAAGGAGGGGACATGGACCGGCGAGAGATGTTCGAGGTCTTCGGCGAGTTCGATCCCTCGGAGTATGAGGACGAGGTGCACAAGCGCTGGGGCGAAACCGATGCCTACCGCGAATCCGCACGGCGCACCGCACGCTACACGAAGGCCGACTGGGAGCGGGTCAAGGCCGAGGGCTCGGCGAACCTCGACGCGACGATAGCGCTCTTCGACTCGGGCGTGGCGCCCGATGACGAGCGCGCGATGGATGTCGCCGACGAAGCTCGTCTGCAGATAGACCGCACCTTCTACCCGTGCTCGCACGAGATGCACGTGCAGCTGGGGCGGATGTATGTCGCGGATCCCCGCTTCACCGCGTTCTACGATACGCACCGGGCCGGACTGGCGCAGTGGCTGTGCAGTGCGATCGAGGCGAACGCTACCCGGGCCGACGCGGGAAAGGACATCACGTGACCCTCGCCGCCGGCCCCTATTCAGCCGAGGGGTTTCCCGCCGCTTTGCGCGAGTTCGAGTTGCGCCACCCGGGCTATGTCGATCCCACAGGACTCGACCGCATGCGCGAACGAGACTACGGCCGCCTGGACCGCAGCGGCGACGTCTACCTCGACTACACTGGCGGAGGTCTCTACTCGGAGTCACAGCTGCGTGCCCACACCCGGCTGCTGTCCTCGGGAGTGTACGGCAATCCGCACTCGCACAACCCCACATCGCTCGCCGCCACCGAACTCGTCGAAGCAGCGCGAGACGCTGTACACCGGTTCTTCGGAGCCCCGGATGATGAGTACGATGTCGTGTTCACGGCAAATGCGAGCGGAGCCCTCAAGCTGGTGGGCGAGTCATACCCGTTCGGACCGGGCTCATGCTACCTGGTGAGCTACGACAACCACAATTCCGTCAACGGCATCAGGGAATTCGCCCGCCGGGGCGGTGCGGACGTCGTGTACGTGCCGGTTCAGCCCGGCGATCTCAGACTCGATGCCGAGGCAGTGCACCGTGGGCTTGCACGCCCGACCTCCTGCCCGGACAAGCTGTTCGCCTACCCCGCTCAGAGCAATTTCTCAGGAGTCCACCACCCGCTTGAGTGGGTCGATGAGGCCCGTTCGGCCGGATGGCAGGTGCTGCTGGACTGCGCAGCCTTCGCCCCCACCAACGAACTCGACCTGTCTTCGGTCAAGCCCGACTTCGTGCCGCTCTCCTTCTACAAGATGTTCGGGTATCCGACCGGCATCGGTGCGCTCATCGCCCGACGCGAATCGCTCGGTCGGCTGCGCCGACCGTGGTTCGCGGGAGGCACGATCACACTGGCCAGCGTCCAGGGTCACGGGTGGCACCAGCTCGCAGCCGGGCATACCGGCTTCGAGGACGGTACGGTCGACTACCTCGGACTGCCGGCCGTCACCGAAGGACTGGCGCATCTGACCCGCATCGGGATCGGGACGATCCACTCGCGTGTGGACGCGCTCGGGGCGTGGCTCCTCGGCGAGATGAGCGCTCTGCGCCACGGCAACGGTGCTCCGATGGTCCGGGTATTCGGTCCCGAGACGATGGATCGCCGGGGGTCGACGATCGCGTTCTACCTGCTCGACCCTGAGGGAGCGGTCTACGACGTCTACAGGATCGAGGCGCTCGCGGGCAGCGAGCGCATCAGCGTGCGCACCGGCTGCTTCTGCAATCCCGGAGACGGAGAAGTCGCCCATGCGATCACGCGCGATGAGATGGCCGCCTGCTTCGAGGGGCCCGACGTCTCGCCGACGCTCGCAGACTGCCAGCGGCTGATCGAAGACGCGACCGGCACGGTCCCGAACACGATCCGCGTCTCCCTCGGCGTGGCGAGCACGTTCGCCGACCTGTGGCGCTTCGCGGGCTTCGTCCACGGGTTTCGGGACCGGGCCGCGAGCACGGTGAAGGGATGACGGTGAAGACCCGACGCCCTACCGAGACGAACGCTTGCGGTCCTTCTCGTTGAGCAGGCGCTTGCGAAGGCGGATGCTCTTGGGCGTGACTTCGACGAGCTCGTCGTCCTCGATATACTCCAGGGCCTCTTCGAGCGTGAAGCGGATGGGCGGAGCGAGGATGATGCCCTTGTCGGCGCTCGATGCCCGCATATTCGTGAGCTGCTTGGCCTTCGCGACGTTGACGACCAGGTCCCCGGATCTCGCGGCCTCGCCGACTACCATACCCTCGTAGCAGGTCTCGCCCGGCCCGACGAACATCGTGCCGCGCTGCTGCAACGCATCAAGTGCGTAGGCGGCGGCCTTGTCCGTGCTCATCGCGATCAACGAGCCGTTCTGCCGCCCCGAGATCTCGCCGCGGTACGGTCCGTATTCGAAGAAGTGGTGGAAGAGGATCGCCTCTCCGCGCGTCGTGTTGAGGAGGCGCGTGCGAAGCCCCATGAGGCCTCGGCTCGGAATCCGGAACTCGAGGTGCACGTGATCGTCGCGCTGCACCATGTCGATCATCTCGCCGCTGCGCACCCCGAAGATCTCGATGACCTTGCCGGCGTATTCGCTCGGCACGTCGACGACGGCCAGCTCGATCGGCTCGAGCTTGCGACCATCGAGTTCCTTGAGGAGCACGCGCGGCCGACCGACCTGGAACTCGAAGCCCTCACGCCGCATCGTCTCCATGAGGACCGAGAGGTGAAGCACGCCCCGGCCCGCGACCTCGACGCCGGTCCTGTCGTCGACCTCGGCGATGCGCATGGAGATGTTCGATTCCGCCTCGCGAAACAGGCGTTCCTTGAGCTGGCGGCCCCCGACGATGCCGCCCTCCTGACCCACGAGCGGGCTGGTGGAGGCCTCGAACACGACGGCCATGGTGGGCTCTTCGACATGGATCGGATCGAGCTGGACCGGCTCGACACGGCAGGTGAACATGTCCCCGATATCGGCGTCGTCGATACCCACGACGGCCGCGATGTCTCCCGCATGCGCTTCAGCGGCCTCTACGCGACCGAGCGCCTCGAAGGTGTAGAGCTGCTTGACGTTGGCCTGGTAGCGGCTGCCGTCGTTCTTGATCACGAGGATCCGGTCGCCGTTGTGCAACGTCCCGGAGAAGATGCGCCCGATGCCGATACGACCGACGAAGTTCGAGTGGTCGATCGTGCAGACCTGCATCGCCACCGGTCCGTCAGGATCGACCTCGGGGACCGGGATGTGCTCGAGAATGGCGTCGAGCAACGGCGCCATGTCGTCATTGCCGTCGTCCGGCTCGTTGCGCGCGTAACCGTTCACGGCGCTCGTGTAGATGATCGGGAAGTCGAGCTGCTCATCGTTGGCGCCCAGCTCGACCATCAGGTCGAACACGTCGCCGATGACCTCGTGCGGACGGGCGCCCTTCCGGTCGATCTTGTTCACGACCACCATGGGCTTGAGCCCGTGGTCGAGCGCCTTGCGAAGCACGAAACGCGTCTGGGGCATCGGGCCTTCGAACGCGTCCACGATGAGCAGACACCCGTCGGCCATATTGAGCACGCGCTCGACCTCTCCGCCGAAGTCCGCGTGGCCGGGGGTGTCGATCACGTTGATCTTGACGCCCTTCCAGCGAATCGAGATGTTCTTGGCGAGGATGGTGATCCCGCGCTCGCGCTCCTGGTCGTTGCTGTCGAGCACGCGCTCTGCGACCTGCTGGTTGTCGCGGAACACATGGGTGGTCTGGAGAAGCCGGTCCACGAGCGTGGTCTTGCCGTGGTCGACGTGGGCGATGATAGCGATGTTGCGGATGTCGGTGAAACGCACTGTGATGACTCCGATGCTCGGGGGCCGCGCGGATCTCCCCTGCCGAGGAGTCGCGCAATGCGCCCGAACGGGCGCAAACGCGTACTGTAGCACGAAGTGGGCTAGAGCGCTCCGGCGATGCGGGCGGCGAGCGCGGCGTTGTTGTACACGAGCTGCTTGTTCGCGTGTTGCGTGGCACCACCGGAGAGCTCGTGTAAGCGCGCGAGCAGGAACGGGGTGACGTCCTTGCCGAGCACGCCATGCTCGAGAGCCTCGGCGAGCGCCTGGCGGGTCCATGTGTCGAGCGTCTGTGCGTCGATGGCGTCCCCGGGCGGGATAGGATTGGCCACGACCGTGCCCCCCGGAAGCGAGAGGCCGCGCCGGGCGCGCAGAACCGCAGCGATCTCCTCGGCGGAATCGAGACTGACGTCGACCGAGAAGCCGCTCGTCCGTGCGTAAAACGCCGGGAACTCGCGTGTCCGGTAGCCCAGGACCGGTACTCCGTGGGTCTCGAGTACCTCGAGCGTAAGGCCGATGTCGAGGATCGACTTGGCTCCGGCGCAGACCACGCACACGTCGGTGCGGGCAAGCTCGAGCAGGTCTGCCGAGACATCGAAGCTCTCCTGGGCCCCTCGGTGCACGCCGCCGATCCCGCCGGTCGCGAAGACGCGGATCCCCGCCAGCGCGGCGAGGAGCATCGTGCCCGCCACGGTCGTGGCTCCGTCCGCTCCGCGCGCCACGACGACGGGGATGTCGCGACGGGAGACCTTGGCTACGCCTGACGGGCCCGCGACGGCCAATCGTTCGATCCGGTCAGCGGAGAGCCCGACGGCCGCGCGACCGCCGATGATGGCGATGGTGGCGGGGACGGCCCCGTTCGCGCGCACGACCTCCTCGGCCCGAAGCGCGCACTCGACGTTGTCGGGGTACGGGAACCCGTGGCTGATGATCGTGGATTCGAGCGCGACGACCGGACGCCCCTCTCGCAGCGCTTCGGCGACCTCGGGGGCGACGTCAAAGAGAGCGGAGTCCGCTCCGTGGTTCGAGATCATTCGAGCAACCCCCTGGCTGTCGCACGTATCCTGTCCGCATCGATTGACGGCGCGACCGTTGCCGCACTGCCCAACGCCAGTGCGGCGAGCGCCGTGCCGCACGCGGCGCACTCTGCTGTGTCCATACCCGAAGTGATCCCCCATGCCGCTCCGGCACAGAACGCATCTCCGGCCCCGGTGGCGTTGACCACCGGGTTCCCCGGTGCAGCCAGGTGTCCGGACACGTCCGGGCCGCAGAACGTCACGCCACCTGACCCCTGTGTGAGGAAGACACGGTCCACCCCCCGGGCGTGCAGCTCGTGCGCGGCGCGCGCGGCCTGGTCCGGGGTGCGGATCTCCTCCCCTCCCAGCAACGCCTGCGCCTCATGCGCGTTGCACGTGAGCGCTGCCAACCGCTCCAGTCCCGATGCGATCCGCGGCGCTTTCGCCACCGAGACGCACTCCGCGAGCATCGGCGCACCCGTCTCGAGGAGCAGTGCAGCGATCGTGTCCCCGGGGATATTGGCATCCAGCACCACGAGGGACGCCTCGCCGATGTCGGCGAGCCTCGCCGCCACTTCCCCGGGCGTGAGAAGCGACAGGATGTCCATGTCCGAGAGCGCCAGCGCCATCTCGCCGAGGTCGTCGTGGATCGCGAGGTAGACCGAGCCAATGGCCCCGGGCACGAACAGCGAGTGTCCGATGCCGATACCGGCCGCACGGCACTCCTCGGCAAGAAGCGTCGAGGCCGGATCCGAGCCGAAGGCGCTCACGAGTTCGACGGCGACTCCGAGGTGCGCCAGGTTCTCCGCGATATTGCGGCCGACTCCGCCCGCGCTGGTCCTCACGCGACCCGGATTCGAATCTGCCGCGACGAGCGTGCCTGCCGAGAAGCCCAGGATGTCCGTGTTGGCGCCGCCGATGACCACGATCCCGCCCGTTCCCTGCCGCACCGCACCCCCCGCGAGTCGACGCACGTAGGCCTGCGCGCACAGGATACGCCACCTCGACGGCCTACGCCGAGATCACGTTCCTCGCGGCCTTGGACCCTTGGACGCATACAGGGCACGATCCGCCGAAGTGATGAGCTCCTCGAGGCTCTCGCCGTCCTCGGGGCTTGTCGCCACACCGGTGCTCACGCCCACCCGGATCGCCTCCCCGTCGCACATGCAGACCCCCAATTCGAGGCGGGAGACGAGGCGCTCGACCGCGGCCTGCGCCGCTTCGCGTCCGGTATGGGGCATGAGCACGGCGAACTCGTCGCCGCCGAGACGGGCGACACTCGCGTACGAGCGCATCGTCGACCGAAGGGTGCGGGCGAGCCACACGAGCACCTTGTCGCCGGAGTGATGGCCGTAGGTGTCGTTGATGCTCTTGAACTCGTCGGCGTCGAGGAGGACGAGAGAGCACGATCCGCCCTCCCTGCGCCGCTCCTCGAGTTCGCGCACGGCGTCCTGCTCGAATCTGCGCCGGTTGGCCACGTCGGTGAGCGGATCATGGTCCGCCGCGTGCTGCAGCGCCAGCTCGGTCTCTTCGAGGCGCCGCAGAGCGGAGTTAAGTCCGACAGCAAGCTCCGCGAGTTCGTCGGAGCCATGAACCTCCACGTTCCAACGCCTGCGGCCGGCCGAGCCGATCGAGCTCACCTGGGCGTGCAGGCGCGCTACACGGCGCAGCACGCTGAGCTCGAGCGTGACGCTCATGCCGATACCGAACAGCACCACGAACGCCATGAGCGACCAGCCGGCATATGTGAGTGTCCGGAGTGCGTATCCGAGCCCTTCGCGCGGCCTGTCGACCGAAATCGCCAGCACAGGCCTTCCTTGGACGTCCTCCAGCACGACGCGCCCCACAACACTGGCGGTGCTGGCGAACGTGACGTCGACCTTGTTCGGCTCGACCTCCGAATCCGGGGGCACCTCGAGTAGCTTCACATCGAGCACGGTGAGTCGCTTCAAGTCTGCGGCCTCGTCATCCGAAATGTAGCGCCCCATGACCAGAACGCCGTTCGGCGGCATGTTGCGATCCGTGTTCGTAATCACCCGTGCGGCGACGAGTGCCGGGCCACGGGGCAGCGCGACCAGACCGCTCGCGACCGAATCGGGATTCGCATGATTCAGAGACGCAAGCAGCGTCGCATAGCCCGTGAAGGCGGCGTCCGGGAACCCGGTCGGAGCGTGCGTCACAGGGTCGATGGCTTCTGACGCGACCACGGTGCGATCGAAGCGCTCGAATGCGATGAAATCGACGTGGATGTTCGTGAGCGACGAGACCCCCAGGTTCGACGCGAGGTAGCCAGGCTCTGCGCCCGACATGAAGCGGTACGTATCATCCCACGGCGCCCAGTCCCCGACCGACGTCCGAAGGTGTCCTTCGAACGATCGCAGACCGGCCCGGGCACGTGCGACATCGCGCGTCACCTGACGGGTCTCGAAATCCTCATACGACTGCCGCACCACGAAATCGAGACCGCGCATGAAGCCGATAGCGAGAAGAAGAAAGAGCACGAACACGAGGGCCGGGACCCTGAAGCACAACGAGCGCCAATATGTGATGCGCGTCACAGTGCAGCCCTGCTTGTAGAGTGCATACCGGACGCACGTATCCAACGGCTGTGCACGACAACCCCTCGCGAAATGGATGGCTACCCGTGCGGTCTGCGGTCTTCCGCAGATTCCTGTCCGGGTAGAATCTCCTTGTATATATCGACCGCTCATCGGAGTTCCCTTAGCGGTTTCGGAAACTCGATGGGTTCGCGTCGCCTCCAACGCGCGGGAGCACGACCTCTTGCGGGTATCAAGCAGACATGACCCCACAGACCGCTCATGTGAAGCTGTTCGGCTCTCTCCACGCGTTGAGACGCGAGAGGGATCTTCCGACCAGGATCGACGTGCCCATTCCGCCCGGAGGCACGAGCGCGCGCCGGATAGCCGAGACCCTCGAGCTTCCCGTTGACCGCATCGAAGGCGTGTTCGTGAACCACACCGTGTACCCTCTCGGGCATCTGGTGCTGCCCGGCGACGAGATCGCCTTCGTACCGCACGGAACCCCGGGCCCGCACCGCCTCTACCTAGGCCTGTACTCTGCCGGCAAGGACACCACACACAAGGAATCCGGGTCCTGACGCGCGAATCAACATGTGCAGGGGTAGAGTACTAAGGGGGGCCGCGCCAAGGCCCGAAATGTGTGCGCCGCGCATGCGGCCGGTCTGTCTGATCCTCTGAGGGGGGACGCCATGCGACATCTACTTCGCGTCGACATGTCCGATCTTTCGATCAAACGGGAGGAGTTGCCTGAGCGCTGGTCGCGGTATGGCGGGCGGGCGCTCACCTCGGCGATCGTGTTCACCGAGGTCCCGGGCGACGCCGATCCTCTCGGCCCTGACAACGTGCTCGTGTTCGCACCGGGGCTGCTCGGCGGAACGACCGCCCCTAACGGCGGTCGCCTGTCGGTCGGGGCCAAGAGCCCGCTCACGGGAGGCATCAAGGAGTCCAACTCCGGCGGTCAGGCGGCCCACGCCCTCGGCCGCATGGGCATCGCTGCGGTCATCGTAACGGGCAAGCCCGCCGATCCCGATGCCCTGTACATGCTCACCATCGAGGCCGATGGCACCGCCAAGCTCGACCGCGCGGACCAATGGCGCGGCCAGGGCAACTACGAGGTGGCCGAAGCCATCAAGGCACTCCGTCCCGATGGAGACCGGTACTCCACGATCACCAACGGCCCCGCGGGAGAGGCCGGCCTCAAGGCGGCAGGCATCGCGGTATCCGACATGAAGGGGCTGCCCAACCGCTTCGCCGGTCGGGGCGGCCTCGGCGGGGTCATGGGCAGCAAGGGCCTCAAGGCCATCGTGCTCTCGGACAAGGGGCTCAGCTATACCGAACATGCGGACAAAGAAGCGTTCAACGCGGCCATGAAGCGGTTCGCGGCGGCGCTCAAGGAGCATCCCGTCTCGGGCCAGGGCCTGCCGACCTACGGCACCAACGTGCTCACCAACATCCTCTCGGAAGCGGGCGGCCTTCCCACCCGCAACTTCTCCTCGGGCACATTCGAGGGTGCCGAGGCCACCAGCGGCGAGCGTCAACGTGAGATCACACTCGAGCGCGGCGGCAACGTCCAGCACGGCTGCCATACGGGCTGCGTGATCCAGTGCTCGCGCTACTGGGTCGACAAGGACGGTCACTACAAGACGAAGGGCCCGGAGTACGAGACGGTCTGGGCGTTCGGTGCCGACTGCGGGATCGACGATCTCGACACGATCGCAGAACTCGACCGCATCTGCGGGGACTTCGGCCTCGACACGATCGAGATGGGCGCCACGATGGGCGTCTACATGGACTCCGGGGCCATCGCTTTCGGAGACGGCCAGGCCGCGATAGCGGCGCTGCGGAGCATCTTCGACGGTGGAGCTCCCGGCCGCATCCTGGGCGACGGCGCCGAGGCGACCGGCGTGGCTTTCGGCGTGCGCAGGATACCGGTCGTCAAGCACCAGGCCCTGCCCGCCTACGATCCACGGACCGTGCAGGGCATCGGCGTGACGTATGCGACCTCGACCATGGGTGCCGACCACACCGCCGGTTACAGCGTCGCGACGAACATCCTCAAGGTGGGCGGTGACGTCGATCCCCTCAAGCCGGAGGGTCAGGTCGACCTCTCCAGGAACCTCCAGATCGCCACCGGCATGCTCGACGCACTGGGGCTGTGCATCTTCGTCGCCTTCCCCGTGCTCGACATCCCGGACGCGTTCACGGCTATCCACGAGATGACAGCGGCCCACACCGGCGACACCTGGGATGTCGACGAACTCATGAAGCTCGGTCGCGAGACGCTGACCTTCGAGCGCCTGTTCAATGAACGGGCGGGCATGGGAGCGGCTGACGACAGGCTCCCCGAGTTCTTCAAGACCGACAAGCTGCCGCCGCACAACATCACGTTCGCCGTCACCGATGCCGATCTGGACTCGGTCTACAACTTCGTCGCCGATACCGCAGCCGACATGGGTATCGCCTAGCCAGACCATCGCATCACTCCGGGACGGTGGCCCCGCCGCGGGCAGGGCGGGGCCACCTCTTTCGCCTGAGGAGTCCACACCATGAACGTCGACGTCGCGCTGTTCGCATCGCTCTCGGGCTATCACGCTGAAATGCCCGGAACCGGGCGCACGCGCTCGTACGAGTTGCCTGAGGGCTCGACCATCAACGACGTGATCGTGCGGCTCGGCCTGCCCGACCAGCCCAGGATCGTCTTCGTGGACGGCCGGCACGCCCCCGAGGATGCCGTGCTCCACGAAGGCGAACGCCTCGCCATCTTCCCGCCGGTAGCGGGAGGATAGGGGTGGAGGACTCATCGGCCATGCACGCACCCTTGATGCCGGAGGCCGAACTACGGGGCAGGCTCGCCGCCTCGCATGTCGCGATAGTCGGCTGTGGCGGGCTCGGCAGCAACGCTGCGTCCATGCTGGTGCGAAGCGGGGTCGGCGAGCTCACGCTCATCGACTTCGACGTCGTCGAGGAAAGCAACCTCAACCGCCAGCTCTTCTTCCGCGACCAACTGGGGCTCCCCAAGACCGAGGCCCTCTCTGCGACCCTGCTCCGCATCAACCCCGGGGTCAAGCTCAACACCTGCCAGCATGAGGTGACCTGCGAGAACCTGGGTGAGCTCATCAAAGGCGCCCAGGTCGTCATCGAAGCCGTCGACACTGCGCGAACGAAGGCGCTCATTCTGGGCGTGTGCACGCGCGAGCTGCCCGAGATCCCGCTCGTCGTCGCCTCCGGTCTCGCAGGGTATGAGCCTGCGAATCTCATCGTCACCGAGCGGCTCGCGGAGAATGCCTGGGTCGTGGGCGATCTCTCGGCGGACGTGAGCGCGGGCCTTCCACTCCTCGCATCCCGTGTCATGCTCGCCGCTGCGCACGAAGCGCACGCTGCGATCCGACTGCTCCTGGGCGTGGGTGAACCGTAGGCCCGGCAGAGCGGGCGCGTGGCACCCGCCGGGCAGAGCCGCTAGCCTCGATCTCCCGCGCGCGCTTGTGCGGCCTTGAGCGACGCCGTGAGCCACGAGCCGAGCACGGCGCACCCGTCGGTGGGCAGGTGCCGCGATGCCGTCTCGTCGAACAGAAGCTCGACGCGGGGACCGAACTCCTCATCGCCCGACCACCACGACAGCGTGACCGGCACCCTGGGCAGCACGGGAATCCGCCAGCTCAGATCCGCAGGCCCCTCGATGGCGACTCCCCCCAGCGTCTCGACCGCTGCCTGCAGCGCTGCGCCGTCATCTCCGAAGGCCCGCTCGAGCGCGCCGGCCGTGTATCCGCGAAATGCCTGCACGTAGAAGCCCCCGTCAGGAAGCTCCGCGAACGAGATCGCGCGGCCGGTCGGGAGAGCGCCGTCCGTCGTGGCGATGTAATAGACCAGAAGCGCCCGCACGTGCTCCGGTACCCGGGGGCTGTCCTCGGCGAAATCGAGCCCGGGCCCGACCAGCCGATACTCTGCTCCGAGAAACGTCACCGAGACGACGCCGGTCGCCTCATCCATAGCCGCTCCCGCATCGCGGGCAGCGACTCGCAGGTCACGCGCTTCGAGCCGCGCCAGCGCGGCCTGAACGGCTCCGGCTCCCATCAACGACCTCCCGCGGTGTCATGCGGGGCGCGAACATCCCCGGCGCGTGCCGACCTCACAAGGAAGTGTAGCGCCTGCACGCCATGCCGGCCGCAACGGCTCGGCGAGCGGCGGCCATGCTCTAGCGAGCGGACGCCTCGTGCAACGCATGCTCTTCGCAGTCGTCGGAGATGGCGCGCTCGAGTACGAAGTAGTCGCGGGACGTACGCCACGAGAGCCGATCCCGGAACACCGCCCGATCCGTGGAGAGAATCACCTCGGCGATCTGCGCACCCGTGAGTCCGGCAGCTCGTTCGTAGGCACCGCCGCAAGAAGATCCAGACACCGTACCTCCCGGTATGTCACACCATGTGGAGCTCCGGCAGACGCTCCACCACTACTCTTTGTATCGGCGGACACGTGTCACAAATCAAGAACGGACTGACAGCATCCGCCAGGCGGTCGCATCTCCGCTCGATGCGGGAGGATACAATCGGATCGCCGATGAGTGGTCGAGTTCCGACGGAGGTTGCCAGTTGAACCGGAGAGTCCTGGGTGTCCAGAACGTGAGCAGGATGTGCATAGTGTGCGGTGTGGACAACGGCGCGGGTCTCGGTGCGCGCTTCTTCGAACTCGATGGCGACGAACTCGTCGGCGTGTTCGTGCCGCGCGAAGAGCATCAGGGCTACCCCGGGCGGCTTCACGGGGGTATCTCCTCGGCGATTCTGGACGAGACCATCGGCCGCGCCATCAACCTCACGGATGCCGACGCATGGGGCGTCACCGTCGAACTGAACGTGAAGTTCCGCAAGCCGGTGCCGATCGGCGGCCCGGTCCGCGCGGTGGGCCGCATCACACGGGATTCGGCCCGCCTGTTCGAGGGAACCGGGGAGATCGTGCTCGACGACGGCAGCGTGGCGGTCGAGGCGTCGGGCCGCTATCTCAAGATGCCCATCGACAGGATCGCCGAAGGCGAGATGGCCGACGAGTGGTTCGGCGACGAGCGCGAGATGCCCGACAGCATCTCCTTGTGAGCCGAACGGATGCCGCGGCCGGCTACGAGGTGACCTCCACGCCCTGCTCCTCGTCGATCGGATTGGCCCTCACCGCAAGCGAGAACAGGTACGGGTAGCGGACCCGCAGGTGCCTGAGGTGCTCGAACCACTCCGAGATGGCCCTGCCGTACGCCCGCTCCATGTCGCCCGCGAGGTGCGCGATGTCCGTATCGGGCAGCACCGCCACATCGGTGCGTCGCTGCAGCTCGTCCCCCAGATGAAAGACGGCCCACAGGACATCCGTGAAGCGTTCGTTCTCGAGCAGGTTCTGGTTCTCAAGCAGGCCGAGGAGGAACTGCCGCTTCGCTATCATGAACTCGCGCAGCTCGGCGATGCCTTCCCTTGTGGGCTCCAGAACGAACGTCGCCGAGGATGCCTCATGGACGGCCTTGACGAGCCGCGCATCGTCCCACTCCGTCTCGACATCGAACCGCCTGGCCAGCGCCTCCCGGTCCCGGTCGAAGGCGGCGAGGCGCTCGAGCAACTCCGTTCCGACCTCACTGTAGAACGCGCCGATGACCATGTTGAGCTTGAGCATGAGCTCGGTGCGCTCCCGGCGCTCGAGCATGGCGTGGATGATCAGCGTCACGATCAGGACCTCAAGCGGCAGGAACGCTATGTCATGCAGCGTGAAGATGCCCAAATGGTGAAGATCGTGAAACGTCAGGTAGTGGACCAGGAACAGAACCCCGGACAGCGCCGCGAGGCCGGCTCCGAGCCCGAATCGCCATTTCCTGTCATGCATGGTGCGTACCCCCGCGTGATCGTGTGAGTTCCGGCTGTCTTGAAAGCGTAGAATACCCGCTTCCGGCCATCGTGCAACATCCATGCGTGCGCAACACCCGGGCGGACGGGATCACCTAGTGAGCGGCGAGCGCCTCCCGGAAGCGCTCCATGAGCTCCGCGGTGACGGGACCCACCACGCCTCCGCCGATGACCCGGTCGTCGAGGCGCGTGATCGGAACCACTCCGCGGGTGGTCGATGTGAGGAACGCCTCGTCGGCCCCGTACGCGTCATCGAGCGTCACATCGCCCTCGACGATCCGATAGGGCTCGCGGACCATACCCAGCACGAACGTGCCCACGGTCCCGTAGAGCACGTCGCGCTCCGGAACCAGGATGTCGCGACCGCGCACAATATAGAAGCTCGCGGTTGCCGCCTCGAGAATCCGTCCGTCGTGGTGGTACAGCAGATCGAGCGCGCCCTGTGCGATCGCGCGCGGCTTGTGCCGCAGCATCGTGAGGTAGTTCGTGGTCTTGGCCTCGGGGATCTCACGCAGGTGCTCGACGGAGATCAGCGAACCTCCCCGTTCGTACAACTCAGGAGGTGGCTCCTGCAGGTCATGCGTCATGATCATGAACGTGGGTGTGGCCGGGTCGAAGCTCATCCCGTCGGCGGACTCCCCGCCGGTGAGAAGGAAGCGGACGGTCGCCTCGGCATGGGCGTTGCGCACGAGCAGCTCCGCGATGGCGGCCACGATCTCAGCGTCGGTCGACGGAACGGCCAGCCCGAGACTAGCTGCCGATACGTGCAGGCGTCGCAGGTGCTCTTCGAGCAGGAACGGCCGACCGTTCGCCGTCCGGAGCAGGTCGAACACCGCGTAGCCACGCAGAAGCCCGATGTCGACGGGGGATACCGGCGCTTCGCGCAGCGGAATCACGCGCCCGTTGAGGTAGATCCATTCACCTGTCATGCAGCCAGTTCTACCACATCGGCGGCGGCGCGGCCTCTCAGACCGGGCATTCGCGCTTGCGGGGTGCGCCACGCATCTATACGGTGGCTTGAAGCTTGCTGCTGTCGCGGGTCAGCGTCGTGCGGTCGCGCAGCGGATCGGAGCAGCTGCGCAGTGCACCCACCCAAGGAGTCCGCATGAAGTATCACTCCCGGCACCTGGGCGCCGGCATCGCCGGCAAGGAAGACGCGGCGCGTCTGACATCCAACCCCGCGGTGCGTGAGATGATCGCCCACCTCGATGAGTCCGGGATAGAGACGCTCCTCGACCGGCTGGAATCGCAGCAACCGCAGTGCGGCTTCGGGCTCCGCGGCCTGTGCTGTCGGATGTGCCAGTGGGGGCCGTGTCGCATCACCGCCAAGAGCCCCCGTGGTGTGTGCGGACGCACGATGGAGGTCGTGGCGGCGGCGAACCTGCTCCGGGCGGCTGCCGCAGGCACCTCGGCACAGACCATCCACGCACACGAGATGATACTCACGCTCCAGGCGGTGGCCCGCGGCGAGATCTCTCTGTCCACCAAGGGCATGGCGCGCCTGCGTGACGTTGGCAGCGCACTCAATGTCGCGTACTCCTGGACCCCGATGACCGAGGTCACGGAGAGTGTCGCCGCAGTCATGCTCGAGGATCTCGGACGTATGACCGCCGGTAGCCTGCGCACGCTCCAGTTCGCTCCGCGGGAACGGCGGAAGGTCTGGGAGGACCTTGGCCTTCTCCCCCGCTCCGCAGCCTTCGAGGTGCTCGAGGCGATGCACATGACGACGCTCGGAGCCTGCTCGGATCCCCGGGTCATGATCGAGCAGGCCCTGCGCACGTCGCTGGCGTACGCATACTCGGGACTCGTCACCTCATCGGTGATCTCTGACATCCTCTTCGGCATACCGGAACCGGTCGAAGCCGAGGTCAACTTCGGCGTGCTCCGGGCCGACAGCGTGAACATCCTCGTGCACGGCCACTCACCCGTGATGCTCGAGAAGCTGCTCGAGAAGGTCTCCTCGGCGGAGATCCTCGAGCTCGCCCACGAGGCCGGGGCTGCCGACATCGTGATCGGCGGGATGTGCTGCACGGGCCATGAAGCGCTTGCCCGGCATGGCGTGCCGACGGTGACCGGCGCCATGGGACAGGAGCTCGTGCTGGGTACCGGCGCTGTGGACGCCGTCGTCGTCGATATGCAATGCGTGCTGCCGGGCATCCAGGCGGTGGCGTCGTGTTTCGGCACCGAGATCGTCACCACGTGCAGGTCGAATCGTATCCCCGGCGCGACGCACATACCGTTCGATCCGGAGCACCCGGGGACGCTCGATGAAGATGCGCTGCGGATCGCCCGTGCCGCCATCACCGCCTTCTCGACGCGCGACCGCTCCAAGATCCACATCCCCGCCCACAAGACCAGGGTAGTGACCGGCTTCAGCCGCGAGGCGATCTTCAAGGCGTTCGGGCACGCGCGAAACCTCCTGGCGCATCTGCGCGAAGGCCGCATCCGCGGGGTGGTGGCCATGGTCGCCTGCAGCACCCCAAAGGCGGGCTACGAGACCGCGCATGTTGAGATCGCGCGCGCACTCATCCGCGAGGGCGTGCTCATCGTGAGCTCGGGCTGCTCCGCTCACGCCCTGCTCAACGCCGGTCTGTGCTCGGCCGACGCGCTCGCGGACGCCGCACCGGGCCTGCGGGACGCATGCGAGGCAGCGGGCGTCCCGCCGGTCCTCGTCGTGGGCAGCTGCTCGGACAACACCCGCATCATCCAGCTCTTCGCCGTCCTGGCCCACTATGCCGAGCTGCCTATGGCGCAGCTCCCGCTGGCGCTGAGCGGACCCGAGCTCGCCAACGAGAAGACGGTGGGCCAGATGCTCGCCGTGCTCTCCCACGGAATCACGGCCGTCGTCGGGCTTACGCCCCAGCTGCCCATCCCGGCACTCGACTCCGACGGACCCTGTGGCGACACCGGCGAACAGCCCGGGACGAACGCTATCACGGAGTTCTTCGAGGGAGACGGGCTGTTCTCGATGGTCGGCTCGCGCCTGCACGTCCGGCCGGACACAGCAGACGCGGTCGCCACGATCCTGGCGATTCTCGACGCGAAGCACGCCGCGTGGATCGCCGAGGAGGACCTCGAAGTCTGAACGCCGCAGTCGGGCACCGATTCGTCGTGCCGACGAATCAGGTCAGCCTGGCACCCACCAGTGACGCGACTTCTGCCTTGTCGCAGTTGCCACCGGTCTCAGCCACGATCAGGCCGATGGCCTTGCCCATATCGCGCTTGCCGGCGAACTCGTTCTCGGAGAGCACCCGCTCGACGAGCACTGCCAATTCGTCGCCGGTGACCTGACGGGGCAGGTATGAACCCAGGATCTCCACCTGCTCTTTGAGCGCTTCGGTCCTGGCGGCGTCCGTGCCTACCTTGATGGAGCCCTCGAGGGTCTCGCCGGTCTGCTTGAGCACCTTCTTGAATGCGGTCACCACGTCTTCGTCAGACAGCTCGGTCCGCGTCTCCTTCTCCTTGATCTCGATCTCGTTCTTGACAAGCCGGAGGATGCCCACGCGCGCCTTGTCGTGCGCTCGCATCGCCGCCGTGATCTCCTGAATGATCAATGCCTTGTCCATCTGCTCTCCCCGAATCCGCCTTCCTGCCCTCGCGTGACCACACTACCAGGACTCACGTTCCGGCACGGCCGATTATCGCGCACGACGCGAATTGACCGCCACACCCCATTGTCATAGGGTTCCCTTATACCGAAGGGGAGTAGCGACCCGCGCCGAAAGGCCGGGGGCTGCATCGACATACTGGGCCGATAGGCCCCGGTGCACCGGCACTCACCGCGAGTGTCACGCAAGACCTTCGGCGGATGAAGGAGCACTGCTTGCAGTGTGGTCCCGTCTGCCGGAGCGTCCCGCGCCTCCGGCTCGACACGGAGGTGGCGCGTGACCTATATCTTCCTTGTGGCTCTCGTCTTGATCATGATCGGCGAGCTCGCCGACAAGTCGCAGCTTCTGGCGTTGGTGTTGGCGACCCGGTACAAAGCCTGGCAGGTACTCGTCGGGATCTTCGCGGCCACGTTCGTCGTTCATTTCTTCACGACCCTCGCCGGGCAGTTCCTGGGCGCCGCGATTCCACCGAACGCGATCCCCTGGATCACCGGCGTGCTGTTCGTGAGCTTCGGCATCTGGACACTGCGCGGTGACCGGATTGATGACGCCGAGGCGAACAAGGGCTCCCGCTTCGGCCCGATCATCGCGACCTCGATCGCGTTCTTCCTGGCCGAACTCGGTGACAAGACCCAGGTCATGACACTCGCCATCGCGGTCGATCCCGGCTCGGCGGTGCTCGCCTACCTCAAGGGAGCCGGCCCGACCGTCCAGGGATGGCTCTCGACTCTCGGCTCACCGGACGCAGTCGGGCCGATGGGACGGTTCTGGGCGGTCACCATGGGCTCGACGATAGGCATGGTGCTCGCCGACGCTGCCGCGATCGGCGTCGGGCGCCTCCTCGGCAGGAACATGCCGGAGCGGCTCATGCGGCGCTTCTCCGGGGCGGTCTTCATCGTGTTCGGCGTGCTCAGTATCGGTTCGACGCTCGTTCGGGGCGGCTGACCCGAAAACACCCCCACCGTCTTGACGTGCGTCAAGGCCTGACAGAGATACCTCGGAGAGAATCGGGTAGGAGGAAGTGTCGACGTCTGTCCTGAGGGGAGCTACCGTGCCATCATTCTCCGCGCCCGGCACGCAGAAGGTCCGTGCCATGCTCATGTGTGTCGCCTTCGGCATCATTGCGAGTTTCGTCCTGTCCGGATGTTCGAAGACTCCCGGCATCGCAGTGTCAGCGCAGTGGGATGACGCGTGCGGCGAATGCCATGCGGGGATGCTGCAGGCCCAGGCCACTGGGGGGCACGCGCTCGTCGGCTGCGACATGTGCCACGCCGGCGCATCCACCGACGGACATGCGGAGAACCCCGAAGGCGTCGAGGTCGCCATCGACTGGACCATCGACGCCTGCTCACCGTGCCACGCAGATGAGGCCCGCACGTATCTGTACGACGACAACCTCCAGGTCGGCCCCTTCGGCGGATCGCAACGGGTGCCCGTTCAGCCGAAGTCCGATGCATTTCCCCAGTACAAGGATGTAGTAGCCGGACACGCGTTTGCGAAGGAGTACAACGAAGAGGGTGCCCATGCCTTCATGCTCGAAGACCACTACGAGACGACACGCGGCAAGTTCGAGACCTGCGTTCAGTGCAAGTCGACAAAGGTCGCCTACGCGTGGAGTACAGGCATGCCGATTACGACGTCCGACGACGTGCGGGTGACGCTCACTCACACGAAGACCGAGACGCAGACCGCGCAGGTGGTGACCGTTCCCAAGGGCACCGAGGTGACATGGTCCTCGACCGAAGACGATCACCTGACGCGCGCGCGCGCGCAGTTCCCTGACGGCACGGTCTACACGAGCTACGAATCGACGGACACGGCAGACGGCGGCACGAAGGACTTCAACATGATGTGGGCAGCGACGATCGCCGCCACCTCCGACACGATGCCGTACGGCGCCGGCTGCAACCACTGCCACGACCCCCACTCCGCCAAGCCGCGTATCGTGCGCGAGGCGCTGAGCCGTGCGATCGCCGACAAGGGCGTCAACCCGTATGCCGAGAACTCCCCGACCTCGTTCGACGAAGCCCGGGGCGTGGACAAGGGCACGGTGATCTGCGCCCAGTGCCACGTGGAGTACGTCTGCGGCAAGAGCGGTGTCGACGGCATCGACCGCGACTACTTCAGCTGGTCGAAAGCGGGCGACCTGCACGATCTGTACGGGGCCACCTTCGGCTACCAGCAGGACTGGATCCAGCAGACCATCGGAGAGCCGCTGATCAAGAACCAGCATCCCGAGGCCGAGCTGAACTGGAACAGCCCGCACTACGCTGCCGGAGTCTCATGCGTGGACTGCCACATGCCCCGCGTCATCTCCGGCAACGGGACTCCGTTCAAGAGCCACTGGTTCACAAGCCCCTACAAGTACCAGGACGCCGCGGTCTATGCACGGTTCGCCACTGCGACGGGGCTGCAGGGCGGCGAGCTCCCTACTCCCTGCTCGCTGTGTCACGAGGATCGTACGCAACGCGGAATCGGACAGCAGAAGCGGGTCTTTGAGCGGCAGGGCGTGGTGCAGGCGCGACTCGCCGAATCCTCGACGCTCCTCGGCACGATCACGTCAGCTGAGAAACCCCTCACTACAGCCGAGAAGGCCACCTACGAGCGGGCGCTTGAGGCTCACAGGAAGGCCCACGCGCTCTGGGAGAACCTGATCGTCTCGGAGAACTCGATGGGCTTCCATAACTACGGTGAAGTGATGGACGCGATGGCGGACGCGGAGAAGTTGGCGGGCGAGGCGATCTCGGCCGCGAAGACGCTCTCGTCCCGATAGCCGCGCACCAAAGGGCTCGCGACACGGCAGCTCATGATCGGAGATCGACACCCGCATGATTCTATAGCACGGCACGAGGGCCTCCGGGCAATGCCCGGAAGCCCTCTATAGAACGTGCATGACGCCCGCGGCTTAGTGCCGCGCCTGGAACACGCTGAGGGTGTTGCCCTCCGAGTCCCGGAACCATGCGCCTTTCTCGCCGCCCATGGTCGCGATTCCGTTGATGGTCTTCAGGCCCGGGAGATCGTACTCCTCGAACCGCACTCCGTGCTCCCGCAGGTCGGCCACGGTCGACTCGACATCATCGACCGTGAATGCCGCTTGCGTCGCGGAGCCGGCCTCTGAGCCGGTCTCGTACACAAGCATCCAACACCCGTCCCCTGCGCGCGCCATGAACTGCGGGGCTCCCGGATCCCTCTCTATCTGCAAGCCGAGGGTCTCCCCGTAGAAACGAGCGGCTCGCTCCAGATCCTGGCACGGAAGCACTGCGTGCACGGGCGCGGTAGCAACACGTGATCGCGCGATCATCGCCATCTCAAACACCTCCTCTCGCTGACTACGGGCTCCTTCCCACAAGAGCCCGCTACCTCACGTATTCAGAGACGCCTCCCGATGAGCGAACCTGTGGATGCGCCGGAGGCAGCCCGGGCTCCCGCAACGGGCTCCCCGGATTCTGCAGCTCGGCTACTATGTGTACCAACTCGACCTTCGGAGAACGAATGCCGTCGCTTCTGCTCGACATCACGATCATCTTCGCGCTTGCCGTGGTGGCTGCGATCGTGTGCCATCGCCTCAACGTGCCGTCATCCATCGGCCTGCTGCTCGCCGGCGTGCTCGCCGGTCCGGGCGCGCTGGGGCTCGTGCGCAACGCCCACGAGGTCGAGCTGCTTGCAGAGATCGGAGTCGTTCTGCTCTTGTTCGTCATCGGCCTCGAGTTCTCGCTGGCCGATCTGGCCCATCTGCGTAGGCAGTTCGTCATTGGCGGGTCGATACAGTTCTTCGGAACAGCCGCGATCGTCGGGACGGCAACCGTTCTCATGGGCTCAACGCTCAACCAGAGCATCTACCTGGGTTTCGTGGTCGCCCTTTCGAGCACCGCCGTCGTCCTCAAGATGCTGCAGGAGCGCGCCGAACTCGACGCCCCCCACGGTCGCATGGTGCTTGCATCACTCATCTACCAGGACATCGCGGTAGTCCCGGTCATGCTCACGGCGCCACTCCTTGCAGGCTCCCTGAACGGCTCGGCCGGCGGCGACGTGCTCGGGCTGGTGGCACGGATCCTCGCGGTCGCGGCCTTCGCATTCGTGGCGTACCGGTGGGTCGTTCCCTGGCTGCTGGAGCGAATCACGGCGACCCGCAGCTCGGAGGCGTTCCTCCTCGGTGTCATCGGGATGTGTATCGGCATCGCTCTTCTCACGCAGTCGATGGGGCTCTCCCTCGCGCTGGGAGCCTTCCTGGCCGGCCTCATCATCTCCGAGTCCGACTACTCACATCAGGCTGTCGCCGTGATGCTCCCCTTCCGGGACGTCTTCATGAGCCTGTTCTTCATCTCGGTCGGACTCCTGCTCGATCTCGGGTACCTCATCGACAACCCTGTGCGCCTCGCCTTGTTGACCGCCGGCATCCTCTTCATCAAGCCGGTCGTGGCCACCGTGGCTGCACTCGTGATCGGCCTGCCGCTGCGCAGTTCGGTTCTCGCGGGTCTCGCGCTCGCACAGGTCGGGGAGTTCTCCCTGGTCGCAACGCAGGCCGCCGTACTCGCGGGTCTGTTCGGCACCGATGTCTTCCAGACCGTGCTGAACACGGCGGTGCTCAGCATGCTGTTCACGCCCGTCCTGTTCGCGATCGGCCCACGACTCGCCGGAGCTCTGTCCCGCACACCTCTCGTGCGGCTGGAGCGGTCCGGGTTCTCCCCCGCAGCCGTCGGCTCGGCTCATGCCTATGCCGGTCACATCCTCATCGTCGGTTTCGGCGTGACAGGTGCCAATGTCGCCCGCACGGCGAAGCAGGCGGACGTTCCCTACGCCATCCTCGAGCTCAACGCATCCACCGTGCGCGAGGCCTCCGAACAGGGCGAACCCGTGCACTTCGGCGATGCGACGCAAGAGACCATCCTCAGACACGTCGACGCGGACAAGGCCAGGGCCATCGTCGTGGTCATCGACGACCCCGCCGGAGCGAGGCGGGTGGTCGAGCTTGCGCGCCGCGTCGCACCGGACGCCTATATCCTGGTACGCAGCCGGTATCTTCGGGAGGTCGAACCCTTGCACAGCCTCGGAGCGGACGAGGTGATCGCCGATGAGCTCGAGGTCTCCATCGAGATCTTCGCGCGTGTCCTCTCGCGCATGCTCGTGCCGCGCGAGGACATCAAGCGCCTGATCGGTGATGTTCGGGGCGCCTGGCGCCGCATGGCCCGCCCATTCACGAAGGACGCCACGGCCGTGCCCGACCTGCGGGTCAACGTGCCGAACCTCACGACGCACACGCTCAGGATCAGCCCCGGATCCCCGCTTGTGGGGCTGAGCATCGCCGAGAGCCAACTGCGGGCCGAGCACGGCGTCACGGTGCTGGGCATGACCCGTGACGGCGAAGCGGTCGAGCACGTACAGGGCGACACGATGTTTCACGACGGCGACGTCCTGTTCACCATCGGGCCCCTGGACTGGGATCCCGCGACGGTCCGCTAGCCCGCGAGACGTCTCGCGATTCCAACGAGCTCCCGCGCTACGCTAGTCGCGCTCGCCTATGGCCGATCGTACGTGCTCTACAACCTCGTCGACGGTGAAGCCGAGCTCGGCCATCGCGGTCTCGCCGGGAGCTGAGGCGCCGAATCGGTCGAGGCCCACGGTCACGGCACCTGCACCGAGATACGTCCGCCAGCCAAGACTCACCCCGGCCTCCACCGCGACGATCGGCACTCCCGGAGGTATGACCGAAGCACGGTACCCGGCATCCTGGCCTCCGAAGATCTCGAGGCAGGGCGCGCTCACGACGCGCGCCTCGACGCCCTCGTGCGCCAGCCGATCTCGCGCAGCGAGCGCGAGTTGCACCTCGGAACCGGTCGCGACGATGACCGCGTCCGGGGCCTTCCCGTCGCTCTGCGCGAGGACGTAGGCGCCACGGGCGACACCGCCGAGGACAGCGGGGTACGCGTGGGGATCGAGTACCGGTAGCTTCTGGCGCGACAGCGCCAGCAGCGTCGGTCGTGTGCGCTCGGTGACGGCGAGCCTCCATGCGTCGGCTGTCTCATTCGCGTCCGCCGGCCGAATCACCAGAATGCCGGGGATCAGCCGCAGCGAGGCGAGATGCTCGACGGCCTGATGCGTGGGCCCGTCCTCACCCAGACCGATGCTGTCGTGCGTGAACACGTGAACCACGTGGAGGTGGCTGAGCGCCGCGAGCCTGAGCGGCGGCCGCATGTAGTCACTGAACGCCAGGAACGTCGCCCCGAACGGAACGAAACCACCGTGATACGCCAGTCCGTTCACGACCGCGCCCATGGCATGTTCGCGAACGCCGAAATGCAGGTTCCTTCCCTTTCGGTCGGACACACCGAACGCCGCGAATGCATCCAGCCACGTCTTGGTGCTCGGAGCAAGATCCGCAGAGCCGCCGATCAGCTCGGACAGGCGCGCCGCGAGTGCGTTCATCACGACACCGCCGGCATCGCGCGTGGCCAAGGGGCCGTCAGTAGCAGCGAAGACCGGGACGTCGACGTCCCAGTCATCCGGCAGTTCGCCGCGCATGCGCCGCTCGAACTCGGCGCCAAGCTCCGGGAATGCGCGGCGAAACGCCTCGAAGCGCTCGTGCCAATCGACCCTGATGGCCTCCCCGCGCTGCCCCGCCTCCCGGAACCGGGCGGCCGCATCGTCGGGAACCAAGAACGTCGGCTCCGCAGGCCAACCAAGCGCCTCCTTGGCTCGGCGTACCTCATCGGCCCCCAACGGCTCACCATGAGCCGAAGCTGTGTCCTGCTTGTGTGGGCTGCCGTACCCGATGTGCGTACGAATAGCGATGAGCGACGGTCTACCCGTCTCCGAACGCGCGTGCTCGATAGCGCGGGCGACGGCCGCCACGTCGTTGCCGTCTTCGACTCTCTGCACGTGCCACCCATACGCGGCGAATCTGGCGGTCACATCCTCGGTGAACGCGAGCTCCGTCGAACCCTCTATGGAGATGTGGTTGTCGTCGTAGAGCACCACGAGCTTGCCCAGGCCGAGATGGCCTGCCAGCGATGCCGCTTCTGCCGAGACCCCCTCCATCAGGTCCCCGTCTCCACACATCACATACGTGCGGTGATCGACGATCCGGTGGCCCGGCCTGTTGAATGTCGCGGCGAGCGACTCCTCGGCGATAGCCATGCCCACGGCGTTCGCGATGCCCTGGCCCAACGGCCCCGTGGTCGCCTCCACTCCGGGAGCCATGCCGAATTCGGGGTGTCCCGGAGTCGCACTGCCCCACTGACGAAACGACTGCAGTTCGCTCATCGGCAGGTCGTAGCCGGTCAGATGGAGCAGCGAGTAGAGCAACGCGCACCCGTGTCCTCCGGACAGCACGAACCGGTCCCGGTCCGGCCACCGGGGATGGGCGGGATCGAAACGAAGGTGCCGGTCCCATAGGGCGAACGCGGCGGCCGCAGCGCCCATCGGCATGCCGGGATGGCCGGAGTTCGCTTTCTGCACCATGTCCACCGCCAGGAAACGCAGGGTATTGATGCAGAGTTCCTCGGGTGGTGTGTTCATCTGCCCTCGCCCATGCTGTCGCGGCGCCGCTTCCAGGTCTTCTCGATCTCAACCGCCCAGAACACGATCGTCGATATCACGAGAGCAGCGGCCAATTCCATGGCACTGAGCGCCTCGGTCTTGAAGACCGGCTGCAGGAACGGCACGTAGATCGTCGCGAGCTGCGCGGCGATCGTGAGCAGCACGGCGCCGATCATCGGCCTGTTCGAGAGAAGCCCCGTCTTGAAGATGGACTCGCGATCTGACCTGATGGCAAGAGCATGCCCCATCTGGCTGAAGCAGAGCACGGTGAACACCATCGTCTGCCAGTGCAGGTCCATCTCGATGGCCACAGCCTGGGTCACAAGCGACGCGGCACCCATCAACAGGCCCACCCACATCAGGTGCACCGCGAGACCATCGGCGAAGATGCTCTCCTTGGGGGGCCGGGGGGGCCGCTGCATGATGCCTCGCTCCTGCGGCTCAGCGGCATACGCGAGTCCGGGCAGTCCGTCCGTGACCAGGTTGATCCACAGGATATGGATGGGCAGCAGGGGTATGGGAAGGCCGAAGAAGGGCGCGAGGAGGATCGTCCATATCTCACCGGAGTTCGACGTCATCGTGTACTTGATGAACTTGCGGATGTTGTCGAAGATCCGTCTGCCCTCGCCGACCGAGCTGACGATCGAGGCGAAGTTGTCGTCGAGGAGCACCATATCCGCGGCCTCCTTGGCCACGTCGGTGCCGGTGATGCCCATCGCGACGCCGATGTCCGCCCTCGCGAGCGCGGGTGCGTCGTTCACCCCATCGCCGGTCATGGCGACGAACTCGCCGCGGTCCTGAAGAGCCTGCACGATCTTGAGCTTCTGCTCGGGAGCGACCCGGGCGTAGACCCTGATGTCTTCGACCCGCCGCTCGAACTGTGCGAGCTCCAGCGCCTCGAGCTCCGTGCCGGTCATCATCTGGTCGGCGTCCACGGCAATCCCGAGACGTCCCGCGATCGCCAGTGCCGTTGCAGGATGATCTCCCGTAATCATCACGGGGACGATCCCCGCACGAACACAGGTGGCGACCGCGGCCGCAGCCTCCGGTCTCGGTGGATCGACCAGACCGACGTATCCGATGATGAGGAGGTCACGCTCGACGTCCTCGAAATCGCTTTCAGGAACCGCCTCGAGGTGACGCATGCCGAAGGCCAGCACGCGGAGTCCCTCGGCGGACCAGCTGTCGATGATCGCCCGGGACGCAGCCTCATCGAGTTCGGTGCCGGTACCGTCCGCCGCGAGAGCCCCGATCGAGCGCTCGATGACGGCTTCGGCCGCTCCCTTCGTGAACGCGATGTATCCACCATCGGCCGCGGTGTGCACCGTCGTCATGAGCTTGCGCTCCGAGTCGAAGGGCACCTCGGCAGAGCGAGGCAGCCTGGAGGCGAGCTCGGCACGCCCGAAACCGGAATCGCGCGCAGCGACGAAGAACGCGACCTCCGTCGGATCGCCGATCGGCTCATCTCCGTCATCGCTCACATCGTTCGAGAGCGACATCGCGGCCCCGAGCCAGTCCCACGCGGTCGTACCCGACTCACCCGAACGGACCGGTAGCGCCTCGGCGATCGCCGCAGCGGTGGCAACGCGCTCGACGGTCATGCGGTTGATGGTGAGCGTACCGGTCTTGTCGGTACAGATGTAAGTGACAGAGCCGAGTGTCTCGACCGCGGGGAGTCTACGTACCAGGGTGTGCGTCTTGACGAGCTTGCGAGCCCCGAATGCGAGCGTGATCGTCGCGACGGCAGGCAGCGCCTCCGGAACGGCCGCGACCGCGAGACTCACAGCGGTGAGGAACATGTGCAGGACGTCTTCCCCACGCAGGATCCCGATGATGAACACCAGGGTGCAGAGCCCGAGCGCCGCTACTCCGAGCCCCTTGCCGAACTGCGCCAGACGCTTCTGCAGCGGTGTCTTGACCTCGGCAGTCGAGCCGAGGAGGTCCGCGATGCGGCCGACTTCCGTGCGCAGGGCGACAGCTGTGACCACGCCGATACCGCGGCCGTACACGATCTGCGTGCCCTTGTAGGCCATGTTCAGCCTATCGCCGACGGAGGCGTCGGGCGCGACCATGACCGAAGCGTCCTTCTCCACCGGCAAGGACTCGCCGGTGAGGGCCGCTTCGGCAGCGCGCAGGCCGAACGTCTCGAGCAGACGGATGTCAGCCGGCACCACGCGGCCGGCATCCAGTACCACTATGTCGCCGAGCGTGAGTTCCGCGGCAGGGATCTCGCTCACCTGTCCGTCGCGACGCACGAGCGCCGTGCCGGCGGCCATCTCGCGTAGCGCCTCCATCGCGCGCTCAGCCCGGTACTCCTGAACGACACCGATCACAGCGTTGAGCACGACGATCACGAGAATCGCGATGGTGTCGACGATCTCGCCCAGCGCGCCGGACACCACCGCTGCACCCAGGAGGAGCAGGATCAGGAAGTCCTTGAACTGGTCGAGGGCCATGGTGGCCAGCGAACGGCCGCTCTTCTCCGGCAACTCGTTGGGACCGACAGCGATCAGTCGCTCCGCGGCCTGGGCGGGATCCAGGCCGGTCGGCCCTGAGCCCAGGTCAGCGAGGATCTCCTCGGCAGACGACGCGTGCGGGGCGTCCGGATAGGTCGGGATGAAGGGCATACCGCCTCCTCGCGCGGCTCAGGCGGCCGCGGTCGTCGAAGGTCTCGCACACGAGGTGTTTCTTCGCGACAGGACCGAAGCCGTCGGTGGCTCGTGATGGCGGCCTGTCTCCCGGCGCGGGCGCCGGGCAGCTACTCCCCTTCGGCGCGATGGTACCTCAAACCGATGACACGCGGGAAGAGAGCCGCTACTCGGCCGCGTCGCGCTCGATCGGACAGGTCATGCAGTGGCAGCCGCCGCGCCCCTTACCGAGCTCGGAGCCCTCGATCTCAATGACCTCGATACCCGCCTGGCGCAACGCCCGGTTCGTGTGGGTGTTCTTCGAGTAGCCGAAGACGACTCCCGGCTCGACGGCCACGACGTTGTTCGCGTCGTCCCACTGCTCGCGCGCGGATTCGAAGCGGTTGCCGCCTGTCGGGACGACGCGCAGCTCACGGATGCCGAGCGCATCTGCGATGGCAGGCAGCAGGCCCTCCTCCTCGACGATATCGAACGCGCTGTCGCCGGCACCCGGACGGATGCTGAAGACCCGCATCTGCTCGACGACAGGCGGAAACATCGTCACCACATCGCGGTCGACGAAGTTGAACACCGTGTCGAGATGCATATAGGCGCGCTCCTGCAGCATGCGGCAGACGATGATGCGTCCGGCCGCACCGGCAGCGAAGAGCGATCGCGCGAGGTGCTCGACCATCCGGCCGGTCGAGCGCTCGCCGAGCCCCACGATCACCGTGCTGTTGCCGATGGGCATGATGTCGCCGCCTTCGAGCGAGACGCCCTGGCTGAAGTCCTCGACAGCGAAACGCGCGGCATCGCCGGCCGGTGGGTACCAGAACTCGAACTCGGCTGCCGCGAACTCCGGGTGGTACCGGTAGATGACGGAGAGATTGACGACCTCGAGACGGCGCGCCGAGCGAAACAGCGGCGGCAGCACCACTCCACCGTACAGCCACGCACTTGAGTCACGCGTGAACACGGAGTTGGGCAGCGGCGGGAGCACGAACTCGTCGGGGTCAGCCAACACCGCGCCAAGCGAATGGCGGCTGAGCGCCTCGAGATCGAGCCCGTCGAGCTCGGAGACGAGCAGACCGCCGATGAGTACCCCGGCGAGATCGGGTGACGGCAGTGCGGCCAGGTACGCCCTGAGCTCGGTGACGAGAGACAGGCCGACCGTGAACGAGGAGACCGCAGCGCCGATCACCGCATCGCGGGCCTCCTGCGACGCGTCGAGCGTCTCGGCGAGGAGATCCTCGACGCAGAGCACCTCGACACCCCGATCGCGAAGCGCGGCGGTGAACGCGTCGTGCTCGACCTGGGCGCGCTCGACCCACACGAGGTCGTCGAAGAGCAGCTCCTCGCGATTCGAGGGCGTGAGCCGCTCGAGCGCCTTGCCGGGCCGGTGCACGAGCACCGTCCTGAGCTTGCCGATCTCGGAATACACACCCGGACGACGCACGTAGTCCCGCTCCCCTCGTCTGGCCATCGGCTCAAGCATGCCACGGATGTGGCGGGCGCGCGAGGTCACCGAAGCCAGAACACCGCGATCGCAGCCCACCCGCAGAGAGACACGACGACGAGCACTCCGCAGCCGACCCCGAACGCTCTGGCCAGCTCCGCATCGGGACTGAACCCTCGTTCGGGTCCGCCCCGCGCCCGCAGGCGGCTAGTCATCAGCCCCGGCGCCCGCGGGCAGAGGTGCGAAGACCGCGTGCCAGAAGACCCTGTCCGCGACGAGCAGCGCGAAGCCGACTCCGATGTAGAGCGCCCCCATGATGCCCGCGCCGATCACGCCCGGGTGCACGACGACGCGACGCAGAAGCATCCCACCGCCCATCATGACCGCGATGAGTCCCCACGAACGCACCGAGAAGAAGCCCAGGAAGCCTGCGGTGCCCCGGGCGTGGATGCGGGCGACGGCTCCGCGCGCCACCCTATCGAGCAGAACGCGTGCCTTGAGCGCTCCCAGCGCGAGCCCGATGCCGAGCGCCCACGCATGCCAGTGGCGATCGCTGAGGTATCCGCTGCCTCTCACGAGCAGGATCGAGGCGCCGATCAGCCACATCGAGGCGGCGGCGACAAGCTGAACCCGCACCCCGGCCCTGAGCCGGTACCACCTGGGAGCCTTCGTGACCATCGCGGACACCAGCACTACCTTCCGTTTCCCGGGATTCGACTGCGGCCGCCTTCGGCCATGCCTGCGAAACGTACGGGCCGGCGCTAGCCGACTTCGTGGCAGTCCGGGCAGCGCGCCTCGTAGTAGTCCGCACCGCCGACGAACACCGTCGGGGAGCCCCACGGAGCCGGCCTGCCGTCGACCAGGCGCTGGGTGCGGGTGGCCACACCATGGCACGTCTGGCAGATCGCCGTGAGCAGCGAGACCTCGTCGGCGAGGGCCATGAGCGTGGGCATGATGCCGAACGGCTCTCCTCGGAAGTCCTGGTTCAGGCCGGTGACGTAGACCGCGCGACCGTCGCGGAGCAGCTCGCGAACCCGGTCCACCAGCCCCTCATCGAAGAACTGTGCCTCCTCGACCGCGACCACACGGTACTGCGTCGCGTCGATCTCATCTGCCGAGGAGATAACGAGCGCGTCAACCTCGGTGCCCAGACGCGATCGGGCCTTGGAGCCATCGCGGGTGTCGACCGAGTGCTTGTAGACGACCGCCGCATCGCCGATGACCCGGTGACGCGAGAGCAGCCGTATCAGTTCGCCGGTCTTTCCGCTGCTCATACACCCTGCGACCACGTGCAGGCGTCCGACTCCCGCCACGCTTCACGCCCTTCCGTATGTGCCGAGGTTATGCGTCGACCAGCGCGTCGGCGCGACACAAGGGTACGGGAAACCGCTCGGCGGCGCGAGGCGACTGCGACGAACGACTCCGGGCCCATCTTCGGGTACCCTGTGTACACGGTACTAACGCGTGCACCCTATCGGGCGCCGCAACGAGTAGAAGGATGTTGCCTTGAAACGACATGAAGGCAGCGGCACGCCGCGACCAAAGCAGACCGCCTCTGAGCGCAACGCCGCGCTCCGGGACTGGACCGGACTCGCCGAGAAGGGCGGCTGCGTCGACCCGGCTCTGTATCCGGAATACGACGTCAAGCGTGGCCTGCGCGACCAGTCAGGCAAGGGCGTACTCGCGGGCCTCACGCAGATCGGCGATGTCGTCGGCACCACAACGGAAGGCGACACCCTCGTACCTGCGCCGGGCCAGCTCTTCTACCGGGGCATCGAGATCGCCGATCTCGTCAGCGGTTTCGTTGCGGACGACCATGCCGGATTCGAGGAGACCGCGTACCTGCTTCTCTTCGGAGAACTGCCGAACGAGTCCGAGCTCGCGCGCTTCGACGCGTACCTGACAGCCATGCGCAAGATGCCGCGGCCTTTCGTCTACCAGACGATCCTGCAGAACCCCAGCCGCGACATCATGAACGCCATGGCGCGTGGCGTGCTCGCGCTGTACACGCTCGACGCACAGCCCGACGACACCTCGACGAGCAACGTGCTCAGGCAGAGCCTGCACCTCATCGCCAAGTTCCCCATGCTCGCCGTCTACGCCTACCAGGCGTACCTCGATGAATTCCACGGCAAGAGCCTGGTTATTCACCGCCCGGTCGCAGGATACTCGACAGCTGAGAACTTCCTGCACATGCTGCGTCCGGACAGCAGTTTCACGAAGCTCGAAGCCCTGGTACTCGACACCACGCTCGTCTTGCATGCCGAGCATGGCGGAGGCAACAACTCGTCATTCACGACCCACGTGGTCTCTTCCACCGGAACCGACACCTATTCTTCGATCGCCGCATCGCTCGGCTCACTCAAGGGCCCCCGGCATGGTGGGGCGAACATCAAGGCCGCCCAGATGCTCGACGACCTCAAGCATCATGTCCGCGATTGGGACGACGACGAGCTGATCGCTGGCTACCTTCACCGGGTGCTCGACAAGAAGGCCTTCGACCGCTCGGGCCTCGTCTACGGCATGGGACACCCGGTCTACTCGGTTTCGGACCCGCGAACGATCATCCTGCGTCAGTACGCCGGTGAACTCGCCAAGGAGAAGGGCCGCTCCGAGGAGCTTGAGCTCTACATGAAGGTCGAACGCCTCGCGCCGCTGGTCATCGCTGCTCAGCGTCGCATGTTCAAGGGCGTGAGCGCCAACGTCGACTTCTACTCGGGCTTCGTCTATCAGATGCTCGACATACCGCCGGAGCTCTACACTCCCCTGTTCGCGATCTCACGGGTCGTGGGCTGGAGCGCCCACCGCATCGAGGAGCTCGCGAACGGTGGCCGGATCATCCGGCCGGCCTACAAGAGCGTGTCCCCTCGCGGGCACTACGTGCCTCTCGACGAGCGCTAGGCGAGCGTCGGCCCGCAGCCCGGACCGGTTCCGCACCCGGCGTCCGTCATGCCAGGGGCGACGCGAGTCCATCCGTACCGAGCACTTCCCGTAGTCGATCGTACCGCCGCCGCTCGGCACGCTCGATCGCGGGCTGTCCACTCGTGGGCACGTAGAACACGCCGTCGTAGGAAGCATCGCCATCACCGATCCGATTGGACGACGTGATAGCGATGCCCAGCGCCCCGAGCATGGGGGCGGGGTGTTTGAGCAGCAGCATTCCCTCGGCATCGGCCTTCTCGTGGCTCGTGCGGTGGAGGACGCGTCCCCATATCGTCACGATCCATGCTGCCGAGACCACCGCGGCGTATGTCAACGCGATGACCACCGCCGCGAAGACGACCATCGCGATCGCAGCCCCGCAGCCCCCGGCCGAATCCGCGTCGCCGAATGCATCGAACATGCATCCGCAGCCGTCACAGCCGCCTGCCGCACACCCGTCTCCGAGCGCCGATTCTGCCACCGCCGTCCCTGCCCGCCACTCCCGCAGCGCCTTGAGTGGCCCCATGAGGGCAGCGAGGGCGGTCCCGTACAGAAGGTCTCCGGAAACGATGCGTGCCCCGGGTCACGACCAGCGCGGCGTCGGCCCGCGAGAGGCCCACGACTCCGGCATTCACACCCTCGCTCTCGATAACGAGCAGACGAGGCGCGGCCGCGAGGCCGGCCGCCAGCGCCATATCCCCGCACACCCGTTCCAGCGTCGGCTCTGCGCCTGCGGCCAGTTCAACGGCGCCAAAGCGCGCACGAACCCAGTCCTCGCCGTTCGAGAGCTGAACCGCTGCAGCGAGCGCACCCGCCGCAAGGAGTACAGTGAACGCCCCGACGAAGGCCAGAGCGACCACACGAACAGCCGTCTCGGCACTCCATTCCTCGAGCACGAATCCGGCCCCGCCGATAAGCGTTCCCGGAACACCGACGAACGCGAATGTGAGCAGCAGCGCCGAGCCCGTCACGAAGACGGCGACGAAGCTGAGCAGCTTCACCCGGTTCTCATCGACCCGCACCCAGAGCGGCTGCGGCTTGAGAGGTCGCGTCATCCCGCGCCCCGGCCGGAGCGCGTCGGCTCGTGAACCGTCTCAAGGATCCGGTCGACGATCGTGTCGAGGATGCCACGGTGCGTCGCGAAGTTCAGGCGCGCGAAGCCCGCGCCCGACGGGCCGAAATCCGGGCCCGGTGACAGCGCCACGCGTCCTCGCTCCAGGAGATGCTTCGCCGGATCGTCCGCGATGGAGGTCTGCCGGAAGTCCAGCCAGGCGAGATACGTGGCCTCGGGGCTTGTCACGCTCACTTCGGGCAGCTCCTCTCCGAGCCTCGCACGCAGGTGGTCACGGTTCGAGCGGAGCACGCTCACGGTCGCCTCGAGCCACTCGCCGCCGTGTGTCCATGCCTCGATGGCAGCCCGGGCACCCAGCGCATTGACGCCGCCGAGCAGATGCGGTGGCATCGACGATATCCCGTCGCGTACCGCCGCGTGTCCGAGATGCCCGACCGCACAGCTCAGCCCGCCGAGGCTGAAGCTCTTGCTCGCCGAGGTCACGGTGACGCAGCGGGACTCGGCCTGCGGGCCGAGCGATGCGAAGGGCACATGTCCCGCGCCACCGGAGTACACGATGTCCTGCCAGATCTCGTCGCTGATGACGAGCAGGTCGAACTCCTCGGCAATGGTCATGACCGCCTCGAGCTCTGTGCGCTCGAACGCCCGACCGCTCGGATTGTGCGGGTTGCACAGCATCAGCGCGCGCGTCCCGGGGTCGATGAGAGCACGGAGCCGTTGGGCGTCGATGCGCCAATCGTCGGCATCGAGTCGGTACTCGACGATGCGGCGGCCCGCCTTCTCGACCATGCCGAAGAAGGGCGGGTAGACAGGCGTGAACAGCAGCACGCCGTCGCCCGGTGATGTGGCGGTCGTGAGCGCCGCGGCGATGGGCTGCAACGCGTTGGCGAAGACCTTGATCCGATCGATCTCAGGGCTCCACCCGAAGCGTTGCGACGACCAGTGCGCCCAGGCGGCCGCCACGCTGTCATCGAAGGAAACGGCGTTGTAGCCGAAGTCACTCGCATCGACCATTGCGCCCAGCGCCTCGACGATCGAGGGGGCGGTCGGGAAGTCCATGTCCGCCACCCATGCGGGAATCACGTCGGCGTCGACCCGCTGCCACTTGGCTCCGGTCAAGGACCGCAGACGTTCGATCTCGCGTGATGTGTCCATGCGGCCATTGTAACGGGAAGGCTGGTTGAACGAACGTCAACCGCGCCGGCGCAGCGGCGCGCCAACCGGTTAGCTGAGACAGGCGGGCTGCAGTTCGCTCGCAGGCGCATACCGGGCCACCGCCGTGGGGTATCGTAGTACCGACCGCAGGCCCCCGGCAGATTGGCATGCCGCGATGGAACGCACGATGAAGGCCGTTGCGAAGACAGCGGCCGCTCCGGGCGTCTCGCTCGTCGAGGCTCCGGTGCCACAGATCGGCTCCGGCGAACTGTTGATACGCATCGAGAAGGTCGCCATCTGCGGCACCGACGTCCACATCTACGAGTGGAATCCCTGGGCGCAGCGCACGGTCCGTCCACCGCAGATCCTCGGTCACGAATTCGTGGGACGCGTGGCCGAGATCGGTGAGGGCGTGAACGGCTTCACTGTGGGTGAGCGCGTCTCGGGCGAGGGTCACATCGTATGCGGCGTCTGCCGGAGCTGCCGCGCCGGACGTCGCCACCTGTGCACGAACACCGTGGGCGTCGGCGTGAACCGCGACGGGTGTTTCGCCGAGTACCTCGCTTTGCCGGCGTCGAACGCCTGGCATCTGGCCGACTCCATCCCGTCGAATGTCGCCGCGATCTTCGACCCGTTCGGCAATGCGACGCACGCGACGCTCTCGTTCGACCTCGTGGGCGAGGACGTGCTCATCACCGGCGCCGGTCCCATCGGCATTATGGCCGTGGCGATCGCGAAGCACGTGGGTGCGCGAAACATCGTCATCACCGACGTCAACGAGTACCGTCTCGCACTCGCACTCGACATGGGCGCCACCCGGGCGGTCGACGTGACGCGAGACACCATCGCCGACACGATGCGCGAGCTTGGCATGATCGGCTTCGACATAGGCCTCGAAATGAGCGGGGTCGGCACCGCGTTCGAGACGATGCTCGAAAGCATGCACAACGGCGGACGCATCGCACTCCTCGGCATCGCTCCCGGTCCTGTCAGTATCGACTGGGACGAGGTCGTGTTCCGCGGGCTCACGATCAAGGGCATCTACGGGCGCGAGATCTGGGAGACCTGGTACAAGATGCAGACGATGCTGCAGAGCGGGCTGGATATCGCTCCGGTCATCACGCACGAGCTTCCGTTCGAGGAGTACGAGGCGGGGTTCGCCGCGATGTCGAGCGGGCAGAGCGGCAAGGTAGTGCTGAATATGGGAGGCTTGTGATGTTCGGGAGCATGAGGGACACGCTGCGATCCGAGATCGACGCGTTGCGCGCGGCCAGTCTGTACAAGGACGAGCGCGTCATCGTCTCACCGCAGGGCCCGGTCATCCGCGTGGATGCGGGCGGCAGCAGTGCTCGCGAAGTGGTCAACTTCTGCGCGAACAACTACCTCGGACTGGCAAACGACGACCGGGTCAATGCCGCCGCGCACGCCGCGCTGGAACGATGGGGCTTCGGCACCTCGTCGGTGCGGTTCATCTGCGGGACCTTCGAGATCCACAAGGAGCTCGAGGCCCGTCTGAGCGAGTTCCTCGGCTGCGAGGACACGATCCTGTTCTCCTCGGCATTCGACGCCAACGGCGGCTTCTTCGAGCCGCTGTTCGGACCCGACGACGCCATCCTCGCCGACGCGCTCAACCACGCCTCGGTCATCGACGGAGTACGCCTCACCAAGTCCAAGCGCTTCATCTACGCACACTCGGACATGGACGACCTGCGCGCCAAGCTGCAGGAGGCGTGCGATGCGCGGTACCGCGTGATCGCCACCGACGGTGTGTTTTCGATGGACGGCGACATCGCCCGGCTCGCGGAGATCTGCGACCTTGCCGAGGAGTTCGACGCGCTCGTGATGGTCGACGACTCGCACGCAACGGGCTTCGTCGGTCCGACAGGGCGCGGGACGCCGGAACTCTGCGGGGTCACCGACCGCGTCGACGTGATCACGACGACGTTCGGCAAGGCGCTCGGCGGCGCGTCGGGCGGATGCCTGAGCGGGCGGCGCGAGATCGTCGAGTGGCTGCGCCAGAAGAGCCGTCCCTACCTGTTCTCCAACACCGTCGCCCCCGTCGTCGCCGCGACCACTGTGGCGGTCCTCGGCCTGCTCTCGGAGACCACGGCCCTGCGCGACCGGCTCGAGGCGAGCGCGCTGTCGTTCCGTGCACGCATGACCGCCGCCGGATTCAACATCACGCCGGGTACGCATCCGATCGTCCCGGTGATGCTCCGCGACGAGGCGCTCGCGCACCGGATGGCCGACGAACTCCTCGGCGAGGGTGTCTACGTGATCGGATTCAGCTTCCCGGTCGTACCCCGGGGGGCCGCGCGCATCAGAGTGCAGGTCTCGGCCGCGCACACCGACGAGCAGCTCGACCTGGCCGTCGACGCGTTCACGCGCGTGGGCCGACGGCTCGGCGTGATCGGATAGCGAGGCGGGCCCGCAGACCGCGGGCTGCCGACGAGGCGGACCACGTCCGCACGAAAGGGGCACTGCACATGGAGCGGACCACATTCCTCCCGGTCTCGATCACCGCTCGGGACCTGGATGACGCATGGTTCCAGGTCATCGACGGCATCATGGAGCATGGCTACCGCTACGGGGTCGAGCGCGGAAGCTACGAGGGTATGGACCGCATCGAGCTGGACTTCGCGACCGTCCACATCACCGATCCGGGCGGCGGGCCGCTGCTGCCGATCATCCCCGACGGACTAGGGATCCCGCCCCTCGCCGACGAGAACTACGTCACGTGCGAGTACTTCCCCAACTACCTGCTGAATGACCGGCTCGCCCCCAACGAGGAGTACACCTACGGTCAGCGCATCATGTGGCCGGTCGAGGACGATCTCCTTGGGCTCACGCTGCCCCAGGTCGAGTGGGCGATCAAGATGCTCAGGGACTCGGGCGGCAACACCAATCAGGCCACGATTGAGATCGGCCGGCCAGAAGACATCACCATCCACGACCATCACGGCGTGGGCTACGACCCCCCGTGCATGCGCCTGATCGACTGCCGCGTCCGCTACGGCAAGCTGCATCTGATCGTGTACTTCCGCAGCTGGGACGCGTGGGGTGGGTTCCCCGTGAACATGGCCGGCCTCGAACTCATGAAGCAGTGGATGGCCGGCGAGATCGGCGTGGGCTCGGGAACGCTCACCGGGGTCTCGAAGGGCCTCCACATCTACGGGCATGCCGAGGAGGTCGCGCGCATCCGCACGCACCGGCGGTAGGCGGAGGACGGAGCCGCGGTGCATGCGGTGTCAGATACTCTGGCTACCTCGCGGAGCAGGTCAGGCCGAGTTCTGCCTGCCTTGCGCCTGCAGCTTCGCCCAGGTGTCCTTGAGCGTGAGTGTCCGGTTGAACACCGGGGCGCCGGGGACGGAGTCCGGGTCGGCACAGAAGTAGCCGATGCGCTCGAACTGCAGCGTCTCGCCCACCTCAGGCACTGCGCACGCCGGTTCCACGAAGCAGCCGGTGAGCACGGCCTCGGAATCCGGGTTCAGGTCATCGAACAGGTCTCGCCCGTCGGAACCCGGAAACGGATTCGCGAAGAGGTGGCCGTACAGCCGCACCTCGGCAGGCACGGCATGTACGGCCGAGATCCAGTGCATGGTCGCCTTGGGACGCCGGCCGTCCGGCGCGTTGCCGCCCCGCGTCTCAGGGTCGTACGTGCACCGCAACTCGATCACGCGGCCGTCGGAGTCCTTGACGACCTCGTTGCAGGTCACGAAGTACGCCGAACGCAGCCGTACCTCTCGGCCGGGCGCGAGGCGGAAGAACTTCTTGGGCGGGTCTTCCATGAAGTCGTCGCGCTCGATCCACAGTTCGCGCGAGAACGGCACCTGCCGGGTCCCGGCGGATGGATCCTCGGGGTTGTTGACGACGTCCATCTGCTCGACTTCGCCCTCGGGGTAGTTCTCGATGACGACCTTGAGGGGGTCGAGGACTGCGAACCGACGCTGTGCATCGCGGTTGAGCACCGTGCGTGCCGCGTACTCGAGCATCCCGATCTCGACGACGCTGTCCGCGCGAGCCACGCCGATCATCGCGGCGAAATCGCGCAGCCCTTCGGCGGGGAGGCCGCGGCGGCGGATGCCCGAAAGGGTGGGCATGCGCGGGTCGTCCCAGCCGTGCACGTGTCCCTCCTTCACGAGCGTGAGCAGCACGCGCTTGGAGAGCACGGTGTGCGTGAGGTTGAGTCGGGCAAACTCGTACTGGCGCGGGAACGAGGGCACCGGCAGGTTCTCGATGAACCAGTCGTACAGCGGCCGGTGATCCTGGAATTCCAGGGTGCAGATCGAGTGCGTGATGCCCTCGATCGCATCCGATTGCCCGTGGGCGAAGTCGTACGAGGGGTAGATGCACCAGGCGTCACCGGTCCGTGGGTGTGCGGCATGCAGGATGCGGTAGATCACCGGGTCGCGGAAGTTGATGTTGCCTGAGGCCATGTCGATGCGGGCGCGCAGGACCCGCGAGCCGTCCGGGAACTCGCCTGAGCGCATGCGTGCGAACAGGTCGAGGTTCTCCTCGGCGGAGCGGTCTCGCCAGGGGCTGTCTGTGCCGGGCTTCGTGAGGGTGCCGCGGTGCTCGCGGATCTCGTCGGCGGTAAGGTCGTCGACGTAGGCCTTGCCCTCGCGGATCAGATGGCAGGCCCACTCGTAGAGCTGCTCGAAGTAGTCGGAGGCGAAGTAGAGGTGCTCGCCCCACTCGAATCCGAGCCAGCGGACATCGGCCTCGATGGCGTCGATGTACTCCTGCTCTTCCTTCACCGGGTTGGTGTCATCGAAGCGCAGATGGCAGCGTCCGCCGAACTCGCTCGCGATGCCGAAGTTCAGGCAGATCGACTTGGCGTGGCCGATGTGGAGGTAGCCGTTTGGCTCCGGAGGGAACCGCGTAACCACGCCCTTGACGCGGCCTTCGCGCAGGTCAGCGGCTACGATGTCGCGCACGAAATCGCTGCGCTCGGGTGCGGATGATGTGTCGTTGTCCATGAGGGCGAAGATACCACAGACGCCCGGCCGAGAAATGACCGGGCGCCGGGCTTCCCGTCAGCCGACGTCAAAGCGATCGAGCATCATGACCTTGTCCCATGCAGCCACGAAGTCCCGGACGAACTTCTCCAGCGCATCCTCGCTTGCGTAGACCTCCGCGAGGGCACGAAGCTGGGAATCCGAGCCGAAGACGAGGTCGACGCGGGTGCCGCTCCAGGCGAGTTCACCCGTGGTGCGGTCGCGGCCTTCGAACACGCCCGCATCCTCAGGGCTCGCCGTCCACACAGTGCCCATGTCGAGCAGGTTCACGAAGAAGTCATTGGTGAGTGTCTCCGGCCGAGTAGTGAAGACGCCGTGGCGTGAATGCCCGACGTTCGCATCCAGAGTGCGCATCCCGCCGACAAGAACCGTCATCTCCGGAGCGGTAAGCGTCAGCAGTTGCGCGCGGTCCACCAGCAGCTCCTCGGCAGACACAGCGTACGCGGTCTTCTGGTAGTTGCGGAATCCGTCCGCTACCGGCTCCAGCACAGCGAACGCGTCGACGTCCGTCTGTTCCTGCGACGCATCGGTTCGTCCCGGCGTGAAGGGAACCGTCACAGCCTGCCCTGCCGCTTTCGCGGCCTGCTCCACACCCGCACACCCGCCCAGAACGATCAGGTCTGCGAGTGAGACTCGCGTGCCGCTCGACTGGGCGGCGTTGAACTCCGTCCGGATGCCCTCGAGGACTCCGAGCACCTCTGCCAGCTGCCCGGGTTCATTGACCGCCCAGCCCTTCTGCGGTGCGAGTCGAATGCGTGCTCCGTTCGCTCCGCCACGCTTGTCCGAGCCGCGAAACGTGGATGCCGATGCCCAGGCCGTCGAGACCAGCCGGGAAACGGACAGCCCTGATGCGAGGATCCTCGCCTTCAGATCGGCGATGTCCCTCTCGCCGATCAACCCGTGATCGACAGCGGGCACGGGGTCTTGCCAGATCAGTTCCTCCGATGGGACGTCCGGACCGAGGTAACGGGACAGCGGACCCATATCGCGGTGCGTCAGCTTGAACCACGCCCGCGCAAACGCATCGGCGAACTCCTCGGGATGCTCCAGATAGTGCCGCGAGATCGGTTCGTAGACCGGGTCGAACCGTAGCGAGAGATCCGCCGTGGTCATCATCGGCGGGTGCTGCCTGGACGTGTCGAACGCATCGACCACCATGTCCTCTTCGTCAACGTCTTTGGCGATCCACTGGTGCGCCCCTGCGGGGCTCTTCGCCAGTTCCCACTCGTACTTGAACATCACCTTCAGATAGCCCATGTCCCACGTGGTCGGATTGGGCTTCCAGGCGCCCTCGATTCCGCTACTGATCGCGTCGGCGCCTGCGCCGCTGCCGAAGTCGCTCTTCCAGCCGAGTCCCTGCTGTTCGAGGGGGGCGGCCTCCGGCTCCGGACCGACATGCGCCGCGTCACCTGCGCCATGACACTTGCCGAAGGTATGACCGCCCGCGACGAGCGCGACCGTCTCCTCGTCGTTCATAGCCATGCGAGCGAAGGTCTGCCGCACGTCTCGACCGGATGCAACGGGGTCCGGCACGCCGTTGGGCCCCTCGGGATTCACGTAGATGAGGCCCATCTGTACCGCGGCGAGCGGGTTCTCAAGGTCCCGGTCGCCGGAGTAGCGCTCGTCGCCGAGCCACTCCCGCTCGCCCCCCCAGTAGACGTCCTCTTCCGGCTCCCAGATGTCCACGCGACCTCCGCCGAAGCCGAACGTCTTGAAGCCCATGGACTCCAGGGCGCAGTTGCCAGCGAGAATCATGAGGTCAGCCCATGACAGCTTCCTGCCGTACTTCTGCTTGATGGGCCACAACAACCTTCGGGCCTTGTCGAGGTTCACGTTGTCTGGCCAGCTGTTCAGCGGCGCCAGCCGCTGGTTGCCTGAGCCCGCACCTCCGCGCCCGTCACCCATGCGATACGTGCCCGCGCTGTGCCACGCCATCCGGATCATCAGCCCGCCGTAGTGCCCGTAGTCCGCCGGCCACCACTCTTGCGATTCGCTCATGAGCGCGTAGAGATCCTCCTTGACCGCCTGCAGATCGAGCGTCTTGAACTCCTCGGCGTAGTCGAACTCCTCGCCCATCGGATCACTCAGGGAGGAATGCTGGCGGAGGACTCTCAGATTCAGCTGGTTCGGCCACCAGTCCCGGTTCGACGTACCGGCGCCGGCAGCAGGCATAGCGGCACCGCCCGTTTCATTGCGTTGATTCATGATGCTCGCCCCTCTCGACATGCGGAATATCGCACGGCATTACCCTTGATTGCGGGGGGCACTCCGCGCGCACATCGCAACACCCCCGCAGTTTGTGGGTACCCACCCGGGCGCCCTGCGAGACTCGCACGCAGGGACGACGGGGAGTCGGAGAACGACGCGAGTGCGAGCCCCGGGGCGGCGAGGTCCGCCTCACTGCCCCTGGCGCTCCGAGAGAACCTCGCTGCCGGCGAAGCTAGTGAGCCGGTGAGCAGCGACTACCTGTACTACTACTTGAGGGATGATGGCAGCCAACGATTGATTCGCGCAAAGCTGACGGACACCGTGGGGTACGCAGGGTTGCAGATGCCCCGAAGCGCGCGCAGCTCCCGCCGCCCTTCTCGGGTAACGGGAGCCACGTCTGTCGAGCTAGCTGGCGGAGGAGGGCTGCGAGCCCACCCGCGCGCTACCCGCGTGCCGGAGCCGGTTCCTCGCTGCACGCCTGCGGGCGGACGGAACGCTCAAGTTCGACCTCGGGCAGCCACGCGAGCGATCGAGGCAGCCACCAGTTCGCCCGACCGAGCAGGCGCATACTCGCCGGGACAAGAACTGAGCGGATGAGGGTCGCGTCGAGGAGGACCGCGACGGCAAGTCCGAATCCCATCTGCTGGAACATCACCATACTGCCGCTCGCGAAACCGCCGAATACGGCCACCATGATGAGCGCCGCACCTGTGATGATGCGTGCGGTCGTGCCCACTCCGAACGCAACGGATCCGGCGTTGTCGCCTGTCTCGACATAGCGCTCACGTATCCGACTCAGCAGGAACACGTGGTAGTCCATCGAGAGCCCGAACAGCACGCAGAACAGGAAGAGCGGAATCCACGCCTCGATCACGTCAGAGCGCTGGAATCCGAACAGATCGATGAGATACCCCTTCTGGAACACGGCGACCATGAGCCCGTACGACGCACCGACCGAAAGCAGGTTCATGATCAGAGCCTTGACGGGCACAGCGATAGACCTGAACACGACCATGAGCAGGACGAAGCTCATGAGCAGCACCAGCCCGAGGACCCAGGGCATCGAGCGGTCGACGAGGTCCGCGAAGTCCATGTTGCTGGCCACATCGCCGGTCACGTAGGCGGCGACATCGACTCCGGAGAACTCCTCGGGGATGATGACGCTGCGCAGGTGTCTGACGGCCGTGTCAAGCTCCTCGGTAGTCCCGTCGGACGAGATGGGCACGGTCAGCAGGGCCGCACTCCCGTCGGGAGCGACGTCGAGCTGGCCGGGACCGAAGTCGGCGTCCGCCGCGAGGCGCGCCTGCAGCGAGGCGATTGCCGAGGACACCCCGGGGTCGTTCGCATTCCCATCGATGGCGATCTGCGCCGGGGTCATGTCTCCGGCTCCGAACTTGTCTTCGAGAAGCTGGTACGCGACCCGCGAAGGCGCGCCTTCGGGAATCGCGGTCGCTCCCGTGTTGGAGCCGATCTCGATCTCGAGATACGGGGCAGCAAGGGCGAGCAGGATAGCCGAGGACACCACGACGCTCACGACCGGCCGACGCATGACGGCGTGCGCCAACCTGCCCCAAACTCCGCTCTCAGGGTCACCCGAGCGATCGATGGAGCGCCCCAGCACCGGCAGCCGCATCGCGTTGACCCGGTCACCGAGCAACGTGAGGACCGCAGGCAGCAGTGTGAGCGTCGCGAGCACCGCCACGACCACGACAAGAATCGCTCCGACTCCGAGGCTTGAGAAGATCGACGCCGGCACGAGCAGCATGCCCGCCAAAGCGAAGATCACGGTCGTACCACTGATCAGCACCGCCTGGCTCGCGGTGGAGCCGGTCGCGACGACCGCATCGACGACGCTCCCACCGTGGAGCCGCTCCTCGCGGAAGCGCGATATCACGAACAACGAGTAGTCGATGCCGACGGCGAGCCCCATCATCGAGATCATATTGACGATGAAGAAGGAGAAGTCCCACACCGTGCCGAGTAGGGCGGTCAGCCCCACCGCGGTGAGAATCGACATCACCGCGAGGACGAGCGGCACGGCCGCCGAGACGACCGATGCAAACACGAGCACGAGCACCACGAGCGCGGCACCGATTCCGTATGCCTCGCCCACGCGAAGATCCTTCTCGCTGATCTCCACGAAGTCATGGTCGATCGATGCCGGACCCACGCTCGCCACCGTGAATCGCGCGTCTTCGTCGGCCGCCTCCACGACAGCGAGGACCTCGGCTACGTTCTCGGTTGCTTCCTCGGGGGTCCCGGCCATCTCCACTGAGAGAAGCTGGGCGTGCCCGTCCTCGGACACCATGTTCGGTGCCCCGACCTGGTAATAGGAGATCGTCTGGACCACGACCGTGTCTCCCAAGGCGTCGATCTCGTCCTGAAGCTCGGTCACGAACGCCTGGTAGACCGGATCATCGGCAGAGAGCTCGGAGTCGATGACAACGGTCTCGCGATCGACGTCGTATCCCGGCATCTTCTCTTCGAGCAGCTTTTGTCCGACCACCGAGTCCGGGTTGCCCGACATGCTCTGCTCCGTGGTCAATGCTCCCGATAGCAGCGTGGAGCTCGCGACGAGCGCGAGCGCAACGATCACGACCCACACCCCCACGGTGACCCACGGGCGGCGTGCCGAGACCCGAGCCATCCTCCCCGCGATCGGCTCCTTCTTACGTGTCGTGCTCATGGTGCTTCTCCTCTCGAGTCGCCGTCCCGCCCACCCGCACGAGCGAGACGAGCGTAAGTCCCAGATCGCGGAGGTGCCGGAGTACACCGTGCAGTGCCGCCTGATCTCGCACGAAACCCGAGAGAACGGTGCCTTTGAGCGCTTCCTGCACCGAGAAGCCGGTGATGTCCTGTATCCAGCACCCGCACCGCTCCTCGATCTCGATGCGGTAGCAGGCGCTGGACTCTTTGCTCCTCGGCATCCACTGCCTCCGTCATCCACATGACGGGTTCACCCGTCGGTGGCTACCCTACGGCGTACCGGGAGGCGCCGCTTCACACGAAGATGTGAGAGCGTGATGTGGTTTCTCGCAAGGGAGCATGTGAGGCGATGTGAGGCGAGGCGGGGTGGCGCAACGAACCGCGCCCGCCGCAACCTGAAATGGCAGGCTAGACCAGCTTTCGGCGCCGACCCTCGTCGAGAGCGCCGGTGCGCGTGTTCACCCCGAGCTTCGCGTAGACGCTCTTGGTGTGCGTTCGCACCGTGTTGAGGCTCACGAAGAGCCGATCCGCGATCTCCTGGTAGGTGAGATCCCCGGCGAGAAGGGCGAGAACCTCGTGCTCGCGTCCGGTCAGTAGTTCGCCCGGCTCGCGCTCGATAGGACCTGCCGAGACGCCACGCGCGATGGTGAGCAGCCACGATGCGTAGTCTGCGTTCGCGCCATTGCGGGACACGCCCTGGAGGAGCGGCAGCAGATGCTCCGACGGCTCGATGAACGAGCGCACGTAGCCCTCGTCGCGACCCATGGTGATGGCCTGGTCCAGATCGGCCTCGGCCTCTTCACGCCTGCCCATCACTCCGAGCACGGCAGCACGCATAACAAGCGCGCGCAGTGCATCTCCGGTGGACGCCTGCTCCCGCGCATACGCGAGTCGCTGATCGGTCTCGTGGAGCGCCCCCTCGGAATCGCCGAGGAGCAGTCGTGTGCGAACGAGGGCGAGGCGCTCGTGACGATCGTAGAGCGGGCTGATGGGAAGCGATCCTACCGGCCCGACGATTCGCGCCGCCTCTTCCAGATCCCCGCGCAAGTACGCAAGCTGTGCACGCCACGGCACGCTCTTGTCGCAGTCGTCGGTGCACGGCATGATGCTCGGCAGGATACCCACGAGCTGCTCCATGTAGGCGATTGCGTCAGCGGTGTTCCGGGTGTCGGCCGCGATCACGGCCATGCCGTGGAGTGCATGAACGAGCACACTCGCGTCGCCGGAGACGCGCGCAAGATCCGCTGCCTGCCCGAAGTGGCGGAGCGCGGTCTCCAGGTCATTACGCTCGAGGGCGATCTCACCGAGCCCCGCATGCGCGTATCCCGTAGCCGGAAGGGGCGTTCCCCCTCCCCACTCGACGCCCATTCGCACCGCCTGGACGGAGAGTTCCTCGGCCCGACGTATGTTGCCGCGGGCGACTTCGATCTCGATCCGATGACACGTAGCAGCAAGCGCGACGTAGTAGCTGGCATCGTCGTAGCTCCCATCGCTCGCACGGACGAGCCAGGGTTCGGCGGCGTCCATCTCTCCCGCCTCGAGATATGCGAGTCCCATGTTGAAGGCGAGTGCGCTGCGCAGTATCGCGACGCTATCGTCCACGTGCTCCATCGCGACTGAGGCGAGTTCGAGCGAACGGGCGTAGTCCCCGGCGCTGAGCGCGAGAAACGCACGAATCGCTTCGACGTGCACCCGCGCCTCAGCAGCGTGGGGCCCTGCCGAAGCGGACTCGACCTCCACCACAAGCTCCTCGGTCTCGTCGACACGGCCGGACAGGAAGCACACCCACGCCCTCGCCGCGGTCAGCAGAGGTCTCGCGCGCACGACGTCAACGGGGAGGTGGTCGGTCCAATCGAGCACCGTCGCCAGATGGCCCTCGTTGACAAGATCCATCGAGCACGTCTCGGCGATGTCAGCGGCACGTTCGGTGTCTTCTGCGACCAAGGCGTAGCGGAACGCACCTTCGCGGTCCCCGTGTTGCTCGCTCCACTCGCTCGCGCTGCGCAGAAGGACGGCGGCGGCACCCGGTTCGCTCTCATCGAGACGCCTGCGCAGGAGCGCGCGAAACAGCTGATGGTACCGGAACCACGTGCGGCTCTCGTCCACCGGAGCGAGGAACAGGTTCCTGCGCTCGATCTCATCGATGATAGCTGCGGATCCGGCCTCACCGAGCAGGTGATCGCAGAGTGCCGGCGTGAACCGTTCGAGCACCGAGGATCGCTGCAGAAACCGCTGGAGCTCCGATGGGAGAGTCGCGACGACTTCGTCGACCAGGTAGTCGATCACGAAGCGATCGCTCGCGGCGAGCCCGTCGATAAGCGCTCGCGGGCCGTCCCGGCCCTGGAGCGACAGCGCGACAAGCTGCAAGGATGCGGCCCATCCCTCGGTCCGCTCGTCGAGTGTACGCAGATCGTCGTCAGAGAGCGACAGCCCCATTGATTCGAACAGGAACCGCGCAGCCTCGTCGCTCGTGAAGCGGAGATCGTCGGCACGCAGTTCGGCAAGCGAGCCGTCGACACGGTATCGGGACAAGGGAATCGGCGGGTCCTCGCGCCCGACGAGCACGACGTGCAGGTTCGCCGGCGCATGGTCGATGAGGAAGGCAACAGCCTCGAAGACGGCAGCTGACTGAATCTCGTGGTGGTCGTCGAAGACGATCGAGACGTCTCGCCCCGTCTCGGCGATCTCGTTCACGATGCCCGCAAGAACGCTGCTCACGGGGATGGCCTGACTGCCGGCGAGCACGCTACGCAGGTCGCTCAGGAGTCCTTCATCGACCCGGCGCAGCGCCCCGACCACGTACTCGAGGAAGCGCACGACATCACTATCGGCCTCATCCAGCGCCACCCACGCGACCCGATCCGGCTTCGATGCGGCCCAGTCTGCGAGCAGGGTCGTCTTGCCGAACCCTGCAGGGGCGGACACGACGGTGACCCGGTTGCGGGTGGCGGTCTCCAGCGCCTCGTCCAGGCGCTCACGGCGCAGCAGCCCCTCCCGTCTCGGGGGAGGCTGGATCTTCGTGCGTATCAATGGAGCCGTGGCTTGCGGCATGTGCGACACCCGTCAACGGGACGACCGACTGGCCGAAGTCCTGCGATTGTATGCCGCGTGGCGCTCGCATGACCAGCAATGGGCTCGGTGCCGTTCATGGGTCAGCCCCCCGCCCGGCTGACTGGTGAACGAGGCCGTTGGCGTGCTTCCGGCGGAGGCAGCGGATTCGAACCCCCGGGACGGGGGATGCCCGCGTCGCCCTACTGCAACACCTGCCCGACCGTGGTGCGCACGCCCTGGCTCACAGCCCCGGTGCCGCCGATGAAGTGCACCGTGCCGATAACCACCCTGTTAGCGGCGAGTCGTGTCTGGGCGGGTGCGGACAGCGTCTTGGGATCGGTGAGCAGCAGCACACTGTCGAGGCTGCCGAGCATCGCACCGCCCGAGAGAGCATCGGGGAATCCGATGCCCGTGGCTATCCCCACGCCGTCCCAGGGCATCCCGTGAGCCACACCGCAGTCGGCGATCCTGGCCGCCGTGTCGTAGCGATTGGCGCCGCCCACACGGGTCACCTTCGATGCGCCGAGTTGCCAACGCAAACGCCCGCCCCCATCGCTGGGAGCGGGCGTCTTCATGTCGTACTGGCGGAGAGGGGGGGATTCGAACCCCCGAGACGGGGGATACCCGCCTAACGGTTTTCGAGACGGATTATCGGTACGGATTGACGCAGCTCGGCGCCCTACTTCCAGATCGGACACTCGCGCCAATCGTCGGGGAAGCCCATGCGGTCCCCCGCAGCAAGTCCGAGTAGTCCTCAAGCAGCGCGAGCAGCCTATCCGTCCAGCCGCTCTGCGAGGCTACGTCATCGAGCATGCATTTCAAGATGGCGAGGACGCCGAAGATGCGGCTGTTCGTCACCGCGACGGGCTCGTGCCACTTGACGTCCCGCCGCGGAATCTTCGGCTTGAACCCGAGCTCCCGATTCCAGAGCCGACCGTGATGGGCGCAGATGTTGCGAATGCTGTCGCGAAACCAGAACCACAACAATTGGTACCCCCCGGTGGCCGTAAATGCCAGTGCACCGTCGCCTCGGTTTCGGACGGTTGCTCCGGTTCCTGGTGCCGAGACACTGCGGCGGCGATGCGATAGAATCCGCCATTCTTGGTGCGGATACGGCTTTCAAATCCGCCTATGATAGGCACGCTGGTTGCACAAGGGGCTACATTCGGATCGCACGCGACTCAGGCGTCAAGGACCACACCGGAACCGCGGCGACACCCACACGAAAGGAATCACCGATGCGCAAGGGAACACTCACGCTGGTCCGTATCGCCATGGTTGCAAGCATGCTCGCTCTCATCCCGCTGCTCGCCGCGTGCGCGCAGACCACGCCCCCGACCACGACCGACGCCGCCACCCCTGCGGGTTCCGCGGCCAGCGACGCGACAGTCAGGCTTGTCGAGCCGACCGCGGGAGCGACTGTCGCCGCAGGCACCGTTACGGTGCGCGTCGAGACCACCGGCCTGAAGTTCTCGATGCCGAGCAACACGAACGTGTCGGGAGAGGGCCACGTCCACTTCACCTTGGATGATCGTCCCTTCATCATGAGCGTCGAGCCGCAGGCGGAGCTCGAAGATGTCTCGCCGGGGCAGCACACGCTCAAGGCCGAGCTGGTGCAAAACGACACTCAGTCCTTCGACCCGCCCATCGTCGAAACGATCGAGTTCGTCGCCGAGTAGAACAGCTACGCCGACTCACGTTGTGCGTAGTGAACCCGAGGTCGCCTGCGACCTCGGCGTGAGCACGGTCTCATGTGTCAGTGAGGCCCAGTGTCAAGCGGCCCGACCGTCGTCGCAGCCCCCAAGAGGATCAGGCAACGCGGAGTGGGTCACTCCCGCCTCGCGGACGGGTGGATCGGATCTTCCAGAGCCGTTTCGCATCACTCTCACGGGCCCGGCGTCATACCACCCGTAGGCAGCACCACCTGGAACGGCACGGAAGCCAGCGAAGGCATCCTTGGACGCTGTGGTCATCGAGAGACGGTCGACCCTGGCTCAAACACGCCCAACGCAAACGCCCGCCCCCATCGCTGGGAGCGGGCGTCTTCATGTCGTACTGGCGGAGAGGGGGGGATTCGAACCCCCGAGACGGGGGATACCCGCCTAACGGTTTTCGAGACCGCCGCATTCAACCACTCTGCCACCTCTCCGCGGTGGCGCGTGCCGCGAAAGGCGGCTCAAAGCGCACGTGCGAGTATACCGAGCGTGCGTGTGCCTAGCAATCCGGCTCCGGGAGCCTGGAAGCGCACCTCGCGATCCGCTAGTCTCGCTGCCGGATGTCGCGCCGCTGGAACAACGCGTACGACGCCGCGATCAGGGCCACGGTGACCGCACCGAGCAGTGCGGCTCCGCTCCAGTCCATCCCGTTGTTCAGCGGATCGCTCCCCAGGTAGTGATAGTAGGGTGAGAGCTTCTGGATGCCGGAGAGGCTGTCGTTGATCTCACCCAGCGAGTTCAGTATGTGCGTGCCTACCGCAGCCCCGATCGCCACCCACATGGCCACCTTCTTGCGCCCGGTCGCTGCGCCGACCGCCAGAGCCAGCGCGCCGAAGAGCAGCGCGACCAGAGTCGCCAGCGCGCTCGTCGCGCCGATATGCCCGATATCGATTCCCAGATCGCCCACGACCGAGCCCAGCGTGACGCCGCCGAACGTCGCGAGGCCGACCAGCGATCCGTAGAGCAGCATCGTGAACGTCTTCTCGGTGATGATGCGCGCACGGCTGATCGGATTGGCGAGCAGGAGCCCCATCGTCCGCCTGGCCTCCTCACCGGCGATCGCTCCCGCGCCGATCGCGATCGTCACGACCATGATCACGAGGGGGGCCATAATCCCGAACGTCTCGATCTGATAGAAGCCCTCCGGCGTGCTGATGTTGCCGCCACCGAAGAACGCGATCATCTCCGCCGGCAGGGTGTCGCCTATCGCGCGTGTCTCCTCGGGAATCACGGCGTAGAACGGCCCGAGCATCAGGCCCTGGAACAGAAGCATGTACGCAGCGCAGATCACCAGCATCGTCTGGTACTCGGAGGCCGTCTTCAGCCATACCGAGGAGACCCGCACGGCTCCCGCAAGCCGGCCGATGATCATGTCGGTCACGGGGTTGGAGCGGATGCGGTCCATGATCGTGACTCCGACCGACTGGCCTTTGAGGTCTCTGCGGTTCACGCCGAATATGGCGCCCGCGCCAAACACGGCCGAGGCTCCCAACAAGACACCGATGTCGCTCCAGTTGATGCCGTTGTAGAGAGGACGGCTGCCGTCGAAGTAGTGCCCCGGAAGGAGCTTCACCCAGTCTTCTCCACCCTCAATCAGTGGCAAGAGCCCCACGCCAAGGAACGACACGACCATCAGCCCGATCGAGACACCGAGCGCCGCCCCTCGGTTGCCGGTCCAGGCACCGACCAGAAGCGCCAGAAAACCGATGAAGACGCAGTATGAGAAGAGATGCACCGCAAGCGCAGGGACGTCCAGCTCCCCGAGTGAGACGTCGAGCCAGCCCGCCATCAGCAGCGTAGCCACCGCGAGCAAGGCCACCGTGAGCGCCGTGAAGACCAGCAGCGAGAGCGCCTTCGCGACGACGACGTGCATGCGCGTCCTCGGGTTGCCAAGCAGGAGGCCGAGGGTCCCGTCGCGCTCCTCGCCCGCGATCGCCGCTGCGCCCATCGTGAGTCCCATCGATGCGATGACCATCGCGCCGTAGCTGCCCAGGACGACGGCGACCGAAAGGGCTCCGACATCCATCTCGCCCTGGAGCCCGATCAGCGAAAGATATGCCTCGGGCATGCCCGCAAAGATCGCCGGATTGATGTCCTGGTACGCCGCCATCGCCATGACACCCATCGCGATCATGCTGAGCAGGGCAATAGTCCAGCCCCGCCAGCGATCCCTCGTCGTCTTGAGGAAGATACTCGTGAGCATCAGGCGGACACCGCCTCGTCCTGGTAGTAGGTAAGGAATATCTCCTCGAGGTCAGCTGATTGCGTACTGATGTCGACGATGTTGTAGCGGCCCTCGATGGCCTTGAGCAACACGCCCATGTCCCCGCCAAACGTCATGAGGACGTGGTTGTTCTGTGCCCGGACATCGCTCACTCCTTCAACCGCTTCGAACAGCGCGATGTCCGCCGGTGCATCCAGCTCGAGTTCGACCTGACGCATCGCCTTCGCTCTGAGCGCATGAACGGTCTCGAGGGCGACGAGGTGGCCGTGACGAATGATGCCCACCCGATCCGCGACTCGCTGGACCTCTGAGAGCGTGTGGCTCGAAAGGAAGACCGTGTTCCCCTGCGCGGCCACCTCTCGCATCATCTTCTGCAACTCCCTTTGGACGAGCGGGTCCAGGCCCGAGCTGGGCTCATCCATGATGAGCACCTTCGGCTTGTTCATGAACGCCTGGATAAGACCGACCTTCTGGCGGTTTCCCGAAGACAGATCGCCCACCTTCTTGGACAGATCCGCGTCGAGCCGCTCAGCGAGTTCCGCGACGTAGCCCCTGTCGACACCGCCGCGCAGATTGGCGAAGTACGTGATCGTGTCGTGGCCTGTGAGGTTCGGGTATATCGCCAGGTCGCCCGGCAGGTACCCGATGTGCTTCCGGATCTCGAGACTTCCGGCATGGGTGTCCATCCCGAGGATCGAGGCCTTGCCGGATGTGGGCCGTATCTCGTCCATCATCGTGCGGATGGTAGTGGTCTTGCCCGCCCCGTTGGGGCCGAGGAACCCGAATATCTCTCCTGCCGCGATATCAAGATCGAGATTCTCAAGAGCCCGCACTTTGCCGTAGTGCTTGGTGAGACCCTCGGCGCGAATCGCCGGCTGCTCGCTCATGTGGCTCCCCTCTTCGGGGCCCGCGTGCGATCGTGGGTCAGCGGGCCGGGGTGGACACTTGTGAGTATTCCATACACGCGCCCGCTCGAACCGAGTGGATGGTGGTCCCGTCCTGACCTCGGCGATGTTTGGACTCTGCGCCGATGGGGACGTACATCTGGTCCACGTACTCACGCGTCCGTCGGAAGAAGGTGACGACAGTGAACCTGGACATGGAACATCGGGCCGAGCGTCTGGCCAGCTTGTTCCCGGAACCCGAGGGCGATGCGGAGTTGGAGTACCTGCGCAAGACGCTTGCCTAGGGATTCCCTGCCCCGACCAGACCGTCAATCACCTCTCGCAGGAAGCCCGCGATCTCGACGATCGCGGACGGATCGGCGAGTTCGACCGTGTCACGTTCCGTGTGACAGGCCTGCGCCATGAATCCCTCCATGTCGCTCGAGGCGATCGCGATCGCAGGCCGCCCATACATGCCGAAGATCGCATGATCACTCTGGAACCACTGTCGGCCTTCTTCGAAGCCGGCGTGTGCCTTCATGGCGCCCCGCACCACACGATCGATCCCCGGCGGCACATCGTAGAACGAGACCTGTGTCTCCTGACCCAGGCGGCCTGCATCATCCACGTTGATGCCGAGCACGATGTCGTCCATGCGCCCCTCGTTCTCGGCGACCCACATCATCTCGCCCGGATTCGCGTAGTTGTCCTCCCCGTTGAGCGGAACGAGTTCGACGGTCAGCCCGCCCTCACGACTCCGAAGCAGTCCTGCCAACACGAGCAGGGTCGCTACGCCGGCCGCGTTGTCGATAGCCCCGGGAGAGCCCTGTTTGCTGTCGATGTGCGCGAACACCACGACGCGACCCGGGCGGTCGCCACGCACCGTCGCCACCACATGCTCTCCCACCGAGGGCACGCGAAGTGACTCGATGCGCACATGCGCCTCCGCACCCGCGTGGGCGAGCAGCCGCTCGCCGTCCACGTCCCGGAGGTACGCGTTCGGGACATCGAGATCGCCGTCCTCGAACACGTTGAACGGGTACTGCGAGCCGACCATCTCCAGGTCCCGGCCGGTGGCCGCCAGAACAACTGCGGGCTCGAAGTCGTCGAGCGCGCGGTAGACGCGCCGGTGGCTGTCCGGGTTGTAGAACGTGAAGTTGCGGGGCATGTACTGACCGCTTGCCAGACCACCGTGCATGAGCACGACCGCCCCCCGCACCACTTCGCTCTCAAGCTCCTCCACCGAGGAGACCGCGACGAGCGGTGTGCGCAGGTCGCATGGAAGCGAGTAGGGGCCGATATGCAGCTCCGGCCTGATACCGCCGCACTCAAGCGAGGCGCTGCCGGGCTGCCACGTGACGCACTCGAACGAGGTCAGAGCGACCTCGAACCCGAATCCCCCGACCACTCGAGCGAACAGGTCGGTCGCCGCGAGATTGCCTGCGCTTCCAACGCTCCGGTCGGGATAGCGGCCGGCAAGCTGTTCGAGGTAGTCCTCGGCACGTGCTGTCATTCGATCGAACGCCTCGCCCACGTGATGATCCGCCCTCCGCCACTACTCCCAGATCACGTCGTAGATGAGTTCCGTGCTCGAGTCCATGCCCGACTCCCAGCAGCGCTCGGTGACCTGCGCGCTCACAGCGCCGAAGCGGACCAGCCCGTGCTCGATGAAACCGCACTGCCACGGCGCGATGAAGGCGCTTTCGCCAAGTCCAACGACGTGGATCGCGCCACCCCTGCCGCTTGCGGCGGAGTCCGTGCTCGATGTCACACAGCCCGAATACACCGACGTGAAGATGGGGCCTGCGCTACGGAACGCCTGCTGGGGTGAGACGAACCGGGCGAAGACGTCGAAGATGCCGTCGAGCAGCACATCCGCCTGATGCGCCCCCCCTTTGCGCAGCTCGGCCGCGGCCGCTATCCGGTCGCCTGCGAACTGCGCTTCCACGAGTGCTGCGAACAGCCGACCGTCCACCGCGACCGGGAACTGCCCGGCTCCTGCACTTTCGGCCAGGCGCTCGCGATCCTCGTGCGAGAGCTGCTCGAGGATCCGGCCCCAGGCGGCTTCCCCGAACGTCTCGCGAATGTAGCGGTGGCCAGCGATAGCCACGGCTGTCTTGACCGTCGCCCCCACGCTCGCCCTCCAGGATCGCGATCTGTTGCCCATCACAGTGTATCGGCACATCGCATGCGTGGCTTGCGTCATTCCTCGGCTATCATCGGGGCCTGAAGCCGCAATGGCCCCTCATGGCCACGAGATCGGAGGTCGAAGCCGCGCATGCACAGGTACCTGCTGCTCGTACTCGGCTGGATCTTCCTCGGACTGGGGCTCCTCGGCATGGCGCTGCCCGTGCTTCCGACAACGCCGTTCGTGCTTCTTGCGGCAGCGTGTTTCCTGCGCAGCTCGGAGAGACTGCACGCGTGGCTGATCTCTCACCCCGTGTTCGGCGGGCAGATCGCGGGGTATCTCGCGGGCCAGGGGCTCGGGCGCAGGACGAAGATCGTGGCCATCTCGACGCTGTGGGCGAGCGTCATCGCGTCGGCCGTCCTCTTCGTGCCCCATCCGCTCGCAGACGCCCTCATGGTTCTCACGGCAGCTGGCGTGACGCTGTACCTGGTGCGCCTGCCTACCATGGCGCGACGCCCTCCGGAACCCCCCTCTGCGCACGTCCCGCGGCGGAGCGGCCCGGTCGATTCCCCGAACAGGCGGGATACTCCATAATGGGCATCGAGGTATCGGCCACGGACACCGGAGCCTGAATGCCAGTACGTATCGTCGCGGTCGATGACGAGGACTCGATACTCAAGGTCGTCGCCTACGCACTCGAGCAGGCGGGATTCGAGGTCCACACTGCCACGGACGCGGCCGGTGGCGCCTTCCTCATCGACGAGGTGAAGCCCGACCTTCTCATCCTCGACGTCATGCTTCCGGGTAAGAGCGGCCTGGAGCTCGCGCGTGACATCCGACAGAGTTCGAACGTGCCCATCATCATGCTCTCGGCACGTGGAGACGAGGTCGACCGCATTCTCGGCCTGGAGTTCGGCGCCGACGACTACGTGACCAAACCGTTCTCGCCGCGCGAGCTCACGAGCCGCGTCAAGGCGATACTGCGCCGGGTGGACCGCAGCGCCGGCGAGCGTCCCCGTATCACGATCGGCGACCTCACCCTCGACTCCGACTCGCGGCAGGTCACCATGCGCGGCAAGCCCGTGCACCTGACGACATCCGAGTACGGCGTGCTCCAGCTCTTCGCCCGGCATCCGGGCAAGGTCTACTCGAGGACCGAGATCCTCACCGCGCTCTGGGACGAAGCTCCCGTAGGTGACGAGCGGGCCATCGACGTGCACATCCATAACATGCGCGAGAAGCTCGAACTCGATCCCCGGAATCCTGACTACATCCTCACCGTTCGGGGCTTCGGGTATCGGCTGAGGCAGGAGTAGGTCATGGCCCCGATCAGGCGGCGCTCGGTCCGCTTGTGGCAGACCGAACTCTTCGTCATCGTCATTGTCGTCGCCATCCTGGTCCTGTCGGTATCGCTGTCTCAGGGTCTGGGTCTCACCCTTCGGCAACTCGCCGAGGCGGATCAGATCAGCGACGCCTCGGCACTCGCCTCGCAGCTCAGCAACGAGTACCCGCTCACGGTCGAGAGCCTGGCGCGAATACGCGAGGCGGTGGGGCAGTTCCGCCAGATCTACGGCGACGACGTCTGGGTCTACGACGTCGACGGGTCGATCAGGATCGCAGCACACGAAGGCGGTCCGCCGGATGAGGTGCTCGACGAAGCGTTCGTCGAGGGGCTCGCCGACTCACCCCACTTCACGCACATGACGCTCAAGCCCGGCGGCTACGTCGTGGCGGGCAAGGCGGTCTATGACGCGAAGGGGCGCCGCGCGGCGGTCGTCGTCACCTCGAGCTCGGTCGCGGACTCGCTGGCGGTTCTCGATGCGGTGAGAAGCCGACTCTGGACGACGTTCTGGGTCGCCCTCATCGTCGCGGGCCTGCTCGGTCTGGGCTTCGCCGAGTTCATCGGCCGCCGCGTGCGACAGATGTCGGCGGCTGCAGTGGCGATCGCCGGGGGCGACTTCGACCAACGCCTTCCCACCGGTCCCGTCCCGGACGAGATATACGAGCTCGCCGAGTCGTACAACCGCATGGCCGTGACGCTGGGTGAGGCGTTCTCCGCACTGCGGGAGCGCGAACAGGAGATCGCGACCGTCATCGAGTCCCTGGGGGAAGGCGTGATCGCGTTCGACCCCGAAGGCACCGTCCGAGTGATCAACCCGGAGGCGCTCGCCTTGTTGCGGCTACCCGCCGACGCCACGGATATCGTCGGCCGCCACGTCGCAGAGCTCACGGAAGACGAGACGATCATCGATCTCGTGGCCCAGGGGCTTGCGGGCGAAGACGTTTCCGGCACCACAGCCCTTAATGACCGCACCGTGTTGCTGCACAGCACCCCGATCGCTCCCGCGGACGGCGAAACCGAAGGCGCCGTTCTGCTCATGAGCGACGTCACCGAGAGGCAGCGACTGGAAGACGCCCAACGCCGGTTCGTCGCGAACGCGAGTCACGAGATGCGCACGCCTATCGCAGCGGTCAAGGGCCTGCTCGAGCTGCTGACCGACGGAGCGACCGACGACAGCGAGGTTCGAGACGACTTCTTGCGCACGATGACGCTTGAGGTCGATCGCCTCGGCAGACTCGTGGCCGACCTGCTGACGCTTGCCCAGCTTGAGGCGGGCGGTCTCAAGCTCTCGAGCGTACCGGTGCCCGTGCGCGAGCTGCTTGAGGAGGTCGCGCTTGTGATGCGGCCGCTCGCCGACCAATCCGAGGTCACGGTCTCGGTCGTCGTCCCCGGGCAGCCCCTCAGCGCGCGCTGCGACAGGGACCGGATCAAGCAGGTTCTCATCGGCTTCGTCGACAACGCACTCAAGCACGCCGGTGGGGGCCGTGTCGTCACGCTGCTTGCAGCCGTTCACGATGGGATGGTCACGCTCGAGGTGCACAACGAAGGTTCGGGCATCGACCCGACGGTGATTCCGCGGCTGTTCGACCGCTTTTTCCGCGTCGACGAATCGCGCACCACGCCGAGGGGCACCGGGCTGGGGCTCTCGATCGCAAAGGAGATCATCGAAGCGCACGGAAGCGTCGTCGGGGTCGAGTCCAGTCCCGGCGAGGGCGTCTCGTTCCGTTTCGACCTGCCTGTGGCGAATTAGCACAACCCTAACGTTGCGCAAACCCGATTCCCATCTTCGGGACGTAGACTCCTTGTAGGGACATACGGCCACGTCGCACGGGCGGCAGGCCTCTACCGAACAGGGAGTCCGTCATGACAGAGCAGACGCACGATCAGCAAAGCGCCATCGAGAACGTGGGGCGCATCTTCGCTCGCGGTCTCGTTATCGCCGGCGGCGTGTTCTGGATGGTCGCGGCCTTCTCGGGCCCCTATATGTTCAAGGACATGAGCTTGATCGAATCGGTTCAGACCGCCATGTGGCCGTTCGTCGCCGCGATGGTGATCCTGCTCATGGGTTGGGTCTACGAACGCCTCGCTGGCGTCCTTCTCTTCGCAGCATCTGCCGCGGTCGTGGTCTGGGGGGCGCTCTACGCCTGGGAGATGGGCGTCTGGATCCTGATGTCCTTCGTGCTCGTCGCACCGATGATGCTCGCAGGCGTCCTGTTCCTGCTCGCCGCGAGTGCCGAGGCGCGTCGCTCCTTCCCCTCGGAGCCGCAGCATCCGGTCACGATTCCCGAGTTCGAGCTGGCTCGCGGCATCAGGCACGCGCGCGGCATCGGAATCGGGACCGGCCTTCACTAGACCAGAGTCGCCACAGATGCCCCGACTGGCACGGCCCGACGCATCGGCGCTATCCTCTAACGCGAGATCCGAAAACGGATCGCGCACTCGAGAGGATCGACGTTGAGCGATCGGGCCGTCAGGCGCAGACCCGCCGAAGTGCTATCGCGATGGAGAGTGCGCCCCTGGCCCTACTTCGGTGGTCTCGCCCTCACCTGCCTGATCTTGCAGGGGCTGACCGGCCTCTTCATGACCTTCTCGTACCAGCCGACTCCCGACCGCGCGTACGTGAGCGTCTACTACCTGGCGAACGTGATGCCATACGGGTGGCTCATCCGCACGGTACACGTCTGGGGAGCGCATCTGACGATCATCTTCACCGCACTCCATGCGGTGCGGATGTTCCTCACCGCTTCGTACAAGCACCCGCGTCAGGTCAGCTGGGTCCTCGGTGCGGTGGCCCTCGGCGCCGTGCTCGCGCTGGCGTTCGCCGGAGCCCTTCTTCCGTGGGACCAGAAGGCCTACTGGGGGACGGCGGCCGCGATCTCGCTCTTGCGCGAGACGCCGCTCGTCGGCGAGTGGGTCGCCGGGGCCCTGCTCGGGGGGGCCCGCCTGGGTGCGACGGCCTTGACCCGGTTCCACGCGGCCCACGTCACGGTCCTCCCCGCGGCGCTCGCAGGAGCGCTCGTGGCGCATCTGCTGACCGCACGCAAGCACAGCGTCACGTTCGGGCCCGCTCGCTCGGTCTCATCGGACGACGCTGGGAACACATCTGCCGATGAGACCGTCCCCTTCTACCCGGATCAGATGATGTCGGCGGCAACGAACGTCGTGCTGCTGCTCAGCCTGTATGCCGCACTCGCGATCCTCGTGCCGGCCGTGCTCGACCTCAAGGCCGACCCTATGGCAGCGGTCGTGAGCGCCCGGCCTCCGTGGTACCTCGCATCCATCACGGCACTGACCCGGATCGTGCCGGCATGGCTCGCGCTCACACTCGCAGCCGCACTCAGCGCCGCTCTCGTCACCCTGCCGTTCCTCGATCGATCTCCCGCACACGAGCCCGGGAACCGACGTCTCGCCATCGTCCTGGGGTCCTCGGCCGCGATCGGGGTCGCAGTCCTCACGGCGGTCGGTGCGCTGCTATAGCTCGCCGGCGGCGGGCGGTGACGCCGGCGTCGGCGACTCGGTCGCACCCGCGACCTCTCTGTGACAGAAGGCGCACGACGAGAGACTGTGACACTCGGTGCAGCTCGACTCACCGCGCTCGGTGACGAACGCTGCGTGGGACACCAGCCATCCCTCCTCATGACTCACATGGCACTCCTTGCAGTGCCCGGTCTCGTGACACGTATAACACGCCCTCGTGTCCGCCCGGGCTTCCGCCGGATGGCGGTCCTTCCATTCATCTTCGGGAAGATGCGACTGCGGCTTCTCGGCATGGCACTCGTCGCAGAACTTGAGCCCGAAGTCATGACACTCGAAGCAGTGTTCCGCACCCGCATCGAGCGCCTCGGGCCCGTGATTCTCCAGCCAATCGTCCTGTTCGTGCCGGGGCGTCCACGGGAGCACGCGTCCGCCGTGGCAGCCCTTGCATTCCGATGCCGGTATGACCTGAGACAGGTACGGCTGCGCGTGACGTATCGCCCGTTCCCCCATGTGGCACATCATGCAGTCGGCGTTCAGGTCATCGCTCTGCATATGCGATCCGGACTGCAGTCCGGGAAACGCAGAATGGCAGGTCTTGCAGAAGCCGACATCCACCCACGTTGCGATCGCGGTGGCCCCTCGCGGCCCAAGATCGACCCGGGGATGGCAATCAGGGCACGAGAGGTTCGGTAGCAGCCCGCTCTGGAGGTGGATACGGTGAACCGGCAGCTGGGAGTCCTTCTTCGCCCCATGACACGCGACGCACTGCTCGCGGGAGCCCGTGTCGGCCGCGGCGTGGATCTCCTCGAGTTCGGTCCGATCCTCGACCGGGAATGCCTCGTACCGGAGCGTCCACCCCCACGTGGTCCACGTCTGGACGGGACTCCGCTGGGGCGTGGACGTGAGGTACAGCGCGCCTGCCAGCGCAAGGAACAGCAGACAGGCCGCTGCGAGTCGAACCCGGGACCAACGGCTCGGCCTCGCCATCAGTCGGGCCCCGCGAGACGATACCCGACGCCTCTGACCGTCAGGATGTGGATCGGATGCTTCGGGTCCGGTTCGAGCTTCTCTCTGATGTTGTGGATGTGCACGTCTACGGCCCGCTCGTCGCCGAAGGGCGCTGCGTCCCACAGTGAAGCCAGGATCGCGTCGCGCGAGAACACGGTGCCGGGGTGTCTGGCCAGGTGCAGCAGCACCTCGTACTCGGTCCGCGTCAGGTGGATCGGGCCATCGCCCACACTCACCTGCCGGGAAAGCGTGTCTATCTGCAGATCGCCGACAACGATCCTCGCCTTGTCGTCGGCGGCCGCGCTCGCCCGGCGCAGGATGACCTTCACGCGACTGACGAGCTCACGCGGAGAGAACGGCTTGGTGACGTAGTCGTCGGCGCCGATCTCAAGACCGATGATGCGGTCCACCTCGTCCGCTCTCGCAGAGAGCATGAGGATGGGGACATCGCAACGGGCCCGCAGGTCGCGGGCGATCTCAAGCCCCGACTTGCCGGGCAGCATCACATCGAGAATGACGAGCGCCGGCGAGAACCGGGCGAACAGGTCCTCAGCGGCCGCGGCGTCGCCCGCTGTGTGGACCTCGTAGCCCTCGTTTCTCAGGGCGTACTCGATCACCTTGAGGATCGACTCCTCATCATCGACGACCAGTATGTGTTGGACCGTCATGACCCTCCTTCGGGGCGCCTAGTGCGTCCCCGGTGCATCCGGCAGAACCTTGCCGGCGTGACAGTACTCGCACGTCTGCATGTCCTCGGCATGGCATTCCTTGCACGTCTCCATGGGAGGCACCTTGAGCCGACCGCCCACGCCCTCGTGGACCGCCCCCGCATGGCACCCGCTACAGCCGAGTCCCTCATCCACGACATGCGCCCGATGGTTGATCTTCAGGTCGCCGGAGTTCGAGGCCTCGCGGTTCAGGGAATGGCACTCGTCGCGTTGGCACGAGTCGGTGCCGGGACCTTCAAAGCCTGCCGAGGAGACCTCGGCACCCGCGATATGGCCGACGATCTCGCGGTAGAAGGCCAGTTCGTACATCGCGAACCCCAGCAGCCCCGGTTTGGCGTGGCAGTACAGGCAATTGGACGCAGCAGCCCGATGGGACGACGACTGCCAGCTTTCGTAGTAGGGCTCCATCTCGTGACAGCTCGCACAGCGGGCCGGCGTGGCGGTGAAGTACGCCGGAATCGCGAACGTCACGAACAGCACCGCGAAGACCGTGCCCGGGACCCACGAGCGCCGTCGACCCGCCCGCCCCGTCGCATTCGCGTCAGGTGGTACGCCGTCCGCGTCGTGGTCGGGCGTCGTCATCGGCAGCCCTCACCTATTCGACGAGCTTGAGGGCCGGGTCGAAGTTCAAAGCGGGCACCTCACCATGGCATACGATACAGAAGTCCGCCACGTGGCACGCCTCGCAGTTGCGCCGCTTCTCCACCTGGAATCGGTGTTGGCTGCGCCACTTCTCGATGTGTGAGTTCGGGCGCCTTGAGTGGCACTCGGCGCACCAGTTCTCCGTCCAATCATGGCAGCTGGCGCAGTCGACCTCGGACTGCTTCGACGCGTGGACGATCGCCCAATCCGGAGTCCCGTGGTTCTCCGGAGCCGCCTTCTCCGTATGACAGGTCGTGCAGGCGTTCTTGGCCTGCTTGCCGTCGTGACAGGTCAGGCAATCGACCATGCGGGGCGTGTGCTTGCCTTCAGGGCTCTCCTCGTGAACGAGGAAGATATGACACGCGATGCAGTCCAGTTCGAGGATGTCGACGTGGGCGCTGTGCGGGATGTTCAGGTCTCCGGATGGCGAGACCGTGCGCAGGTCCGCATGGCAACTCAGGCACGCGTCGTTCGGGGGTGTGCCGAGGAGGTCCGGCTCTCTGTTCCGCAGCACCTGCGAGACGTAGAACTCGCCGAGCATCCGTGCGCTGTACCGGGCACGAGAGAGAAGCTCGGGCGAGTTGTGGCATCGCTGACAGGCCACCTTCGCATGAACCGACGTCTCCCATGTCTCGTACTCGGCTTCCATGTTCGCGTAGCGCTCAAGGAACTTCGGTTGCGCGGCGAGATACCCCGGGACGATGACGATCGCCGTGAGGACGAGCCCTGCGATGCCGAGACGCAGGAGCAGGCGCCGGCGGCGCGGGCTCATCGCGACCGATGCACGGGAGCGGTCGAGCAGCCCCCTCAGACCCTTCCTGCGCGCCTTCGTGGCTTCTTCCGGCACCGTTCCTCCTCGGGACGATGGGCGATCGTGGCGTCCCGTCAGTCGTGGCATTGCTTGCAGAACTCCTCGGCATGGCAGGTCGTGCAGCCCTTGTCCCCGCGCTCGAGAGCGGGGAACTGGTGGAGCTTCTTCCAGTTCCCGGCGTGGGACTCGGGGCGCTTGGCGTGGCACTCGGCGCAGAAATCAGGTGACCATGCGTGGCACTCACCACAATCGTCCGTCTTGGTCATCTCGCTGTGCACCGTGAGCCAGTCCTTGCGGTCGTGGCTGTCCGGCACGTTCTTGCGGGTGTGGCAGTCGACGCACTCGGCGGTCGCCTGCTCCCCGTCGTGGCAGAGCTCCAGGCACGAGATCATCTCGGGCGAGTTGAAGCCCTGATCGTTCTCCGAATGCACGAGGTCCTTGTGGCATAGCGAGCAGTTGAGCTCGAGAATCTCGACGTGTGCGCGGTGCGGAATGAGCAGGTCACCTGCCGGCGATACGTCGCGGTAGGTAGTGTGGCACTTCTGGCAGGCGTCAGTGTCGGGGATGCTCAGCAGGTTGGCCGGGCGTGGTCCGTTGACGAGCTGCGAGTAGAACGCGGGAATCGAGTGCGTCGCGAATGCGAGGTAGCCCTTGGGACCGGGCTCCACATGACACCCTGCGCAGGGAATGCGTGCGTGCGTCGACACACTCCAGTTCTCCATGCGCGGCTTGAGGTCCGCATAGCGATGGTAGTAGCCCGGCTGGAGCATCGAAAAGACCGGCAGGCCGACAAGGACGATCACGACCAGGGCCACAGCGCTCTTCAGCGGGAAGTGAATCCGCCGCTTCTCTGGCTGATCGCCGATGTCGCCCTCGCCTCGCGGCATGTCGAGTCGGTCCGACACCTAACGCATCTCCTTGAACTTCGCGTGGCACTCCTCGCACCAGGGCTTCTCGTGGCACGTGAGGCACCGGCGCTCGTCCTCGGAGAACTCCTTGTGGCGGGCGAGCCACGTGGACTTCAGGCCGTGGAACTTGGGCCGGTCCGCATGGCAATCCTCGCACTCGCCCACCGAGACATGACACGCGAAGCATGTCGCCTCGTCCTCGAGAGCGTACGTGCCGTGCATCTCCATCCAGTCCTTCTTGACGTGCTCGCGCTCGATGGCCTTGACGGCCGTGCTCGCGCCGTCGGTCGGGAAGTCGGGGCGTTTGCCGGTCGTGTGACACATGCGGCACTGATCGGCCTTGTGGCATGACTCGAGACACGCGTTCGGCCCGTTCTCCTGAACGATCCGCTTGTGGACGAGCCTCCACTCGACGCCTTCCTCCTGAAGCGAGTGATGGCAGTTGCCGCACGAACCCTCGGGTTGCGTGCCCACATGGCAGCCGAACGACGCGCACACCGCGCTGAAGGGCATCTCCTTGTGCTCCTCGAGATACTCTTCCTCGTGCCCGGTCCACTTGTGACACTCGACGCAGTCACGCGTCTCCTCGGCGACGCGAAGGTGCGCAGGGTGCGGGATCGCCACCGTTCGCTCGATGTTGTCGCTCCACGCATGTTCGTGACAGGCGAGGCACGCGCCCCTGTCGGGCCTGGACATCTTGACGAAGACGGGCGTGTCGGGCTTCCCGAACACGCCACGGTAGAAGTCGCCGACGAGCGCAGCTTCGTAGACGAGCGGACCGCGCCTGTCCCGGTGGCACTGGTCGCACGTCAGCTCGGCATGCTCCGACGCCTGAAGCGTGGTGTAGTTCATCTTGAGATCCGAATACCCGCCGAGGAATGCCGGGCGCGCCGTCGCTACGAGGGCGACAGCCAACGCCAGCACCACGACGCCTGTCACGACGCCGAGGCCGAGAAGCAGTGCCCGTCGGGGCGCTCCCTTGAGGGGGCCCGTGAGTATGTTGGGGAGATTCCGGCTCACAGCGACGTCACCCCCGTCTCAAGGGCGGGTTCGCCGGGGCCGTCCAGGCGGGGCGCGTCCTGCAGCGCCGCGTGCTCGAGCGCCGGTTCGTGTTCGTCTTCGGGCACCTCGATCTCCAATACCTTGATCGCGACGGTCACGAAGAGAACCCCGAAGGCCAGGATACCCAGGGCCAGCAGTGTCTCGATGAGACTGGGGAAGTAGATCGGCGAGGGCTGTCCAAGCGTCGTGTATGAGAAGCCCATCGACATCAGGACGTAGCGCTTGAGGAAGATGGCGACCACGTACATCACTGCGGCCGTCAACTGGACCTTCGGAAGATGGCGGGTCGACGTGCGCGCCAGAAGCGTGAACGCGGTGAACCCGAGAATCAGCACCGGCAGGAAGAACCACCCGTAGCGCCCGGTGAGAAACTCGGCCATTCGGACCGTGTGTCCGGTCTTCGCCGAGGTCAGCCAGAAGACGGAGAGGACCTCGACGATCAGCAGGAACAGATCGATGATGACCACCGTGGCCATGAGCGTCGCCAGGCTCCTGAACATGCTCGGCTTGAACCTGATCGTGGTCACCTTGGTCGCCACATAGGCGAAGATGATCAGGAGCGCGATGCCCGAGGCGGTCGCGGACGTCAGGAAGATCGGGACCATAACGGCCGTGTGCCACAACTCCCTCGCCTTGTTGAGCGAGAGCACGAACGCCGTGGTGGTATGCAGATACACCGCTGCCGGCAGTGCGATGAGGGTCATCCGGTGAGCGAGCTTGTGGCCGCCCTTGCCCGTGATGAGAACCCACAGGTCCACAAAGCACAGGACCATGTAGAGTCCCGCTGCGGAACCGGTGTAGACGAACGGTGACGCGGGGTTCGGAGTGAGCATGAACCAGATCATGCGGGCCGGCCGCTCCATGTCGCTGATGATGCCCAGCAACGCCATCATCACGAGCACGCCGGCTTGAAGCACTGCGAGCCGCGAGAGTGGCCGGAACTGCTCGGCGCCGAAGAGGTGCACGCTCGCGTAGACGGCGAGCCCGCCTGCCGAGAGGCCAACGTAGTACATGTAGTTCGTGAACCACAGCCCCCATGGGCTGCTGTCGCGCATGCCCATCACGCTTCCACCGTGGGAGATGAACGCGACCCACGACACGGCGCCCATGAGGATGAAGACCCCGAGGATAGCTACAAATCCCCAGTACGCGCGGCTCGCCGTGCGCAGTGCGCCGAAGTCGAAGTCGACGCCGATGAAGCGAACCACGCCCGGCCTTGAGGAGATCTCAGTCACGTCCCATCACCCCACATACCAGATGACCGGCTCGTTCCCGAGCTCCTCTTTCAGACGGAACGACCGCCTGGTCCTGAGCAGCACAGACACGTCGCTGTTCGGGTCGTTCAGATCGCCGAACGAGCGCGCGCCCACGGGACACGCCTCGGTGCATGCGGTCGTCCCGCCCTTCCTGGTCCTCTGGACGCAGAACGTGCATTTCTCGACGACCCCAGCCTTCTCATGGACCGGAACCAGTGGATTGACCTCGTTCTTGGGAACCTCCGGCTCGACCCAGTTGAAGTGCCTCGCGTCGTAGGGGCACACGGTCATGCAGTTACGGCACGCGATGCACTTGTCATAATCGATGACCACGATGCCGTCCGGCTCCCGCCAGGTGGCCTTGACCGGACAGCCGAAGACGCAGCTGGGCTGGGCGCAGTGCATGCACTGGACCGGCATGTACCACTTGTCCGGCCTGCCACCCTCTTCGTAGTCGAGCGTGCCATGCTCCGTCTCGTTGGAGCCAAGCTGCATCTCAAGCACCTGGATGTAGGTGAAGCCGGATGTTCGGCCGATGTTGTTCTCTCTGACGCACGCATAGACGCACTTGCGACACCCGACACAGGCCTTCACATCGATGACCATGGCCCACTTCTCGTCACCCGCAGGGAAGTCCTTGGCGTACGAGACCGGCTTGCCCGGGTAGTTGATGGCACCGCTGTGCTCTGCGATCTGCTCGATACCGGTTCCGCCTTCGACGGCCTCGGACTCGGATCCCGACGCGGGTGCCGCCGACATCAGGGCCGGAACCACCCCGGCCGCTATCAGGCCGGCGGTCGCGCCTATGCCTTCGACAAAGCGTCGCCTCGACAGCGTGGGGCAGGCCTCGGGTACGTCGACCTGGTCAGCGCTTTGGTCGCGCTCGTCGTTGCGGCTCATCGCTTCATCCTCCCTCGGATCAGCATGCCTGCCTGACCGCCTGCCGCAAGGAAGCCCAGGAGGGCGACGATACGAAGCCATGCGGGCGTCTCGACGGCGGGCTCGGGGGCGGGAGGAGCGAGCGGCGAGAAGGCCTCGCGCTCGGGCAGCACCTTGAACTGGAAGCCATTGCCCACGAATGGAAGCAGCGGGCCGGCGTAGATCCACCCGGGCGTATGGGGGTCGTGACATCCGGCCGAGGTACACGAGGGCTGATGCCTGCCATGCGTGCCTGCTTCCCACGCCTTGTACTTGTCGGAGTGGCAGCGGTAGCAGACCTTCGCGGTGTCACCCTGGATGTCGACGAGACTGCCGTCCACCAACTTGAGCATGCCGGGGTTTCGCGCGGGATCGTCATGACAGGTGAGGCAGGCCGCGCTCCCGGCCCCGAGGCTGTCGTGCCCGACGAGAACGACGTCGTGACCCGGGAACTCGTTGGGGAGCGGACGGGTCGGCTTGTTGGTGCCCGGGTCTACCGAGACGGGATGGCAGCTGTCGCACGGGTAGAACAGCAGTTCACCTGAGGCCGCCTGTCCGGCGACGGCAGGCGAGACCGGCCATGCGACGAAGACGGCGAACGCGACGATCGCGCCCGCGAGGACCAACCGTGACAGCCGGCCCTCCTCAGGACGCACGACCGTTCGTGTTGATGGTCCACCCATACACTCTCCTGTCGTTCTGTGCGGGGTCTTCGCGGCCACACGGCGATGCACACTGAACTACTGTGAAGACCTGGAAGCAGTATTGCAGCGCGAGGGTGCTTTGAGGTTGGCGAGGAGTTAGTGTGATGTTCAGGTTCTGTTAGCACTCTACCCAAACGGCACCGTGTGGCATGGATTCCACTTGACGTGGGAACGAGTTGGTCGGTAGCGTCTGCGGCATCACCCGGACCTGTGGACATCCCATTTCGTCGCCCCCGGGAGCAGTCGAACCACCGGATTGGAAGCGATGACCACCACTCGGGATCACGAACGGCGCGAGCGGAGCCCCGGGGCACGCGCGCACTCCATCGTCCGCATCGCCTGGATCACCGCCGCGGTGATCCTCGCCCTCTTCGCTCTCGGGGCGGGTTTCGCCCGTGTCACGGCATCGCCTGCCCTGTGCAGCTCCTGCCATGAGATGCGACCCCAGGTCGAGGCCTGGAAGACATCCGCGCACGCTCAGATCGGGTGTGCAGCGTGCCACGAGACACCACGCCCGTGGTACGAGTTCCCGGTCAGCATGGCGTGGCGCGCGAAGGTCCTCACCCGCGATGTGAGCGCACACCTCTCGCGCCTGGGGGAAACCACCGGAACGATCTCGATCGAGACCACCACGACGATTCCGGATTCCATCTGCCTGAGATGCCACGAACCCGGCCGTGCAGCGACCGGACGTGAGGTCCTGATAGACCACACGGAACACGCGGAGCGCAACGGCGCATGCGTATCGTGTCACCTGTGGATCGCGCACCCGGATCCGGGCGCGGATCAGGCGCTCCTCTTCATGGGGCGGTGCTTCGCCTGCCACGGACGGGCGGACATCGTCGAGGCCTCCGGTGAGTGTGGCCTCTGCCATCCCCCGTCGTTCAAGCTCACGCCCGAATCGCACACACCGGCATCCCAGTGGGAGACCATCGACCACGGCACCTCGGCGCTCGCCGATCGCTCGCTCTGCCTCATGTGTCATGACGTCAGTCTCTGCGACGATTGCCACGGACTGGAGATGCCTCACCCCGCGGGCTGGTCCGAGGGCGCAACCAGCCACGGGCTCGTCTCCAAGAAGAACGACACGGTGTGCATGACCTGCCACCGCCAGGGATTCAACTTCTGCAGCATGTGCCATCACGAGGGGTATGAGCCGGCGAAGGGCCCGTGGATCGCCCAGCACCCGCCAACGGCCCGAGAGCGCGGCACGTCGTTCTGTATGCGCTGCCACGGGCCGCTCTTCTGCGTGGACTGCCACATCGCCAAGCTGTCCGACCCGGTTCTGCCGGTGGAATAGATTCCTTGGGGGAGTCGATCGTTCCCGTGCCCGCCGCGACGCCGAGAGGAGAGCCATGACAGACGCCACACACGCCTACGTCCGGTGCCTGGCGCTTCTGCACTCCGTTCAGCGCGAGCGAGGGCGACCGACGAGCATGTGGTTGCCCGTTCCCGAGAGCGGCGCGTCCGCACGCTCGTTGGCCGAGGAGATCGGCCTGCCAGCCGAACTCGTTGAGGGCGTCTTCCTCAACCACCGGATCGCCGGACTCGATGCGGCCGTACACGCAGGAGACCGAGTGGCCTTCGTGCCGGTGGGAACGCCCGCTTCGCACCCTGCGTTCTTCGGGCGCTTCATCACGCGCGACTAGCGCTGTTCGTCACTCCCCCGTGTGACAGAACGAGCAGAACGAGCGGCTGTGGCATTCCTCGCACGAGGTCGAGCCGCGGGCCTTCACGAACTCGGGGTGCTCTTCAAGCCAGTCGGGCTCGTGATTCACGTGACACTCCTTGCAGAACTCCGCGTCATGGCAGGTGAAGCAGGCGCGTCCACGGTGCGCACACATCGGCGTCTCCTGCTGTTGTGTGGGCGAGTCGCGGCCTCTGTTAGCGGACGGTTAGGGTTCGGCCAAGAGGCGCTCAAAGTGGCCCCATTCGCGTGGGGATGAGGGTACCTTGTCATTAGCGCTGCTCGTGGAGGGAGCACATCATGACGTATCTAGCCGGGCTCATACTCATCATCGGGGTTTTCGGAACGGTCGTGACCTTCACAGGAGTCGCCCTGTTCCTGGGGCTGATGGCCTACGACATCCTCGAGTCACGAAAGGTGCGCCGCGAGAGCGAGGCGGCAGAACCCGCTTTCCGCGTGGCCGAGCATCTGCCCGTAGCCAAGATCTAGCCACCCGGGCAGCGCAGGACGCATATCGAAGACGAGAACAGCTCCGGTCCCTGCGAGGGGGCCGGAGCTGTTGCGTGTGTCATGGCGGAGAGTCAGGGATTCGAACCCTGGGTACGGTTTCAAACCGCACACACGATTTCCAGTCGTGCTCCTTCAGCCACTCGGACAACTCTCCGCGTCACCCGGGCATGACCGAGTGAAACGCAAAGGCGAGTATAGCGAGGTCGCTCCTGCGCGGCAATCGCGCGGCCGACTTGAGAGCGTGCCCCCGGCGCGCGGGAGCAGCGTGTGACCACCGTGACGACCCACAGACGCCGCGCGGGGTATCCTGTACCTGAGACGGACGCCCTGTCAGGGAGTGCACCATGAACATGACCCGCATGAGGATTGTGCTCGCCGCTGTGATGCTGCTCGGCAGCGTGATGGTCGGGGGATGTGGAGCTGACACCTCGGGCAGCGACGGGTCGGATGTCACCACGCGCGGAGGATCGTCCGCGATGCCCCCGGAGGGCGACGAGACCGATCCGGGATCGCCCGTGACGGTCTACTTCTTCCAGGGCGAGAAGCTCGTCGCTGCCGGGCGCATCGCGCAAGGCGCTGCGGTCGCACGGGCTGCGGTCGAACACCTGCTGTCCGGGCCCGACACCGCCGAGACGGGCCTGAATGTCACATCGGAGATTCCCGGGGGCACGGAACTCCTCGGCATCTCGGTTGAAGACGGAGTCGCGACCGTCGATCTCAGCTCGGCCTTCGCCTCGGGTGGGGGCTCGTTCTCCATGCGGGGCAGACTTGCGCAGCTCGTGTTCACGCTCACGCAGTTCGATACGATCGGCGGTGTGAGGCTTCGCCTCGACGGCGCGCCGGTCGACGCGCTGGGAGGAGAGGGCGTCCTCATCCAATCACCGCAGACGCGAGATGCGTACGAGGAGTTCGCTCCTGCGGTGCTGATCGAATCGCCGCTGCTCGGCGGCAGGGTATCGAGCCCCCTCACCGTCAGCGGAACTGCGAACACCTACGAGGCCGAGTTCGTCCTTGAGATCACCGACGCTGACGGCCTGATCATCGCCGAGCAGCAGGTCATGGCGACGTCGGGGTCCGGGACTCGCGGCGAGTTCGAGGCCACGATCGAGTGGAGCGGCGGCGCCTCCGGAGCGGGTGCGGTCATCGCTTCGGTCCGCTCGGCGAAGGACGGCTCGCGCGTGGTCGTCTCCGAGATCCCGGTGGCTCTCGAGTAGCCGCCGGGCAACCTGCGCGCCGACGCAGGGGATGCGCTACACTCCCCCTGGTCGCGGGCATCCGGTCCGTCACCTACCGAGGAGTACCATGACGCTGCCCGGATGGGTCCTGTCGCTCGCAGCACTCGGACCCAACGTGATCCTGTTCGTCGTGCCGGCCACCAAGGTCCCGCCGCCTCTTCCCGCAGGGTCGGCGCCCCGGCTGCGCTACATCCTTCCGATCGAGCGGCTGGGGCAAGCAGGGGCATTCCTCATCGCACTGGTCGCTACGGCAGAGGTGAACAGCCCCGCACAGTGGATCGCCGTGGCCATCATGGCGCTGGCACTTCTCCTGTACTACGGGACCATCGAGCGCTATCTGGTCCGGGCACGCAGCTACGCATCGCTGTTCGAACCTCTGCTCGGGATCCCGTTGCCCATGGTCGTGGCCCCGACGGTGTACTTCCTGGCGCTCTCGGCACTACTGCCCTCATGGCCGCTCGCGGCGTGCGCTCTCATGTTCGGCGTCGGGCACGCCTACACCGGTCGGCTCGGGCTGCAGCGCATCGCCCGGGAGGACGCGGCCGCAGACTGAACGAGGGCCGGGAAACACCCCCGGCTCGCCCGGCCCGGGCACCCGACAGCTTGTGACTGTGCGCACAATACACTCAAGAAGCGGTCCGGGGCACCCGATACTCCCAGTACGGCACCGCATCTTGGGGGAGATATGCCGATACTGAGGGACAGAGCTCTGAGCCTGGCGGAGCGGGTGGCGCTCATCGCCCTCGCCGGGGTGACGCTATCGGTCACGCTCTGGTTCATTCACGCCTATGTCGACGGGGTGCTCTTCAACGGCTACGCCTTCTCGCAGTCGATGGTCAGCCCGAGCCCGCACACCGCGTTCTCCCGCCTCCTGGCCGTCACCGCGGTTCTTGTCGGCACGCTACTCCTCCAGGTGCTGTACACCAGCCGCTCGCAGATGACATCGGCCCTCCGACTAGAACGCAATCGTACGCGAACGATGTACGAGAACAGCCCCGATGTCGTCGTAGGCCTGCGCCCGGACGGCTCGATCTCCTACGCCAACGCGCGCGCGTGCCGGTTCACGGGCCGGGACCCCGAAGAGCTGATCGGCACACCGTGTCACCAGGCGATCCTCGGCAGCGCCGAGGGCTGCGCGGACTGCACGCTCACGGAGGTCGTCGCAACCGGACGACCCCGGGAGCTCACACTGAAGGCCCTCGACAGCAGCGGGCAGCTCTGCTGGCTGTCGTGCCTGCAGTATCCGATCCTCGACGCCGACGGGTCGGTCGAATCGGTCGTAGAGGTGATGCGTGACATCACCGAGCTCGTGTACGCGCAAGACGAGATCTCGCGACACAACCACGACCTCGAAGCCCGTATCGACCAGCGAACCGCCGACCTCGCCCTGACCAACGTCCGACTCGAGCGCGAGGTCGAGGAACGGGAGCGCACGGCGAGCGCCCTCCGCGACTCCGAGGCACGCCATCGCACACTGCTCGACAACTCGCCGGACATGGTCGTCGTGCACGAGCAGGGCCGCCTGGTGTTCGTCAACTCCGCCGGAGCGGCGCTGCTTGGTTTGGGTCACCCGGACGAGGCGCTCGACATGCATATCACGGGCCTGTTCGAGCCCAACGGTTCGGGCATCAGCCAAGAGGCCCTCGATGAGGTCATCAACACCGGATCGTTCGACCGGCCGATTCCGGTCCGGCTGAAGCGGGTCGATGGAGATGCGATCGATGTGGAGCTCACGGGCACTCCGGTCAGACTCGACGGCCGTGCGGCGGTTCAGTTCGTGGCACGCGACATCACCGAGCGCCTTCATGCCGAACGCACGATACGCCGGATGGCCTACTATGATGCGCTGACCGAGCTGCCCAACCGCACGCTGTTCCACGATCGCCTTCGCGCATCTATCGCCCATGCTCGCCGCAATCAGGCCCCGATCGCAGTCGCCTTTCTCGATCTCGATGACTTCAAGGTCATCAACGACACGCTCGGCCATTCGGTCGGCGACGAACTGCTGTGCATGGTCGGCCGACGGATTCGCGAGATCGTCCGCGACGAAGACACGGTCGCGCGCCTTTCCGGTGACGAATTCACTGTCATCGCCCGAATCCAACGTGCCGAGGATGCCGATCTGTTCGCGCGGCGGCTCATCGAAGGGCTCGCAGCTCCGTTCTACGTGCACGACCATGAGCTGCACGTCTCCGCGAGCATAGGGGTCGCACTCTACCCGGAGCATGGCGAAAGCCCACACGAGCTTCTCAAACACGCGGACACGGCTATGTATGCGGCCAAGGAGAACGGTCACAACGCCTACAAGATCTACCGCCCCGAGATGGGCGCTCACGCCGTGGATCGGCTCAAACTCGAGATACAGCTTCGCCAGGCGGTGACGCATGGCGAGCTCGAGCTCAACTACCAGCCACAGGTGGACACGCGCACGGGCGAGGTGATCGGCATCGAGGCGCTCCTGCGCTGGAACCATCCTGACCGCGGGACGATCGGACCGGCGCACTTCATGGCGGTGGCCGAACAGAGCGGGCTCATGACCGACATCGGGCCGTGGGTGCTCGAGACCGCCTGCGCTCAGGCCCGCCTCTGGGAGTCCCGATCCATAGAGTTCGGCCGGATCGCCGTGAACCTCTCGGCACGGGAGTTCCAGCAGGCCGATGTGGTCGGCACGGTATCGCGCATCCTCAAACGAACAGGGCTCGCACCTGAACGCCTGGAGCTTGAGATCACCGAGACCACCGCGCTGCAAGATATCGAGCGCCTTCTCGACGTCCTGCAGCAGCTGCGCTCTCTCGGCGTACGGATCGCGATCGACGACTTCGGCACCGGGTACTCGTCGCTCTCGTATCTCAAGCGCTTCCCGATCCAGACGCTCAAGATCGCCCAGGCCTTCATGCGCGACGTACACGAGAACGAGCAGAGCGCAGCGATCGCGCGGATGATGATCGACCTGTGTCTGCTGCTCGAACTCGATATCGTCGCCGAGGGCGTCGAGCACCCGATGCAGTTGGAGTTCCTCGCCCGTCACGGATGCCACGTGATCCAGGGCCACCTGTGCAGCGTGCCTCTCGGAGCCGAGGAGATCACCGAGCTGCTGGCATCCGGACGCCCCTTGCTTGAGCTCAGCGTCTGAACGCGGGCCTGACGCGCTGATGCTGCGGGTAGCTCTGTCTGTCGCTTCCCTGCCTGATTCGGGGAGAATCACAAGCAGACCGGCTACGGAAGGTCCGGATGAGATCGGAATCCGCGCGCGCGGCAGCGTTCCTCGGCGATCACGCCGAGGATGTCATCGGCTGGGTACTCGCCAGTGACGAGCCCTATGCTGCATGGGTGATCCACGCGCATGTCCTTGAGGGTCCCGGCTCGGCGGGCGCGGCTGCCGCTGCCCACGATAGGGTGATCGCCGATGAGCGGGTGCGCGAGCTCATGCACACCCTGCCTTCATGGGGCGACGGAGACGCCGGCCCTTCCGGGCACCACGGTCCGGCGTACCTGCCAAACCGCCTCAACCTGCTCGCGGACATGGGCGCGGGGGCCGGCGATTCCGAGCACGTGGAACGGCTGCTCGACAGCCTGCTCGCCCACCAGGACCGCTCGGGGCGGTTCCTTGCGCTCAGAAGCCGCCCCGGGAAAGCCGAGCCCGAGTGGGGATCGATGTTATGCGACACCAACGTCATCACCGACGTCCTGCTCCGCTTCGGGCGCGGTAGCGATGCACGGGTGCTCAAAGCGCTCGAGCACATCAAGCGCGATTCCACTCGGACGGCACAGGGCCGTGCGTGGCGTTGCGTCCCGGATCGGGCGTCGCTGTGGCGTGGCCCGGGTCGAAGGGCGGACGCGTGCCCCCAGGTCACGCTCGAGGGGCTTCGCACGCTGTCGCACCTCGAGCCGGAGCTGCGGCCCTCCTGGACGACTGACGCAGCGCGAACGTCGCTCGGTATGTGGCGAAGACGCACGAGCGAGCGCCCGTACCTGTTCGGTCACGGATACCAGTTCAAGAGCGTGAAGTGGCCCGACTTCTGGTACGACGCACTGTGGGTCGTCGAGACGCTGGGACGATATCCCGCACTGTGGAAGGGGCCGGAGGCGCAGGAGCAGGATATCGAGGCGCTCTGCGAGCTTGCCGCATGTCTCATCGCATACAACATCGATCCCGACGGACGCGTCACTCCCCGGCGGACGTACCGGGGATTCGAGCTGTACTCCTTTGGCCAGAAGAAGCAGCCGTCTCCGTTCGCGACGGCCCGAGTACTGGCGGCGCTGGCACGAGTGTCCGAACTCGCCCCGCGAATCGCGCGTGTCGACGTGGCCGAGCTTCCGGGCTCGGTCGGGGGCTCTGGCTCGCCGATGCTGCCCCGGAGCGGCAGCTTGCCTCGCACGGCCCTCGCCGCATGCCCCGGCCCCGCACCGCCGCCTTCCGTGAGCGCCGCGAGAGCGACCGCCCACGTGCTCGTGCGCCAGCACCTCGCAAGCAGCCGCGACGGCGCCAGCGTGGAGTCGATCTCCGCCGACCTCGTGGGCCTTCATGCCACGAGCCAGACCTCCCCGTATGCTTCCCTCTTCGCCAGACTTCCCGGGTTCGCGCGAGATGATCTGGATGTGGCTCTGTACGATCGCCGCTCCCTTGTACGGTGGCGATGCATGCGTGGAACCGTCTTCGTGATCCCGACGGAACTGCTCCCGGTCGTCTTCGCTGCGACGAGTTTCCCGGTGATCAGGCACGCACGGCGCTTCGCGGAGTTTCGCGGAGTCGATGGCGCAACGTACTCGGCCGTTGTCCCGCGGATACTCCGGACGCTCGACGAGGGGGCACTGACCAGCAGCCAGATCCGCGAGCGACTGGGCGCCGACGGTGGCCCCGACGTCGCGGCCACTGTCAACCTGATGTGCACCGAAGGCCTGCTGCTGCGCGACCGGCCCGTGGGCACCTGGACGGATCGGCGAACGACGTTCGTGCCCCTGAGTGAGGCGCTGCCCGATGTCCGCCTCGATTCAGTGCGCACGGACGACGCGGTCCGAACACTGGTGCGCGCCTACGTTCGCGGGTTCGGCCCGGTTTCCGACCAGGACGTCTCGTGGTGGCTCGGGATCGGCAAGCAGCGCGTCCGCCACGCATTCGACCAGCTTGAGGGCGAGCTGGTCGAGGTCACGCTCGAGGGCGCGAGCGAGCCGCACATGGTACACGCCGCGGACCTCGACGACCTCTCCTCGGTAGACCTCATCGACGAGCCTCACGTCGCGCTGCTGCCCGCGCTCGACCCGCTCACCATGGGCTATGCGAACAGGGGTCGGCTCGTGGCTGACGCGCACTGCCCCTGGACGTTCGACATGTCGCGCAACATGCCGGCCACCGTGCTCGTCAACGGGCGGGTCGCGGGCGTGTGGGACGCGACGCCGCGCGAGACGCCCGGGATCCTCGTACACCTGTTCGAGCACGCGGGCCGGGATATGGCCGAGGCGGTCGAAGCCAGGGCCGCCGAGATGGGGGCTTTCTGGTTCGATGAGTCCGTCCCGGTCGAGTTCGTGCGGAGCATGATCGCTCTGGTCGACCGCCCGCCGGGGTCGTTCGCGCATCCGCTGCGGCCCTGACCGAGGGTTGTCGAGCCTGAGGCACTTCTCGGGTATCTACTGTGCGACCCTGCGAGGACGGAGGCACCGCATGCCGCACGCCATCTGGAGAGGATCGATCAGCTTCGGGCTCGTCACGATTCCCGTGAGCATCTTCCCTGCCGAGGAAGGCGGTGCCCGCCTGTCGTTTCACATGCTCGATGGCGCCGACATGTCACCGGTACGCCAGCGCCGGGTCAACGATCGGACGGGCGAGGAGGTCCCGTGGGAGCGCATCGTGAAGGGGTACGAGACGGCAGAAGGCCGTTGGGTGGTGCTCGGCGATGACGACTTCCGCTCGGCCAACGTCGAAGCCACGCAGACATTCGACATTCTCGCGGCCGTCTGCGCTGACGAGATCCCGCCCACGTTGATGAACAAGCCGTACTTCCTGGTTCCGGAGAAGGCGGGTCGCAAGGCCTACGTGCTGCTCCGGGAGACCCTGAGCCGCGCAGGCAGGGTCGCGCTGGGCAAGGTCGTCATCAGGACGCGGCAGCATCTCGCCGCGCTCGTTCCCGAAGGGGACATGCTCCTGCTGGAGCTTCTGCGGTACCCTCACGAGCTGCGCGACCCCTCCGGGCTGGACGTGCCCGGGCACGACCTGGAAGCGACGGGCGTGACCGAGGCGGAGCTTTCGATGGCCGTCGAGCTGGTCAAAGCGATCGAGGCACCCTTCGATCCCGCCGAGGAACGCTATCGCGATACGTACCACGACGACCTGCTCGCACTGATCGAGCGCAAGGAGCAGGGGTTGGACGCGCCTGAGGCCGCCGCCGGCGCCACACCCGAAACGGGAGAGGTCATCGACATCGTCGGGCTGCTCAAGCGCTCCATCGAAGCGGCGCGGGCGAACGGCTGACCGGCCTAGGGGCTCGACCGGGTCGTCGGCAGTTCGACGACGAACGTCGATCCTTCATCGAGCTCGGTCTGAAGCCGTATCGATCCGCCCAACAGCTCGACCAGCTTGCCGGTGATGGCCAGGCCCAGTCCGTGCCCCTCGGGTGATCCGGCCCGCCGATCGACCCGGCCCAACCGGTGGAACTCCTCGAAGAGATGGGGGATCTCGGCAGCGTCGATTCCCGGCCCTGTGTCCGAGACCGATATCCGTGCGATATCGCCCTCCTGCTCGACCGCGATACTCACGCTTCCCTGCTCGGTGAACTTGATCGCGTTGGCGACGAGGTTCAGTAACACCTGCGCGAGCTTGTCGCGATCGGACTGCACAAGGATCGGGCCGTCGGGCACGACCACGCCCAACCTGAGGTGCTTGGCGCGGGACAACGGCTGCATGATACCCACGACCCGCGCTACGACCTCGCCCAGTTCCAGGTCCTCCAGGTGCAGTTCGACGCGCCCGGACTCGATACGGGAGAGGTCGAGAATCCCGTTGACGAGCTCGAGGAGGTGCTGGCCGGAGGTGCGGATCATGCCGACCTGCTTGAGCTGCTCGTCGGTCAGATCCCCGGCAAGGCCCTGGAGCAGGATCCCCGAGAAGCCGATGATCGAGTTGAGCGGAGTCCGCAGCTCATGGCTCATCTTGGACAGGAACTCGGTCTTCGCGCGGCTTGCGTGTTCAAGCCGCTCGTTGGCACCCAGGAGTTCCGCCGTGCGCTCCACGACCGTTCGCTCGAGATGCGTGGCGTGCTCGTGGACCGAGGTGACGTCCGAGAAGACACACGCGAACCCATTTCCGCCGATCGGGAACGCACCGACATCGAACCAGGCGTCGAGCGGCGGGCTGTACTGCGTGAATGACCGCGGCGCGCTGCTGAGAACCACCTCGCCGTAGGCTGCGACCCAGTCGAACTCGCCCTCGCGGTTGCCGGGGAGGATCTCTGTCATCCTGCGTCCGACCACCTCGTCTCGGCTCAGTCCGGTGAGCCGCTCGAAGGCGGGATTCACCTCGAGAAACACGTAGTCCAGCGGAACTCCCTCATCATCGAAGACCATCACGTGGCTCGCAAAGCCGGCAGGCATGTTCTCGAAGAGCTTGTTGTACATGTCCCAGTTCTCCCGGGCGGCGCCCAGCGCCTCTTCGCGTACCGTCATGTCCGCGAGAACGAGCACCGCCCCGGCGGACCGGGAGCTCACATCCATCATGCGCTTGATGGTCACGAGGAAATGCCGCTGCCCGCAGCGTGTGTCGAGCGACTGCTCGCACACGTGCTCTGCAGCTCCGCCGTCGAAGAAGTCGGCTATCGGCCCCGCCAACGGGGTGAACGGCAGGCCGACCGCGACCTTGGAGTAGTACGAGGATCCAGAGACGTCGCCGAAGCCGAACAGTCTCGCCGCTGCCTCGTTCAGGTTCTCGACACACGCTTCCTCGTCGAGCAGGATGGCGGGGAACTGGATGCTCTCGAAGACCGTGAGGTAGCGGTTCTTCTCCTTGGTTATCGACCTGTTCGCCCGCTGAAGCTCCACCAGGCGCGTCTCGGCGCCCCCGGCGTCCCACTCACCCGCGAAGCCCAGCTCGGCCCGATCGAAGAACCTGTTGGTGAACTCATGAGCGAACTGCCGGCGCTCGACGTCGGCCGTGTGCTCGACGAACAGATCGAGATACGCGCGGCGGTAGTACTTGAACAGCCCCAGGAACATCGGCAGGGTCACACCCCGCTCGCGGTGCTTGCGCGCCTCTACGACACCGAAGAGGGCGGCCGGATCGCGCGTGTAGTCGCCCTGGCATTCGATCTCGAGTTCACATGCCGGGGAGCGCATCGCGAGCACCAGGGAGTGGCTCAGGCCTCGGATTGAGATCCTCCACGCCTCTTCGAGCGTCGACGTGTCCCCGGCGAACCCGTGGTCCCGCGCGTAACGCAACACCCGGGCGACGAGCCAGCGCTCGCTGTCGACGAACAGCGCATCGAACTCGGCCGCGAAGCGGTCGGTCGAAGGACGCCTGCGAACTCCGGACGACGTCATCCCTATACCCCCGTGATTGGCGAGAAGCGCGTTGCTGGGTACAGTGATGGTACCCCGTAATCATCGGACAACGCCACCTACCTGCGCCTTTCTCGATTCGATTTCCGAGGAGCCCCCATGCCGCTGGACCGGTACCACGAGAAGCGGGACTTCGAGCGTACCCCCGAGCCCCCCGGTGGGTCCTCCGACTCGCCCGGCAGGGCTTTCGTGATCCAGAAGCACGCAGCGACCCGTCTTCACTACGACGTTCGGCTCCAGGTCGGTGAGGTACTCGCAAGCTGGGCCGTTCCCAAGGGCCCGAGCATGGACCCCCACGACAAACGCCTGGCAGTCCATGTCGAAGACCACCCGCTCGAGTACGGTGCATTCGAGGGCACCATCCCGGCCGGTGAGTACGGCGGCGGAACCGTGATGGTGTGGGACCGCGGCACCTACGAACCGCTCGAGGAGTTCGATGCGGCATACGCCGGGCGCCGGCCGCTCAAGTTCGCCCTGCACGGGGCGAAACTCACGGGCCGGTTCACGCTCATACCCATGAAGCCGCGCGCCGGAGACAAAGGCGACAACTGGCTGCTGATCAAGGAACGCGACGAGCACGTGCGCCCCGCCGAGGAGTTCAGTGTGACCGAAGCGATGCAGCTCAGTGCCGCTACCGGTCGTACGCTCGAGCAGATCGCGGCCGGCGCGCCGGAGGCGCCGGATCCACCTGATCCCGGCGCGCCTGCGACAGGGGCCGTCGTGCTCGACCGGCCACCAGCAGACGTGGCCTTCCAGCTTGCCACGCTGGCATCGCACGCTCCCGGCGGGCCCGACTGGCTGCACGAAGTCAAGTACGACGGCTATCGGCTCCGGGCCGTACTGGACGGGACGGCGCGCATCCTCACCCGCAACGGAGTTGACTGGACCGACCGCTTCAGCCGACTGGCTGACGCCATCGAATCGCTGCAGGCCTCTTCGGCCATGATCGATGGAGAGGCCGTCGTGCTCGACCCCCGGGGGGTGTCGGACTTCGGAGCACTGCAACAGGCCGTCGGATCGGACGGGGGTGCCGGAGTCAGGTTCATGGCGTTCGACCTGCTCTACCTCAACGGCTTCGATCTGCGCGATCTACCGCTCCTGCAGCGCAAGGAGCTGCTCTCGCAGCTTCTCGCAGGACACGAGGGCCCGGTTCAGCTCGTCGAGCACGTGATTGACGGCGGTGAGCAGTTCCATGCGATGACCTGCGAGTTGGAGCTTGAGGGCTCCGTGTCCAAACGCGCCGACCGCCCCTACGTGGGGGGCCGCAGCAGGGATTGGCTCAAGACCAAGTGCCTGTCCCGCCAGGAGTTCGTGGTCGTCGGCTGGACCGACCCGAGAGCGAGTCGCGAGGGCTTCGGTGCGTTGTTGCTCGCCATCAACTCCTCGGAAGGGCTGAGATATGCGGGCAGGGTGGGAACCGGCTTCGATGCCGGGAGTCTGCGCGAGATCCACGGCCAGCTACTCGCCCTCGGGGCTGAGCAGTCGCCGCTCGCGGGGCCCATGCCACGCGGAGCAGCCACGGTCCACTGGGTGCGTCCCGAACTCGTGGCGGAGGTCACCTTCAGAGAGTGGACCCGGCAGGGGCTTGTGCGCCAGGCCTCGTTCCGGGGTCTCCGCCTGGACAGGTCGCCGGAGTCGATCGTTCGCGAGACAGCGGTCGTGCTGACCAATCCTGACAAGATCCTGTATGCCGACACGGCCGCCGGCTCTGCGGGGATCACCAAGTTGGACCTGGCACGATACTACGAGATCGCCGCAGCTCGGATGCTCGTGCACGTGGCTCGCAGGCCGCTCACCCTCGTTCGTTGCCCGCACGGCGAACATGGTGGGTGCTTCTACCAGAAACACCCTCCGGGAAGGGGCCTGCCGCCAGAGCTGCGCACGTTCGACCTGGACGAGCACGGCACGCCGCAACGCTACATGTACGTCGATTCGGTCGACGGCCTACTGGCGCTCGTGCAGCTCGGCGCGCTCGAGATCCACGCCTGGAACTCGCTGGCCGAAGACCCGGAGCGCCCTGACAGAATCGTGCTCGACCTCGATCCTGCGCCCGACGTGAGCTGGGATGAGACCGTGTCGGCCGCCGTGCTCATTCGCGACGCTCTCGCCGCCCTCGGTCTCATCGCCTTCGCCAAGACGACCGGCGGCAAGGGCGTGCATGTGGTCGTTCCCATCGTCCCGCAGCACGATCACGGCACCGTGCGAGCGCTGGCCCGGAGCTTCGTAGACGTCCTGGCGGCACACGAGCCCGGACGGTTCACGGCCCGCATGGCGAAGGCAGCCCGTCCGGGGAAGATCTTCGTCGACTACCTCCGCAATGCGCACGGCGCCACTGCCGTCGCGGCCTTCTCGACGCGCGCTCGACCCGGGGCGCCTGTCGCCGCGCCTGTCACATGGGAGGAGCTCGAGGCGGGTCTCGACCCGCTCGCGTTCGACACGCGAACGGTCCCCGAACGGCTCGCTTCGCTCGGTAGCGATCCGTGGGACGACTACGAGCAGAGCAGGACGACCCTCGAACCCCTGCACTTCGCGGCACTCGGTGTGGTCCTACAACCGGAGCTCGGCGGTGGGGAAACCTAGGCGAGCTCGCGAACCCTGATCGCGGCAGCCTCGGCGAGTTCCTGTCCTACGACCAAACGCAGTGCGCTCACGAGGTTCGCTGCGATCTCAGGCAAATCCCCGCGGGCAATGGTGTCGGTCGACTTGCCCAATCGCTTGGCCTCGACATCCACCGAAACGGACGCGAGCACCGATCCGATGACCGGGCGCAGCGTCTCCTCGATACGCTGGGAAAGCAGGTTAGGCACCGGGGGCGTCCTCGCTTGATCCGGATTCGGTCTCCGACGCGTCCGACTTCTCGACGCCGGCGTACGCCCTCGCAGCCCGGAGGTACGCCGTCAACGTCAGGCGCATCCGTCCGAAGTACAGCGCCAGCAGAACGAGCGCGAGCAAGACGAGCGCGTCCGAACCCAGAGCTGCCTGCTCGGCCGAGAGATCGGGCAGGATCGCCGCGAAGTACCCGAAGAGCACCGACGCAGCCAGGCACATCACGCCGAGCACCAGAAAGCTGATGTTCTCGGCGATGGCTCCACCGGAGGCCACCCGCCGCAGCAGGGTGGCGTCGACGAGCAGGAACGCAACGGCGACAAGACTCAGTCCCCGGAGCATTATCGTCAACCATGTCGGCACTGCACCGGCCGAGTCCGTGGCCGCGAACGCGAACGCGGGGACCGTCCACAGGATCGCGACCGAAAGCACAAGACCTCTCACGTACCTGTCCATCCAAGCCTCCCGGAGTGCCCGAACGCCGCACGCTCAACGCTCTGTTGTTATCGACAACATATCGGCTGACGATACCCCAACGTGCCCCACGTCACACTCGCTGACCCTGAAGGTCGCCCGCCCGTCAGCCGGCTCCGCCACCACCGCCGCCACCGCCGCCGCCACCGCCGCCCGAGAAACCACCACCACCGCCCGACGATGAGGACATCTGACTCGACGCGATCGAAGCCGCCGAGGCGAAGCCGGACTGCAGCGCTCCAACGGGCGAGTTCGAGCCGCTCCCGCTCGAGTAGGCCCACCAGTAGGCGGTGGCGAAGGCGGGGTCGTCGACGACATCCGGCAGTTTGACCCGGAGCTGATCGATGACCTCCTTCGCGATTCCGAAGACCACCGCGAGGACGAGGAAGTGGTTCCATAGCTGAACGTGCGTCGGCGGAGCCTCGTTGAGACGGCTGAAATCGCGCAGGTAGTTGTGCACGCCCAGGTACTTGGCGTGCAGATCGTTGGCTTCGCGCGAACGGCGCGGCATGAAGAAGCTCAGTACCCCGATGACCACTGCCGCCGCTATCGCGGCAAGGCCGGGAATCGAGCTGACCGCCACGACGGAAGCCCCGATTCCCGCGACCAGGACCAGCACCGCAAGGGCGATCAGTCCCGCCTGTCCGGCGCGGCCACTCTTCTCGAAGAACCCCAATGCCTCCGCCTCGCCCTTGACCAGGGCTTTCCACGCGTCGACCTTCTTGACGAAGGGCTCGGGGCTCTTCTTCGCGTATGCCTTGATGTCCTCGATCGTCACCGGCTTTCCCTTGCCGATCTGCGTGAAGACGAGCTTGGTCAGTTGAGCATCTATGTCGCCCAGCCCCGCCGCCTTGGCGGTATCCAGTGTCATCTGATAGCTGTCTACCTCCTTGGTCCCCGCCCCGAGCAGCCCACGCTGTTTCACGCGAACCGGACTCATCTGCACGACACCCCGGTCGGCGAGATCCATGAGCGTTGCGGCAATGTCGCTCTCACTGCTCTTTCCCATGCGAAACAGAACGCCGACGAGTGCGGGGTGCAGGTCCGCGGGCTCCTCACGGAAGTACTGCCCGTCGAACTCGGCGCGGTGCTCACGACCGAAACGCCTGAACAGCCACACGGCGAAGGCCAGGGCCCCCGCTGAGAGGGCGATGCTTCCCCACATGGCAGCTCCGACCAGGTACTTCGCCCGGGCTCGTGTGCGATTCGCCTCGTCGGCGAGCTTGCCTTCCTCGGCAAGGATCGCCTCGAGTCGCTCTCCGGAGACCTGCGGCGCCTGCGGCACCCACTCGGGCGGGAAGGTCACCCGCGCTTCAACGAACGTCGCTGCGGGGAGCTGGGACACCTCCAGGATCACGTCGCCACCAATAGGGCCGGACGACAGCACCGGATTCTCGTTGACCATCACCGAGCCGGTGAGCGGGCCGTGAGCCCACGCCCGGACGTTCTCGCCTGCCTGCACCGGTACGCCCTCGGGCGCCGGCAGCGAGACGCCGATGGCGAGGTCCGATACCGGGAGGTCCCAGCGGTCACCGATGAACTTCCAGTACAGCTCGGCCACATCTTCATACCGCGTGACCGCGCCCGATACCCGGTACGTGAGCGTGAACGGCACGGTGATGTCGGCGTTCCGGAAGAACGCGCGGACCTCGATGGTGTCCCCGCGATCGGTCACAAGATAGGTGCCGACCGGCCGTGAATCGACAGCGCCGGGATCCTCGGTCCGCTGGTAGTCTCCCTCGGGGCCGCCCAGCCTCACGACATCGATTCCGCTCGACCCCCGCTTGTCGAGCTGCCAGTACACGAACGTGTACTCGCCTTCGAACGAGAAGGTCCGCTGCTCGGTGACGGTCATCGAGCCGTCCGCTGCGACGAGCGCCGAGATTCGGACGGGACCCATCGAGTACGACTTCGCGCTCGCGGCGGCCGGGCCGACGAGCATCGCGAACGCCACCAGGGACAGCGCGAGGAACGCCACCACCACCTGACCGTACCGGGTCGACCGGATCATGCGCCTACCTCCTCCGAAGACCGCCGAAGAACTCCTTGAGCATCGCCGAGCTCTCCTCGGCGAGTATTCCCTTCGTCACGTCGAAACGGTGGTTCAATCGCGTGTCGTCGTGCAGGTCGTACAACGTACCGAGAGCCCCGGCTTTCGGGTCCGGCGCCGCATAGACGCAGCGTGCGATGCGGGCCTGGTGCATGAGCCCCGCGCACATGGGGCACGGCTCGAGCGTAACGTAGACAGTACAGTCCGAGAGGCGCCACCGCTCGAGGCGGGCGGCTGCATCACGGATCGCGATGAACTCGGCGTGACCTGCGGGATCGTGGTCGGTCTCGCGTCGATTGTGTCCCCGGGCGACGACCGCACCGTCGCACAGGACGACGGCGCCGATCGGCACCTCGCCCATCGCTGCGGCCTTCCGGGCCTCGTCGAGCGCGAGCGCCATGTACGTCTCGTCGCTGTGCATGCGTGTCGAGCCCCTCGTCTTCCGACGGCTGTGACTTCGATTCTACCTGTTCGGCGTGATAGACTCGTGCCCGCTTGGCACCTCGTGGAGGGGTGGCAGAGTGGACGATTGCGGCGGTCTTGAAAACCGCTGACCCGCAAGGGTCCGTGGGTTCGAATCCCACCCCCTCCGCCAGGACCCTCGCTGCGCCGCACGAAGGCCCGCCCCGGAGTCCGGAGCGGGCCTGTGTTCAGCCAGAGTCCTGCATCCCGCGCGCCAGCCGGGAAGGTCGAGCGACCACTACCCCTACTTGCGTGTGAGCGACTTCAGCGTGGACGAGATCAGATCCATAAGCTGGCCGAAGAACTGCTCGAAGGAGCCTATCTCGTCGCTCGTGCCGTCTGGGACAAACCTCGCATCGAAATCTCCACCTGCGACTCGGACCGATATCTCCTGGATACTCGTGACGGTTCGAGCAAGCCGCCTGAACACGAGCGCGTCCACGAGCCATCCGATCACGACGGTGGCCAACAGGAGCGTCGAACCTATGACCGTAAGGGTCTGCATCATCGTAGTCTTGGCGCTGTTCGCCTGCGGGGAGATGTTCTCGATGGTGTAGATCGCGCCGATGGGAGTGGCGCCCGCGCCGAAGACCGGGAACACAGCGTGTGCGCGAGAGGTGGCGTCATCGCTCCAGCGCACTTCCCAGTAGTCTCCGGTGCCCGTCACCCCATCGTGACACGTCTGGGCGCACGCACCGTTCTCGATGCCGACGAACTTGCCGGCCTCGGGTACCGAGCCCGGGTCGACTTCAAACCTGATCCTGTCGGCGAGATCGGTGTCCGTGACCGCCAGCAGCGCGTAAGTCTCAAGCTCGTCCCAGTTGTTGGGCTGGTCGCTCGCATCGCGCATGCTCGCGTATGCCTCAACGTCCGTCGCGTCCTTGTAGATCAGGAAGCCGTAGTCGGCACCGGTCACGAGCTTCATGTCGTTCACTATCCCGGCGATAGCGCCGGAATCGGCGACCGGGTCGATGTCGCCCTGCCCCTTGAGTATCTCCCATGCCGCCAACGAGTGAGCGGTCGTATTCGCCGTAGAAGCAATGAGGCTGCGCTGGTACGACTGATGCATGTACACCAGCACAACGATGGCTCCGAGTAGATTGACTATCACCACCCCGGACAGGATCCTGGCGCGAATCGACATCTTATTCATCGGTCGTCCTCCCTCTGGCTGTTCGAAACCTCGCCCGTCGCCTCAGCGACGGTGTGACACTTCAGACATGCAGCGAACCGCGGTTCGGCGGCTATCGTCGGCTCTTCTGCCACGTTCTCGCATTCCACGGCCGTCGTGGGCGACTCACTCCCGGCTGGAATAGGGGCCGGCGGATGCGCGGCCACCGGCTCGCTCACCGCCGCGGTGTCGGACGCGCCGTCGGAAGCCGGCGCAGGCACCGGCAGCGTGAGAGGGATGCGCGGCAGGAGAGGCGCTGCGCTCGGCGTTCTGACCGAGTCGACACTGGCCGCAGGAGCGGGAGGCGTGAAGCACACGGGCACCGGGCTATTACCCCGTTCGGGCCGTCGCCGGCTGAGGAGTGGCACGAGACGCACCGCCTGTCGCCCGCGACGATAGCCGCCTTCACGTCGACGAGCGTCGAGTACGCACCTCGCTCACCGACAACCGTGCCGGCGTGGCACACGCGGCAGTACGTCGCCCCGCCACCTTCCATGTCGCCTGCAAGGTACCGCAAGCGGTGCTCGTCGCGAAGGTCGGTCGCATGACAGGTTCCGAGGCAGCCCACGTTCTCGCCGGGACCGTAGAAGATCGCGCCGAGGGTACCTTCTATGCTCGCATCGTGATCGGTGAAGTGCTCCGTACCTGAGAATGACACGTGGCAGCGCTCGTCGCCATCGGCTCCGCCACAACTCATGTAGGTCGGCCCGCCATCGACGTGACAAGCGGGCGTAGAGCAGCGCAGCGGGTGAATACTCCGGACGTCGACGGTGGAGTGACAGCCAGAGCGCTGACACGCTCCGGGCTGTGGTGTGCCATCGGGCGCATACTCCGTCGCCTGGTGCTTGGCGGGGACGTCGACATGACCTGTACTGCCTCCGAAGTTGATGTGGCAGGCAGGATCGCCATCCTTGCCTCCGCAGCCCATGAGCGTGGGACCGCCTTCGACATGGCAGCCCGCGGTCGAGCAGTGAGTCGTCTTGTGCAGCGTGCGCACGTCGGCGGTGGCGTGGCAGCCGGCCCGCACGCAGCCGGTCTCCGAGACCTGATCGCGATAGTCGATCTGGGCGGCCTGATGCTTGATAGCTTGATCGGCATGCCGCGTCGGGCCTGCATGGCACGCGATAGCGCTGTCTTCTCCGCCGCAGGTGAGCGTGCGGCGCCCACGAATGTCCCCGGACGCGGTGTGGCAGCCCGCCACATCGCAGCCGACAGCCGCATGTAGCACCCGCACGTCCGCGCCGGGGTGACAACCGGGCCGCGCACAACCGTCCGCCTCAGCCGCACCGCTGCGACCGATCTGCGTCGCCGTATGCACGGAGTCGATGCGCTGGTGAGGTGCAGGTGCCGCATCGGCATGGCAACCGGTACAGGCCGAAGTGGTCGCTCTCGCGCTCCACCCGGTCTTGACGATCGCCGCGGTACCGTCGCTGCTGTTGTGGCAACCGCGACATATGTCGCCGGCGGCGAGGACGCTGTTAGGCCGCGAGTGCTCGGACCCCAGCACCATCGAGTGGCAGGCACCACAACGTATGCTCACGCCGCTCGCCCGATCGATCAGCAACGACTCAGCCTGGTCTGAGGACGCGGTATGCAGAGGATCGGATCCTCCTACCGCGCCGACGCCCGTTCCGTGGATTGCCGATGAGACCTGCACATCGCCGTGGCACGCGCGACCCGACCCGCAGGTCTTGGATTCAGGGTCGAAGGATCGGTTGCCGCCTGCTGCCGTTCGATCGTGGCAGGTGAGGCAGTCGGCGTGCAGCGCCCCGGCTCTGCCGGGATCGCCCACAGCCGACAGGTCGTTGGTCGGATGACAGCCGGCACCCGAAGACGCGCAGGCCTTGCTGCCGGTCGTGACCACGTGGCCGCCGAAGCCGCCGGCATGCGCCGAGGGAAGCCCTGCGCCATCGTGGCAGACCGAGCACACGCCCGCGCCATCACGTTCGTCCCAGTCGCCTTCGACAGCAGGCGCCGACGCCGCGTTGTTATGGCACCCGCGACAGACGTTGCCGCCGCTACCGGCTGACGTACCCAGAGAATGCTCGCGAACGAGACTCCTCCCGTCGGGTGCCATATCGTGACACGAACCGCAGGCAATCTCCATGAAGGACGTATCGCGCATGGGCCCGCGTGTCGCGCTCGAGTGGACTTCCGCGTCTTTGGCATGGCCATAGTCGGCGTTCGCGTACGCCCCATGACAGGCCCCGGCATCCGCGTCACCGCAGGTACGGGCCGTGGGAGCATGCGATTCGATCGTAAGGTCGTGGCAGCCCGGCTCGCCCTCCTTCGCATTCCCCGAACAGGTCTGCGGCTCGTCGGGGTGCAGCGCGTGCAGGTCGTCTACATCGTGACAGCCGCTCCCGGTCGAAGCACAGCCACCGGTTCCGCTCGACTCGACCGATGGCGCCACCGAAGCAGAGTGCATCGGCGCCTCGGAGTCCAGCGTGTGACAGTCCTCGCACGCGCGGTTCTTCCAGTCGCTCAGGACGACGGCCATGCCCAGCACCCGAACGTCGTTGTGACACTCACCGCAGCCGATATCGGAGCCGTACGGACTGCCCAAGTTGACCGGCACGCCCGTGTGTGACTTCGCGAGATCCCGCGAATGACACGCGTCGCAGTCCGCTGCAGCCTTGCCTCCGTCAGCGGCGCGAACGAGCGTGTCCATGTCCGTGCCCATGGCGGTGTGCGTCGTCTCGCGATAGTGCCCTCTCGGGTACGGGTCGGCGAGCCGTACGGCATCCGACGCGTTGGCCATCGTGCCGTCATGGCAGGACGCGCACTCGTGCTGTTTGGGCGAGTGACACGGGATGCAGCCTACGCCCTGGTACTCATGGCACGACGTGCACGCGACGTCGGGATGGTAGGCGTTGAAGTTCTGGTAGGAGCTCTCGGATCCATGGCAGCCCTCGCCGGAGTTCGTACACCCGCTTTCTCGCGCAGCGTTGTAGTCGCTCGCAGCGGTGAAGTGGTGGACCGTCGCTGTCGGGGATTCCATCCCGCCGCGAACGCGGCGGCGGCGACGATGAAGAGCACGACGAAGCGCCGCACCTTGGCGGTACGTCGGTTGGGAGTCCGGGTGGCCTGGCCAGCGTACGTGTAAGTGACCGGCGAGCCGGGCCGTGTGGCGCCTGCGTTGCGTTTCATCACGGAGAGCCCTGGCTAGTCGAGGTGCAGGCCGAGAGCCTCGCGTGCAGCCGCACGCAATGCCTCCAGCTTCGCCTGGTCGTCCGGATCGCCGGGATCGACGAGCGAGATGAGGAATCCGACTCGCAACGCAAGCTCACCTCGTGTCTTGAACACATCGAGGTTGTTGCGCTCGATGTGTCGCTCGATCTCTTTGCAGTAGTCGTAGAGCTTGCCCATTCGCAATCCCCCGTCCCAGACCCGACCTGCCCGATCAGGACATCCGGACCTCGTTCTCGGAGCTTTCGGTCGATGAACGCTTCAGCACGTCTGCACACCCTCCACCAGGGTTGTCGCACTTTGTGCTCTGGCGCACAAGCCGACCGCAGTTCTATCTTCGGCCTAACTGACGAGAATCCTTAACAAATCCAAATAATCGCGAGATGATCGCGGGAGCGGCGGAAGCGGCGGGCGACACCGCCGTCGCCGAGAACCGCTCGGCGCAGGCGGCACGGGGGGTGCCGGAACTCGCTTCCACGACCCCGCGCGCCCTGCTACAATGATGCGGCATTTCTTCCGACGGGTCCGTCGGGACCGCGGAGAGTTGGCCGAGTCGGTTGAAGGCGCTCGCCTGCTAAGCGAGTAAGGGGTTATAACGCCCCTTCGAGGGTTCGAATCCCTCACTCTCCGCCAGTTGACATTTCGTTTGCCGCTTGGCAGACTTACCAAGCCCTTTCGGGGGTTATGCGCCCTTAGCTCAGCCGGATAGAGCGTCTGACTACGAATCAGAAGGTCGGGAGTTCGAATCTCTCAGGGCGCGCCACTCTGAAACACGAAAGCCCCGCATCTGCGGGGCTTTCTGCGTTGGAGGTGCGGCTAGCCGATCGGGCTCTTCACTGCATGGGCCGCATCGTCGACGTCCAGATGGCGCCGACCACGCGCGGCACAGCGACCTCACGTATGCGCGGTTCCCTTGTCAGCACCGCGTCGTGGAGTACGCACGCTGCGCATTCCGGGCACAGCGTGAGGACGTCCTCAAGCAGATCGTGTGTGTGCTCGGGCAGCAGTGCTTCTCCGGGACTGCCGCTCACCCACACGTACGCCCCCGACGCGTCACATCGATCACAACCTGCGTCCGCCGCAGGCATCAGCGCGAGCGCGCTGTCCACTGATCGAGTCGTCCAGCACTCCTCGGCGAGGTCCTCCGGAGCCAGACCCCAGTAGGCGGCCCCGGCCAACGGCTCGAACATCACCGCCGGGCCCGCGTACTCCGTCAACACCACCACCAGCGCGTCGCGCAGGCACCCGAAGCAGATGTCCTCGCCGACCTCACCGTCGAGTGTCCGGTGGACGAGCGTCGTCATCTCGGATGCGGGCAGCCCGGCCTTGCACCGGGCGCACGTGCTCTCCATGCATATATCCATGAATCCCCCAACACCCGTGCATGCGTCCCTCACAAGCTAGCATGATGCCGACGCACGTGCGTCGGCGTCCCGCGAACGGCCGGGAACCGGATGGATGACGGATACGTCATAGGGGTGTAGCCGAGTCACGAAAACGGAGGACCCCCATGAACCGTGCAGTCTCGCTCGTCCTCATCATCATCGCACTCGCGCTGGCAGTATCGGGCTGTCAAGCCAAGGTAGTGTCCGCACCGGGTGACTCTCCCGAGCTCCACACCGTGACCGCATCGGGCGACGGCATCGCGCTTGCCGCACCGGACACAGCGACGTTGGTCTTCGGGGTGTCGTTCACGGAGTCCAAGGCCAAGGCCGCGCTCGACAAGGCGTCGGGCGCGATCGACACTATCTCCTCCGCCGCCAAGAAGGCCGGAGTCGCGGCCGAGGACATCCAGACCTCGAACGTCAACGTCTACCCGGAGTACTCCAACCCGCGTCAGGGAGAGAATCCCAAGGTGGTCGGGTATCGGGCAAGCATCGACGTCCGCGTGAAGGTGCGCGACATCGGTAACGTCGGCGTCGTGATCGAAGCGGCGAGCGCTGCCGGCGCCACGAACATCCAAGGGCCGACGTTCACACTCGACGACGACGCCGACGCCACAGACGATGCCATCGCGCAGGCAGTGGCCGACGCGCGGCGCCGGGCCGCGACGATGGCCGAGGCCGGTGGCCGCAAGCTCGGCGGTGTCGTGAGCATCCGTGAGACGGCCGTCGAGATCCCACCGATCTACTGGGGAGCCAGCGACAAATACGCGCTGTCCGCGGAGCGCGCCGACATCGCCATCGAGGCTGGCCAACTCGACATCACGGCGAACGTGACGGTCGTCTTCGAGCTCAGGTAGCGCCCCGGCACGGGCGGGTGCGCTACACTCCCTCTCGTAGGGAGGCGCGGATGCGCACCGTCATCGGGGTCATGGGCGGAGGTCTGGCCGACGAGGCCACGCTGGAGCTCGCCCGCGAACTCGGACGGCTGATAGCACTCGAGGGCTGGGTGCTCCTCAACGGCGGGCGCGACAGCGGCGTGATGGCCGCGAGCGCTGCCGGAGCGCGCGACGCCGGCGGCCTCGTCGTCGGCGTTCTGCCGGACTCCGACACCCGCCGCGCCTCGACCGACCTCGACATCCCGATCATCACCGGGATGGGTGATGCCCGCAATGTGATCAACGTGCTCTCAAGCCGCGTGGTCATCGCGATGGCCGGCGGCGCGGGAACCGTCTCCGAAGTCGCGCACGCTCTCAAGCTCGGCCGGCCTGTGATCATCCTGGGGCTCGATCTCGACGCCCTGTTCGCGGCGGAACGCGCCTCCGGTCACCTGCTCGAAGCATCGACAGCGGAGATGGCCGTCGACCTGACACGGCGGCTGCTTGCCGAGGAATCACGGCGGTGAGCGCCTCGCTCGCCGAGAAGGTGGTCGTCATCACCGGCTCCACGCGCGGCATCGGCCGTGCGATCGCGCAGGCATGCGGGGCCGCCGGAGCCCGGATCGTCGTGTGTGCGCGGCGCGAGGCGGACGTCGAGCTGGCTACCCGGGAGTTCGCCTCGGCAGGTGTGCCTGTGTGCGGGCTTCCGGCTGACATGTCGGTGAACGAGGATGTCGAGCTCCTGCGCGACGTCGCGCTCGGGTGGTACGGGCGAATCGACTGCTGGGTGAACAACGCCGGCATCTCGCTGGGCTACCGCCCGCTCGACGAGATCGACGCCGACGACCTCCGCTCGATCGTCGATGTGAATCTGACCGGCACCATCCTGGGCTGTCGCGCGATACTGCCGCACTTCCGCGAGCACGGGGGCGTGCTGCTCAACATGAGCGGGCGCGGCTACCGTGGCGAGGCGACGCCGTATACCGCCGCATACGCGGCGACCAAGACGGCGATCACGTCCCTCACGCGTTCGCTAGCTCGCGAGAACCGCCGCGCACCCGCGCCGGTGAGCATCCACGCCCTGGTTCCGGGCATGGTCGAGACCGACTTCTACCGCGACATCGTGATCTCTCCGCGGCTGCAGAGCAGCGCCGACAACTGGCGCATCGCACTCGACGCGTTCGGCGTGAAGCTGGATGAGGTCGGCCACGCGAGCGTCGAGATACTGGCCCAGGAGCCGGGGAGCCGGACCGGGCGCATCTACAGCCTGATCGGCGGCGGCCGAGCGGTCCGCGGGATCGCGAAGATCATGTGGGCCCGCGCAACCGGTCGCCTGAAAGCCGAGGAGTGAGATGGCGCGGCGACGCTTCAGCTCGCCACCGCCCACGTACCGGCCGCGCGCCGCGCGCGCATCCGGCATCGTCGTAGGCCAGCACCCCGGCCGCCAGAGCAGCCGGAAGGCCACGCGTGGTCCGTCGCGTCGCGGAGGCGGACGCCTGCTCGTGGCGGCCGGAGTCGTGACCCTGCTGGCCGCAGCGCTCGGATGGTGGGCGTGGACCAGGCCGGTGAGTGCGACGTTCGCGGTCACCCCCTCCGACGCGATCATCTCCTCGGCGGAAAGCACCGGCACCGGATCGCTGGAGATCGCGGACTGTCCCGTAGGCACGCTCGCCGTCACGGTGCGCCGGGCCGGCTGCGCGGATCTCACCACGCACGTCGAGGTCGGCCGCTGGAGCACGAACCGGTTCGCGCTCGAGCTGCAGCCGCTGCCACAGGCGCTGAAGATGCAGACGACCCCGGCCGGGGCGCGGATCACGGTTCTGTCGGGCGAGAAGGAGGTCGCCGGCGGCACCGGGTCGGTCGAAACCACCCTGAGCGCCGGGCCTCTCAAGATCGGCGTCTCGCTCGATGGCTACAACACCTACGAACGCGAGATCTGGCTCGACGCGGCGACGTCGCTGAGCGTTCGGCTCGACCCCGCAGGTCAGCTCGTTCACTCCCTCGGTATCGTGCCCTGCTCGGGGGCTCCCAAGGCCGTCGCGATCACGCCTGACGGCGCGGAGGTCTGGGCAGCCATCCTCAACGGGCCACCGTCGATCGAGATCTTCGACCTGCGGACACTGCAGCGGACGGGCACCATCGACATGGGCGAACACGGCGCGGTCGAGCTCGCGTTCACGCGCGACGGCGCGCGGTGCTACGCGAGTCAGATGGAGACGGCCCGGGTCTTCGAGATCGATGTCGCCGCCCGGAAGATCCTGCGCTCGATGGAGACGCACAGCGCATGGACGAAGGTTGTCGCTCTGTCTCACGACGATACGGCCGTCTACGCAGCCAACTGGTCCGGCGACGACGTGTCGCAGATCGACAGGGCGAGCGGCGAAGTGGTGCGGCGAATCCCAACCGCCGACACACCCCGCGGCCTGTGGCCGACCCCGGACGGGAAGTCCCTGTATGTTGCGGGCTTCGGTGGTGGTGAATTGCAGAGGATAGACCTCTCGACCGGGAACGTGAGCACGGTGTTCGATTCCGGCGGCGCGCTCCGTCACCTGGCCGGCGATCCTGCGCGCGGGCTTCTGTACGCTTCGGACATGGCCAAAGACGCCGTCTATGTCCACGACATCGCCGCCGGCACGACACGCGTGTTCGCGAAGACCGACGGCAAGCCGAACACCATCGACCTGTCTCACGACGGGCGCGTGCTCTTCGTGTCATGCCGGGGTGCGAACAACCCGAAATCGTACTACCTGCCCGGGCCGGAGTGGGGCACGATCCTCCTGTTCGACACGGAGTCCGGAGCGCCGCTCGACGCGATCGTCGGCGGTAACCAGTGCACGGCGCTCGACGTCTCAGACGACGGCACGACGCTCGTGTTCAGCGACTTCCTCGATGACCGGCTCCAGGTCTACGAGGTGCCGTCGCTCGAGGTGCTCCGGGGCGGCAACGGCGGTCGCTGGCAGCAGCATCTCTCCGACCTCAAGAAGTAGCCATCGCCCAGCAGTGACCGCAGCGGTCCCGCGTCTCGCCCTATTTCACATGCCCCCCGAAGCGGTTCCTCAGCGCGCTCAGCACCTGACCCGCGTAGCTTGGATCCCGCTCGGACTCCACCCGGAACTGCAGCGCGCCCCTGATCACTCGCGCCTCAAGCCCCAGCTCGTCGGCGGCTGCGACCGTCCACTCTCCTTCACCGGTGTGCCCGACCATCCCGCTCATGCCCTCAAGGGACTGTCCGTACTCGGAGAAGGCCTCTGCCAGCCAGCCGATCAGGCGCGACTCGATGACGCTTCCGTGCTGGTAGACATCGGCGACCGCGTCAAGGTCCAGATCGAAGGGTGAGAGCTTCATGATGTGGAAGCCCTCTGCGATCGCCTGCATCATGCCGTACTCGATACCGTTGTGCACCATCTTCACGAAGTGTCCGGCGCCATGACCTTCAAAGAACCGGTAGCCGCCGTCGACGGCGATGTCAGCGAAGAGCGGCTCGAGGACCGAGAACTCATCGCTGCGACCCCCGATCATCAGGCACGCGCCGGTGCGTGCCCCGGCGGGACCCCCGCTCGTTCCGCAGTCGAGGAAGCCGATGCCACGCTCGGCGAGCCTGCGCGCACGCTCGGGCGCATCGGTGTAGCGCGAGTTTCCGCCGTCGATGACCGTGTCGCCGGGCTCCAGAAGCCCGGCCAGGCCATCCTCGCCGAAGAGTGCCTCCTCGACCGGCCGTCCGGCCGGAAGCATGACCCACACGACGCGCGGCGCGGGAAGCGCCGCGACGAGGCCAGCCGGGGTCGAGGCGGGCTTCACGCCCATCGGCTCGAGGGCCTGCGCTGTGGCGAAAGTGCGGTTGTATGCGTGGACATCCCACCCGCGATCGGCCAGGTTGAGGGCGATGCCGCCCCCCATCCTTCCGAGCCCGACCAGGCCGACCGAGCCGCGTGATGCGGCCGTGGCCAGCACGGAAACAGCACGCTCGGGCGCCTCAAGAGTATCGGGCGCGTACGTCTCCACCGGCACCGAACCGCCCTCCCAGGCCCGAATCACAGGGTCGATGAACTCCCACATCGCACGGACCTCGTCGGTCGACACGAACAGCGTCTGATCCCCGCGAATCGCATCGAGCAGCAGCTTGGCGTACTCCTCCACATACTGGGCCTTGTCCTCCTTCTCGTAGAGGAAGAAGTTGAATTCGCGGCGCTCCACCTCGAAGTCGAAGCCCGGCTTCTTCGCCCAGAAGACGATCTTGATCGAATCCGTGGGCTCCAGTGTGAAGACCACCTGGTTGCTGTGATGCTGTCCGGGCTCGCACATGCACGGAGCCGGATGCACGAACGTGACGCGGATCTCCTTGGCGACACCGGCGATGCGCTTGCCGCTCTCGAACGTGACGGGCACCCCGGCCCAGCGACGTCCACGCATCGTCGTGTGCAGCTTGAAGTAGGTCTCCGTGTCGCTCCCGGGTGAGACGCCCTCGATATCCGGGTAGCCCTCGTACCGCGCCCGGTAGCTCTGGCGCGCCACCTCCTCGGCGGACATCGGGCGCAGAACGTCCCTGATCGCCGCGGCGCGCGCCTGCCGAATGGCTGCCGCCCCCCGGCTCTCGGGTTGCTCCATCGTCACAAGGGCGAGCATCTGCAGGAGGTGGTTCTGGCCCACGTCGCGGAGCGCCCCGACGCCGTCGTAGAACCGCCCGCGCTTCTCCACACCGAGCGTCTCGTGCAGCACGACCTCGACCTTCTCGATCGCGCTGCGGCTCCATGAGGCCTCGAACAGGTTGTTCGTGAAACGGAAGTTCAGGATGCCCTGCAACATCTCCTTGGCGAGGTAGTGGTCGATGCGATAGATCTGCTCCTCGCGGAACAGACTGCTCAGCAGCTCGTCGAGGGCCGCGGACGTCCGTGCGTCGTTGCCGAACGGCTTCTCGACCAGAACCCGCGTCCAGCCCTCCGTATCGCTGCACGGCGTGGTGAGCCCGCTTGCAGCGAGGCGCTCGAAGATCGTCCGGTAGTGCTCAGGCGGAACGGCGAGGTAGAAGAGCTTGTTGCTACAGCTCCCCCACTCCGCGTCGATGCCTCCCAGCAGCATGGCGAGGCGCGCGTACGCGGCCTGGTCATCGAATTCGCCGTGCGCGTAGACGAAGAGTCCCGCGAACTCCTCGACATCCCGGGTCGCCGCATCAGGAACACGCTCGCCCAGGATTCCCGTCACATGGGCGCGAAGGTCATCGTCGGACCAGTCACGGCGAGAGAACCCCACGATCCGCATCCGTTCCGGCAGAGCGCCTTTGCGCCACAGGTGAAACAGGGACGGCACGATCTTGCGCGACATCAGATCGCCTGTCGTGCCGTACACGACGAGGATGGTCGGGGCGAGATCCGTTCCGCTCTCGGTCATGACGTCCATCTCCATGTATCGCCCGCACGAACACATGGTATGTTCCCTAACGAAGATGTCAGAGCGTCCGCGTACGATTCGCGTCAAAGCACGACAGCCTGCCGAGAAGGGGCCCGCGTGGACGACGACAATCCTGAGGAATCCGGGGGGACGGACCTATACTTCGCCGTTCTGGAGGCCTTGCCCATGCCGGTCATGGTGCTTGACGCGGAGGTCGTCCTCTACGCGAACGAATTGGCCCGCGTCCAGCTCAAGGCCACCTGTCTTGCCGACATCTGCGGCAAGCCGGCAGAGAGCTTCGCGCACCCCGACACGCTGGAGGGTGGATCGCTGCGCCGGCAGCTGGTCCTCAAACACGGCGCCGTACTTCCGCCGACCCCGGTCAAGGCTCTCGCGCTCGATGGCTCGACCTTCTATGTGACGGCCCGGTGGGCGCGAACGCTCGTCGACGGTCGTCCGGTCATCGTGGTCCTGGGCGAGTAGGGACTCGCTCAGCCCGACGAGACGATCTCCTGACCACCCATGTACGGCCGCAGCACGTCAGGAATCACGACCGTGCCGTCTGCCTGCTGATAGTTCTCGAGAACCGCGACGAGCGTCCGGCCGACGGCGAGGCCCGATCCGTTGAGCGTATGCGCCAGTCGGCTGCCCTTGAACTCGCCCGGGTCGCGGTACTTGATCGCTGCCCTGCGGGCCTGGAAGTCCACGCAGTTGCTGCAGCTTGAGATCTCCTTGTAGCCGTTGTAGCTCGGCAGCCATACTTCGAGGTCGTAGGTCTTGGCCGCGCCGAAGCCCATGTCGCCGGTGCACAACACGATCACCCGGTACGGCAGGCCCAGCAGCTGCAGGATGTTCTCCGCATCCGCCACCATGCCCTCAAGCTCATCGAAACTCGTCTCGGGCGCCGCGAACTTGACCATCTCGACCTTGTCGAATTGGTGTACGCGTATCATGCCGCGCGTGTCGCGACCTGCGCTTCCGGCCTCTTCACGAAAGCACGGCGTGTATGCGCAGTAGTGTAGCGGCAACTCTGACGCCTCAAGGACCTCGTCCCGATGGAGATTGGTCAGCTGCACCTCAGCGGTGGGAATCAAGTAGAGGCCTTCGTCGGTACGGAACAGGTCCTCCTCGAACTTTGGGAGCTGCCCTGTGCCGGTGAGCGTCTCGGCGTTAGCGAGCGCGGGAAGCGACCACTCCGTGTAACCGCGCGAGCCGTGGGTGTCCAGCATGAAGTTGATGAGCGCGCGGTTGAGACGGGCGCCGTCCCGACCAAGCACGACGAAACGGGATTTCGCCAGCTTCACGCCGCGCTCGAAGTCGACGATACCCATCTCGGGACCGAGATCCCAGTGCGCCTTGGCCTCGAAATCGAACTCGCGGGGGGTGCCCCACCGGCGCACCTCGACGTTGTCGTTCTCGTCCGCGCCGACAGGGACGCTCGCGTCCGGGATGTTCGGGACCGTGAGGAGCAGGTTCGCAACACTCTGGTCGATCTGCTCGAGCTCCGTATCCGACTCGGCGATCTCCTCGTTGAGGCGCCTGACCTCGTCCTTGAGCGCTTCGGCCTCTTCGCGCTTGCCGTCCTTCATGAGACCACCGATCAGCTTGGATGCCTCGTTGCGGCGGGCTTGGCGCGACTCCACCCGTCCGATGCAGTCCCGGCGGCGCGTGTCGAGATCCAGGAAGTCGTCGACGTCCCAGGTGGCCTTGCGGTTCTCGAGCGCGTCGCGGACGAGCTGGGAATTCTCGCGGACGAACTTGGCGTCGAGCATGATCTCAGGCCTCCAGCTGGCGATTCATCTATCCGGTGGACTGCTTGCGAGTATACCGCAGGTCAAGAGGCACATCTCGTAGATATAGGTGCACAGCGGCACGCGATTCGCTAATATATTTTCAGGGGCCACCGGGTATCGGCAGGCAGCCGCCATGCGCGGCAGGAGGACGCATCATGTACCACGGCATCGCATCTTCGGACGTCACACTGGACGCCCTGCTGCGCCTTGCGCTCGATGCCGCATTCGACGCCGTCATCATCCACAAGCCGGACGGCACGCTCCTGTACTGGAACGAGGTCGCAGCGCGCGATGCGGGCTTCCCCACAACCGACGTCGTACCTGTGCCGCCATGGGGCTTCTCCCCTTCTCCTCACGCCGTGCGCAAGAAGCGCCTTGAGGAGATCGAGCGCGTGGGCTTCAGCCGGTTCTTGTCGAGTACAGTGGAGTACGACGGCTCCAAGCACGTGATCGAGGTCTCGGCGCGGTGGTTCACCACCGACCAGGGGCCCGTGATCATCTCCATCGCCCGTGACGTGACCGAGCAGACAGATGCCGAGGCCGCGCTTCGCGAGATGGCTCTGCACGATTCACTCACCGGTCTCGCGAATCGCAACATGCTCGAAGAGCGGATGAAGATGGCGGTCGCGAGTGCAGAGCGCCATGGCGACATCCTCGGCCTGATGTTCATCGATCTCGACGACTTCAAGCCCGTCAACGACTCCTTCGGCCATGACGTGGGAGACAGCGTGCTCTGTGCGCTCGCGAGGCGACTCGAGGCGGGTATACGCGCCGAGGACACGGTCGCACGCGTGGGCGGAGATGAGTTCGTGATCGTTCTGCCCCGCCTCATGCGCCCCGAGGATCTCACCGTCGCCGCGCAGAAGGTGCTCTCGATGATCAGGGAGCCGATCGATGTCGAAGGCGAGATCATCAACGTGGACGCCACGATAGGCCATGCCCTCTTCGATAACGGCCATGACGATTCGCATGGCCTGATGATCCGAGCGGACCTCGCCATGTATCAGGGGCGTCGCGCCGGAATCCACATCAACGGAGCCGAGACGATCAGGTAGCGTCGCGCTCGCGATGCTCGCGCGCTGCTGCCCGTCAGTGGGGGTTCACGGCTTCGGCGTGACCACGATTCCGCGCTCCGCAAGAACCGTGATGACGGCATCGATCGCAGTGTCGAGCGCCGCCTCTACCGGCTCGGAGAGCCCGATCGTCAGCTCCTGAGGATTCATGTCCTCCACCTGTACGCCAACGCAATGCCCCTCGGGTCGGCATCCGATGAGCTCTGCGGCCTGCAGCACATCTGCGAACCTCATGTCGTGCAGTGAGTGCATGACCTGGTTCGGTGCGATGTCCTCCGGGTCGAGCCGAATGACCGTCCCGGGCGGGTGTCCGGTCCCGTCGACCGCATCCACGACCAGCAGAAAGTCGTACTCGCCGAACAGGTTGAGGATGGACATCCCCATGGTCCCGGAATCGATGACGTCGACGTTGTCGGGGAACTCGAACCGGGCCACCAGCTCCTCGGCGATGCGGCAGCCGAGCCCTTCGTCCTTCATGAGCACGTTGCCGATTCCCATCACGAGCACGCGTTCGTTGTTCATCCGGTGGGGTGTCTCCTCGGCAGGTGGGTGTCTAGGTGGCTCGCGGATAGCTGCCGAGGACCTTCACCGTGCGCAGCTTGAGCCGAAGGCAGTCGAGCGCGAGGCGCACGTTGTCGTCGTCCACATGCCCGCCCAGATCGATGAAGAACATGTAGTCACCAAGGACCTTGCGCGTCGGGCGCGATTGGATCTTGGTCAGGTTGATCTGCCCGAACGCGAACTCGGAGAGGATCATGTGCAGCGTACCGGGGCGGTCGGCCTTCATGAACAACGCCAGCGACGTCTTGTCGTTGCCGGTGCGCTCGCAGATGCCGCGACCGACCACGACGAATCGCGTCTGATTGCCCGCGTAGTCCTCGATCGCATCCACGAGCACCTCGGCGCCGTACTGCGCGGCCGCGAAAGCACTTCCGATCGCAGCGACTCCGGGTTCCGCCATCGCGGACCGAACCGCCTCGGCGGTCGATGTCGCGCCGATGGCAGGCCTGCCGAGGAGGTGCTCGGTCAGCCAACGGCGAGACTGCGCGAGCGCCTGGGGATGACTTGCGATCCGCGTGATGTCGGCGAGCGCCGTTCCGGGGGCCGCGCAGAGTGCATGGTGGATGTCCCGCACGATCTCGGCCCTGATCTCAAGGTCGGACTCGAACGCCAACGCATCGAGCGCGGCATTGACCGAACCTTCCACCGAGTTCTCGATCGGCACGATTCCCAGATCCGCCTTGCCCCGCTCGACAGCGGTGAAGACCTCACCGATGGTCGCGAAGGGCACTGTCTCGGCGTCTGTACCTGCGAACGCCATCAGAGCTTCGTGCGTGTGCGTGCCCTCGGGACCCAGGTATGCGTAACTCGTCATCGTGCTCCCCTTCTAGGTGTTCTGCGCATCGTGCTCGCCGGGAGTGACCGCGCCTTGCGCACGAACCCGGTCCTTGCCTCCCGCTTTGGCCCGGTAGAGCGCGTCATCCGCCAGCGAAAGCAACATCTCACGACTCGCGGCGTGCGTGGGGTATGTGGCAAGCCCCAGGCTCACTGTGAGCTTCACGCCCCTCACGCCCTCGCCGTCGGCGAACTCGTGGGTCGCCACAGCCTCTCGGAGCTTCTCCGCCGCGACGAACGCGCCTGCGGCATCGGTCTGCGGCAACACCACCGAGAACTCCTCGCCGCCGTAACGGCAGACGACGTCCACTTCGCGGACGTTCGCCTTGAGAACCTGGCCCAGCTCCTTGAGCGCGAGATCCCCGGCGATGTGTCCGTTGGTGTCGTTGTAGCGCTTGAAGTCATCCGCGTCGATCATGAGCAGCGAGAAGGCCTCGCCGTAGCGACGAACGCGCTCGACTTCCTCGTCCAGACGCTGCTGGAGGTAGCGGTAGTTGTACAGCCCGGTCAACTCGTCGGTCACAGCCATGCGGCTGGTCAGAGCGTACATGCGTGCGTTCTCGACCCCGACTGCAAGCTCGCGCGCGATCGCACGCAGGACCCGCCGGTCTTCGTCCGACAGCCGCTCCAGGGCGGGCGGTTCCGCGCAGAACACGACCGTCATGTGCTTGTGGTCGACGACCGGCTGGCAGGCGAGGTGTTCCCCGGCGAACGCACGAATCGACGGCATCGCCTCGCCATCGCCGGTCGTCGCCCTCCTGCCAAGGCCCCTCTCGGCGCTGAAGAGAGTCTCTCCGGTCAAACGGTCGGTGACAAAGATACTGCAGCCACGCACACCTATCGACTCCGAGAGCAGTTCGAGCACATGGGGGCCCACCGCATCGAGATCGAGTGACGAGTGGATCACCTCGGTGGTCTTCCAGACGGCCTGCAGGTCCTCGAGCCGCTCATGCATCCGCTCGTTGAGTCGCTCCTCTCGCTCGCTCTTCCGCTTGATGGTCTCCTCGTGAACCATGAGCCGAGACCGCACGTCGGCGAGCAGGACCGAACTCAGCGCCAGCAGCGACGCCTTGAACACGGCGATCGCGTACACGAACAGCGTCGCGTCACGGGCGCGAAACGCGTACGTGAGCAGGTAGATAGAGCCCGCCGCGAGCCCGAGCAGCAGCGCCTCGCGGCGCCTGAACACCGTAGCGTGGAACAGGGAGAGCGCCAGAAGCGCCGGATAGACGGGCTCCGGGTACCGGTCGAACGCGACTCCGACCACGCCGAAGGAGATCATGTCGCCGATGCCCGCCGCAATCAGCACCGTCGTGATAGGAATCCGGGAGTACCGCGCACCTGCGATCGCCCCGAGGCTTGAGACCGCGAACACGAGACCCCCGGCCTTCGCGAGGGGAATGTTGATGGTCTCCGGGTACCCCGCCACGCCCCAGACGATCCACGCGATGAAGATCGCCCCGGCGACGGCGCGCACCGCGACGTAGCGTTCGGCGAACCTGTCCCAGGGGGCGGTCCACACCTGTTCCGGCATATGCTCGGCCTATCCCCTCATGCGACGACACGCGCTCCGAAAGGGTATGGCACTATAGTGCCACCCATCAGTCTGTCGGTCGACCTGGTATATCGGCCGGCCGGCCCCGCGAAAGGCGGACCCACCGAATGGATGCAAGCGCGCTGCGTGCCCTGCTGGAAGCGGTGGCCTCTGGCGAGAAACCTGTTTCCGACGCGCTCGAGAAGCTGGCAACCCTGCCGTTCGCCGAGATCGAGGACGCCAGGGTGGATCACCACCGCTCCCTCAGGTGCGGCTTCAGCGAAGTCATCTTCTGTGAAGGCAAGACCCCGTCACAGGTCCGGTCGGTGGGCAAGCAGCTGCTCGAGCGAGGCGAGGTCGTCCTCGGCACACGGGCGAGTGCCGCGCAATACCAGGCGCTCGCGCAGGTGGCGCCCGATGCGCGCTATCTCGAGCAGGCCAGACTCATCGTGGTCGACCGCAGGGAGAAGCGTCCCGAGGCGGGACACATAGTGGTCGCGACCGGAGGCACAGCCGACATCCCCGTCGCCGAGGAGGCCGCCATCTCCGCCGAGATCATGGGCAACCGCGTCACCCGCCTGTACGACGTCGGGGTCGCCGGAGTCCACCGGCTGCTCGCGCATTCAGAACTGCTGCGCAGCGCACGAGTGATTATCGCGGTCGCGGGAATGGAGGGCGCGCTTGCGTCGGTGGTCACGGGCCTGGTGCATGTGCCCGTGATCGGCGTGCCAACGAGCATCGGCTACGGCGCCAACTTCGCTGGCGTCGCACCGCTGCTCACGATGCTCAATTCCTGCGCCTCAGGGCTGGGAGTCACCAACATTGACAACGGGTTCGGGGCCGCCGCTCTGGCCTCGCGCATCAACCAGCTGCCCGCCGCCGAGGAGGCGCCAGCGCACGACCCCGACATCCCGGCAGGCGAGTGACGGTGCTCGCCTACCTCGACTGCTCGAGCGGTATCTCCGGCGACAAGTTCCTGGCGTGCTGTATCGACGCCGGTGCCCCCGTGGCCCGTATCCAGGAAGTGCTCGACGCCCTGGGCACCGGGGCCCGATTGGAGGTGTCGCGCGTTTCCCGCGGCGGTCTCATCGCCACCCACGTTCGCGTCGACGCCCCGGAGTCGCCGCCCCATCGCACGTGGCGCGATATCCGAACGCTGATCGAGCGATCGAGCATCGAAGCAGCGATCACCGCCAGCGCCCTGGCCGTCTTCGAGCGTCTCGCGACGGCCGAGGCCGAGGTCCACGGGACCACTCCCGAGGAGGTCCACTTCCACGAGGTCGGGGCCATCGACTCGATCGCCGACGTCGTGGGCTCGTGCGCCGCGCTGTCGCTCCTCGGCGTGCAGACCCTGGTCTGCTCGCCGGTCGTGACCGGCTCCGGCACCGTATCCACGTCTCACGGGACGCTTCCGATACCCGCGCCGGCGACGGCCGCGCTACTGCAAGGCATCCCGGTCCGCGGTGGCGACGAGACCTCGGAGATGACGACCCCGACCGGCGCGGCGCTCGTGTCCACGCTCGCCGAGTGGTTCGGGCCCCTACCCCCGATGACGCTCGTTGCGACGGGCGCGGGGGCCGGGACCAGGAAGACCGCGAGCGTGCCCAACATCGCGCGGCTCCTCCTCGGCGAGGCCGCCGACCCGTCAGCCGACACCGAGATCGTGACCTCACTGGCGACGAACATCGATCACATCAGCGCAGAGCACGCCGCCTTCGCTGCCGAGGAGCTCATCGCCGCGGGCGCCCGCGACGCGTGGGTGGTGCCGATCGTGATGAAGAAGGGGCGCGCCGGCCTCGAACTGCACGTACTCGTCACACCTGATTCCGAGGCTCCCATCGCCTCACTGCTGATCGAGCTGACCGGGACGCTCGGCGTCCGGGTCGAGCCCACGTACCGCTACACCGCGACCCGTCGCGAGGTGGTGCTGCCGACTCGCTACGGCGAGGCTCGCTTCAAGATCAGCGGGTCGACGGGAGCCGCGACGATCCGCGCGGAACACGACGACGTCGCGCGCATCGCCCGGGAGTTCGCGACGCCCTACGACACCGTATCCCGCCAGCTCGCCGACGACGCCCGCGACGGGCGTCCCTGAGCCGTCCCAGCCGGTCCCGGCCCAAGGACTCCGCCGGGCCACGCCGCACGACCGTTCATCGGAGTTGCAGGAAGACAGGCGGCGCCGCATTTCCGCAGGTAGAGACGGTATTCCTCGGCAAGTGCGCCGCACGGCGGACGCAGGCCCGATGTGTCTCAAGTCACAGTGCTCCCCTCCCGATACTCCCTCAGACAAGAAACACCAGGCCAGCACGGTACGCAGGGAGCACGGATGGCGCTCTGGACCCGGGCATGGGGCACGCCGCCGAAAGTCAGCGAACGGCCCCCGACAGGACAGGTCACCGAAGCCATCGCGCAGCGGTTGAAGCGCGACGGTTCGCTATTCCGTCACATCATCGCCACCGCGATCGCGTGCACCGCCCTCGGCCTGTTTCCCGGGCCGGCGCTCGCCGCCGGTCCCAATGCCGTCATGACCCCTGCCGGGTACAACGCCTCATCGGTTGCACGGGGAGACGACACGAGCAACCTGGTCGTGAACCTGCCGTTCACGATGAACTGGAACGGCACAAACTACACCCAGATCTACATCAACATGAACGGCAACTGCACCTTCGGAGCGGGCTACACCGGATACGATCCGAACATCACGTTCGCGGCCACGAACCGCAGCATCATGGCTCCGTTCTGGGCCGACGTCGACACCCGCAACACCGCAGCCAGCCAGGTGACCTACAGCACCACGACACCGGGCAGCATTCCGCAGGTGAACGGCCGAAACGCGTTCTTGGTCAACTGGGTCAACGTGGCGAGGTACAACAACCAGTCCACACCCACGAACTCGTTCCAGCTCGTCCTGGTCGACCGGTCGGACACGGGAGCGGGCAACTTCGACTTCATCTTCAACTACGACCAGATCACCTGGGACATCGGCACCTCGGCATCGAGCGTCAGGGCCAGGTCCGGATGGGGCTTCGCCGGCACCGGCTTCGAACTACCCGGATCGGGAACGGTCCAGGCCGGCGCAAGTGCCCTGCTCGACGCGTCTCCCCAGGCCACATCGCTCATTCAGAACTCGATGAACTCGGGCGGCCAGCTGGGCCGCTACGTGTTCCAGGTGCGGAGCGGGCAGGCCCCGAACCTCCCGCCGCAGGTCACGGTTGTCAACCGGGTGCTCGAGGGCAACGCCGCCAACAGTTACACGGGATACGCGGGCATCGGCGATGCGACTGCGGTCGACCCCGACGGCACCATCGCGGGCCTCACGCACGACCGGCCCGCTGTTCTCCCGCTGGGAACGACGACCGTCACGTGGACGGCGATCGACAACCGCGGGGCCATCACGACGGCGCAGCAGTCCATTCTCGTTCGGGACACGACGGCGCCGACGAATCCCACACTCTCCAGTCCGACCCACAGCACCGGGGTCTGGACGACGAACACGACCGTCGCCGCAACCTCCTCGGGATCGGCCGACGTGTGCTCCGGTGTACGCGGCTTCTCCTACGCCTGGAGCCAGGGTTCCCCTGCCACGCCCGACACGGTGACCGACCCCATGACGACCGAGATCGTCACCACCGACATCCCGGTGAACGTCGATGACCAGACCTTTCCCACTGCCACGTGGCCGGTAGCCTGGACCAGATCCGACGCCACGTACGTTCGTCTCACGAACGTCGCTGCTCGCACGCAGGGAACCTACGCCGCCGAGATCTGGGCCAACAACACGACGCGCCGAACCGTCGACTTCTACCGGGACTACGACCTGACCGGCCTTACCAGCGCCACGCTCGCGTTCTGGGACAACATGGTGCTCTCCGGCGGCGCCGACTACGCCCGCGTTGAATACTCGACGAACGGCGGGGCGAGCTACACCCAGCTGCGCAACGTGACGGCAACCTCCGGCTGGACTCGTCGCACCTACTCGCTGCCGGTAGGCGGCATCGTACGCGTAAGATTCTCGGGCTCCGTCAACGCGACCACCGAGTACATCGACCACGACAACATCTCAGTGACGGGCATCGACACCGTCACGAGCACCGTTCTCTCCACCAGCACGACCACGTCGCTGGCGGACGGTACGTGGTACTTCAACCTGCGTACCGTCGACAACGCCGGCAACTGGTCGGCTGCTACGAACCTGGGGCCGTTCCTGATCGACACAGTGGCACCTTCCACCACCGACAACGCTCCCGCCGGCTGGAGCGCGACGCCGGTCGCGCTTACGTTGACGGCCACGGACGCCGGACAGATCGCGTACACGCGCTACCGGATCAACGGCGGTGCGTGGGCCAACTACACCGGTCCCATCGCGATCTCCGCCGAGGGAACCACGACCGTCTCCTACTACTCAGCCGATGCCGCCGGACACGTCGAGTCGGCGCGAACGACCACCGTCCGGATCGACAGCCTCGGTCCGAGCGTGCCGGCGACCGTAAGCGCGAGCGCAACCTCGACCCGCAGCGTCGAGGTGAGCTGGAGCGGATCGACGGATGCGGTCTCCGGCCTCGCGGCGTACCGGGTGTACCGGGACGGCGTGCTTGTCGGAACCACCACCTCGCGCACGTATGCCGACACCGGACTCGAGCCGGGCCGCACGTACGTGTACCGCATCACAGCAGTCGACGTCGCAGGCAACCAGTCAGCACTCAGCACTCCCGCCTCGGTGACCACGCCCACTTCAACCCTGTGGCTCACGGTCAGCGATGCATCCGTCGACCTCGGGACGCTCACGCCCGAACAGGATGTGATCACACCCTCGGCGACCACGGTGACCGTGGGTGGCGTGGGAGAACTCGCCTACGATCTCAGCTGCGAAGGTTCGGACTTCGTGAATTCCAACCCCTCCTCACCAACGCCGACCATGGCCATCGGGACCCTCGGCTTCGCCACGCGTGGCTGGACGACCGCGCCGTTCACAACGTTCAGCGCAAGTCCCCGCCCCGTCGGCTCCTCGGTGGGCTCGCCGTACGTCTGGCAGCACGCGTACATCTTCGACTACTCGATCAACGTACCGCTCAGCGTGGATCCGGGTTCGTACTCGAGCCAGATCACCTATACGGTGGTCACCAGGTAGCCGCGCGACGAGGCGCAGGTCCACCTAGGCGATCCTGTACGCGCCGTCCCGATCGCCGACCACGAACCCCTCGGATTCCAGAATGCCGAGGAGTTCGGCTGCGAGTGCGGGGTCATCGCAGGCGGCCGCGGCGTACCCGGCCGCGTCGAGCCCCGGCTCCTCGAGCACCAGCCGCAGCAGCCGCGCTCGCATCTGCCGTCGGGAGCCCTCGAAGGCGGACTGCCTGCCATGGTGCCGGCTGCGACGCGAGGGATTGGGCAGCGTCCGCTTCAGGTGCGACCCGTAGTCGAGCATCGCCCAGAACCAGCGGGCCGGATCCTCGCGATCGACGGTCGCCTCGACGACGGCCGCCACCTCGCGGTCGGAGATGCCGTCGCGATCGGCAAAGAAATGGTGGAGGATCACCGCACGGACGTTGGTCTCCAGGTAGACGCCGGGCTCGCCGAACGCGAATGCCCGAACGCCGGCCGCAGTCGCGGGGCCGATACCGGGCAACGAGCGCAACAGGGGTTCCTCGGCAGGTAGTACGCCCCCGAAGCGATCGACGACCTGCTCGGCCGTGCGCTTCAGGGCGACGGCCCTTCGGTTGTACCCGAGACCCTGCCACGACTCCAACACGGCCTCCAGCGGAGCTGCTGCAAGGGCGTCCGCGGTCGGAAATCGCTCCATCCACGCCGTGTAGCGTGGCAGTACGCGAGAGACCTGGGTCTGCTGGAGCATGACCTCGGAGACGAGCACCGCGTAGGGGTCCCGCGTCTGTCGCCAGGGGTGATCGTGGCGCCCGTGCACGCGCCAGTACGCGAGAACGAGACGGCGGAAGACCTCGATCTCGCAAGGCGTCGGTGTGGGGCCTGTGCCGGACACGGCCTAGAAGCGTCGCTGGCGCTTCTTGCCGCCACGCTGCATGACACCGCCGCTGAACATCGATCGCGGTGCCGCCGTCGATGACTGCCGATCGTCTCGCGGCACGATCCGCTCGCCGTATTCGAAGTCCTCCACGTCGCGCGTCTGCAGGACTACCGAGAGCTCGCGTTCGATGGTTGCGAGAAGCGAGAGCTCCTCGTGGCTGACGAGAGATATCGCGATCCCCGTTTCGCCGGCCCGAGCCGTGCGGCCGATTCGATGCACGTAGTCATCGGAGCGCTCAGGGACGTCATAGTTGAACACGTGCGTGACGCCTTCGACGTCGATACCCCGCGCCATCACATCGGTAGCCACGAGCAACGCATGCGTGCCTGAGCGGAACTTCTCGAGAGTGATCTCGCGTTTGGCCTGAGCGAGATCGCTGTGGATGATCCCGGCTTCGACTCCGCTTGAGATGAGCGCGGCGGCAACTCTGTCCGCACGCGCTTTCGTACGCGTGAACACGATCGCGCGGTACTCACCGATCTCGCGCAGCAGGGCTACCAGCATGCTTGTCTTCTGCATGCCGTTGACCGGGTAGACGAGTTGCTCTACCGCCTCCACTGGCGTCGACGAAGGCGCGACGTCCACCCGTGCCGGGCTTGTAAGCGTGTCACCTATGACACGGAGCACGGCGTCGGTGAGCGTCGCCGAGAAGAGCATGTTCTGGCGCCCGCGCGGCACGAGGCGCACGATGCGGCGAACGTCGGGCCAGAACCCCATGTCGAGCATCCGGTCCGCCTCATCGAGCACGAAGCTCGTGACCCGCGACAGATCGACATCGCCGCGCTGGTGAAGATCGAGCAGGCGGCCCGGGGTGGCGACGAGGAGGTCGACGCCGTGGTGGAGCGCCTTGACCTGTGACTTGTACCCGACGCCTCCGTAGACCGCCAGCACAGCATGGTGCGTGTGGTGCGCTATGTTTCGTGCGACCTTCTCAATCTGCACGGCGAGTTCCCGCGTAGGCGTGACTATGAGAGCGGACGTCCGACCGTTGTGCGGAATGCGGTCGAGCAGGGGAAGTACGAATGCCGCCGTCTTGCCCGTGCCGGTCTGCGCGCACGCCAGTACGTCCCGCCCGGAGAGCACAAGGGGAATCGCCTGCACCTGAATCGGCGTCGGCTCCTCGTACCCCAGAGCAGAAACCCCAGCTATGACCTTGGGCCCGAGGCCCAGGTCTGAAAAAGACATATCACTCCTACGTCGACACTCATCGGTTCCCGCGCAAGTATGCCTCATCCCGACCGGAGAGGCGAACGTGCCGCGGTGCGCGGCTACGTGTACTTGATGAAGTAGCGGCAGTGCCGTGCCTCGGGGCAGTCCTCGGGAAGCTCCGCGCGCTTGAAACTCCAGTAGTGCCCTTCGACGAAACACATGCACCGAACCAGCTTGTCGGCGTCCTTGATGCGCATGTTGTAGAGCTCATCGGCGTCAGGGATCTCCCGCCACCACATGCACTTGCCTTTGACGGGCGTGTATCCGTCCACCGGCACCCTTTCGTCGTGTGACCATGTGCAGACGCCGCTTGCGTGTACTTTCCACATCGGCAACAAGCGTACCGAAGTGTATGCGCGTCGACCCGCATCTCGCGCTGCAGGACCGCTCATCGTCGTCACGCTCGACCGTTCACTCCCGACGAGCGGATACCGCTTGTCAGATACATGCCGCGTAATGTCCGTTTGTCACTCATATTCTACCGTTGGATGGCCGAAGATGACCTTAGGAGAAGTAGACGAGTGGTGAGACGGAGGTGCGACGGAGATGCGTGCAACCACCCGGAAAGGCATCGAGGTGCGAGCGCGTATCATCGTGGCCCTCGTCGCCATCCTCGTCGGCGGCAGCCTCGCGGCCGCCGCGGCTCGGGCCGACGCTGCCGACGTCACGTTGACAGTGACCATCAGGCCCACCGTGGCGGCCTCTGTGGCCGACGGTGTCGTCACCGTACGCGCCAACACCGACTGGGCTCTCGAGGCGTTCGGGGCCGATGGCTCAGTCGTTCGAACCGTAGGCAGCCGCACGTCCGGCACCGCAATCGCCCTGCCCGCCGGCACAGGCGAGTTCACCGTCATTCCCGAGGGGTAGAGAGCCTCCGCCACACGCAAGACGAGGGGCCCCGCCACGCGGCGGGGCCCCTCCCGAAAGCTCGATCATCCTGAGCGCAGACTACAAGCCCAGCAACGCCTTCACGGCGTTCGCGACAGTCGTGCCCACAGCTGCGGTGCCTCCCAGGAACGTGACGTCCTGGATGTCGGCGGCGTTGTCCGTGAGCGCCTGAGCCGCTGCAGGGTGCAGCGACGTCGACGGGGTCAAGACAAGCACGGTCCGATACAGACCGAGTGCCGCGCCACCGGTCAAGGCATCAGGGAAGTTCGTTCCCGTGGTGACGCCCACGCCATTCCACAGCAGGCCGTGATCGACGCCGTACTGCGCGGCCATCGCGGCCGTCTCATAACGCGTAGCGCCTCCCATGCGGTCCACGTCCGGGTCACCAAGCAGGCCGACCAGGTACGTCTCGACGGCCGGGTTCACCGCAGCCGATCCGCCGAGAATGACCGCTGAATCCGTTGCGGGAGGAAGCAGAACCTTCGGATCGGACGGGCGCACCAACAGGATCGGCCAGCCCAGACCTGCCCCCAGCGGGGCTGCTGCGACCGCATCGGGGAAGTTCATCCCGGTGGTGACACAGGCCTTGCCGTCATAGGACGGGCCGAGCAGTTCAATGGCTCGGTTCGCAACGGCCTTGGACGTGGCGTAGAGATCGGGCCCACCGATTCGCCACACGTAGCCATCGAGCATCATCTCGAGTGTCGCCTCGACGGCAGGCGAGACGGCCCCGTAGCCACCCAGCAGATACACATTGCGCGCACCGAGTCTCGTGAGCTCGGCAGCGGTCTCGGGGCTCAGAGAGCCCTTCCTTGTGAGTAGGATCGGTCCGTCAACCGCTCCGGCCAGGGCCGATCCGCCCAGAGCATCGGGCCAGTCCTCACCAGTAGCGATGACTACGGTGTCGGCGCCGGTCGGGAACGCCTGCATCGACACCTCGACAGCGGTCGAGTAGCGCGTCGCCCCGGCCATGCGCGTGGCGCCGGCTCCGAGCGACGACCTGTACACCGGCGTGTAGTAGATGTCGTCCTCTTCATTGGTGTCGCCCGCGATCAGATCATCGTCAGCCTCGAAGGCGATATGCATCCCGTCACCTGAGAAGCTGAGCTCATCGATCTGGTCGCCGGGAAGCGCGTCATCGCCGACAACCGGGATGCGGGTGAACTCGCCGGTCGTCATGTCCTTGAGATAGAAGTCCTGATCACCGTTGGGATCGGCGGGGTCGAACGACTGTCCCGTGTAGAACAACACCGTGTTTCCGTCGTCACTGACCTGCGCGTCGCGCGAACCGCGGCTGTCGACCGTCGGTCCGCTCACCAGCGTCGCCTCATTGGACATCAGATCGTACGAATACACATCACTCGGCGCCGTGTCACCCGGCAGCAGGTCCTGACCCGACCCGAACACGATCCGGCTTCCATCGCCGGATATCTCGAGATCCCCTGGCCAGCTGTAGAGCGGGGAGTTGTCGCCGAAGAAGTCAACGAGCCGCATCTCGCCCGTCTGCATGTCACGAACGTAGAGATCCTGCTCGCCGTTCGAGTCATCCACGGACCAGTCGTTGCCGGTCAGGAATAGCACGTAGCGCCCGTCGTCGCTAACAGCTGGATCGCGGCTTCCGCGGTTCGCCAGCGCCCCCTCATCCGGCGGCACGCACACGAGCGTGGCCTCATCCGAGACCAGGTCGTATCCCCATACGTTGCGCGACACGTTGGTCTTGCCGGTACCGAGAACATCACCATCGGCCGACACGAACACCAGGAACGTACCATCGCCGGACAACTCGAAGTCCCAGTTGTCGCTGTCCATTCCGCCGCTGCCGTCACCTGGGAAGTCGACCCAGCGATACGTGCCGGTCTGCATGTCCTTGATATAGATGTCCTGGCTATTGTTCACGTCCGCCTCAACGAACTGGTTACCCGAGACGAACATGACGTAGCGGCCATCGTCAGTGATCCGCGCGTCGCGAGAACCACGATCCGTGGTCCACGTGGGCACCTGTGATCTGACGCTTACGAGTTGCGTCACGCCAGAGATGCGGTCGCGACGAAACACGTCCTTCTCGCCATCGGTGTTCATCGGACCGCTGTCATCTGCTGTGAGGTTGTTCGCGTCCGATTCGAAGACGATGTACCGCCCGTCGTCGTTGATCCTCGCATCCCAGGAATCGTCGTCGGCCTGAGCCCCGTTGTACGTCATGGAGACCAGTTCCGGCTCAACCATAGACTGCCACGTCCCCTGGGCAACGATCACGCCCTGCCCCAGCACCACGGCCAGAGCCGTGATCAGGACCATCACAATGCGCGCCCTCGAAGAGCCGCGCCGTCCACTGCGAATCAATCGCATAGCGTCCTCCTAGCTCCGATTCCACTCCCCTTGCCCTATCCCGCCGCGACGCTCCGCGGACGCAGCCGAACGAGGCGCGTCGGCGCAGCGAGATCACGTATGTTGTGCCCGAGACTTCGACGTTTGTACCCGTCCGGCGTCTGACACCCCAAACCACAGGTTGCACCGGCAACAGAAAGGAGCCCTCACGGAGGGCTCCTGCTGATTCCGATGGTGCGGGTGAAAGGAGTTGAACCTTCACGGGGTTGCCCCCACATGGACCTGAACCATGCGCGTCTGCCATTCCGCCACACCCGCGTGACGTGCGAGCGCTAGGGTATCACTCGGTGGCAACCTGCGTAAACCGCGCGGGGCCCCGAAGGGCTCTTGCGCGGCGACCGCGCCTACTGGATTACGGTCATGTAGTAGTCGGCAGGACCCGACGGCTTGAACAGCATCGGTCGAGTCGTATTGGCTATGGTGATCTCACGGTTCCCTCGAGATGGGATGATCCAGGGGTAGCTATACCACTGTCGTACGGTTGTCCCATTCGGAATGGTGATGAACTCGGGCGGGCGCACCTTGGTTCCTGCGGCGTCTTTGATCACGAAATCGTGTATCTCGAGGCTCAGCCTGGGATCGGGGCCAGGCGTTCGCGCCCAGATGTAGAACGCCGTGGCCTCGTTGATCATGTAGCGGGTCTCGGTCACCGACTTGTTGATATCCAGCGACCCGCGCAGGTTGAAGTAGATCTTGCTCACGGCGATCTTGCCGGTCGCCGTAGACGCCTGATTGCCCTTGGTGACTGTGAGCTTCCAGTCGTAGGTGGCCGTTGACATCCTGCGGCCGGACGCGTCCAGCCCGTTCCAAGCAGGGAACGAGACCGGGGCATTCGCTACGTTGATCGGACCACTGTATACGGTCTTGACCACGCCCTTGGCTCCCGAGACGGTGAGCGTCGCCCAGCAGCCAGCCTGATCGACCTGGCATGTGAATGTGCTCGACAACCCCGACTTGAGCTCATATGCGATCTGGTTGGACCACGCCGCTTTCGCGATCTTCGGCGCAGCGAACGCGGTGGCGGGAAGCGCGAGTAGCGCGAGCGAGAGAACGATCAAGAACATCGAAAGCCGAGACGTGCGGGAACGTAGCGACACCACAACCCCCTCCAGTGAGATGCACGACGCCTGAATCGTAGCCCGACGCCTCGCACCGCGTCCAGCCAGCGAGCCGCATGCACGGACCCGGTGTTCCCGCTAGCGGTCATGCACGTTCGCCCCTTCGAACGCTAGAATGCACAGGGATAGGAGGCGCGTGGACCGATCGCACATAGCTCGTCGCTGCCAGCGGCTCGCCGGGGCACGAACGGTGAGGTCGTCTACGCGTACCGTGTCCGGGCGGGCACCCGGTCTCATCCGTGACCTCTCCGAACCATCCGGGTCGGTGAGACCGTAGATGGCGAACGTGCCCAATCCCCTGTCACGGGCGATCCGCTACGCTCGCGCACGCGGCCTGGCCGAGTCGATTCGCAAGGCCGTGCGTCTTGGTGCTCGCTACCTGTCGATGCGCGACCTGCCGATGACCCTCCACATCGAGGTCTCCAACGTCTGCAACCTGCACTGTGAGTACTGCGTCCTCGACCAGGGCGCCCAGGGCGACCGCGTGATGAGCGAGTCCACGTTCGCCAGGGTGATGCCGTACGTACGGAACGCATTGCGCATCAACGTCTCGGGTCTCGCCGAGCCGCTTATGAACACGCGCTTCACGTCCATGCTCGCTGAGATTCGACGGGCCGCGCCGACGGCCGGGATCCAGATGTGCACGAACGCCTCCCTTCTGACCGAGGAGATCGCACACAGCCTTATCGACAGCCAGCTCGACGAGATCGTCTTCAGTCTCGACGGCGTGGACCCGGAGCATTTCGATGCCGTCCGTAAGGGGGGCTCGCTCGCGGGCCTGGTCGACAACATCGCCATGCTCTGCGAGATCATGCACGAACGCGGCTCATCCAAGCCGGCCCTGAGCGCCACCATCGTGCTCCAGCATGGCAACGTCGCACAGCTTCCGGACATCATCCGCCTGGCCGCGCGGATGGGCGTGACGACGATCAACGCCAATGGGCTCGAGCCGTACGTAGCGTCAGTCGTCGACGCTCCGGTATGGCGCGACCCGGACTCGATCGAGGGCCTCGCCGACATCCTGCGTGAAGCGGGTGCTGCTGCCGAGGAGGCCGGGATCGACCTGCGGATGGCGGCGATGCGCCCGCAGGCGGCAGTGTGCCCGCAGATCTTCCGCCCGATCATCCTCGCGGACGGCGCTGTCGTACCGTGCTCGGTTCTCGCCTATCCCCGGAGTTCGTTCCTTACAGTCGACGATCGGAGTGCGGTCGTAGCGCGTGAGGACATCACCCCCAGGGTCACGTTCGGCAACGTGAACGAGCGGTCGTTCCGAGACATCTGGCGGAGCGACGAGTACGCGCGATTCCGGAAGAACGTCGAAGCCGGCGAGTTCCCGGCCCCGTGCGCTGCGTGCCTGATGAAGCACTACGTGATCTGCCCGCAGCCGCCCATGTCTGTGCATGAGTCCCTCGCCACGCTCGAACGCTCGTCCCGGGAGAGCTGACGCAAGATGACGACCGCCGGGGCCATGTCGGACAGTGACGACACCGGAGCGATGCCGGTCGTGATGCCGCCCTCCTCTCCGCGCAACAGGATCATGGACACGATCAAGGCGTTCGGGATCCTCTCGATCGTCCTTGCACACACGTATCCGCCCGAGATCCTGGTGGAGTTCGTCCAGATCTACTACATCGCTGTCTTCTTCTTCGTCTCCGGGTACTTCTTCAAGGCCGAGTACTTCCGCGACATCCGCATGCTCTTCCGCCGAAGAGTGGTCCCACTCTACGCGACGCTGATCGCCTGGAATCTCTTCTACGTGGCCTTCGAGATCGGGCTGCTCGCGCCCGTGCTCTCCTTGTTCGGCGTGGTCCCGAACGCGGACCATCGACTGGCGTACGTTCCTGTCGCGGTCGCCGCGATCCTCTCGCTGGCCAGCGTCTACTCGCTCGCCGGGACCTTATGGTTCGTCATCAGTCTCATCGTGGCCATTGTGCTGTTCGGACTCATCGGCGCGATAGCTCATCGGTTCTTCGGACGTGGCGCGCAGATGTTCGTCTTCGTATGCGTGTTGCTGCTCTTCCTTGTGGGCCTGGGCGAGCGGATGGTCCTGGATTGGCCGTCTCATGGCGACACCGCGCTCGTCGGCCTGCTCGTGCTGTACGCCGGCTACCTGTACCGGCAACACGAGACGCGGATTCGCCTGCTTCCCGTGGTGGCGCTGCCATGCGCGGCCCTCGTGTTCCTGCTTCGCGGCACGGTCGACATGACGATCGACCGCTACGGTGGACCGCTCGTGTTCATCGTCGCTGTGACAGCCGCGCTCTACGCCCTACTGTACCTGGGAACACGCCTGCAGCATGTGCGGTTCCTGAACTTCGTCGGGCGCAACTCACTGTTCCTCGCCGCCACGCACTTCCTTGCATTCAAACTCGTGGCCCTTGTCCAGATCGCTGTCCTGCATCTTCCACTGCAGGAGATCACGCGGTTCCCGATCATCCCGGCGCCGGGATGGTGGGCCCTGTACTACGTGGGCGGAGTCGGTATACCCATGGCGGTGAAGCTCCTGATCGACAACCGGATGGCCGCGCGACGTGGGCCGGGGCGTCCGGACACCGCCCATGTCTGACTCCGGAACCAGCGCGCCCCGCACCCGCCGCGCCCTCGAGCGAATCGTCATCATCGCGATGCTCGCTGTGCTTCTCATCCCGGCCACCTGGCCCTTCGTGAGCCAGTACCGGCTGCACGGCGACGACTTCGCCCTCGCCCTGTACAGCAGCGCCCCGTACTTCGATATCTCGGATTCACACACCTGGTTCAGCGAGGGCTATTCGCGCTACTTCCTCAACTACCCGGGCTGGCCGATGGTGGGCACGGACTTCGTGCGCCCCGTCGCCAACTTCGGCTTCTTCATCGCCGGCATCATGGCTCCGCTCGTCGGCGAGGCCGCCTACGTCCTCGGCAACTTCACCGCGCTGGTGGCGACCGTGCTCCTCGCGAACATCCTGATATCGCGCTACTTCGACACCACCCGCACGATCCGCGTGCTCGTGAGCCTGGCGGCGGGACTGACTCCCGCCTGGTACCCCGCACTGACCGAGGCGAGCTTCTCGACCAATGCGTTCTCGCGCACGTTCGGGCTTGCGGCGCTTGTGGTGCTCGACGCGCGCAAAGGGGTCCCGCGAGGCTGGCGGCTGTGGGCGGTCGTCGCACTCCAGCTGCTGGCTCTCGGCAGCCACGAGACCGGAATCGCCGTGTCCTTCGTGTGCGTCGCCATGCTCTTCGCGTTCGCGCCGACACGGCCCACCCTGCGTCAATCGCTGCCCTTCGCTCTGCCTCTCGTGGTCCTTGCGATCGAGCGCGCGCTCGTCACCCCTGCTGGCGGTGTCTACGCCCTGCAGACCGGGAGCCTGGCCTCCGTCGCGAAGCGTGCCGCCTCACTGATCCTGGGGCCACTGATACCCTTCGACTTCATGGGAGTCCTGTCAGCCGGAGTCGGATCGCTGAGCCCCATCGCCACAGTCACATACGCCTTCGCCGCAGTCGCCAACACGGCGTTCGTCATCGCGCTCCTCATGGCCCTGAAGGACCGCCGGTTCACGCCCCGGCTCGCTGCGGCACTCCTGGCCCTTGGACTGTCGCGCCTGCCCGGGATGCTCGGACGCATGGACCCCCGCTTCATGGGTCTGAGCATGGTTGTGGCCATCGTGGTCTACCTGTTCGTCTCGGAAGGCGGTCGGGCCCGACGATGGCAGCCGCTGGTCATCTCGATGGTGTTCGTGTCCCAGCTTGGCCTCTTCTACAGCGACATCTTCGTTCCCAGATTCGAATACGCCGAGGAGATGCGGCATGCCGGTGAGTTCTTCGACCTCACGCAGCGAAGCATCGCTGAATCGTCTCCGACGCACGTGGTGCTCGCGAACGGCAACGTCGCCTACTTCTCGGCCGGCGCGATGCTGAAGATGGCTGCATGGCCCAGGCGCGACATCGAGCCCATCGTCATCAACAGCTACCAGGGCGAACCCGACCCCTCGGCATCGGTGGAGATCACGGCCGTTGCGGACGAGCTGGTCGTGAGCGTGGCGCTCGGGAAGGACCAGAACCTCTTCTTCGCCGGCGCGAACCCGGACTTCGAACTGCCGATGAACGGATTCGACTACCTCAACGCCCGGGGTGACGTGCGCGAAGAGAGGGCGTTCGTCGCGGTTGGGCCGATCGACCCGGGATCGACTCTCGTGGTCGGCGTCGACCCGCGCACCGGCGAGCCACTCCCGCCGCGCATCTACTAGGCCGTCGGCGGTGCTTCGCGTTGCCGGAATGAGCGAAGGCGTGACAGGAGGGCCCTCGCATCTTCCCGCTCGTGCGGATCGAGCCCGAACCGGTACATCGCCAGCCAGTACACCCCCACAGCGAACGCGCCGGTGAGCCCCACGCCGACCAGGCTGTCAGTACTGCCCAGCACATGCAACAGACCCGCAACGAGACCCGGAACCACAAGCAGCGGGTAGGCAGGCAGCACCACCCGACGCAGGTACTCGGCGGGACGGATCTCCAGCGTACGGAGCGCGTACCACATGCCCAAGGGGAACAGCAGTGTGTCGGCCGCGACGGTGCCAACGACCACGCCCACCACACCGAACGGCCGCACGAGCAGCAAGCTGAGACCCAGGTTCGTAAGCGCCGTGCCGAGGTTGTACCACATGATGAAGCGCACGCGACCCATCCCTATGAACACAGGAAACGCGACGACGAGATTCGCATACATCAGGTAGATGACGAGGAAGACCCGCGCGGCGGTCGCCATCGCAGCCAGTTCGGGTCCGAGCCACGTGAGCAGGAGCGGCGGGGCCAGAACGATCGCTGTGACGGCGATAGGGGTCACGAAGACCACCGTGTACTTGCTGCCGCGCAGATAGAGCGACCTGAGGACCTCGGGGCGCGCTTCGGCATGGATCTTCGATGCAGCGGGGATCAGCGCAGCGGAGGGTAGCGACGCCAACTGCGCGATGAGACCGTGTAGCTTCGAAGCCGGCTCGTATAGTCCGATCGCCGCTGCCCCGACGAACGCCGCGAGCACGAAGCGATCGGTCTGCTGGTCGGATATCACGACGGCGAGCTGCATGACGAAGAGCATCCAGCTGAATCCCAGGATCGCCCTGAGGCCGGCGCCATCGACGAGCCGGGGGGAGAGCTGCACGCCGCGCAGGTGCCGTGCGGCCAGGACGCACGACATGCCGCCGGCCGCCACGCTCAGAACCCCGGTCGCCGCGAACAACACCAACGGGCCCTCGCCAAACGCGAGGACAGCCGCCGTGATGACGAGATTGCCCACCACCACCACCGCATTGACTGCCGATGACAGATCGTAGCGCTGCAGCCCGTTGAGCACCGCCGCCCCCGTGCTCAGCGGCCACATGAAGAGCGCGACCGCAGCCGCGACGTAGAAGAGCCGCGCGGCGAGCTGCGCGTCACCCGACCCCAGCGCGAGGAGCCCCACTCCGTAGCGAGCGAACAGCGCGAGGGCCGCTGCGGCGAGCACACCGATGAGCGCGTAGTAGGACACGGCGTTCGAAACGAGACGCGCGAGTTCGGTCCGCCGGTCACGCGCCACGTACTCGGCGACGTGTTTCACGACAGTGGGGTTCATACCGAAATCGAGGAGCCCCAGGTAGATCGAGAGCGAGCTGGCGAGCAGGAACACGCCGTAGTTGGCCAGCCCGAAGCCTGAGATGAGAAACGGCATGTAGATGAAGGCCGAGGCGAACTGGAGGAACCTCACTCCCGCGTTCGCCAGGGTGTTTCGGGCGATGACGCGCTTGTCGGCGGCCGATCGAGACTCCTGCGGCTGCGAGTCGCCTGACGTGTCTATCGCAGGACCTCCATACCGTGACCGGGGCATCGCCCTTGTGGCCGGTCTGAACAGACCTTAGAGTATCGGAGAGTCCGGCTGTCGGGTAGCCGACCGTCCTACTGCGTCTCGGAGGCACCGTCGTGGGTCTGGATCTCTCCACCAAACGCATCATGGTGACCGGTGGCGCCGGGTTCCTCGGCTCGTTCCTGTGCGAGCGTCTTGCGGCCTTAGGTTGCGCCGATGTCTTCGTGCCGCGCCGGGCCGAGTTCGACCTGACACGGCAGGCCGACATCGGGCGGGCATTCGCCGCCTTCGAGCCCGACGTCGTCATCCACCTCGCAGCCGTCGTCGGGGGTATCGGCGCGAACGAGGATGAGCCCGGCCGCTTCTTCCATGACAACGCACTCATGGGCATCCAGCTCATCGAGCAGGCACGCCGGGCGGGCGTCGAGAAGTTCGTGTGCCTCGGCACGGTCTGCGCCTACCCCAAGTTCACTCCGGTTCCGTTCCACGAGGATGACCTGTGGAACGGGTATCCCGAGGAGACGAACGCGCCGTACGGGATCGCCAAGAAGGCGCTGCTCGTGCAGCTGCAGGCGTATCGGCAGCAGTACGGATTCAACGGGATCTTCCTCCTGCCCGCGAACCTCTACGGGCCGCGGGATAACTTCGACCTGCACACAAGCCATGTGATCCCCGCCATCGTGCGCAAGTGCATCGAGGCCAAGGAGCGCGGGGATACCTCGATCACGCTGTGGGGCACCGGCACGGTGAGCCGCGAGTTCCTCTATGTCGAGGATGCGGCCGACGCCATAATCGGCGCCACAGAGAGCTACGACCGAGCCGAGCCGGTCAACCTGGGCACTGGCGCCGAGATCACGATTCGCGAACTCGCCGAGAAGATCGCGCATCTCACCGACTTCGACGGCGACATCGTGTGGGACGCCTCCCGCCCTGACGGACAGCCGAGACGCTCCCTCGACACTTCACGCGCTGCCGAGGAGTTCGGATTCCGGGCCGCGACCTCGTTCGACGACGGGCTACGTGCGACCATCGAATGGTACTCGGAGCCCACGAATCGAGACCCCGCACAGGCACCCGTGCTGCTCCACCAGGCGCCGGTCGAGGAGATTCGCGACGGCGACACGGTGATCGCGATCATCCTGCGCGGTTCGCTCCGCGAGCCGGGCGTGAACTTCTACTCCCAGGCACACTTCTCCCAGCAACTGGGCTTCATCCGCCACCCAGCCGGACACGTGATTCCTCCGCACCTGCACAACCCCGTGCCCCGGGAGGTCCTTCACACGCAGGAGACGCTGTTCGTGCGCGAAGGACGCGTGCGCGTCGACCTGTACCACGACGACCGTACGCTTCTGGGCAGCCGCACGCTTACGGGCGGCGACGTCATCCTGCTCTCGACCGGGGGCCACGGATTCGAGATCCTCGACGACAGCTCAATCATCGAGGTCAAGCAGGGCCCGTACGCGGGCGACGGCGACAAGACACGGTTCGAGGCGACGACGCCGTGATCCCCGTCAACGAACCGGTCATCGGAGCGCGCGAGACGGCGTACGTGCAGGAGTGCCTCGAGACCGGCTGGATCTCCTCGGCGGGTCGGTTCATCGACCGCTTCGAAGCCGAGTGGGCCGCGTACTGCGGCATGAAGCACGGCATCGCGGTCTCCAACGGCACCGTTGCGCTGCAGCTTGCGGTGGCCGCGGCCGACCTGGCGCGGGGCTCCGAGATCATCATGCCCACGTTCACGATCGTATCGTGCGCACTGGCTGCCACCTACAACGACCTGAAGCCGGTCCTCGTGGACTCCGACCCGCAGACGTGGTGCATGGACACGAACCTCCTCGAGGCCGCACTCACCGACGCGACGCGGGCGATCATGCCGGTGCACATCTACGGACATCCCGTGGACATGGATCCGGTGCGTGCGTTCGCCGACGCCCACGGACTGGTCGTGATCGAGGATGCCGCCGAGGCGCACGGGGCCCGCTATCGGGACCACAGGTGCGGCGGGCTGGGCGATGTGAGCTGCTTCAGCTTCTATGCGAACAAGATCATCACCACCGGCGAGGGCGGCATGCTGTTGACCGACAGCGACGAGATCGCCGGGCGCGCGCGCTCGATGCGCAACCTGTGCTTTCGCGACGATCGCCGGTTCTACCACACCGAGGCCGGCTTCAACTTCCGGCTCACCAACATGCAGGCCGCTCTGGGGCTCGGCCAGGTCGAACGCATCGACGAACTGGTCGCGCGCAAGCGATGGATGGGCCACGCGTACTCTGACGCGCTCTCAGGTCTGCCGCTGCAGCTGCCCGTCGAGCGGGAATGGGCGACCAACGTCTACTGGATGTACGGCGTCGTTGTCGACGAATCGACCGGATTGACCGCCGAGGAGTTCGCCTCACGCCTTGCCGAGAAGGGCGTGCAGACGCGCCCGTTCTTCCTCGGCATGCACGAGCAGCCGGTCTTTCACGACCAGGGCCTGTTCGTGGGCGAGCGTCATCCGGTGGCTGAGCGCCTCGCCCGGCAGGGCCTCTACCTGCCGTCGGGCCTCGCTCTGACCGAGGAGCAGCTCGAGCGCGTCGTCGGGGCCGTACGAGAGGTGCTGGCGTAGTGTGCCCGAGGGGATCCAGGCCATGAGGATCGGCGTCGTTCCCATGCTCGACCGCTCGTGGGGCGGGATCTACCAGTACTCGGTCACGTTCGTGCACGCGCTTCACGAACTCGAGCTCGAGGACGAGATCGTCCTGTTCGTCCCTTCGGCGGACTCGCTGCCGGATGACCTGCGTCCGTCCCCTTTCAGAGTCGAGGTGCTCCCGGACTTCGATCGCCTCGGCAAGGCCCGCCAGCTGGTGTCGCGCTTCCTGCCTACGGCACTGATCGGGCGTCTCGCTCGATTGCTCCACAGCCTGCGCGGCCCGAGCTCCGATGCCGGGCGGGCGGGGCTCCTTGCCGATAGCGGTCCGTGGCGCGACTGGTTCGCCGGCTTCGAACTGGACATGCTCGTGTTCACCGTGGACAACGAGCTGTCGTTCCAGTCGGGCGTCCCGTATGCAGTGGTCATCCACGACCTGCAACACCGCCTGCAGCCCGATCTGCCCGAGTACTCGGCCGAAAGCGACTGGGAACGCCGCGAGTACCGCATGAGCAACGCGATCGGCAACGCGGCGGTCGTCATCGTGGACTCGGAGGTCGGCCGGGAAGACGTCATGAACTGCTACGGCGAGACCGGTGTCGACGAGGCCGCCGTGCTTCCGCTGCCGTTCGTGCCCGCGCACTATCTGGGCGGTACCGAGCCCGACGAAGCGCGTACTCTGAGCACCCGTGCCGAGTACTCGCTGCCCCCCTCCTACCTCTTCTACCCGGCGCAGTTCTGGCCGCACAAGAATCACGTGCGCATCGCCGAGGCGCTCGGCGCACTCGCGCAGGAGGGCGTTCTCACGGACCTCGTACTCGTCGGCTCGAACTCGGGGGCCCTGCGGCAGAAGACCTTCGACGAGATGATGCGTGCAGCCACGCGCCTCGGCGTGGACGGACGCATCCACTACCTCGGCTACGTGCCCGATGAGTCCATGGCCGTTCTGTACTCCGAAGCGGCAGCACTCGTCATGCCGACGTTCTTCGGTCCCACGAACATCCCCGTGCTCGAGGCGTGGCACTTCGACTGCCCGGTCGTCACCTCGGACCTTCGGGGCATTCGCGAGCAGGTCGGGGATGCCGCGATCCTCGTCGACCCGAACTCGTCGGAGTCCATCGCCCGCGGGATTCGCACGGTGCTGGACGACGACGCGCTCCGAAAGGACCTCGTCCGCAAGGGCCACGAGCGACTCGCGGCGTACACTCGAGACGACTACCTGGAGCGCCTGCGCACGGTCCTCGGAGAGGCAAAGCGACGCGTGGCCCGGAGCGCGCCCGGCGAAGGAGACAGCGGATGAGCGGCTCGGACGTGTTCGGCGGATACGCCGGCTTCTATGACACCCTATACGCCGACAAGGACTACGCTGCCGAAGTCGAATTCCTGGCGGAGGTCTTCGGGCGCTTCGGAGTCCCGTCCTCGGCAAGTGTCCTCGATCTGGGCTGCGGGACGGGCACCCACGACCTGCTGCTCGCCGGACGCGGGTATCGCGTGGTCGGTATTGACCGCGCTCCGGAGATGATCGCGCTGGCGGAAGGCAAGGTTCGCGATGCGGCCGTCGACGTCGAGTTCCGTGTGGGCGACGTCCGCGCGGTCGATGTCGGTCGGAGATTCGATGCGGTCATCTCGATGTTCGCGGTCGTTTCGTACCAGTGCTCCAACGATGACCTGTCTGCCATGCTTGCTGCAGCGCGGCGCCACCTGGGAACCGGAGGCCTCTTCGTCTTCGACGCCTGGTTCGGACCTGCGGTCCTGTCACAGCGTCCCGAGGAGCGCACGCAGACCCTGGAGGCCCCCGACGGCGAGGTGGTGACACGAGCGGCGCGTCCGGTGCTCGATGTCGTCGAGCAGACGGTGGAAGTGCACTACGACGTGACACGAAGCCGGGCAGGAGCGGTGACCGAGGAGGTGCACGAGTCCCACAAGATGCGGTTCCTGTTCGCCCGCGAGATCGCATATTTCCTCGAGTGCGCGGGATTCGAGATGGAGGCGCTTGGACCGTTCATGGAACTCGGCCGTGAGCCCACGGTCGACGACTGGAACATCTCCGTCATCGCCCGCGCAGTCTGACCCGGGTCGGCGCGCTCAGAAGAACCGCTTCACCACCGAGAGGATACCCTGCTTCCAGGGCACCCGGTGCGACACCCCGCTCGCGCCCGAGAACTCCTCGAGATGCGTCACGTACCAGTCGTAGTTGCGCACGAGCGCGTCCCGGTTCGAGTACCTCGGTCGCCATCCCAGGACGTCTTTGGCCTTCTCGATCGAGACGAACGAGTCTTTCGAAGCCGTCTCGTAGACCCACTTGTACAGCGGCGAGAGCCGGAGCATCTCGAGCAACCGCAGCGTCCAGATCATCGGCGCCGCCGGAAAGCCCCTGATCCGCTTCCCGTGTCCCGCCCGGTCCAACACGGCCTGATAGTCCTCGCGCATCGTGGCGAACTCCTCGGCACCGATATTGAAGGTCTCGTTCGCGACGTCGCACGGAAGCGTGCTGCACAGGTAGATGGCGCTGCAGAGGTCCTCGACGTCGAGAAGCTGGTACCGGTTCTGCCCGCTACCGATCATCGGGAAGCCGTGGCCGGTGTACGCCCAGTCGTAGAAGAGCGCGAACACGCCCAGGCGCTCCGGGCCTATGAAGGACTTGGGCCTCAGGATCGGCACGCACATCCCCTGCCCCCGGAAGGCGAGGCAGACCTTCTCGGCGGCGATCTTGGCCTTGCCGTACGGGCCCACGCCCACGAGCGGGTCCGTCTCGAGAAGCGGGTGATGGTCGGGAATCCCGTAGACCGCGGTCGAGGAGATCATCACGAAGCGGTCCACAGACACGTCGCGCGCCGCCTCAAGCAGGATGCGAGTGCCGTCGACGTCGGTCGAGTAGATGTCCTCAGGCGAGTAGAGCGGCAACGCCGCGGCCGTGTGCACGACGATGTCCACATCCTGCATCGCCGGGACGACCACCGCGGGGTCGCGGATGTCACCCGTCACGACATCGACCCGATCGACGCAGTCGGCGTACTCGAACGCCTCGACGTCGAGAGAGCGCACCTCGTGCCCTCGCTCCAGGAGGTAGCGCACGAGATTGATGCCGAGGAATCCCGACCCGCCTGTGATCAGATAGCGCATGCTTCGCTGGCCTTCCTTGTCTGAGGGTCACCCGCCCGAGCGCTGCTCATCCGGGCCATCAGGCGACGTAGATGGTCACCGCCACGGCCGCCAACCACAGCACGATGTTGACGATGAGCGGCCGATCCGTGAGGAGAACCTCCTCGGGGGCCCCACCCAGGTTCTGTCTATGCACGAGATACAGATAGCGGAACAGTCCGTAGACCACGAACGGAACGGTGAGCATCAGGTATGGGTTCTGCTGCCCTGCCGGCGAGAAGAAGGTATACAGCGCGTAGACAACGATCGTCGCGGCGGTGATGGCCGAGAGCATCGCGTCGATGAACGGCGCCGAGTAGTGCGCGAGTGACGCCCTGTGATCGGCCGCGTCGTCCTCGAGAAGCACGAGTTCGTGACGGCGCTTCGCGAGCCCGAGGAACAGCGCGAGAAGCGCCGCGCAGAAGTACAACCACGGTGAGCCGGTGACCCCCACGGCCACCGCGCCGGCGAACGCACGCAAGACGAAGCCCGCGGCAATCGACATGACGTCGAGGATGACCTGGTACTTGAGCCAGAACGTATACAGGAGTTGCAGCGCCAGGTAGCCAAGCGCGACCGATCCGAAATCGACGCCGAGAGCAAACGAGCCACCGAGCCCGAGCACGACGACCCCTGCGAGCGCGACCCGTGCCAGCGGCGCGCTGAGATCCCCGGACGCCAGCGGCCGGAGGCGCTTCGTCTCGTGCAGCCGATCCTGCGTGAGGTCCGCGAGGTCATTCACGATGTAGACGGCGCCCGATACCAGGCAGAACGCCGCGAAGGCGAGCACTGCCCGCAGAGCATCAGTGCCAAGGGCGACACGACCGGCGAAGATGAGCGGCGCGAAGAGGATGAGGTTCTTCGTCCACTGTCTGGGACGCATCGTGACCAGCAGCGCTTGCGCGGTGTGCACTCGTGGGTCTCCTCGGCCGGGGTAGAAGCCGCCAGCGTTCATGCGGGTTGATGATACCGCTGCTCGCAGAATCCGTCAGGGGTTGCGCTCAGCCGCTGCCGACTCACGCCCCATCCACACCGGGCGAACAGCGTAGACCACCGCGCCGAGAAGCACGCCCCACCACAGCGTGCACGCGCGAATGACGAGTGTCGCCGCGGCGCCGGCGTCCCGCGGCACATCCAGACTCGCGAGGAGCGTCGCCATACTGCCCTCGGTGGCCCCCAGGCCTCCCGGCAGCATCGACAGCGCGCCCGCCAGCGTGGCGGTCGCGTACGTGAACACCGCGCCGAGGAGCGACACGCCGTCTTGGGAGAAGCCCCGCAGCACCGCGAGGAACGCGACGCACTCGAGCAGCCAGGCCAGCGCGCCCAGGCCGGTACCGATGACGAGCGGCGCACCGCGTGTCAGGGACCTGAAGCCCCCGGCCGACTCGCGGGCCCACTCCGACTCAAGCTCACGGCCCCTGAACAGCGTGGCGGACAGGAGGGCTCCGACCCGGGCGACGAGCGCGCCCGAGAACGCCATGACGACGAGAACGACCAGCACGATCACGCCGCCTGCGACCAGGATCGGGCCTCCGCCCGGAAACCGGGTCGCCCCGAAGGCGACGAGAACGAGTACGCCGACTATGTCAGTGAAACGCTCGGCGACGACCACCGGTGCCGTCGAGGCGATCCCGATACCCAACCGATCGCGCAGCATGAAGCACTTGAGGAGCTCGCCGAGCTTGCCCGGCGTGATCGACATCGAGAGCCCTGAGAGGAACACGCCTGCACTCATGGACATCGGAACGTGAATGCCGAGGTGGCTCAGGTAGTACTGCCATCGCACGAAGCGCACCGCGTAGTTCAGCGTGGCGAGAGTGAGCGCGAGGCCGAGCATCCTGAGATCGAATGCGGCGAGCGCAGCGTACAGGCTCGGGGCATCCGCATACAGCGCGAGCCCGAACAGGACGAGAGCCGTCAACACAGCCGCGGGCACGAGTTTGCGCGCTACGCGTTGACGCGTGTCTCCCAATGGTCCGGCTCCTTGCGCTGTCGGTCGGTTCCGCGCTCTGCAGAGTATACGACGGCAGCGACGGCTCATCCCCCACTCCTACTTCTGGCGGATGGACGGCCAGTCTGGTCGATATGGTACTTTCAGGCAGCTGCGGCGGGGGGGCTGCAGCGATTCAGGGGAGACAATCATGTGGATACCCGCACTGATTCTCCTCGATGTCCGCTCGATTCTCGCACGCTTTCGCACGCCCATAGACGTCCTGCAACCAACCGAGCCTGTCGAGGACTACGCACTGCTCGTCCCCATCTTCGGGGACCTGAAGTACCTACAGAACGTAGAGTTCCTCGGCCGACACGCTGAGCACGTCGTGTTGTGCACGACCGACCGGGAGTCCGACGAGTTCATGCGCGGACTCCACGAGGTCGCGCATGAGCACGGCTTCCGCGTCCGCACGGTCCTGAGTGACGCGAGCGCCACCAATCCATGGCAGATCTACTCGAGCATGCTTCAGGCTCACGAGGCGGTTCTCCTCGGCACCGTCGCCGACCTCGCCGAGGAGTATGTCGTGTTCCTGGATGCCGACACCGTGATCGAGGCGGACCCGGGGCACCTCTGCGGGCTCGCGCAGTCCCACGGTTTCGATCTTGCGTCGGTGAAGATCCTCCCGACGGTCGAGAACACGATGATCCAGAAGCTGCAGGGGGTGGAATACGAGCTCGCGATGCGGGCGCGGCTGCTGTATCCGTGGCTCACCAGTGGAGCCGGAATGGTCGGGCGCCGGGTCGTCATGCAGAGACTCCTGCGCAATCACTCCCTCTTCTTCAACGGCGGAGATATCGAGATCGGTCGGCTCGCGAACATGCTGGGCTATCACGTCGGGCACATTCCCCTGATCTTTCGCACGGACATTCCCGAAACCGTACGGAGTTGGGTGAACCAGCGGACGTCGTGGATGTGTGGTTGCTTCAGGCACTCGGTCGTCAACTTCGACTGCAACTTCGCACACCCGTTCCACATGATCTACTACGGTGTGTTCATCTACGCCATGCTGCCGATCAAGGTCCTCAACATCCTCCTGCACCTCGACTCGATGCCGCTCGTCCTCGGCATCTACGTGCTTATTTCGCTGTTCGCGCTGGGACGCAAGCCGCGGATGTGGCTCGTGCTGTTCCCGCTCTACGCCCTCGGTCAGGTGACCGTTGTGATCTGGCTCGGTATGGCACGGTACTTCATCTCAGCATGGAAAGGGCGGAACGTCGGTCGGATTCGCGTGCGCGATGGGCGCCGCGGTCGGATGACGCCCAAGCGCGCCCGATCCATCGCAGCCGCCTGGGCGGGCACTGCTGCGGTGTGGGTCGTGATCGGCACCCTGCTGTACCTGTGAGCGCGCCCGGTTCGATCGTCCCGCTCGCGCGGGTTCGTGCGCGCATCCCGTCCCGCAGCCCAACTAACTGCGGAACGGCCCCTGTGAGCTAGAATGCAGCTAGAACAGGAGGCCTGTGGAACGACCGCTCATACTCGATCGCTATCGTCCGCTCGCCGATCTGGCAGAAGGCGGCTACGGCGAGGTCGTCCTCGCGTACGACACGCGTATGCAGCGGCGGGTCGCGATCAAGCGCCTTCCGTTCCCGCGCGACCGGGCCGGACATGCCGTCGCACCCGTAGGACTTGCCGAGGCGCGCACCGCCGCGCTCCTCAACCATCCCTGCATAGTCACCGTTCACGAGTGGGACACCGATAGCGACGAGGCGTTCATCATCATGGAGTACGTCGAGGGGCCGTCCGTCGACGACCTGCTCGACTCGGCCGGTCCGCTCGGTCTCGACGAGATTGCGGCCATCGTCCGGGACGTCTCCTCGGCGGTGCGCTTCGCTCACGAGAACGGCGTGCTTCACCTCGACATCAAGCCGGCCAACGTCCTGGTCACCCGCGACGGGCGCGTGAAGGTCACCGATTTCGGGGTCGCCGCACTCTCAACGTCTTCCGGACACCAGGTCACCGTGGGTGGAACGCTCGGCTACATGCCGCTCGAACAGCTCCACGCCGACGACGTCGACGAACGGACAGACCTCTGGGCCTTCGCCTCGTTGGTCTTCGAACTGCTGACCGGCGCCAACCCGTTCGCGAGCACCAGCATCGAGGGCGCCATCTTCAAGGCCCAGGTCATGGACGTGCCGCTGGCGACCGAGTTCGACTCGACGCTGTCACCCGCCTTCGACAACATCTTCTCGGTCGCCCTCGCGGTGCATGCCGCCGACCGCTATCCGGATGTCGCCGAGTTCACCCGACTCCTCGCGCCGCATCTGGGCGATCCCGCGCCGGGGCGCGAGCTCCTCGCCCAACTTGCCGAGGAGTGGACTCCCGACGGTGCGGGCATCGGATCGACCGCGGAGCGTGTCGCGGCGTGGGACCGCCTGACGCCGTTCGCCCCATGGGGCCGACGCGCGCTCGGTGGGGCCGTCAGCGCGTGGCTCGCACTGGCCGGGCTGCACGCACTCGGGCTCGGCGCGGCGGCCGCAACCGCAGGCGCTGCGCTTGCAGCGCTCGCCGGACTTCTGGCTCCCGGGCTGGGGGCCGCGCTCGGACTCACGACGCTGCTGGTGGCGCTTGGCGTCACGGGCTGGTGGCTCGCGGCGGGCGGGCTGTGGCTGGCCGGCGCGCTGGTCTGGTGGTATGCGGGCAGGCGCGGCGCGGGCTTCGCCGGAGCGCTCGCCTCTCCCCTGCTGGGATCGGTCCTCCTCGCTCCGGCAGCTCCGCTCCTTCTCGGGTTCACGCTCCCGCCGCTGCGCTCGGCCGCACTCGCTGCGTACGCCGGCGGAATCACCATGCTCGCCTCGGCGGCTTCGTCGGGTCGAGCACCCTACCTCGAGGTCGGCCTCGGGTGGCTCGCGCGGCCGGTCGGGACCCGCATCTCAGCCGGCGGTGTACGTGAACTGCTCTCCACGCCCGCGCCGCTCGTGATAATCGCGGCCTGGGCATTCGCCGCCTGGGCGATGTCGTTGGCGTGCTCTCGCGCAAGCCGCGCCTCCGCGATTGCAGGCGCCGCAGTCGCCGCAGTCGCCCTCGTGGGCGGCTACGCCGGCGCGCAGGTCGTCTCCTCGGCGTTCAACGGTTCGGTGACATGGTCGGGAGAGGCCCTGCTCCCCCACGTGGTCGCCTCACTTATACTGGTGGTCGTGGTCATTGCGGCGGGTCCGCCAACGCGGCCCGAAGAAGAGTAGCCCCAACCGGCGCGGGAGGAGCGGCAGATCGTGAGTATCCTGTCTGACTTCGAAGACCGCATCGGCTCGGCCATCGAGGGCCTGTTCGCAGGCGCATTCCGCTCGCCGGTCCAGCCCGCAGAGATCGCCAAGGCGCTCGCACGGGCAATGGACAAGGGCCGCAAGGTGGGCGTCGAGAAGGTCTACGTCCCCAATCTCTACACCGTCGTGATCTCCGCCGAAGACGACAACAACCTCGGCGGCTTCACCGACACACTCGCGGCCGAACTCACCACGTACCTGCTCGCCTACGCACGCCAACACGAGTACGCGATCCCGGGCCGTGCCGTCGTGCGATTCGTGGTCGACCCCCGCCTACGGCTCGGCCGCTTCGATGCGTACGGCGAACTCGTCGCCGACGACGACCTCGAGGAGCCCGCCGAGGAGGCCCAGCAACGCTTCGTCGCAGAGCCCGTCCCCGAGCGTGCCGCGGCACCGGTCGCACCGGTCGCACCGGTCCCGCCGGTCGCACTCGAACAGCCGTCGCACCCCGACTCGGAGATACATGCTCTGTCGACGGTCACTGTCGGTGACACGATGCACGACATCGCCCTCAAGGGCGAACGTGTCCAGATCGGGCGCCTCACCGACTGCGACATCTGTGTCGAGGACGCCAACGTGTCTCGCGCGCACGCAGCATTCGTACGAGAAGGCGACGGCTGGGCGATCGAGGACCTGGATTCGACCAACGGGACCTTCCTCAACGGCGAACGCGTCACTCACGCGCGTCTGCGCGACGGTGACAGCGTCGGAGTCGGAGCGTCACGCCTCATCTATCACGAACCGAGGAGGTAGCCGCGTGGTCGACGTTGTCCTGCTTGTGGGCAGGCTCGTGCTCCTCGCGCTCGTGTACCTGTTTCTGTTCGCAGCGGTGCGCACCGGGATGGGGCTCGTCCGGGGGGCCGGACCGGGCTCGCCTCGCAGCGGCATCCTCCTGCGTGTCGTTCAGGGTCCCCGCGAGTTGCGCGGCATGCGCGTCCCGGTCAGCGGACCCGTGGTCATCGGCCGTTCGCCGGGCGCCGACATCGTGATCGCCGACAACTTCATCTCCTCACAGCACGCTCGCGTCGTCCCCTCGGGCGACGGAGCCGTGCTCGAAGACCTCGGATCGACGAACGGTACCGTGCTCAACGGCTCGCGACTCGACGCGCCCATGATGCTCGAGATCGGCGATGAGATTGATCTGGGCACCGTGCGACTGAAGGTCGAGGGATCATGACGCGCGAGAACCGCCCCCCGTACGCGGGCCTCTCGGACACAGGGCGCGTGCGTACGCACAACGAGGACGCCGTGCTGCTCTCACCGCCGCTGTATGCTGTCGCCGACGGGCTCGGCGGCCACCAGGCGGGAGAGGTGGCGAGCACCCTCGCGATTCAGGCGCTCATGGATGCCGCCCCGAGGCGCGCGGACGCCAAGGCGCTCGGCCGGGCGATACGGACGGCGAACCGGGCGGTGATCGAGGCCGCCCGCGAAGGCCACGGGCGCTCGGGCATGGGCACGACGCTCACGGCCGCGTTGGTCGAGGGCACGCGCATCGCCGTCGCGCACGTGGGAGACAGCCGGGCGTACCTCTTTCACGGCGGCACACTCGAGCGCATCACCCAGGACCACTCCATGGTCGCCGACATGGTCTTGCAGGGAACCCTCACCGAACAGCAGGCTCGCGATCATCCGAACCGCAGCATCATCACCCGGGCGCTCGGCTCGGACCTGAACATGTACGCCGACAGCTTCGAGGTCGATGCGGAACCGGGAGACCGTCTGCTGCTGTGCTCGGACGGCCTCACCGGAATGCTCACCGATGTCCAGATCGCCGACACCCTGAACGCCTATCGCGACCCCGAGAGCGTGGTGCGCGCACTCGTCGACGCGGCGAACGCCGCTGGCGGCCACGACAACATCTCGGTCGTCGTCGTCGACATCACGGACGGCGACTCCTCGGCCTCACCCGCACGGCGCGCCGGCTCGGCATGGGCCTCTACGCTGGTCTGGGCCTTCGCTGCGATAGCGATCGTCTTCATCGGCGTGTGGGGCGTCTGGCGATACGCGCAGTCGCGTGCCTACGTGGTAGCCGAGGACGGGCGGGTCGTGCTCTACCGCGGCCTTCAGGACGGATTCGCCGGCGTCGAACTCAGGTGGCGCGAAGAAGAGACCACGATCACCGTGCGCGCACTCGACGCCCGGGTGGCGGCGCGGCTGGCTCAAGGCATCCCCCTCGAAGGCGTCGAATCGGGACGTGCGCTCCTCGAAACCTACCGCACGCAGGTCGAGGAGTCTGCGCGTGTTCCCGAGACGACCGCTCCTCCCGCTTCGGCGACCCCGTAGGGCGAAGCGATGAGAAGCCGCCGAGACAACGAACTGCTCCTTCTGCTCGCCGCAGCCCCTGCGGTGCTGCTCGTGTTCGCTCTCGTGCACGCAGCGAGCGACGCCTCGGTCTCGTGGGTCGACCTGAGCGTGCCGGCCGGCCTCATCGCCGCGTACGTGGCGGCGCACCTGGCCGTCCGCAGGTACGCCCCCGCGGCCGATCCGGTCCTGTTGCCGATCACCGCCCTGCTCAGCGGTATCGGCCTGGCGTTCGTCACGCGCCTCAAGCCGGAACTCGCCGCGAGTCAGCTGCTCTGGGTGTTCCTCGGCGTGGTGGCGCTCGTCCTGACGCTCGTCGTCGTGCGCTCTCTCGAAGCGCTGGCCCGCTACAAGTACACCATCATGCTCGGAGGCGTCGTTCTACTGCTCCTGCCCGCGGTGATCGGCGTCGAGGTGAACGGCGCGAAGCTGTGGCTGCGCTTCGCGGGGTTCTCCTTCCAGCCCGCCGAGGTCGCCAAGGTGCTCATCGTTCTGTTCGTCGCGGCGTACCTTGCCGAGCACCGCGAGGTCCTCTCGGTCTCGACGCGGCGGATCGCGGGGATCTGGTTGCCTCCGGCACGACAGCTCGGCCCGCTTCTCGCGATGTGGGCCATCTCCCTCATCGTACTGGTCGCCGAGAAGGACCTCGGCTCGAGCCTGCTGTTCTTCGGCATCTTCCTGACGGCCCTCTACGTCGCGACGGGGCGGGCGGCCTACGTCTACGCCGGCGTCGGGCTCTTCGCGACCGGCGCGTACGGCGCGTTCCTGGCCTTCACCCACGTGCAGACGCGCATCGCGATCTGGATCGACCCGTTCGCAGACGCCGCCGGCCGGGGCTACCAGCTGGTCCAGTCGCTGTTCGCGCTTGGCGCCGGAGGGATGATCGGGACCGGGATCGGCAAAGGCCTGCCCACACGCATCCCGTTCGTTGAGACGGACTTCATCTTTGCTGCCATCGCCGAGGAACTGGGCTGGCTCGGCGGTGTCGCCCTGCTCCTCGCCTACCTCGTGTTCTGTATGCGCGGTCTTGCGACGGCCGCCCGTGCGCGCAGCGACATGGCGGCGTTCACCGCCGTGGGCCTCACCGGGGCGATCGCGCTGCAGACGTTCGTGATCGTGGGAGGGGTCACCCGGCTGATTCCTCTGACCGGCATCACGCTGCCGTTCGTGAGCTATGGCGGCAGCTCGATCGTCGCGAACTTCATCGCGCTGGGGTTGCTGCTGCGGGCCGGAGACGCCGCCACGGGCCACGGCACCGAACTGCTCTCGACTGGCCGCGCCGACGTGCTGGGCCGCGTCGCGCTGTCGCGCAGACTGTCCCGCTCCGCCTTCGCTATCGCCCTGCTGATCACCGCGCTGGTGGCCAACCTCACGTGGATCCAGATCGTGAGCGCCGAGGATCTCGCGGCCAACCCCGCCAACACCCGCGGCATCGCTGCCGAGATCCGCTCGCCGCGTGGAGCGATCGTCACGAGCGACCAGGTGGTGCTGGCGCAGTCCGTCGAAGGTGAAGGCGGCATCTACCGACGGGAGTATCCCGAGGGCACGAGGGCCGCGCACGTTCTGGGCTACTACAGCGCGAAGTACGGTCGCGCCGGCATCGAGGCCGCGGCGAACGCGTCTCTGACAGGGACACGCGAGTTCAAGACGCTCCGCGACGCGGTGGATGCTGCGGCGGGCCTCAGCGTGCCCGGAAACAACGTGGGTCTCACGATCGACGCCGACGTGCAGAAGGCCGCCGAGGCGGCGCTGCAGGGTCACCGCGGCGCCTGCATCGCGATCGACCCGTCGACCGGAGCGGTGCTCGCTCTCGCATCGAGTCCCGGGTACGCGCCCGGCTCGATCGACGAGTTGTGGCCCGGGCTTTCCTCGGCAAAGGAAGCACCACTGCTCAACCGGGCGACGAGCGCCCTGTACCCGCCCGGCTCGACATTCAAGATCGTCACCCTCACCGGAGCCATCGCGGCCGGCGTCGCGACGCCCGGCACAACGTACCCGGGGCCCGGACGCATCGAGATCGGTGGGGCTCCCGTGACGAACTTCGAAGGCGGCGGGTACGGTGATGTCGACCTGCGCAAGGCCACCGCAAGCTCCATCAATACCGTCTTCGCTCAGCTTGCGGTCGATCTGGGTGCAGCGGACCTCGTCGCACAGGCCGGGGGGTTCGGCTTCGGGGCGGAGCCTCGGCTGGAGCTGGGTGTGCGCTCATCACTCATGCCGGAGCCGTCGGAGATGACCGAGTGGGAGCTGGCGTGGGCGGGTGTGGGCCAGCCGGTCGGCGAGCACAGCAGCCCCGCCGGCCCCCAGGCGACCGCACTGCAGATGGCACTCGTTGCTGCCGGTATCGCCAACAACGGCGTGGTCATGCGTCCGTATCTGATCGAGCGCGTGACCGACGATGCGGGCCGGGTGCTCTCGCGAACCTCGCCGCGTGCCTGGCGCACGGCCACAGACCCGGCGACCGCGAGCACCGTCACCGAGCTGATGGTAGGCGCGGTGCGCAACGGCTCGGGGGCGCGGGCCGCGATCCCCGGCGTTGACGTCGCCGGCAAGACCGGTACCGCTGAGGCGGGCAAGAGCGTCGAGACCCACGCATGGTTCATCGCGTTCGCACCGGCCGAGAGCCCCCGGATCGCTCTCGCGCTGGTGCTCGAGAACGCCGGCGTGGGCGGGAGAATCGCCGCCCCGGCAGCCAAACCTGTCCTCGCAGCCGGGCTGGCTCGCTGACAAGAAGGCACTGTGGCCCGCTGCGTACGCCGCACGCGGGCCGTGTTCGGATAGAATGTGAGCAGCCGCACGGCTGGCACGCGGCCAGCGGTCAAGCATGGAGGAGCAGCACGTGGAAGACAGGGTGTTCGGACGCAGGTACCGCGCCACCGAGAAGATCGGTTCGGGCGGCATGGCCGACGTCTTCAAAGCCGTGGACGAGGTCCTCGGCAGGACTGTCGCTGTCAAGGTGCTGCACGCGCACTATGCATCGGACCCCGGCTTCGTCGCCCGGTTCCGCCAGGAGGCGCAGGCCGCCGCCAACCTCTCGCACCCCGGCATCGTCAACATCTACGACTGGGGTCAGGACGACGAGACCTACTACATCGTCATGGAGTACGTGCACGGACGTGACCTCAAGAGCATCGTGACCGACAAGGGGCCGATCGATTCGGCCAAGGTCGCCGAGTACGGAGCCCAGGCGGCAGCTGCGCTCAGCGTCGCACACGGGTATGACATCATCCACCGCGACATCAAGCCGCATAACATCGTGCTCGCGCCGGACGGCACGATCAAGGTCATGGACTTCGGCATCGCGCGCGCGGGCAACACCCAGATGACGCAGACCGGATCGGTCCTCGGCACGGCGCACTATGTGAGCCCCGAACAGGCCCAGGGTCGCACGCTCGGCCCCGCCTCCGATCTCTACTCGCTGGGAATCGTGCTCTACGAGCTCGTCACCGGTGCACTCCCGTTCGACGCCGACACGCCGGTCGCGGTCGCGCTCAAGCACGTCAACGAGGACCCCGTTTCCCCGCGGGAGATCAACCCCGCCATCACCCCCTCGCTCGAGGCGGTCATCATGCGCGCGATGCGCAAGGCCCCGTCCGAGCGATATGCCTCTGCCGAGGAGATGCGTCGCGACCTCATGCGCGTGGCTTCGGGCCGCATGGTCGAAGCGCCCCCGGCGAGGAGCGCCGGCGAGACGAGCGTCATGCCCGCCGTCGAACGCGCCGAGCGCGCCGCAGCGGCACGCGTGCGACCGGTTCCCCGTCGCCGCAACCCGTGGCCGTGGATTGCGCTCGTAGCTGTCCTGATCGCCGCCGGACTCGGTGCTGCCTGGGCATTCGGGATGTTCGATTCAACGCCTGCGATCGTGGTTCCCGACCTGGTCGGCGATACCGAGATCGAAGCCGAAGAGGCACTCGCAGACATCCAGCTTCGGCTCGGAACGGTCGAGCATGAGTTCTCGGATGAGCCGAGCGGTACGATCGTGAGCCAGGAACCCGAACCGGGCGTCGAGGTCGAGGTCGACACCGCTATCGACGTGATGGTCTCCAAGGGAGTCGAACGATTTGAGATTCCGGATCTGACCGGCATGTCGGAGTCCGAGGCGCTCGCCCAGATCCGCAAGAGCGGGTTCGAGCTGAACAACATCAAGCGGGATTTCTCCGCTCAGCCGGACGGCACCGTCATCTCGCAGTCGCCCGCGCCGGGAACACCCGCGCCCAAGGGCGAGCTGATCACCGTCGTCATCTCAAAGGGCACCGAGCTCAAGAAGGTCCCGGCCACGGTGGGCAAGAAGCAGGCCGAGGCCAAGAACGCACTCGAGGACGAGGGCTTCAAGGTCACGGTGGTCGAGCAGTTCAGCGACACCGTGGACAAGGGGGTCGTGATCAGCCAGGATCCCAGCGCCGGCGTCTCCATCGAGGCGGGCGGCAAAGTCACGATCACCGTCTCCAAGGGCAAGGACGAGGTCAAGGTGCCCGGCGTGATCGGGAAGACCGAGGCGGAGGCCATGACGGCCATCGAGGCCGCCGGGCTGAAGGTCATGGTGAACTACCAGGTGAGCCCGGACGACGGAATCGTGCTCACGCAGGACCCGATACCCAAAGCGATGGTGCCCCGAAACACGACCGTGACGATATGGGTGGGTCAGACGCCGGGGCCGTAGGGGGCCGGGCGGGCCGATAGAGCAGACAGGACGATCTGGGAGGGGTCCTCATGGGGGTAGTCTTGCGTCTTCGCGCGCTTTTCGGGCGCACGCTGGTGATATCGGCTCTGGCGGTCGGAGTGATTCCGCATTCGGCCTTGGCGATGCCCACCCAGTCGGAACCGGGCATAGAGAACCGATTGAGCTCGGCACTAGTGACCGGCTCGGTCGCCGGACTGGGGAATGACAATATCCCCGGCGAACCGATGCCCGCGGTGTCCACGGACTACAGTTTCCCCAAGTTCACCCCGTCCCAGAGCTACACCGGCCTTCCACCGGTCGATGTCTACAGCATCAACCTGACAGAGGGGGACCTGCTCGCCGTCTCTCTGGCCATTCCCGACAACTGCTACTTCGAGATGTACCTGTTTCCGCCCGGGTCCACCAACGTATGGACCAACACATACACGACTACCAGCTACACCCCTACGAGCTACCGGCAGGTGAATCTCCGGACTCGCGCCAGCCAGACCGGCACGTACTACCTGGCGGTGATCAACTACTGGTCCGGCTGGAACGGGACGTACCGGCTCGGACACTACATCCACCAGCTCAGTGGCGATGACGACATTCCCGGCGCCATCGTTCCCGGCCCGGAGGAGACATTCAGTATTGGAAGTCTGAACTGGATGTCTGATTGGAGCGACGTCTACGCCTTCGAGATCGAAGAAGATGAGGAGTACGTATTCGAATTGGAGTTCCCCGGCCGACCGGGCAGCTCCGCGATGTGGTCATATCAGCCCGGATCAACCAATGCTTGGGGAGACTACCCTGCCGAGTACACGCTGGTTACCGCTCAGGACATGTCTCGTCTCAAGTACCATTGTCCGCCCGGAGGGGCCGGGACCTTCTACCTCGAAGTCAGCACGGCATCACAGACCGGTAGCTACTACCTCACCTGGGAGCGCTCGAAGCCCCGCGTCGCGAGCGTCGCCAACAGCGACCGCTATACCACGTCGTACTCCATCTCACGCGCTAACTTCTCAAGCGCCGACTCGGTAGTTCTGGCAACCGGCACCTCCTATGCGGATGCCCTCGCCGCATCGTCGCTTGCCGGCATGCTGCGTGCTCCGCTGCTGCTCGCGCCAAGTGCCTCACAGAGTCTCCAAACGCGCGCTCTGTCCTGGGAGCTGGGCCGGCTCGGCGTACGCGACTGCTACATCGTCGGCGGTGACGGTGCCATCAAGCCGGCATTCGAGAACTGGCTCCGGAGTATCGGCTATTCAACTCACCGAATCGCGGGGAAGGACCGCTACGAGACCGCCGCGAAGGTCGCCGAACACGTAATCGCCAACGCGGCGACGGCGCCGTCCACAGCGTTCGTGGTGCGGGGAGACGGGTACCCCGACGCGCTCTCGTGTGCACCCTACGCGTACTCTCAGGGCATTCCGATTCTCCTCACACGCCCCACGGCCCTCGCGGCACCGACAAGGTCTCTTCTCGACAAGCACGACATTCGAGACGTCGTAATCGCCGGCGGCGCAGCGGCTGTGTCATCGGGCGTCAAGGGCAATATCGCATCCCTCAACGGCGGAACGACAGTGACACGGATCGCCGGAACCACCCGGTACTCGACATGCACCAAGATGGCGGAGTACGCGGTCAAGACCCGCGGGTGGGGCTCCTACGCGTTCACCGGCATCGCCGTAGGCACCAGCTTCCCGGACGCGCTATCCGGTGGCGCCGCGGCGGGTTCTCGGGGTGGCGTTCTGCTTCTGAATCGTCAGGGCCGCATTAGTGACGACCTGTGGAACACGGTGGTCAAGCGCGGTAGCGAGATGCAGAGGGTCCAGTGCTTTGGCGGGCAGCTCGTCAACTTCGAAATCTCGCTTGGGTACCACCTCCCTTAGCGCCACAGGGGAGTAGCGTGGCCTCGAGTCGGGGTCGCGCTACTCCCCCGATAGCACCCGCTCCAGCACATCACGAAAATGCTCGCGGTCGTCGTCCTCGAACGGCGCCGGGCCCTTGGTGCGTCCGCCCCCACGACGGTGCTTCTGTTCGGCGTGACGGAACTCCATCTCCAGGTCGATGGTCGCCTTGAGGAACCGGCGACCGCGCGGGCTGATCGCCTCGGCGTCTCGGCCCAGGACCATCGCGGCGAGCCCGATGTCCTGTGTCACTACGACGTCGCCCGGACTGAGCTGCTCCACGATCACGAAGTCGGCAGCGTCCCGACCACCGCTGACCTCAATGCACTCAACACCGGGCTTCCCGGCGTAGCGCGAGAGGTTCTGGGTCGCGTTAGCCACGAGGACCGTGCGCACCTTCTTGCGGCGTGCGATCTCAAGGGAGTCGCGTGTCACGGGACACGCGTCGGCATCGATGAAGAGAGTCGTCATGCATGTACTGTAGCGCAGCCGGGCGGACCGTGGCCCCGTGGCCCTAGACCGTTCGTCGGGAATCGCCGCATGGCGTGCACGCGAACACCGATACTAAGAAGGGGTATCGAGGGCGAGTGTGAAGCACGAGGGCGGCATGTCTCTTCGGACCAAAGTACTGCTCATCTCAGCACTCGGGCTGATCGTGGCCTGCATCGCGCTGTTCGCCGTCGTTGGTGCCCTCACGGCTCGCAACATCGGGGAACTCGAGGATGCTGCTGTTGCCGACAAGGTCCGCCTGTTCGCCGGCGCGCTCTCGGTCGCAGGACAGGATGTCGCATCAACCGCCGAGGCCTGGGGGGGCTGGGGCAGCCCGTACGACGCCATAGCGGGAAACACAGATCTCGAGGAGTTCCTGGACACAGCCGTCACGCCCGCGACCGTCGAGCCCATCGGAGTGGATCTGCTGGCCTACCTGCGCTACGACGGTAGCGTCGTGGGATACGTGCACTTCGGTGAGAACCGGCCTGTATCGATACTGCCGCCCGCCGGATTTGGAGCGCGCATCAACCGGCTCGGACTGCTCGCGAACCGCGACCCGCTCGTGCGCACCAGAGTGATCGCCTTCGTCAACGGTGAGGCGATGGTCCTTGCGGCGCAACCCGTGACGAACGACGACTTCACGGCAGAGCCGGTCGGCATCGTGGTCGTCGGCAGACGACTTGACCAGACCGAGATCGACCGGCTCACGCAGCGACAGGGTCTCTCGGTCACCCTGGTTGCCGACAGAGAGATCGCCACGATGAAGCAGGAGCGCTCCTTCGAGCTGGGGACGATCGTCCACGCATCTGCAGTCGACGGAGACACGCTCCTGACCTCGATGTCTCTGATCACCGCAAGCGACGGACAGACCATGAGTCTCGTGATGAGCCAGCCGCGCGACGTCTATGCGCTGGCCAGGCGCGCGTTCCTTCTAACAGCCGGCGCCTTCTCTCTCATGGTCATCGCGACACTCGGAGTCATCCTGTTCGCGGTCAACAGGGTGGTCCTGTCGCCCCTCCTGAAGCTCGCCGGGGACGCTGAACACATAGCCGACGATCCCGATCCGTCCGCCAGACTCGCCGTCGTCGGCAGTGACGAGCTGTCGGCCCTCGCGACGTCCGTCAATCACATGCTCGCCTCCCTCGAGTCCACGCACTCCCGGCTCGAGGTGTCCCATGCGCGCAATCAGGAATACGCTGCCAAACTCGAGGAGTCGGTCTCGGAACTTGAGGAGGCCAACCTGGCCAAGAGCCGTTTTCTTGCGAACATGAGCCACGAGCTCCGAACGCCGCTCAACTCGATCATCGGGTTCTCCGGCATCATCCTGCAGGGACTGACCGGACCGATCAATAGCGAGCAACAGCACCAGGTAACCATGATCAACTCGTCGGGACGCCACCTTCTCTCACTCATCAACGACATCCTCGACCTCTCGAAGGTCGAGTCAGGCAAGGAGGATGTCGTGCCTGAGCTGTTCGATATGGGCGCCGCGATCTGTGAGGTCGTCGAGTGCCTTCAGACCCAGGCCGAGGTGAAGGGACTGGGCGTCCATCTGATCGGCGTCGAGACCATGACGCCCGTGAACTCCGATCTACGCAAAGTGCACCAGATCCTCATGAATCTCATCGGCAACGCTATCAAGTTCACGGAGAGCGGCAGGGTGGAAGTCGCGCTCAGGCCCGGCGACACACCGGGCGGGGCCGTCGTCGAGGTCTCGGACACCGGCATGGGCATCACCGGCGTCGATCAAGAGAGGGTCTTCGAGGCCTTCTCCCAGCTTGAGGCGCCGCACACCGGCAAACCTCAGGGCACCGGCCTTGGTCTCTCGATCTCCCGCGAGTACGCTCATCTGCTCGGTGGGGAGATCCTGGTTGAGAGCCGGCAGGGTGTCGGTTCGACCTTCACGTTGGTGCTGCCCTCGCTGCCCGGACCGCAGCGCGCGCACCAGAAGTGACCGCTGGTCAGACGGGTCGGTCGACGCGAGCGAATCGCCGGCGGATCCCGTATCGGTACTCCTGCGCGGGGTGACCCACTATCAGCGCGAGTCCCGTCTGCACTCGACCGGCGACGCCCCACTTCCTGCGCAGCGCCGCGCTGTAGCGGATGGGGTACGCCCCAAAGCCGAGCATGCAGCTTCCGAGCCCGAGCGACTCGGCGGCGATCATCGCGTACGTCGCGGCGATGTACGGGTCGGCCGGGTCGCATGCGCCACACCCGTAGAAGACGAAGGCGAGCGACGCGTCGTAGAAGAACCAGTCACGTTCGGGATCCTCGTACATCTCGACCACGGGGAGGACGAAGTCGCGCATCATCACGTAGTCGTCCTTGCGCATGAAGGGTCGCCAGAGGGGCAGCGTCGGCTTGAGCCAGCGCCGCGTACGCACGAGCCACTCGAGCGAGTCGGCACGGTACGCCTGGACCTGGTCACGACCCTCGAGCACGAGCACCCCGACATCGGAGGGCGGCACGCCCATAGGGGCTGTGGAGGCCGCCTCGAGTATGCGGTCGATGTCGCCGGGGTCGACGGTAGCCCCCGTGAACTCCCTCACGCTCCTCCGGCGGCGAAGCAGTCCAAGGAGCTCGGTGTAGTCGGCCCGGCCGTCAGGAGGAGCAAGCGGAACGACGTCGCCTCGACTCAGATCCCGCCCGTCCACCGAGATGGCGCCTGCGGGACAGACCGCCATGCAGGAACCGCATGCGACGCAACCGAAGAAACGCGTCTGATCGACGACGACACGCCCCTCGACCATCACAAGGGGGCCGCCGCAGACGCGAGCGCAGGAACCACAGGCGGTGCATGTGACCTCGTCGACGGTCACGCTGGCGACCCCGTGTGCTCGGCTGGTCTTGACGCTCATACGCCGATGATACACGTCGGGGCATGGCGGACGGCCTAGTACTCCCCCGCTTCAAACGCATCGCTTGCCGCAGCGACCGCCTTCTCGGCGCGCCTCATCCGGGTCGAGAACTCCGCGAGGGTCTCCGTGACATCACCCATCAAGAGGTAGGGGTCGTCCACGAAATCGGGCATCTCCATCTTGCTCGCCTCCAGGATGGTCTGGTTGTAGCGCTTCACTGCGGCGTTGTACTTCGACGTGCTGCGCGCCCGCCCGTAGCGGCAGAGCTCATCGATGATCCCCGGGGCCGAGCTCTTATTCTTGAGGATATCGGTGAGCTTGGACACGCCGGCTCCGGGAACGCTGGCATCCAGCGCCTCGCACCGGCTGATGCATTCGGCATACAGAACTGCTGCGGCCTTCGTTGAATCGCCAGCCGCGGTGAACTCCCTGTCGTTCACGCTCATGATCGCTTCGAGGGTGAGACGATCCGCATCCTGAGTGAGCGTGCCGAGTTCGACCATATCTTCGCTCATCGTGGCGAGCTCGCGACTGGCGTCGTAGGTCGTATTGGCGGATTCGAGCGCTTCACGAAGGGCGCTGATGGCTTCCTCGTACTTGCGTTTGGCGGCGGAATCGTCGAGCTCTTCCAGCTCCTTCTCGGCAAGATCGAGCTCGTCGTTCGCCTTGTCTACCGCGATAGCGGCATGATCAGCCGACTGATTCACGAACTGCTTCAGTGAGTCCGCGTCTCTGGGTATCCGGGCATCGTCCATCTCAGACAGCGCACTCTCGATGTGCTTGTCCACCACGCCCAAACTAGCCGCGACCGCTTCTCGCGCCACGCGAGCGCGATACCTCGAGTAGCCCACGCCCCCAGCCACCACCGCGACGATCAGCGCAACGAGGATCGCCGCCTTGAGGATTCGGCGACTCCTGCGGGGTGCGACGACCTCGGGTGGTACTCCGGATGCCGAGTCGGCCGCCGTGGCCGCCCCTGTGTCGAACTGCGCTGGCCCGTGCAGGTTCTCCTCGGTCATGTAACCCCCCTCTTCGCGCGTGTGTACACCCCCGGAGCAGCATAGCGCAGCGGCATCGACAGATGTCGGCATTGAGCTCACGATCGATGGGCATACGGGAACCGCTTGGCCGAGCAAGACCCTTGGGCAAGCCCGCCGCCGATGATATCCTGGTCTCCGCTCGCGAGCTCCACTGCGCGAGCAACGCGCCTCCGTAGCTCAGGGGATAGAGCACAGGTTTCCTAAACCTGGTGTCGCAGGTTCGAATCCTGCCGGGGGCACCACGGATAACACCAAGGGGAGAGGGCTCATGCCCTCTCCCCTTCTGTTTCGTCCTTGATGAGCAGCCGGACCTACTCGACGCGGAGCACGCCCATGACCATGTCGGCCTGGCAGACCAGCGGGTACTCACCGGGCCCGAGAGCCGGCAGATTCACGACCCCGCCCCCGTCGGTCAGATCCTCGAAGACCCCGTACTCGGCGAACTTGACCGCCGCAGTGCATCCCCCGCCCGGCCCGAACTCGAGTCGTATCGGCACGCCGGCTTTGGCCGCGGCTGCAGGCGTGAACGTGCCCTGGGCTGAGACGCGGATCGCCTGAGCACCGGCGACCACCTGAGTGGCCTGCGGCGCACTCGCGCACCCGGTCGAACCGAACACAGAGATTCCAAGGGCGACCAGGAGCACAGCGAAGCGTCTGCGCATTCATCCTCCTCATGTGATGTACGACAAGCGCAGAACGTCCATGGCAAGACCTGTGCCAAATTGCAGCCGGAGCTGGCTGGCAGGAGACTGCCCACCCGGCCTCTACACCGAATGGGGTACAAGAGCATGTGAAGGCCTGAGGCCAGCCCACTACCCGTTGCCCCCGGAAGCCCGCGACGCGGACCGGGCGGCCCTTTGAGATTGGCGCTCTCTCTGTGATACCGGTAGCCCGCCGAAGCCTCGCCGATGATCGCTTCCGCTTCGCGCTGAGCGTCTTCGGCGTTGCGCTCTCTATCATGCTGATCCTCGTCCTACGGGGCCTCTTCGCCGGGGTCAACCTCCAGGTCACCGCCTACCTCGAGAACTCGGAGGCCGACGTCATCGTGGCGCAACGCGGGTTGCGCAACTTCCTGGGTGCCCGTTCGGTCATACCTGGTGACGCACTGGAGAAGGTTCGCAGTGATACCGCCGTGGAGCAGGTCGTTCCCGTCATCGTCCAATACGTCGTTCTGGAACTCGGCGACAGACGCGAGTTCATGCTACTCGTCGGCTTCGATCCGGAGATCGGTGGTGGCCCATGGCAGATTACCGAAGGATCCGGGAGCATCGACGACCGGGAGATGGTCATCGACGAAGTGACAGCCGCTCGTCACGGGCTGTCTCCAGGCGACCAGATGGACGTACTCGGAAACAACCTCATGATCCAGGGCCTTTCAGGAGGCACGTCATCGTGGATGACCGGTACCGCATTCGTCACTGCGAACACAGGCTCGCGAATCCTGGGGACGGGCGGAGAATCCTCTTTCGGCCTGGTGAAGCTCGCTTCGGATGCGAGCCCTGATCAGGTCGCCTCGAGGCTGGAAGAAGCGACCGGTCTCACGGTCACAACTCGACAGCTGATGGGCGCCAACGATATCGCATTGTATGCGGCGGTGTTCAACGGTCCGCTCGCACTCATGGTTGGTATAGCGTTCCTGGTGGGCGTCTCACTCGTAGGCCTCACCATTCATACGGCGACCGTCGAGCGCTCGAAGGAGTACGGGGCCCTCAAAGCGATCGGCATCCGCAACACTGCGCTGTACACGCTCGTCATCATACAAGCGGGAATCTCGGCCGCAACAGGTCTGGTAGTCGGCGTCGGATTCGCGTTCGCTGTCAAATTCGCCCTCGAGGCCGTCGCGCCACAGTTCCTTGTGGCGATAGACTCGACGATGATCCTCGAGGTCGCGATTGTGGCAGCTGCAACAAGCCTACTGGCAGCGCTTCTGCCGGTGAGGGTGATTGCCCAGATCGACCCCGCCATCGCCTTTCGGAAGGGCGCGTAAGACTTGACGGTACCCCTGTCCATCAGAAACCTCTTCGAGAGCCGCGCTCGCTTGTTCGTTAGCGTCTGCGGCATCGGCCTGTCCATGCTGCTCATCCTCGCGCTTGACGGGATATTCGCCGGCGCGATGCGGCAGGTGACGACATACATCGACAAGTCCGACTTCGACCTAGTTGTGTCGCAGGCAGGCGTGAAGAACCTCCACATGACCTCGTCGTTCATCCCTGAGAGCACGCTGGATGCCGCCGGGCGAACGCAGGGCGTCGCTGAGGTCGATCACATCTTGTACTCGACGGTGTTCCTCGTCTCAGAGAACGAATCCTCCCTGGCGTACCTCATCGGATACGAGCCCGGCGGTCGCGGCGGACCATGGGAAACGGACGGCGTGCCCGATCCTCTACCGCGCGGCGAGATCGTAATCGACGAGGCGATCGCCGAAACGCACGGGCTCGGCCTCGGTGACACGCTCACCGCCGGGGGGACAGATTACAGCATCGGCGGCTTCACGCGAGGGACCGTCAACATCGTGAACTCCATCGCATTCGTGCGACACGATGATCTCGCCGAGGCACTCGGGGTGACCGACACCACCAGTTACGGACTGGTCACGCTCGAAGATGATGCTGATGTCGCCGTTGTCGCTCGGAAGATAGCGCGCCTGGGTTCGGTGACTGTCCAGACCAAGCCGGAGTTCATCGAGAGCGAACGACTCATCATCGCGGACATGAGCGTGGACTTGATGCGCCTTATGAACGGTGTTGCGTTCCTCATAGGCCTGGTAGTCGTGGCACTGACCGTTCACACATCCACGTTGTCCAAGCTTCCTGAGTTCGGCGTTCTCAAGGCCGTCGGAGCGGACACGTCCAGGTTGCTTGCAGCCGTGATCAAGCAAGCCTACATGGCCACCGGTCTGGCGCTCGCATTCGCGCTGGCTCTCTCCTTCGCCCTGGCGCTGGGCCTGCGCGTTGTCGGCAGCGACATTCAGATGGCGATCACTCCACTGTCTGTCGCACGCGTAGGCCTCGCCTCGGCGGCGGTCGCTGCAGTCGCTTCGGCGGCCCCCATTGTGCGCATCTCTCGCCTCAAGCCCGCCCAGGTGTTCAATCGCTGATGCAGCAAGGAGATCAAGGATGCCCGCTGACACATTCATGAGGGTTCGCGGAGTGACCAAGACATATGGCGCAGGAGATCTCGTCGTCCATGCGATTCGCGGGGTTGACCTGGACGTCGGAGCGGGCGAACTCATCCTCATCATGGGGCCATCCGGTAGTGGCAAGACGACGCTACTGAGCATCATGGGCGCGCTTCTCAAGCCCACCACGGGTGAGGTATGGGTCGGAGAGGAACGCATCTCAGACCTCCCGGAGTCGAAACTGCCCGCTGTAAGGCTGCGCAACCTGGGCTTCGTATTCCAGGACTACAACCTGCTCTCTTCTCTCACGGCACGAGAGAACGTGCAGGTCGTGATGGACTTCGCCGGCCTGCCCGGGCCGGACGCACGGCAACGCGCGGGAGCGCTGCTGGCCGACCTCGGGCTGGGGGAACGACTGGACTTCCGCCCGCGAGACATGTCCGGCGGCGAGAAGCAGCGCATCGCCATCGCGCGCGCGCTGGCCAACGAGCCGCTCATCTTGCTGTGCGACGAGCCGACGGCGAACCTGGACTCGAAGATCGGACACGACATCGTGGTCCGACTGCGCGGCATCGCCGATGAACAGGGAAGGAGCGTCGTTATCGTAAGTCACGATGAACGGATCAAGCCGCACGCCGATCGTGTGATGTGGCTCGAGGACGGCGTATTCGCAGAGATGGCCGGCATGGCGATCGACCCCGTCTGCGGCATGGCCGTCGAGCGGGAACGTGCTCCGGCCAGACTCGAGACGGCCGAAGGGACGTACTACTTCTGCTCTCGAGGCTGCAAGCGGGAGTTCGCCGAAGAGCGGGCGGTCGGCCACGACGCGAACGTCTGACTTCGACCTGGGTCCGAAGAAGGGAGGGCCCCACCATCGTGAGGCCCTCCCGTCCGCTACTCGATCCTACAGGGCATGGCTGGCGTGATGGCCGGCCCAGCCCGCGAAGCCCCGGTGGAGGGCTCCCGGATTGTGATCGCCGTCGAACCCATTGGCTCTGGCGTGCATGCTGTGATGTTGGCCGAAGTCACGCCCGGTTAGATCGCCCATCTCGACGGCAAACGCTGGCGCTGCAAGAGCGGCGACTATCACAAAGGCAAGAACAATCATAAGTGAAGCGCGCATACTAACCACCATTCCTCTTCATGTCGTGTTGAATCACAACTGTTCGACCGAATCCTATGTTCGGCGCAGAGCGGCCATCATCATCCGGTACTCCACTGCGTCGATCTCTCCGCATGCGTAGCGCCTGCAGACGATCTGCTCAACAGCCGCGAGTGGAGACGCGGTCGGCCGCGTCGTAACGCCGAATCGCAGCGAGGGTGTCCATCGACCGATCCCATGTCGGTCTGTGCGCATCATGGTATTTCGCCTCCTACGCGGCGTGAATGCTGTCGGGGGACGAGCGTACCGTGCTGCGCACCATCTCTGCCTCGAACCCGGCTGCACGAATCGTCTGGACGATCGCCTCAGGCGTCGTTGTCGACGGTTCATAGAGCACCGAGGTCAGGTCGAGACAGCGTACCGTCAGAGATGCGGCGATGCCGTCAAGGCAAGACAGGGCTCTATCCACAGCCTGCGCGCACTGCTCACAGTGCATGCCATACGTGCGTACGTGTACGGCTTCCATCTGCGACTCCTTTCCTGGGTAGCCGTCTGGAGTTCCGGCTACCGGACCACCGCCACGAGGGCGATTCCGCTCTGTGAACGGACGCCCGTCGGCAGGTCCTACAACAGGAGTCGCCCGAAGAGAGGGTCCGGCGCGAGCGGAGGCTCCGTCGGGGTTCCCGGCGCAGCGAACTGGTGGCCAAGGCGAAGACGAAACGGTGCGTCGCCGGACGTGGCCGGAACACTCGTGGAGTCAGAACGGGCTGGCGCAGTCGTGGCGACCACGCCGACAGACGTGTGGCCCTCATGCAACGCGCAGGCGACACCGCCCACCATCAGAGGAACCGCTGCTGCATCGGCTTGTTCGACACACGTGATCATGAACGCCCCCGCAACGACGATAGTGACCAGACTCGCCACCAACGCCAGCGCAATCACTCTAGGGCTGTGAGTCATTCCCGTCTTCAAGGACTATCTCCTCCGGTACGCGTACCGGAATCAGGAGCAACGCCTGTGCCGAAGAAGGGGTGGCGCCACTGCACGCAGCACAACGCACGAAAAACACACAGACCCGTGCGGTTCGTGAGCGCCAGCTAGGCTCTCCCAGCCCCTCCGCGCACCGCCGCAAGAGCACTCAGGACCTCATCATCACTCGTCTGCTCGAAGTGACGGTAGTACTGACCCACCGCGCGAAATCCGGCCGGCTCCTCCACCGAGACGATCTCGTCTGCGAGAGTCTCGAACAGCGCCACCGAGCCGGGTGCGATCACGGGCGTCGCCAGGATCACGCGGGCCGCGCCCTTTCGGCGGACATACTCGACCGCGGCCTGGGCGGTGAGGCCGGTGGCGATGCCGTCGTCGATCACGATGACCGTTACCCCTGAGAGCTCCCGGGCCGGGCGTCCACCGCGGTACAGCTCCTCGCGCAGAACCGTCCGCTCGCGCACCGGGCGTCCCATGTGTTCGAGTTCGGCCTCGCTGTAGCCGGCCTGCCGGTTGGCTGTGACGACCCCGTCGGGGTCGATCGCGCCCACGGCGTACTCGGGATTGCCCGGCGCGCCGATCTTGCACGCGATCACCACGTCGAGCGGAAACCCCAGCCGCCTCGCGACCTCGGCGGCGACGATGACCCCGCCTCGCGGTATGCCGAGCACCACCACGTCGCTGGCTCCTGCGAACTCGAAGCTCAGCTCCTCGGCAAGCAGACGACCCGCTTCGGCTCTATCGCGAAACATGCGCACCCCCCTGCGTTTGTTCCCCGGAACGGCCCGCACGCCGCGCGCGGCTCGCCGCCGAGAGAACTACGGGGTCATGATGATGAGATCGCGGTAGGTGACGTCGGCCGCCGGAAGCCCCCGCGAGCGCATCCACGCAAGCGTGGCGTCGATCGCGGCGGCATCGGGCGCATCGGCAGCGGGATACTCGTTGATCGCGTAGCCTGCCGAGACGGACTCGGGCATCCGCGTCCGCTCAGCGAGCATCTCGCGCCAGCGCTCGGGATTCCCGTTCACGATCTGCACCACCTCGTCCCAGACCTCAAGCAGCACGAACTCGGCCTCGATGCCGCCCGGGGCGGTGAGGTACTCATCGGAGAACACGAGAGCCGTCAGGTGCAGCGTCCCGCCGGCCGCATCGTCCGCGACGACCGTCGCCCCCGCCGCCTCGGCGAGTGACAGGTACGGCTCGGGCAGGACCGCGGCCGCAAGCTCCCCGCTCGCGAGCATCTCGACGCGCGCTGCCGCGTCCTCGACCAGCCGGGTCACGACCGCATCAGCCGGAACGCCGGAGCGGGCCATGAGCCCGTCCAGCACGTACTCCTCCACGGTGCCGACCGACGTCCCTACTGCAACGCCCGCGAGCGCCGCGCCGTCCGGGATCGTCGACCCGGCCGCGACCGCGACACCGGCCCTACGCTGACCCGGGGTCGCGCCGAGCGTCACGGTGCCGAGCGTCACAGGCGTGCCGTCTGCCTCGAAGCCGGCGGCAGTGACGATATCGCCGACGAGCGCGTCGATCTCTCCGGCCACGAATGCGGCGTCGCGCTCGCGCACGGTATCGAAGACGAGGATCTCGACCGCCGGGATGCCCGCGGCCTCGAACAGGCCCTCATCGAGTGCGACCCACAACGGAAGCGCATCGTCGACCGGCAGCGTCCCGATGCGGATCGCGGCCGGATCGGCCATCTCGGATGCGGGCTCGATGGGTGTCGCGGGACGCGAGCAGCCGGATGCCAGCGCGAGCGACAGTATGCAGGCGCACAGGAGCACGAGGCGATGGAATCTCATGGACGGCCCTTCGGGAGTGCGATCGGGGATCAGCGCTCGTCGCAGACCGGGCGGCGCATGTGGATCTCGTCGCGCGACGGGATGCCGGAGAAACCCGCGACCGCCGAGCCCGACTCGTCGACCAGTCGGCCGATGTCGATCTCGTAGATCACGAAACCGTGGCGCTGGTAGAAGTACATGAGCGGGATGTCATCGTTGGACACGGCCACGCGCGCGAAGGGGAGGCCCTTCTCGCGAGCGTACGACACCGCTGCGCGGAGCAGCGATGAGCCCACGCTCATGCCCTGGTACTGCGGATACACGGAAAGCAGAACGACCACGAGCTCGCCGCGGTCGACGGCGATGGACAGAAGTCCGCCCAGTCCGCCGTCGATGTCCGCGATCAGGTTCACGCCACGGAGCACGTCGAACGTCCGCCCGAAGCAGTCGATCTCAACCTCTCCCAGCGCGCGGTCGCAGATCTCCTCGATCGAGGAGCGGTCCGCGGGCTTGGCCTCGCGCACCACGAACGCCAGGTCGTCTGCCGGCTGATGCTCGGCGCACGTGATTGTCAGGCGCGCCTCATTGAGTGGCAGGTCGCGACCACACTGCGGGCAGTGATACTGCGGGTACGGAAGATCAAAATCGTCCAGATCCATCGTCGTCTCTTTCGGTCTTTGATTCACGGGGTCACTAGTTTATACCGCTTTGCGCACGTCGGCGCACCTGCCCGCGCGTGCGATAGAATGAAGCGGCCCGCTCCCCGCCCGTCGCGTCTGCCGAGGAGAACACGCCCGTGCCGGTACCGTACCTCGATGAGCACCAGGTTGCCCGAGGCCTGCTCGCGACGGCGACGCTCATGTACTCGGATCTCGACGGCACACTCGTCGCGCGGGGCGGCGGCGTGCTTTCGGACGCATCGGGCGCTCCATCCACCGTCGTGGCCGAAGCGATCGTCGCTCTCAAGAGGGCGGGCCTGCACGTCGTCCCCGTCTCCGGGCGCGAGCGCGCGCAGCTCTTCGAGCTCTGCCGGCTTTTGGGCTGGGACAGCTACATCGCCGAGGCGGGCGGCGTCATCGTGCACGGTCTGATGCCGAACGAGACGATCGCCTACAACAACGGCGAGTGGCCGGCGTCGTCGATCACTGACGGCGATACGCCGTTTCAAATCATCGAGCGCAGCGGCGCCTTCGAGGCGCTACTCGCGGCGTTTCCCGGCCGCATCGAGCAGTACTCGAGCTCGGACATGGCGCGGGAGAGCACGCATCTTCTGCGCGGCTGCGTCAGTGCCGCCGAGGCGCAGGCCGTCCTCGATGCCCTCGACCCGCCGATCGACTTCCTGGACAACGGCATCGTGCGAACCACGTCCACGCTCGTCTGCGGCGGGTATCCGGCCCACGCGTATCACCTCGTGCCGCGCGGCGTATCCAAGACCCAGTCGCTCCGGCTCGACCTCGAACTCCGCTCCATGACCTGCGCCGACGCGATCGCGATCGGCGACTCGGTCACCGACATCGCCATGGCCGACACGGTCGCGCTGCTCGCGCTCGTCGACAACGCGTTCGAGAGCCCCGCGGTCATCACCGAACTGGAGCGGCACACTCCCGGCAACCTCGTGCGCCTGCGCGGCTCGCGCGGCGAGGGATGGGCGGAGTTGGCGACGGCATGGCTGGGGGCGCGGTCATGAGCGCGGTACGCGCGCTCGACGTCGCCATCGTCGCCGCGGGAGCTGCGGCGGGCGGCGCGCTCCGCTACTCGGTGGGCGCCTGGGTCCTCGCTCGCTGGGAGCACGCGTTTCCGTGGCACACGTTCGCCATCAACATCGCGGGCGCCTTCGCGATCGGGCTGCTCGCGGCCTTCTCGATCGATCGCCCGCTCATCCACGAGCCGTGGAGGCTCCTGCTCGGCACCGGGGTCCTCGGCGGCTTCACGACCTTCTCCGCACTCTCCTTCGAGACGCTGACCCTTCTCGGCGAGGGCAGGGTCATCCCGGCGGCCGTGTACTCCGGCGGCAGTCTTGTCGCCGGCGTGCTCGCGGCGGCAGCGGGGCTTCTCCTCGGCAGGGCGCTCTAGGAACCACCCATGTGTCGAACGCCCAGGTCGCGGCGTACCCGTGCGCGCGTCCATGGCGTTGCGTCCTTCCCTGCCGGGGCGTACAATTCGAGTGCTCGTCACTCGGACGGGCGTTGACAATGATGCAGACGCAGCTCCGTCCGTTACGGTGCGGCTCCTGTTCGAACACAGGCCACTGCCCGGAAATGTCGAGAGACGCCAATGGGTAGAACAGCTCTCCCCGGCTTAAGGGGACGGCTAAGGTGGCTGGGCTAGACAGGCGGGCCATTCCCGCCGCGTCCCGTGCATCCTGCGGGCGCGCCCTACGTCGGACAGTGCCAAATCCTCGACGAGAGGGTGGAGCGCGGTCGAGACGCCTCGCGCGTCCCGCCGCCCTTGGGTGCCCGTGCGGCGCCCGCCACGCCTCTCGTCTCATGCGGACGCAGAGGCGTTTTGCGTTGTCGGACCTGTTGCCGAACGAAGAGGAACTACGTGAGTCCTTCAAGTCCGTAGGTCCTGGCTCCCGCACGTTACGGGCGCCGGGGCCCGTAACTGACCTGCCGAAACGTCGGGCGTCCTCGCCTGCCGTCGACTCGGAAGGGAGGGAGCATCCCATGATCTATCTGTCCCAGATGCTGGGGCGGCCGGTCGTTGACGCGGCCGGGGCCGAGATCGGCACCATCAGCGATATCGCGATCGCCACGGGCGAGATCTTCCCACGCGTGACGTCTCTGGCGTTCCTCGGTCCCGACAAGACACCGTTCATGCTGTCGTGGCGCAAGTTCGTCGGTGAGTTCGACGGCGAGTCGGTGCGCCTCAACGTCCCGGGCAAGGACATCCGCTTCAGCTATCTGCAGCCCGACGAGGTGCTCCTGCACCGCGACCTGCTCAACAAGCAGATCGTCGACACGCAGGGCATGAAAGTCGTGCGCGTCAACGACCTCAAGCTCTCCGAGTCTCGCAACCAGCTGCGTCTCCTTGGTGCCGAGGTCGGACTGCGCGGCATCCTGCGCGGGGTCAGCCCCGGGCTCGAGCGTGCGGTCGAGACGGCGATGAGCTTCGTAAGGCGCGAGCTGCCCGAGAACCTGATCGCGTGGAACTACATGGACCTGCTCGAGCGCGACCTGAGCCACGTGCAGCTGTCGGTCACCCACAAGCGTCTCCACGAGCTGCATCCCGCCGATGTCGCAGACATCCTCGAGAAGCTCTCCGCGTCGCAGCGGGCCAAGGTCTTCGAGCATCTCGACAACACACTCGCCGCCGATGCGATCTCCGAGCTCGAGGATGAGCTGCAGGCCGACGTCATCGACGACCTCGGCACCCAGCGCGGAGCCGACATCCTCGGCATGATGGATCCCGACGACGCAGCCGACGTCATCGGCGACCTGCCCTACGAACGGGCGGAGACCCTGCTACGCCTCATGGGCGTCAAGGAGTCGGGCGCGATCCGGCTGCTGCTGGGCTACAAGGAGAAGACCGCGGGCGGCATCATGACCCCCGAGGTCACGACCGTCTCGGAGGACATGACGGTCCAGGGCGTCATCGAGTTCCTGCGCGGCGAGGCGGCCGAGCATGAGAGCATCTACTACATCTACGTCGTCGAGCCCGACCGTCGACTCGCAGGCGTCATCTCCCTGCGCAACCTGATCATGGCCTCGCCGGAAACGGCGATATCGGAGATCGTCAGGCGCGACGTCATCACCGTGGACGCCGATGACGACCAGGAAGACGTCGCCGAGACCATGAGCAAGTACGACCTGCTCGCGCTACCCGTCATCGATGAGAACGGCCGGCTGCTCGGCATCGTCACCGTCGACGACGCGCTCGAGGTCCTCGAGGAGGAGTCCGCCGAGGACCTGGCACTAGCCACCGGCTCCATACGCAAGTGGGACTCCGGTGCGATCTCATGGCTCGGGCGCCGCAGCGGCTGGCTCATCGTCTGGCTCGTCCTGGGCGTGGGCGCCTCGCTCATCCTGTCCGCCTTCTCCGACGCGCTCGCCGGCTTCGTGTCGGTCGTCCTGTTCATCCCGCTCGTGATCCGCCTGTCCGAAGACATCTCCAGCCATTCGCTGGCCGTGCTCATAGAGGCGGGATCCGCCGAGGACCGGCCCGATTTCTGGCGCCAGTTCGGCATCGACATCGCGGTCGGTTCCGGCCTGGGACTCGTGAGCGGGCTGATCGCCTTCGCCATCCTCGAGGGCACGGGAGCGACGCTCGAGGCGGGTGCCGCGATCGGTGCAGCCGTCGGGCTCACGGTCCTGCTCATGGCGGCCGCCGGCGCGGTCGTGCCGTACCTGGCGCTCAAGCCCGACGGGACCGGGTGGCGCGCGCCGAGCACGCTCGTGTCCACGGGCATCGCCGCACTCGGGATGTCGGTCTATCTGGCGCTCGCGACGACGCTGCACACCGTGATCGGCGGGTAGCGGCGTGAAGGTCCGCACCCGTACAAAGGGCCTGATCGCCACGCTCGGCATCATTGGGCCGGGCATCATCGCGGCCAGCGCCGGCAACGACTCCGGCGGCATCTCGACGTACTCGGTCGCGGGCGCGCGCTACGGCTACACCATGCTCTGGATGCTCGTGGCGATGACTCCGTCGTTCGCCATCGTCCAGGAGATGGCCGGCCGGATGGGAGCCGTGACGGGCAAGGGTTTCGCGGCACTCATCCGCGAGCGCTTCGGCGTGCGGCTCACGTTCTTCGCGATGATCTGCCTGCTCACCTCGACCGCGGCGACAACCGTGGCCGAGTTCGCGGGCATCGCGGCCGCGATGCAGCTCTTCGGCGTCTCCAAGTACATCTCCGTACCGGTCGCAGCCGTTGTGGTCTGGCTGCTCGTCGTGCGCGGCTCGTACCGCAACGCCGAGAAGGTGTTCCTCCTGCTTTCCTCGGTGTTCGTGGCATACATCGTGGCCGCCGTGATGGCGCGGCCCGACTGGGGTGCCGTCGCGACCGCCGTCGTCGTGCCCAAGATCATCGGCAACCGCGAGTTCATGGCACTCGCGATCGGCCTGACAGGAACGACGATCGCACCGTGGATGCAGTTCCTGGTCCAGAGCAACATCGTGGACAAGGGCACCAGCGTCAACGAGTGGAAGGTCGCGCGGTTCGACGTGGTCGCCGGCGCGATCGCCGCCAACGTGGTGGCCGCCTTCATCATCATCACGACCGGTGCCGTGCTTCACCCCGCAGGAATCACGATCTCGGATGCGGGCCAGGCAGCGAGTGCGCTCGCGCCCGTCGCAGGCGCATACGCGGAAACACTCTTCGCGATCGGGCTGCTCTCCGCCTCGATACTCTCGGCAGCGGTACTCCCCCTCACCAGCGCCTACTCGATCTGCGAGGCGTTCGGCTGGGAGGCGGGGCTCGACCGCACGTGGGCTCAGGCACCCATCTTCAACGGCATCTACACGTTCGTCATCGCGCTCGGCGCCCTGTGGATCATGCTGCCCGGCCTCGATCTGATCGCGATCATGCTGGTCTCGCAGGTCGTGAACGGCATGCTCCTGCCGTTCCTGCTCATCTTCATGATGCGTATCGTCAACGACCGGCGCATCATGGGACGCTACACCAACGGACGAACGCAGAACCTGTTCTCCTGGGCCACGATCGCTGTCGTGCTCTCGCTGACCGCCGCATTGCTCGGGATGACGCTTCTGGGGGTGGGCTGATGGACCTGCATGCCCGCAAGGCCGAACTGCGCGACCACGCGCGCAGCACCCGCAAGGCGATACCCGCCGAGGAGCGGGCGCCCCTCGCGAACGCGGCTGCCCTCCGGGCGCTCTCGCTGCCGGAGCTTCGCGCTCCGGGTCGCGTGCTCGGCTTCATGGCGGCGGCCGAGGAACTCGATCCCGCCCCGCTTCTCGATGCGCTGCGGGCTCTCGGTGCCGACATCGTTCTACCCCGGATAATCGGCCCGGCGGAGCTCGCATTGCACTCGTATGCGAACGGCGATGCGCTCGAGACGGGCCCGTTCGGCATTCGGCAGCCTGGAGAGACCGCGCCCCTTGTCGAGAGTGGCAGCGTCGGTGTCGTGCTGGTGCCGGGGGTGGCGTTCGACCACCGCGGTCGGCGGCTCGGCTTCGGTGGCGGCTACTACGACCGGCTGCTCTCACGCATGCCGCACGCGTACACGATCGCGCTCGCATTCGATGGTCAGATCCTGGACGGCGTGCCCGTGGACGACCACGATATGCCCGTGCACGTTGTCGTCACGCCGACACGGCTGCTTCGCGCGCCGCGGGACTAGGACGCTCAGACCGGCTCGCGCGATCCACGACCCCGGATCACGAGTCGAGCTCGTCGAGTGTGACGAAGGTGTAGTCGCGCTTCTTGAGCTCCCGGAGCATCGGCCCGAGGGCCTCGATGGTGCGCGTGCGGTCTCCGCCGCCGTCGTGCAGCAGGATCACGGCCCCGGGCGCGGTGTTGTCGATGACGCGCCACAAGAGAGTCGTCACGGGCGGGCGGCGCCAGTCCTGGGGGTCGACGCTCCACATCGCGATATTGAGTCCGAAGCGCCCGCACTCCGTGCCGACCTTGGCCGACATCTGGCCTCCCGGCGGCCTGAACCAGTTGGGTCGCACCCCGACGACGCGCTGGATGGCGTTCTGGCCCTCGGCGATCTGTCGGCGAACCTCGGCGGGGCCGACGCGATCGAGAATAGCGTGATCCTCGGTGTGGTTCGCCACCGCATGGCCTTCCGCTGCCACGCGCCTGGCAACCGCCGGGTAGCGATAGACCTGCTTGCCCACCATGAAGAACGTCGCCTTGACCTTCTCCTGCTTCAGGATGTCGAGGACCGCGTCGGTCTGCCCCGGCCAGGGGCCGTCATCGAACGTGATCGCGATGAGCTTGCGTCGCGTGCTGGTCGGTGCATAGCGCTTGATGGTCATCGGCTCAGCCGCCTTGATGACTGTCTCGGCATAGACGTTGCCCGAAGCCGTGCCCACCAGCTGGTCGCGCACGCCCACCGCTCCCATGTTCCCGAGCGACATCAGCGGGCCGGCGCCCTCGAACACGACTTCGATCGGAATCGGCGTGCGCGTCGTCATTTCGGACTCGACGACATCCTCACCGCGGCGGCTCATCAGGACGTCGCCGTCGCGAATCTCTTCGGCCGGGGCGAGCTCGACTCCGGCACGCAGGATCGTAGGCTGGCCACCGCGACCACGGGCCACGACAGCCCCATCGCGATCGAGTACGTCCCCCGGCGAAAGAGCGCTCAGCCGCCGCTCCAGAATCATCGCCGCGGTCGCGCCCGGCGGCAGCGTCGCGGCCCGGCCGTCCACGCGCACGTCGATGCGCGCGTACTCCGGCAGTGCGGCTGCGGAGAAGCCGGCCAGAACCACCAGAACGGTCGCGAGGAACAACACTCGCACAGGACGGTTCGGCGCAGGGGAAACGTGATAGGACCTCATGCCCGGCCTAGTGCGAGATTCGTGCCACGCGGCCCGCCGTGACCTGCAGCAACTGGTCGCGGGTCATGCGCACCATCGAGCTCGGCGTGCCGGCGGCGGGATACAGCGTGTCGAAGCGGTCGAGCGACTCGTCGACGAGCACCGCAAGCCCGGTCGGCAGATCGAACGGGGAGACGCCGCCGATCGCATACCCCGTCGCTTCCCGGACGGTGTCCGCATCCGCGAACGCAGCCCTGGTGCCGCCCAGCTGCGCCGCGATCGCCTTTGTGTCCCCACGGCGATCCCCCGCAACCAGGGCGAGCACAGGAGAGCCCTCGACCACGAACACGAGCGACTTGACGATCTGGCCCAGCTCGCAGCCCATCGCGTCGGCCGCCATCTGCGCCGTCTTGGTCGAGTGCTCGAAGGTCACGATCCCGGCTGCCAGATCGTGCGATTCGAGGTATGCGCGAACGCGCTGGGCCGAACCCCCCTTGCGGGCGGCTGAGGCCTGACGGGCGGTGCTGTCGCTCATTCTCTCCCCTTGATCTTGACTATGGGCGTGGGCACCGGCTGCGGTGCACGTCGCGGAATACGCAGAGCCTGCAGGGCAGACTCGAGATTCTCGGTCCAGTATGCGATCGATCGCAGGTCCATGCGCAGCAGCGGGGACGCCGGATGCGGCCTGTCGATGTCGAACCCGTTGCGCAGCAGAAAGCCCATCCCGATCATCGGCTGCGTCAACATGTTGCTGTCTGCGGCGCACCCATACGCCTGGACGATCTTCACGCCTCTGCCGACCAGGTCGCGCAGGCAGGCCCGCAGCAGGAGGCTTCCGAGGCCGTGTCTGCGCGCATCGTCCCGGATATGCATGCATGTGATGAGCACTGCAGAATCGTCCGGCGCACCGGCGGGCATGTGGAAGGCCTGAGGCACGTAGCGCACCGGAGCGTACTTGATCACGCCGAGCACCTCGTCGTCTTCGAGTGCGACGCGGCCACATTCCCCCCACTCGCCGGTAACGGTCGAGTACCACTGTCGGAGCGCACCGATGTCGCACGCGGCCCCGCACCGGGGCGGGAGCGCCTCGGCGCTCTCCCAGAACACACAGCCCTGGCAGGCGCAGGGCAGGCGATCGAGGTGGTCGGCAAGCAGTGGTCTGAGTCTGCGGGACATCGTTCCTCGGTGGTCGTCCGATCGGGCGGGTGGACACCATGACATCGGTTGAAGTATATCCCCGCAAGCAGGCCCGGCGGAGAAATCGGCGCTACTTGTCTTCGCCTTCAAGGCCCTCTTTGAACGCCTCGGACAGGGACTTCCACCCCTTCACGGCGCGCTTCGCCGCGTCGCTCTTGGCCGCCGCCCGTACCGCGACCGCCGCCCCTGCCGCAGCAGACTTCGCGGCTTTCTCGGCGGCGAGCTTCGCGACAGCGGTGCTCTTGCCGGCCTGCGCGGCCACGCCTCCCGACAGCTCGACTCCGGCCGCCTCGGCCTCCACGATGACCGCTTCGCGCTCAAGGTCGAAGCCCCTGACAGACGTGCCATCGAGCTGCTTGGTGCCGACAGCCACATCCGCCGTGACCCCGCCCGTCAGCGCCAGCACCGTGACGGAGCCGTCAGTTGCGGAGATACGTACATCGCGAACAAAGCCCATCGTCGCGCCGTCGCGCGTCAGGACCGGCATCGACCGCCAGATGACACTCGACTCCCACTCGAAGCCCTGGGCCTTCTCGGCAGCCTTGTCCATCAGTGGTTTCGCTCCGGTGAGCCTGAGCTCGCCGCCCTCGATGAGCACCTGCCCGAGAGGCACGTAGCGCGGTTTGCGGTTCACCACGTATCCGATCGCGGGCGGCTGGACCTCGAAGCCGACAGCGCGCGGTTCGGTCGGGTGGAACAGCACATGAGTCACCTTGCCGAGGATCTTCGCCCTGGCATCGACAACGGTGAGACCCTCGAGTTTGGAGACATCCGGCATGCGCACACACTAGCAGAAACAGCACAGGCCGGCGCCTGTTGCCAGGCCCGGCCCGTGGTGGTCTCAGCTGCGCCGGCTACAGATCGATGACCGGCACTTCGTCCTCGTCCTTGTCGGCCGCGCGGTCGGCAACGAGATCGAGTGTCTCCTGCGCCTTGCGCTCGGCGGACTCGATGCCCGAACGGGCACCCTCGGCTGCCTTGGCGGCGACCTCCTTGGCGGCCGGAACGACATCGCCGACCTTGTCCCGCGCCGCAGTCGCAGCGGTGTCGACCTGCTCGCGCAGACGATCGCGCGCCGCATCGATCTTGGAGCGGAGGACGTCTGCCTTCTCGCCGGCGGTCTCTCGACCCGACTCGTAGACCTCTTCGACCTTCGCCTTGCCGGTCTCGTAGGCCTCTTCGACCTTCGCCTTGCCGGTCTCGTAGGCCTCGGCGACCTTCTCGACACCGGTCCCGTAGACCTCGGTGACCTTCTCGATGCCGGTTCCGTACAGGTCCTTGCCCTCGGACCAGTACTTCTCCGCAGCATCGGTCAGGATCTCGCGGCTCTCCTTGCCGGAGCGCGGCGCGAACAGAAGACCCAGCACCGCGCCGACCGCACCACCAAGAAGAAACGCCCCCAACACGCCACCGCCACGCCTGTACTCGTACATCCTGCGCACCTCCGTCATCGAGGTCGTACCGATTGAATACTACGAGAAACACATCTGTGTATGTACCCGATTCGCGCGGCTAGCTGTCCCGGGCGAGGGCACTACGTACCAACCGTTCTACCACATCTTGGAAAGAAATGCCGACTGCTTCCGCCGCCATGGGCAGAAGCGAGGTCTCCGTCATGCCGGGGGACGTATTGCATTCGAGCACATAGACATCGCCGTCCGGCCCGACCACCATGTCGGCACGCGAAACGTCGCGGCAGCCAAGCAGCACATGCACGTCCCGGGCAAGTCTGACGACCTCCTCGGTGACCCCCGCATCCAGCCGCGCCGGCACGTAGTAGTCGGTCTCGCCCCGCGTGTACATCGCGTTGAAGTCGAACAGGCCGCTCTTCGCCACGATCTCGACCGGAGGGAGGACCTCCGGAGCGGCCTCCGCGTCGGGAGCCTCGCGTGCTGTGTCTATCACCGAGACCGCCAGCTCGCACCCCTCGATCCACCGCTCCACGATCGCGGCGTCGCCATACCCGAGCGCCGCGAGCAGGGCCTCGGGCAGAGCCTCGGGCGTGTCGACCCGGGACAGCCCGAGCGCCGAGCCTTGCTTGCTTGGTTTCACTGCGACGGGAAAGCCGCCGATCGCTCCCGACACCAGGTCGAGCGCGGTCGCCGCCCCCATCTCCTTGAAGGCGTCTGCGGTGAGCGTTATCCATGCGGGCGTGGGGACTCCCGCCTCGACGAAAAGGCGCTTCGCTATCGACTTGTCCCATGCGAGCGCACTGGCCACCACGCCCGGCCCCGTATACGGAATGCCGAGGAACTCGAGGAGCTCCTGGATCGTCCCGTCCTCGCCATACTTGCCGTGCAGCGCGATATAGCACGCATCAGGGCGCTCGGCCCGCAGGGTCTCGACGAGCTCCGCTGTGACGTCCAGCGCGAGGACCTTGTATCCGAGGGCCTGGAGCGCTCCGCACACCCGCTCGCCGCTCCTGAGCGAGACGTCTCGCTCAAGCGAACGGCCGCCCATCAGAACGGCGATCTTCTCCCTGCTCATGCTGCCCCTTCCCCGGCGGGAATCGCTCCCGCGGCGATGAATGCGCGATAGAGCTCGAGGCGGTCCTCAAGGACCTCGGCCAGTCGACGGATGCCCTCCTCGATACGCTCGGGTTCAGCGTAGCAGAAGGCGAGACGCATACAGTTGGCACCACGGCCGTCGGGGAAGAAGGCGTCGCCGGGAACGAACGTCACTCCATGTTCGACCGCCTCGGCGAGCATCGTGCCCGTGCTCAGGAACTCCGGGAGCCGCACCCAGACGAAGAAGCCGCCCTCCGGCGTGGTCCACGAAGCCTCGGGCGGGAAATGCTCCTCGAGCGCCGCCAGCATCGCGTCCCGTCGCTCGCCATAGGTGCGCGTGAGGCCCTGGAGCACGCGCCGCCACCGCGTGCCGGCAAAGTACCGCTCCGCAGTCACCTGGGCGAACGCGCTACCGCACAGATCAGCCGCCTGCTTGACCAGCAGGACCTTGGCCAGTATCGGCCGAGGAGCGACCATCCACCCCAGCCTGAGCCCGGGAGCGAAGATCTTGGAGAACGTGCCGAGGTAGATGACCTCCTCGTCGAGCGCCCGCAACGGCTTGACGTGCCCTCCCTCGAATCGCAGACGCCCGTAGGGGTCGTCCTCGATCACGGGGATGTCGTACTCCACCGACAGCTCGAGGAGCCGGCGGCGGCGCTCGGCGCTCATCGTCACCCCGCCCGGGTTCTGGAAGTTGGGAATCGTGTAGATGAACTTGGCTCCGCGCGGACCCAGGCGAACCAGCTCTGCCTCGAGCAGGTCGACGCGCATGCCGTTCTCGTCGAGCGGTATGCAGCGGATGTCCGGCTCGTAGGCGCTGAAGGCCTGAAGTGCGCCCACGTAGGTCGGGCCCTCACATATCACCGTGTCGCCCGGATCGAGGAACGTCTTGGCGAGCAGGTCGAGCCCCTGCTGCGCCCCCGCCGTGACGACCACGTCGTCCGCCTTGATCCGCACACCCGTCTCGGCCATGAGCTCGACGATCGTGTCCCTGAGCTCGCGCCGACCCTCGCTGCTACCGTACTGGAGCGCCTGTGCGCCGGCATGGATCACAGCACCGTGTGCGGCGTCCGCAGCCGCATGTGCGGGCACGCGCGCGACATCCGGCATCCCGCCGGACAGCGAGATCACATCGGGACGGCTCGCCGCAGCGAACAGGTCGCGCACGGCGCTGCTGCGCACGGCGCCGATCCTGCGAGCGTATCGCCCCTCCCACCGGTCGAACACCACTCGTGCGGTACCCATCGCAACCACCTCACAGGTCGTCTCCGGGGTATCTGCCCCGGAAACACAAAGACCCCTTCCGCCGATAGGGCGAGGGGTCAGTCGCGGTACCACCTATCTTCGCCTCCGATCGCCGTTGGGCTGCTCGGTGGCCTCAGGTTGCCGGGGTAGCGGACCGGCTCCGACCCGCTTCCGGCTACACCATCACGCGGCGCCCTGGCGGGAGACATCTGGAGGGGTGGCCGGGCGGATGATGCCCTCTTCCCTCACGTCCTTGGTTCACATATTCGCCCATGGTCGCACCAGGGGTTAGGCGTGAGGGTAGCACCGAGCGCCTGAGCGGGTCAATCGCGACCCTGCGATCACGGCGTGGGCTGCTCGTCACAGAGCTCGGAAACGACTGTGGCAGCCGCCCGGAATGCGGCATCAGCAGCTTGAGCGTCAGGGCATCCGAGCCAGACGCGGTATGCCCCGCTCCCATCGGCCCGTGAGTCCCAGCTGGTGCGTCCCTGCATCGACCGCGGATGGCCCTCCGATACCAGGATCTCGAGTGCAAGGTGCTCGAGCAGATGGGCCATCTCGGTGTCCTCGAGTTCGGCGAGCACGCCGTGCGAGCGGCCGCTCTCGCAACGATGCCGGACGAGTCCCGGGTAGCGCCGCAGGGCGCGGGCGACCACGCCAGACACCGCCGAGGTGCGGCGCAGCGCCGGATCGGTGAGACGCACCCTGGCCTCTACGCCTCCGGCCCGCAGCTCGACGCTCTCGATCTCGAGGGGATGGGCCACGCAGGGCTACTCCTCGACGAGGCGGCGCCGGATCGAATGCGAGCCGAGGTAGTAGGCCACGCACAGCGCGCCCACGACCACCGCAGCGCCGATGACGATCGCCCTGGTGGTGTTCTCCTCGGCAAGGTCGAGTGCGGTCTGCCTGGCGAGGTCGCGTACTTCCTCGGCGTGATGCCTGACATCATCGATGCTCAGGCGGGGTGCGGAGTCGATAGTCTTGCTCATCGCTGCATGTTCCTCACTTTGATGACGGTGAAGACGACGGCGCCCACGAGGAGCACTCCGCCGATGACCAGGAGCGCGTAGGCATATCCGATCGCTTGCCCGAGAAGCATGAACAGGCCCACGGCGATGAACGCGAGGCCGAGAGCGGCCAGTGTGGCTGCCGCCCATGCAGCCGCCAGTGTGATGCCGAGCTTCTGCAGCGGCGCGACGATCTTCTCGCGAATGGCGGCCTCGGCCTCCTGGCGCAGCCAGTCGACGATGGTCTGCAGCAGATCCGCGACCGCATCGATGACACCGCGACCGTCACCCGCGCGGGGGCTTTCGACCGGGCTGCCAGTCGGGTCGTCCATCATGCCACCTCTGTCCGATCGTCCCGCTGCGAACATGCACATCCGTACAGGAAGATACCCCAAAACCTGGAATCGGGCCGCACGCGACGGGACGCCGCCCCCTGTCAGGAGCGACGTCCCGGGTGTCACGCGAGGGCGGCTATCGCCCGATGATGCGGTACTTCACCGTCCCGACCCCACCGAAACCGAGGGCTTTCGCGGTTCCCGGGCCGAGATCGAAGGTGCGCCCGCCAATGTACGGTCCGCGGTCCATGACGACTGCGGTACACGTGCGGCCGCGATACTCGAACTGGATCTTGGTGCCGAAAGGCAGTGAACGATGGGCGACGATCATGCTGGTCTCGGTCAGCGTCGTCCCGCCCGCGGTGCGCCGGCCGTAGAAGCCGGGACCGTACCAGGAGACCTTCGCCGACTGCCAGCCGCCCGGAAGCGCCCGGCTCGAGGCCGAGGCCCGCGTCACCTGGCGTGCGGCAGGCTTCGGAAGCGGGGCCGCCGTCATGGCGACAGGCGTCTCGAGAGCGATCGCGCTCGGTGCCTCCTGGTCTACCTTCGCGCCGGAGTCGATATCGGCGACGGGAGCGATCGTGCGCTCGCCGACTCCGAGAGTCCCGAACGGCGCCCTGATCGGGGCTGCGCCTGCTCGAAGTGCGGAGCTCGCCCCGAGGGTCGCCCCTACGAGCGTGGCGGTCACGCCGATGACGCTCAAGGTGAGCAGCACACCATTCGTACGTTTGCCTGACTTCACACATACCTCCGTGTCCGGAAACAGGACGGACGACGGCCGGGGCAAGCGGACACAGGAGTATCCACGGACAGCGTGATGAAGATGGTGGTGGGAGCTGCCTCGCGCCCGGCGAGATCGGCTACAGCCGTCGTCTCAAGCCGAGAAAAGCGAGTATGCTTTTCGGTAACGGACCATCATGCGAGCACTTCGGTCTCCCGCTTGCGCGGGACAAAGGCCAAAGTCGACCGCGTTTCGATTCACGCACTCTCACACAGGTCCGAACGGCTGCTGCGGTCGTATGCGCAGCCGATGCGTGAAAGGCGCCTTTCTCATCTGCCCCGCAGGAAGTATACCAAACGGCAACGGAATCGCGAATCCTGCCCGCTGCGAGCGGCCTGTCACGGAGTAGCCGTCTCCGGCTCCGCGGGGCCTGCGATCTGGTCCAGTACGCGTCCGAGGTCGCGTATCAGCCGCCCGTACTCTGCCCAATCCCCCGCCTTCTGCGCTTCGATCGCCTGTTCGTACAGCGACCTGGCTTCGGCGGCGGTACCGTCTGAAGCCGGTACGTCATCGTCGCCGGGTGAAACGGGGGCCTCCCCCGCGCCGAACACCTTGAGCAGCGCCTGCTCGAGGTCCGGCGCCATTTCCACCTTATCGGCATAGACGACCAGGACGCGGGTCAGTTCGGGAATCGCCCCCTGCTCGGCCTGCAGGTACAGTGGTTGGATGTAGACGATGGACTCCTCCAGAGGAACCACGAGCATATTGCCGAAGATGACCTGGCTGCCCCTCTGACTCCACAACGTGAGCTGCGGGGAGATCGTCTCGTCCTGATTGATGCGCGCGAGCACCTGGTCCGGGCCGAGGATCACGCGTTCCTTGGGGAACTGGTAGACGACACGCTTGCCGTAGTCGGCAGGATCGGACTTGGCCGACATCCAGCCGACCATGTTGGGCCGCTTACTTGCGGTGAACGGGATGATCATGTGAAAGTCCTCGGCCGTCTCGCCCGGCAGGCGCATGAGAACGTAGAAGGGCTCCATGGGCGTGCCGTCGGTCTCGCCCGGCAGCTGCCAGAGATCCTCTTTGTTGTAGAACACGCGCGGGTTGGTCATGTGGTAGCGCTTGTATACCTCGGCCTGGATCGAGAAGAGCCCCTGCGGGTACCGGAGGTGCGCCCGGATCTCGTCGGGGAGCTCCGACCCGTCCTTCACGAGCCCGGGGAACACATCGCGCCACGCCTGAAGCACGGGATCGGACTCATCGAACGCGTAGAGCGTCGTTGTGCCGTCGTACGCGTCGACGGTCACCTTGACTGAGTTGCGTAGGTAGTTGACTCCCTGATAGGACTGCGAGTACGGATAGTGGTTCGACCATGTGTAGCCGTCGACCACCCACGTGACGCGACCGTCCGGAGTGATCACGGGATACGGATCGTCCTCAAGCCAGAGCCAGGGCGCCACGCGCTCCATGCGCGTCCGGATGTCGCGTGCGAACAGCACCCGGCTGTCCGAGTCGATGTACTGGCTGAACAGTATCTGACTCGCTCCGAACCTCAATGCGAACGCGGCCCGGCGCAGCAGAGAGCCGACCTTGATGCCCGATGCGCCGTCGTAGGAGCTCTCGGCGTTCTCATCGCCGACCGGATAGTCGAACTCCTCGATTCCGGTGTTCACGATCACGTAGTCGGTGGTGCGCTCGCCGAAGTAGATCGCCGGCTGCTTCACCTCGAGGTCGATCGTGGATCTGGGCGGGATATCTCCGATGAGGAACTTGGGGAATCCCCGGGTGTCCGCAGCGTTCACCGGACTCATCACCATGCCGTACCCATGCGTGTACACCAGGTGCGTGTTGACCCACGTCTGCGCCTGTGGATCGAGCTGACTGGTGTCCATCTCGCGCGCCGACACGAGCACCTGCTGCCGTGTGCCGTCGATCATATAGCGGTCGATGTCCACGTCTGCGAAATCGTAGTACGGCCTGATGACCTGAAGCTGGCTATAGGACTGAGCCACGATACTGGGATCCCAGAGCCTGATGTTCTCGAGCGTACCTGCGTTGTTCACAACATCCTGCGGGGTGAGGGTCTCGGCAGCCGGGAACTGCCTCGTCTCGACCTGGTCGAGACCGAACGCCTTGCGCGTTGCCGCGATGTTGCGTTCGATGTAGGGCTGCTCGGCAGCTATCTCGTTCGGTCTGACCCTGAACTGCTGGACGACCGCAGGGTACGCGCTGCCGACGAGAATCGAGGCGGCGACCCACAGCCCCAGGGCCGCGATGGGCAACCGCCATCCCTGGATCCGGAGGTTGACGAGCAGTGCCGTCGCGGACAGCAGCGCGATCACGATGAGCACCTGGAGCGCGGGCAGCTGTGCGTTCACGTCCGTGTACGAGGCGCCGTTGACCTGTCCGCGGGGCGAGAAGTTGAGCTCATAGATCCGCAGGTAGTAGTCGAACGCTCTGCTGGCGACTATGAAGCCCAGCAGAACCGAGACGTGCGCCTTCACATGCGGAGCCACGCCCTGCAGGCGTGCAACAGGCTGAATCGCCCCGTCGACCAGGTGCACGAGCAGCGTCAGAACCAATACGAGCAGGAGGATGGGGGTGAGCCAGTCGGCCACCATGCGCAGCGCCGGAAGCGTGAACACGTAGAACCCGATATCGCGACCGAACTGGGCGTCGGTCTCACCGAAGACGGTGCCGGTCAGCGCAAGCCTGAGCGTGACCCACTGACTGGACATGCCGATCCCTACGAGGATAGAACCTGTGACCGAACCCCACAGGATGAACCGGTCTACAAACGTGCTCGAACGGGTCCTGATCTGGGCGATGATCTCCTCGAAGCGGGGCGGCAGATCGCCCACGCTGGTAAGAACAGCCCGCGGGGCCATGCGTCGCGCGACTGCCATGTTGACGTAGAGCAGCACGAACGTGACCAGGGCGAACGCCGCACCCGTGACAGCCTGGCTCGCGATCCGCGTGACGAAGACCGCACGCTGCCCCAGGTCGATGAACCACAGGTAGTCGGTCGCGACTTGAGCGACCGTCGCCAGTAGCGGCAGACCGAACAGAGCGACCGCCGCGAAGACGACCAGGATACGGGCACGAGTCCCTTCGGATGACATGCTGACCAGCCTCTCATAGGGCCCGACGTTCCGAGCGCTAGACGTACTCCTCGACATCGATGTTCAGATCGGCCGAATCGATACACCGGCTCACGTCGAGTCCCTCGACGGAAGCGAGATCGACATCGCGCGGCTCTATGAGCGTGCCGGCCTTGTCCGCGATGATCCGGACGACCGGCCGCATCGCGTCGGTGTCCCCGGGTCTCAACACTATACCCGTCGAGCCGTCACTCAAGCGCACGACCGAGCGCGGTGGGTACACGCCCATGAGGCTGACGAACAGGCGCGTCAGCGCGGGATCCAGTGCGGTACCCGCGCTCTGCGCCAGAACCGCGATCGCTTCGTCCTGGACGCGCGCCTCGCTGTAGGAGCGGCGAGACGTCATCGCGTCGAACGCATCGGCCACGGCCACCACCCGGGACGCGAGCCGCTGCGGACGCCGGGGGACACGCGCCGGGTAGCCGGTTCCGTCGTAGCGCAGATGGTGCTCGAGGATGATGACCAGCGAGGAACGATCGAGGCCGGGAACGAGTGCGACCTCCTGTGCCCCGTACACCGGATGCATGCGCATCGCGGCCCACTCCTCGGCGGACAGCGAACCCGGCTTGTTGAGGATCGACGCGTCGACCTTGAGCTTGCCCACGTCGTGAAGCAGGGCGCCGGTGCCCAGTGAGGACAGGAAGCGATAGTCGTTCGAGATAGCCGAGCCGAGCGCCAAGGACAGGATCGCCACGTTCGCGCTGTGGTAGAACGTGTACTCGTCGTGGCTCTTCAGTCCCGAGAGCTCGATCATGGCCGACCGGTTCGACAGCACGTTGTCCACCAGCGAGCGTACGGCCCCCTTGACCCGTGTCGAGCTGATCGTCTGGTTCCTCCGAACGACCGTGTCGATCTCCCGCATCAGCTCGATCGCGCCTTCGTAGCTTTCCTTCAGTTCCTCGACCGAGGAGTCCAGTTCCCGGTTCTGCTCGTAGACCTTGACCTCGCCCACGATCACGTGCGGCACGTTCGCCTGATCGATCATCCGGATGATGCCGCCGTCGCGCTTGACCTCATGCGAGTCGGCGGAGAGCACTCCGGCCGCGCGGGTGAGCTCTGCCGCGTCAACGCCGCGGCAGATCGTGAGCGTGCCCACGCCGATCGCCGACATCTCGCGGATCAACTGATCGAACAGCAGGCTCTCTTCCGGCAGAAGGTGCTGCCCGAACAGAAGCTCCCCCTCGAAGAACGACACCTGCACGTCAACGCCCTCGGAATGAAACCTGCCCGCGGCCTCTTTGAAATCGCGTACCGCGGACAAGGTGGCGGGATGCTCGACCGGATAGAATCGGACGGCGCGGCGCAGCACGTAGAACAGCGTGAGCAGCTCACGCGCCCGCCCGAGTTGATTCGTCGAGTACGCTACGCCGATCGCCGCATCGGCCGACGGTCCCCGGACCTCGCTCATGACGCAACACCTCCGCCCCGCGCGATCATGGCGATCGCCTGCTCGGCTGCGCCCCTGAGTTCGCGGTTGCGCGAAGAGCCGAGGATGCTGCGTTTGCCCGCGAGCTGCTCGAGAACCGGGAGCGACTGCTTCGATCCCAGTCGGCCGAGGGCCTCGATGGCTTCGACACGGGGACCGAGGTCCCGGTTGCCGCGCCCGTCTCCCTGCGCCACCTGCTCCAGCGCACCGCGCGCCCGTTCGACCCGCGCTGCGCCCAGGTAGCGGGCGGACACCTGTACGTTCTGCGCGTCGGGGTCGTCGAGCGCAGCCACCAGCATGTCACCCGCCAGGCGATCCGAAAGGCCGGCAAGCGCACGGATGGACTCGCGTCGCACGCGGCTGTCGGCGTGACGCAGCGTACGGCTCAAGTACTGGAGCGCGTCCGGCGACTTCGTGGCGCCGAGGATCGCGACGACGTTTCGCACGAAGTACCAGCGCGAATCGGCCACGTGACGGCCGAGAAGCTCGATGTACCCGGTCGAACGAGAGGAGATCATGTCCACGAGCGCCTTGCGGGCCGTCATCTCAGGCTCCTCGGCAAGCACCTCGAGCAGGGGCTCGAGTATCGACTGCCCGAGAGCCTCGAGAAGACGTTCGCAGGCGGCGTACTCGGTCGAGCCCTCGCCAAACACCCTCATGGCCTTCGCCACCGAAGCGAGGTCGCGTGGGCTCGCCATCTTCGAGAGTATCGACACGAACCGGGCCCGGCTGTCCGCCGACACGGATGGCGAATCGATGGCCACCCGGAGTGACTCCGCGGCATCGGCTGCGACGATGAAGTCACCTCGCTCGACGCTGACGTCTATCGTGTCCTCGAGCAGATTCATCAGGTGCTCGAAACCGGGGCCACTCGGATCCGCGATGACCGCGGTGACCAGCCCGGCCACGATGTCGCCGTCGCTGATTCCCTGGCGGGCCTCTTCCTGAAGCGCGAGGAACTCGGGCGCCTCTTCGAACTGGGATGCCACGGCGCCCGGCGCGAGGTCGACGAGGCGCATGATCGTCTCGGTCTGCTCCTCGCGTGCACCCGTATCACCGTGCTCGCGCACCTCGAGGCGGGACGGCAACGCCTCTTCGAGCACGGACTGCACGACGTTCTCGCCAAGTCCGGACCCGCGCATCGCGGCCCCGGCTGAGTTCGCGACCTCGGAGCGGTTCGCCAGCGAGATCATCGCGAGATTCCGAATCGCGCGTGAGAGCCCGGCAGCCGACCCCGGATCGCCTCCGAAGCCCTCCACCAGCATGCGGCAGACGGCATCCATGTCCATCTGACGCATGAGCTGCGCGGAAGCATCGTTCGAACGCGCTTCCGGTAAAAGGCGCTCGGCGATCACCGCGCGTCGGGTCTCGGAGTCCAGGCCCATCAGCGCTGCCGCCACAGCCTCGAACGCTTTGGCCCGGTCTGCGACGGGCGTGCGCTGCGCCGCACGAGCCAGCTCGCTCACGGCATTGCCCGCAGCGACCACGGCGGGGTCTGTGCCACGGCCTGCGATCGACTCGGACAGGTACCCGGCCACGAGCGGACCATCCGACAGCAGCCGCGTGAGCACACGTTGTTCGCGCGGCCTCAAAGCGGCCGATCCGTCGATCAGCTCGCGTATCGAGGCGTGGTCAGGGGGCCACACCTCGCCCTCGTCCTCACCCGCAACGTCGTCATCCTGGACGTCGACTATCTTCGCCGATGCCTCCTTGACCGTGATGGAATCAACACCAAGCTCCCACAGCCGGCTCTCGACCCCGCCCGCGCCCATGAGCTGAGTGGGTGGGATCTTGAAGATGCCCAGGAGCGCGACGATGTCCGCAGCCGAGACCCCCGGGTGGAAGCGCACCTCGGCCAGCCGACGTTGGAACAGCTCCGCGGCGAATGCCTGAAACGCCTGGCGACCGGGAAAGACCGGCAAGTTCTCATAGGCGAGGGCGTCCTTCAGGACCGTGAGCCGGAGTTCTGGCAGGTCCCGGAAGGCCTCCCGGACGATGATCGCGCATTCCTCGGCATTCTCGAGAGGGATGCTGCTGGAAGACGGGTAGAGCACGACGGCCTTCATGGTCACGACGAGCTGCTTGAGCAGCCGCTCCACCACAGCCGGCACCCTCGGAGTCTCGAATGGATCGACCGACACGAGCGCCCTCCCTGCCTGACCGTGCACCGCCTCGCAGTCGGCTCTCATTATACGGTAGCGTTCGGCCTGTGAATGCTATGATTCCCCGCATGACCGCGCCCGCCACACGCATCGTCCTCGCGTCTGCCTCGCCGCGTCGGCGCAGGCTTCTCTCCTGGCTCGGCCTCCCCTTCGAGGTCGCGGCGGTGGACACACCCGAGTCCTTCGACACCCCCCTCGCCGCCGACCCGGCCGCGCTCGCCATCTCTCTTGCCGAGGAGAAGGCGGCAGCCGCTCTCGATGAAGGCCTTGGGCACGATGCGCTGGTGCTCACCTTCGACACCATCGTCGTGCTCGGCAACGAGCTGCTGGCCAAGCCGGTCGACGAGGCCGACGCGTGGCGGATGCTCCGCGCCCTGTCCGGCCGGACCCACCAGGTGGTCACGGGCTGCACTGTCGTGTGTCCGGGAGAACGCTCGCCGCGCTCGTTCGCGGTCACAACCGACGTGCAGATGAAGCAGCTCTCGGACTGTCGTATCGAAGCGTGGATGGCGCTCGGCGAGTACATGGGTTGCGCGGGTGCCTACAACATCGAGGGCCAGGTCGCCGAGGTCACCGCCGACGAGTGCTACCAGAACGTGGCGGGCCTGCCGCTGTGTCATGTGCATGCGGAGCTCTCGCGGGGAGAGGCGGCGCCGTGTACCCCGGGGACGACTCAGAACCCGGTTCAACGCTGCGATGCGGCCCTTCAGCGGCTGTGCCGGCTCGGGCGATCGATCACCGGCGCCTAACGCCGTTTCGCAACGACGATGACGCTCTCATCGGCGTTCGTGAGCTCGTGGGCGTCGTGCCCGCCGTACATGGAGATCTCGCCGAAACCGCAGCACGGCAGCTCGCTTCTGAGCACATCCGCCGTTACGACCGTGTGCACAGACCGTCGGCTGGCGATCGTCCATTCGCCCTCGCGGTCGCGCACCATGGTGGCGAAGTCGAAGTCGAGGTACTCGTCACGTTCGGAGTAGTCGATCACCCGGAGGAAGACCTTCGTGCCGCCGTCCGTCTCTCGTATCTTGGGAGGGACGACGCGCGCCCGTGACGCGAGCAGCCGCTCGTGATTGAGCAGGTGGAGCACGAGTACGCCGCCGGGAGCGACCACCGAGCCGAAGTCCGCAAGGGTCTCGGTGAGCCCGTCACGGCCGGCCACATGGGGCAACGCGTTGCCCGTGCACGTGAGCGCATCCGCCCGACCCAGACCGAGCGCGGCAAGCTCGCCGAAGCCTCCCCGCACAAGGCGCACGCTGCCCCCCGCCGCCGCGATGTCGGGGGCGAAGCGATCGAGGTTGGACTCCGCCTGCGCAAGCATCGAGTCATCGGGGTCCACCGCCACGACTTCGAGACCCCATGTCGCGAACATGATCGAGTGCCGCGCGCTTCCCGCTCCGACGTCGATGACGCGCGAGACGCCCGACTCCTCGAACAATCGCTTGAAGAACGATCCTTCGTTGGCGAGCCGCTTGTCCCAATCCACGAACTCGTCGTAGTCCGACACAGGGGCGTCACGGGGTTCCTCGGCAGACATGATGGCTCCTACTCGTCGAGCCGGAAGATACGGGAGGCGTTGCCTCGCATGATGAGATCGCGGTCCGCCGCCGAGACGCCGATCTCCTCAAGCGTGCGTTCCTGCATGAAGCGAATCCAGTGACGGTAGGGAGCCGTCGTGCCCGAGTCCGTTCCGAAGAGTATGCGCTCCGGGCCCATCGCGGTCAGACACCGCTCGAAGACGTCGGCGAGCGTCATGCGGGGCACGTGGTGATCGAGCCAATTGTTGGTGCCGCTCGTGTCGACGCAGACGTTCGGACATTGGTACGCGAGTCGAAGGACCGAGTCGAGCCAGCCGGCGCCGAAATGCGCGATGACGAAGGTCACGTTCGGGAAGTCACGCGCGACCGGCGAGAGGTCGGTCGGATCCGCGAACCGCAGGTCGCCGCCGGGGTCCACGGTCACGCCGTAGTGAATGATGACGTTCGCGCCGAGCTCGTCGGCCTTCTCGAACAGCGGCCGAAACGAAGGCTCCGAGAGCCGGTAGCAGCGATTGACGGGCAGCAGTTTGATGCCCTTGAAGCCGGCCAGCATCTCGCGTTCGAGCAGCTCGGGCGAGCCCGGGTCCGTGGGGTCGACGTTGCAAAGTGCGTGCACGTGGCCCCGTGCCGCACCGATGAACTCCCGGGTCCACTGGTTGTCGGGCATCACGGAGACCACCAGTGCTTTGGCCACATTCGCGGCGTGCAGCCGGCCCACATACCAACAGGCCGTCTCCTCGGGGGTCATCTCCGGCAGCGTGTCTCCGCGTCGCCCGAACTTGCGCTCCTTCAGAGCGGTACGGAACCCGGGCATCGCCTCGGGCGGCATCTTCGACAGGACCTCTTCGAGCAGCCCCACCGTGAACAAGTGTGTGTGGGCGTCGATCACCTGCCCCGGCCTCGTGGCAGGGGCGGTACCGAGACGTGCCGGGGTGCTGTCGGGTGCGGCCATGTGCTACGGACCGGGCGGGGCCGGAGGCACCGGAGGCGCCGGGGGAATCGGAGCAGCGCGCACGTCGTCCCGCGGACGCTCGGGGATGATGATCGCGGCGATGATGTAGGCGAGCAGGAAGCCGCCGCCGTTCGCTGCGACCATGAGCGCTATGAAGGCGAGCCGCACGAGCGTCGCGTCGATGCCAAGGTAGTCGGACAGGCCACCCAGCACGCCGGCGACCCATCTGTCCTCGCGCGACCGGTACAGCTTTGAGCCGGCGACCGGCCCCGAGAACCGGAGGCCGCCGCGGACCCCGGCGACGATGAAGACGATGCCGAGGGCCACGACCGAGACCGGCACCAACCACCTGCCCACCTCGGCCAGGAAACGCCCGATCGGCGAGAAGATGTCGCCGATCGCCGTCAGGCCCATCCCTCCCAGCGACCACAGGCCGAGGAACAGGAAGATGGCTCCGACCACGATGAGGGCCGTCTTGTTCTGGCTGTCGTTCGAATCGCTCACGATGCAGTCCTCCTCGGTGATCAGTAGAGCTCGACTTCGATGGTGGAGACGCCACTCTTGAGGTCGATGTCGTAGCGATCCCGCGCGGATTCGAAGCCCTTGGTCTTCCACGAATCGTCCGAAGCGAGAAGCTCGCTGTCAATCGACTTGGTGGAGATGCCCGCGTCCGCCTCGACGCGCACGGCGATGCCGCGGGGTATCCGGATCCGCAGATGGGAAACACCGGCTTCAAGACGGACCGGCACGGTACCGTCCATGTCCTCACCCAGGGTGATCGTCGCGTCGCTCACGCCAGCCTTGACGATCAGACCGGACAAGCGGAGGCCCGAGAGGTCGGCATCGAGGCGGCTGACCCCCGAGTCCACACTGAGATCCCACGTCACGTCGCGCGAAAGCTCGACATCGAGACTGGACTCCCCGCCACTCCACCACATCGAGCTCCGGTTCCCCATGTCTATCGCGACCTCCACGGTGTCTCCGTCCCGGGTGACCTCGAACCCGGGCTCCCCGAAGGGCGAGCGCCCGGCAGCGGCGGCGAGGTCTGTCCCCGCCGAGACCGAGAGGTCTCCCACCGCCCCCCGGACACTGACCTCGCCGGAGTCCACGCGCGCCTCACGGGCGTGGCTGAACTCGAAGGGCTCGCTCGTCGCGCCGAAGCCAAACGCCCAGTCAGGTCGAGAAACGGGCATGAGCAGGACCGCATAGAGGAGGCCGGCGAGCACCACGATGCTCGACAGCACCCGCAGCAGGGCGATACCCGCGCCCTTGCCGATGATGTCGAGGCCGATCGCGATGAGGAGCACCGGCCAGAGCTGCAGAAGCTGCAGCCAGATGCCCCAGCCCAGCGCGCCGACTGACAGCGACAGGAAGATCGCGCCGAACGCGATCGTCACGAGACCGTCGAACACCCTCTTGAGGCGTGGCTCCCGGTCGCGGCCGGTCGTGAGCATCTGCCTGATGCCGGAAAACGCAAGGATGAGCCCGACGAGCGTAAAGGGCCAGAAGCCCCCGAGTCCGAACCCGGGCACCGCCATCCGGGCGACCAGGAACAGTCCCAGCACGAGCAGTGCGACGCCGAACCAGACCATCCCGCCGCTTCGCCTGGGAGTGCCGGGCCCGGCGGGAGTCGGTGGCGTGAGTGCGCCCCCGAGCGGAGGCGGGGCGGCCGGACCTGCCGGCCTTCCGTACTCGTCTTGTGCCATCTCGTACCCTCCCGCGATCTTGTGCCGGTCACGCCCGCGGCGCTCCGCGCCGTTAGCCCTGGCCGGGCACGCTGTCCTCCCCGTCGGTCTGGCCCCTGACGACGCGCACCCGCGCGATCCGCCGACGGCGAACCGACTGCACGATGAACGTGTGCTCATCCTGCTCGACGAGTTCGCCCGGCACAGGTATATGCCCCAGGCGCACGAGCAGCCACCCTGCGATGGTCTCGTACTCCTCTGACTCCTCAACGGGCAGGCCCAGCGCGATCGCATCCTCGATCGGGAGACGACCGTCCACGATCATCCGCTGCGCATCGAGCACGGTGATGTAGCGCTGATCGCGATCGAACTCGTCGCCCACATCCCCGATGACCTCCTCGACGATGTCCTCGATGGTAACGAGGCCCGCTGTCCCGCCGTACTCGTCCACAACGATGGCCATGTGGTTGCGAATCGCGCGCATGTCCGAGAGCAGCGGGAGTATCCCCTTCGTCTCCGGCACGAACACCGGCTCTCTGAGAAACGCACTGACCGATTCCCGCTGCCCCCCGCGAGCGGCGGGATCGACAAGGTCCTTGAGCAGCAGAACGCCCACGATCCGGTCGGGGCTCTCGTCGAACACCGGCAGGCGGGAGAAGCCCGACTGCTTGAACGCATCGAGGGCCTCGCCCACGTCGGCTGTGCTCGCGAGCGCGACCATGTCGACACGAGGCACCATGATCTCGCGCGCCACGGTGTCTCCCAGCTCGAAGATCTCGTGGATCATCCGCTTCTCCTCGTCGAGAAGCGATCCCTGCTCGGTCACCAGAAGCTTGATCTCCTCCTCGGAGATGCCCGGCCTGCCCTGGCCGGGCTTGACGCCCAGGACTCGCGCCACAAGATCGGTCGAGTGAGACAGCAGCCACACGAGAGGCGCCACGACGCGAGCCAACACCTCGATAGACCGCGAAACGAAGACGGCGACGGTCTCGGCACGCTGCAGGCCCAGGCGTTTGGGCGCGAGTTCCCCGAATACCAGCGTGATGTAGGACATGAGCAACGTGACGAGGAAGAGCGCCACTCCCGCAGAGGCGCCGCTCACCCACGGTATGCCTTGTGTCTCGAACCAGCCCGAAAGCGGTGCTGAGAGGCTGACCGCGGCGGTGGCCGAGGCCAGGAATCCCACGAGTGTGATGCCGATCTGGATGGTCGCGAGCAGTCTCGACGGATCCTCGGTGAGCCTGATCGCCACCCGGGCACCGACCGATCCCTCCTCGGCAAGCTTCCTGAGAATGGCGCGCCTGGAGCTGATGAGGGCGATCTCGGCGGCCGCGAAGTAGCCGTTCAGAAGCACGAGAGACAGGATGAAGAGGGCGTTGCCCGTGTACTCGTTCATATGCGTTAGCTGACCCGTCCTTCGTGGGAGTAGCGGTAGGCTCCGGTGGGCCCGGGCCGCCGGAACACCGGCGTTCTACGCCGGACGACCGGGCGAGATCTTGTGCAGGACCAGCGCAATCAACGCGAGCCGACGACCCCGATCCTGGCACGCGTCCACGAAGCTCGCGATGGTCTCGCGGCGCTCGGGCGTCGGCTTGTAGCGAACGAGCCCCCCTGCGCACTGCAGCACATCGGCTGCGCACAGAGCCTCGATCTCCGGCTCAAGCTCCTCGACTCTTCGTCCAAGACGTGACGCGAGTCCTTCTGTATCGAGAACGGCGTCGGGATTCCGATGGTAGAACACGATGAGGTCCCACGTCAGGAGCGACCTGACATGCTGCTCGACGAAGTGCATGACCGAGGGCCCCAAGACCCCTTCGAGGTCGTACATCAATACCGTCCCCACCACGCTCAACGCACGTCGGCACTATGCCGCGCCGGTGCTGTCGACGCAAGCGGCCGGGCGAGTCGGCACCCGTTGGCGAGTCCAGTGTACCTGATAGGCCCGGTATTCCCCACGTGAAGCGATCCCGACGTTCCTGTAGGGTGGAGTGTGCGACCCTTGGAGAACACGACGACAAGCGAAAGAGGACGTGATGGGCCTTCAGGAAGGCATGACCGTCAGAGTTCACTACACGGGCACCCTGGGCGACGGGACCAGATTCGATTCGAGTGAAGGACGCGACCCGCTCGAATTCACCATCGGGGCCGGACAGGTGATCGGCGGCTTCGAACAGGCGGTGATGAAGCTGGAGCCCGGACAGAGCACGACAGCGAACATCGACCCGGACGAGGCCTACGGCGAGCGCTACGACGAGGCGGTGCAAGGGGTTCCCGTGAGCGCGTTCTACGAGGAGCCCGAGGTCGGCATGGTCGTGCAACTCGTCGCGCCCGACGGCCGTGAACTCGCCGCGAGCGTAGTCGAAGTCGACGATGAGACCGCTCTGCTCGACTTCAACCACCCGCTGGCCGGCGAGACCCTGACGTTCGAGATCAAGCTCATCGAGGTCATCGGGGCCGACTGACCCGGAACACCATACGGGGGGCCTTCCCGGCCCCCCCTGTGATGCGATTCGCCTGCCGTCGACGCTAGTCGGAGCGCCGCTGCAACGTGCAGATCGTCTGCATGCGAGATGCGAGCAGGAACAGTAGTGCGGCGATGACCATGGGTGACATCAGGAACACGGCATTGAGAAGCCATACTCCCGTCTCCCACTCGCCGATGACACCCCACGCGATCGCCGCGATGGTCCCGGCGACGAGTACCGCGGCCGCGAGCTTCTCGTAGAACCAGCCGATGCCGAGCGCAACGAGCGTGATCGCGAGCGGAACCAGTGCTGTTCCCACGGAAGCGACCAGGGACTGGTCTCGGTAGGAGAAGTCGGCGCCGAACGCCGCAATCACCCAGAACGCACCGCCCCCCACGACGAACAGGCGGGCGACCAGTCGCTCCACGTTCATGCTCTCGGTGTTGCACGTCCTTGCGAGCAGCTCCATCGTCATCTCCCTCCGGCAGTTCCCGCGCGAAGCGCGAGCACAAGCGATTCCCTGGTTTTTACATACCCAACGCGATGCGTGAATCCTGGTGGCCGGCCGCGAATCGTCGCTATGCGTATCCCCCGAACCGCTCGATGAGGCGCCGCTGCGGCTCCACGCCAAGGGCGTCGAGGACGGCCTCCATCGCGGCCACCATCACCGGGGGCCCGGCGACGACGAACAGCCGCTGGCCCGCATCGGGGATGAGCCGGCGCGCAAGGTCCGCAGAGATGAGGCCTGTGTGACCCGCCCACGACGTCGACGCCCGCTCGAGAACGTGTTCCACGCGCACGCCATGCGGCGCCATCGCATCGAGCTCGGCCGCGAACGGCATGCATGACTCGTCGCGATTGCCGTACACCAGCACGACGTCGAGTCCGGTCCCGCGCTGCATCGCGTCGCGCAGGATACTGCGCACGGGCGTGATGCCCACTCCCCCGACCAGCACGCCCACGTTCAGCGCCCCCGCAGGTAGAACGAGGCTGCCCGCCGCAGCCGAGATCTCCGCGTCCCCGGCGACCGGCAGCGCTATGAGAGCCTCTTTGTATGCCGAGGAGCTCACACGGGTCGCCATCTCGACGTACGGGTCCCCCGGAGCCGACGCGACGGAGAACGGCTTGGCCAGCAGGCCCTCGGCCGTCTGGAGTCTGAGCATGAAGTACTGACCCGGAAGGAACTCGTAGCCCGCGGGCCGGCTCCAACGCACAACGACGATACCGCGACCGCACTCGCGTCGCTCGAGCAGTCTGACTGCGAACATCCGCACCCCTGCGTCCTTCCTGTCGCTTGACGGGAACATACCCGATGCACAGTCCTTTGCAGAAGGTGATGAGGTCATGCGAATCACGCGCACGGTCACGGTCGTGGCGGCGTTGCTGCTGGCCCTGGCGCTCACGGGCTGCTTGGGCTCCCGTGCGGACTCGGGCGGCGGCCCGTCGGGCACGGGCAGCACAGGCCCCACTGAACTCCAGAAGGTCGAGGTTCGCGAGTACAAGGGCAAGAACCTCTCCTCGGTGGAAGACTTCCGCGAGAACTCGATCAAGGGTCCCCAGGACGTCGATCGCGATTCGTACAGGCTGTCGATCAAGGGCCTTGTCGATGAGCCGCTCAGTCTCACCTACGAAGAGGTCGTCGTACCCAGAGAGAGCTTTGAGAAGGTCGTGCGCCTCAACTGCGTCGAGGGCTGGAGCGTCGACATCCTCTGGGAGGGCGTGCGTCTGACCGACCTGCTCGAGCAGGCGGGTGCGCGACGGGATGCGAAGGTGATCATCTTCCGCGCCGTCGACGGCTACTCAACGGCCCTGCCCGCTGCGTACATCCGCGACAACGACATCCTGCTTGCGTACCGCATGAACGGCGTGGAGCTACCCCCCGAACGCGGCTTCCCGTTCCAGCTGGTCGCTGAGGACAAGTGGGGATACAAGTGGATCAAGTGGGTCGAGGAGATCGAGGTGAGCAACGACACCTCGTTCCGCGGCTACTGGGAGACCCGCGGATACTCCAACGACGGCGATCTCGACAAGAACTCGCGAGACTGACACCGACGCGGGTCTCAGCGGGTGATGTTCGAGATCTGCGTCAACACGAGGGGCTGAACAGCGCCTTCGCCGCCGTAGACCTGCAGCTCGCGGATCGCGCCTACCGACAGCGAGATGGCATCTCCGGCCTCACGCGAGAGGGACCCCGGCCTGGTCAGAAGCACGACGCCGCCTCGAGAGCCTGCTGCCACGCCGCCGCAGAGCGCATCGGCGAATACCGTTCCCGTCGCGATGCCTACGGTGTTGAAGTCGACGAGTCCGGCCGAGACTCCCCACGCGGCCACGGCGACACTCGTGCTGTAGCGGGTCTCACCGGCGAGTCGCACGAGTGGATTGATGCTCGCGCGGAGCTGCGCCTCCACTCCGCTAGAGACCGCGGCCGTACCGCCTGCTAGGCAGCCTGAGGAGAAGCGATATGCGCTCACGAATGAGCGCGTCGCAGGCGGTACGGCCGTCGGTTTCACAAGGATGAGCGGCGCTCTGGCCGCATGGGATAGGGGACCGAGTGACAGTGCATCGGCGAAATCGTCACCACGAGCGATGAAGACGCGCCCGCCGGATTGGCCGAAGGAAAGAATGCGGGTGCCTATGAGCGTGGCCGTCTCGTAACGGTCCTTGCCGCCGATACGGTCGACCGTGAGGCCGAGGGTGCCCAATGTGGACGCCACTGCGGGGGCGACCGCCCCCGTGCCACCGACGATGATCGCCGTGGACGCACCGAGACGCTGAATCTCGGCGCGCGCCGCGGCCGGCAGCGAGCCGGGCCTAGTCAGCAGGATGGGGCTCTCTGTGCATCCGGCAAGACCCGACGCCGACAGGGCGTCGGCGAAGGTCGCACCCGTGGCGATGATCACAGTGTCGGCCGAGGCATAGTTCTGTGCCGAAATGAGCGCTGCCGTCTCGTAGCGATCCCGTCCTCCCAGGCGGATGAGCCTGGCGCCCGCGTGCGGGAGTATCCTCGCCACCGCAGTGACCTGGCCGGTCCCGCCGGCGAACGCGGCAGCGAGCGCGGTACGCGACGGCGCCCGCAATCGGTAGTCCACCTTGATCTCGTTGACCCCGTACTCGGGTGGAGCGAAGTCGGGCCCGTTCGCGGCCACGAGCATCGTGAACAGCCGGTGCTTGCCCTCGGGGACCATCATCGTTCCCGCAGGTCTTTGCCACGGGCCGAGTGGGCTGTCCCAGCTGTAGTACAGCGTTCCGGGACGAAGCGGCATGAGACTGACGGTGGTCGGCGACCGCCGCCAGCCAAGAGGACCATCGGGAAGCACGGGGTCGAGAAGTACCCTCACTCCCGGAGGCGTCTCGGAAGGAGCCGATGGTCCGGCCTCAGCGGCGACAGGCACGAGAGCCAGAACGCCGCACAGGAGAAACGCCCCGACAGCCGCGACCGCCCGTGCTTTCGCACCGGCGATTATGTTGTTCTTGCATGGGTGCATGGGGGTGAGTTCCTCAGGCTGCATCCGCTCGCACATCTACTGTGTTCATCGTCACATCGTGTTGGCGGGTGGATACGCGACGATTCAAGCGGCCTGCCAGGGATGACGGGCGGTGTTCGGGCAAGTTGAGCGGCGCAATAGGCTGACGAGCGCCCACACATGCCGCTGATGAACGGTACTCTAGGGACGCTGCCGAATCCTGCGTCGATCGCTCAGAGCACGAAGAGCGCGACTGCGAGGAAGTGACATACGCTGCCAGCGAGTACGAAGACGTGCCAGACCGCGTGCATGTACGGTACGCGCTTGAGGACGTAGAACACCGTTCCAACGGTGTACGCCAGACCGCCCGCGACGAGCAGCCAGACGCCCGGTGCCGCCAGATTCGCCGCAAGCGGCTCGATGGCCAACACGACAAGCCACCCCATCACGAGATACACGGCCGCAGAGACCCATCTCGGGCGGTATGCCCACGCCGCCTCGACCGCGATACCGGTCACCGCGATACCCCACACGAGCGCGAACAGCCACCATCCCCCCGAATCACGGAGCGTCACGAGCGTGAAGGGCGTGTACGTGCCGGCGATGAGCACGTATATCCCGGCGTGATCGAGGATCTTGAACACGTGCTTCACTCTTGGCTGCTGGAAGCTGTGGTAGAGGGTCGAAGCCGTGTACTCGAGCACGAGTGCGGCACCGTAGACGATGGCGGCGCCGAGCTTCCATCCTCCACCGTTCTGAACGGCGAGGACCACGAGCAGCGTGAGAGCGGCGACGCTCAGGCCCACCCCGAGTCCGTGAATGATGCTGTTGGCGATCTCCTCGCCGAGCGTATAGGGCCTTCTGAACTTCTGCGTCACGGCTGCCGAATCCACTGTCATCCCGTCTCAAGTCCCTGCCGGGGCAGTCCCCTCCCCGCCATATGCAGAACATATGGTACCACCGGCTGACCAGGTCCGGGCTGCACCGGCGCGCGGCGTTTGCGCCCGAGCGCGTGCGCCCCACGTCTGGCGAAATCCACCTGGCGGGCGATCGTGACGCTGCTGCCGGTATCCCTCATCGGAGCAGGAGGTCCAAAGCTACCTGGCATCTCTCGTGCTCCGAGTTGCGATGCCACCGTACCGGCGGAGAGCAGCACCGCCACGAACCCGAATGTGACGAGCGTCTTGCGGGGAAACGTCATTGCGAAGAACCTCCAACCGAGCCTGCACGTCCATTGCTTTCATCCTCGGCAGCGAAGATGGAGGGACGGTGGCACACCGGTCACGGGCAGATGACGGTTGGTCACGGCACGGTGACGGCCAGCCGACAAGCGGTCGTCCGGTCAACCACTCCGAGCGAGAAGCCGATACTATGAGTGATCAGGGAAAGGCCCGTCGATGATGGTCCAGCGCCCACGCGCAGCGATGCTCGAACGCCCGACCGTGACCCCTGTGGGGGTGGCGGCGCTTGCTGCCGCATGGCTCCTCGTCACCTCGCTGCTCGCTCCCTCGGTCGCCTCCGGTGAGACGCGAGACATGACCGTCACCGATCTGGCGAACTCCGCACACACGGTTGTCGAAGGGCGCGTTGTCGCGGTCACAGCCCGGGCCGACTCGGTATCCGGCATAGCCCGGGACGTCACGGTTGAGATCTCACACGCGCTGATCGGGCAGGCCGGCGCGCGGATCCGCTTCAGCGTCCCAGGCGGCGTGCTCGGCAACGAGACCGTGTATGTGACCGAGAGCCCGGAGTTCGCCGAGGGGGAGCACGTGATGGTGTTCCTCGATGACATAGGCCGCGTGGTCGGTGGCCGCCAGGGAAGATTCGGCGTGGCCGAGGGACGCATCGTGGAGACCGGCGAGACCACCGCGCGGTTCACGGGCCGCGTCCTGTCGCCCGGCACGCGACTGAATCTACGAAAGGCGTTTCCGGAGTACTTCGAGTCGCACACGATGACGTCCTCGGCACCGGAGGCATCCGCCTCACCGGCCCTCGTCACGGGCCTGGTCACGCCCACCCTGAGCGGCATCTCGCCGGCCGCGGCGCCCGCGGGCACCGGTGACACCATCAAGCTCTCGGGTTCGTCTTTCGGGTCCACGAAGGGCGTTGTGGAGTTCTTCTATCGCGCGAACCGCCCCGCGATCATCGCGTCCGGCTCGCAAATCAAGCAGTGGACCGAGACGCTCATTGAAGTCGAAGTGCCGACGGGCGCCGTCGACGGATACCCGGCATCGGCAGGCAGCGGCCCGATCACGGCCGTCACGGCGGCGGGCTCCCGCTCCAACAGCGCCAATTTCACGGTCACGTTCAGCTATGGTGGCGCGAAATGGGGCGTGAACACGGTCCCTTACCGTGTGTACGCGAACTGCGCGGACACGACCGGTGAGCTCGGACTCGTCCAGGCAGGCGCGTCGAGCTGGAACGGCCTGGCTGACTTCGCGTTCAGCTATGCGGGGGCCACCACGTCGCCCGCGTTCAACAACGGCGTCAACGACGTTTCGTGGGGCTCGTTGCCGACCGGCGTACTCGGGCAAGCGTCCTACCGATTCTCCGGCGGAGGAATCCTCTCCGAGGCCGATGTCCTGTTCAACGATACGGACAGTCAGGTCGTGTGGGGAACCGGCGCCGTGGGCAGTTCGACCTACGACATCCAGTCCGTGACCGGACATGAGATCGGCCACTGGCTGACCTTCCGCGATCAGTACGGCGCCGGCGATTCGGGCGACGTGATGTACGGCTCGCTCGGCCGCGACCACCGTCGTCGCACCCCGAGCGCAGGTGACATCGACGGAATCCGTTGGATCTACGGTGCAGTGGACACCATCGCGCCCGTCACAACAGCAGTCGTCAGCCCTTCCTCGTGGACCAGCGGCAATGTGAGCATCAGCCTGTCGGCGATCGATGACTTCTCCGGCGTGGCGACAACGCGCTACAAGGTGGGGTTGGCCGCGCCGCAGGTCTACTCGAGCGCGGTGACCATCGTCAGCGAGGGCAGTACCACCGTCAGCTACTGGTCGACCGACAACGCGGGCAACGTCGAGACCCAGCGCAGCGTCGTGGCAAGGATCGACCGTACGCCGCCCGTTTCCACTCTGGCGGTAGGCGGACCCTATTACGGCGCCGCCTCGTTGAGCATCACGCGGACCGATGCCGCCGGCGCGGCGGCGGGTTCCGGTGTGGCCACAACGTATCATCGGATCGGCGGAGGCTCGACCATCGCCGGCACTTCGGTCTCGATCGCGGCGACCGGCACACACACCGTCGAGTTCTGGTCTGTGGATGCCGCCGGGAACAGTGAGTCGCACAAGACCGTGCAGGTGGTCGTGCTACCCGTGCCCGACATCGCTCTCGAGCGCATCGCGGGCGCCGACCGCTACCGCACCGCCGCCGCCATCTCGACCGCTTCGTTCAACGCCAGCTCGGCACCGACCGTCGTCCTGGCGACGGGCGCCCAGTTCGCCGACGCGCTCTCGGCCTCCGGGCTCGCAGGCGCCCACCGCTCGCCCCTGCTTCTGACGCCCACGGGATCCCTGCACACTGCGGTCACGGCGGAGCTCACGCGGCTCGGCGCACTCAGGGTGGTCATCGTGGGCGGCGACGCGGCCGTGTCCCCGTCGGTCGAAGCGAAGCTGGAGGAGCTCGGCTACCAGGTAACCCGGGTATCCGGCCCCACCCGCTACGACACCTCGGCTGCGGTCGCCCGCGAGATCGCCCGGATCGAGGGAGCAGCTTTCAGCGGCGAGGCCTTCATCGCACGCGGTGACCAGTTCGCCGACGCGCTGGCGGCCGCCCCCCTCGCATACGCGCGGCGCGCGCCCGTCCTGCTGGTCAAGTCGACGTCGCTTCCTGCCGTGACCGGGGCTGCCGTGAGCGACCTCGATATCTCCTCGGTGGTCGTGGTCGGCGGCACGGGAGCCATCTCGTCAGAGGTGACCAACGGGCTCGGTGCCCTCTCAGTCTCGACCTACCGGGTAGCAGGAACGACCCGCTACCACACGGCACGGCTGCTGGCGGAGTACGCCATCGCCCGTGGCTGGAGCGACGCCTCGGTGATCGGCGTGACGACCGGCGAGGACTTCCCCGATGCGCTCGGTGGCGGCGCGGCTGCGGGATCGAACGGCGGGCTCGTGCTGCTCACGAGGTCCGGCTCGCTCTCCGCCGACGCATCGAGCGTTCTTCTGGGACGTACCGACGACCTGTCTCGCGTGCAGGTCTACGGCGGCGAGGGGGCTGTCCGGGCCACCGTCTACGAGGCCATCCGCAGCATCTGGAACCTGAACTGAGCGCATCGGAACCACAGCCTGGGGGAATCATCTCCCTGTAGCGGGGGGATGCCGTGTTTCCTGTCAGCCGAAAGAGGGTCGTCGTTCACGGACGCGTCCAGGGCGTGTGGTTCCGCGCCGCAACCGAGCGCGAGGCCGTCACTCTTGGCCTGAGGGGCTGGGTTCGCAATCTCCCCGGGGGCCAGGTGGAAGCCGTCTTCGAAGGTCCGGCGCGCAACGTCGACGTCGCGGTCGAGTGGTGCCGCTCGGGTCCGGATCGGGCCGTGGTCGACGAGATAGAGGTCTACACCGAGGAGCCCGAAGGGCTCGGCTCATTCTCGGTCAGGGCGTAGCTACTCGGCATGCACTGTCGGCGTGCGGCCCGACGCACCCTCCGCGGCGTCAGGCACCGGATCGCGGGACACACCTCGCACGTTCACGACGACCACTCCCGCGACAGAGATGACTCCGCCCACGATCGCCAGAACGGACGGCACCTCACGCAGCCAGAGCCAGGCGATCCACGTGGCGTTCACCGGCTGGAAGTACAGAAACGTCGCCAGCGTGCTGGCGGGCATGCGCGAGAGCGCAAGGGACCACAACACATAGCTGACAGCGCCGGGAAAGATCCCCAGGAAGACGACGGCCCATGTCGATGACGGCGCCGCAACGGGCATCTGCTCGATGAGACCGGGAGCGAAGACGAGCATCGGAATCGTGCCGGCCCATATCGCGTACGTCGTGAACTCGAGGGCGCTGTACCGGCGCAGGGGCTTCTTGGAGACGATGAAGTACAGGCTCGTCGTGACGGCCGACAGCAGGATGAGGAGCGCGTTCGGCTCGAGTCCGAACTCACCGCCCTCGCCGAGGGCGATGAGCGCCACGCCGGCGAACGATATCGCGATACCGGTCCACCCCCAACCGGTGATCGTCTCGCGCAGCACGAACGAGGAGAGCATGGCGGTGAAGACGGGACTCGTCGAGATGAGCAGTGCGGCGGCGCCTGCGCTCACGGTCTGTTCGCCGTAGTTCAGCGCGACGTGATAGATCGTGATACCCAGGAGTCCGGCGAGCGCGATGCGCGGCAGGTCCCGCACGTCAGGCAGCCGCAGGCGTGCGATGAGCGCGTAGACGAGCAGCACGATCGAGGCGGTGCCGAAGCGCAAGAGCGCGACCTGCCCGGGCCCGTAGTCCCGAAGGCCGGCGCGGATACCGGCGAACGCGGCGGCCCACAGCAGCAGGGCTACCGCGATCGCAATCCAGGTCGAGGGTTGATGGCGACTGCTCATCGAGCGTGTTCACATACAGGCATATGCCGAGGATAGCCGTGCGGGGAGGTTCCGACCATCCGATTCGTGCTGCGTTGCCGTGCGGTTGCCTCAGTCGACCTTGAGGAAGTAGAGGCCCGCCCCGAATGCGAGCACGGCCATGAGCACGAGGACTGCCGCCGGCTGGAGCGCAGCCTCGATTCCCTGCCCACGCGAGACGACATCCAACAGTCCCGCCATCCCCCACCCCGTCGGCGTGAACTTGGCGATGGTCTGCATGAACGGTGGAGTGATCTCGATGGGCCAGTAGCAGCCCCCGAGCATCGCGAGCCCGGTCGAAGCGATCGGCCCGATCGCCGAGAGCTGACTACGTGTTCGCACGACTGCGGTGATGAAGACCGCAAGGCCGGCACTCGCAAAGATGTACGCACCGAGCACGAGCAGCAGCGCGAGCGGGTCGCGCCCCCAGGGGACCCCGAACGCGAGCGCCCCGAGGCCGACGAGGATGGTAGCCTCGAGCGCCGATGTCCCGATGACGCCGGCGACCTTGCCTCCGAGGATCTGAGCTCGCGGAGCCGGCGTGATGAGAAGGCGCCGTAGCGTGCCCTGCTCGCGCTCCTCGAGGATGCCACCGGCCGAGCCGAAGGCCATGAACATCACGAACATGATCGTGAAGCCGATGGAATACTGCTCGTTGGTTCCGGCCAGCACCGAATCGCCCCGGACCTCTGAAGCGGTCACGCGCGTTCCGGTGACCGCGATGGGCGGCTCGGGCTCCCAGAGGGAATCGGCGGTCTCGTAGAGCTCGGACTGCGAGGGGGACTCCAAGATCTCCCGGGTCACCCGCGCCGCCTGCACGTTCGCGCCCACCCGCGCGGCCGCACCCTGCACGATCTCGATCGCCGCCAGCGACCGCGAAGACCGTGGCTCCTGGGTGACCTCGATCGTTGCCTGCCGGCCCGCCTCGAGCGCCTCGCCGAAGCCCGCAGGCACACTCACCGCCAGCGCCGCGAGCCCGTCCTCGAGTGCCGCCCGGGCCTCGTCCGCGGTCATCCGCTCGACCTCGACGCTGCCATCGTCGTCGACCAGTGTCTCGATCTGCGATGCGTACGAGCTCGAGTCCTCGGCAACCCACGCGATCTTGACCGCTCGCTCCGCGCCCTGCGACCCGAAGGCGACCCCGAACACATACGTGAGCAGTATCGGGAGCACCAGCATGCTGATTAGTTCGCCCCGGTCTCGAACGACCTGGATCACCGAGACGCGCAACATGGCCAGGATGCGTCTCATCGGCTATCCCTCAGCTTCCAGACCCCGATGCCGAAGAATACGACCGCGAACGCGAGCAACGCTGCGAACTGGCCGAGAACCTCGGCGGGGCCCGCTCCCTCGATCTGGATCTTCTGGAACCCCTCCAGCGCCCAGCCGACCACCGAGACATAGCGGATGGGCTGAATCCACTCCGGCAGGATCGAGATCTGGAAGAACGCCCCTCCGAGCAACGCCATGACCTGGACGACGAGCGGACCGATGCCGCCCGCGCCACGCTCGGTCTTCGCGATCGAAGCGATCAGCACAGCCAGACCGGTCGCGGCGGCGAGTTCACCGCCGGCTATCATCCACGTGGCAAGCACGCTCTCCCCCCAGTTCACGCGCATCATGCCGCTCGTGTAGGCGAACAACACGCCGAACTGGACCAGCCCGAGCAACATGATGCCGAGCATCTTGCCGCCTACATATGCGGATCGCTGAGTCGGGGTGGTGAGAAGTCGGGCCATCGTCTGTTCGCGCCGCTCGGTGATGAACGAGAACGCTCCGAACATGGACACGAAGAGCAGGAACATCGATGTCATCGAGAGGGAGTAGTAGTCGAGCGGGCCGATCTCACGCGCGTCGCGCTGGAGGTCGGTGGTCGCCACGAGAATAGGCGGCTCGACTCCGTCTCCGGTCGCAGCCTGAACGGCCGCTCCGACGACAGCGCCCACCGCCTCCGGCGCAAGGCCCGCCTCGGCTGCCGCGGTCCCGGCAGTCTGCGCGACAACGGAGACCCTCGAAAGCTCAGCCGCGATCGAACGGGCGATGCTCTCCCACACACCGGACGACAGCTCGCTGCCAGGGTCGCGCAGCACCTCCAGCTCGACCGGGTCCGCATCGTTGATCCGGGCTGAGAACTCCTCGGGCACGATAAGGGCGGCCACCAGCTCACCGGCCTCGACCTGTCGCCTGACCTCCGCTGCGTCGTCACGCTCAGTGATCTCGAAGAGCGCTGAGATGTCCTCGTTGCCGGCGAGCAGACTCACTACCTCGTCCCCGACATCGGTCTGGTCCGCAGAGGCCGGACCCGCGTCCAGATTGACGATGGCGACCTTGCCGAAGCTGCCACCGGCGTCGCCAAGCCCGCCGAACGCCGAACCGAGAATGAGGATGAGCACGACCGGCATGCCCATGAGCACGCCGAGAGCCGACGGGTCCCGCAACGAGACCACGAGATCCTTGAGGGCTATTCTGAGGAACCGGGGCATCCGGTGGCTCCGCTAGTCTCGCAGGGACTTGCCGGTGAGATGCAGGAACACGCTCTCAAGGTTCGGCTCGATGACCTCGGCGGAGTGGACCTTCTCCCCGGCCGCGGTCAATGCGCTCACAATCGCAGCGAGCGCTCCGCCGCCGTCGGTGGCCAGCACTTCGAGCATGGAGTCGGCACGCTCTGCGGTGCTCACGCCGGTAATGGCGCGCACGGCGTCAAGCGCTTCGGCCGTCAGGGTATCGTCGACCCCGATACGCACGATGTCCGAGTCGCCCACAACGCGACGCAGCTCATCGATCGTGCCCATCGCGATGACCTTGCCGTGATCGACGATCCCGACGCGATCGCAGAGGAACTCGACCTCTTCCATATAATGGCTGGTGTAGAGCACGGTCATGCCCGCTGCGTTGAGCCGTTTGACCTGCTCCAGGATGTGATTGCGGCTCTGAGGGTCGATACCGACGGTAGGCTCGTCCATGAGCAGCACCCGTGGCCGGTGCAGGATACCCGCCGCGATGTTGATGCGGCGCTTCATACCCCCGGAGTACTTCTCGATGCGCTCCCTGGCCCGGTCCGCGAGCCCCGCGAGCTCCAGCGCCTCATCCACTGCCGAGGAGAGCTCCTTGCCCGATAGTCCGTACATGCGGCCCCAGAACTGGAGGTTCTCCTTGGCCGAGAGCGTCGGGTAGAGGGCAATCTCCTGGGGCACGACACCGAGGACGCGCTTGACGGCGATCGGCTTGCTGCGTACTGAGTTCCCGTCCACGAGCACATCGCCGTCGGTCGGATCAAGGAGTCCGGAAATCATCGAGATGGTCGTGGTCTTGCCGGCACCGTTCGGCCCGAGCAGTCCGAAGATCTCGCCTGCCGCTATCGAGAAGTCGACATGGTCGACGGCCATGAGCTCGCCGAACCGCTTGACCAGCCCCTGAACCTGAACGATGTCGCCCATCGTCTCCTCCTCGGCAACGGGCCGTTCTTCCCCGTGAATGGTACCAGAGGTGCGCCGCACGCGACGCGCCTCTGGTGATGATCGTCGAGCATGGTCCAGCGCGAAGGGGCGGCCTAGATCTGGCGGGCCGCCCAGAACCGCAACGCCGCACCGGCACCGGCAGCCCCGAGGCCGGCCACCATGCCCAGCGCAAGCTGGATACCGGTGTACGGCAGGTAGGGATCATCGCCGTCGGTCGCTGCAGGATCGTTCAGGGTGAACGGAAGGAACGGGTCATCGGGATCCACAGGATCCGCCTCGGGCGTATCGACCGGATCGGTGGGGTCCTGCGGGTCATCGCCGGGCTCATCGCCGGGCTCGTCGCCGGGCTCATCGCCGGGCTCGTCACCGGGCTCGTCACCGGGCTCGTCACCGGGCTCGTCGCCGGGCTCATCGCCGGGCTCGTCGGTGGGATCCTGCGGGTCATCGCCGGGCTCGTCACCGGGCTCGTCACCGGGCTCGTCGCCGGGCTCGTCACCGGGCTCGTCGCCGGGCTCGTCACCGGGCTCGTCGCCGGGCTCGTCACCGGGCTCGTCACCGGGCTCGTCGCCGGGCTCATCGCCGACTTCGTCCCAGGACACGTGGCTCAGATTCAGATTGTTGTAGGACGTCGATGACACGACGACCGTGGCGCCGACAAGGATGTCGTGCGCCGATGTGCCCACGTAGAAGTGCTGCGTCGACCCGTTGCCCACAACCCGCCCGGTCGCCGTTCGGCCACCCGCAGAGGCGAAGCCGACAGATATCTGCGCGGCAGGAGTGCCCGCATCCAGACCGTTGAGGACGAAGTGCCACACAACGGCATCCGAGAGGCCCCCGTCGTCGCCCTCGTTGTTGAACGTCAGGCTACTGGCTCCGACGTGGGCCGCCTTCAAAGTCGCCGTCACCGACGCGAACGCAGGTACCGCCACCATGAGGAGCAGGAGGGCTACCGTCACGAACGCCAGGCCCTTGCGGGCCGATCTGCTGCGGGTCATCATCGCGCTGCCTCCCGGGAGCTCGGTGCTGGTCATCTTGAGCGGGTCCCCGGGGGATCGTGCGCGTATCGGCGGCACACGAAGCGTTACCGACGGTCCGCGAGCGGGGTAGCCGAATACTAGCTTGTGTGACACGCATCACACAAGAGGGGGCGCGCGGCGCTTTCAGGACTCGCGGACGAACACGTCCAGAAACGAGTACATCAGCTCTCTGCAGGATGTGAAGGGGGCGCGATCGGCGAGCAACTGATCGGCCGTCGCGACCCATTTCCCTCCCGGCTCCAGGTCATCGACAGCATGTTGTACCAGCGTGCCGAGCGATGTCCTGCTCTCCTCGAGATGGAACTGCATGCCCACGAGTCTGCCGCCGCGGGACTCGAACGCCTGGTTCTCGGTCGCCGCGCTTCGCGCGAGGCACACACCGCCGGGTGGAACGCTGAACGTGTCACCGTGCCAGTGAAGGGCCTCGAACCGCTGCGGTAGACCTCCGAAGGCCCGCGAGTCCGCACCGTCGGACGTGCGCTCGACCGAATACCACCCGATCTCGCGCTCGGGATTGCGATACACCTGTCCACCGAGCGCCTCGCTCAGCAATTGCGCGCCGAGACATATCCCCAGGACAAGTGCACCGTGATCGATCACCTCGCGGATGAAGCGCTTCTCCTCGGCAAGCCAGGGGAAGCGTCGCTCGTCGCCCACGCTCATGGGACCCCCGAGAATCACCAGCACGTCGACCTCTGCGGCCTGTGGAAACCCGCCCGTCCCGGGGTCGATGCCCGTCATCTCGTGTCCGCGAGACGAAGCCCAGTCGGCAATCGTGCCCGGGCCTTCGAAGTCCACGTGCTGGAGGTAGTGGATGCGTGCCATCGCTCGCGCTCGAGACCGGTCAGATCAGGACGTAGCGGGCCACGTCGGCGCCGCGACCAAGCAGTTCCCACGAACCCGGCGCCCCTGCGTGGCGGGCGCCCAGCTCGTAGTGCAGCATCGCGATGCCGCAGTCGAGCTTCTTGGAAACGCGAGGCATCTCGGGGCCGTCAAACGACGCGATCACCGCGCCTTCCTGGTAGCGGAACCGCCACGGCTGCCGGTTCATCGCGCTCGGAGCGATCCGCGCCGCTTCCACCCCGGCGCGCGCCCAGGGCGGCCAGACGGAATGGCCCGGCGCGATCTCCTCGGCTGACCTGCGCGACTTGGGAGCCTCCTTCATGCCGTACACCAGGCGCTCGGTGCCGGTGATGCTGCTGGCGCCAAGCCCGACCGGAGAGATGGCGAACACCCGCTCTCCGCCGCCGATACCCGCGATCTCGCCGACGAGTCCCGGCTTGAAGAGCCCGGCCACCCAGCAGGTCGAGAGCCCGATGCGCGTCGCCTCCAAGACGATGGCCTCGCCGGTGTAGCCCACCTTGGCCTCCACGCCGGGAGCGTCAGCGATGCCAACGAACGCCAACGCGGCACGCGCGCCGGAGATGCGCCCGTAGCTCCCCACGATGCCTGAGAAGATCCCGGCGGGCGGGGCGTCGATGAACACCGCGCGCGCGACCGGGTTCGGTCGGAACCGCTGGCACAGCTCCTCCAGCGCTTCCTTCGCGCCGTCGGGAAGGGCCCTGTCATCATAGCTACGGCGCGAACGGCGCACCCGGGCTGCCTCAAGCCACGCCTGAACAGGCAGATCGGAATCGAACGATAGGTGGGTCATCGGTACCCGACTTCCTCGCGATGGCGTTCCCTGACGTTCCTTCGGCCATGTCGTAGTACCCTGCTACAGTTACTCGTGTGTGCCGGAACACGGAGACGATATGACCGGTAGTGTGTACGTACCCCAAGAGACCGCCGAGGCTGACCCTGCTCCTGCCTGCCGTCTCATCCTGGGCGCCATGCGTGCGGCCGCTGATCCTGCCAATGTCGACGGGATGGCACGGTTCGGCATCAGCGCTGTCGGCACCCTCGGCATCTCGGTGACGTCGGTCCGCACGATCGCCAGGCCCCTTCTCGGGGCCCGCGGGTCGCAGAGCGAGTGGCGTCACGACCTGGCCGTCAGGCTCTGGGACTCGGGCATACACGAAGCCCGCATCCTCGCGACGCTCCTCGAAGACCCGGCGACCCTCACGCGCGAACAAGCGCTCGAGTGGGCCGCCGCATCGGACTCCTGGGACATCACCGACGGCCTCTGTCTCAACCTGCTCGACAAGACCGGCTTCGCATACGAGCTCGCCGAAGAACTGGTCGCGCGTGACGAGACGTTCGTCAAGAGGGCGGGCTTTGCGCTCATCGCCGGCCTCGCATGGCACGACAAGGACGGGCCGCACGAACGGTTCATCCCGTTCCTGGACATCATCGAATCGAACGCCGCCGATCCGCGCAACTTCGTGACCAAGTCGGTGGACTGGGCGCTGCGACAGATCGGCAAACGGGACCCGTCACTGCATCCATGCGCCTTACGGCTGGCGCGTCGGCTTGCAGACTCCCCCGACAGGGTCTCTCGCAGGGTCGGCCGGGTCAGCGTGAAGGAACTCGAAAGCGAGAAGGTGCGCGTGCGGCTCGGCATCTGACCACCGCGCGGGCCCGGGCAACGAGAACGGCCCGCCGAGAATCCGGCGGGCCGCGTCACATCCTGGTGGACGAGATCGGATTCGAACCGACAACCCCCTGCGTGCAAGGCAGGTGCGCTCCCGTTGCGCCACTCGCCCCCGATGCGGCCGACGGCCGCATTCGCGGACACACACTATAGCATGCCTTGTGCGGGTTGGCGTGGCACCGGAATGACGTGTCCGGGTGCCCGCCACGAGGTCCTAGCGCGGACGCGCGGGTGTGTACTTCAGAACCTGCACGCGATCGTTCTCCTTGTCCGCGATCAGCCAGTAGTCGCCTCGGATATCTATGTCGTTCGGGTATTCGAACTGCCCGGGCGCGCTGCCCCTCACGTAGAACACGTCCGCGAGCAACCCGTTCGGGGTGACTGCAGCTATACCGAACTTGAATGCGTCTGCCACATACGTCATGCCGTCCTCGTCACATACGAGCCCGCGTGGCAGCCCGAACTGACGGTCGCTTCCCGAACCGGGGCCCACGGTCCATAGGACCTCGCCTTCCGGCGTATAGGAAACGACGCGCTGCGCGTTAGTGTCCGAGACGACCAACGAGCCGTCGGGACAGACGGCTATTCCGTTGGGGCGCATGAGAACCACGGGGTCGTGAGCCTGGCCCAGCCGCCCGACCCACGTTCCGTCATATATGAACACGGCGACACCTTCGGCATCTGTGACGTACAGCAGCCCGGACACGCGCGCGACGTCGGTCGGGTGCCAGCCGAGGCTCCTCGCCGACAGCGGCGGCGCGATGGTTCGCACGAATGTGCCCGCGGAATCGAACACGAAGACCGCTCCGGCCTGGACGTCGGCTACGAAGATATCGCCGCCCTCGTCGACAGCCAGTCCTGCGGGCTGAACCAGCGCCGGACCCACTGCGCCCGTGGTGTCTTCGGACCCGGGTCCCGCCATCTCACTTTCGAACCGTCCGTACTGATCGAACACGCAGACCCGCGAGTTGCCCGTGTCTGCGACGTATATCAGGTCGCCCGGACCCCAGGCTGCTGCCAACGGTCGTGAAAGCCGGGGCGCCGGACCGACGCCCGGGCCATTGATCACGAGGACCGGCTCGAGGGTGCTCGTACCGGAAAGCTGCGGCACGCGGAGCGTGAACCTGCTCGCAGCCCACACGTACACGCCCAGTACCACGGCAGCCGCGAGTAGAGCCAGCAGGATCCGGCGTCCGAGCCCGCCGAGCGACTCCCGGGGCGGGTCGATGCTTGAGCTCATCCGACTACAGTCCGGTGCCGATGTGGGCGTGACACGCAGCGGTGGAGCAGTCCAGCGGCCAGACACTCAAGTCGGCGCCCCCCGACGACGCGCCGGGATGGGTCGAGGGCCCGACGTCGTGACACCCGGAACAGAAGAACCTGAGATCGGCTCCTCCGGAAGGCAGCGGGTAGACCAGCAGGCCCCGCGCCGTCACCGCGCCCTCCTTTGACACAATCGTATCGGTCAGCGCCCATCGATTGGGTGAGCCGTGCGGATCGTGACAGATCTCGCATGAGATGACGTCCCCTTGCACGTAGCCGCTGTCGCTTCGCAGATACGAAGGCGTGGCGATCGCCCCGCCGTGGATATCCGCGAGCCATGTCTGTGCGATGTTGGTCGTGGTGGTGGCTGCCGATCGGGCGAGCGGCGGCTCGACCCAGCCGGTCGTGTCCTCCGACGACGGCAGCTCGGCGTCGTGACAGCGCAGGCAGAACGTACTGATCGAACCCGCCCATCCGTTCGCCGTCGTGGGGCTGTCGGGATCGACTGTGGGCGTCGTCGCGCTCGATGTGTGCGGCTCGTGGCAGTTGGCGCATGCGATCCTGGAGCCGACGAGCTGGTCGGAGCTGAGCAGGTCGTGCCTCGTGTCAGAACCGGGCCCCGCAAGCCGTTGTGCGATATCGGCCGTCCGCGCCAGTCCGCTCTCTACGGAATGGCAGTGCACGCAACGATCGTCCGGGGCCTGCGGATACAGCGAAGGCTCCCTGGAGCTGTGGGAGACATGGCATCCAAGGCAGACGACCGTGAGCCCGCCGCCCGGCGCGGGCACGCCGGTAGCATGGCTCGAGCGCTCGAACAGGCGCAGATCGCCTCGGCCGGAGACCGGGGCTGCCTCGCCGTGGCACCGATAGCACAGTGAGTTCGGCGATTCCTCGGTACCGGTTCTCAGAAGCGCTGCCGGCGAGTCCGCCCTGCCGCCCGCGTGCGGGTCGTGGCAGCGGGAGCAGGCGAGATAGCCCGGGAGCGTTCCAGCTGCGACCGGATGGCGAGACCCTCGCTCCGGGTCGGTCATGGTGGTTCGGATATCCGATGCCGATGTGCCGTCATGACAGCTGAGGCACAGCCTGACGTCATCGAACAGGCCGGAATCGAGAAGGCCGTATGCCGAGGACGCACCGTGCGGCCGATGGCACAGCCCGCACATGTTCGTGGATTCGTTGTACGTTCCGTGCGGCGGCTCGACCGTTGAGGTCGCCACGGCCCGAGCGAACACCGGCCGACTCATCTGACCGGGAGCCACCGCGGGGCCAACGGCCTGAACACGATACCAGTACTCTCTTGACGGTTGAACGGCGGCGTCCGAGAACGTCGTGGTCGTGACCAGCGAGCCGACGAGCGGATCCGGGGAGCCGGTGCTGCTGTCGGACCGGTACACGCGATAGCCGATGATGGGGCCGGGCGCTTCAGGCCTGCGCCATGACAGCGCGATCGTGCCTGTGGCCGGGACGGCGGACAGGCCGACCGGCGCCGGAAGCGGGAACGTGGTCGTGATCGCCGAGAGCGAGACCGTGCTGGTGGGTCCTTCGCCCCTGGAATCCGATGCCGACAGTGCATACCGCACCGGAGCAAGATCGGGGCCGGATGTATCGACGAACGACCGGACCACGTCCGCCGACATCGTCGCGACGAGGCTGAAAGGCCCGAGGTCGACCGACCGGTGCACGCGGTACTCGACCGGTCCGACGGTGCCGGTCGATTCAACCCAGTTGACGTACACAGCTCCGCCGGGAACCGCGCGCGCATAGGCGATCGCAGGTGGGCGGGGCAGATCCGACTGCGTCACCACGGAAGCGATCGTCGAATCGACGGAGACGTGCCCTGCGATATCCACGGACCTGACTGTGAAGCTGTGACTGCTCTCTGGCGTGAGCCCGGTGACCACGAAGGATGTGAGCGGCGTCGTGGCGATGGTGAGTCCGTCCATCCGAACCTCGTAGTAGCCGACACCGGACACGGCATCAAGGCCCGCAGGCCACATGAGCGAGACGGTGTCGGTAGCGATCGGACTCGCCACGAGGCCCGCCGGCGGTAGTGGGTCGCTGGTGTCGACAAGCACGACATGCTGCCGGGTGACCTCGACGTTCGCGCCAGGGTCGACGGAGTAGTACCAGCTGCTCCGCGATCCCTCGGCGCCGACAGAAACCGCCTCTGAGTATGTGAACCATGGGCCGGTACCCGAAACGAGGCTGTAGTACGTGACACCCGGCTCATCGGATGTCAGCTGGAACGAGGGCGCGGTGACATACCAGCCGTTGGTCCCGTTCGGTATCGCCGGATCGAGTGCAATCGTCGTATTGGGTGCCGCGTTGTCCGTCGTGCGGAGAACAGTGCCCGTGTCCCCGACGATCCAACCCTGGTCGGCACTGACGAACTGCACGGCCCGCAGGATGCTCATCGTGCCGGGCGTCTGTGTCGTCCAGGTGGCTCCGCCGTCGGTGGTCTTGCGCACGATCGCCGGAACGTCCGCCACGCCGCCCACCGCGTAGCCGTTCGCCGCATCGCGAAAACGAACATCGTAGAGGGCTGTCGTCGTCCCTGACGTCTGTGCCACCCAGTTCGTGCCACCATCGGTCGTCCTGCGGATGACACCCGCGTCGCCCGCGAACCACGCCGTGTCGGCATCGAGGGCGAAGATCGAGCGCAGGACCACTCCGTTCGCGGTGCCGGAGGTCTGCGGCGTCCACGTCGTGCCTCCGTTCGTGGTCTTGAGCACGACTCCCGGAGCGCCGGCCACGCCGCCCACGGCCCAGCCTGTCAACCGATCGACGAACGAGACGGCGTACAAGGCGGTGGCCGTACCGGACGTTTGAGGCGCCCAGGTGGTGCCCCCGTCGGTGGTGGCCAGGATCACGCCGCCGGCGCCGACCGCCCACCCGTAGCTCGTGTCGACGAACTCGACCCCGTTCAAAGCCGTCGAGATCCCTGATGTCTGGACGGCCCACGTCATCCCGTTCGTGGTCCGGAGGATCCGGCCGGCGTCGCCGACCACCCAACCGCTCGTCCCGGACGGGAAGTCGACGCTCCGCAACGCGTCAGTGACGCCCGATGCGAGAGTAGCCCAGGAGATGCCCCCGTCATTGGTTCGGACTATGGTCCCCGTCGCCCCGACCGCCCATCCGTTGTTGGGATCCGGCAGCGCTACATCGAGCAGCTGATTCGTGGTGCCGAACGTCTGTGAGTCCCAGGACGCTCCTCCGTTGTCGGTGCGCCTGATGGCGCCCGCATCGCCCACCGTCACGGCAGCGGACACGCTGCTGGCTGCGACCGAGTACAGCACGCCCGTGACGCCCGAGGTCTGACCCGACCAGGTCGTCCCGCCATCGGTGGTACGACGTATCGTCCCGGCGGCACCCACGGCCCACCCACTCGAGGCGTCGCTCATGAACACGCCGTACAGCGCGCTGGTCGTCCCTGACGTCTGAGCGGCCCAACTCGTGCCCCCGTTGGCGGTATAGCGGATGAGGCCGGTCGCTCCTGTGACCCACCCGCGTGAGGCATCGATGAAGTGCACCGAGTACAGCGCGCTCGTCGTACCGGAGGTCGAGGTCGTCCATGTGGTGCCGCCATCGACGGTCCTGCGAATGACGCCGCTCGCGCCCACGGCGAAACCCTGCGTGGCGCTGACGAAGAACACATCGTTCAGCGCCGTGGCTACCCCGGACGTCTGGGCGACCCATGTGGTACCACCGTTCGTGGTCTTGAGGATGACGCCGCCGTTGCCGACGGCGTAGGCAGTCGACGCGCTCACGGCCGCCACCGAGTTCAGCTGCTCCACAGTCCCGGAGGCCTGCGCGGCCCATGTGAGACCGCCGTCCGTCGTCTTGCGGATCGCGCCGGCAGCACCCACGATCCACCCGGTGTCGGCGTCGAAGAAGGAGGTCGCCATCCAGATACCCGTGCCTGCTGAACTGCGTATCCACGTCTCGCCACCGTCGAGCGTTCGCAGTATCTGGCCGCTCGCCCCCACCGCCCAGCCCAGCGCACTCCCGATGAAGGACGTTCCCCTGAGCTGAACAGTCGTTCCAATCGATTCGGAGCGCCATGTCTGGCCCCCATTGACCGTACCTACCATCGTCCCCGCAGCGCCGACGGCCCGCGCACTAGCTGCGTCGAACGCCGCGATCCCGTTGAACGCCAGCGATCCGGATGTCTGTGCGGCCCACGAGGCACCGCCGTCGGTCGTGTGCCGGATGGTGCCCGTCGCCCCGACAACCCAGCCTGTCTGAACGTCGACGAACGTCACTGCCAGCAGGTTCGTAGTCGCGCCCGTGGTCTGCGGAGTCCACGTCACCCCGCCGTCCGTGGTCTTGAGCACGGTCGAGACGCTGCTGACAGCGTTTCCCACCGCCCAGCCCGTGAGTGCGTCAACGAACGTCACGCCGAAGAGATTCGCGGCCGTTCCGCTGGTCTGGGTGACCCAGGTGGTGCCACCGTCGGTCGTCGCTCGGATCGTCCCGGCGTCGCCGACCGCCCAGGCTCGCTGGGAGTCGATCGCGCAGACGTCGTTGAGCTGCGCGGTGGTGTTCGAGGTCTGGGTGGCCCAGGTCGCGCCGCCGTCGACGGTCTTGCGAACCGTGCCGGTGAGTCCGACCGCCCAGGCGGTCTGCGTGCTGACCGTGGCCAGTCCCCGTAGGGAGTTCGTTGTGTTCGAGGTCTGCGCGACCCAGGCTACGCCGCCATCAGAGGTCTTCCTGATCACCCCGGTGTCGCCGACCGTCCAGCCCACCTGGTCGTCGAAGAAATCGACCGCACGGAGGATGACCTGCGTATTCGGGTCTTGGGCGACCCAGACGGCGCCGGCATCACTCGAATGAAGGACGACCCCGGGTCCGGCGACGGCCCAGACCTTCGACGCTCCGGCTACATCCACCGCCAGCAGCGCGTTGCCCTGAGGGATCGGGTTCTGCCAGTACCAGGTCTTGGCTCCGGTGGGTCCGGTGGACAGCGCCGCATTCGCAATCGGCATCGATGCAAACACAAACAGAGCCGCTAGTAACAGCGCGCTCGAAACCCCTGAGGCGATGGTCGCTGCCGAACGCGCACGAAGCCGCACGCCTCCGAGCAGCACGCGAGTGGTGCTCCTCACGATCGCGTCTCTGTCTTCATTTGTCGGTGCGTCACTGTCCGGACGACTCTCATTATAGCCGACGGAGCCAAATCACCACGTCAAACGCGGTACGGAGCCGGCGCCGGGTGCTCCGGCGGCCGCATGATGCTCACGCGATTGTAAGGAGCGCGAAACCCCCGGTCCGTTGGGCAGAAACACCGGGGTGGTTGCATGAGATCACGGGGGCTACAGCCGCCGGCATCGCCCTGTATCCCCGGCACGAAGGGATGTACTCCCAGGATGGGTGGAGGCGATCTGACCGACTCAGACCGCCACTCCCGCCCGCCAAAGAGAAGAAGCCCGCGCATGTGCGCGAGCTTCGTGATGTGTTGAGACACAGATATGCCGGGATGGCCTTCGCACCGCCCGAGGCTACCCTTCGAGAGGATACCGTGGAGAGCTCTTGGCCGAGTGAGTGGTCCCTCTTGGCCGCACCCTCGCTGTTCCAGGGGCTTATGCCCGACTCTTCGGTGGCCTGACGCGTGTACTGACAGTACCGTATAAGTCTCTGCGTCGCTCCCGCGACGCCCTAACCGATCGAACCGACGTTTCTTGTGTAACCGACTCTCTCTGGCTAGGCCTCACCCGAAGGTCTTTATCTGCCATCCCGGCTGAATCCTCAATGAAATCACCCGGTGATTGCCTCCTTTGCTGTCAACGTCCGGGCCGCGGCTCACACTCCCGCGACATCTGATTCATATATACCCCCATCCGCGGCCGCGTACACCCCCTCCAACGACGAACGGCCGCCCTGGGCGGCCGTTCGGTTGGCAACTGAGGAGGAACGGGCCGGGGGCCTACTTCAGAGCATCGAGGCTCTGGCGCAGACGGCTCTCCTCGGCAGCTCCTATCAGGGTCTCGGCGACGGAGCCGTCGCGGTTCACGAACATGAACGTCGGGATCGAAGTGAGATTGTACTTCGCCATGATCGAGCTGGCCTCGGCGTCCTCTTCGGGGTTCAGACGCTTGAACAGCACCTTGCCTTCATACTCCTGCTCGAGCCTGTCGACCACAGGCTTGACTTCTTTGCACTCTGGTCACCATTCAGTGAAGAACTCGTACATCACGGGCGTCTCGGTGGGCTTGAAGGCCTGGGCGACCGCGACCGCGCCACGCTCGACCTCGCCGTCCCAGGCGACCATGCCCGCGTTGAAGTGGTATATCTTGGTGAAGCCCTGGCGCGTGAGCGTAGTGACGGCCTCTGTGGACCTCGCGCCCGTCGCACAGTAGACTGCGAGCGGCTGGGAGGTGTCCCATCCTGCGAGAGCGTTCGCAAGTTGATCGAGCGGTACGTTCTCGGCTCCGGGAACATGGCCGGCCTCGAACTCACCTGCCGTTCGCACGTCGATAACCCGGACGCCGTCTCCGGCAAGGCCCGCGAGTCCTGCGGCGTCCACGTTCTCGACGCTGGCTCCCTTGGGGCTCATCGCCAAGACCGCGATGATGCCGGCGAGCACCGCGACCGCGGCCCAGACGACTATCTTGGTCGTGCTGTTCATTCAGACTCCTTGTTGCGGTTCAGGCGATGAAAGTATACCCCGTAGGGTATCTGGCACACAAGTGAACCGTACGTTCTCGGCCCCTCGGGGAAGATAGGCTGTACGAGCACTCATGCATGGAGCAAGGATCCGACCAACTGTGACGTCCGGAAAGAGGCCCGGCTGCCTCGTGAGCGATACGGCACCCCAGAGCTCCACTTCCTCGCCTCCGATTCGAGCGGAGATGCTCACCGCTGACAGAATTCGCGACCGCGGAATCGAGCTGGCCGGGGAACAGGAGCCCACGTTCCGGCCCTCGCCGCGGCCCAGTCCCCTCGGGGCGTTGTGCGACGACGCAGCGGCCGACCTCGAGCGATTCAACGAACACCTGGCCGGGGCCGTGCGTCTCCAACAACCGATATCACCGGCCAGCGAGTGGCTTCTCGACAACTACTACCTTGTCGAGGAGCAGATCCGCGCCGTCCGCAAGGACCTTCCGACGGGGTACGGGCGGGAGTTGCCGCGCCTCACGTCGGGCGCGCTCAGCGGCTACCCGCGCACGTACCAGCTCATGACGACACTCGTGGCCCACACCGACGCGCGCGTCGATGAGGAGTACCTGCGTCGAATCGTCGACGGTTTTCAGGATGTCTCGCCTCTGTCGATCGGCGAGGTATGGGCCATCCCCATCATGCTGCGGGTCGCGCTCGTCGACAACCTGCGCCGCCTTGCACACCGTGTCGTGGAGTCACACCTGGCCGCCCGTTCCGCCGATGAGTGGGCGGACCGCCTCTTGTTGGCAGCACAGGAAGACGGTCACCAGCTTCGCGATCTGATCAGCGAGCTGGACGCGCGCGTGAGAGGCGCCTCGTCGACGTTCGTACTGCGTCTGTCGCAACGCCTGAGCGGCGAAGAGGCGCATCTCGAAACCATCGGCGCGTGGCTTGAGCGTCGCCTCGCCGAGCTGCAGGTGACCCTCGAGGCGCTCGCCCACGACCTACAGCAGGAACAGGCGTCCGACCAGGTGAGCATCGCGAACTCGATCACCTCGATCCGGTTCTTGGACGCCTACGAATGGCGCTCGTTCTTCGAAGAGGCCAGCTTCGTCGAGCAGATCCTGCGGCAGGACCCGGTGGGTGTGTACCCTCGCATGGACTTCAAGAGCCGGGATCGATACCGCCACACGCTCGAAGACATGGGCCGACGCTGTCCGCTCTCGGAGATCCAGATCGCCGAAGCAGCCGTGAGCTGGACCCTCAACGGTTTGGCCTCCGGAGTGTCGGGGTCGGTCAAGGGCCATGTGGGCCATTACCTCATCAGCTCAGGTCGCTACGGGTTCGAACGATCCATCCACTACCGGCCCCGTACGAGGGAGCGATTCTACCGCAGTCCCCTCGCGAACAAGGGGCTGTTCTACTGGGGCATGCTCGCGGGGTCGACGGCTCTGCTCGAGGCGGTTCTCGCGCTTTCCCTCGAATCGACCGGCATCTCTACGCCGGCGCTTGTCGCAGTCCTCCTCCTGGCGCTCACCCCCCTGACAGAGATCGCCCTGACCATCACGAACAGAACCGCGGCGGGGGTGTTTCCCCCCAGGATCCTCCCCAAGCTCGACTACCTCAGGCCCGTGAACGAATCTCATCGCACGCTCGTCGTGATTCCTGCCCTGCTGTCCTCTGTCGGCGCAGTCCGACATGTCCTGGACAACCTCGAGGTCGCATACCTCGCGAACCGCGATGATCAGATCGCATTCGGACTCCTCGGCGATCTCAAGACCTCGAGAACCGCGCATGCTCCCGGTGACGAGGAGATCGTCGAGGCTGCCGCACTCGGTATCGAGCAGCTCAACGACCGCTACAGCGTAGAGCACGACAGAAGGCCGTTCCACATGTTCCTTCGAGGTCGCCGCCACAACGAGGCCGAGGATGCGTGGATGGGCTGGGAGCGGAAGCGCGGCTCTCTCGTGGAGCTCAACCGGCTGTTGCGCGGCTCCGGCGAGACGACATTCGAGCTCCGGCGCGGGGATCATGCCTTCCTGGGCGGAGTGACCTTCGTCCTGACTCTCGACTCCGACACCCTCCTTCCCCGCGATGCGGCACGCAAGCTCATCTCAGCCATAGCTCACCCGCTCAACCGGGCTGTCTACCGGCCCGGAGATGCCCGGGTCTACTCGGGATACGGGCTGATTCAGCCCCGCGTCGGCATGTCTCTTCCTGCCTCATCGCGCTCGTACTTCGCCTGGCTCTACTCAGGCATCACGGGAATCGACCCCTACGCCGGTGCGGTCTCCGACACGTACCAGGACGTGTTCGGCGAGGGCAGTTTCACGGGCAAGGGCATCTACGAGGTCAATGTCTTCGCCAACGTGCTCGAAGGCCGGTTTCCCGACAACACGCTGCTCTCTCACGACCTTGTCGAGGGGTGCTTCCTGCGGGTCGCGCTCGCGAGCGACATCGAGGTGTTCGACGATCATCCGGCGAACTACCTGAGTCATATGGCGCGGCTTCACCGTTGGGTACGCGGCGACTGGCAGGCGGCCCGCTGGCTGCTGCCTCTGATCCCGGGGCCGGACGGAGCCACCGGCAATCCCTTGAGCGCGCTTCACCGCTGGAAGATCGTGGACAACCTCCGGCGGAGCCTGGTGCCTCCGACGCTGCTCGCCCTGATCATCGTCGGCTGGCTGGTCGTCCCCGGCCCCGCGTGGGTGTGGCCGCTCGTGGTCCTTCTCTTGATCTTCTTCCCTGCCTACTTCAACCTCGTCAACTCCATACTGCTGCGACCTCGCAATCCCGCGCTTTCCGGCACGGCCAGCTCGCTTGTTCACGATCTGGCGCGCGACTCGTCGCGGGCCTCCATGACGCTCGCCCTCCTCCCCCACCAATCGCAGATCATGCTCGACGCGGGAATCCGGGCTCTCTGGCGCATGCTCGTGACCCGCCGAAACCTGCTCGAGTGGGAAACCGCCGCGGATGCGGATCGGCGCCTCGGCACGAACCTCCGGGGCTTCGTACATCGCGTCCTGCCGTCGTCGACCGGCGCGATGCTCCTGCTAGCTCCCGCCGTCCTCGCCGACCCTGGCCGCCTCCTGCCTGCGATCACACTGGGGGTCATCTGGGCCGGCGGTCCCGTCGTCGCCTGGATGGTGTCGCGAACACGCACGTACGAACGCGAGCCCCTGGACGCAGGACACCTGCGCGACCTGCGTCGGATCGCACGACGTACGTGGAGATTCTTCGAGACGTTCGTCACCCCCGAAGGGCACCACCTCGCACCGGACAACTTCCAGGAGGAGCCCGTCGGCGAAGTCGCCTGGAGAACCTCGCCCACGAACATCGGCCTCCAGCTCATGGCCGGCCTGGCAGCCCACGACCTGGGCTACATGACGGTGGGAGAACTCATCTCGCGGTGCGCCGATACGCTGTCCACGATGGCCGGCCTGGAGAAGTTCCGCGGCCACTTCTACAACTGGTATGACATCAGGACCCTCGGGCCGCTGCCACCCAAGTACGTGTCGACCGTCGACTCCGGCAACCTCGCGGGCCATCTGCTGGTTCTGCGGGTGGGCCTGCTTGAGGCCTCGGAAGCGCCTGTCCTGAACCGGCAGCTCCTCACCGGACTGGCGGACACGATCGATCTCGCCGTTGACGACATCTTCCTTGAACGAGACGCGTTGCAGCCCATCGAGACCGTCCGCTCCCTCAGAGAGCAGCTCGAGGAGCTGTCTCGCGACATCGCACTCGAAGAGCCCCCCGTGAATGCCGGGGGATGGTACACCCTGCTCACCCGCCTGGGTGAGCTGGTAGGGCCCGTGCTCGAGTCCGCTGCGCCCTTGAGCGGCGTCGACGAGTCGCCTGCCGAACAGCTCAACGGACCCCACCCGCTCACCGCCGTCGAACGGGCCCACGCCTCCCTCGCCGCGATCGCTCGGCGCATCAATGCCCCCCTCTCCCTGCTGGGTCGAACCGTTCCGTGGGCACCGATGCTCACTTCGGTCCCACCCACCCTCGAGAACGACTCCCGTCGCGCTGCGCTCTCCCCTCTCCTCGACTACGTCCCGTCCCTCGTGGGTCTGGCCGAAGGGCTGCCGGATGCCCTCGCCGCACTTGAGGCGATCGGGCTCGATCCTCCGGGGGCGACCGAGAGCGACCGGGAGATAGCGGCCACGTGGGCGCGAGAGCTCCTGACCGGAATACGCGAGGCCAGGCCGACCTGCGTCGAGATGCTCGCCCGTCTGCGGCTCGACGCCGACATCGCCCGCGAGATGTGGGAGCATACCGACTTCTCGATGTTGTTCGATGAACGCCGGCTGCTGTTCTCCATTGGCTACAGCACTTCGGAAGGCGCCCTGGACTCGTCGTTCTACGACATGCTCGCGAGCGAGTGCAGGCTTGCGAGCTTCCTTGCCATAGCGAAGGGCGACATTCCGCAGGAGCACTGGTTCCGGTTGGGCCGGGCCATAACGGCGACCGACGGGGGCCGGGCGCTGCTCTCCTGGAGCGCTTCGATGTTCGAATACCTGATGCCGCTGCTCGTCATGCGCACGTGGCCCATGACCCTGCTCGACCAGACCTACCGCTCCGTGGTGAACAGGCAGATCCAGTACGGGGTCGAGCGCGGGGTGCCGTGGGGCGTCTCGGAGTCCGCGTTCAACGCGAAGGACGCGCAGCTCACCTACCAGTACCAGGCGTTCGGCGTGCCGGGGCTGGGCCTGAAGCGCGGCCTTTCGGACGACATCGTGGTCGCCCCGTATGCGAGCATCCTCGCATTGCCTGTCGCGCCGACCGCGGTCCTCGACAACCTCCGCGCGTTCACCGAGATCGGAGCCCGTGGACGGTACGGCTACTACGAGTCAGTCGACTTCACGCCCGGGCGCATCCCGGCGGGGGAGCGGCGCGCCCTCGTCAAGGCCTACTTCGCCCATCACCAGGGCATGAGCCTGATCGCATTCGGCAACGAGCTGACGGACTACCTGATGCAGGACCGCTTCCACCGCGACCCGGCGGTCGTCTCCGCGGAACTGCTCCTGCAGGAGCGCGTGCCCCGCCAGATCCAACTCGCTCACCCCCATTCTTCGGAAGTCCAGAGCGTGCGGACGCTCCGCGAGCCCCCATCGCCCGTAGAGCGGTCATATCCGATCGCCGACACGCCCGTTCCCTCGACCCACTTCCTGTCCAACGGTCGATACTCGGTCATGGTCACGAACGGCGGAGGTGGCTATTCGCGCTGGAAGGACCTCTCGGTCACCCGCTACCGCGAGGACGTCACGCGTGACTGCTGGGGCCAGTTCATCTACGTGCGCGACGCCGAGAGCGGGCGGGTCTTCAACACCGCGTACAACCCGTGTCCTGAACGGCCGGACGAGTACCATGTGACCTTCCATGCCGACAAGGCCGAATTCCGCCGGATCGACGGAGAACTGGAGACCCACACCGAGATCAGCGTCTCCCCCGAGGACGACGTCGAGGTCCGCCGCGTGACCATCGCCAACCGCGGCACGAGCCGGCGCACCCTGGAAGTGACGTCGTACTTCGAGATCGCCTTCGCGGTTCAGGGCGCGGACCAGGCCCACCGCTCGTTCTCCAACCTCTTCGTTGAGACGGAGGCTCTCGAGGATCATCAGACGATCTGCTTCACCCGCCGCCCCCGTTCTGCCACCGAGACCCGCCGGTTCGGTCTGCACACGCTCGCATGCGACGTCGCCGAGGAGTGCGACTGGTCCTACGAGACCGACAGGGCGAAGTTCCTGGGCCGGCTACGGGCCGCCGACGCACCGGCCGCGGTGCATGCGGGCGGCAAGCTGTCCGGGACCACCGGGGCCGTGCTTGACCCCGCATGCGCGATTCGCCAGACGGTCGTCATCGAACCCGGGTCGAGTGCGCGCCTCGTGTTCGCCACGGGGGTAGCGGCCACGCGCGAGGACGCCCTTCGGCTCGCCGAGAAGTACCACGACATCCGCAGCGCTCAGCGCGCGATCGACCTGGCCTGGACGGCCGCGCAGATCGAGCTGCGCGACCTCGGCCTCACCCCCCAGGACGCTGTCGTGCTCGAGCGCCTTGGCTCCAGACTCCTGCTCACCGATCCGTACTCCCCGCTCAAGGTGAAAACCCCGGAGGAGAACGGACGGCCGCTCTCCGGCCTGTGGTCCCTGGGCATCTCGGGCGACCTGCCCATCCTGCTCGTTCGCATCGAGGACCTGGAGCACGCCCCGCTTGTGCGCCAGGCGCTGCTCGCGCATCAGTACTGGCGCCACAAGGGGCTCGTGGCCGACCTCGTCGTCCTCAACACCCGCCCGACCTCGTACGCCGATGAACTCGATGACCGGCTACGTCTCCTGGTTCGCACCGGCCACGCTCTTCAGCTCGTCGACAAACCGGGCGGCATCTTCCTCCGGCGCGCGGACCAGATGCACCCTGACATCCTCAACCTGCTTCTCAGCGTCGCACGGGCCACCCTCGACGGCGACGGGGGCTCTCTCGAACTGCAGCTCAACCGGCGCTCGCAGCGCCCTGAGGACCCTGATCCCCTCGTGCGGCGCACCGAGCGCCGCCACCACGAGACGCCGCCCTTCGAGCGCCCGAGACTGCTGTACGACAACGGGTACGGGGGATTCGATCCGGACGGTGACGAGTACGTCATCGTGCTCGACGAGGATACGAACACGCCCGCTCCGTGGATCAACGTGATGGCGTCTCCGCGATTCGGATGCACGGTATCCGAGGCAGGAATCGGATGCACCTGGGCGGAGAACAGCCACGAGAACCGCATCACGACCTGGAACAACGACGCCGTGTCCGACGGAAGCGGCGAGATGCTGTACCTGCGCGACGAAGAAAGCGGTGAGTACTGGAGCCCCACGCCTCTGCCGCGACGCGCCCCCGGGCACTACACCGTGCGTCACGGGAAAGGGTACTCCCGCTTCGAGCACCACTCCCACGGCATCGCGCAGTCCATCGACTGGTTCGTTCCCGAGGGGGACCCGGTGCGCGTGGTTCGGCTGAACCTCCGCAACGACTCCGACCGTCCCCGCCGCCTTTCCGCCACGCAGTTCGTCGAATGGGTGCTCGGAGACTCCCGAAGCCACGCCCAGCATCTTGTCGTCACCTGGTACGACGCGGAGCAGGAAATCCTGACGGCCCACAACCACCTCAACCCAGATTTCCCGGGCAAGCCCGCGTTCCTCGCGTGCGACCGCAGCCTGCACTCGTTCACCTGCAGCCGTACCGAGTTCATGGGCCGCAATCGGCGACCGTCCGACCCGGCCGCATTGCGACGAAAGGGCCTCGGTGGGCGCACGGGGCGGTTCCACGACAACTGCGGCGCGCTCATGGCAACGATCGACCTCCTGCCCGGCGAGGAGGCCAGCGTCACGTTCCTCCTCGGCCAGGCGAACACGCTCGAAGACGTGCGGTCGGTCGTGAGTCGTTTCAGACAGCCGGGGGCAGTCGACCGGGCGCTTGCGGAGGCGAAGCAATCGTGGAGCGAGATCCTGGGCACCGTGCAGGTCTCCACGCCGAACCCTGCGCTCGACCTGCTGCTCAACGGGCAACTGGTGTATCAGACGCTCGCGTGTCGGCTCTGGGGACGCACGGCCACCTACCAGAGCAGCGGAGCGTTCGGATTCCGCGATCAGCTCCAAGACGTGCTCGCACTGCTGCTGAGCCGGCCGGACCTGGTCCGTGAGCAGATCGTGGAGGCCTCCCGCCATCAGTTCGAGCGCGGAGACGTCCAGCACTGGTGGCAGCCGGTCTCCGGTCGCGGTGTACGTACGCGCATCGTCGACGACCGGCACTGGCTGCCCTTCGTCGTCGCGGAGTACATCCGCTCGACGGGTGACGTGAGCGTCCTCGACGAGCGGACAGCGTTCATCGAGGGCCCCGAGCTTGAGCCGGACCGTGAGGACAACTACCTCCAGCCCACTGTGTCCGAGCGTGCCGCAAGCGTGTACGAGCACTGCATCGCCGCACTTGAGTCCGGGCGCGAAACCGGAGCCCACGGCCTGCCGCTCATGGGCGGCGGAGACTGGAACGACGGCATGAACCGCGTGGGCATCGAGGGGCGGGGCGAGAGCGTCTGGATGGCCTGGTTCCTCTACGCGGTCATCGACCGCTTTGCACCCGTGTGCGAGCTGCGCGGAGACCACGAACGTGCCGAGGAGTACCGCGGATGGGCACAGGGACTCACCGCCGCAGCCGAGGCCGAAGCGTGGGATGGAAGCTGGTACCGGCGTGCGTACTTCGATGACGGCACTCCGCTCGGCAGTCGCGAGTCCACCGAGTGCCGCATCGACGCCATCGCGCAGGCCTGGGCGACGATCTGCGGTGCGGCGGATCCTGAGCGTGCGTCCATCGCGCTGGACTCGGTCGAAGACAAGCTCGTCAGCCGGGAGGACGGGATCGTGGCCCTACTGGCCCCGCCGTTCGACCACATGGAACACGATCCCGGATACATCAAAGGGTACGTGCCCGGAGTACGCGAGAACGGTGGGCAGTACACGCATGCTGCGGTCTGGGTCGTGCTCGCACACCTGCTGCTCGGCGACGGAGACGAGGCGCACGGACTGCTGGACCTCATCAATCCCATCAACCACGCGCGCACCCGCGAAGCGGCCGACCTGTACGCGGTGGAGCCGTACGTGGTGGCTGCAGACGTCTATGCGGCACCACCGCACGTCGGGCGTGGCGGCTGGACCTGGTACACCGGCTCGGCATCGTGGCTCTACCATGTCGCCGTGCGGGATCACCTGGGCCTGTGGGTCGTTGCCGAAGGAGGCACGCGTTTCCTCACGGTGGACCCGTGCATCCCGAAGTCCTGGAAGCAGTACTCGATGCGCTTCCGGGATCAGGGCTCGACGTACGAGATAGAGGTGGAGAACCCCAGGGGGGTCAACCGGGGGGTCGCGTATGTCGAGCTCGACGGCGAACGCCTCGACGGGATCCTGGTGCCGCTGTCCGGTGACGGCGTGGACCACCGCGTCCGGGTCGTCCTCCTGGGCGGGTAGGGATCGTTGCGAGCCGACGCGGTCTCCTACTTCCCGCCTATCCAGCGCCTGTGGAAGAAGCGCATCAGTCGTTGGCTTCCAAACAGGCGTTGAGCGCGCAGCATCGGCCTCGCGTACGCCGCGACGGGGTACCGGAGTCGATCGGACGGGTCGAGTATCGCCGCGCGGATCTCGTCGGCGGCGTCCGCGGGTGTGGTGCGGTTGGCGATTCCCTGCTCGAAGCGGAGCATCGAGAGCATGGCGTCCGCGTAGTCCGCGGGGCCCTCGAACTCCGCCGGGTCCTCCGGGAGGATCTTGCCCCACACTGCGGTCTCGACGAATCCGGGCTCGATCGCCTTGACGCGAATCCCGAACGGCTTGAGCTCGTGCCACATCCCCTCGGAGATCCCCTCAAGCGCATGCTTGGTCGAGTTGTAGGCCGCGAAGAACGGGAATATGAGACGCCCGCCAAGGGACGTGACGTTGACGATGACGCCCTCCTTCCGCGCGCGCATCGCGGGAACGAGACCGTACGCCAGGCCGACCTGCTCGAACACGTTCACCCTGTAGAGCTGCTCGAGCTCGGCGGGAGTGACCGTCTCGATAGGTCCGAACTGCACCATCCCGGCATTGTTCACGAGCACGTCGGGGCATCCGTACCGCTCGAGCACTCGTGCCGCGAGTTGTGCTCCGGCACCCTCGCTACCCAGATCGAGCTGCTCGAAGCAGACATCCCCTTGCCAGTCCGAACGGTCTTCGGCATCAGGGTCACGCAACGTGCCGATCACGCGCCACCCGTCGCGCGCGAACCTCTGGGCGAGCGCTCGCCCGATCCCACTCGATACTCCCGTGATCAAGATGTCCGGCATCGGGGCTCCTCGGCAGATCTGATGGGCAATCACGACTAAACGGGAATCACATCTGTAGTGTTCCCCCGCACCGCCAGACCGGAGCGAGGGGCTGCGACGGGAGTCGAAATGCGCTGTGCGGTCATCGGGGCGGGGGTAGCCGGTATCGGGGCGGCCTGGCTGCTCTCACACGAGCACACCGTGGACGTCTACGAGGCCGAGGACCGCCTCGGGGGGCACGCCTGCACGGTCGATCTCTCCGTGGGGGGCGTGACGTTTCCTGCGGATGCCGGCTTCATGGTCTACAACGCACGCACCTACCCGAATCTCATCCGGTTCTTCGAGCACCTCGGAATCGAGCACAAGGAATCCGACATGTCCTTCTCGGTGCAGGTGGCGGCCGATAACATCCAGTGGTCCGGCACAAGTCTCGACACGGTGTTCGCCCAGCGCAAGAACCTCCTCAACCCGCGCTTCCTGCGCATGCTCGCCGACATCGTGCGGTTCTCGCACGACGCCGACCGTCTGCTCGCCGACGAGAGCGTCGAGGACCTCACGCTCGGGGAGCTCCTCCGGCGCGAGGGGTACGGCGGCGGATTCGCGGACTGGTATCTCATCCCGATGGGCGACGCGATCTGGTCCACGCCGCCCGGGGAGATGCTCGACTACCCGGCAGCGACGTTTCTGCGCTTCTGCGACAACCACGGGCTGCTTCACATAACCGACAAGCCCGCCTGGCGCAGCGTGGTCGGGGGCAGCCGGGAATACGTCTCGGCGGCCGCGCGCTCGTTCTCCGGCGAGACCTTCACCGGCGAACCCGTCGCACGCATCGAGCGCGAGGGTTCGGGCGTGCGCGTGCTGACCCCCCATCGTTCCGAGGTCTACGACCACGTCGTGCTCGCGACACACCCCCCTGAGACGCTCGGGATCCTGGGTGCCGGCGCGAGTGCGGCTGAAAGCGAAATCCTCGGCGAGTTCCGCTTCTGGCCGAACCCGGTCGTGCTGCACACCGACGCGAGCTTCCTGCCCCCCAACCCGAAGGCGCACGCCTCATGGAACTGGTTCGCGGAAACGGGCGACATCACGAAGGACATGCTCGTGCTGACGTACTACCTCAACCGGCTCCAGTCCGTTCCCGTAGAGGTCCCGGTGCTCGAGACGCTCAATGAAGACACACCCCCTGCCGAGGAGAGCATCCTGTCCCGGATGGTCTTCGATCACCCGATGTACTCGGCCGGAGCGATCAACGCGCAGAGGCGTCTGAACGAGATCCAGGGCGCGGGCGGCGTGTGGTTCGCCGGAGCCTGGACGCGGTATGGATTCCACGAAGACGGGCTGCTTTCAGGGGTGCGGGTCGCCGAGGCGATCGGCGCGAAACTGCCGTGGGGCGACGAGCTCGACGCAAGCCGCACGGGGCCCCTGCCGGGCCACGCCCGTGCCGGCGAGCGGGTGCGAGCATGAGGACGGACTCGCGCATCTACCGGGGGACCGTGGCCCACGAGCGCACGCCGCCGCACGCCAACCGTTTCCGCTACGGCATCTACTTCCTCTTCGTCGACATCGAGGATCTGGAAGGGCTGGACGCCCGGCTACGGCTCTTCGGCCACAACCGGGCGGCGCCCGTGTCGCTCCACGACAGAGACCACGGGCCGCACGACGGGACCGCGCTCCGGCCGTGGATGGAGCGGCTGCTCTCCTCGGCGGATATCGAGCTGGAGGGTGGGCGCATCTTCCTGCTCACGTTCCCCCGCGTGTTCGGATTCCGGTTCTACCCGGTTTCGTTCTGGTTCTGCCACCACGTCGACGGATCGGTGCGAGCGGTGCTCGCCGAGGTACGGAACACCTTCGGGGGCCACCACAACTACCTCCTGCACGACGGCGGGGCGCCTATGGATCTGGCAAAGATCCGACCCGGGAAGGCCAAGGCGTTCCACGTCTCGCCCTTCATCGGAATGGGTGCCCGCTACGAGTTCCGCCTGAGCGAGCCGAGCGATGAGTTGACCCTCTCGATCCACGACTACGTCGACGGGCCCCTGCTGCTCGTCGCCTCGCTCTCGCTGCGTGCGGCGCCACTGACAGACAGAGAGCTCGCGCGAACGGTGCTCCGGTTCGGACCGATGCCGATGCGCGCATGGGTGCTCATCCACTATCAGGCGCTGAAGCTGCTGGCCAAGGGAGTCCGCTTCGCACCCGCCCCACCTGACGACCCGAAGGAGGACACGACATGACCGTCACGGGGCGTGCCGCCGGCCTCAGTCCCGCCGCTTCGGCGATCGATGTGCTGCTGTCGCGTCTGCGTTCCGGCACGCTTGAGATCGAGTGGCCGGGCGGGACACGCGTGTACAGCGGCCCCGGCCCGGGCGTGTCGGCGCAGGTCGTCGTGCATGACGTTCGCTCGGCGCGACGCCTGATCACCAGCGGCTCGATCGGCATGGCCGAAGGGTACATGACCGGCGAGTGGGACACGCCGGACCTGTGCGCCCTGCTCGACCTCGGAACGGCGAACCTGCCCGGTTCCGGTCTCCGCGTGCCTCCTGTGCTCAACCCGCTCCTGCGCTCGTGGAACCGGTCACGCGACAACACGCTTCGGGGCGCGAGACGCAACGTCGCTCACCACTACGATCTGGGCAACGAGTTCTACCGGCTCTGGCTCGACGAGACCATGACGTACTCCGGGGCGCTCTTCGAGAGCCCCTCCGCCTGCGAGGGGGTGTCCCTCGAAGCGGCCCAGCGCCGCAAGTGGGACCGGCTGCTCGAGCTGCTGCAGCCCTCGCGCACCGACCGTCTCCTTGAGATCGGGTGCGGCTGGGGCGGGTTCGCGATGCACGCCGTGCGCGAGTCGGGGTGTCACGTCACCGGCGTGACCCTCTCCCGCGAGCAGCACGAGTGGGCCAGGCACAGGATCGCCGAAGAAGGGCTCAGTGACCGGGTCGATATCCGGCTGCAGGACTACCGTGATGTGCCGGACACCTTCACCTCCATCGTCTCGATCGAGATGTTCGAGGCGGTCGGCGAGCGATGGTGGCCGGTGTTCTTCGCGCGATTGGGCGACATGCTGCGCCGTGGAGGGCGGGCCGCGATCCAGACGATCACGATCGACGAGTCGACATTCGAGCACTACCGCGCGAATCCCGACTTCATACAGCGCTACATCTTCCCGGGAGGCATGCTGCCCAGTCTCGAGCGCTTCCGGCTCGCCGCCACAGATGCGGGGCTCGCGATGGGCGAACCGCACCTCTTCGGCGCCTGCTACGCCACGACGCTCGAGCGATGGGCGAGGAGTTTCGAAGGAGCGCTGCCGGGGATTCGGGCTCTGGGATTCGACGAATTATTCATCCGGATGTGGCGCTACTACCTGGCGTACTGCAGGGCCGGCTTCCGGAGCGGAACGGTCGATGTCATGCAGGTGGCGCTCGACCGCTGAGCTTCCCCGGGGCTTCCCCGGGCTTCCCCGGCACGTCGCGGAATTGGCTTTTGCAGAAGAACCTGCGTATACTACAGCGGCTTAGCTCGAATCACCAAGACTCGGTTGTCCTCTGACTCCCTCGTGTGAGCCTCACGTCGACTGCGTCTGCCCGCAGTGCGATCCCTATGTGGCGCACACGAAAGGAGTTCTCTCTTTGAGTTTCGACAACTTGGGCCTTGAGCCCCGCCTCTTGCAGGCGGTGGCGGCCATGGGCTACACCGAGCCCACCCCCATCCAGCGTGAAGCTATTCCCGTTGCGCTCTCAGGCGCCGACCTGGTCGGGTGCGCACAGACCGGCACCGGCAAGACGGCCGCGTTCGTGCTCCCGATTCTCCAGCGCATTCCTGCACGACCCGGCGCCGTCAAAGCGCTGATCGTGACCCCGACCCGCGAACTCGCGCTTCAGATCGACGAGGTCGCCCGGTCGGTAGGACGCGTGACGCGACACCGCACGGCTGCAGTCTACGGTGGCGTAGGCTATGAGCCCCAGCGGCGTGCGCTCCGCCGGGGTGTCGACCTGCTCGTCGCGACTCCCGGTCGCCTGCTCGATCTCGTCGGCCGCCGGGACGTCGACCTCTCACAGGTGCAGATCCTCGTCCTCGATGAGGCCGACCGCATGCTCGACATGGGCTTCGCCCCCGACGTGAAGCGCATCATGGCATTGCTCCCCGAGAGGCGTCAGAACCTGTTGTTCTCGGCCACGATGCCCGCGGATATCCTCAAGCTGATCGAGGCCACACTCGACAGCCCGGTCCACGTGAAGGTAGACCCCGTGACCAGGCCCATCGAGGCGATAGCGCAGTCGATTTACCCCGTGGGTGCGCAGCAGAAAGCCGACCTGCTCACCGCACTGATCGGCGACAACAGCCTCGATCGGGTGCTCGTCTTCACCCGCACCAAGCACCGCGCTGACCGCGTGGCCAAGGTGCTCGACCGTGGCGGCATCCGCAGTGCGGCCATCCACGGCAATCGCTCGCAGAGCCAGCGACAGAAGGCGCTCGAGGACTTCAAGCGTGGGCGTGCCCGCGTACTCGTCGCGACGGATATCGTGGCCCGCGGCATCGATGTCGACGGCATCAGCCACGTGATCAACTTCGATGTGCCCGGCACACCGGAGGACTACGTCCACCGCATCGGCCGCACGGCGCGCGCAGGCCGCAGCGGCTCGGCGTTCACCCTGCTCGCTCCCGAGGAGCACGACACGCTTCGAGACATCGAGTACACCATCGGTTCGGTGCTCGACTGCGCCGATCACGAGGGATTCAACTACAGCCACGACCGCACCGTTCCCTGCCCCGAGCGCGAGGCGGTACGTCCCGTCCGGGGCCGCGGACCGGGCGCCGGCGGCGCTCGCAAGACCGGCACCGGCAACGGAGGCCCCAACCGGGGCAGCCGTGGACGCGGCCGTGGCCCGCGAGGTGCACGCAGCAACTAAGCGGGTTCTCCGCATCATGACGAGACGACACGGGGGCAGGATCGCCGCAGGCGCGGTGGTACTGCCCCTGAGTGTTTCGCCTACGCCTGCGCCCGGGAAACACAAACGCCCCTCCGTCGCATGGAGCGGAGAGACGTCTGTAAGCTGTGATGGTGGGCCCGATTGGATTCGAACCAATGACCTCACGGTTATCAGCCGTGCGCTCTAACCAACTGAGCTACGGGCCCATCGTGCGAAAACGCTTCGATACCATACCCGAGGGTCCCCCGCGAGTCAAACGACCGAACAGCGCTGGTCACCGCAGGAAGCCCTGGTGGCGCGCGGCATGCTATTCACCGATCACCTTCACCACGACGCTGCGGCTGCGGGGCCCGTCGAACTCGCAGAAGTAGACGCCTTGCCACGTACCCAGGACCGGCATCGCACCGCTCACAGGTACCGTCACGGCGGAGCCGACAAGCGCCGCCTTCAGGTGCCCGCCGGAGTTGCCCTCGGCATGGGTCCAGCCCGCCTCTCGCGGGACGATACGCCTCAGCCCGTCGAGCAGATCCTCGACGACGTCCGGGTCGGCGTTCTCGTTGATGGTGATCCCCGCGGTCGTGTGTGGGCAGAAGACGAGCGCCATCCCCTCTCGCACGCCGCTCGACCGTATCGCCTCGGCTATCCCGGGGGTGATATCGAGCATCTGTTCGCGAACATCGGTGCGCAGTTCGAACCGCTGCATGGTGTCTCCCGGAGGCCGCGTGCGTGCATCACGTATCATAGTGGAACGTACTCGGTACACGCTCCGAAGGGAGGCGCGCATGATTCAGGTGAGAATCGCCTCGCTGTCGGTTGACTCGGTCTCAAACCAGCCGGTGATCATCCTGAGGCCCATCGAGGACCACGAAGTCGAAGCGCGCCTTCTGCCGATCTGGATCGGTCACCCGGAAGCCACGGCGATCCTCCTTGCGCTTCAAGGGGTGCAGCCGCCCCGCCCGATGACGCACGACCTGCTGCACTCGATCATCGAGACCGTCGGTCACTACGTCGAGCGCGTGGAGATAACCCGTCTTGAAGAGGGCACGTTCTACGCCGCGATCATCGTGCGCGGAGAGGACCGTTCGGTGGTGGTCGATGCGCGCCCGAGCGACTCGATCGCGCTCGCCGTACGCACGGGATCGCCGATCTTCGTGGCCGAGGACGTCCTTGAGGAAGCCGCGGTCATCGCTGAGCCCGACACCGACGAAGAACAAGAGGTCGAGGAGTTCCGCGAGTTCCTCGATCACGTCAATCCCGAGGATTTCCAGGGCTGAACGCCGCATCGCCCGCGGCCGCGTGCAGCGCCGCGGCTCTCACTCGTAGCGCAGGGCCTCGATCGGATCGAGCATCGACGCCCGGTACGCCGGGTACACGCCGAAGAAGACCCCGACGGCCGCGGAGAACGTGAACGCGAGCGTGACGGCCCAGCCCGTGACCTCGGTAGGAACGAACGGGCGCAGCGCGAGCGCGCCCGCCCAGCCGAGGGCGATGCCGACCATGCCCCCCGCAACCGACAGCAGCACGGCCTCGATCACGAACTGCGACATGATGTCGTACGTTTTGGCGCCGACCGCCTTGCGGATGCCGATCTCGCGGGTACGTTCGCTCACGCTGACCAGCATGATGTTCATGATGCCGATGCCTCCCACGAGCAGCGAGATGCCGGCGATACCGGCGAGCATGACCGTGAGCGTGCCCAGGAGCTGAGACAGGATGCCGAGCGTCTGCTCCTGCGTGAATACGCTGAACTCCGAGCCGAATCTGGGTCTCAGGGCGCTGCGTATCTGATTGCGCACGATCTCGATGCGCGCCGGATCGCCCACCTTGACCACGATGCTACTGATGTCGCTCGTGCCGAGGATGCGCTGTGCGGCGGTCACGGGGATGTAGATCTGGTTGTCCTGGTCCCCCGTGAGCGACCCGCCCTGTGCCACGAGATGACCGATGACCGTGAAACGCTGGCCATTCACGTCGATCTGCCGGCCGACGGGATCTTGGAAGGCGAACAGCTCGTCGCGTATGCGCGAACCGATCACGACGACGCGCGAAGCGGCGGTCACCTCGCTTCGGCGGTACCCCCTGCCCCCAAGGTAGTCTGCAGCGAAGACCTCGTCCCCGAACTCGTTCGCGGCTGCCAGCGTGGTTCGTAGCTCGCGGTTGCCTGCCTTGACGACCGCCGCGCCTTGGAGCACCGGCACGACGAGGTCGTCGGGGGACAGCCTGCGACTGACCAGGTCGGCGTCATCGAGGTTGAACTGCTTGGTGATCCCCCCGCCCGGGCCTCCCCCGCTCGGGCCTTCTTCGAAGTTGCCGGGAAACGCGAAGACGAGGTTGGAGCCGAGGCCCTCGATGGATCCGGTGACCTCGTCTTGCACGCCCGTCCCGATCGCGACGAGCAGGATCACCGCCGAGACGCCGATGATCACGCCGAGCATCGTCAGCGCGCTGCGAATCTTGTTCGCGCTGAGCGCCCTGAGCGCGATTCGCAATGACTCCGCAAGGTTCATCGGCCGGTCTCTCCGAGCGCGGCAAGCCGGTTCGCAGCCAGCACCCGCGCGTCGACCATCTCCTCGCGCACGATCACGCCGTCACTCAAGTGAACGATCCTCTCCGCGTGCCGCGCGACCGCATCATCATGCGTCACCAGCACTACGGTGATCCCGTTGTCGTTGAGCTCCTGGAGGATCGTCATGACCTCGATTCCGGATCGCGAATCGAGGTTGCCGGTGGGCTCATCGGCAAGCACGATACTCGGCTCGGTCACGAGTGCCCGCGCTATCGCTACCCGCTGCTGCTGCCCGCCCGAAAGCTGGTTGGGCAGGTGGGACACGCGATCGCCGAGGCCGACCAGCTCGAGCGCGGCCCGCGCCCGCCTGGAACGCTCCGCGCCCGACACGCCGGCGTACACCAGGGGGAGCTCGACATTCGCCGTGGCACTCGTGCGCGCCAGAAGATTGAATGCCTGGAACACGAATCCTATGCGGCGGTTCCGTACCGCAGCAAGCTCGTTCGGCGACATGTGCGAGACTTCTTCGCCCTCGACTCTGACCGAGCCGGTCGTCGGACGGTCGAGCAACCCGACGATGTGCATGAGTGTCGATTTCCCTGAGCCGCTCGGGCCCATGATCGCCATCATCTCGCCGTCGTGGACCGACAGGTCGACTCCGCACAACGCGTTGACCTGAATCTCGTCGAGCACGTAGCTCTTGGTGACCCCCGTCGCTTCGAGAACGGCCCGCCTGGCGCGCCCCCCGGCTGACACGGCTATGTCGGCTTTCGGCTGCATGACTCTACTTGATGGCCTTCACGCGCATGCCGTCGACAAGCTCGATCTGGCCTGAGAGCGCGACCACGTCGTCCGCGCTCACGCCGCTCAGGATCTGAACCGAGGTCTCGGTCACGGTGCCGACCGTGACCTCGGTGCGCGACAGCACCTCGCCGTCGACTGCGTAGACATAGGTCGTCCCGCCCTCGTCGAAGAGCGCTTCCACGGGCACCACGACGGCATCGGGCACTGCGTCGACCTCGATCGTGACATCACCGCGCATGCCGATGAGCACGTTGGCGTCGACCCCCTCCACCGGGAACTCGACCGCGAAGACCGTACCGCCGGTCGGAGTCTGGGTCGCAGCCGGGCGCACGGTGGCGAGTGTCGTTTCTATTTCCTCTGACGGAAGCGCGTCGAGCGCGATCACGCCCGACATTCCGGCCTTGAGCTTGTCCACATCGACCTCATCGACCTCGGCGCTGAATACCAGACCTCCGAGATCGACGACGGTGAACGGAGCCGCCTGTGGCGCCACGGCCGCACCTTCCGCCGCCCGTGCGACCTTGCCGTCCGCAGCAGGCGAACCGAGCGCGTTGAACAGGATCACGCCATCGATCGGGGCGACGAGGTCCGCATCATCGAGGGTCTCCTCGGCGAGAGCGAGCCCTTTGCGCGCCTGGTCGACCCCGGCCTGTGCGGCCGTACGCTGGGACGAGAGACTCGTACCCTCGAGCTTGCTCTGCTGCGCGCGAGCGGACAGGTACGCCGCGTATGCCTGGTCCCGCGCGCTTCGGCTCTGCTCGCGCAGCGCGGAGCCATCATAGGCGATGATCTTGGACTGGGCGGCGACCGCCTGCGTGTACCCGGCGTACGCCTGATCCATGGCGATCTTGGCCGAGTCGAGGGCGGCCAGAGAGGCCGGCACCGGAAACGCGCTGGCGTCAACCGACGCCTTGAGCGTTGTGTAGTTCGTCTTAGCCGAGGAGTATGCGGAGAACGCTGCGGTCTTCGCCGCAGCAGCAGCATCGACATCAGCCTGCGCGGGCGCCTGGGCGCCTACCTGGTCGAACGCGAGCAGCGCCGCCTGGTACGCCTGCCAGGCCGCACTGGTTCCGGCCCGGGCAGCCGCCAGATCAGCACTGCGCGGCTCCTGGTCATCGACGGCCTTGAGCTGGGATTCTGCTGCTGCCAGCGCCGCGCGAGCGGCTGCGACCTGAGCCTCCAGGGGGGCCGTCTCGAGTCGGGCTACCACCATGCCGGCGCTCACCCGATCACCGTCGGCGACCAGCACGGATTCGAGGACGCCGCCGGTGGGCGGGAAGATGTCGGCTCGCGTGCCCGACTCAACCCTGCCGGACGCGGTCACCGTGACCGCCAGGTTCTGGTCGACTGCCGTCGCGGTCTCGATCTCGACGGCTCTCGCTCCGCCGACGGCCAGGGCGACGACAACGCCGCCGACCACAACCAACAGCGCAACGGCTGCTATCACCTTGGTCCTACGCGACACGGCTCCTCCTCGATCAGCACGCTCGTACCACCTGTATGTTCATACCACCGCAGTCTTCCATGAACCGCCACACCGGCGACTCACGCGCCACGCTATCCCGCGAGAACGGTGTCGGCCCGGAATGGTCTTCCATCCCCGCGCAGCAGCTCGGGGAGCTCAAGGAGGGACCGCAAGGCGTAATCCGGCCCCGGCCCCAACACCCGCTCCGGCTCGAACGGCCCCCAGAGAGCGGCGATCGCCACCGCTCCCCCGCTGACGGCCGCCGCCATGTCGTGCTCCGAGTCCCCTATGTACGCGCAGTGCGACAGGGGCACGCCGAGGAGCTCCGCAGCGTGCCGGAGCGGCTCGGGGTCCGGCTTGTGCCGCTCGGTGTCGTCACACCCCACCACCACATCGAAGAACCGGTCGAGCCCGTACAGCTCGAGGCCGCGCTTGAGGCCCGGCCCCGTCTTGGAGCTGACCACTCCCATCGGGAAGCCGCGCTCACGGAGCAGCTCCAGCGCCTCTTCGGTACCGGGGTACTCCAGGGCCATCTCGTCATGATGCTCGAGGTTGTGCTCCCGGTAGACCCTGACAAGCTCGTCGGCGTGCTCAGGCGAGATATCGCGCATCTGGCGGACGAGAGGGACCCCCACGTCACGCAGGAGTACCTCATCGGAAAGCGGGGTACCAAGAACCACCGCGGTCGCATGTCTGAACGACGCCAGTATCAGCGGAATCGTGTTCAGAAGTGTGCCATCGAAGTCGAATAGCAGCGCACGAACCGAGTGCACGCGTTGGGCTCCGCCGTCGAGGTCTGGGAAGTCAGTCACGAGTGCGAGTCTATCAGAGGCATCGCGAGTGGGTGAGGCCCGGGCTCACCGGGGTCGGTTCGGTGAGGCGGGACCGGACTCGGCTCCGATCCCGCCTTGATGGTGTGCGACCGGATATGCCTACTCGTCGTCTGCGACGTCCTCGAACTCCTCGCTCACAAGCTCCTCGGCCGCGGCCTCGAGGTCGTTGCCCGCGGGGGCTGCGGGCTCCGCCTGCGCGCCGTCGAGCAGCGACACCTGGCCCTCGGCCACTATCGGGCCGGTCTTGGCCTTCTTCTTGCCGGCACTCACCCGGGCTATCGCGCTCACGCAATCGGCCGCGCTGACGTTCATCACCTTCACGCCCTGAGTCGACCGCCCGAGTATGGAGATGTCGTTGGCTTTGACGCGGATGACGACACCCTCCTGGCTGATGAGCATCAGCTCGTGCTGGGGCAGAACGATCTTCATCCCGGCGAGCACGCCCTTCTTCTCTGTGACCTGGATCGTCTTGACGCCCATGCCTCCGCGCTTCTGTTCGGGATACTCCGCGACAGCGGTACGCTTGCCGTAGCCTCGAGCCGTGACCACGAACAGCTCGCTGTCGAGAGGCGCTATCTCCATACCGAGAACCGATTCGCCGCGCTTGATGTTCATGCCCTTGACGCCCATCGTGTCGCGACCCATCGGGCGGGCGTCGGATTCGTCCCACTTGATAGCCTTGCCGCTCGTAGAGACCATCATCACCTTCTGGCCCGGAGTCACGCGCCGCACGGCGATCAACTCGTCGGCGTCACGGAGGTTGATTGCGATGATGCCATCTCTTCTTGAGCGATCGTACGCCTGCATCGCCGTCTTCTTGACCATGCCTTCACGCGTGGCGAACAGAAGGTAGTCGTCAGCGCCGAACTCCTTTGTGGTGATGACGGCGGCGATCTTCTCGTCCTGCTCGAATGGCAGCAGGTTCACGGCCGCCGTTCCACGAGCATGGCGCGAGCCGACCGGCAGCTCATGCACTTTCAGGCGATAGACCTTGCCCTTGGTGGAGAAGAAGAGGACATAGTCATGGGTCGAGCTGATGAAGAGGTGCTCGACGAAGTCGTTCTCTTTGAGGTTCACGCCGGCGACCCCCTTGCCGCCGCGCTTCTGCTGCCGGTATGTGGCAACAGGGAGCCTCTTCACATAGCCGGCGCGCGTGATGGTGACGACCATGTCCTCCTCGGCGATCAGGTCTTCCACATCGAGGTCCTTCGCCGTGCCGGCGATCTCGGTGCGGCGAGGGTTCGCGTACTTCTCGCGCAGCTCGGCCAGCTCATCCTTGATGATCTGGAGGACGATCGCCACGTCGCCCAGGACCTTCTGATACCAGGCGATCTTCTCGCGCAGCTCGGCCAGCTCGTCCTCGATCTTGTGGCGTTCGAGCCCTGTCAGTCGGCGCAGTCGCATCTCGAGAATGGCGTCGGTCTGCGCCTCTGACAGACCGAAGCGGGCCATGAGGCCGGCCTTCGCTTCCGAGTCGTCGGCGCTGGCGCGGATGATCTTGATGACCTCGTCGATGTTGTCGAGCGCTATGACGTAGCCATCGAGGATATGCGCGCGCTCCTCGGCCTTGCGCAGGTCGTACCGCGTTCTCCTGGTGATGACCTCCTTCTGGTGCTCCACGTAGTGCTTGAGCATCTCGGGAACCGTGAGAGTCCGCGGAACGCCGTCCACGAGCGCCAGCATGATCACGCCGAACCCGGTCTGCAGCTGCGTGTGCTTGTAGAGCTTGTTGAGGACCACCTGCGGGATACACGTGGTCTTGAGTTCGACGACCACGCGCATGCCCTTGCGATCCGATTCATCGCGCAGGTCGCTGATCTCCGTGAGCTTCTTCTCGCGGACGAGATCGGCGATCTTGGTGACGAGCTTGGACTTGTTGACCGTGTACGGTATCTCCGTGATGATGATCCGCGTGCGCCCGGTGGAGGTCTGCTCGATGTGGGCCTTCCCGCGCACCTTGATCGAGCCGCGCCCGGTGTGGAAGTAGTCGTTGATTCCGTCTTGGCCCATGATCATGCCGCCGGTCGGGAAGTCCGGCCCCTTCATGACCTGCATGACGTCTGCGGCGGTCGCCTCCGGGTTGTCGATGATCATCGAAACCGCGTCGATCGTCTCCCCCAGGTTGTGCGGAGGGATATTGGTGGCCATGCCGACCGCGATGCCCGAGGACCCGTTCGCAAGCAGGTTCGGGAAGCGGCTCGGAAGCACCTTCGGTTCCTGAAGCGACTCGTCGTAGTTCGGCCCGAAGTCGACCGTCTCCTTGTCGAGGTCGCGGAGGAGCTCCATGGTGATCCGCTGCAGCCTGGCCTCGGTGTACCGCATCGCAGCTGCGGAGTCGCCGTCGACCGAGCCGAAGTTCCCGTGCCCGTCGATGAGAGGTACGCGCATCGAGAAGTCCTGCGCCATTCGGACCATCGTGTCGTAGACGGCGGAGTCACCGTGCGGATGGTACTTGCCGATGACCTCACCGACGGTCCACGCCGACTTCTTGTACGAGCGGCCCGCCGTCAGCCCGGACTCGTTCATCGCATAGAGGATCCTGCGATGGACGGGCTTGAGACCGTCGCGGACATCGGGAAGGGCACGCGCCACGATAACGCTCATCGAGTACTCGAGGAACGAATCGCGCAGTTCCTGCTGGATCTCGATAGGCAGGATCGTGCTCTCGGTCAACATCTCGTCAGACACTTAGTGCTCTCCTCGCTGCTTGAGGGCTTTGGCCGCCAACCAGGCCGCCGCTGCGACCAAACCGATGCCGAACCCGCCCAGGATCACGCCGCCGATGAGCCCCACAGGGCCCGCTTCGGACACTCCCGCCGTTCGTACCGCTCCGATGATTCCCCATCCGAGCATCATCAGGCCCAACACAGCCAGGAAGCCGGCCACGACAAGCCCGATGGCTCCGTGCGCCCTCGCGTCCGGCTCCTCCTCGGCAAGCCGAGAGAGCATGGCTGCGGTTCTCGCCTCATCCACCGCGCTCCCACCCCCATCGGCTCCACCCGGTTGCGCGGGTGTCGCTTCCGCCGGTGTGGGGAGCCCGGCTTCGTCATGCACGCCTTCTGCCGGTTCACCCGGCTCGGGCTCCGGGGACGCCAGGCCGGCGAGCGCGGCGTCCAGGTCCGCCTCGGCGCGGTCGGCGGCCTTCTTGCGGGAGAGTTCCTCGAACGCATCCCGCTCCCATGGTGGAGGATCAAACCCCTTCGCCTCTCGGCGCTGCGGCTTCCCGTTCATGTTCTCCCGCCTACGACCAGCCGACGATCAGATATCGAGGAACCGGACGTCCCGCGCGTGCCGCTGTATGAACTCCTTGCGCGGCTCGACGTTGTCACCCATCAAGTCCACGAATGCCTTTTCCGCTGCGAGCGCATCATCGAGGGACACCCTGAGAAGCGTGCGCTTCGCGGGATCCATCGTCGTCTCCCAGAGTTGATCGGGGTTCATCTCGCCCAGGCCTTTGTAGCGCTGGATGGTGTGCCGGGCGTTCTCGGGAAGCCGGGCCAGAACCTGTTGCAGCTGCCGATCTGAGTAGGCGTATTCGTGCTTCTTGCCGACGCTTATCTTGTAGAGCGGAGGTTGCGCGATATAGATGTATCCGCGCTCGATCATCTCGCGCATATAGCGGTAGAAGAACGTGAGGATCAGGCACCGGATGTGCGCCCCGTCGACGTCCGCGTCGGTCATGATGATCGCCTTGTGATACCGGGCCTGCTCGATGTCGAACTCCTCGGCGATGTTCGTTCCCAACGCCGTGATCATCGCCTGGATCTCCTCAGAGTTCAGCGCTCTGTTGATACCGGCCTTCTCGACGTTGAGGATCTTGCCCTTCAGGGGCAGGATGGCCTGGAAGGACCGGTCTCTGGCCTGCTTGGCCGAGCCGCCTGCCGAATCACCCTCCACGAGAAACACCTCTGTGAGGGCCGCATCCCTGATGGAGCAGTCCGCCAACTTGCCGGGCAGAGTGCTCGACTCGAGCAGTCCTTTGCGGCGGGTCAGCTCGCGCGCCTTTCGAGCCGCCGCGCGGGCCTTGGCCGCCTGCGCTGCCTTGTTGACGATGACGCGCGCCGGCTTGGGGTGCTCCTCGAGATACTCGGCGAGAGCCTGCATCATCGCGGATTGGACGAAGCCCCTCATCTCAGTGTTTCCCAGCTTCGTCTTGGTCTGCCCTTCGAACTGCGGATCGCGCAGCTTCACCGAGACGATAGCGGCCAGGCCCTCACGGATGTCCTCGCCGGACAGGTTGTCGTCTTTTTCCTTGAGGATGCCCTGGCGCCGGGCGTAGTCGTTGATGGTCCTCGTGAGTGCGTTCTTGAAGCCATCGAGGTGCGTCCCGCCCTCGTGTGTGTTGATGTTGTTGGCGAACGCCAGGACCGAATCGGAGTAGCTGGAGTTCCACTGCATAGCTACCTCGACGTGGCCCTCCGCAGCCTCCGCCTCGAAGAAGATGACCTTGTTATGCAGTGTGTCCTTGTTCTCGTTGATGTACTTGACGAAGTCGATGATGCCGCCTGCGTAGCGAAACTCCTCACGCCGCGGCTCGAGCTCGCGCTCGTCGACAAGGATGATCTTGAGGTTCTTGTTGAGAAACGCGGTCTCTCTGAACCTGGTCGCAAGCGTATCGTAGTCGAACCGGACTTCTTCGAAGATCTGATCGTCCGGCCAGAAGGTGATCGTGGTTCCTGTCGACTTCGACCTGCCGCTCGGGGCAAGGGGGGCCAGAGGTTTGCCGCGTTCATACTCCTGGGTCCATATCTGCCCGTCCCGCTTCACTTGCACCACGAGCTTCGCCGACAGGGCATTGACCACCGAGACACCGACCCCATGGAGGCCACCGGAGACCTTGTAGCCATCGCCGCCGAACTTGCCCCCGGCATGAAGTACGGTGAGGACGACCTCGACCGTCGCCTTCTTCAGTTTGGGGTGCTTGTCCACCGGGATTCCCCGGCCATTGTCCACGACCGTGATCGAGTTATCCGGATGGATGGTGACGTCGATCGCCGTGCACTCACCCGCGAGTGCCTCGTCCACCGAGTTGTCCACCACCTCGTATACGAGGTGGTGGAGGCCTTTCGGACCGGTGGAACCGATATACATGCTGGGTCGCTTGCGGACCGCTTCAAGACCCTCAAGTACGTGTATGTCCTTACCGGAATACGAGCTTTTTGACACGCAGAAGCTCCTTCAGTCGATCGACCGGACAGATCGCGCGAAACGAGGCACACAACATGTCGTGGCTCCTGAGGGTATTTTACCACAACAAGTTGGGTACAGAGGCCTATTCGTGCCCTCTGGGGCCGCCAGAGCCCCCCTGAGCCACGTTCGCGGCCTCCTGACCCTTTTTCCACTCAAGGTCGGCCACTGTGGCCCTCAGCGCCGCGTCTCGGAGATCGGGGTCGTGGATCACCGAAACGCTCCGCCGTACGGCCTCAAGCTCCTCCGCCGTGAGAGATGTCGGCTCGACACTTCGCCCCCCGTACCCACGCGCTGTCTGCTGTTCCCGCTCCTCCTCGGCCCGCTCCATTTCAACGGCCTGGGAGACAGTGAAGCGCATCTTCCTAAGCAGGTTCTCACCGATTGATGAATTGACTCGTCTTCTCAGGTCTTCAGACATAGCCGTGAGCTCTGTAGCCCATGTGGCAGAATCGACGGCTACCTGGAGTTCGCCGTCCACCAGACGCATGCTGTGGGTGTGTGCCGCTATCTGTGCTCCTACGATCTCCTGCCACACCTCGAACACGCGTGCCTCTTTGAGCCTGCCGCTCTTGTCGGTCTTCTTCACGAACGACCCCAGGACATCGCCGAGCCGCTTCGGATCGGGGCTACGTGTGGCCATGATCTATCTCCACTATCGCCGCCTGCCCGAGCGTCTCCTCGTCGAAGTACTGTAGGTTCGTCGTGGTGATCACTGTCTGCGCTGTGCGGGCCACGATCCCGGTGAGCGCCGTGCGTCTGTCCGCGTCGAGCTCTGACATCACGTCATCAAGCATGACCAGGGGGGCCTTCCCCGACACCCCGCGCATCACCTCGACCTCCGCGAGCTTCCACGACAGCGCCGCCGTTCGCTGCTGCCCTTGTGAGGCATGGGAGCGTGCCTCCTCGCCGCCCACAAGAAACCGGATATCGTCCCGGTGGGGACCGACGACGGTGGCCGTCCTGGCCGCCTCCTCTGCTCTTGTTGCGGCCAGAGCCGACGCGATGCTGTCTCTTGCGACCTCCTCGTCACAGGCATCTCCACCCAAGGTCCGCGTGTCGGTCCTTTCCCATGAAGGAACGAACCGTGCGGTCATGGTCTCCCGGCCGGACAGGTCGCCGTAGATCCGACACGCCTCTCCGCTCAGCCGGTCGACGAGTCTGGCGCGTGCGGCGGACAGCTTGCCTCCGACCGAGATGAGCTGCTCGTCGAGCACGGGCAGCAGGTTATCGCTGTCGCCATCCTTGAGCACCCTGTTGCGGCTTCGAAGCACCCGCGCATACTCCCGCCGCATCGACGCGTAGTTCTTGGAGAGTTGATCTCCGATCTCATCGACCGTGGACCGCCTGCTCTCCGATGGCCCCTTGACCATGAAGAGGTCGTCCGGCGTGAAGACCACACTCGTATTCTTCCCGATGACATCCGCCGGCCTGCGGGGGTTTCTGTCAACCTGGAAGACCCGCGGCCCTCCTCGTTCCAGGAGGAGCCTCGTCTCCGAACGCCGTGAAGCAGCCTCCCCCGACGACGAGACCATCGCAGCGGAAGCGCGAGGCTCCCCTGTCTTGATCATGTCCTCGGTACTAGGCCTTCTGAATGATCGTGTGGTGGTCAGTACCTGGAGAGCTTCGACGATCGTGGTCTTGCCCACAGCATTGGGGCCACAGATTATCGTAAGGCCCGAACTGAGCGCGATATCGAACGAGCCGTAGTTCCGAAAACCCCTCAGGGAGAGCTGTTCTACGGTCGTTCGTTGCATAGGGAATCATCCAAGGCGCACAGGCATCAACAAGTACAGGAAGCCTTCGTCGCCTGCGGCCCTGATCACTCCCGGCTTGAGAGCGCTCACGATCTCCAGCGTGATGGTGTCGCCTGAAGCTGCTGAGATGCCATCGCTGAGGAATGCGTGATTGAACGCTATCTCGACGTTCGGCCCTTTGACTTCAGCCATGAGGTCCTCTGAAGCGTCTCCGATATCCTGCGTTGTCGCTGACAACGACAGGGTCTTGTCTTCCTCATTCACTGCGACCTTGAGAGGGGTGTTGTGTTGCGCCAACAACGACACGCGCTTGACCGCTTGCGCGAACTCCTCTCGGGAAACCACTACCTCGGTTTCGTGGTCTTTCGGAATGAGCTGTTTGTAGTTGGGGAAGGCCCCCTCTATCCTCCTGGTGACGAACACCGTCTCTCCGATTTCGAAGACGATCTGGTTTTCGGATACCCCTAGAACCACCTCGGGTGCGGACCCGGTCAGCTTCACTACTTCGTCGATGGTCCGGCCCGGCACTACCACCTCGATGTCCTCGCCGTCCTCTCTCTTGAGGATGGTCTCCTTCACTGCCAGCCGGTAGGAGTCGGTCGCTACCATCTTGATCGTGGGCCCGTCCACTACGAGCAGGATGCCGGTGAGGATCGGCCTAGTCTCGTCCCGGCTGACCGCTTTGCTGACGTGCGCGACCATCTGTGAGAGTACGACAGACGGAACACGCACCTTCTTGTCCACTTCCACCTCGGGGAATCTCGGGAAGTCATTGGGTGGGAGTGTCTTGACGGTGAATGAGGCCTGTCCGCATGTGATCGAGGCCGTCTGGTTTTCGACCGAGAGGGTTACGGCTGCCTCCGGTAGAGACCGGATGATATCGGTGAGGAGCTTGCTGGGAACGACACACATCCCTTCCTGTTCGACCAGGGCGGTGGTGGTGTGTTTGACGGAGACCTCGAGATCGGTTGAGTGTGTGCGAACCATACCGTCGGCCGAGGCGGCGAAAAGGATCCCCGAGAGAATCGGGAGCGTGGATCTGGATGACACTCCCCGGCCTGTGATCGAAAGTGTCTCGAGGAGTTCGCTGCGAGCTATCGTTAGCTTCATGTACTGGTCCTTTCTATCTATCTATCTAGTAGTAGTAGTAATAAGGGTTGTGGATGCTGTTGAGAAGTGGTTCTAGCGCAGGTCGTCACCGGCGTACCCATGTGTACCGGCGGGTTGAGAGAGTGCTACTTCTATCCACACAGCCCACAGCTTGCTCGTTCTGTCCACACACACACCCGTCTATCAACAGCCTGTTCGTGCGTAACCCACACGGTAATCCACATGCAGATATCAGCTCTTCTGTTTGATGGTATTAGTGAGGGTTTGAATCTGGTTGTACACTTCACGCTCTGCGTTCATCATCTTCTGGATCTTGGCGTTCGCGTGCATCACGGTGGTGTGGTCGCGTCCGCCGAACTCCGCACCGATTCTCGGCAGCGACAGATCGGTCAGTTCCCGGGATAGGTACATGGCGATCTGGCGCGGATACACGATGTTCTGGGACCTCTTGTTGCCGACGAGTTCAGCATGGTTGAGTGAGTAGAACTTGCAGACCTCGCGTTGGATAGTGGCGACCGAAATCGGTCTCGAGGAGCGTTCCGGGAAGATGTCCTTGAGCACCGCCTGGGCGAGATCCAAATCCACAGTGTGGCGGGTAAGGGAGCTGTATGCCACTACTCGGATAAGAGCCCCCTCCAGCTCCCGGATATTGGAGCTGATTCTGTCAGCCACAAAAGACAGCACCTCATAAGGAACCTCAAGATGCTCAGATTCCACTTTCCGCTTAAGGATCGCTATGCGCGTCTCGAGATCAGGTGGCTGGATGTCCGTGATCAGACCCATCTCGAAACGACTCCGCAGTCTTTCTTCAAGCGTGGCTATGTCTTTCGGAGGCCTGTCTGACGACAACACAACCTGCTTTCCAGCCTGCTGAAGGGTGTTGAACGTATGGAAGAACTCCTCTTGTGTGCCCTCCTTGCCCCTCAAGAACTGAATATCGTCGATGAGAAGCACGTCGTTGGTACGGTACTGGCGGCGGAACCCATCGATCCTCTTCTTGTCTCGATCCCCGATGGAGTTGATGAAGTCGTTGGTGAACTGCTCCGAGGTCACGTACTTCACCTTCATGTGGGGGAAACTCTGCTGGACGTATCGGCTGATAGCGTGCAACAGGTGTGTCTTCCCAAGACCTACTCCTCCATAGATGAAGAGAGGGTTGTACGCTCGTCCCGGTGCTTCTGCGACCGCCAGGGCGGCTGCATGGGCGAAACGGTTGGACGCCCCGATGACAAACGAGTCAAACGAGTACTTCGGGTTGTAGCCCCCCACATCCCCGGCGCGGTGTTCGACGGGCTCCTCCAGGAGGACGGGGGGCAGAGGAGACGGTTCGACAGAAGCAGGGTCTTCCGACACGAGGGCCGGGAACTCGTCGGGAACGACGAATTCGAGGGAAAGCGGTACTCCGGCCACCTGAGCCAGGGCGGCCTTGAGAAGGCCGCTGTACCGTGACTCCAGCCAGTCCCGAGCGAAGTCGTTCTGCACGGCGATCACCAGTCGGTCCTCCACGATATCGAGAGGAGCCGTGTGTTCGAACCACGTCTTGAACGTGGGGGTGTTCAGTTCTGTCTTGACGACCTCCAAGACATCGGACCATATGCGTGCAACGTCATACACGGTTGCTTCCATTCCACGACCATCCCCTACTGACAGTTCAGGTGAACAGGTTCTCCAGGTAGAAGGATCCGAGATCGGTCAGAATCCGTTTCCCGCTTTCGTCTGCTGCGATAAGGCCCCCATCTTCAAGGTAGGCGAGATCTCGATAGGCTGTTGACAGCCCGACCGACAACTCCTTGTGTACGAGTGTGGGGCCGGCCTCCCCGAACTCCAGAACAAGAGAAAGAACCTTCTTCTGGCGGGTCGTGAGACGGGGAACACCCGAGAGGTCGAACGTCTTCTCTTCGGAATCCTCGCGCGGCGCCTCAGGCGGCCCCTCCTCCGGAGCGACCGTGAGGGTGACAACGGTTCCCGTCCCCAGGTTGTCGTCTATCGAGAACCTCCCGCCCTTTAGAGAGATGAACTCATTCACTATGGGTAGACCGGAGCCCACTCCACGGATGTACTGCTTCATGACCGAGGTCGCCGTCGAGAACCCAGGAAGGACGGCGCGCCCCTTGTCGAGAATCCCGGGCCCTTGGTCCGCAAAGCGCATCGTGTCGCCGTCGTCGAGAATCGAGACGACGATCTCACGGAACTCCGCGTGGATCAGGTTCTCCACGACTTCCCGGACCACCGTGTACGGAAGCGCGCCGCCCTGGTCGCCGGCAAGGGCATGGGCCGAGGCGGCCAACTGCTCGATCAAGCCATCGGGAGACGGCGCCTCGACATCCACGATCCGCGGCGCAGCAGCCGCGGAATCGTACACGGCGATACGGGCCCCGAACATCCTCGGCGCATCCCCGCTCACGATTCCCGTTGCAGCCAGCCCGGCCGCATGCACATCACGCGACTGCGTAGCTGTTGAGAAGAACGACTTCATCCCCCTGGCCTTTCGGAAACATCCACAACGTCCACACGCTTATCAACAAGTCCGCTGCACCCAGGCGATTCACTAAACCCCTGCAAATGGCCGTATCCACCTGGCGTTCTATCCTGTCACCCGAACTCCCTGAGAGGCCCCCACATGGGCTTTTCCGGTTTGTCCACACAACTTTCCACACTTGTGGACGAAACTGGCTCAACCACGACTTCAGGTAACCGAACATGCCAGGAAACACGGAACCGTGGGCCCCTCGGTGCTTTCCAGCACCCCGTATCCGATGCTTCCACACCGGGCGGCTGTGGATACTCGTCGGGCGAGGTACACGAACCCGGGCCGGCTATCCGAAGAAAAGAAGAACCCTTGTTCGGGTTACAGATCAGCATACTCCGGGCGGGGCATCTAGCGGCGGTTTTCAAGGAATCAAGCACGCCACGCGCAAGCCTGGCGGCCTGCCGGATTGTAGCATCGGGGCTCAGCCCCAACAACGGAACTACCCACACTATCCACAGGTATGGCGTGGGGGCATCCTGGGTTTTCCACAGTATCCACAGATTGCCGACTTGTTCTTGGGCGGGAACGACCAAACAGGAGGCTGAGCTCAAATACACAGCGGCTTCGGCAGGCCCAGCGAGAAAAAGGTTGAATGACAAAGTTAGTGCAAGACACGGGGCTCACTGATCGCTGCCAGACTTAGTGCAAGAAACTGCAGGCGAATGCCCCTTTTGTTGATCTGATTCGAGCGGATTCAGGCGCCCCGGCGTCCTTTCGGCGACGAAGCGGGGGCTTCCGGACACACGCCACCAGGCCTTCGCCCGAGCTCTTGTCAGACTCAGTGTAAAAGTCGATGCTTGATCCATGGTGCTTCCGATCTCCTGAGGCAGGCCGGAGCACCATGGCGACCTTCTCGGGTTTCCGGTGGTCCGGAGACGGAAGACCACAAGAGCATATAGCAGAACGCAAGGAAGAGGATGAAGTCTGGAGGAGCCCGCGCATCCCTGCCAGACTAAGCGCAAGAGGACTTGCACTAACTTTGGCAATTCAGGCGCCGGCTTCATCCGGCGCACGGTCTTGGCAGGCTTGCCCGCTCCTGGTATCGTCGTGGAGACCTTTAAACCTGGTCCCGTGAGGCCGGCAAGGGATGCATACTGAACAGCCGGTGTCCTTCCTCGGCTAATATCAGTGCCTTCTTGCCGTCTGCGAGGAGGCGTTTTCTTTCCCCGCGCTTCACGGCGAGTCGAGGGAGGCAGGGACGTGGAGTACCGTACCAAGGCGGTCGTCATGGACGGCGACGCGATAGAGCGGGCGATCACCCGTATCGCCCACGAGATACTGGAAGCGAACAGGGGCGCAGGCAGGATCGCACTTGTGGGCATCGTGACGCGCGGAGCACGGCTGGCCGAGCGGCTGGCCGAGCGGATCAGGCAGATCGAGGGCGCTGAGGTTCCCGTCGGCAGCCTCGACATCAGCTTCTACCGCGACGACGTCGGCGTGCGGCTCAGCCCCGAGGTTCATCGCACAGACATACCGTTCGAGGTCGAGGGCCGGACCATAGTGCTGGCCGACGACGTGCTCTTCACGGGCCGCACGATCAGGGCCGCTATGGATGCGATCATGGACTACGGGCGACCGGCGATGGTGCAGCTTGCGGTGCTCGTGGACCGCGGCCACCGGGAACTCCCGATCCGAGCCGATTTCGTCGGCAAGAACGTACCGACCAGCGGACGCGAGCGGGTCAGGGTGCTCTTCAGCGAGACCGACGGCACTGACGGTGTCGAGATCCTCGAGGAGGCAGCCGGTGCCTAGCAGCATGCTGAGCGGTCGTCACATCATGACGATGGACGATCTCACTGCCGAGGACATCCTCACGATTCTGGATACGGCCGAGTCCTTCAAGGAGGTCAACGAGCGCCGGATCAAGAAGCTCCCGACCCTGCGCGGCCGCACGATCATCAACCTGTTCCTGGAGCCGAGTACGCGCACGCGAACGAGCTTCGAGATCGCTGCGAAGCGGCTGAGCGCCGATGCCATCAACATGACCGGATCCGCGAGCGCCACGGTCAAGGGGGAGTCGCTGCGCGATACGGCCGCCACGCTCTCGGCGATGGCCTGCGACCTCATCGTCGTGCGCCACAAGTACGCAGGGGCACCCCAGGTCCTGGCCGAGTGCATGGACGCTCACGTGATCAACGGCGGAGACGGCATGCACCAGCATCCCACGCAGGCCCTTCTCGACCTGTTCACGATCCGCCAGCACATGGGACGCCTTGAGGGGCTCACCGTGGGGATCGTCGGCGACATCGCACACTCGCGCGTCGCGGGCTCGCTGGTCCCGGCTCTTCGCGCAGTCGGCGCCCGGCCCATCGTCATCGCACCGCCCACGTTGATGCCGGCGCGCCCGGACGTGTTGGGAGCCGATACCGCGAACACGCTGGACGAGGTTCTGCCGGAGCTCGACGTGGCGTACCTGCTTCGGGTGCAGATGGAACGCGCCGAGGGTATGCCGTTCCCCAGCGTGCGGGAATACGCGAGATTCTACGGGATGAACACGCGCCGTCTTGCAGCCATGAAACCGGAGGCCAGGATCATGCATCCGGGTCCGATGAACAGGGGAGTGGAGATCTCGTCGGCGGTAGCCGATTCCGATCGCGCGATCGTCCTCGATCAGGTCAATGCCGGCGTGGCCGTACGAATGGCTGCGATGTACTTGTTGTTGGGAGGTGCCGACAGTGGCGCTGTTGCTTAGGGGAGGACGGATAGTCGACCCGCAAGTGGGGGTCGATATGGTGGCGGACATGGTGGTCAGGGACGGTCGGATCGTCGAGATAGGCGAGGGGCTCGAGATTCCCAAGGGCCAGGTCATCGAGTGTGCCGAGAACGTGATCGTGCCGGGCCTGGTGGACTTGCACACGCACCTGCGAGAGCCGGGGCGTGAGGACGAGGAGTCGATTCAGAGCGGCTCGCGCGCGGCCGCCCACGGCGGATTCACGGCCGTGTGCTGCATGCCGAACACATCGCCGGTCACCGATAGCGGTTCGCACGTCCGCTTCATCATGGAGCGCGCCGCGGCCTGCGGTCTGGTTCGCGTCCATCCCATCGGCTCCTGTACTCGGCGGCAGAAGGGCGAGTCGCTCGCGGAGATCGGCGACATGGCCGCGGAGGGGGCGGTGGCATTCTCCGACGATGGCCGGGGCGTGCAGGATGCCGGGATGATGCGGCTGGTCATGGAGTACGCGAAGGCGTTCGACGCCACGATCGTGAGTCACTGCGAGGACGAGTCGCTCGTCGGACACGGTGTCGTGAACGAGGGTGCGGTCAGTACGCGTCTCGGCCTCCCGGGCTGGCCTGCTGCGGCCGAGGAGATCGCTGTGGCGCGCGACATCCGGTTGGCTGAGCTCACGGGCTGCCGCCTGCACCTTGCGCATCTCTCGACGTCCGGCAGCGTCGATCTCGTGCGTGCGGCGAAGGCGCGCGGCGTCACCGTGACCGCGGAGGTCACGCCTCACCATCTGTTCCTGGACGAAGACGATCTTGGCACCGCCTACGACACCAATCTCAAGATGAACCCGCCCTTGCGAACCGCCGCTGACCGCGCCGCTCTCGTCGAAGGGCTCCTCGACGGGACCATCGACTGCGTGGCCACCGATCACGCACCTCACGCCCCGCACGAGAAGGCGCTCGAGTTCGAGATCGCGCCCTTCGGAACCACGGGCCTTGAGACGGCGCTTTCGCTGCTCATCACGCACATGGTCGAGCCCGGCCACATGGACTACCAGGGGCTCGTCAGGGTCATGGCAGTCGCACCGCGCGCGGTGTTCGGGCTGCCGGAGGTTCGCTTTGAGCCCGGAGGGGTGGCCGACGTGACCATCATCGATCCCGAGGCGCGGGTCGAGGTCACGCGTGAGTGGTTCTTGAGCAACTCCGCGAACTCGGCGTTCCTGGGGGGTAAACTCCTCGGCAAGGCGACGGACGTGCTCGTCGAGGGTCGCTTCGCTCTTCGCAACGGGAAGGTGGTCGATCGATGACGCGCAAGCGCGCCATGCTCGCTCTCGAGGACGGCACCGTCTTTCAGGGCGTGGCCTGCGGTGCCGACGGTGAAGCGACCGGCGAGGTCGTCTTCAACACCTCGCTCAGCGGGTATCAGGAGGTCCTCACCGATCCGAGCTACGCCGGTCAGATCGTGACGATGACCATGCCGCATATCGGCAACTACGGCATCAACGGAGCAGACATGGAAAGCCGCTCCGTGTTCGCCAGGGGATTCGTGGTCCGGCAGATGTGTGCCAGACCTTCGAACTGGCGTTCCGAGGAGTCCCTGCCTGCGTACCTGATCCGGTCCGGCGTGGTCGCGATCGAGGGCATCGACACGCGGCAGCTGACCCGCCATATCCGCGAGGCGGGTGCTATGCGCGCCGTGATCTCGACGATCGACCTGGATCCGGGTTCCCTGGTGGCCAAGGCGGCCGCATCCGAGGGGCTTGTCGGTAGGGATCTCGTCGCCGAGGTCGCAGTCCGCGAGCCGTATTCCTGGGGATCCGAGGTTCCGGGGTCCGGGATTCCGGTGGACACCGGAGTACTGCCGGTCGATCCGACATACCGCATCGTGGCTGTCGACTCGGGCATCAAGTACAACATCCTGCGCCGCCTTGCCGAGGCGGGATGCGATGTCACGGTCGTCCCCCCGACGACCAGCGCCGAGGAGATGCTGTCGTACGACCCGGACGGCGTCTTCCTCGCCAACGGCCCCGGGGACCCGTCGGCGGTCGCGTACCTGTACGCGACGCTGCGCGACCTCATCGGCGTCAAACCGCTCTTCGGCATATGCCTCGGCCACCAGATGCTCTCGCTGGCTGTGGGTTGCGAGACCTACAAGCTCAAGTACGGGCACCGCGGAGGCAACCAGCCGGTCAAGAACCTCCTGAGCGGCTCTGTCGAGATCACGAGCCAGAACCACGGCTTTTGCGTCGACTTCGCGTCCATCGGAGCACTCGATGTCGATGCGAGCCGGGGGTTGGACCTCGACCCTTCCGACATCGGAGCCTGGGTGAGCGCGGGTGTCGCGCCCGTCGTGCGCTCTGATCGGTTCGGGCGGGTGCAGCTGACTCACGTGAACCTGAACGACATGACTACCGAGGGCATCCGTCTCCTCGACGCCTCCGCGTTCTCGGTGCAGTACCACCCTGAGGCCGCGCCTGGCCCGCACGACTCGCGATATCTCTTCGCGGCGTTCACCCGCATGATGGACGGCGAGCCCGAGTATCTCGCCCCCGAGAGATAGGGAGGAGCGATGCTGAAGAGCGTGATGATCCCGACGGACTTCTCCGCAGACTGCGCTCTGATACTGCGTGCTGCCGAGGGGCTCCCTGCGCTGGGAGTGAGACGAGTGGTTCTTGCTCACGTCATCGACGCGAGCGGGCTTGAGGGCCCGGTCATCGCGGCCAGCGTCGACCGCGTGCGCGAGCAGATACGCTCGCTGACGCCACGGCTCACGGACGCGGGGCTCGATGTCGAAGTCAGGGTGAGCACCGGCGAGCCGGCGGTTCAGCTCGGCGCTCTTGCGAACGAGACTCACGTGGGCGCAGTCATCTGCGGGACTCACGCCAAGAGCTTCTTGTCCCGCCTCATCGCCGGATCGATGTCGGATCAGATACTTCTCGAGGCCCACATCCCTACGCTGCTCGTCAGGTACGGGCTTCTGGCCCGCAGGGACGTCCCGGCTGACACCATCCGGTCCTTCGGCAAGCAGGTCATTCTGCCCACGGACTTCTCGGCAGGCTCCAGTCGCGCGCTGACGGCTGCACTCGGTCTACCGGCCGGGGCGGTGGGCGTGTTGTACCTGCTTCACGCCGTCGATCCGTCATTGTCGGCCGAGAAGAGGCGGAGGGCCGCCGAGGGCGCCGAGTTCCAGCTGGACAACATGGTCAGGATGGCAGCGGAGCGGGGCATCACGGCTCGCGCGGTCATCCGCGAAGGCGACCCCTCCCGAGTCGTTCTTCGCGAGATCGATGAACGGCGCGCTACCGGCATCATCGTCGGATCGCGCGGTCACAACCCGCTTCAGGAAGCGCTGCTCGGCACGACATCCACGACACTGATCCGACAGGCCAGCTGCCCGGTCATGATCGTCCCGTAAGCGAGAAGGAGCCAGATGCCCCGCCGCGATGACATCCACAAGATCCTGGTGATCGGCGCCGGACCGATCATCATCGGCCAGGCCTGTGAGTTCGACTACTCCGGGTCGCAAGCGTGCAAGGTCCTGCGTGACGACGGGTACGAGGTCGTTCTCGTCAACAGCAACCCGGCGACCATCATGACCGATCCGGAGCTCGCGCATCGCACGTACGTCGAGCCCGTGACTCCTGAGTTCGTCGCGAAGGTCATCGCCCGCGAGCGCCCGGACGCCCTGCTCCCGACACTGGGGGGGCAGACCGGTCTGAACTGCGCGGTCGCGCTCGCCGAGTCCGGGGTACCCGACGAGTACGGCGTGGAGCTCATCGGGGCGAGGCTGGATGCGATCAAGAAGGGCGAGGACCGCAAGCTCTTCTCCGAGGCCATGGCGCGAATCGGACTGGACACGCCGCGCGGGGGATACGCGTACTCCGTGGCAGACGCCGAGGCGCTCATCGCCGATCTCGGACTCCCCGTTGTCATCCGTCCCTCGTTCACCCTCGGTGGCGCGGGAGGTGGCATCGCATACAACCTCGATGAGCTCCGCGAGACCGTGGCCGGCGGTGTGGCACTGTCGCCCGTGGGCGAAGTGCTCGTCGAGGAGAGTATCCTCGGCTGGAAAGAGTACGAGATGGAGGTCATGCGCGACGTCCGCGACAATGTGGTCATCGTGTGCTCGATCGAGAACTTCGACGCCATGGGTGTCCACACCGGCGATTCGATCACCGTTGCGCCCGCGCAGACGCTGACCGATCGCGAGTATCAGACGATGCGGGATGCATCGCTCGCCATCATGCGCGAGATCGGGGTGGAGACCGGGGGCAGCAACGTGCAGTTCGCGGTCAATCCGGATGACGGCCGGCTGGTCGTCATCGAGATGAACCCCCGCGTGTCTCGTTCGTCGGCGCTTGCGTCGAAGGCGACCGGGTTTCCCATTGCCAAGTTCGCCGCCAAGCTCGCAGTGGGGTACTCGCTCGATGAGATCGCGAACGACATCACCAAGAAGACGCCGGCCTGCTTCGAGCCCAGTATCGACTACACGGTGGTCAAGGTCCCGCGCTGGGCGTTCGAGAAGTTCCGCGGCACGGACGAGACACTCACGACGAAGATGAAGTCGGTCGGCGAGGCGATGGCGATCGGGCGCACGTTCGAAGAGGCGCTGGGCAAGGCGATGAGGTCGCTCGAGAACGGGCGCGCGGGGCTCGGTGCCGACGGCAAGGACAGCTTCAAAGAGCACCACTTCGATGAGATGCTTGCCACGCCGACGGAGAACCGGATCTTCTACATCGCCGAGGCTCTTCGTCGCGGACGTAGCGTCGAGGACGTTCACGCCCTCACCCGCGTCGACCCCTGGTTCCTCGATCGCATCGAGGCGATGGTGGGGCTCGAGAAGGAAGTAGCGGTCCTGACCGGGGTCGCCGGTTTCGACGAGTCGCTCATGCGTCGGGCAAAGCAGCACGGGCTCGCTGACGCACAGATCGCGCACCTCATCGGCGCTGAAGAGAGCGAGGTGCGGGCACGCAGGATCGAGCTTGGTGTGGTCGCGACGTTCAAGGCGGTCGATACCTGCGCCGCCGAGTTCGCCGCCGGCACGCCGTACTACTACAAGACCTACGAGACCGAAGACGAGGTCGCTCCGAGCGACAGGCCCAAGGCGATGATCCTCGGAGCCGGGCCGAACAGGATCGGTCAGGGGATCGAGTTCGACTACTGCTGCGTGCACGCGGCATACGAGCTGCACGATCTCGGATACGAGACGATCATGGTCAACTGCAACCCGGAAACGGTCTCGACCGACTACGACACGAGCGACCGGCTCTACTTCGAGCCGCTCACCTTCGAGGACGTCATGGACATCTGCGAGGCCGAGCGTCCCGCCGGTGTCGTCGTCACGTTCGGCGGTCAGACCCCGCTCAAGCTGGCCCGCCGCCTCGAGGCCGCGGGCGTGCCGATCATGGGTACCGCGCCCGAGGCGATCGACCTTGCCGAGGACAGGCGCCGCTTCTCGGAGGTCTTGGATCGCCTGGGCATCGCGTACCCGGCTGCCGGTACCGCGTCCTCTTATGAGGAGGCCGTCGAAGTCGCGCGACGGATCGGCTTCCCGCTCCTCGTGCGTCCGAGCTACGTGCTCGGGGGACGCGGCATGGTCATCGCGTACGACGAGCAGTATCTCGAGCGCTACATGGCTGAGGCGGCGAGCATCTCACCGGACCATCCGGTGCTGCTTGATAGGTTCCTCGAGGGCGCGATAGAGGTCGACGTGGATGCGGTGTGCGACACCGAAACCGTCTACATCGGCGGCGTGATGGAGCATATCGAGGAGGCCGGGATTCACTCGGGCGACTCGGCATGCTGTATCCCGCCCTTTTCGCTCGGCGAGGAGGTCATCGAGCAGATCGTGGCGCATGCCCGGGCGCTCGGACTGGCTCTCGGAGTCTGCGGACTGCTCAACATCCAGTTCGCGGTCAAGGACCAGGTCGTCTACGTGCTCGAGGTCAACCCCCGCGCATCGAGGACGGTTCCGTTCGTGAGCAAGGCTACCGGGGTGCCGTTGGCCAAGGTTGCCGCCCGGGTCATGGCCGGCCAGCGGCTGGCGGACATGGAGCTACCGCGCGAAGGGCGCGAGCTCGGCCGCTTCTGTGTCAAAGAGGCTGTCATGCCGTTCGGTCGTTTCCCCGGGTCAGACACGGTCCTCGGCCCTGAGATGAAGTCGACAGGCGAAGTGATGGGCGTTGCAGGTGACTTCCCGGCCGCGTATGCGAAGTCGCAGCTCGCGATCGACTACTCGCTGCCGACAGAAGGCCGCGCGTTCGTCTCCGTCTGCGACCGCGACAAGCGCTCGATCGTCTCAGTTGCCAGACATCTGAACCTGCTCGGATTCGAGATCCTGTCTACGCGCGGAACAGCGAAGGCGCTGCGAGCGGCCGGGATTCCGGTGACAGAGGTGCTCAAGAAGCACGAAGGCCGTCCGAACATCGTCGATGCCCTCGTCAACGGAGAGGTGCACCTGGTGATCAACACGCCGTTTGGACAGGAGACCCGCTCGGACGGATATCACATCCGCACGGCTGCGGTTCAGCACGGCGTCACGAACATCACGACACTCCCTGCCGCGCAGGCGGTTGTACAGGCCATCGAGGCGATCAAGGAAGGCCGGCTCTCGGCCGTCGCACTTCAGGACTTCGGCGAGGTCACCGGGTGATGTGTCGTGACGACATCATGTGCGCGGGCGAGCCGCCCGGACTCGAGAAGGTGCAGGTGGTCTCGAACCAGCGTGTGGCAGCGGGTGTCGGCCTGGTCGTGTTCGAGGCTCCCAGGACAGCGCCTGCTGTCCGCCCGGGCCAGTTCGTCCACCTTCGGATAGCCACGGGTCGGGAGTTCATCCTGCGCCGCCCGTTCTCGGTTCACCGGGTCGGAGGCTCGCGGCTCGAGATTCTCTACCAGGTCCTGGGCCGGGGCACTCGTGAGCTGTCACTCGCGCAGCCCGGTGCCAGGATGGACGTGATCGGGCCGCTTGGTCGCGGGTGGGATACCACCACGCGAACCGAGCATGCGCTCCTGGTCGCAGGCGGTCTGGGTGCGGCCCCGCTCGGTATGCTGGCGGAGGAGCTGTCGGTGGCGGGTACGGCCGTGACCGTGGCGATGGGTGCGCCGACCGCCGAACGCCTGGTCGCGCGCGACCACTTCGAGCGAACCGCCCGCCGGGTCGAGGTCGCGACCGACGACGGGACGGCCGGAGAGCGCGGCCTGGTCACGGTGCTGACCGGTCCGCTGCTCGCGAGCGGGACCTTCGACCGCGCATACATCTGCGGCCCCGAGGCCATGCAGCGCGCTGTCGCCGAACAGGCGGCAGCGGCCAACGTGCCGTGCGAGGTATCGCTCGAGCGCCTGATGGCCTGCGGCATCGGGGCGTGCCTGTCGTGCGTCGTGAGTACACGCGAGGGCCTCGCCCGCGCTTGCGTCGACGGGCCGGTGTTCGATGCCGGGCAGGTTCTCTGGGATCCTTCCGAGATTCCGCCGAAGCACTAGGGGAGGTGGCGGTATGAACGTGGACATGAGCGTCAGGCTTGGCTCGCTCGAGCTGCGAAACCCCGTGCTCACCGCCAGTGGGACGTTCGGCAGCGGCCGGGAGTTCGCCGACTTCGTGGATCTTTCGCGTCTCGGTGCGATCGTGACGAAGGGAGTCTCGCTGCAGCCCTGGGGCGGCAATCCGAGCCCCCGCATCGCCGAGACCGCAAGCGGGATGCTCAACTCCATAGGCCTGCAGAATCCTGGCGTCGAGGCATTCGTTGCGAAGGACCTCGCGTGGCTCGCCGGGAACGCCCCTGCGACGCCGGTAGTGGTGAACGTGAGTGGTCACACTGCCGAGGAGTACGCTGCCGTCATCCGGCGGCTGGAGCGTGAGGCCGGCGTTGCCGCGTATGAAGTGAACATCTCCTGCCCGAACGTGGACGCAGGCGGAATGGCGTTCGGGACCGAGTGCGGGGCCGCGGCGCGGGTCACGGCCGCCTGCCGGGAGGAGACGGATCGCCCGTTGATCGTCAAGCTCTCGCCGAACGTGACCGATGTCGCATCCATCGCTCGTGCGGTCGAAGCCGTAGGCGCTGATGCGCTCTCCCTGGTCAACACCCTGCTGGGGATGGCGATCGACGTCGACACCTTTCGTCCCAAGTTGGCCAGGGTGGTCGGCGGGCTCTCAGGTCCCGCGATCAAGCCCGTGGCCCTTCGGATGGTCTGGCAGGTGTCCTCGGCGGTCTCGATTCCCGTCATCGGGATGGGGGGGATCGTGGACGCGACCGACGCGGCCGAGTTCATGTTGGCCGGTGCGACCGCGGTCGCCGTCGGCACCGCGAGTTTCGTCGATCCGACGAGCGTCCTCGGGGTCGTCGACGGGCTCGCCGAACTATGCCATGCGCGTGGGCTCGGCCGGGTCGCCGAGCTGACCGGCGCCTTGAGGACGGAGTAGCACGATGCAGCAGGACATACGGGACGCGATCATCGTCGCGCTCGACACAGATGCCCATACCGCGCTGGGGCTCGCCCGTTCTCTCCGGGGGCGTGTCGGCTGGCTCAAGGTCGGCATGACCCTCTTCTACGCGGAGGGGCCCCCGATCGTGTCGCTCCTGCGCGAGATGGGATTCAAGGTCTTCCTGGATCTCAAACTGCACGATATCCCGCACCAGGTCAGAGGGGCCGCTCGAGAGATCTCGCGGTTGGGTGTCTCCATGTTCACCGTTCACGCGGGCGGCGGCGCCGAGATGATGCGTGCCGCCGTTGAAGGCGCCTGCGGGGGGTCCGCCGAATGTGGCATCGATGCGCCGGACGTCATCGCGGTCACCGTTCTGACCAGTATGTCCGAGGAGATCCTGGCCTCCACCGGCGTCAAACGCGGCCCGGAGTCCCAGGTCGGCCTGTTGGCGGCACTCGCACGGGACGCAGGGGTCCAGGGCGTTGTGTGTTCGCCGCTTGAGGCTGCCGCGATGCGTTCTCTGCTCGGTCCGGAGATGCTGGTCGTCACTCCGGGTGTGAGGCCCGGAGGGACAGAAGCCCAGGATCAGTCCCGGGTGGCGACACCGTCGGCTGCACTGCGAGCCGGAGCGTCGCACCTCGTGATCGGTCGGCCGATCACGGGAGCCGAAGAGCCTGCTCTCGCCGTAGAGCGAATAATCGAAGAAGGGTGAGCATCACGATGTTTCCGACCGAACTCATGACCGAAGAACAGGTGCTGTCAGCCCTCAAGGAGGCGGGGGCGGTACTCGACGGACACTTCGTTCTCACCAGCGGACGTCACTCCGATACGTACGTGCAGTGCGCTCGGGTGTTGGAGAACACGCCGCTCACGACGCGCCTGGGGCGTAGCGCCGCCGCACGAATCGGTGAACGGCGTGTCGACCTGGTGGCCTCGCCGGCGGTCGGCGGGATTGTTTTCGGTTTCGCGGTAGCCCAGGCACTGGGGGTGAAGTTCATCTTCACAGAGCGTGAGGGAGGCGAGATGGTCTTCCGGCGCTCTTTCGACGTGCCCGCCGGATCCCGCGTGCTTGTGGTAGAAGACGTGGTCACGACGGGCGGGAGCGTCGCGGAAGTGGTCGCGCTCGTCAAGGCTGCGGGTGCCGAGGTCGTCGGTGTCGTATCGTTGATCGATCGCGGAGGGGAGAAGGCTTTCGCAGAGGAACTGTGGCCTCTACTTCAACTTGAGGTTGAATCATGGGACCCCTCGGAGTGTGGCCTCTGCGCCTCCGGCGTGCCCGTGCACTCGCCCGGAAGTCGCCGTCTCAGCGAGTAGCACTTTCCATTTGCGCAGGTCAAGCGTAGTATCTTGACGTCAGCGTGGTTGCCACGGCTCTCTCGATGTGCCTACAATCGGGAGGTACGTTGTGCCCCGCCCAGGAGGACGAGGAGGAACCATGGCACTTCCCAATCTCTCGGATGCGGACCGACAGGCTGCACTCAAGAAGGCTGCCGAGGCCCGCCAGAAGCGCGCAGAGCTCCGTTCGAAGATCAAGGCCGGCGAGATGAGCTTCAAGCAGGTGATGGCCAAGAGCGACGATCCCATCGTCGCGCGGATGAAGGTCTCCACGCTTCTCGAGAGCCTTCCGGGCTTCGGCAAAGCCAAGGCGGCCAAGGTCATGGAGGAGCTTGAGATCTCGGGGAGCCGGCGTGTCCAGGGCCTTGGTGCCCGGCAGCGCGAGCACCTCATGGGTCGCCTCGGGTAGTCGCCTCGGCGACGGCTCCGGGAACCGGATGACACAAGCATCCAGCCGCACCGGCAACCTGTTCATCATTTCCGGACCTTCGGGAGCAGGGAAGGGGACTCTCGTCCGAGCATTGCTCGACAGGATTCCCGACCTCTGGCTTTCCGTGTCCGCGACGACGCGTGCCCCTCGGCCCGGCGAAGTGGAGGGCGAGCACTACTTCTTCCTGTCGCCCAAGGAGTTCGACCGCAAGGTGGAGAGCCGCGGGTTCATCGAATGGGCCCAGGTTCACGGCAACAAGTACGGAACGCCTCGCGATGTCGTGGAGCGTATGATGGGCGAAGGTCGGCAGGTCGTGCTCGAGATCGACCCCCAAGGCGCTCAGCAGGTCAAGGAGGCGCTTCCGGATTCGATTCTGGTCTTCGTCGTTGCTCCGAGCATGGAGGAGTTGCGACGACGATTAACCGACCGGGGAAGCGAGTCGCCGGAGCAGATAGAGGGCAGGATGGCTCGCGCCATCGAAGAGCTCGAACTTGCGGGTATGTACGGCCATGTGATAAAGAATGACGATGTCTCGCGAGCGGTAGATGAGCTCGTGGGCATCATCGATTCCTACGCCGGGCAGGGCGAACCCGCCCTGGCGGAGCCTTCTGACAGTAAGGACTGACGCTTCATGGTCATCAAACCAGAGATCGATCTGCTTCTTTCCAAGGTCGACTCGAAGTACACGCTGTGCATCGTGTCCGCCCGGCGCGCTCGTCAGATCAACGATATGGTCCACGGCGTGCGTGACCAGGCCGTCCTGACCATGGCGCCCTCGCAGATCGCCTCACTCACCAGCACCAAGCCGCTGACGCTCTCCATGGAGGAGATCGCAAGCGGCGACATCTCGTACACGCGGCCCCAGGACAGCTACAAGTAGGCGAGCGCGCGATGTTCGAGCGCGCCGCTCTCATTCACTACCACGAGATCGGCCTGAAGGGCCGCAACCGGGCGAACTTCGAGATTCGGTTGCGCGATAACCTCCAGGCCGTTGTCGGTCACCTGGCCGAGCGACCGGTCGAGCGGATCTCCAGCAGACTCCTCGTGCGTGCTGCGAACAGCCGGGACCTTGAGGCGATCGTCGCGCGCGTCAGCACGATCCCGGGCGTCAGCAACGTCGCTCCCTGCTGGATCACGTCGAGGGAATCGCACGATCTGAAGCGAGCTGCTCTTCTTGCCTCCGACGAGGCGGGCGAGTACGGGTCCTTCGCCGTGGCCGCCCGCCGATCCAACACCGATTATCAGATCTCCAGCCTGGAGATGAACCGCTTCATCGGGCAGCACCTCGTTGAGCAGACGGGCAAACGGGTCGACCTCGGCAATCCGGATCTCACGGTGCGTGTCGAGGTCGTCGGGGGTGCCGCCTATGTCTATGGTCGGAAGATCATCGGCCCCGGGGGGTTGCCGGTCGGGACCGCGGGTACGGTCGTCTCGCTTCTGTCGGCCGGAATCGACTCTCCCGTGGCGACGTGGCGCCTCGCACGGCGCGGAGCCGTACTCGTGGCGGTCCATTTCTCCGGACGTCCCCAGACAAACGACCTCTCCGAGCGGTTGGTCCTCGAGATCGGCAGTCTGCTCGAGGCCCGGGGCGCCATCGCCCGTGTCTACATAGTCCCCTTCGGCGATCTGCAGAAGGAGATCTCGCTGGCTGCCCCGCCCGCCCTGAGGGTACTCCTGTACCGCCGCCTCATGATCCGCGTCGCCGAAGAGGTCGCGCGAATCGAGAACGCCCAGGCGCTGGTCACGGGGGAGTCGCTTGGGCAGGTCGCATCGCAGACGCTCGAGAACATCCGGGCCGTCGACGACGTGGCCACGTTGCCCATCCTGCGTCCGCTGATCGGGAGCGACAAGCTCGAGATCATCGCCGAGGCTCGCGCGCTGGGTACCTACGAGATCTCGACCCAGGAGCATGCCGACTGCTGCACGCTGTTCATGCCGAGGAGCCCGGCGACGCATGCAACGATCGCCGAGGTGGTCGATGGGGAACGCGACCTCGATCTCGAGGGTATGGTAGACCGTGCGGTCGCGACGCTCGTGTACCGCGAGTTCGCCTGCCCGGCCTATCGTGCGCCCAAGCGGCTGCCCGCTGGCGTCACACCTCTGTAGGTCGGCGACGTGCCCACGCAACCGATACGCGTGCTCGCGGTGGAGCCCTACTACGGGGGATCGCACCGTGCCGTGCTCGACGGGCTGGTCGGGTGTGTTGACGCCGAGTGGACGCTGCTCACGCTGCCTGCGCGGAAGTGGAAGTGGCGCATGCGCGGCGCAGCGATCAACTTCGCTTCCCATATTCGAGAGCTGCAGGTTGCGCACGTCCGCTCGGGTCAGCGCGGCCCGGCGTTCGACCTCGTCTTCGCTTCGACATTCGTGAACCTCGCCGAGCTCTACGGAATGGCCGGCCCCGCCCTGCAGGGCGTGCCGTCGGTCGTGTACTTCCATGAGAATCAGCTTGTCTACCCGAACCGCCACACCGCCGAGTGGGACTACCAGTTCCCTCTGACCAACATCACGAGCGCGCTGGCGGCGACAGAGTGCGTCTTCAACACCGAGTGGAACCGACAGACGTTCCTCACCGAGATCCCGGGGTTCATCAGGGCATTCCCCGATCATCACCCGGGGGGCATCGTCGAGACGATCGCTGCCAAGTCGTGCGTGATACCTCCGCCGTTCGATCCGGCACCATTCGACCGTGTGCTGGGGGAGGGGGGCGCCGGCGCGGCGCCCAGATCCGCCCTCCCGCGCATCGTGTGGCCCCATCGCTGGGAGCATGACAAGAACCCCGAGGAGTTCTTCTCGGCTGTCGAGGTGCTCGCACGCGAGGGGCTGGACTTCGAAGTCGTCGTGGCCGGACAGGCGTTTCGCGAGACCGCCGACGCAATGCTCGGATCGGCGGCCGCGCTGGGCGAGCGCTTGATTCACGTGGGAGAACCCGCATCTCGGGATGCGTACGCCGGGCTGCTGGCGTCGAGCGACATCGCCGTGTCGACGGCCCTCAACGAGTTCTTCGGTCTCGCCATGATCGAGGCATGCTACTGCGGGGCTGCTCCTTTGGTGCCGGACCGGCTCGCGTATCCCGAGATCTACCCGGCGCATGCCCGGTATCGCGGGTTCGACCAGCTCGTTGCGCGGCTTCGCTCGCTCGTCTCCGACCGTCCGGCTCCGGGTACCGCGCGGGGCCTGGCCGAAACGTATACATTCAAGACGCTCCAGGCCGCATATCAGCAGCTGGTAGAGCGGTTGGCTGGCGCGTAGCGCGGAATCTACATGAACGCTCGAGGGTAGTGTCAAATGATCGTGAGGTACCTTGTAGTACAAGCCCGCGACGGTGCAGCTCGGGTTGATCCTGCCATGTGCCATGCTGGTCATTCTCGCCCGCGTGGATCGTCGCGCGGAGTGGCGCGAGGATCCGGGATAGGAGGAGACATGTCGATCGCCGATATCTCGCCCGCAGTACTCGTGATGGTGGGCGTTCTGATCGTCGTCCAGCTCGTGCTGGAAGTCTGGGCGATCGTCGATATCATCCGGCGGCCCGCCACGTCCATCGCCGGCGGCAGCAAGCTCGTGTGGATACTCGTTGTGATCCTCGTGAACTTCCTCGGCGCGCTGGCCTACTTCGCCTTCGGACGACGCGACGCAGCCGACGCAGCCGTTGGCGCTTCACCCCGAGCCGATGCGACGACGCACGCGAGCGATGCCGTCGACCTTCTCTACGGACCCCGGGACGGTGTCGAGAGGTGAAGCCGCCGGCCATCGAGATACGCGGGCTTCGGAAGCGATACGGAGACGCTCTCGCCCTCGACGGCGTGGATCTTGCGGTCTCCGAGGGCTCGGTGTTCGGGTTTCTCGGACCCAACGGAGCCGGTAAGACGACAACACTGCGCATACTCACAGGTCTGGCGCGGGCGGATGCGGGGGATGCGCGCATACTCGGGGAACCGGTCGGCTCGGCCGCAGTGCGCCGGATGGTCGGCTTTCTGCCCGACGTTCCCGGCTTCTACGCCTGGATGACGGCACCCGAGTACCTGCGGTTCATCGGCGGGCTGTTCGGGCTTGCCGGCCGCGATCTCGACTCACGGGCGCACATGCTGCTCGAGATGGCCGGGCTCGCCGGCGTGAAGACCCGCATAGGCGGATACTCGCGCGGGATGAAGCAACGGCTTGGGGTCGCTCAGGCGCTGATGAACGCCCCGAGGTTGCTCATGCTCGACGAGCCGACGAGCGCGCTCGACCCGCTGGGCCGCAAAGAGGTGCTTGAGATGATCGCGGCGCTCGGGGGTCGCACCACGGTGTTCTTCTCGACGCACATCCTCGCCGACGCGGAACGGGTCTGCGACACGGTCGCCATCCTCGCTCATGGGCGAGTCGTCGCCCAGGCGTCGATGGCCGAGCTCAAGACGCGTCACGGCGCGTACGGACTGGCACTTGCTGTCGAGGGCGATTCGCACCCGTTCGTCCAGGAACTCCGGCAGGCTCCGTGGGTGAGTTCGCTCCGTACGGTCGAAGGGAACGAGATGCGGCTCACGGTGACGGACCTGGGTGTCGCCCGGCGCGCCGTACCCGAGATGGTCGCCCGGTACGGGCTCGGGCTCCGGACATTCGAGACCACGGAGCTGGGGCTAGAGGAGGTCTTCGTGGAGCTGGTGGGGGGTGGCCGGTAGATGCGTGGGTTCGGAGGGTTCCTCGGCAAAGAGCTCATGGAGATCGCGCGGACATGGAGGGCCTGGGTGCTGCCGGGCCTCGTGTTGTTCCTCGCCGTCAGCAGCCCCGTCCTTGCCAGGCTCACACCCCAGCTCCTGGAGAGTGCGATGCAGGGGCAGCAGGGTATCGAGATCACCATTCCCGAGCCGACCTACCTCGATGCGTACGCGCAGTGGATCAAGAACCTGCAGCAGGTCGTGATCTTCGTGCTGCTGCTTACGGGCGGGGGGATGATAGCCGGCGAGCGCTCGAGCGGTACCGCCGTGCTCGTGCTGACCAAGCCCGTCTCCCGGGCGGCCTTCGTGGTGGCGAAGTTCGTTTCGGGTGCGGCATTGCTGTCTGTCACGATCGCCATCGGGACCGCGCTGTGCTGGGCGGGGACCCTGGCGGTGTTCGGAGAGGCACCACCGGAGCGGCTCTTGCTCTCGACGGTCACGTGGCTCGGGGTTGCGCTTCTGCTGCATGCCGCGATGACGCTGCTCTCTGCGAGACTCAGGTCGCTCGCGGCGGGCGGAGCAGGCATCGGGGTGTTCTTCGGGCTGTCGGTGCTCTCGTTGTGGGGTCCGGCCGTGCGCTACTCGCCCGCAGGGCTGCTGCCGGCGATGGCGGCGCTGCTCGCCGGCGAGGAGGTTGCGCTCGCATGGCCGTCGGTGACGACGGCCATAGCCGTAGCCGCACTGCTCGCTGCTGCAATCGCTGCGTTCAAACGCGCCGAGATCTGAGGGTCAGCACCCAGCCAGGCCCGCAGCGACTCCGTCGAGTACGATGTGATCCGCCTCGATCTCGCTGACGGCGGCGAAGATCTCTCTGACGCGCGTTCCGGTGGCGCGCTGCGCGACTTCGGCGTAGAAGCGTGACGCACGCTGCTCGCGTGCGAGCGATTCCTCGATGTTCGCGCACCAGTCGCCGGTGGCCGCCGCATCAGGCTCGAGAAGGTCCGCGGGCTTGTCCACCTTGGCGAGTTTGCAGAAGACCGAGCAGTGCTCGGCTTCGATCTTGGCGAGCCGCTTGTATGCCGAGGCGAGCTTCATGTCGTCCCGATGCCGTGCCATCCCCATGTAGAAACGCGCGTTGGCGCGCTCCAACTCGATGGCCTTAGCCACATCGTCGCGCTCGACGTCGCTCAGCGCGATGTCGTTGATGTCCTCGGGATACTCCGTCGTGTCGACGAAGAGCTCCCTGTGCGCCCCGCAGAACGGGCAGTGGCTCGGAGCTTCGCTGCCCAGGTAGGTCTCGCCGCAGATGCGACAACGGTACATCTTCATGTTGACTCCTTCATGTCGTGTGTCTTCGCGGCACGCGGGCCGCTGCGGTCATCGGGGGAGGTGCAATGCGTCGGCGACGGCCTCACCGAACTCGTACGCGGCCTGCGGGCCGTAGGCGGTGATGATCGACCCGTCGACCTCGACAGGCTCCCCGGTCCAGATCGCGCCATGCACGCGAAGGTCGGCCTCGCGGCTTTCGAATGCGGTCGCTCGTACCCCTGCGAGCAGTCCTGCCCGGGCGAGTATCGACGGGGCGATGCAGATGGCCGCGAGCGGCTTTCCCGCCCGGTGGATCTCGCGGGCGAGATCGTGCGCAATCGGGTCATCGAAGAACCCCTCGGCACCGCCACCACCGACGAACACGACCGAATCGTACTCGCCTGCATCCACATCGATCAGTGCGACGTCGGCGGTAGCGGCAAGTCCGAACCGTCCACGCGCGGGACCGGCCTCGACGCTGGCCGTGACCACGCGCGCTCCCCGGCGCTCGAGCACGTCTTTCGGGTGCGTGTACTCCTCGTCGCGAAACGTGTCTTGGGCGATGACGAGCAAGGCGGTGGGCATGGCCGTTCCCTTTCGGATCTCGGGTTCTCTGTGGATGATACCCTGCCGCTCCGTCATGAATTGCGGTGCTTTCGTGTGGTCTCCGGTATGCGGGCGTGCGTCTGCGCGGGAGTGATACGATGTCCCGCCGGGACTCCGTACGCCGCATCGTGCCCCGTGAGGCAGCACGCTCACACGAAGAAGGGACTGTAGATGAAGCACGAGCCGGGACGACTCCTCGTTTTCGTGACGTCGAGGATGTTCGTACGCAGCGCGTTTCTCGCCTTCTTCGTGATCTCGGTCATCCAGCTTCTGGGGTTCGTCGCGTGGGCGCGTGGAGCCGGACCGTACGTGCCGCGGCCCGAAGCCGTGGCGGGATTACTCCCGATCGGTCACTTCACCAGCTTCTTCGGCTGGCTCAAGGGTGGGGGATGGGACACGTTCCTTCCTGCAGGCCTCGTCATCATCATCGGGGCGATCACTCTGTCGGTACTGTTCAAGCGGGGCTTCTGCGGATGGATCTGTCCTGTGGGCACCGTGTGGGAATGGGCCGCGATAGCGGGCCGCGCTGTGCTCGGGGGCCGCAACGTCCGGCTGCCGCGCTGGCTCGACCTGACCGGGCGGGGTCTGCGCTACGCGATCGGCACAGCGGCGCTGGCGTTTCTGCTGATCGTCTCGGTCGAGGAGGCCGTGGGGTTCCGTCAGCGCCCGTACATGTGGGTTGCAGACATCAAGATCATCGAGAGCTTCGCCAGGCCGGTCTTCATCGCCGTGTCTGCCCTCGCATTCGTGCTATCGATGCTGCTCGGGCCGGTGTGGTGCCGTTGGCTGTGCCCCCTGGGTGCCTGGTACTCGGTACTCGGGCTGGTCTCACCCGGTGCGGTGCGGCGCGACAGCAACGCGTGCATACACTGCTCCGCGTGCACACGCAGCTGTCATGCGTTCGTGGACGTCGAGAAGTCCACCCATGTCCGTGCGCCTGAGTGCGATGGCTGCATGGACTGCGTCAAGGTATGCCCCGTAGACGGATGTCTCACCGCACGCATCGGACGAGTGCGGATAGCCGCCTGGGCATGGCCGGTCGCGGTCGTCAGCGTGTGGTTGGCCATCTACGCCACGGCGCGGTTCACGGGGAACTGGGACACGACGATTCCCGACGAGTACTTCCGGCAGGTGATTAACTCGGGCCTGTTGGAGCAGCGCACACCCGGCGGGCTGTAGCACCGGATTGGCCTCGGCGCAGCTGTTAGGGTACCTTTGTATACATGTCTGTGTACAAAGCGTCGGATGCGCGTGCCGGCGGTGCTGCGAACTCATTGAGCAGGGGGTCTCGGGTGGATACGATCGATCGCATGTCGACGCTTGACGACGGGATTTCTGCGCGTGTGGAAGCTTTCGTGGATCGGCGCGAGGCCCTGAAGGACGCGAACCGCTACTTCTACCTGCAGGCGATCAAGGGCCGGACCAATCACCGCATCGCGACCGCCGACGGGCGCGACATGGTCATGCTCGCCTCGTACAGCTACCTGGGCCTGATCGGGCATCCGCGCATCGAGGCGGCGGCCAAGGCCGCCATCGACGGGTACGGCACGGGAGCGGGGGGTGTCCGGCTGTTGACCGGCACCATGGATCTCCACGAGCGCCTGGAAGAGCGGATCGCCTCGTTCTGCGGTCGTGAGGATGCCTGCGTCTACTCAAGCGGTTACGTCACGAACATAGCGATCATCACCGGGCTCACAGGCCCGGGCGACCTGGTTCTGATGGACAAACTCGATCACGCCAGCATCGTCGACGGGGCGCTTCTTTCGGGTGCCAAATGGAAGACCTACCGCCACAACGACATGGAGCACCTCGAGAAGCTGCTCGCAGACGCCGCCGGCCGGTACGGCACGATCCTTGTGGCCGCCGACTCGGTCTTCTCGATGGACGGTGACATCATGGATCTGCCGCGTACCGTTGAGCTGTGTCGCGAGTACGGGGCGCGTCTGATGGTTGACGAAGCGCACTCCGTCGGGTCGCTGGGAGCGACCGGCCACGGTATCGAGGAGCACTTCGACATGCACGGCTCGATCGATCTGAAGATGGGCACCCTGTCGAAGTCGATCCCGTCAGTGGGGGGCTACCTCGCCGGCGCTCACGATCTCGTCGACTATCAGCGCCATATGTCGCGACCGTTCATCTTCTCGGCTGCCCTGCCGCCGGCGCAGACGGCCGCTGCCATCGAGGCGTTCAACGTGATAGAAGACGAACCCGAGCGTGTCACCCGGCTGCATGAGGTGACCAGGTCCTATGCCGAGGGGCTCAGGGGCCAGGGCTGGAACACGATGGACTCGACGACCTGCGTCGTGCCGGTTCTTATCGGGGACGAGGCGCCGACGATGGACCTCACAAGGATGCTGTTCGACAGAGGGGTCTTCGTGTGTCCGATCGTCCACCCGGCCGTGCCACGCGGGATGGATCGTCTGCGCACGTGTCTGATGGCGACGCATACCGCCGAGGATATCTCTCAGGTGCTCGATGCCTTCGAAGCCTCCGGCAAGGCGCTCGGGCTGATCTAGCCCGCTCGCGGCCCGAGGGGGATGTGGGCTACACTGTGCGCGCCGGGTCCCGAGGTATCGAGCTGCAATGAGGGAGTGCGTTGGCAGTACCTGAGTCCTCCGCGGGTTCCGTTGTGGCGGCGCCGCGTCCGATCCTCGCTCCGAACGCGATTCGCATACGGAGCGTTTCCTGGCTGCTGCTGCCTGTGCTGCTCGCAGCGTACTGGTGGGGTACGTCACTGTCCGATTCCGTCATCTTCCGGATCCTGCTCGCCCGTGCGAGCTACGGTATTCCGGTGCTACTCATCGTCGTGGCCTCGATCATGGCCTCGTCTCGTTCGCATACCATCGAGCGCAGGTTCTGGGCGCTCGTCGCTGTGGCCAACGCATCGCTCTTTCTGTGTGAAGTGCTGCTCGCCTGGTGGCTGGTCGCATGGGATCCGAACGGGCCGCCGCGGGTGAGCTGGCCGTTCCAGGCGATGCACCTGGTTGCCGCTGCGGCGTTCATCGGCGCGCTCATCTCGATGACCAGGTTGCCGCTGTCCACGCTGGCTGCGCGAATCCGCTACGGCATCGAGATCGCGGTCGTTGCCGGCACGCTGTACGCCGCCGCGCTCATCTTCTACGCGCGTCCGGCCATGGAGCCTGCCGGAGGCACCATTCCCGAGATTCTCGCCGGGGCCGCCTACCCGGTCGCCTCGGCCCTGCTGCTCGGTGGGGCCGTCATGAACTTCCTCGGGCTCAAAGCGTACAAGTGGCGCAGTTGGGAGCGGCTCGTTATCGTGGCGCTCGGCGTGTATGTCGTCGGCGTGGCGCTGTGGCCGATGTGGTTCGTCTCGGCCGGTGCCGGATCACGGAACGAGGCACGTAACATCCTTGATCTGGTCCAGCTTTCGGGCCACTATGTGCTGCTCATGGCAGCGGTCTATCGCCTCACCGAGGGCGACGAGTGGTTCGTACGGCCTCTGCCGCCACTGACCCTCACAAGTCGGCGGTGGCTGGCGGCGATCACTCCGTTGCACGCCCTGGCGGGCATCGCGGTCGTTGCGGTCGCAGCCGTCAGTTCGGCCGCAGAACCGATGTGGCTTGCCGTGTACGCGGGTATCGGCGGACTACTCCTTGTCCTGCCCCTCGCCCGTGGCTCGTTGCTCGCGCTTGAGCATTCGACGCTGTTTCACCGGTCGATCACGGACCCGCTCACAGGTCTGTACAATCACCGGTTCTTCCACGACCGCCTGGACGAGGAGTGTGATGCGGCGAGCTCGGCCTCCCAGGAGCTCTCTGTCATCGTTGTCGATATCGACGACTTTGAGACCATCAATCTCGCGCACGGGCGAATTGCGGGAGACCGTCTGCTGGCCTCTCTCGCGAGCAGCATCCGTTCTGTCGTGGGACCGCAGACGATCGTCGCCCGTATCGGCGGCGACGAGCTCGGCCTCATTATGCCGAACGCCGGCATGCCGGACGCGGCACTCGTGTGTCAGCGAGTGCTCGACCACGTCAACATCGATCCCGGCACCGAGTTCGGGCGCGTGACAGCCTCTGCCGGCATCGCGTGCTTCCCCGAACACGCGGATACCTCGAAGGACCTGTTTCGCCTCGCGGACTGCGCGCTGGCGTGGGCGAAGGAGCGGGGCAAGGGTCGCGCAGTGCTGTACGAGCCTGGCCGCGTACCCGATCTCAGTCCCCGTGAGCGAATCGAGCAGATGGAGCGCAGCTCGCGACTCGCCTCGGTCCGTGCCCTGGCGGCGGCGGTTGACACGCGTGATCCCGCCACCCGCAATCACTCGCAGAGCGTTGCCCAACTGGCGACGAGCCTCGCGGCAGCGGTCGGCCTATCGGAGGATCATGTCCATGCCATCAGCATGGCCGCGCTCATGCACGACGTGGGCAAGATTGGGATACCCGATTCGATTCTCCGCACCACATCCCCGCTCACTGCCGAGGAGCGCAGGCGCGTGCAGGAGCATTCCGTGCTCGGGCAGCGCATTCTCGTCGCGACCGAATTCAACGAGATCCTGCCCTGGGTACGCGCGCACCACGAGCGCTGGGACGGCGCGGGCTATCCCGACCGTCTGGCCGGCGAGGAGATACCGCTCGAGGCGCGGATCCTCGCGATCTGCGACGCCTATGACGCGATGACCTCCGACCGGCCGTACCGACCTGCGATGGGCAAGGCGGCGGCGCTGCAGGAGATCGACCTCAATATCGGCACGCAGTTCGATCCGCAGCTGGCGGACACGTTCATCCGGATGGTCTGCGAACATGACGCGGTGGCCTCGTTGCCATAGGGCGGGAATCTGATGACCGACGAACGAATCGAGCGCCACAACGTTGGCCTTGCCGGCATCGATCCGTTGCGCACAGGTGTCGCGGTCCTCGTGCTCTCAAGCGTCGCCGTGTTCTTCGTCCTGGGTCTCCGCCAATCCGCGAGCCCTGCGCTCGAACTGGCTACGCAGGTCGCGTTCCTGGTGCCGTTGTGGGCGACGGTGGCGCTGGCCTGGCGATGTCGTTTCGTGGCCGCAGATCACGAGCGCCGGTTCTGGGGCTTCCTTGCGCTGTCGGTCACGTTGATCTCCGTGTCCGAGACGATCGTCTCGGTGGAGACCCTTGTCTCAACCCCACAGTCGTGGAGTCCGATCATGGTCGTTCTCACCCTGGGCGCGGCTGCGACGTTCGTGACGGCGATGCTCATCACCACACGGGTCCACGGGGCTCATTGGACTCTCAAGACCAGGTATCTTGCGGACGCTCTGATCCTCGGGGTACTGCTGTTTCTCGGCGTGCTCTATGCGGTGATCGCCCCATGGTATGCCCGGGCGGGCCTTACGCTCGTCGATGCCGCATTGGCGACCGTGTACTTCGTTGCGGGCTTCGCTCTTGTGGCGGGCGCGGCCGCTAACGCCCGCTCTCTGAAGGTCGACCGCTGGCGCACGTGGGAACGCATCGTCGCGATCGGCATCGCGGAGTACGGCATCGCAACCATGCTCTCTCCCTTCTGGCATGCGGCGTTCGCCGGAGGGGCCCCCGCATACTGGCTCGCTGTTGTGACGGGGATGTGGTCGCTGGGGTTCGCGATCGTGGCGATAGGCGCCGCGTACCGGCTGGGAACGCCCTCTGACGCGTGGAGGATTGTGGCGTTCTACCCCCACAAGCCGACCGCACACGCGTGGATACCCGTGCTCATCGACGTACCGGCGCTCCTGCTCATGCCGGTGCTCGTGGTAGGAGCCCGAGAGGCCTCGTCTGCGAACTCCGCGACCGTCCTGACGTCGAGCGCCGTCGCCCTCGCGCTGGTGATGTCCGTACGCTTCTCGGCATTGGGAATCGAGCACGGCCTCACATCCGTACGCTCAAGGACCGACTCGCTGACGGGCCTCTCGAACCACAGCACGATGCACGAGCGGCTTGGCCTCGAGGTGCAGCGAGGCCTCAGTACCGGGCAGCCTCACGCGATCGTCGCTGCCGACATCGACGGGCTGAAGCGCATGAACGCCGAGAAGGGACATGTGGGGGGAGATGCGTACCTCAGGGCGCTCGGGGCACGCCTGCGTCAGCTGATCGAGCCCAGGCATGAGGTCTGCCGCCCTTCGGCAGACGAGTTCGCGGTCATACTCTCCGACGCCTCGGTCACGCAGGCCCGCGCTGTCGCAGAACGCGTCCGGGCGGAGGTCCTGGCGCTCTCGCTTGAGCATGGGGTGGCTCTCACGGCGAGCTGTGGAATCGCGTGCTTCCCTGAACACGGACGGACCGCCGAGACCCTGCTCGAGCACGCGGATCGTGCGATGAGGGCTTCGAAGATGAGGGGTCGCGATTGTGTGACGATCTTCGCCGGCGAACCGTCGCAGGAGGTGCCCGGCGAGGGACTGGGCAATCCGCTCCTGGCCAAGATGGCCACGATGCGCGCAGTGGCTGTCGCCGTCGACGCGCGCGACTCGGATACGCAGAACCACTCACGCAACGTCGCGCAGCTCGCCGTGCTACTTGGACGCGAGGCGGGTCTCGACGGCGAGCGCCTCTCGATGCTCGAGGCTGCGGCGCTCCTGCATGACGTCGGGAAGGCGGGCGTTCCCGACACCGTGCTGAGCAGGCGCGGGAGCCTCAGCCCGGCCGACCGCGCACTCGTACGACAGCACCCGGAACTGGGCGAACGGCTTCTGGCGGCCACGGAGCTCGGTCCTGCCGCCGGCTGGGTCCGCGGACATCATGAGCGATGGGATGGTTGCGGCTACCCTGACGGGCTTGCTGGCGAGGAGATCCCGCTCGAGGCGCGCGTGCTCGCGATCTGCGACGCTTTCGATGCGATGACCTCTCCGCGCCCGTACCGCGGCCGCATGACGCTCACCGCGGCTCTGCAGGAGATCGATCTCGGCATGGGCACGCAGTTCGATCCCGTGCTGGCCGAGGTCTTCATACGGGCCGTGTCGCGACCCGAAGCAGTCCGCTTCCGCTCGGTGTTCGGCGGCTGATTCGGTCAGAGGGCCTGGTCGATCAGTGCGCTGATGTCGCGGGGTCCTCGTGCGCGGGTGTGGCCGGGTACCTGTGTGGCCTCGAGGCCGTCCTCGTACGTCGGAACTCCTTCCCGGGCGAAGTAGACCCCGATAGGGACCCGGCACTCATCCGGCGCACAGGTCAACTCGTGGAACGTCGTGAGTGAGAGGTCGAGAGCGGCAGGGCGGTCGGAGGGATCCCAGTCCCCCTCGTCGAGCTTGTAGACCCGCTCTCTGAACCACTTGAACGTGTTCAGCCTGTTCCATGTCACACAGGGTTGAAACACATCGACCAGCGCGAATCCGCGGTGGGTCAGGGCCTTGATGTAGAGTTCCGTCAGGTGGGGGATGTCACCCGCGAATCCGCGAGCGACGAATGTCGCACCCTCGGCCAGGGCCAGACCGATGGGATTGACAGGGTTCTCAAGCACGCCGTCAGGCGTCGATACTGTTCGCATGAGGTGGTCGGTCGTCGGTGATGCCTGACCGGTCGTGAGGCCGTAGATCTGGTTGTTGTGGGTGATGCATGTCAGGTTCACGTTGCGTCGGGCGGCGTGGACGAAATGGCCGAGACCGAGCCCGTACCCATCGCCGTCACCCATCTCGACCACCGTGTGCTGGTCGGGTCGTGTGAGCGCATAGGCGGTCGCAGGCGGCAACGAGCGGCCGTGCAACGCATGGAAGCCCTGGACGTCGTAGAAGTCGGCGCCGTTGCCATGACACCCTATGCCCCAGAACATCGCGAACCGGTGCTTCTCCCACCCGAGCTCCGAATATGCGCGTTTGAGCGCTTCGAACATCCCGTGGTTGCCGCAGCCCGGACACCACGTCGGCTTCAGTGCCGTGTTGAACTCCTTGACCTCAGGCATCTAGCCGAGCACCTCCTTGGCCCACGCGCTGATCTGTTCGGGGGAGAACGGGCGACCGTCGTGTCGCCGCAGGAAGTGATCCACATCGGTGAGGCACTGCTCGCGCACGAGACCCTGGAGCTGGCCGGTGTAGTTTCCCTCCACCACGGCGCTGCGCCTCGCCCCACCGACGAACTCCGCGACGTCGGCAGCGGGGAAGGGGGAAAGCGTGACCACCTGCATCGCGTTCACGGTGACGCCGTCCGCCTCAAGCCATGACATCGCTTCGAGCAGCGGCATCTTGGTGGACCCGAAGAACAGGATCGAGAGGTCCGCCGTGTCAGGCCCGAAGCGGGCGGGCGGAGGTACCATCTCGCGTGCGAGCTCGAGCTTGCGCATGCGCTTGGAGTTCTGGGCGATGCGTGTTGCCGCGTCTTCGCCGGCGGATCCGTATCCGCGCTCGTCGTGCTCGTACGAGTTCACGACCTGCGTCGCGCCGGGGACTCCCGGCAGCACGCGGGTGCTCACGCCCGATTCCGTCACCTTGTACCGCAGATATGCGCCGTCGTCCGAAAGTGCCCCGGGATGCTCGGCGAGATCTCCATCAGTCACAAGATCCCCCCGTTCCACCACGACTGGTGATGTGTCGAACGGAGCGGTGGTGCGGCGGTTGTCCGAGAGGTACGAATCGCCGAGGATGATCACCGGGGTCTGAAGCTGATCCGCGAGGTTGAACGCCTGCCACGAGAGATGGAACGCGTCGTCGTGGTCGCCCGGGGCGAGGACGACTCTCGGGAACTCGCCCTGCGCCGCGTGCAGCGCGAAGCGCAGATCCGACTGTTCGGTCCAGGTCGGCATGCCCGTCGCCGGACCCGGACGCGTGAACAGACCGACCACGCAGGCCGACTAGCTCACGCCGGCGAAGCCGAACGCCTCGACCATGAGCGCGAAGCCACCGCCCGAGGTGGCGCACATGGATCGAGTACCTCCGAACGCGCCGCCGAGCACCATGTTCATTGCCGCGAGTTCGTCTTCGGTGTGCTTGACGACCACGCCGTAGTCCTCACCGTGAGCCGCCATGAAGTGCAGCAGACTCGAGGCGGGAGTCATCGGGTACGCGCAGTACAGGCCGACGCCGGCCGCCAGTGCGCCGAGGCCGATCGCCTCGTTGCCGTCGACGAGCATCCGGGGCGGCCGGTCCTCGAGCGGTCCTATCCTGAACGGGAACGCACAGCTGTTGTTCCGGGCGTGCTCGTAGCCTGCACGCGCGCAGGCCACGTTCTGGTCCCCGATCTCGGGCGCTTTGTGCGAGAACTGCTCTCGTATCGAGGCCTCGAGAAGTTCGACCGGAAAGCCTATATGCCCCAGCACTGCCCCGAGGGCGGCCACATTGCGCATGATCTTGAGCCCGCCGATCTGATCGACGATGCCGTTGAGCGGCACCGGAACGAGGCAGTGGGATTCCGGGTCGATCCCCTCGATGGCGGCGGCGTCGAAGCCGTCCGGGTCGAAGATGACGGCCGCTCCCGGGGTGAGTTCGCCGAGGTGCTGGCTGACGGTGCGCTCGTCGAGGGCCACCAGGACATCGGTAGCGAGCACGTGCGAGAACACAGGACCGCTGCTCACGCGCAGGTGGTATGTGTTGTGGTCGCCCTTGATGAGCGACGGGTACTCCGTCAGGTCGAACGCTTCGTACCCGGCCCGCGCGAAGACCCGCGCGAGCGACTGGCCGGCGGCCTTGATGCCGAAGCCGGCGGGCCCTCCGATTCTGATTCTGAGCTCGACGGTGCTGAGTCCTGCTTCAGCCGGCATACGCGGATCCTCCTTGCCAGGCGGGATGGCTTCGTGCGCTCGGTGTTCGTCAGGGTTTGTTCCCGTTCATCGTCGCGTGACACCCGCTCGTGCGATAATCCCCTCATGCACAGCACACCTCACATCTCCGGGCGCAAGCTCGTGGTTCTCGGCGTCACCGGGGGGATCGCGGCGTACAAGGCATGCGAAGTCGTCCGGGCGCTCGTTCGCGACGGGATACGAGTCAAGGTCGTCATGACCGAGGCCGCAACGCGCTTCGTCGGACCCCTCACCTTCAGAACGCTGTCGGACGAGCCGGTCACGACATCGCTCTGGGACGACCCGGCGACCGCGCCGGTGCACCATATCTCGCTGGCCGAAGAGGCCGACGTGCTCGCTATCGTGCCGTGTACCGCGAACGTGATCGCGAAACTCGCGCACGGCCGGGCCGACGACATGCTCACCACCACCGCGCTGGCGACAGAGGCACCGCTCGTGATCGCGCCCGCCATGAACACGCACATGTGGCGTGCGCCCGTCACGCGAGACAACCTCGCGGTGTTGCGGGAGCGCGGCGTCACGTTCGTCGAGCCCGCGACAGGCGACCTCGCCTGCGGCGACACCGGCGAGGGGCGCCTTGCGGACGTGGACGACATCCTCTCCGCAATCCACGCCGAGTTGAACCGCTCATGCGATCTCGAAGGGCTGTCGATTCTGGTGACAGCCGGGCCGACGTACGAACCGCTCGATCCGGTCAGGTTCCTCGGCAATATGAGCAGTGGGCGAACCGGGTACGCGATTGCCGAAGAGGCGGCGCGGCGCGGCGCAGGCGTGACGCTCGTGAGCGGCCCGACATCACTTCCGGACCCGTTCGGCGTCGCGACGGTGCGCGTCAACACGGCAGTCCATATGCGAGACGCCGTTCTCGCCGAGTACGCCTCATGCGACGTCGTGATCGCCAGTGCTGCGGTCTCGGACTTCAGACCTGCGGACCCGGTTTCCGGGAAGCTGCGCAAGGACGAGGTCCCGTCTGAGGTCGCCCTGGCGCGCAACCCGGACATCCTTGCCGAGCTCGGAGCAGCCAAGGGCGATCGTATCCTGGTGGGTTTCGCTGCAGAGACGGGCGACCCGCTTCCCGGCGCACGGTCAAAGCTTGAGGCCAAGAGCCTCGATCTCGTCGTGGCAAACGATGTATCCGACCCGACGATCGGTTTCGCGACCGCGGCCAACCGGGTGTGGTTCGTAAGCCCCGATGGGGCGGTGGAGCTGCCGATCATGCACAAGCGCGAGATCGCACGGCTACTCATGGATGATATCGCGCGGCTTTCGGGCCGCAGCTGAAGAGGAGGAACATCATGGCACTTAGCGGACAGGCGAAGAAGCTCTCCGTGTACGTCGGTGAGGCCGATCAGTACGACGGCAGGCCGCTGTATGAGGCATTGGTCGAGCAGGCGCGGATCGCGGGGTGCGCGGGTGCGACGGTTCTTCGCGGTGTGTCGGGGTACGGGGCCACCAGTCGCGAACATGCGAAACACGGCATGCGGATGTCGGTCGACCTGCCGTTGCTCGTGCACGTCATCGACACGCCCGATCGGATAACGGCGCTCGCGGAGGTCTACGCTGCGATGGTCTCGGACGGCATGATCACGGTCGAGGACGTCAACGTGCTCGTGTACCGTGGCGGTGTCACCGGAGGACCGGCGGGGGAGTAGCGGTGCCGTGATGAGTGGGAGCATCCGAGGGTCACTCTTGCGTCGGCGCGCCGCGACTCGTACCATACTGCTTTGCCGCCTAGCGGCGGTTTCGGGCTGTGGCGCAGTTTGGTAGCGCACTTGACTGGGGGTCAAGGGGTCGCAGGTTCAAATCCTGTCAGCCCGACCATTAGAACTTGCAGGTAGAGGGCTTGTTTCGGGAAACCGGGGCAGGCCCTCTGCTCGTCTTCGGGGCACTTGTCGTAATACCGTCGTAATAGCGCTTCGATTTCGCCGGGCAATGAGCTTTCACGTCAGAGGCCGATGATCTTCGCCATGGACGCCATCGCCGCCCTCTTGCTGTCTGAAGTCGTGTGCACGTAGATGTCGCCCGTGATAGCCACGCTGGAGTGGCCAAGAATCTCGCTGACAACCTTGATGTTCTCGCCGCCCTCCATCATTGCGCTTGCCCATGAGTGCCGCAGCGTGTGAACGCCGGCGCCCTCGATCTTTGCCTTCTTCGCCGCTGCCTGCAGCGTCCGGTAGATGTTGCGAGGATCCACGGGCTTCCCGAACGCCGTGGTGAACACGAAGCCGGTCTTCTCCCACATGTTTGCCGCCGCCGTGGCTTCCCGCGCCTGGGCATCCTTGTGACGCGCGAGCAGATCGATCACCTCAGACGCCAGTTCGATAGTTCGGCGCGACTTCTCCGTCTTCGTGTCGGTGACGATCAGCTGACCGTCAACGCGAGCGAGGGTGCCACGGATCCGCAAGGTCGCGCCGAGGAAGTCAACGTCCTTCCAATGGAGGGCTAGGGCCTCACCGCGTCGCATTCCGGTGGCGGCAATGAGCGCAATCACCGCATGGTTGCGAGAGGAACCCGCTGCTTCAAGCAGGCTTCGCAGTTCGGCGGGGGAGAGATGCCTGGCCTCTTTGTGCGGCGGGACCGGCCGATCGACCAGTTCCGCGGGGTTGCGGGCAAGCAGGCCATCTCGCACGGCTCCTGAGAGCGCAAGACGCAGGATGTGGTAGATCTGTCGCACGGTTGACTCGGCCAGGCCCTTGCCGCGCAACCGGACAATCAAGCGATCGATATCGGAGGGCTTGAGCTTGTCGAGCGCGAGCCTACCTATGGGGTCTGGCTCGATGTGCAGTCTGGAAAGCGTCTTGTAAGCCGACTTCGTCGTGGCCTTCCGAGGTTTTGCTTCTAGCTGGACGGTCTTCCACTCGGCCATCCATGCCGCGACCGTGACCTTGGCGTCCTTTGCCGGTTGCCCCTCCTCGAGGCGTCGGATCTGCTCCTTCATCTCATTGCGTGCATCGGTCTTCGTGCGACCGACGGCCCGAAGTCTGTGGCCGTTCCGCATCACTTCGTATGACCATCCACCGCCCGATCGCTCGGTCCAGGAGCCGTCTCCCTTCGACCTCTTGCCATCGACTCGGTAAGTTCCGTCTTCGCAGTAGACTCTCTTGCCCATTTCACTTGCCCCTCTTCGTAGTCTGCTGACTCAGGACTTCTGCGCGGTGACGCCGCTTGCGGCAACGGTCACTGCAGGTCTGTCGGTCCGACCGTGTCTCCGTGGAGTCCCACCATTCGCCGCACTCGGGACAGGAGCGGTACTCTCGGTTCCCATCGACGGCGAGGGCGAACTGCAGCCACATCGCGCCGATTAGTGATGAGACCTCGAACGTCAGTCTGAGCCCACCGGCTTGTGCGCTACTGACCTCCATCGCAACGTCAACTGAACCGCACATTTCGGTAATCAGTGTTGCGAGGGCCGACCGGAGGATCGCGTCAGGGGAGCTGGACTTCGAGGCGTATCCGAGCCAGCTGTATTCCCCACCGATGGCCGGAATCGCGCTCGGATGTGCTCCAAGAGCCAATTGCAGCTTCCCGATGCGCCCCTTGATTCTCATGCAAGGGCGACGTGCGGAATCGTCGATGACGCCATCAGGTGTGGCCGTCAGAACAAGGTCAACCCCGATCACGTCTCGCGAGCGCCCTTCGTTGAGCGCGTCCCAAAGACGCAGCGCAAAGGCGAGGAGCCCACGATGGGCCCGCCACACGGCAAACGTGTTCCCAACGCCGTCGAACCCCGAGCCTTCATCTAGGCCATCGTCGTGCAATAGCACCCTTCCATTCCGGACAAGGTAGTCGGCGTCGTAAAGGTCACCGTACCTGCCGGCAAACGCGGCAAACGCGTCCTCTGTGTCTGGCAAAGAGGCAAACGTGCGAAAGAGCGCGAGTTCGGATTTGAGGGGTCGGTAGGTCTCGTCGGCGCTGAAGCCGCAGAGCACTCGAAGACCCTCAGAGCCGACCCAATGCGGGTTGTCCACGCGTGACCACTCGAACACGACGAGCGAGGCGGGGGACACTTCAGTGCTTCTGGCTGTCACGGCTATGTCCTGTCTATCCGTCTTCACGTATGCCGACACGGACACGATACTACGCATAGGACAAGCTGTGAAGCGAAGGGAACAATACATGCTCATGATTCAGAAGCTGCGAGAGGACAAGAGACTCACGCGCTCCGCACTGGCGCGTCTTGCCCTCATGCATGCGGCAACTGTTGGACAGATCGAGAACAGGTACATCGGCAAGCCCTATGCGTCGCAGCTCAAGAAGCTCGCCGTCGCCCTCGAATTCGGTGGCGACCCGCGTGAGCTGCTTGTCGAGATCGAGAAGCCGTGAACGCCGTCAGCGCACAAGGCCGCCTCCTGTATCCCGTCCGCGAAGCAGCCGCGCAGCTTGGTATTCAGCGAACCAGCTTGTACGCGCTTCTGAAGGGCGGAGAACTTGAGCGGGTCAAGATAGGTCGGAGGACGCTGGTTACGGCTGGCAGCCTCGTTGAGTACGTCGACAGACTGCGAGAGGCGGCCGCAGATGACCGCCAGTGATCCGCCCGCTCAGACCGCCGATGACCTCGATGTCGAGCGGGGCAAGGCTTGCGCCACAGTGCTCAGGATCAAGGATGTGTCGAGGGAACTCCAGGTTAGCGTCGGGCGAGCTCGCGAGCTCGTCAGCTCGGGGAGATTACCCAGAATCCCAGGACTCGATCGCAAGACGATTCGTGTCTCCCGGCAGGCCCTCGACGCGTTCATCAAGGGCGGCGCCAACAAGTGAGTGCGCAATGCCACCCGAACCGGGACGCGATATCGCCCGGACAAGCACTGAACCGGCTGACCTAGTTCATGAGCATCTCGGTCATGAGCGCGGTCATCAAGCGCTACGGCGGCAAACCCCATCTCAAGCTCACGCTCCTGATCCTTGCCGACCGAGCAAGTGACGATGGCTTCTGCTGGCCGTCGTACGACGAGCTCGCGGGCAAGCTTGGCTGCTCAAGACGTTCCGCAATCAACAACGTCAACGACCTCATCGCAGCCGATCTACTGCAAATCGTCGCCAAGGGTGGTCGGTTCACCGATCCGCAGACCAAGAAGCACCGTGGATTCTCCAACCGTTTCGTCATCAACGTCTCAGCAATCGAGGCGCTGCCTCTGCTCTACCAACCGCGGCGGAGTTATCCACAAGACGTGGTGGACGGGTGCAGCGCACTGCAGAACATGGGTGAAGTGGGCTTCACCCATGCAAGCACGGCAAGGGTGAAGCCCACTTCACCCGGTACATCAGATAAGACATCAAGTTCAACCGTCACCGGCGAAATGCCTGTGGACAACCTCATCCGGGGCCTCGCCGAGGCCTGGAAGCTGCCAGATCGCTGAGCCTCGGCATGCATTGCCATCAGTCAAGCGGTACGCCACAATGAGAGGAGGGTCGGCGCGTGAGAGAGTTCAAGGACGTCAAGAAGCGCGACGTGATACGCGCGTTTGCCACGATCCGTCTGGCGATGGAAGAGAAGTGCGACAGGCTGACCGACTGGACGGACCAGGGCAACGCTCTGGAGCAAGCGCTGAGTCTCAGGATGGAAGAGAACGTGACCAAAGGGCTCAACTTCGTGGAGAGATTCCTCCTCGGTACGCGAGAGGGGGCCAGTGAGGAGGGACGCAGCTCATGACCAAGAGAACCGCGCACGCTGAGTTAGTCGGTCGAGTAGGAGCTGACGAGGCTGATCGCCTCACTCAGATGTTCTTGGAAGATCTCATGACGAAGCGCGAGGCAGCCGCCGAGCTCGGCATGTCGCTCAGCGTCTTCGAGTACCGACTGTCGCAGGGCGACACGAAGCACGCGAGGCTCATGTCCGAGTCGGTCAAACCACACGGCCAACGCCGCTGGGTGGTTGTGCGTGAGCCGATACCCGGTCGGCCGCAGACGGCGCGTGAGGCTTTGGGCGAACTGTTCGGACCGGAAGAGGCCGACCGCCTTGTCGGTCTGTTCCTGTCAGAGCTGATGCTCGCCGACGAAGCGGCGGCGATTGTCGGGATGCCTGCCAAGACTCTGCGGGCGGATATGTATAAGGGAGTCGTGCCGTACTCGAGGAAGCTCGATCCCGCGGCTCACAAGAGTCCGTGGGTCGTGTTGCCCGACGCGCTACCCGCCATCAAGAAGAAGCGGGAGGGGCGATGAGCGTGTACGAGAAGCAGGACGTCTACCGAATCGTTGCTGCGGACGGTGGCGGTGTGCGGGTACTGATGCCCGGCGGCTTCGCCAGCACCACGCTCATGGAATGCTATCCGGACGCGAGCAAAGCCGCCGTAGCGATCGCGGATGCGATCAAGGACGGGATGCCGGCACTCGATGTAGTGGATGAGACGGCACGCCTACCGGTGGCTCATGTATCGAAGGGTTCGAACACGGATGGAGCGCGCTAGTGGCCGATATGATCCGCGTGTTCGTCAGTTCGGTGCAGAAGGAACTCGAGGACGAGCGTCTTATCGTTCAGAACCTCCTGAGCACCGACCCATTCTTGTCGGCGCACTGTGTGCCCGTGTTGTACGAATTCGAGCCCGCATCCCCCACGAAGGCCATGGATGGCTGCTTGGAGTGCTTGGATGGCTGTCAAGTTCACCTGGTCATTGTGGGTCTCAAAGAGGGTGCGCGCGCAGGCGAGCTGACTATCACGCACACAGAGTATCGCCGCGCAAAGGAGCGAGGGCTGCCCGTTGTCGCGTTCATCAAGGGGGAGCGGCACGTCAAGCGTGAAGAGGGGGCCGAAGCGCTGCTCGCCGAGATCGACGAAGACGAGTTGAAGTACAAGCGCTTCAGCAACGTCATCGAGCTACAGCGGGAGGTGCGACTGGCGCTCGTCAACCTGTTGAAGGAGCGTTTTGGCATCGCTCCAACCAGTGACGAGAACGAAATCGCCGAGCAGACCATCGCCGCCACCTCTGAGTTCGAGTCCCGCGCGCTCGATCGGGTTCGATGGGACGAGCTTGATATCGGGGTGACGCGCCGTCTTGTTGCCGCGGCTGAGGAGCGCGATCCTGACGATCTCTCCGACGAAGACCTTCTGGCCGGCGCAGCCTTGCGCGGCCTCGTATGGCGTGAGCCTGTCTCGGGTGAGCACTATGCGACCGCTGCCGGAATCCTTCTCCTAGCCAAGGATCCCTCGGCGGTGTGAATCGCCCCGGGATTCCCGGAGACCCCGTCGTTTGAGAGGATGGGGTCATGAGCAGACAAACCAGGTATCCCAAAGAGGTGCGAGAGAGGGCCGTGCGGATGGTCTTCGAGCACACACCCGAGTACGAGTCCCAGTG
>CAMTYE010000001.1:0-165343 GCA_947085935.1 uncultured Actinomycetes bacterium | reverse complement strand
TCGCATGTATAGAAAGTAAATCATATATCAATGAAAGTCAATCGTTCATGCGCGCCACCGTCCGGCCATCGCCCCCGCACACGCGCCAGTCCGACCCGTAGAGTTGCATCGTGTCCAGGTTCCCGTGATGCGTTCGCCGTCAGCAAGCGAGAGGGCCATGCCAATCAAGTGCTGAATTCCCGACACTCCGTGCTCGCCCGGCACCCGGCACGTCTCCGACAGGGAATACTCCCCTTATCACCTGCCGAGGAGGTCCGCATGGCTACGCCTGAACGCTTCCGCATCGCGCAGTTCTCCGACATCCACTGTGGCGACCCGCGATTCGATGCAGGGCTCATGGAGAACGTGATCACGCGAGTCAACGCGATGGAGCCCGACCTCGTACTCATCCCCGGCGATCTGACCGTCAACGGCTACCCGGACGAGTTCGAGCTCGCCCGCGAATGGATCGACCGCGTCGAGTGTCCGCACGTGGCGGTTCTCATCGGCAATCACGATGCGCGGAAGGTGGGGTACGTGCACTTCGAGAGGATCTTCGGCGACCGGTACGCGACGTGGGACTTCTCGCTGGCGGTGCCGTGCGCGAGCGGCGTGGCCCAGGGTGTGAGCGTGATCGGGCTCGACTCGAGCAAGCCCGACCTCGACGACGGGGAGATCGGTCGCCATCGCCACCGCTGGCTCGCGGAACGGCTCGACGAGGCCGCCGGACGGTTTTCGGTGGTCGCGCTGCATCACCACCTCGTGTCGATTCCGGGAACGGGGCGCGAGCGCAATGTCGTCTGGGACGCCGGTGAAGTGCTCGAGATCCTCGCGGACCATGAGGTCGACCTCGTCGTCGCCGGCCACAAACACGTGCCCTACACCTGGCCGGTCGCGGATATGCTCGTGGTCACGAGCGGCACGGCGACCACGTGGCGCACGCGCGGCACCACGCCGCCGAGCTTCACGAGTATGGATGTGACCTGCGACGCGATCACCGTGAACGTGCACGACTCCGCCAACGGAGTTACCTCGACCGCGAGCTTCGCGCGGAGGGCCAAGAGCTAGCCGCTACCCCTCGTCCGCGGCCTCGGCCTCGGCGGCCAGCAGGATCGCCTCGGCGACCTCGCGCAGCGACTTGCGCTTGTCCATCGCCAGACGCTGCAGGCGCGTGAACGCTTCCTGCTCGGTCATGCCGCGGCTCATGAGCACGCCTTTGGCGCGATCGAGCGCTTTTCGGGTCTCGAGCCGCTCGGAGAGGTCGGCGACCTCATCGGCAAGGAGCCGCGTCTCGGCGAACCTCGCCACGGCAAGGGCCATCGCCGGAAGGATATCGGCCTTGGTGAACGGCTTGATCAGGTACGCCATCGCTCCGGAGCGCGACGCCTCGTCCACGTAGGCCGATTGCGAGAACGCGGTCACCATCACGACCGGCGCGAGCGCATCGTCGGCGATCACTCGTGCCGCTTCGAGGCCGGTCATGACGGGCATCTCGATGTCCATGAACACGATCTCGGGTCGCAGGTCGCGCACGAGTGCGAGCGCCTCGGCTCCGTCGCGCGCCTCCCCGACGACATCGTGGCCTTCCTCTTCGAGCATCTCCCGCAGGTCCATCCTGATGATGGCCTCGTCTTCGGCGATCACAACGCGCATCGGTCACTCCTCGGCGGAATCGGCGTGCGGGTAACGGACGGTGACCGTGGCACCCCGGCCCTTGCCGAACGTGAGCGTTCCGCGCAGGTCGTCCTGGACGATCGTGCGCACGATAGCCAGACCGAGATTCGCCGAGGAGTCGATCTCGAAATCCTGCGGCAGGCCCACGCCGTCGTCGCGGACGGTGACCACGATCTCGCCCGGCAGTCGCCGCATCGTGACCCTGACGTCGCCCTGCGCCCGCGCAGCGAAGCCGTGCTCGATCGCGTTGTGCACGAGCTCGGCGATCACGAGCGCGAGCGAGGTCGCGACCTGCGCGGGCACGAGCCCGGTGCCCCCCTCGACGCCCACGGTGATGCCCGGGTTCTCGCCGGCCAGGCCGCGGCGGACCATGTCGACGACCGTGTGGGCGGCCTCGGCGAAATCGATACGCTCCTCGGTCGATGCGGCGAGCATCTCGTGCACGACAGCCATCGAGCTCACCCGCTCCATAGCCTCGGCCAGCGCACGGCGCGCCTCCTCGGACTCAGCGCGGCGGCCCTGGATGCGCAGGAGCGACGCGATCGTCTGCAGGTTGTTCTTGACGCGGTGATGGACCTCGCGGATCGTCGCATCCTTGACCTTGATCTCGGCTTCGCGACGGCGCGCCTCTGTGTTGTCTTCGACGAGTATCAGGACGCCGTCGTCGAGCCCGATCGCGCGGTAGCCGAGAACACGGTCGCCGGCAGCGATCTCAAGCCCGCGCGCGCTGCGCGTGGTCAGGACAGGCAGGATCGCCTCGCCTGCGCCGGGAAGCACCGCCACGTCCCTGCCTGCGATGACGCCTTCGAGGCCCGCGAGCTTCATGATGTTGACGGCATTCGGGCTCGCGTAGGTCGAGACTCCGCGCTCATCGGCACGGATGAGGCCGTCGCCCGCGCGGCGGACCGTGGCGAACGGCTCGCCGGAGTCGACGTCGAGCAGCGGGGCGGCCGCAAGCAGCGCCAGCAACTCCTCGGCGGCCTGCATGAAGACCTGCTCCATCTTGCCGGGCGCCTCGATGACCTGCAGCGCCAGGTCCCTCAGCATCACACCGTAGGGTGCTTCCGGGGGACCCACGGGGTACGCGGTGGTGATGTAGGCGATCCCCCGCGTGATGCGACGGCGCTCGCCGGCGACCACGCCTGCACCACCGAGCGCTGCGTAGCCTTCGGGCTCATCGTCATGGCGAAGCGAGCGTCCGACCCGGGTCGAGGCGATCGCCGCGATGGCCGTCATCGGGCGCGCGTCGGCGATCACCCGCAAGGTGCCCGCAGCCGTCGGCACGGCGAGAGCGACGTCGCCGTAGCCAAGATCGGCGACGAGCTGGAGGTTGTCGGCCACGTTGTCGAGATGCCGGGCGGCGAATTCGAGGGCCGGTGTGTGCTGCGGAGTCGTCATGCGAGCAGTATACGCGGAGCGGACCCCGGCGAGCGGGTGGCGAGCGTCCGGATTCGACCCGGGAGCGACGGCCGCTACGCGACGCTTGGTACCGTACGTCGCCCGTGGTTGCGGAGGTGGTACCGTTCGTCAGATGGATTCAACCGCCTGTCCGCGAAACCCGATGCAAAGAGTAGATCGACAGCCAGGAAGTCGGTCCGAGCGGAGGGGTCAGCATGCCAGGGTCGGACATACAAAGACTGCTCAAGCGAGAAGGCCAGCTCAATACGTTGTCCTACACGATCATGGTCGTGTTGCTCTCCATGATCGTCGCGCTCATCGTCGCGCTGGCGACCGACATCGCTGTTCCGGAGATATGGGTCTTGGGCAACCAGATCGCACGAACGCTGTTCGTGGGTCTGTTGCTTACGTTCATCGTCTACCTGTTCGACCAGCACCGGCGACTCCGAGCCAGTCTCCTGGAGACCCACTCCCGTCTCGAGCTCGCCAACGGCGAGATCGCCGCTGCCTACGAGCGCCTCTCGTTCGCGCAGCACACGGCATCTGTCATGAGCTCTCTTACCGAGGCCAACGCTCTCGAGCGCGTCCTCACCGATGCCACGCGCCACTTCGGCGCCAACGCGGCTGCCGTGGTCGGCGATGACGTGTCGCTCATATCAGACGGCACTATCGACGAATGCGCAGCCCAGTCGGCGGTGCTCCAGGTCGCACTGGACGCCGTGCGTGCGGGCAAGGCGCTCGTAGCGCACGAGAACGCGATGGGCGGCGAGGCGATCGCCGTGCCGCTCCGTATCCGCGGGGAGCTCAAGTCGGTCGTATGCCTGTGGCGCCAGGAGGATGCGTTCTCATCGGACCAGCTCGAAGGTCTCGTCCTTATGTCCCGCATCGTCGAGCTGTCGCTTGAGAACCGGCTGCTGCTCGCAGAGGTCAGCGACCAGCTGGACGGCACGCTCTCGGTGCTCTCCGCCCTACTCGACCAGCGAATCCCCGACTACCAACGGCACGCCGAGCGCATCGCCGATCACGCTGTCGCGATCGGCAAGCTGCTGGGCCTGCACTCCCGGGAACTCTCGGACATGCGGATCTCGGCACTCCTCGCTGACGTGGGCCTGTTGCAGATGTCGGAGTCAGCAACTGTCGGACTGCCCGATCCCCTCGCCGACAGCATGACATTGACCACCCGGCACCCTTCGCTCGGTGCCGATGTCGCCCGGCACGCCGGGTTCTCCGTCTCAGTACAGGAAACGATCCTCGCCCATCACGAGCGCCTCGATGGTTCCGGCTATCCCGCAGGTCGCCGCGGCGACGCTGTGCCCATGACCGCCCGGATACTCGCGGTCTGCGACGTCTACGACACGATGACGAGCCCGCGCCCCGGCCAACTGCGCTCGACGCCAGTCCAGGCGATCTCCACGCTCATGCGTGGTGCCGGCAAGCAGTTCGACGCCGAGGTCGTGCGGGCCTTTCTCCAGGTGATCGGGCACGATGTACGCGGCGCGGCCGAACGCCGGGCGGCATCGCCCATACCCCAACCGCTCCGCGCCACCTGCGATCTGCCCCGCCCCGCCACCAATGCATCTACCGCGCATCTCGTGAACTGACCCCTCCCGGGATCGCGCACCACGCAGGACGCCGCCCACCGTCCCCGGGCGGCGTCCTCCTGCATGGGGCCTGCGTGGGGCCTGCATGGGGCACGCACGATCCCCTACCCCTGCGGCCTACGCTTCCGTATAATCCACGACGCGACGCACCCGTGCCCGGGTGGCGGAACAGGCAGACGCGCCGGTCTCAAAAACCGGTTCTCGAAAGGGAGTGCGGGTTCGATCCCCGCCCCGGGCACCAGCTCATTCCTCGGCGTCAGCGCTGCGCGAACGTGCCGAGGCGACCCTTCCGGCCAGCGCGTACAGCGGCGCACTCGCGAAGAGCGCGAGAGAACCGAGCGCGTACGCCGCCGGAATGGAGACCGCACGCGCGACCCACCCAAGGCCGGGCTGGCCCGCCACCCCTCCCACGTCGGAGAAGAACGAGTCGAGGGAGAGCACAGTGGCCCGTTGCGCGCTTGGGATGTGCTCGTTGATGAACGCCTGCCGCACCGGCTGCATCAGCCCGAACATCACGCCGAAGCCGATCCACAGCACCGACGCGATCGCAAGCGGCCAGACGCCCGGCGCAAGTCCCGCAAGGCCAACGGCCGCGATCCCGAGCATGAGCGCGCCGCCCGACGCGATCATCACGGCCAGCACCCTGCCCGGGTCCCGCCTGCGCTCGCCCTGTCGCATGACCGGCTTGACCAGCAGATTGCCCACAATCCCCGCGGCCGAGAACGCCGCCACGAGCAGGGCGGAAACCCACACGAGCTCGCGTCCGAGCAGGTCGAGCGCGTAGCGCTGCCAGGCATAGAACGCGTAGAGGAAGAACGTGCCGCCGAGCCCTGACACGAAGAGCAGCGGCCTGATGACCGGGTTGCGCCACCCGAACTCCACTCCGGCGCGCGCGATACGGCGGCTCTCCGCGCCGAAGGTATGAACCGAGAGCGGACGCGCCTCGAAGCCCAGGTCGCGCATCATGGCCAGCGTGACGGCGAACGCCACGAGCAGGATCGCCGAGCGCGCCAGGTACGGCCAGACCAGATCGAACTGACCGAGTACGCCGCCGAGCAGCGTGCCGCCCAGCATCGCGATGCCGAAGCTCATGCCGCCCCACGCGAAGACCTGCTCGCGCGGTCTGTCGTAGCCCGTGTGATCCAGCGCGTCGACGAGCCACGCGTCAACCGCTCCGGTCTGGCACGTGAAGCCGAAGCCCAGGAGCACGGATGCGCCGATGAACGACCAGAGACCCCAGCCGTACACCGAACTCCCCACATACCACAGCGTTGAAGCGAAGAGCGCGAGTATACCGAGGAGGAACGATGCCTTGCGCCCGATCGTGTCCGCGACGACTCCCGTCGGAATCTCGAACACGACCTGCCCGGCCGTGAAGGCCGCGTTGACCACGAGCACCTGGAAGATGTCGAGCCCGGCGTCCATGAGGAACAGCGTGTTGACGCCCCAGATGATCGAGGTCGCCAGTGTGAACAGCACGTTGGTGGTCAGGTACGTGACGACCACCCGGCGTGATGTGTAGCCGGCTTCATCGCTCATGGGCTTGCCCTCCTGCAGGTGACAGTCTGTTGCTACCCGCGAATCCGGCCGCGCTCACAGCATGCACACGGCGAACATATGTTCGACTTTCGATCGAGGGGCGGATACACTTGGCACATCGGCTCTTCCGGGAGGAACTCATGGACACCCACGCGCCACACACCCCCACCCCCGCGCGCGCCGCAGCAGTCCTGCGACACCTCAATCCGGCGCAGCGCAACGCCGCCGCCCATGAAGGCGGACCGCTGCTGATCGTGGCCGGCGCGGGGACGGGCAAGACGACTACGCTCGCACACCGCGTGGCCCATCTCATCGCTTCGGGGGTCCGGCCCGAGCGCATCCTGCTGCTCACGTTCACCCGGCGGGCCGCCGGGGAGATGCTGCGCCGTGTGGACGCGCTCCTCACCGGCAGCGGGCTCCCGGACGAACCCATGGAGCCGCCTGCATCGGGCACCGGATCGAGCGGCCGGGTCTGGGGCGGCACCTTCCATGCCGTGGCGACACGGCTGCTACGAATCCATGGGCGGGACATCGGGCTCGAACCGGACTTCACCATCCTCGACCGGGGAGACGCCGAGGATCTGATGCACGTGAGCCGCACCGAACTCGGGCTTTCCGTAAGAACACGCCGTTTCCCCCAGAAAGCCACGTGCCTGGATATCTACTCGCGGTGCGTCAACGCACGCGAGCCGCTCGACCGGGTGATCCGGGAGCGCTTCCCCTGGTGCAAGGACGCGATCGACGATCTCGGCAGGCTCTTCGATGCGTACACAGACCGCAAGGAGCGTCAGCGGGTGCTCGACTACGACGACCTGCTCGTGTTCTGGCATGCACTGCTTTCATCGGCAAGCGGCGAATCGATACGCGAGCGCTTCGATCGCGTCCTCGTCGACGAGTACCAGGACACGAACGTACTCCAGGCGGAGATCGTATCCGCTCTCGCTTCCGGCGACGTGCTCGTCACCGCGGTCGGAGACGACGCGCAGGCGATCTACTCCTTCCGGGCGGCCACCGTGCGCAACATCATGGACTTCGAAGAGCGGCATCCCGGAGCACAGGTCGTCACCCTCGAGCACAACTACCGCTCGACGCGCCCGATCCTCGATGCGACGAACGCGCTGATCGCACAGGCCGAGGAGCGCCGGGACAAGTCCCTGTTCACCGAGCGCGAGGGCGGCGCCCGTCCGGTCCTGGTCTGCTGCCGCGACGAGGTCGAGCAGACAACGTACGTAATCGACAGGATCCTTGAGCACCGCGAGCGCGGCACACGCCTCAAGGAACAGGTCGTGCTGTTTCGAGCGGGTCACCACTCAGCTGCCCTCGAGATCGAGCTCGCGCGTCGCAACATCCCCTTCGTCAAGTACGGTGGGCTCAAGTTCATCGAGATGGCCCACGTTAAGGACCTCACCTCGTTTCTGCGCCTCGCGGAGAACCCACGCGACGAGATCGCGGGCCTCCGCGTGCTCGGCCTGCTCCCCGGCATCGGCCCGAAGACCGCGCAGGGGCTCATGGGTGCGCTCGACGAAGGCGGCGGGGACTTCGAGGCCTGGGTCGGATGGACGGCACCGGAATCGGCGACGGAGGTCTGGCCGGGCCTGGTGACACTGATGCGCGGGTTGGCGAGTGCCGCGCCGGGCGAGCTCGCTACGCAGGTGCACGCCGCGCGGACGTTCTACCTGCCGCTGCTCCAGCTGCGCTACGACAACGCCGAAGCCCGCGCCCGAGACCTCGAGCAGATAGAGAACATGTCCGGCCGGTTCCCGGATCGTCAGCACCTGCTCGTCGAGCTTGCGCTCGATCCGCCCGCCTACACCCAGGAGCTCGCCGGTCCCCCACTGCTTGACGAGGACTATCTGGTGCTGTCGACCATGCACTCCGCCAAGGGGCTCGAGTTCGACGTGGTCCACGTCATTCACGCGGCCGACGGGAACATCCCCTCGGACATGGCCACGGGCTCGCCTGAAGAGATCGCCGAGGAGCGGCGGCTCTTCTACGTCGCCTGCACGCGCGCCCGCAACGACCTGTACGTCACCTACCCGCTGCGCTACTACACCCAGCCCTTCGGACGCAGCGACACGCACGGCTATGCGCAGCGATCTCGTTTCCTTGAGTCCGGAGTCGCAGAGCTCTTCCGCCAGGTCCCGGCGGCCCCGAACGAGCCACATTCGGCCGAGGACGCTGTCGCGAAGGGAGAGGCGATCGACTCAGCCACGGTGCGTGCGGGGCTCCGTACGATGTGGAGCCAGGGGCCGCCCGCCGCCTAGGGCCTGTGCGGGAAGTGCGGCGGGGTTGCGCTAACGTGATTGCAGCCATTGGGATGTGCTCGGATCCGGCCCACGGCTTCCGCCACATCATCGGTCACGTGCACGAAGTCGAGATCCTGCTCGGTGATCGTCCCTTCGGCCACAAGCTGCTCGCGGAAGAAGCCCAGCAGCGGGGCCCAGTAGTCCACGCCCATCGCGACGACGGGAAACGACGTGATCTTGTGCGTCTGCATGAGCGTGAGCGTCTCGAACAGCTCGTCGAGCGTTCCGAAGCCGCCGGGCATGATCACGAAGGCGCACGAGTACTTCACGAGCATCACCTTGCGCACGAAGAAGTGCTCGAAATCCATGTAGCGGTCGAGGTAGGGGTTGGGCTCCTGCTCGGTCGGCAGGTGGATGTTGCAGCCGATCGACAGGCCGCCGGCCTCTTTGGCGCCCCGGTTGGCGGCCTCCATCACACCGGGTCCGCCACCCGTCATCACCGCAAAGCCGCTCTCGGCCAACGCGGCTCCGACAGCGCGGGCGAGCTCGTAGTACGCGTGCCCCTCGGGGAATCGCGCGGAGCCGAACACGGTGACAACCGGACGATCGGCGCGCATGAACTCAAAGCCCCTCAGGAACTCGAGGAAGTAGCGCACAGCGCTCTCGACGTCGGTGTGATGCTCGTGCTTGCCCGAAAGGAACATGGCCTCTGCGCCCTTGGCCTGCTCGAGCAGCGACGGGCGGCGCGCATCCGGGTCGCCGTCACGTGCGGAGTCGTGGCGCTGGTCGGCAGGCGGAACGTACCAATCCGTCTCGCGATCCCGGGCGCTGTCGTCGTCTACCACTTCCGGTACTCCTCACCGTGCTCGCGGTACTCCTTGGTCTCAAGACCAAGGGAATCCCGCAGGTTCAGTATCTTGCACGCCATCTCCAGGCAGGATATCCACTGGAACGCTTCTTCGAGAACGGTACCGATCGCAAACGGTCCGTGCCCGCGCAGCAGGACGCACTTGTACTCACGCAACCCCTGCGCGACCACCTCGGCCACCTCGGTCGACCCGGCGGTCTGCGGCAGCGAGAAGACCGGCACCTTGTGCAGCAGGTAGCTGGCCTCGGAGTCGATCGGGACGATCTCGTCGTCGATCATGGAGCGAAGGATCGTGTGCGGCGAATGGGTGTGGACGATGGCCAGGCCGTTCGTCTGCCGATAGATGGCACGATGCACCACGATCTCGGTCGAAGCGAGGGCGATCTCCGAGTCGTCGTGCTCAAGGGCGGTCTCGATGATGTCGTGCGGCTGCATGCGGCCAAGCATCGAGCCGCGCCGCGTGATGAGCACCCGATCTCCGACGCGCACGCTCATGTTGCCGCCGTGGCTCGAGATGAGCCCGGCGAGATAGATGTCGCGACCGATGTCCCGGAACTGCTCGTGCATCCCTACTCCCCACCTGTCGAAGGCGCACGCAGCGTGGCCGGCATCGCATCTCCGGTCGCTCTATCCGGCATCAAGACCACCGAGCCCCAGCCGCTCGAGTTTGGCCGAAGTCGGGACGCCGGCGACACTCCAGCCACGGAAACGGTAGTACTCTGCACGCATCTCGTCGAGATGGACGACCTCACCCTCGGCGTTCGGTTCCTCGAGCAGCCGCGTGGGAAGGACGTCATCGGCAGCGGTGAAGCCCTCACGGAGATTGTACATTCGTTCGAGGTTCCAGATGCGCTCTCCCGCGAGCAGCAGGTCCTGGCCGCTCACGTCAAAGCCCGTGACCGCCGAGTAGAGCCGGGCATAGTGCTCCTCGGACAGCGCGAAACTCGAGAACTTGCACAGCGACAGCGAGTCGAGCGCCGCCCCCAGATGCTGCGAGACGATGAGCAGCCCGGCCTTCCCGGATACCCCGGAGCGATCGACGAGCTTCGGAGTGCCCAGGACCTCGAAGCCGAGCATGTTGCCCCGCAGGTGGCACCCGCCGCGATTGGAGGTCGCGTAGCCCAGGCCCTGGCCCTGCATCCCGCGAGGATCGTAGGCGGGCAGCTCCAGGCCCTTGACCTGCATCGCGACCCCGGGCCTGCCGTGGGCGCGGGCGAGGAAGCGCGAACCCTCGGCCATCGCATCGCCAAACTCGCCGCGCCTGGTGGCGAGCGCCTGGATAGCAGCACGGGCTGCTGCGACATCGCCCCGGCGCACCGGCAGGTCGGCGCCGCCCTCTGCAAGCTCGATCGCAGCGGCGATGGTGCCGCCCACCGAGATTGTGTCGAGACCGAGGTCGTTGCACAGGTAGTTGAGCTCGATGACCGACTCCAACGAGTCGATGCCGAGGTTCGCGCCGAGGGCCCAGATGGTCTCGTACTCCGGGCCGTGACCCTCGCCGTTGGCGGTCCGCGTCTGGCGACCGCATGCGATCGGGCAGCCCCAGCAGCCCGATCGCTTGACCAGGAACTCATCGGCAAGTCGCTCACCGGAGAGCGCGTCGACGCTCTCGCGCCCGTCGATCCGATAGTTGAGCGCGGGCATCAGGCCCCGCTTGCCGAGAACGCTCACGAGCATCGCGGTCCCGAAGCGCGGCAGGGCCGTGCTGGTGACGGGATTGGCCGAAAGCGTCTTCTTGACCTCGTACAGGAAGAACTCGAGGTCGTCGGGGCGCGCCACGGCCGGGCGTCCGGCGCCGGTGACCACGATGGCCTTGACGTTCTTGCTGCCCAGGACCGCGCCCATGCCGCCGCGCCCGAGAGCCCGCTTCGCGTCGACCATGATCGTCGCCAGCTTGACGAGCCGCTCGCCCGCCGACCCGATGACCGCCGCGCTCGCGCCCGTACGATCGCCCAGCAGTGCAGCCGTGACCTCGCCGATCTCGCGACCTGCGAGATCTGCCGCGCTCTCGAAACGCACGCCTTCCGCGTCGATCTCAAGCGTCAGGAGCTCGTCGGCAGAGCCGGTCAAGACGAGCGCATCGAACCCGGCGCCTTTCAGCCGTGCGCCGAACGCGCCGCCGCAGTTCGTGTCGAGCACAGTGCCCGTGAGCGGCGAGCGCCCCGTGAGCGAGAACCGGCCGGACGTGGGCGCTTTGGTTCCCGTGAGCGGCCCTGTCGCGAAGATCAACGGGGACTCCGGTGACAGCGGGTCGGTGCCTGCCGACGTCATGTCGTAGAGCATGCGCGCGCCCAGACCGCGCCCACCGATGAACCCGCGCGCGAGTTCCGGGTCGAGATCGGCCACATGCCAACTTCGACCCGACAGGTCGACATTGAGAACGCGGCCGGTGTAGCCGCCGGAATACGTCACTGTGCCAGTACCTTCGCAAGTTCGTAGATGTCCTGCTTGAGCTCGTGCAGATGGTGATACGCCTGCTGAAGCGGGTAGATGACGGTCTCGGAACACTGAAGTCCCACAGCGACGCCGGACTCGCCTTCGTACAGAGCGCGCACGGCGTGCTCGCCCATCCGGCTCGCGAGAATGCGGTCGAATCCGCTCGGGGATCCGCCGCGCTGGATGTGACCCAGAACGACGGCCCGGCACTTCTGTCCGCACGCGAGGCCGAGATCGGTCGCAAGGCCGAATGCGTGGCCCGCACCCTCGGCGATCATGATGATCGAGTGCTTCTTCCCGCGCGCGACGCCCTTCTCCACCGAGCGGCACACGTCATCCAGTTCCCAGGGAACCTCGGGTACGAGAATGCAGTCCGCACCGGTCGCAAGCCCGGAATACAGAGCGAGGATGCCGCACCGGCGTCCCATCACTTCGATCACGAACGTACGCTCGTGACTGCTTGCGGTGTCGCGGATCTTGCCGACCGCATCGCAGATCGTGTTCAAGGCGGTATCGAACCCGATGCTCGTGTCCGTACCGTCGATGTCGTTATCGATGGTCCCCGGCAGGCCCACGGTGGGCATGCCGCACTCCGCCAACTCCGCCGCGCCGCGGTAGGAGCCATCGCCGCCGACCACCACCAGGCCGTCGATCTTGGCGGCCTTGAGAATCCCGCACGCGTCCAGAACGCCCTGTGGTGTCTGAAACTGCTCGCTGCGAGACGTGCCGAGGAACGTGCCGCCGCGATCCAGCTTGCCGCCCACATCGCCCAGGTCGAGATCGACGAAGGCCCCTTCAAGCAGGCCCTCATACCCGCGGATGACACCGATGGCCTCGCCGCCGCGATCGAGCGTGCAGCGCACGACCGATCGTACTGCGGCGTTCATTCCCGGTGCGTCTCCGCCGCTGGTCAGTACCGCGATACGCATGGCGTTCGCCTCCCCGCCATCAGTCACTCACCGTCGAAGACGCCGATCGCCCGCAGCCGCTGGTAGCGGCGCTCGACGAGTTCTTCAGGGTCGATACCCGAAAGCGCAGCAAGCGCCGCGGAGATGCGCTCTCCCACGACGGGGAACACGACACCGACATCGGCATGCGCGCCACCGGACGGCTCGGGTATGACCTCGTCGACGATGCCGAGCTCGAGCAGGTCGGTCGCGTTCATCTTAAGGCACGAGGCCGCGGTGCGCGCATGCGAGGAGTCCTTATAGATGATCGACGCACACGCCTCAGGACTGATCACCGAGTAGTACGAGTTCTCGAGCATTATCACGCGGTCGCCGAAGCCGATCGCGAGTGCCCCGCCCGAGCCACCCTCGCCGATACCCACGACAACCACCGGCGCCTTGACGCCGGCAAGCTGCGCGAGGGACTCGGCGATCGCCCACGCCTGGCCACGCTCCTCGGCTTCGATTCCCGGATAGGCGCCCGCCGTGTCGAGGAAGCTCACGATGGGCAGACCGAACCTGTCGGCCATACGCATCACCCTGATCGCCTTGCGAAAACCCTCGGGGTGCGGTGAGCCGAAGTTGCGCCGGATGTTCTCCTTGGTGGTCGTACCTTTTCTATGGCCGAGGAGTGCGCACCGTACGCCCCCAATCGTCCCGAGTCCGGCGAAGATCGCCTCGTCGTCGCCGTACAGTCGATCGCCGTGAACTTCGACGACATCGACGAAGAGCCGCCCGATGTAGTCCTGCGTCTTGGGCCGGTCCGGGTGACGGGAGACCTGCACGCGGGCCCATGGGTCGAGGTTGGTGTATGTCTCCTCGTGGAGTCGCGCGACTTCGGCGGCGAGCGTCTCGACCTCCGCGCCGAGATCGGGGTTCTCGGCAAGGTTCATCGCCTGGAGTTCGGCGAGCTTCTCCTCGAGTTCGACCAGGGGCCGCTCGAACTCCATCACGAAACGACGGGCCATCACCGCTCACCACCCTTCGTCCGGGAGTCCGGCGCGAGATAGTCGAGCAGCAGCGAGATATGGGACTTGAGCTCGCCGCGCGGCACGACCTCATCGATCATCCCGTGCTGGAGCATGAACTCACTGGTCTGAAACCCCTTGGGTAGCTTCTGGCGGATCGTCTGCTCGATGATCAACGGCCCTGAGAACCCGACGCGAGCACCGGGCTCGGCCACGATGATGTCTGCAAGGACCGCGAAGCTCGCCGTCACGCCGCCATAGGTCGGATCGGCGAGGATCGCGAGATACGGGATGCCCGCCTCGGAAAGCCGTGCGGCGGCCGCGCTCGTCTTGGCCATCTGCATCAGCGAGAGCATGCCTTCCTGCATGCGGGCGCCGCCGGATGCGGTCACGAGAACCACAGGCCGACGATCTCGGAGGCCCGCCTCGAAGGCCCGGGTGACCTTCTCGCCGACGACCGACCCCATCGACGCCCCGATGAACCGGAAGTCCATCGCGCCGATCACGACGCGATGTCCGTCGATCCGCGCGGCTCCGGTCATGATCGCCTCGGCCAGACCGCTCGTCTCAGTGGCCTTAGCCACCGAGGCCAGGTACGGCTTGTTCGCCACGAAGCCCAGCGGATCGCCGGGAACCAGAGCCGCATCCGTCTCCGAAAAGCTGCCTTCGTCGGTCAGGAGTGCGATGCGCTGCGGCGCGGTCAACGGGAAGTGGTGGCCGCAGTGCCTGCACACGCGGTCGTTCGCCTCGAGGTCTCCCTCGTAGACGATGCGCTTGCACGACTCGCATTTCGACCAGACGCCGTCCGGGACCTCGGCCTTCGAGCCCTGTTCGGCCGCAGGCGTGTAGCGGCGGGTTTCGCGTGCTTTGAACCAGTCACCGATCGACATGTGGTGTGCGTCCTACTCCTCGGGCGTACTGCACGACTCAGGCCCGGCGCCTGCGTCCGTATTGCATACAGCGGCACCGTCCGGATTCGCCCGGACGATGCCGCGATATCACGACACTACGATGTATGTGCCCACCGAAGTGCTACGAGATACTGAAGTCCTCGGCACCCTCGAATACCCTGAGCGCGCGCTCGGCGTCGTAGTCGGCCAACGTGATGGCACTGATCGCCTTGGTCAGGCGGACGGCCTCGTCCAGGTCGCGCTGATGGATGTTCCGACCTGTGGCGTTGCCCACAGCTCCGCCCACGTGAATCTGCTCCCAGAGCTGCGCAAGGAACGTCTTGGCGTCCACGGTCGATCCCCCGGCGCAGACGAGGCCGGTGCGGCCCGATGCGAGCGCGGCTTCCTTGAGCTTGTCCGCCGAGGAACCCGTGTCGTCACCCTTGGGAGGGTTGACCTTGACGAAGTCCGCTCCGATGGTAACAGCGACCCCGGCGGCGCCGGCGATCAGGTGGGCGTCCTTCTCATCGAGAACGGCACGGCCGCGCGGATACATCCACAGCACGACGATAAGACCGTTGTTGTGCGCCTCTGCGATGAGCTCGCCGGCCTCCATCATCATCTGCGATTCGTACTCCGAGCCGATGTAGATGGTGTAGCCGATTCCTACGACGTTCACGCCGTTGTCCCGCATCGCAAGCACGGACTCGAGCGAGTAGAGCTGCGGCGAGTACGGGTCGTCCTGATGCTCGTCGGGGTTGGACGCAGATGTCTTGATCAGATGTGTCTTGCTGTTCATCTTGACCAGGTAGTTGATCGCGGGGTAGTCGGCTGCGTACTGGGCGACGAGACCGCGCTGCCCGGCGAGCACGCCACATACGCCCTGCGAGCCGATGCGGAACAGGTGCTCCGGCTCGGCATCGGCGGACGCGATGCCCTCACCGTGGAAGTCGTCGTTGAGATGCTCGATCTTCTGGTCGCACGCGAAGAGCATGAGGCGACCGGTGCCGCGGGTGGCGGCCATGTAGTTGTCGATGTAGGTCTCACGCACGGCAGCCGGCACATCGGCCGGAACGCGGACCTGGCCACGGGTGATGCTGGGCATAGGAACCCCTCCTGGAAGACGCGGATTTCAACTCTTCGCGGGCGCGCTCAGGCACGCGCCCGAACCCTCTAAACGCATCAACAGGGTAGTCGAACCAGGTCGGCTTTGCTAGCCGATGGGCTCCTCGGCGGGGGTCGTCGGGACGCGAGTGACAGGGTCGGCCGCGATAGCCGCGTGGGTGACGGGGGAAGGCGAGGTGAGTGCACGCATGGCCTGGAAGCCCCGGAAGATGCTGTACGTGGCGTACGCGTGGAACGCGACGCTCAGGTAGTCCCCGACCAGCAGGAACAGGGCGCCGTCGAGCACGTAGAGCACCATGCCCACGATGAAGGCCCAGGCCAGCCTCTTTCGGGCGAACAGGCCGATGCCCGCGAACAGACCACCCATGGTCAACGTCGCTCCTATCGCGACGATCACGCCAAGCAGCCCGGTGTCCACGAACATCCATGAGAGGAGAGCGGTCGAGCCGAGACCGACGATCATCATCCAGTCGCTGCCCGACAGGAAGAGCCCTGTGTTGATTGCGGAAAGCCCGGCGATCCAGAGGAACCAGTTCGCCCCGGACATCGCGGCCCCCTCGAGCGCCAGTCTCTCCCTGATCGCGTGCGTGGCTTCGTCAGACATGCGGAACCCCCCGTAATCCGGCCTCCGGGCCGCAGATAACTTTGCCGTTGTTATGACACACTCGGGTGGGCCGGGCAACTCCCTGAAGCAGCGGTGCGTGTGCGCCGACCCGGCAGGTCGGTCAGCCCCTACCGCAGCTTGAGGCGCATCGGAATGTGTGGGGTTCCGGTCCGGGGCGAACGGAAGACCGCGCCCGCCGGCTCGAATCCCAGCTTCTCGTAGAAGCCGCAGACGTGCTCGCGCGCGTCGAGAACGACCTCGGCGCGCCCCTCACGCCTGGCGACGTCGATCAGCTCACGCATGAGCGCCACCCCGACGCCCCTGTTTCGCATGTCGGCTGATACGGCCACCTGGAAGACCTGGCTGTGTCCATCAGCAAGCCACATGCGGGCATAACCGATCACGCGCCCGTCGTCGACGGCGATCAGATGGCGGTATTCCCGGCCGTCAACGTCCGCGATCAACTCGCGGGGCAGCCCCCATCCCGCATACAGCGTGTCGTAGCGCAGTTCGGCTGCATCGTCGTACTCAGGGTCCGTCGGTGTGATGAAGCGCAGTTCGATGCGGTGGTCCCCGGCCATGCGCCCTCCGATATCGATTCCGGTCCGAAAATGGCCTGAACCGACTACTTACCAGAGATGCGGTTGACCGTCGAGTCGAGCCGATGGAGGAGAACTACTGGCGCTCAGCCCCGATAGCGATTCGTCACCGGCATGCGGCGGTCCTTACCGAAGGCCTTCGGCGTGATCTTGATGCCAAGTGGTCCCTGGCGACGCTTGTATTCCGCGGCGTCCACGAGGCGCGCGACGCGCTCGACCGTATCCCGGTCGTGACCACTCTCGACCATCTCCCCTATCGATAGATCCCTCTCCACATATCCGGAGAGAATGGCGTCCAACTCGTCGTAGGGCGGCAGCGAATCCTGGTCGGTCTGGCCGGGCCTGAGCTCCGCACTCGGAGCCTTGGTGAGAACCGCGTCGGGGATCACGTCGGCCCCCTGGCCGTTCCGCCAGCGCGCGAGCTCGTAGACACGGGTCTTGAAGACGTCCTTGAGGGGCGCGAAGCCCCCGACCATGTCGCCGTAGAGCGTGCTGTAGCCCACGGACAGCTCGCTCTTGTTGCCGGTGGCCAGAACCAGCCAACCGAACTTGTTCGAGAGCGCCATCAGGAGCGTACCGCGCACCCTCGCCTGCAGGTTCTCCTCGGTCACATCGGTCGTGGTGCCTTCGAACGACTCGAACAACGAGAGCTCGAACGCGCTTACGGGGCCCTCGATCGCGATCTCGCGCGTGGCGATGCCAAGGTTGGCGGCGAGGGCCAGCGAGTCACTCACGCTGCCTTCGGAGCTGAAGCGGCTCGGCATCAGGACGCCGTTGACATGTTCCGGCCCCAGGGCATCGACTGCGACCGCGGCGGTGAGCGCGGAATCGATGCCGCCCGAGAGCCCGAGCACCACGTCAGAGAACCCGTTCTTGCGTACGTAGTCCCGAAGTCCGGTGACCAGTGCGCCGTAGACCTCCTCGGCGGGTTCCGGCACCGCCGCAGGAGCGTCAGCCGCACCGAGTGTCGCGCCCGGCGTGAAATCGGCGATGACCAGGTCCTCGGCGAACGTCGCGCCCCGCGCGACGACGTCTCCTGACGGAGAGACGATGACCGATCGGCCGTCAAAGACGAGTTCGTCCTGGCCGCCCACCATGTTGCAGTATGCCAACCACACCCCGTTCTCACGGGCCCGCGCTCGCAGCATCTCCTCGCGCGCATCGCCCTTGCCCGCGTGATACGGGGAGGCGGATATGTTCAGCAGGACTCCCGCGCCCATCCCGACGACCTCGGACGCCAGTTCGGGAACCCATATGTCCTCGCAGATGGTCATCGAGAGCAAGCCGCCGCCGAGTTCGAACAGACCGGGGTCGAGCCCGGGGTCGAAGTAGCGACGTTCATCGAAGACGCCGTAGTTGGGCAGCCTGCGCTTGTGGTACACGCGCAGCACGCGGTTGTTCCCGCACAGCGCGGCCGCGTTGTACAGCGCACCATCGACCCGATCGACGAAACCGACGATCGCGGCGTGTGCGCACGCGGCCGCCACCTGCTCCAGGGCGTCGAGGTTCTCTTCGACGAAGTGCTCTCGGGCAAGGAGGTCCTCGGGCGGATAGCCCGTGAGAACGAGTTCGGGAAAGAGGGTCAGTCCGGCGCCTTCGGCCTGCGCCTCAGACACGGTCCTGAGCACCAGCATCGTGTTGCCGATGATGTCCCCGACAGTGGGATTCACCTGCGCTAATGCAACTCTCAACTCGCGCTCCTCCCGTCCGGGCACATCCTCGGGTCCCACAGACCTGGGTATATAAGAACACGTATGGAGAGGCGCTGCCAGGGAACCCGGAACGACCCCGGAGCCCGGTCAATGCCGGGCTCCGACGCAGACCGGAGGAACATGCGCGTATTCATCGCGGGCGGCAACGGCTTTCTGGGAAGGCGTCTGACCGAGTTCCTGGTCAACGACGGACACGACGTGGTCTGGCTCTCCCATCGTCCCGGACGGGCCGAGACCGCAGTGGTGCCGCCTCAGTTCGAGATCGCATTCGATCCACACGAGACCGACGCTGCGTGGCGCGAGGAACTCTCCTCGGCCGACGCCGTCGTCAACCTCTCGGGGCACCCCATCGCCTCGCGCTGGAACGACCACGTGAAGCACTTGTTGCGTGCGAGTCGTATCGACACCAACCGCGCGCTCGTGGACGCGATCTCGGACCTGGCACCAGCGCTGCGACCCTCGGTGATGGTGACGGCGTGCGGTGTCGGCATCTATGGGAATCGTGGCGATCAGCCGCTCGGAGAAGCCGAACCCGCCGGCGACGACTGGCTTGCCCGGCTGGCCGCCGAGTGGGAGGCCGAGGGTCTGCGCGCGGCCGAGCACGGCGTCCGTGCGGTCTCGATGAGGACGGGCCTCACCCTGGGAGATGAGGGGCTCCTTCCCAGAATGGCACTTCCGATGCGCCTGTTCGTCGGCGGCCCCGTGGGCTCAGGCAGACAGTGGCTCTCCTGGATACACCAGGACGACGTGGTTCGCGCATACCGGCATGTGATCCTGATCGACAGCATCGACGGACCCGTCAATATCGCCGCTCCGGGCCCGCTCCCGATGCGCGAGTTCGCGCGCGAGCTCGGTCACGTCCTGCACCGGCCGTCGTGGTTCCCTGCTCTCGATGAGGCGCTGAGAGACCTACTCTGACCCTGGTGCGCACAGCCCGTCAGCCGAGGAGTGCACGGCGCGAGCGAGGTCGCCGACGAACACGCCGAGCGCCGCGGGGTCGTCCTGGCGCTTCACGCACGCGGAGCCGACGATCACGCCGTCCGCGAGCCGCGCGACGGAGGCCGCCTGCTCCGGCGTCGATATGCCGAATCCCACAGCCACGGGCAGTTCCGTACACGCGCGTACGCGCCCGACGGTGGCCTCGATCTCAGGTGGAAGCTCGGCGCGCTCTCCGGTCACGCCAGTCGTCGAGACGCAGTACACGAATCCGCCGGACAGCCGCCCTACCATCTCGAGACGCTCCGGAGTGGACGTGGGGGCGACCAGGAAGACCGTGTCGAGGCCGTCCGCCTCATCAAGCCACGGACCGGCCACGTCAGGTGGCATATCGGGCACGATCACGCCCGACACGCCCGCCGCGCGCATGCGCTGCGCCGCCTCTGCGTAACCCATCCGGTGAATCGTGTTCGCGTAGGTCATGAGCGCGACCGGCGGGACCTTCACGCCGGGGTCCGCCAGGAACTCCTCGGCAAGGTCTATCGCCTCGGCCAGGCCGAAACCCCCTTCGTTGGCGGTTCGGGCCGTTGTGGCAGCGCGAACGATCACCGGACCGTCGGCAAGCGCGTCTCCGTACGGCACGCCGAGCTCGATGACATCGGCACCTGCGGCCGCGGCCGCCCGCAGCGCGGCGAGCGAGGTGTTGCGATCCGGGTAGCCGGCCATCAGGTACACGACCAGCGCAGGCCTGTCTGCGCTGAAGCCGCGACCGAGCCCGTGTGTGGCCCTACTCGACACCGAGACCAGCCTCCCTGACGATATCGACATCCTTGTCTCCCCGGCCGCTCACGGTGACGACCACAACGGCGTCCGGCCCCAGCTCGCGTGCGAGCCGGGGCAGAAGCGCGAGCGCGTGACTCGACTCGATCGCCGGGATGATGCCCTCCGTCCGGCAGAGCTGCTCGAAGGCGACGAGCGCCTCGGAGTCGGTGACCGCGTCGTAGCGCACCAGCCCCTCATCGTGGAAGAAGGCGTGCTCGGGGCCTATTCCCGGGTAGTCGAGTCCGGCTGAGATCGAGTACGCCTCCAGCGGGTTGCCGCGCTCGTCCTGCAGCAGGTACGAGTAGAAGCCGTGCATGATGCCGGGCGAGCCAAGCGCGAGCGAGGCACCTGTCTCGGACGTGTCGAGCCCCTTGCCGGCGGCCTCTGCGCCGATCAGGCTCGGGCGCTCGTCCGCAGGAACACCCGCAACGAACGGGTAGAACGTGCCGATGGCATTGCTTCCGCCACCCACGCATGCGATCACAGCATCGGCACGCACGTCGCGCTCCGCGAGCTGCTCGATGATCTCCTCGCCGATCACCTTCTGGAGTTCGCGGACGATCGTCGGGTAGGGGTGTGGCCCGAGGGCGGAGCCGAGAACGTAGAACGTGTCCCTCACCCGCTCGACCCAGTGCCGCATCGCCGCGGTCACTGCGTCGGCGAGGGTGCCCGTGCCATCGTCGACAGGTATGACGCGTGCGCCCAGGAGCTTCATCTTGTAGACGTTGAGCGACTGCCGGCGGATATCCTCGGTCCCCATGAAGACCACGCACTCCAGGCCAAGGAGCGCGGCCGCGGTCGCCGTGGCAACGCCGTGCTGGCCTGCGCCGGTCTCCGCGATCACGCGCTGCTTGCCCATGCGCTTGGCGAGAAGGCACTGACCGATGGTGTTGTTGATCTTGTGAGCGCCCGTGTGATTCAGGTCCTCGCGCTTGAGGTAGACCGCCGCAAGTCCGACGGCTGCCGCGAGCCGGTCGGCCCGGTACAGCGGGGTCGGACGGCCGACGTAGTCGCGCAGCAGAGATGCGAACTCCTCGGCAAAGGCGGGATCCGAGCGCGCCTCATCGAAGGCCGCCTCGAGCTCCTGAAGAGCCGGCACGACGGTCTCGGGCACGTAGGCACCGCCGTATGCCCCGAAGAAGCCCCTGGAGTCCGCACCGGCGTATGCCTCGTCGGCCGTCGGGAACAGGTCGCTCACGATGCGCCCCCTTTGGCGTCGGCCTCGTGAACAGCTCGCACGAAGGCCTTGATTCTGTCGTGGTCCTTGAAGCCCGGCGCGGATTCGACCCCGCTGGACACGTCGACAGCAAACGGACGCACCTGGCGCACCGCCGCGCCGACATTGTCCGGAGAGAGCCCCCCTGCGAGAACTACAGGAGCCCAGCCGGGGAACTCGCAGGCGATTTGCCAGGAGAAGGTCTTGCCGGTTCCGCCATGCTGTTGCGGGTCGTACGTGTCGAGAAGCACGGCGTCCACAAGCCCCCGGTAGGGCTCCACAGTAGCAGCATCAAATACCGTGCCGATGCGAAACGCCTTGAGGACCGGCCGTGGCGCCGCCGCGCAGCTCTCGGGGCTCTCGTCCCCGTGATACTGCACCGCACTAAGCCCGATGCGCTCGACGGCATCTGAGACGAACTCCGGTTCGGCGTCGACGAACACGCCCACCCGGGTCACGAAGGCCGGCACGTGCTCAAGCACGTCGCAGGCCTGCTCGATGCTGACCTCTCGCGGGGAGGGCGCCAGCACGACACCGACAGCGTCGGCACCGGCAGCGACAGCCGCGGCGGCGTCAGAAGCCGTGGTGAGACCGCATATCTTGATTCGTGTCCGTATCACCGTGGTGCGTTCCGTTCGCCAGGGGGGTTGGAGGGCGGGGTCCCGGGGCAATTCGGGACCCCGCCGGGAAGGGGTGTCTACAGGTCGTCGCCGCAGAGCGTGGCCCCGGACGAGAAGTCGAAGTCCTCGAGCTTGCCGGCGTTGTAGGCCTCATAGGCGGAGAGATCGAAGTGGCCGTGGCCGGACAGGCAGAAGAGAACCGTCTTGTCCTCGCCCGCTTCCTTGGCCGCCAGGGCCTCGTCGATCGCCACCCGGATAGCGTGGCTCGACTCGGGCGCGGGCAGAATGCCCTCCGCGCGCGCGAACTGCACAGCCGCGTCGAAGCACGCCGTCTGATGCACAGCGACGGCTTCGATGTCACCGGTGTTGACGAGCAGCGAGACGAGCGGGCTGTCGCCGTGATAGCGCAGGCCACCGGCGTGGATCCCCGCAGGCACGAACTCGTGGCCGAGGGTGTACATCATCATCTGCGGCGTCATCCCGGCCTCGTCGCCAAGGTCGTAGCGGTACTCGCCGGCGGTGAGCGTCGGACATGCCTTGGGCTCGACGCCCACAAGACGGGTTGAGCTCTTGCCCGCGAGGCGGCGCTGATAGTACGGGAATGCGATGCCGGCGAAGTTCGAACCGCCGCCGACACAGCCGATGACGACGTCGGGCTCGACCTCGGCCAGCTCCATCTGCTTGATGGCCTCCAGCCCGATGATGGTCTGGTGCAGGCACACGTGGTTGAGCACGCTGCCCAACGCGTAGTGGGTGTCCTCGTTGCGAGCCGCGACCTCGACCGCCTCGGAGATCGCGATGCCGAGGGAGCCCGTGGAGTCCGGATCGCGCTCCAACACGTGCCTTCCGGCCTCGGTCATGGTGGTCGGCGACGCGTGCACCGTGGCGCCGTAGGTCTCCATGAGGAAGCGGCGGTACGGCTTCTGGTCGTATGAGACACGTACCATGAAGACCTCGACGTCAATGCCGTACAGCGCGCCTGCGATCGCCAGCGCACTACCCCACTGACCCGCACCTGTCTCGGTCGAGATCTTGGTGATACCCGCCTCTTTGTTGTAGTACGCCTGCGGGATCGCGGTGTTCGGCTTGTGAGAGCCCGCCGGTGACACACCCTCGTACTTGTAGAAGATCTTGACGCCCTCGGGCAGGCCGAGGACCTTCTCGAGTTGGCGTGCGCGGTTCAGCGGCGCGGGCCGGTACGTTTTGAACACGTCGAGCACCGCACCCGGGATGTCGATGTAGCGCTCCTGGCTGACCTCCTGCATGATCAGCGCCATCGGGAACAGCGGCATAAGCGCCTCGGGGCCGATGGGGTTTCCGTCAGGACCGAGCGGCGGCGCGAGCGGCTGCGGCAGGTCGGCCTGGACGTTGTACCATGCCGTGGGCATGTCCCTCTCGTCGAGCATGAACCTCGTCTTGTCTGGCATCGTGCTTCTCCTCCCTTGACTCATGTCGGGAATCCTCGGCGGTCGGCCTATCCGACCGCGCTATGTCCTCGGGCGCGCGCCGAGCGAACGCCCGTTAGTTCTTGCAGCACGTCCTCGGGGTAATGCGCTCGCATGAGCGTCTCCCCGACCAGCACGGCATCGGCACCAGCCGATGCGGCGGCACTCACATCGGAGCGCCCGCGAACTCCGCTCGCGGAAACGACCGTGGCGCCGGAGCGAGCGGCCTCGGCGACGACCTCGTGAGCCCGGACAGGATCCACCGCGAGCGTATGGAGGTCCCGGCTGTTGACGGCGATGGCAGCGGCACCGCAATCGAGGGCAAGGTGCAGCTCATCGAGGTCGACGACTTCCACAAGCGGTGTGAGCCCGAGCGTGCTCGCGATGTCCAGGTACCCGGCGATCCTGTCGCCAAGAACGCTGATCATGAGCAGGATGGCGTCGGCGCCATGTCCGCGGGCGACGAAGAGCTGAACCGGATCGACCACGAAATCCTTGCAGAGCACCGGCAGATCGACCGCATCGCAGACATCGGACAGGTCCGTGAAGGTGCCGCCGAAGCTCTCCGGTTCCGTGAGCACACTGATCGCGGCCGCGCCGCCGTCCTGATAGTGCAGCGCCTGCTTGGATGCCTCGCAGTCGGGGGCTATCGGCCCAGCCGACGGGGACGCCTTCTTGACCTCGGCGATCACCGCCACATCGGGTCGACCGCGCAGGGCGGCGCCGAAATCCCGCGGGGCTCTCGCCGCACACGCGAGCCGCTCCCGGTCAGCCGCCGTGAGCGATCCGTATTCGCGAGCGATCCGCAGTCCGCGACGCACCATCATATCGCCGAGGAAATCGCTCACGATGACCCCCCCGACTCCGTGACCTGCGCAGCCGCTTCGGCAGCGAGCCTTCGAGACACGGCGACAAGAGAGTCAAGGGCCCCCGCCGCACGACCGGAGTCGATCGATTCGCGCGCACGCACCACGCCATCGGCCAGGTCCTCGACCTCGCCGGCAGCCAGCAGTGCAACTGCGGCGTTCATGAGGACCACGTCCCGGCGCGGACCGTGCTCGCCGTCCAGGACGGCCCGTATGATCGCGGCGTTCTCCACAGCATCGCCGCCCGCCAGATCGGCCGGGGTGCCGCGCGCGATGCCGACCTGTTCGGGTGTGATCTCGTAGGTCAGCACGGTCCCTCGCGCCGCGTCGTACTCGGCGACCGTTGTCGGACCGCTTGCCGAGACCTCATCCATACCGGGATGGCCGTTGACCACCAGTGCGCGCTCAGCGCCCAATCGGCCCGCGACCTGCGCCATCACCGGCACCAGCCCGGGGTCGTACACACCCAGCAACTGCCGCTTCGCTCCCGCCGGATTCGTGAGCGGGCCAAGGATGTTGAAGACCGTGCGAATGCCTATCTCACGCCGGGGACCGGCCGCATGACGCATGCTGGCGTGCAGCGCCTGCGCGAACAGAAAGCCCACGCCGCACTCATCGACACAGCGCGCCATGTCGGTCGCACCCAGAGCGATCTCCACACCGAGCGCCTCCAGGACGTCCGCGCTGCCCGCTGCACTCGAGACCGCTCTGTTGCCGTGCTTGGCCACCGGCACGCCGGCACCCGCGATCACGAAGGCGGTCGTCGTCGAGATGTTGAACGTGTGCAGACCATCCCCGCCGGTACCACACGTGTCGATGTAGCCTGACACCGTCGGACGCACCGGCACTACTCGCTCGCGCATGGCCCGGGCGAAGCCGACGATCTCGTCGACCGTCTCCCCTTTCATCCGCATGCTCACCACGAGCGCGCTGATCTGAGCGGGCGTGGACTCGCCGTCCATGATCTGGCCCATGACGAGGTGCGCCTCGGCCTCGGACAGCGACCCTCCCGATGAGACACGGCCGATCGCGCCACCCACACCCGTCACCTCGGCGGCAGCCGCCGATATCTGTGTGGAACCGGAAGCGCCGGCGATCACCGCGGCCGTGCCGCTCGGTCGTCCCACGACCGACGAGATCTCGCCGCAGAGCTCCAGGAAGTTCGCGAGCAGCTTGGTCCCCTCGGGGGTAAGCACGCTTTCCGGGTGGAACTGCACGCCGAACAGAGGCAGCTCGCGGTGGTGCATGCCCATGATCAGGCCGTCGCGGGTGCGGGCGGTCACTTCCAGCACGTCAGGGACCGAGTCGGCCCGGACGCACCGGGAGTGATAGCGCGTCGCGGTGAACGGGCTGGGTATGCCCGCGAACAGTCCGGCGCCGTCATGGACGATGTCGTCGGTCTTGCCGTGCACCGGAACGGGCGAGCGGCAGATCGTGCCGCCGTACACGTCTGCGAGGCACTGGTGACCGAGGCAGACCCCGAGCAGCGGGGTGCCGGCATCGGCGGCCGCGCGGATCACGTCGCGGGAGACCCCCGCATCGTCGGGAGTTCCCGGACCGGGTGAGATCACGATGCCTCGCGGTTCTTTCGCGATGACCTCCTCGGCGGTGATCGCGTCGTGGCGTACGACCTCCACCTCGGCGCCAAGCGCTGCCAGCAGCTGAACGAGGTTGTAGGTGAAGGAATCGTAGTTGTCGATGACCAGGATCACCGGGCACCCCCTGCATCCGGCGCGGCGTGCATGCCCGCGGCGAGCTCGAGTGCCTTATGGAGCGCGCGGGCCTTGTGCTGGCACTCCTCGAACTCCCGCTCGGGGTCGGAGTCGGCAACTATGCCGGCCCCGGATTGGAGGTACGCACGCCCGCCGGTGAGCACGAACGTGCGGATCGTGATGCACATGTCCATCGCGCCATCGAGCCCGAAGTAGCCGACGGTACCCGCATACGGACCGCGGGCGGTGGGCTCGAGATCGGCGATGATCTCCATGGCGCGGACCTTGGGTGCGCCGCTCACCGTGCCCGCCGGGAACGTGGCTTCCAGCGCATCGACGGAATCAGCGTCCTCTGACATCGTCCCCGTGACGTTGCTCACGATGTGCATGACGTGGCTGTAGTACTCAACCTCCATGAGTTCGTCGACTCGTACGGTCCCGGGCTTCGCGACCCGGCCCAGGTCGTTGCGGCCCAGATCGACGAGCATGACGTGCTCGGCACGCTCCTTCTCATCGGCCAGCAGATCGGCACGCAGTCGGCCGTCCTCGGCACGATCCGCTCCACGCGGGCGGGTTCCCGCAAGGGGTCGCGTGAGTACCTGATCGCCCTCCACGCGCACGAGCGGCTCGGGGCTGGAGCCCACGAGCGTCACATCGCGCGTGCGCAGGTAGAACATGTAGGGGCTGGGGTTGACTGCGCGCAGAACGCGGTACAGATCGATGCCGTCACCCTCGTAGGGAGCGCTGAAGCGCTGAGAGAGGACGACCTGGAATACGTCGCCTGCCTCGATGTGCTCCTTGACGGTGCGCACCTGGGCGAGGAAGTCCTCGCGCGAGGTATGGGCCGTTAGCGGGACTTCGGCCCGCACCCCGACGGCACCGAGCTCCGCCCCGGCGGGACCCTCGTCGATGCGGCGCAGGTACTGATCGATGCGGCCCAGCGCGCGGTCGTACGCCGCCTCGGGCGCGCCGCCGGGTCTGACCGGCGCGATCACCTGCATCACCCGGCGGGCGTGATCGAACGCGACGACCACGTCGGCGAGCATGAAGACCATGTCGGGGAGATCGAGGTCGTCGTTGGTGTGCCTGGGGACCCGCTCGAATCCGCTCGCGGCCTCGTAGCCCACATAGCCGACAGCGCCACCAACGAACAACGGGAGCCCGGGCACGCGCGCGACGCGTCCGGCAGACAGCCGGCGGGTGACGACGCGCAGCGGGTCGGTGGCGTGCTCGCCGCTGACGCCGCCGTTCTCGACGACCACCTGCTCGCCCCGGGCCGAGATCACCTCGCGGTCGCCGATGCCGAGGAAGCTGTAGCGACCGAGACGCTCACCGCCGATGACGCTCTCGAGAAGGAATGCGTGCTCGGCACCTTGAGCCAGCGCCATGAATGCTGAGATCGGCGTGGTGAGGTCCGCGTAGACCTCACGGGCGACGGGAACCACATCGTGGTCGGCCGCCAGACGGACGAACTCCTCTTTGCCTGGAACGATCATGTCCTGCTCTCCTTCGTGGCATCCAACGGATAGACCTACCCGTCATCGCCCTCAGGAATCAGGACCGGAAAAGACAAAGGCCCCTCATCCCCAAGGGACGAGAGGTCTTCTCGCGGTGCCACCCTTGTTGCCGTGCCAGACGCGACACGGCCACTCTCCGACAGTACGTGGACCTCGCTGGAACAACTCGTTCCGGTCCGAATACCCGGCCCCTTGTATCGGTGGGGGTCCGCCGGGACTAGTAGGCGTTTCGCCGTTGTCCCGGTGTCTCAGGGGCCCATTCTCTCCGGTCGCTCACGTCGGGTTTCCACCATCCCCGACTCTCTTGGCTTCGCTACCGGGATACTCATCCCCATCACAGACGCATATTCGATTGCCGAGGAGTGTAGCACCGGGCCGACAGGCACTGCAACACCGGAGTCCCCCGGCGCCCGCCCTCGATCGACGCTGCCGCTCGCCCGCACGGCACGGCGCGTGCTGCTGTACTGCGCGGGCGGTCAGCTGCGCGTATACTGTACGGAGCTGGCGTACGGTCGAGCTCTCTTGTGGCTTCACAAGCGCCAACCGGCAGGTCGGAGAGGCTTTCGTGGGATACCCCGCACGGCTCACATGTCGCGCATATGCGGCGCGCGCTGCGTCCGCCTTCATACTGGCATTCCTCGTATGGCTGACGCCCGTCGTCGCGACGGCGGCTGGCGTGCCGCACGTCACGCTGAACGCCGACACTGACTCCTGCGCGATGTGCCACCGCGTGCACACGTCCGGTTCGACGATCGAGCGCCTCGATCCCATCTCAGGCGAAACGACCGGCAACGCGCTCATCTTCGGCACCTTCGATGGTCCGGGCGACACACTGCTGTGCCTCTCGTGTCACGGCCTCGAGTCACTCGGCTCGGAAACCGATGTCCAGACCGCGTTCGTGTCCGCGTCGGCCCACTCGCTCGATCCGGACCCTTCTCCCTTCGGGCCCGACCCAAAACGCTGCGGCACGTGCCATGACAACCACGGCACAGCCCGGGACGTCGACGGTGAGCCGTACGCGGCGCTTCTGCGCAGATTCAACTCGGTCGAGTCGACCGGCTTCATCTATCAGGGTGACGCGTTCTGCGGGACCTGCCACAGTATCCGACCGGGCAACGCGTTCGAAGGTATGGTTGCCTGGAACGATACGGCACATGCACGTCTGATGAGCGACCCGGCGTCGGGAACGAAGATCAAGTGCACCAACTGCCACAACGCTCACGGATCGAACATCGCGCCGATGATCACCGAGACGCTGCTGCCGCCCGCCGCTCCGGCAACGACCACGGTGACGGCAAACGACAGGGAGCTGTGCCTGGGATGCCACACGACTCCGCTGAGAACGTACTCCGGCCCTGCGGTCTACGCGACCAGCGGACACGGCTCCTCGGCTGAGACTCACGCACCCACAGGGGAATGGGCGCCTCCGGGCTACTCACGCAGTATCGGTGCCTGCCAGAACTGCCACAACCCGATGGGGGCTTCTGACGGCGTCGGCGGCGCTCTGCCGAGGATGATGCGCCGGCATGAGGGCGGCGAGTGCTTCGAGTGCCACAACGCGTCGAGCGACAACCTCGACATCCAGGCATTCGAGTTCCCGTCGAGCGAGACGACCCGGGCCGAGATCGCCATGGTCTGGGACCCCGAGCGCATCCCGGAGGTCTTCACGCAGGTGTCGGTCTTCGCCGCTGAGACCACCGGAACCGCGCCGCGCACCCTGTTCGGTCCCCGTGAGTGGCCCGTCCACGCAGGGACCGGCAACGCCTCATACGGCGACATCGACGGCGACGGCACCGGAGACCTGGTCGTCGCCGATATCACCAACTCCAAACTCCAGGTGTTCTCCCCCGACCCGATGGGCGGGCTCGCGGAGACCGACTACGCCCTCGCGGTCGTTCCCAGTTTCATCGAGATCGCAGACATCATCGTCGACCCCACCGGCCTGCCCGAGATCGCCGTGATCACCCGCAATCCGACGAGCCCGTACACCAGCGCATTGCGCATATACCGCTATAACGCCGGCTCTCTGGCGCTCATCGACGGGCCGTATGCGGTGGGCACCGATGCCACGGGCATCGCCAGCGGCGAAGTCACCGGAACATCGGACGGTCGCGATCTCGCCATCACGAGCGCGGGTGACCAGGCGTTGCGCACCGTGACAGAGGTCGACAACGCGACCATCACGCCCTACATCACTGCGAGCGCGCCCATAGCGACGCGGGTGGGACCCCGGGGCCCGAGTATCGGGGATGCGTGGGACAACGGGGGCAGCTCGAACGAGATCGTGATCGCGAACTCAGGGGAGACACTGGGCACGACCTCTGTGTTCTCGGGTGCGGGCACGCTCCTCGCCTCCTACGACACGACCGGGGTCGCGGGAGCCAAGACCTGGGACACCCTTGTTGCCGATGTCGTGCCGCAGTACGCCGGCGCGGAGACAATCGTTGCGCTGAGGCACGGCACGCTCGACAGCTCGATCGCCGTCTATGCACGTGTGCCGGCGGTTCCGGGCCCGGCCGGGCTCTCGCTTCTCGGCGTCTACACGACGGGGACCAAGTTCAACTCCGCATCCCTCGCGGCAGGCGATGTCGATGCCGACTCAGCCAATGAGTTGCTCGTCGGGAACGCCGGCTACTGGGGGTACGGAGTCGCCGGCGTAGTGGGCGTAGCGCCCTCGGTGCAGGCGTTCTCGTTCGGGGAGAGTGGTCTCGGCAGCCAGAGCTCCGTGCAGGTCTTCGCGGGCGGCGCGGAGATCGCCGGCGGCGAGCCGGACGTGTTCGCGGTCGACCTGGGGCCCATCAACCACAGCGGCCATCCGCACGAGGCGGTCGAGGGAGTGCACGTCTCGACGGAAACGGCAGGATTCGCCGAACACGCCGAGTGCATGGACTGCCACAACCCGCATGAGTCCACGGCGACGGTCTCCGTCCCGCCCGCGGTTCCCGGAGCCAACAAGGGTACGTGGGGCGTGGGCGTCGAGTACGGCCCGACCCCGGGCACGATCACCTACACCGAGAAGCGCGGAGTCCAGTACGAGTACGAACTGTGCTACAAGTGCCACTCGGGCTGGACGCGAACACCGGGGAGCAGGCTCGATGTCGCCTCGCAGTTCGATACGCGGAACAAGTCATTCCACTCGATGGACGGGGGGCCGAACCCGTCGGTCGTGCCCCCCAACACGTTCGTGACGGCCACGCCGGCTTGGACCGGAACGTCGCCTCTGTGGTGCACCACCTGCCACACGAACGCAGATCTGACGGAACCAAAGGGCCCTCACAAGAGCGTATGGGCGCCCATGCTCAAGGGCCCGTACTCCGGTGTGGCCGCCACGGACCCCACGCAGTTCTGCTTCGAATGCCACAAGTACACGGTCTACGTCACCGGCACCGAGCCGGCGGCGCTCTCGAACTTCCGCAGTGCCGATCTCCCCGAACCGAGATTGCACAAGCTACACGCCCAGGGTAGGGGCTTCACCTGCGTCGCCTGCCACGTGACCCACGGCTCGCCCTACGAGCACCTGGTCCGGCCCGGTATGGACTGGGTGACGTACGACACCGGAGGGGCGTGCTTCACTCCCTGTCATCCGGGCGGCACATCGAACGTCTACTCCCGCCTGCCCCTCTCGCCGCCCGCGGTCGAGTTCAAAGCGACCTCGTTCTCGCTCGCGGCCGGGACGACTACGGTATCCGGCATACTCGCCGATACGGAGACTCAGAACCTCGTGTACCAACGGCTCCGGGGTAACACGGCGACTGCGCCGTCCTTCTCGATGCAGTACGTCTTCGGAGGCGTCACGGCAAACCCGACGGCCTTCACATTGAGGGGCCGTTGGACCGGAAGCAAGAAGCTCGATGCCGAGATCCTCAACAACGTGACTATGCTCTGGGTACCCCTTGGTCGGGTGCCGGATACGACGACCGACTCGACTCACGTGTATCCCATCCCCGCAGGAACGCAGTACCGCTCGTCGCCGGGCAACAACGTCACCATCCGGCTGATATCGTCATCCAGGGCGCAGACGCTCCCCGACTTGTGGGTCGACCGGATCTGGGTCTCGACACCGTGACCGGTCGCCTCGCTCTCCGCCCCGTTGACTTCAAGTCGCTGGCAGAACGCGCCGATATATCGCTGTAGGAGCACCGTCTGCGAAGGGCACGACCGTGGTACGCAAAGAGACCTGTCCGCGCTGCAAGGGCAACCGCTATGTGAGCATGCCGACGCCGGCCAACACGCACCGAATGTCGTTGTGTCCCGAGTGCGGCGGACAGGGCTACAAGATACGTCTGGTCAAGTAAGCACAGACCATCCGCATCGGCCCGCGGCTCAACGTTCGGACAGTCGCCTTCTGTGCACACGTGCACGCCACAGGCTCCCGAGGGTTCCTCCCGCCAGGCCCGCGACGCTCGTCGTCGCGAGCGCCAGCGCGATCACGAAACGCCCCCCGATCCCGAATCCCGGTGCGACCGAGCTGACCATGAGTTGGGTGGCCAGCACCGGCAGAGCCGCCGCCTGGGCTATGAGTATCCCCCGGGCCTTGCCGCCTGACAGGATGCCGAACAGGGCTGCGGACAGGGCTGCGATCACGAGCATGCGCACCTCGAGCGATGAGTAGCGTGACGCGTACTCCGCAAGCGTGAGCGTGGGGGGTACCCCGTATACCGGACGCTCCATGTTGGCGAAGTTGGCGAACGACGCGCAACCGGAGGCCGACACGACTCCGGCAGCGAGCGCGAACCAGACTGCGGCTATCGGCGGCAGTCCGACGTGGCGGAACAACACCGAGCCCGTCGGCAGCGCCGCCTCCAGGCGTGGCGCCGGCGGCGCCACCGGCAGGATGGCGACGTTGCGGGTGGCCAGCGGAGCATCCGCGATACCCTCGGCACCGAGGACTTCACGTAGCCGCGCCACGCGCACGTTCTCCGGGTCGGTCTCGTCATCGGTGCCCGACTCTCCGGTCCATGCATAGAAGAGCTGGCCCATGGCGTTACCGGCGGTCGGTACGTAGTTGTTGAAGCGGACCGTCTTCTCGAGCGCCGAGAGCATTGCGCCTGGCTCCTTGAGCAGCAGCATCCCCTCGGCGTCGGCCTTCTCGGCGTTTCGCAACTGTACGCGCCGATCACCGGCCAGGAGCAGCTCTGACAGAACCACGAACGCGGCCATCGGAGCGAACAGGGCGAGCGTGTTGGACTCCTGCTCGAGTCTCGAATCGCGTCCGCCCGGCGGACGTGTCAGCTCGTCATCAGGCGCGGTCATCTGTGTGTCGCGCAGTCGCCACAGCGGGGCGACGAGGGCTGTTACTCCGCTCGCCCGGATGTTGTCACCCGAACGCAGGCGGGCCATCAGGTTCGCGAAGACGGCGCGCTGCTCGGTGATCTCCAATCTCTCGACCAGCCCACGCGTCACGCCGACGATCGCCCTGCGTCCGCTTCTGCCGAAGAGGAACGCATTCACGTTGGGGGTCTCGATCACGTAGAGCGCGGGAGCGACGTCGAATCCTGAGGCGATCGCCATATCCTTGAGCGCGTGCTTGACCTCGAGCAGTTCGCCGCGTGGAGCGAGAACAGCTCCCAGGCGATCGGCGAACCAGTGCTCCGGCCTCGTCATCGCCCACGCGACATAGCCCACGACTCCGGCTAAGGCGACCGGCAAGGCGCCGAGTATCGCGGGCAGCCACACCTCACGGACCGTGAGGCGACCGGACACCTCCTCGAGTGCCGACAGGCCCACCACGGCGAACACGAGAAGAACGGCCGAGATGCACAGAACGATGAACGTCGAGAGCAGTACGATGAAGACGAGCACGAACACAGCGAGTCCGCGTCGGTTTCGGTCGACCCGGTCCCACAGCGGCTCGATGCTACCTCTCCTGGGCTCGTAGGTCGCCATCCGCTCCCCCGCGCTAGCCGCGTCTGCGTTCCGCGAGTTCCCGGGCGAGATCGTCGAGCGTCAGACCGTGACGCACCATCACGACCATCAGGTGGTACACGAGATCCGCGATCTCGTACCGGAGGTGACCGCTGTCGGCGTCTTTGGCTGCCATGACGACCTCCGTGGCCTCCTCGCCGATCTTCTTGAGGAGCGCATCCTCGTGCCCCTGAAGGAGCCTCGCGGTGTAGCTGTCGTCAGGCGAGGCCGCCCTGCGCGACTCCAGCACCCCGAACAGATCGGCGAGCGTCGCGCCGATCTCCGCTTCAGGCCGCGGCACCGATGAGTCGGGTGCCCTATCGGTCATCGGTACCTCCCCCGGACGGCGTCGTCGCACCCTCGTCGCCGGACGAGCCGGTGTCGGAACCGAGCGGCAGCACGCGGTAGAAACAGGTGCGCTCGCCGGTATGGCATGCGCCTCCACCGACCTGGTCCACGATGACCAGCAGCGTGTCCGCATCGCAGTCGTAGCGGACCTCTTTGACCTCCTGGACGCAGCCCGAGCTCTCGCCCTTCATCCAGTACTTCTGGCGAGACCGGCTCCAGAACCAGGTCCTGCGCGTCTCAAGGGTCTTGGCGACCGACGCCGGGTTCATGTACGCGAGCATGAGGATCTCGCCCGTGTCGTGCTGCTGGACGATCGCGGGGATCAGGCCGCTCTCATCGTACTTGAGCTCGTCGATCGAAAGGTCGTCACGCTCACGGTCTGACATCGGGAGTGCCTCCTTACAGCCGCACGGGTACGCCGTGCGAAGCCATCGCTTCTTTGACCTGCCTGATACTGAACTGCCCGAAGTGGAACACACTTGCCGCGAGCACTGCGTCTGCGTCGGCCTCGAGCACGACCTCTGCGAAGTGATCGAGCTCACCGGCGCCGCCACTCGCGATCACCGGGATGTTGATTGCCGAGGAGACCGCCCGTGTCAGGTCGATGTCGAAGCCGTCCTTAGTGCCATCCCGATCCATGCTCGTGAGCAGTATCTCGCCGGCACCTCTGCGTGCCGCCTCGCGAGCCCACCCGATCGCATCGATGCCGGTGTTGGTGCGCCCACCCGCCACGAAGACCTCGAAGCGCGCCGGGCTCGACCCGGGAACACGCCGCCCATCGATAGCCACCACGATGCACTGCGAGCCGTATATCTGTGCAGTGTGCGTGATGAGCCCGGGATCGTTGACCGCCGCCGAGTTCATCGAGATCTTGTCACAGCCCGCCGAGAGCATCGCCCGTATGTCGGCCGCTGTGCGCATGCCGCCGCCCACCGTGTAGGGGATGAACACTTCCTCGGCAGTTCTCGTGGCGACGTCCACCATGTAGGGCCGGTCCTCGTGCGTCGCCGTGATATCGAGGAAGACGAGTTCGTCGGCGCCCTCCTTGTCATACGCAGCCGCGAGTTCGACCGGATCGCCGGCGTCGCGGAGGTTGATGAAGTTCACGCCCTTGACGACGCGGCCCTCGTGAACGTCGAGACACGGGATGACTCGCTTGCTCAGCATGTCTACAGCTCCCCCCGCGCCACAGCGAGCGCATCGGGCAGAGTGAACGCGCCCTCGTAGATGGCGCGGCCCGTGATCATGCCCTCGACGACCTCAGCTCCGAGCGCGACGCAGGCGCGCACGTCATCGAGGGTCGAGACCCCACCGCTTACGATGACGGGGAAGCCGGCCTCGGCGGCGACCGTCCGGTACGCCTCGGCACTGATGCCGGTCTGCATACCGTCGCGGCTGATGTCGGTGTAGACCAGATGGCGGATGCCCAGGTCCCGGAGCTCCCCGACGAGTTCGCTCGCCCGAACGCGCGCGCCCTCGCGCCAGCCGGCGATCTGAACCTCACCGTCGCGAGAGTCCACGCCCGCGACCACGGCCTCGCCGAAGACCGCCACCGCGTCGCGCACGAACGAGCGGTCGGTGACGAGCTTGGTCCCGATCACGCAGCGCTCCGCCCCGGCGGTGACGAGGCGTTCCAGCGTCTCAAGGCCGCGGATGCCTCCTCCGACCTCGACACGGACACCGGCATCTCGCACGATGCGCTCGATAACGCCGATGTTGGCCGGAACGCCGTCGCGCGCGCCGTCGAGATCGACGACGTGTATCCAGTCGGCCCCCAGAGCGGCGAACTCGGCCGCCTGGGCGACGGGGTCTTCGTTGTAGACCGTGACACGGTCGTAGTCACCCTGGGCAAGACGGACAGCGCGACCGCCGAGGATGTCGATTGCGGGAAACACGATCACTGTGACTGCTCCTCGACGATGCGACCGAAGTTACCCAGCAACTGCAGTCCCCGGTCCGATGACTTCTCGGGATGGAACTGGACCGCGAATGCCGCCGGGCCGAACTGCACGGCAGCCGCGAAACGCACGCCGTACTCGGTGGCGCCGATGATCACATCGGGGTCGTCCGGCGCGATCCGGTAGCTGTGCACGAAGTAGAACGCCGTTTCCTCGGGAATGCCGTCAAAGAGCGGGCTCTCCCGCGGATAGGCCACGGTGTTCCAGCCGATGTGGGGGATCTTCACGCCGCCCGGAAGCCGCTCGCAGCGACCCGGCACGAGCCCCAGACCCTCCCATTCCCCGTCCTCAAGCCCGACGGTCGCCAGCAGCTGCAGGCCGAGGCAGATGCCAAGGAACGGCGTCCCCGCTCCGACCCGCTCGAGCAAGACGTCCCGGCATCCGCTCACGCGCAGGTTGGCCGCTGCATCGCGAAACGCTCCAACGCCGGGCAGCACGATACCGTCGGCGACCGAGAGAACCGCCGGGTCATCGGTCACGAGCACGTCGGTCACGCCGGCGTGCTCGAAGCCCTTGGCCACGCTGCGCAGATTGCCCATCTTGTAGTCGATGATCGCGATCACAGAGAGCCCTTGGTCGAGGGAATGCCACTCACGCGGGAATCGGGCGAAACGGCTTCATAGAGCGCCCGGGCGACTGCCTTGAACGCTGCCTCGACGATGTGGTGGCTGTTGTCTCCCGCGATACTGTGGACGTGCAGGGTCAGGCCGGCGTTCGCTGAGAACGCGGCCCAGAACTCCTTGGCGAGCGTGGTATCGAAGTTCCCGATGAACTCGATCGGCAGGTCGATCTCGTAGACCAGTCCCCCGCGCCCGGAGATGTCGACAGCTGCAAGCACGAGCGCTTCATCCATGGGAACGACGGCGTCGCCGAAGCGGCGGATGCCCGCCTTGTCCCCGAGCGCCTGCGCGAATGCCTGACCCAACACGATGCCCACGTCCTCGACCGTGTGGTGCGCATCGACGGCCAGGTCACCGCGCGCATTGACCTCGAGGTCGAGCAAGGCGTGGCGGCCGAGCGCGTCGAGCATGTGGTCGAAGAAGGGCACGCCCGTATCTGCCGAGACTCGCCCCTGGCCGTCGAGGTCGAGCGTGAGGGTGATGTCCGTCTCCTTGGTCGCCCGTGAGACTGTCGCGTTTCTCCCCATCGTCTACTCCGTTCCCGATGCATCGTGTGCGGCGGCCGCGCCGTTCGAGAGAAGCTGCTTCGCCTTGCGCGCAGACAGCACGTCTCGGGCGGCAGCAAGAAACGCAGTGTTGTTCTCGGCAGAGCCCACCGTGACCCGCAGACACTCGTCGAGTCCGGGAGTTCGCGTGAAATCGCGGATAAGCACGGAATGGCTGTGGAGCATGTCGCGCCAGAACGCCGAGGCGTGCTCCACGCGGAACATGACGAAGTTCGCCTCGCTCGGAAAGACCTTCACGCCCATGCCTTCCAGACCCTCGATGATGCGATCCCGCTCGCCCACGATCGTGTGAATCGAGTTCTGGAATATGACTCGATCGCGGAAGACCCGCCCTGCGACCCACTGCGAGAACGCATTGACCGAGTACGGCTGCCGCACCTTCATCAGCTCGCGAATGACCTCCTCGTTGCCGAGCAGATACCCCACACGCATACCCGCGAGCGAGAACGCCTTGGAGAAGGTGCGCAGGATCACGAGATTGGGATGACGGTCCATGTGCGGCCGCATCGTGTGCCGGGAGAACTCGAAGTAGGCCTCATCGACCAGCACGAGTGCGTCGGTCGCATTGAGCAGCTCGATCAGGAACGTCTCGGGCGTGAGATTCCCGGTCGGGTTGTTCGGATTGGCGAGCGCGACGATATCGACGTCTCCTTCCGCAAGGCGCGCGAGAACGGTGGCTTCGTCGACCGAGAAGTCGGCCGTCCGCGGCACCGCGACGACCGACGTACCGGTGACCTGCGCATCAATCCCGTACATCGCGAAGGTGGGTGGCATGTCGATGAGGGTGCGCCCCGGACCTCCCCAGGCGAGCAGGATGTCGAAGATCAGCTCGTCGCCACCGTTTCCGACCAGCACGTTGGCGGGCTCCAGGCCGTTCGCCTCGGCGATGAGCTTGCGCAGCTCCTTGGCGGTCGGATCCGGATACCGGTTGAACGGGAAGCGCCCGACGTTGTCCGAGAGCCAGGCGAGCACATCCGGGGGCAGCGTGTCGGGGTGCTCGTTCGCCGAGAGCACGACGTCCGCCTTGATGGCCTTCGCATCATACGGGGTCAGGGCGTCGAGCGCCTCGCGCGGAGGACGGATGCGATCCACTACGCGCCACCTTCCTCGGAGGGACCGGACGGGGGCTCGATATCGTCGAACTCGCCCATGGCCTGCAGACGCAGCGTCACCGCGGCCCCGTGGGCCCACAGGCCCTCCCTATCCGCAAGCACGGCCGCCGCGGGACCGTCCATCTCAAGGGCCTCGTACGAGTACGAGAGCACGCTCGACTTCTTCACGAAATCGTCGACCGACAGGGGGCTTGAGAACCGCGCGGTGCCTCCCGTGGGCAGAACGTGGTTGGGGCCGGCAACGTAGTCGCCCACCGATTCGGGCGTCCAGGGACCCAGGAAGATCGCGCCCGCATTGCGGATCGAGCCGAGGAGTTCGAACGGGTCGGCCATCTGGACTTCGAGGTGCTCCGGAGCGATCAGATTGACCGCTTCGAGGGCGGCGATGATGTCCGGGCAGATGATGACCGCGCCGTTGTCGGTGAGCGACTGACGCGTGATGTCACCGCGGGGAGACTCGGACAGCAGCGCATCGAGCGCCTCGTTGACCATCTCGGGCATCTCGGGATCCGTGGTGACAAGGTACGTGGCCGCCCGGGGGTCGTGCTCGGCCTGGGCCATCAGATCGATCGCCACGAACACGGGCACTGCGGTCTCATCGGCAAGGATGAGGACTTCACTCGGACCCGCGAGCATGTCGATGCCGCACTCGCCCATCACGAGCTTCTTCGCGGCGGTCACGTACGCGTTGCCGGGTCCGACGATCTTGTCGACCCGTGCGATCGTATCCGTGCCGTACGCCAAGGCCGCTATCGCCTGCGCGCCACCGACCCGGTAGATCTCGTCGACACCTGCGTGCGCCGCCGCCGCGAGCGTGTAGGGATTGACGCTCCCGTCGGCATCGGGCGGGACGACCATGACGATCTCATCGACACCTGCGACCTGCGCGGGAATCGCCGTCATGAGCACGCTCGACGGGTAGCACGCGCGACCGCCGGGCACGTAGATACCCACGCGAGCGATCGGGGTGACCTTCTGGCCGAGGAAGATGCCGCCCTCCTGCGCCGTGAACCACGACTGCGGCACCTGCCTGCGGTGGAACTCGTCGATCGCACCGGCAGCGACGGCCATGGCGTCAAGGAACTCCTCGCCCACAGAAGCGACCGCCGCCTCGATCTCCGCCGATGTCACGCGCATATCCGAGAGCTCGACCTTGTCGAAGCGGGCGGTGTACTCGCGGACCGCCGCATCGCCCCGTTCGCGAACGTCCTCGACGATGCGCTGGGTAGCTGCGATGATCTCCGCATCGACTCCCCCGGAGCGCGCGAGTTGCTTCTCTGTCAGACGCTCACCGCGCGCGAGCTCGATTCGTCGCATCATCTCGTTCATCCACCCTCTCTCGCGTTCGCGCCACCGGATGAGCGGCGCGCCCCGACTATTGTACCGACAGCTCCGACATCCGACGCGCCAGTTCTTCGACCCGACCGCCCTGCGTGCGCAGACTCGAGGGGTTGGCCACGAACCGCGCAGTCGACGGCATCACGTCTTCGACGATGCGCAGCCGGTTCTCGCGCAGCGTCGTGCCGGTCTGCGTGATATCGACCACCTGATCGGCGATCCCGATGAGCGGAGCGATCTCGATGTTGCCGTTGAGTTTGACGATCTCGACCTGCACGCCCTTCGCAGCGAAGTGCGCTTCGGTCACGCGCGGGTACTTGGTGGCCACGCGGATCACGCCAAGGTGGCGGTAGCTCTCCTCGATACTCGCGTGAGCGTCCTCAGGCTCGGCCACCACGAAACGGCAACCGCCAAATCCCAGGTCGACCATCTCGACCACATCGAGTTCGAGTTCGGCCAGCACGTCCTTGCCCGAGATCCCGATGTCGGCCGCACCGCTCGCGACGTAGACGGGGATATCGGACGGCTTGCCGATGATGAACTCGAACTCCGGTGCCTGCACCACGAGCTGGCGTCCGGGATCCGCGAGTCCCGCGATATCGATGCCGAGTTCGCGGAGCAACCGCACGCAGTCGGCGAACAGCGCGCCCTTGGGCACGGCGAACCGCACACGCCCATCTGCCGAGGAACCCCGGGTCACGTTGCGCGCGATCATCGCGATCCCTCCCCTGCGGCCCACGAGCGGGTCGGCGGCTCGCCCGGCGACTCCGGGAGTGGTGACGCCGGCTCGCCGGAGCGGTCGAGACGCAGAATGTCGCCATCGGCGGTTGCGTACAGCGCCTCGGCCGCCTGCGCGGCCAGCGCCTCGCGCACAAGCGGAAGCCCGGTGCGGTCCGACAGCCGTACGCGCCAACCCGCACCGCGCAGCCGGCGCGCGGCCACGAAGGCATCCGCGCTCTCACCGCCGATCACCGCATCGAGAGCCGGTGTAGCGATAGCGACCCCCTGCTCCGCGAGCGCGATGTGCAGGCGCTCGATGCCCACCGCGAAGCCCGCCGCAGGCTGTGGAGCGTTGAACGCGGCCATCACGTCGTCATATCGGCCGCCGCCGCCGAGAGGAAGGCCCAGACCCGGGGCGTACGCCTCAAGCACCATACCCGAGTAGTAGTCGAACGAGCGCATGATACCGAAGTCCACCGAAGCGCTCTCGGCGACTCCGAGCACCTCCAGCAAGTCCCAGGTCCCGGCCAAGGCATCGAGCGCCGCGTCGACACCGCAGCCGGTCGCGGCCGCGCGACACAGATCGATTGCATCGCGCGAGCCCCGAATGCGCGGAACAGCGCGCAGGGCAGCAGCGGCAACCTCCGAAACGCCGTCAGCCCGGGCCAGCGCATCGATCCCGACGAGGTTGCGCTCGTGAGACGCCGCGAGAACGTCGCGACCCCACGCGTCATCCATGCCAGCGGCGGCGATGATCGCGTACAGGACCTCGACGGTCCCCACACCCACCGTGAATCGCGTGAGCCCAGTCGAGCGAAGTGACTCCACGAGAACAGCGATCACCTCGGCATCGGCGGAGGGCCCACGGGCACCGATGAGCTCGAGGCCCACCTGCGCGAACTGGCGTGCCTGCCCACGCATCGACGCCTGCTCGCGGAAGACGTCCGCGGCGTAGCGGAGCCGCAGCGGTCCGGGTTCGCCGGCAAGCCGCGTCGCGGCGAGGCGCGCGATCGGCACGGTCATCTCGGGCCGGAGCGCCAGGAGCCGACCGTCGGAGTCGAAGAGCCGAAACGCCGTGCCCTCGAGTGAGCCCGCGCCGGCCTCGAGTGTTGCGTACTCCTCGGCAACGGGTGTTTCCACGGGGCCGTAGCCCCACGAATCCATGACCGAGGACATGGTGCGCACGAGCCACTCGCGCTCCGCCGCTTCCTGCGGCAGTGCGTCTCTGAATCCTCTGGGGGTGACCGGTCTCAACGTCTGCACTCCCTTGCGGGTCGGCACGGCATCTGCGTCATGTCGAACTCCTCATCCATACCCGACAGGCACCACTCTAGCACAGTAGAGTGATGGAGCAACAGGTGCCACGCCGGATTCTTGCCAGCGAGTCCGTGCGCCAACGGTTGGGGACCAATTGACTCCCCCCCCCCGGCGGGCTAGGATTAGAGCACGGCCGTTACGAAGCGGATGGATGTGGCGCATGTCACGGACTAGGAACCTCACGCTCAACGCCGCCGTGGCCATACTTTGTGCTTCTCTCATCGGTATCACCCTGTTGACCGGCTGCGCGAACGGTGAACGCAGCGCCGGAGCACCCGAGACCCGGCCCCAAGATGGCACGGTCTCGCTCGGCGCCGATGATGATAGCGAAACCGCACGGGCCTCCACCGGCGACACGGAGAGCGCGGGCACCTCATACAAGGGTCTGTTCATCCCCGTGGAGGGGACCGAGACGACTCGCTCGGAACTCGAGCGACGTCTGGGCACATCGCTCCTCTTGCCGCAGTCGGCTCTACTCGAAGCGGAGCCCCGCTTCTACTTCCTTGCGAGCATGGACCTGAACGGGCCAGGATTCGCCCGCATCGTCTATGGTGACGCTATCGAGGTATTCGCCTTTCCGGCGGATCATCCAGACAGCAAGTATGAGGATCTCCGGGCCACGGCACAGAATGCGGAGGAGAACCCCGGGAACTGGGTTGACGGCCGCGCCAGAAGGGGAAAGCTTGGCACCGTGAGGGGTCGCGAAGCGTACGTGATCGAGCGGGGAACCCAGGTGACCATCACAAGCGGTGGCATCAAGGTGCCGTCGAGCATCACCTGGCGCGAGGCGGACGGCAGCAAGTACGTGATCGTAGCCCCGGATGAGTCCGTGGGCTACCTGACCGCCCTCGCGGCGACCATGAAGTAGTCGCCAGCTACGGGGCGGCACGCCAAAGAGCCATCGGCCTCAGTCGCACCCTCTACTCCGCGTCCGACACTCCTGCCTCGGCAAACGTGGCCATGCCGGAGATCATGCGGCAAGCGGCGTCAATGATACCCATCGTGAGCGCGGCACCCGTCCCCTCGCCGAGCCGCATGTCGAGCGTGAGCACCGGCTCTAGTCCCAGCGCCTCGAGCAGGATCGCGTGAGCGGGCTCCACCGAGCGGTGCGACGGGAACACGTAGTCAGCCGCTGCCGGACACATGCGGACCGCCGCAAGCGTGGCCGAACCGGCGATCACGCCGTCGCTCACGACCGCGACGCCGGCCTGCGCCGCGCCCAGAACCGCGCCGGCCATCGCAGCGATCTCCAGACCGCCGACCGCTGCGACCACGCCGAGCGGATCGAGCGACGCCACGCCGTTCACCTCGAGCGCGGCGCGGACGACCTCGACCTTGCGAGCCAGAATCTCATCGGTCGCGCCTGCACCGGGACCGACGATGCTCGCGACCTCCGCGCCGGTGAACGCCGCGGTGAGCGCAGTGGATGCCGTCGTGTTCCCGATGCCCATCTCGCCTATCGCGAGGAGCTCAGCGCCACCCTCGACCGCACGGCGCGCTGCGCTCACGCCGACCATGATGGCCTCGCTGCACTGCTCGCGCGTCATCGCGGGGCCGTGCGCCATGTTCGCGGTGCCCATCGCGACCTTGACGTGACGCACGCCGCCGATGGCCGAGATGTCCTTGTTCACACCAACGTCGTGCACGACCACTCTGGCGCCGACGCTCGCCGCGATCTGGTTGATCGCGGCACCCCCGGCGGCGAAGTTGGCGACCATCTGCCACGTGACATCCTGGGGGAAGAGGGCGACCCCCTCGGCCACCACTCCATGGTCGCCCGCCATGAGCAGTACGACCTTGGTCGCGACCGAGGGATGATCCGTGCCCTGCACCCGGGCGAGGCGCGCAGCGAGTTCTTCGAGCCGCCCGAGCGAGCGGGCCGGCTTCGTGAGCGAGTCGAGACGTTGCCACGCGCGCTGTTCTGCGGCCGGATCGGTGGGCGTGATTGCGGCGATGACCTCGTTGACGATAGGCTCGAAGCTCAAGATTCCCCCTCAAAGAGTGAACGGCGTGTAGTTGCGTACAGAAGCGGGGACCCCGCTCTCAGGCGTCCCGGACCGCGGCGGCCCCGAACAGCTCCATGAGCTCGGCGTGCATCGAGTTCGAGAAGCGGTCGACCATGCCGCACGCGAGCACCTTGGTCGCCTCGGTGCCCTTGAGGCGCAACTCCAGGGTGTCGCGCCCAGGGTAGCGCTCGACGATCTCCTTGAGCTGCTGCATCCGGCCATTGGCGACGGCGCCGTAGTCGGTGTCCACGACGACGCGTCCGTCGAACGGCTGCACGTCCTGGACGATGAGTTTGCGTCCGCGATCGTCCTCTTCGAACTTGGCCCGCAGGCGCAGAATGGCGTCCTCGACGACGACGTCCCGATGCTTGTCGTAGACGGCCGGGAACAGAACACCCTCGATGGAGCCTGCGAGGTCCTCGAGCTGGATGACGGCCATCATCTTGCCGTTCTTGGTGGGCTTGGGGATCACAGCGGTCAGAATCCCCGCGAACCAACCGTACGCGCCACTCCCCACATCGTCGAGCTCGCCCAGCGAGTAGTCGGCGGCACGGCGGACCTCCTCGGCCATCTCGCGCAGCGGGTGATCGGAGACGAAGATGCCGAGCATCTCCTTCTCGAAGGCGAGCTTCATCTTCTTGTCCCACTCGTCGCCGTTGGGGGGCGGCGTGCTGTTTCCGAAGCCGTGGTCTTCCTCGGCGAACATCTCGAACATCGAGACCTGGCCGCTGTCGCGGTCCTTCTGGCGCTTGAGGGACCCGTCGACGCACTCGTCCAGCACGATCATCAGGTGCTTGCGGGTGTACCCTGTCGAGTCGAACGCGCCGGCCTTGACGAGCGCCTCGATGGTCTTGCGGTTCATCTGCTTGAGATCCACGCGATCGCAGAAATCGTGCAGGGACGCGAAGGGACCGTCGGCAGTTCGGGCATCGACGATCGAGGCGACGACACCCTCGCCCACACCACGGATGCCGGCGAGACCGAAGCGGATGCCCTCGGGCACGGCGGTGAAGTCCTTGAGCGACGAGTTGACGTCGGGCGGCAACACCGTCATGCCGGCACGGTTGCACTCCGCGATGTACTTGACGATGGACTCGGTCTTGCCGGTGTAGCTCGTGAGGACCGCGGCCATGTACTCGGTCGGATAGTGCGCCTTCAGATACGCCGTCTGCATGGTGATGACGCCGTAGGCGGCGGAATGGCTCTTGTTGAAAGCATACTCGGCGAAGGGCTCGATATCGGCCCATATCCTCGTGGCAAGTTCAGGGTCATAGTCGTTGGCGCGTGCACCCTCGACCCATGCCTCCTTGAGCGGCAGGAGCACTTCGGGCTTCTTCTTGCCCATGACCTTGCGCAGTTTGTCCGCCTTGGCGGCCGTGAACCCCGACATCGTCATCGAGATCTGCATGACCTGTTCCTGATACACGATCGCGCCGTACGTCTCCTGCAGGATCGGCTTGAGGCGTTCGTCGTAGTAGGTGATGGGCCGCTTGCCGGCCCTGCGGTCCACGAAATCGTCGACCATGCCGGACTTGAGCGGGCCCGGGCGGTACAGCGCGAGAATCGCGACGACGTCGGCGAAGGTCTCCGGCCGCATACGCTTGAGCAGCCGCCGCATACCGGCCGATTCCACCTGGAACACGCCGAACGTGTCGCCGCACTGCAGGAGTTCGAAGGAGCCGGGGTCGTCGAGCGGGATGTCCTCGGCAATGATCGTCACGCCGTGGTTCTTCTCGATGTTGGCGATCGCGTCAGCGATGACGGTGAGGCTTCGCAGGCCGAGGAAGTCCATCTTGAGCAGCCCGAGGTCGGCGACGGTCGGGCCGTCCCACTGCGTGATGACGGCTCCGCCCTTTGTGTCGTACTTGACCGGGACGTACCGGTAGACCGGATCCGGGCAGATGACGACGCCGGCGGCGTGGACACCTTCACCGCGGACGATTCCTTCGAGCGAGCGCGCAGCGTCGACGATGCGCGCGGTGTCCGAGTTCGACGCGTAGTCCTCGCGGAACTCGCCGTTCTGCTCGAGGGAGCTGCCGATCGTCGCCTTGGGGTCGTCGATGACCATCTTCGAGATGCGGTCGGGCACTCCGTACGGGTAGCCAAGGACCCGGCCTGCGTCGCGAACCGCTGCGCGCGCCTTCATCGTGCCGAAGGTGATGATCTGCGCGACGTGGTCCTCGCCGTAGACCCCGCGCACGTACTCGATGACATCCCCCCGACGTTCGTCGTCGAAGTCCATGTCGATATCGGGCATCTCCGTGCGCTCGGGGTTGAGGAAGCGCTCGAAGAGAAGGCCGTTCGCGATCGGATCGAGCGCGGTGATACCCAACGAGTACGCGATGATCGATCCGGCGGCCGAACCGCGTCCCGGACCCACACCGATGCCCTGGTCTTTGGCCCACTGCGTGAAGTCCGCGACGATCAGGAAGTACGGAGCGAATCCCTTCGGGTCGACGATCGAGAGCTCATAGTCCAGCCGCTCCATCGCCTCGGGCGGCACGGGATCTCCGTACCGGGTCTTGAGGCCCTCGATACAGCGTTCTCGCAGGTAGGACTCCTGCGTGTGCAGCTCGGGCACCTGGAACACCGGCAAGCGCATCTGATCGAACTCGATATCTACGCTGCACTTGTCGGCAATCTCGAGTGTATTCGCTAACGCCTCCGGGTACGCCCCGAGCGCCTCGGTCATCTCCTGATGGGACTTCATGAAGAACTCGTCGCACGAGAACTTCATCCTGCCTTCCTGACTCACCGTCGAGTTCGTGCCGATGCACAGGAGCAGGTCCTGGGTCTCGGCGTGTTCGCGCGTGAGGTAGTGGACGTCGTTGGTCGCCACAAGCCCGAGACCGAGTTCCGCACCGATGCTCGCGATCTCGCGGTTGATCTGCGTCTGGGTCACGCCGTTGTCGGCAGTGATGCCCTGCTCCTGGATCTCCAGGTAGAAGTCCCCCGGGGCGAACAGCTTGGCGTACGTCTCGGCCCATCGGCGGGCAGCCTCCGGATCGCCGAGCTCGATGGACTTGCTCACGATCCCGCTCATACACGCGCTCGTGCCGATGAGCCCCTCGCTGTAGCGCTCGAGCAGCTCAAGATCGACCTGCGGCTTGTAGTAGAAGCCCTCGACCGCGGCCTTGCTCACGAGTGCCATCAGATTGCGGTAGCCGGCGTTGTTCTTGGCGAGAAGGAGGAGGTGATGGAGTTGGGGCTTGCCGTCGCGCTTGAGGCGGCTGTGAGGGACGAAGTAGACCTCGCAGCCGAGAATCGGCTTGATCCCCGCCTCCCTGGCCTTGCGGTAGAAGTCCACAGCACCGTACATATAGCCGTGGTCGGTTACCGCGATCGCGGGCATCTCGAACTGCACGGCCTGCTCGACCAGATCCGAGACGCGTGCAGCGCCGTCCAGTAGCGAGTACTCCGAGTGGGTGTGGAGATGGACGAAGGACATCGTGCTGCTACGTCGCCTCCCCGGCGGAAGGCCCGAGCTTGCCGAGGACCGCACGATACCCGTCCGCACCGTAGTTGAGCGCCTTGCTCACGCGGCTTATCGTCGTCGCGGACGCTCCTGTGAGCTCCTGGATATGCGAGTAGTGCTCGCCGGCGGCCAGCATCGAGGCGACCTGAAGCCGCTGGGCCATCTCCTGGACCTCGCGAATGGTACACAGGTCCTGAAGCAGCGCGAAGGCCTCATCGACCGAGTCGAGGCAGATCAGCGCTTTGAGCAGCTCCTCGACCTCGGGTGTCCTGAGTTTGTCGACCGCCATCCAGCCTATCCCCATCGGTCGCAGCGTGCACAACATGTCGTACCCAGGATAGCACCCGGGACCGACATCTGGGGTCTGTGGATAGCCGAAAGGACGGGCGATTGTGACGAGCGGACGGGGCGCAGCAGGCAGTGCGGCGAGCCGCGTCACACCAGACCGAGCCGACGCCAGACTCCGGCTGCGAGACCGAACGAGGGCAAGTACCAGGTGAGCCCGCCAATGATGTAGATGACGATGTCCTTGCGGGCCATGTCCCCTATCGCACCCCGCGACTGGAAGGTCGTCCATAGCACGGCCACCACGAGAACGAGCGCGGCGGCGAGCACGAGCGACTGCACGGCCCACGCGATGCCGACCGGCCGTCGCACCCTGCGCGCGAGCGCGACGACAAGCGGCGACGCCAGCAGGGCAAGCACTGCTGCCGCGACCCAGGAGAGCACGGTGAAGTTCTCCGGACGGATGAAGCGGCTCACCGGAACCAGAGCTATCGCGCTGCCGAACATGATCGCCACGCCGGTGACGACGACCAGCGGTGTGAGGACCGCGATCCGCAGAAGGCCCCGCCGCAGCCCCTCAGCGGAGCCGACGAGGAACGTGAGCGCCAGCCCGAGCACGAAGGGCATGGTCACGAGCGAGACATACAAGGGGGTGTACTGCCTGAACGGCAGGTTCCCGATGGCGATCGACCCGGGCACGAGGAAGAGCAGCATGAACGCGTAGGACAACGCGTAGGTGTCGAACACGCGGGGATCCTCGACGGGTGCGGTGACGGCGTCGGGCATGCTCGGCCTTCCGGGGCGGGTGGTCGGTCACGGCCATCATCCCGTACCCGGCGTGGCGGTGACCTTGACCGAGGTCAAGAATCAGCGAACGTCGTTCGCCAGGATCCCGACATCCTCGATCCGCACCTCGACGCGATCTCCCGGCTCGATGGGCCCCACGCCACTCGGCGTACCGGTCAGCACGACATCCCCGGGCACGAGCGTCATGACGTGCGAGATGAATGCGACGAGTTCGTACGGGCCGAAGATCATGTCGCTCGTTCGCGCTTCCTGACGGATCTCGCCGTTGACGACGCACTGGATCAGCAGATCGCCCGGGTCCACGTCCGTCTCGACCCACGGCCCGAGCGGGCAGAACCCGTCGTAGCCCTTGGCCCGGGTCCACTGGCCGTCGCGGCGCTGCACATCGCGCGCCGTCACGTCGTTGCCGCACGTGAAGCCGAGCACGTTGCTCCGGGCTTCGGTGGCCGTCACCCGATGCGTCCTTCGCCCGATCACGACCGCGAGTTCCGCCTCGTGATCGACCCGGCCGACGCCCTTGGGGATCTCGATGATGCCCCCGGGGCCGTTGATGGTCGTGGGCGGCTTGAGAAAGATCACCGGCTCCTTGGGCAGCTCGTGACCCATCTCCTTGGCGTGGGCGCGGTAGTTGATGCCCACGCAGACGATCTTGGTCGGCACGACGGGCGTGAGCAGGTGTGCCCCGTGTAGTCCCACGGCACCCTCGGGCTCCCACGCCGCGAACGGCTCATCGGTAATGAGCGTGACGGTCGAATCATCGGCAAGTCCGTACCGGCAATCCCCATCGCTCAACACACGGACGACTCGCAACCCCCGCCTCCGGATCTCGTCGATGAAATCCTCTCGCGGGTTACTTTCCATGTGCGCGCCTCATGTCCTGCCTGGTCGCCACTGCGACCTCGCTATCGCTTGGGGTGTGACAGTCCGAACTCGACCGAATCGACGAGTGCTTCCCATGACGCCTCGATGATGTTCTCGGACACCCCGACCGTTCCCCAGGACGTGTCGCCGTTACCCGACTCGATGAGAACGCGGGTGACCGCACCCGTGCCCTTCTTCTCGTCGAGGACGCGGACCTTGAAGTCGGCCAGTTCGATCTCGGCGAGATCGGGGTAGAACCTGCCGATCGCGATGCGCAGCGCGGAGTCCAGCGCGTTGACCGGACCGTTGCCCTCTGCGGTGGCGATATAGCGATGGCCTCCCACATGAAGCTTGATCGTCGCCTCGGTCATGACCTTGCCGTCCTCGCGCTTCTCCATGATGCACCGGAACGACTCGAGCCCGAAGAACGGTTCGTAGGTGCCCATGCGCTTGCGCAGCATGATCTCGAGAGACGCGTCGGCGGCTTCAAACGAGTAGCCGCGATGCTCGAGCTCCTTGATGCTGTCCAGCACCGCGTTCACGGTCTCGGGATCGCTCGTCAGGTCGATGCCCATCTCGTGGTCCTTCATGGTCAGTGACGCGCGGCCCGCCAGCTCGCTCACGACGACCCGGGCGAGGTTACCGACCGCCGCAGGATCGATGTGCTCGTAGGCCTCGGGCAGCCGCGCCGCCGCCGAAGCGTGGACGCCGCCCTTATGGGCGAATGCCGAGGCGCCCACGTACGGCTGGTGCGGGGCGGGAGCTATGTTCGCCGTCTCCGCCACGAAATGACTCACCTCGGTGATCAGGCGCAGCTGGTCGCGGCTGATGCACTCCTCGCCCATCTTGAGCACGAGCGAGGGAATGATGCTGATCAGGTCGGCGTTGCCGGCACGCTCGCCGTACCCGTTCATCGTGCCCTGCACGTGCGTGCACCCGGCGTCGACCGCCAGAAGTGAGTTCGCGACCGCACAGCCCGCGTCGTTGTGCGCGTGGATGCCGAGGGCGACGTCCACCTCGAGCCCGATCACGTTGACGGCCCGCAGCACATCGTGAGGCAGGGTGCCCCCATTGGTGTCGCAGAGCACGACCGCGTCGGCTCCGGCCTCGGCGGCCGCACGGCACACCTCGATCGCGTACCCGGCGTTGTTCGCGTATCCGTCGAAGAAGTGCTCGGCGTCGAAGAAGACCGTACGCCCATGCGACTTGAGGTAGGCGACGCTGTCGCGGACCATCCGCACGTTCTCCTGCAGCGTGGTCTGCAGCGTCTCGGTCACGTGTATGTCCCACGCCTTGCCGAAGATGCACAGCGCGGAGCAGCCGGTCTCGAGAAGTGCTGCGAGGCCGGGGTCCTTCTCGGCAGGCGTGTCTTTGCGGCAGGTGGAGCCGAACGCCGTGATCACCGCCTTCTCCAGGACGAGCGTACGCGCCCGCTCGAAGAACTCGATGTCTTTGGGGTTGGAGCCGGGAAAGCCGCCCTCGATATAGTGCATGCCGAGCGCATCGAGCTTGAGCGCGACGCGCACCTTGTCGTCCACGGAGAGCGAAAGGCCCTCTCGCTGCGTACCGTCCCTCAGTGTGGTGTCATACAGCGTGACCACGTGCGACGCCTCCTCGCGGTGGGCTAGACGTGCTCGAGCCAATCGGAGTACGACGGCTCTTCGCCGCCGACAACCCTGAAGAACGTGGACTGCAGATCGAGCGTGATCGGCCCCGGCTCGCCGATCTGGCGACCGTCGACCGAGCTCACGGGCACGACCTCGGCAGCAGAACCGGTCATGAACATCTCATCGGCGGTATAGAGGTCCGTGCGGACGAGCGAACGCTCCACGACCTCGACGCCCCTGTCGCGCGCAAGCGTCATGATGCTGTCGCGGGTGATCCCCTCGAGGATTCCGTCGGACACGGGGGGCGTGTAGATCACGCCCTTCTTGACGATGAAGAGGTTCTCGCCCGTTCCCTCGCAGACCCTGCCCTCCTCATTGAGAAGCACGGCCTCGGCATAGCCGTGCCGGTTCGCCTCGATGCGTGCGAGCGAGGAGTTGATGTACTGACCGGTCGCCTTGATGGCCGGCGGCGTTGCGTTGATGCCGCGCTGACGCCAGCTGGAGACGCCGACCGCCACACCGTGCTTGAGGGCGTCTTCGCCCAGGTAGGTGTCCCACGGCCACGCGGCGATCACGACGTTGACGGGCGCGGGCAACGGATCGAGTCCCATCACGCCGTATCCGCGAAAGACCAGCGGGCGGATGTAGCATGACTGCAGCGTGTTGGCGCGGATCGTCTCCTTGACCGCGGCGACGGTCTGCTCGACGGTGTAGCCGACATCCATGAGCAGCATCCGGGCGCTGCGCTCGAGCCGCTCCATGTGCTCGGTGAGGCGGAACACTGCAGGGCCGTCCGGGGTCGTGTAGCAACGGATGCCCTCGAAGACGCCGCTGCCGTAGTGGAGCGCGTGTGTGAGTACGTGGACCTGCGCCTTGTCCCATTCGACAAGCCCGCCGTCCATCCAGATGAAGTCCACCTTGGGCAGTACCATGTCCGCTCCCCTTCCGTGCCCGCAGTCCGCGGGGCGCTCTTGTCAGTCCTGCGCGCGCAGACGCTCCGCTACCAGATCACCCATCGCCACCGTACCCGCGATCCGGTCGGCCGACGTGTCGTCGTCCGCGATATCGCGGGTGCGCCACCCCTCGGCGAGTACGTGCTCGATCGCCGAGGAGAGTGCGTCGGCGGCATCGTCCATCGCGAAGCTGTGGCGCAGCATCAGCTCGACCGAGAGCAACATGGCGAGCGGATTGGCTACCCCCTGGCTGGCGATATCGGGTGCCGAACCGTGACTCGGCTCGTACAGCGCCGTGCCGTCGCCGAGCGACGCGCTCGCCAGCATGCCGAGCGATCCCGTCAGCATCGACGCCTCGTCGGAGAGGATGTCGCCGAACATGTTCTCGGTGACCACCACATAGAACTGAGCCGGCCGGCGGATCAGCTGCATCGCGGTGTTGTCCACCAACTGGTCGACCAGCTCGACATCGGGGTACTCCTGCTCGTGCAGGCGGTGTACGACCTCACGCCACAGGCGGCTCGATTCGAGTACGTTCGCCTTGTCGACCGAGTGCACCGTGCCGCGTCGGCCGCGCGCCGCCTCGAAGGCCGCGCGCGCGATACGCTCGATCTCGTATTCGCGATACTCCATGGTGTCGTAAGCCCGCTGGCCGAGACCACCGCCGGTCGCAGCGCCGGGCACGTCATGCTCGCGCGCCCGCGCCCCGAAGTACAGGCCACCGGTCAGCTCGCGGACGATGAGCATGTCCACGCCTTCCAGGAACTCAGGCTTGAGCGTGCTCGCCCCGGCGAGCGCCGGAAACAGCTTGACCGGACGCAGGTTCGCGAACAGCCCCAATGCCTTCCGAATACCGAGAAGCCCCTGCTCGGGACGTGGCTTGTCGGGATCGGTCGTGTCCCACTTGGGCCCGCCTATAGCCGCCAGCAGCACGGCGTCGGCGGCCTTGGCGGACTCCAGAGTGTCGTCCGGAAGTGGCGAGCCGCTGTCGTCGATAGCAGCTCCACCCAGCAGCGCCTCGTCGTACTCGAAGTTGACTCCGTAGCGTGCGCCGATGACGTCGAGCACCTTGATGGCCTCGTCGGTGATCTCCGGCCCGATACCGTCGCCCGGCAGCAGGCAGATGCGGTAGGTCGTCATTCGCGCGACCCCCTAACCGGCGACTTTGCGCTTGACCGACTCGATGAGCCCACCGGTCTCGATGATGTCCCGGACGAACGGCGGGAACGGCTGCGCCCGATACGTCGCGCCCGTGGTTTCGTTTGTGATCACGCCGGAATCGGCGTCGACGGTGACCTCGTCGCCGTCGCTGATGGCGTCGACCGCCTCCGGAGCCTCCATGATCGGCAGCCCTGTGTTGATGGCGTTGCGGTAGAAGATCCGCGCGAACGACTTCGCGATGATCACGCTGATTCCGGCCGCCTTGATCGCGATCGGGGCGTGCTCGCGTGACGAGCCGCAGCCGAAGTTCTCCTCGGCGACGAGGATGTCACCGAACTCGATCTTGCCAATGAAGCCCGCGTCGAGGTCCTCCATGCAGTGCTTCGCGAGCTCCTCGGGGACGCTCGTGTTGAGGTAGCGCGCGGGGATGATGACGTCTGTGTCGATGTCGCGCCCGTACTTGTGGGCGGTACCGTGGAACTTCATGTGCGTCCTCTCTGTGCGTACCTCCGGAGAGCCATCTCTCCCTCGCGGGAGTGAGCGTGGATTCTACCACATCAGGGGCCCTCCTTCCTCGCCCGGACCGCACCGTCTGATACAGTGATTGCTGCCCGGGACCCGGCAGGAGCCACGAACGATGTCCACTCTCCGCATGTATCGCCGCATTCGAGCATATCTGCGCGTCCACAGCCTCCCGGAGGCTGCGGCGGAACTCGCCTCCCGCATCCTGCGTCGCCTCAGGTTGGGCGACCTGCCTCCCACCATCCATGTCGAGATATCGAACGTCTGCAACCTCAGCTGCGAGTACTGCGTGCTGAACGAGCAGAGCCATACCGACCGCATCATGAGCGAGCGTACGTTCGCAGCCGTGCTTCCCTACCTGCGCGATGCGCGTCGGATCGACGTCTCGGGCCTTGCCGAGCCGCTCATGAACACGAGGTGGCCCGCGATCCTGCAGGCGGCCCGGGATGCGGCCCCGCGCGCCCACATCGCGATGTGCTCCAACGCGACGATGCTCACCGAGGAGCGATCGGAGCTGCTCGCGACCGGGGTCCTCGACGAACTCGTCTTCAGCCTCGACGGTGTGGACGCGGCCCTCGTGGACAAAGTGCGGCAGGGGGGCTCTCTCACCGAGATGCTCGAGAACATCCGGACACTCCAGGCGGTCAAGGCGCGTACTGCCACCGAGAGGCCCGAGCTCAACGCAACCGTTGTGCTGCAACGAACGAACGCGGCACAACTCCCCGCGATCCTCGAGCTGGCGGCTGAGCTGGGTGTGGGCTCCGTCAATGTGAACGGCCTCGAGCCTTACAGCCCTGACATCCTCTCGGAGCCCGTGTGGACCGACCCCGACCGCCATGAGTACATGCCGCCGATTCTCGAAGACGCTGACAGGATCGCCACGCGCGAGTCGATCACGTTGCGACTGCCGTCGATGCGGCCCGGTCCGGCCATCTGCCCGCAGATACACAGGCCGATCGTCCTCGCCGACGGGACCGTCGCACCCTGCTCCGTCCTCGCGTACCGCCGCCGCTCACTCCTGCGAGTGGACGACGCGGGCGTCGTGGTCGAGCAGGACGAGATGACCGAGGCGCGCTCGTTCGGCAGCGTCAACGATCGCGATCTCAAGTCCATCTGGACGAGCCCGGAGTACCGCGCGTTTCGGCATCGGGTCGCACGTGGCGACTTCCCGTCGGACTGCCGATCATGCCTGCTCAAGCACGGGATGATCTGTCCGACACCGCCCTTGTCCACGACCGAGTGTCTCGAATCGCTGAGCGAGTCGTAGGCAGCACGCTGTGCCACCGGAGCGCTGGGTGGAGGCGTCCTCTTAGGACCGATCGCCGGAGTCCAGCGTTGCCCGCATGAACTCCGCGAGCTGCCCGGAGAGCGACTCCCATCCCCACTCGTTCTCCGCGCGACGCCGGCAGGCGGCGGACATCCGGTCGCGCTCCTCGTCGGTGATCGCAGATGCGGTTCGCAGCACCGCAGCGAGCGCATCACCGTCACCGACCTCGAACAGCATGCCCGTCACGCCATCCACGACCTGCTCTGCCAGTCCGCCGGCCGCCGAGGCAATGGCCGGGACGCCGAACGCCGATGCGAGCGGGATGACCCCCGACTGCGTTGCTGACGTGTACGGAAGAACCACGAAGCGTGCCGAGGCCACAAGCGCCGCGATCTCCTCGGCAGAGAGCCAGCGATTGACGACCACGAGCTCCCTGTCGGACAGCGCATCCGCGAGCTGCCGCTCCCGGTCCGAGAACTCACCATCGCCCGCGATCACGAGCGGCGCGACGTCGGCAATGTCGAGCAGGCGGTAGGCCTCAAGGAGCGTGTCGATGCCCTTGTAGCGACGAATGCGGCCGATGAAGAGCAGGTAGGAGCCCGCGAATCGCGCGACCGGCGCGAGGGCCTCGGTATCGGAGAGCGCCGGCGGATCGCGGGGGAAGTCATCGAGCACACCATGAGGAATGACCGTGACGGCGGAGTCATCCAGGCCGTTGCGCTCGATGAATCGGGCGCGTTGGGAGTTGTTGAGCAGAACGTACCCGTGCACGCGCCACCGGTTGACCGTGTCGAGAACGCGAAGGAGCAGCGAGTCCTCGCCCGGATGCAGGTCGGGATCGTGGACGGTGAACACGACCCGTGCCGAACGCGAGAGAACCAGGTCGAGCAGGGGCTTCCAGGCATGTCCGCCGGGATAGTAGACGATGTCGGGTGCGAACCTGCGCGCGAAAGCCCGCATGCGGGCGAAGCGGCGGACCGACAGCAGCGAGACGAGCATGCCCGGGATGCCGCCGAACGTGTCGATCTCGAGATGCGGGACGTCGAGCGAAGACCACTTCTCGCGGTTCTCCGCCGTCGAAGAGGTGACCGCCGCCACAGCACAGTGCCGGGCGAGAGCGCGACTCATGAGCCACCCGTACTCGGTCACCCCACCGAATCTGCCGAGGGAGATCACGAGCACGCGAAGCTGCCGCTCCGAGCGCTGCCGGGTCACGACGGGCCGCCCGGCCGCGGGACGAGCGAGCGCGACGCTGCGTGGAGCTTCGACGCAAGGACCGACTTGAGCATAACGGCCTGTTGTCCGAGCCTGCTCGCCCCGTGGGCCACCCGGACATCGCGGTACTCCCGGGCGGTCCGCAGCGCATTCACCGAGCTCACGCCGCCGAGCCGGAACTCCGAAAGCGTCTCGGCGAGCAGCAACTCCCGGGCTCCGGCCTCCACGAGGCGCAGGTACAGCTCATAGTCGGCGGCGATGCGGTATGCGGTGTCGAAACCACCCACGCGGGTGCTCAACTCACGCGAGACGAACATCGATTGGTGTCGGGTGGGTGCGCGCTTGGGCATCCTGCGATGCGCGAACGAATGCGGCGGCTCGACCCAGCTGTCCGTCGCGGAGAAGACCCGCGTCGCGCCGCATACTATCTCGGGCCACCCGTCCGGCGCCGCCGCGCGCTCGACTGCGGCAAGGGCGCCGGGTGCCAGACAGTCATCGGCGCCGAGGTAGGCCACGTACCGTCCGCGCGCCATCGAGAGTCCCTTGTTCATGGCGTCGTACAACCCGCTGTCCCGCTCGCTGCGCAGCGTCAGGCGACCATCGAACTCCGGTTCGAGCCCACGCACGATCTCCAGCGTGGCGTCAGTGGACACGCCGTCGACGACGATCATCTCGTAGGTGCCGGGAGCCTGGACCAACACCGACTCAAGCGCCTCGGCGATATGGCGCTCGGCGTTGAGGGACACGGTGATGATCGAGCAGAGCAGCCCTTCGGACGGGGCCATCTGGTGCCTCCCGGACGTGGATGTGGCCTCAGGCGCCCGAGGAACCCGGCCGCCAATGGCCCTCGGGGTGCGGACCCTCGCGCCAACGCTTGAGATCGGCCTCGACCATCATGACGACCATCTCGTCGAAGGTCACCTCGGGCACCCAGCCGAGCTTCTCCTTGGCTTTAGTCGAGTCACCGAGCAGGCGATCGACCTCGGCGGGACGGTAGAACTGCGGATCGACCACCACATGCTCCTGGTAGTCGAGGTCCACGTGACGAAACGCGGTATCGCAGAACTCGCGCACTGAGTGCTCGTAGCCCATCGAGATCACGTAGTCGTCCGGGGCGTCCTGCTGCAGCATGAGCCACATGGCCCGCGCCGAGTCACCGGCGAAGCCCCAGTCCCGCCTGGCCTCGAGGTTGCCCAGCCGGACCTCGGTGGCCAGCCCGAGTTTGATCTGCGCGACCGCGTTGGTGATCTTGCGGGTCACGAACCGGAGGCCGCGTCGGGGTGACTCGTGGTTGAAGAGGATGCCGTTCGAGGCGTGCAGACCGTAGGACTCCCGGTAGTTCACCGTGGCGAAGTACGCGTACGCCTTGGCCACGCTGTAGGGCGAACGGGGGTACAGCGGCGTCGCTTCGGTCTGCGGCACCTCGCGCACCTTGCCGAACATCTCGGAGGTCGACGCCTGGTAGAAGCGCGTGTCCGGCTTGATGCGCCGTATCGCCTCGAGAATGCGCAGGGGCCCAAGAGCGTTGAACTGGGCGGTGAGCATCGGCTGAGCGAACGACGTGGGCACAAAGGACTGCGCCGCGAGGTTGTAGACCTCGTCCGGACCCACCGAGGAGATGGCGTCCATGATCGAGTACTCATCGAGCAGGTCACCTTCTACGAGCGTGAGCCTGTCGAGGATGTGTTCGACGCGATCGTACTTCTCCACAGAGCTGTGGCGCACGAAGCCGTAGACCTCGTAGCCCTTCTCGAGCAGCAACTCCGCAAGGTACGAACCGTCCTGGCCCGTCAAACCCGTGACCAGTGCTTTCTTCGGCATCGTCAGTCCTTCCTGTCCCAATCGTCGGCAAGCCTCACGATGTCGTCTTCGCCCAGGTACTCGCCGACCTGGACTTCGATGACCTTGAGCGGGACGCGACCGCAGTTCTCGATTCGATGCACCGCCCCGACCGGTATGTACGTGCTTTCGTTGACGTGCACCTCGAACTGACGGTCGTCGCAGGTCACGAATGCGGTACCGGCGACGACGATCCAATGCTCGGAACGATGGCGGTGGCGCTGCAGGCTCGGTTTGGAGCCGGGATTGATCTCGAGCAGCTTGATCTGGTAGCCGGGGCTCTTGAGGAGGCTGGTCCACGAGCCCCACGGACGGAGACTGACCTTGGGCTGCACGACCTCCTCGGCACCGATGGCCTTGAGAGCATCGACCACGAGCCGCACGTCCTGTGCGCGGTCCTTGGGCAGCACGAGCGTCGCGTCGGCCGTATCGACCACGATGAGGTCCTTGACGCCGAGCGTGACGAGCAGTCGGTCGGTGGTGTAGACGATGGAGTCACTGGTGTCGACGTCCACGCCCCGGCCGATGCGCACGTTCCCGTTCTCGTCGGCGGCGGTGACGTCACCGAGCGCCAGCAGGGAACCGACGTCGCTCCACTCCAGCGGCGCCGGAATGACGACAAGCCGGTCCGATCGCTCCATGACTGCACGGTCGATGGAGACCGCGGGCAGCTCGCCGAACCTGCGACGAGCCTCGTCGGGGTCGGCGGCGCCCTCAGCCTGCGCGGCCGCAAGCCAGCGTGCGGTGCGCGCGATCTCGGCGGTATCGGGATTGGACGCCATCTCCTCGAGCACGCGATCGGCTCGCATCATGAAGATACCGGCGTTCCATAGTGCGCCGCTCGATATGAGCTGCTCGGCATCGATGCGGTCGGGCTTCTCGATGAAGCTCGTGACATGACGCGGGAGAGCACTGCCGACATCGTGCCCGGAGACCGGCTCGCCGGCCAGGATGTAGCCGAACGCGGTGTCGGGGCCGGATGGCTCGATACCGATCGTCACGAGATAGTCCGCGCGGGCGAGCCCGATAGCACTGTGCAGGCAGTCCGACCACACCTTCCCGGACTCGAGCATGTGGTCGGAGGGCAGCACGATCATGACCGCGTCGGGATCGGCGGCCTCGAGCACCGCGGCAGCATACGCCACAGCGGGACCGGTGTTGCGCGACTCGGGCTCCTGCAGGTAGTGGATGTGCCGCAGGCGCTCGTCGGGCTGCGCGACGAGATGGTTGCGCAGCTCATCGAAGAGCCGCTCGTTCGTCACGACGTGCACCGCTCCCGGCTCGACGACCGAATCCACCCGGTGTATGGCCTGGGCGATGAGGGATTCTTGTCCGAAGACCGTCAGCATCTGCTTGGGTGAGAGGTCGCGCGAGAGGGGCCAGAACCTCTGCCCGCTGCCGCCGGCGAGGACAACCGCATGCACCGAATCGTGTGGCACTGACCTATCACTCCTCGTACCGGGTGAGACCGAGCGGTCGCTTCGTGAGTCGCAGGACCCACAGGAGTCTATCGTAGCCCACTTCGCGCCGCCAGGAAGACGCGAGCAGCCGAGACGCAGCATGTGACGTGCGGTCTGATCCGGCGGGTGGGCCGGGCTCCGTCAGTCTCTACAGCCCCGCGCCGTCCACGACGACGACACGACCCATGCCGTCGGGTCGGATGCTCATCAGGTCGGTCGGCTCACCCTGCCAGGAGTTGCCCTCGATGAAGAACGCGCGTCTTCCGTCCGCGCTCCAGCAAAGCGGATACGTATCGCGACGCACGGAAAGGGCTATCGACGTGCTGCTCGCCACGTCGAGAATGAACGCGCGGGAATAGCCGTCGTCGCCGACCTCGGCGTACAGCAGGTACCGGCCATCGGGCGACGCACACAGCCGGTCGTACCCGAAGGGCCGCGCGCCGGCGGGCTTGCCCCTGACCACGAGTTCCGTGGTCCCTGCCAGGGTCACCGACCTGAGCATCGGGTCCACCGCACGCTCCTGCGCCCCGTCCGCGGCAGAGGAACCATGCGTAGCGAAGAACACGCGATCTCCGGCGACAGCGCATGATGAGGGGCGCCCGGTCGTGCGAATCGTGGAGATCGCGCCACCCGGCGTCACTACCAGCAACGTCCCTTGCGGCGAACCGGAGGAAGGCTCCCCGGGCGTCTCGGCCCCGATCATCACCAGACGACCGTCGGGAGCCAGCGCGGGCCGACTGCCCTGCGCCACCGCGGTGGCCGTCCTCCCCGACCTCGGAACCTTCATGACGTCGGTTGTCCCGTTCCGGCTCTCTCCGGTGTAGTACAGCGCCGAGGAATCCGCCGTCCACGCCATCTCGCCCGGGTGCGCCCCGCCCACGGTCACCACGGTCCCGTCGGCGACATCGATAAGCGCAAGCCCGCCTGCATCGATGCGGGCGAGGATCGTCGCGTCCGGCGACAAGGAGAACGTGCCCGGTGTCATCGAGGCGATCCGGCGCGCGCCGGACCCGTCCTCGGCAGCGATCCACACCGCGCCTGCAGCCCGGTAGGCCACGAACGGAGCACGGGAGACCGCCGGCTTCGCGGAATCGCCGGGGGGCGCCCCTGTCGTGGTGTCCCCGCCATCGGGGCCGTCATCAGTGGCCGGCTGAGACGTGGCATCTGTCGCCACGGGCGGCTCAGCTGCCGAATCCGTGCTGTCGCCGGAGACCGGCAGCCGGCCCGGGATGTCGATGCGCGAGTCCGCATCGCGCGACATCAGCGGCCGCACGACGAACACGGCAGCCAACGCGAGAGCGGCCGCCACACCAACGCACACCAGCGCGAGCCGGCGTTTGTCGGAGCGCAGCCGCTCCCACAGCGAATCGGGGATCTCGACGGGTGTGTTGTCCACGTCGCGGTCCCCCTCGTTGCCCTAGAGCCGCTCGATGAGAGCGTCGGCGTATGCCTGGGTTCCCACGGCACCATCGGTCGACCCGAAACGCGACCGCCTGATATCGTAGGTGACCTTCTCTCCCTCGCCGATGACGGCACGCACGGCGGCCAGCACACGATCGGCGGCGTCGATCTCGCCCAGGTGCTTCAGCATCAGCATCGCCGAGAGTATCTCGGCAGTCGGGTTGGCCATGTCCTTGCCGGCGTACTTGGGAGCCGAGCCGTGAACCGGCTCGAACACCGCGTACTCCGTCCCGATGTTGGCACCCATCGCGATACCCAGCCCGCCGATGAGACCTGCCGAGAGGTCGGATACGATATCGCCGTAGAGGTTGGGCAGCACGAGGACATCCCACCACTCCGGGTGCAGGACCAGCTGCATGCATGTGGCGTCGACGATGTAGTCCTCGAACTCGATGCCCGAGTCCTTGTACTCCTCGGCGACCTCACGCGCGACTTTGAGGAACAGGCCGTCGCTCATCTTGAGGATATTGGCCTTGTGGACCGCCGTGACCTTCTTGCGGCCGTTGGCTATCGCATAGTCGAAGGCGTACTTGACGATGCGGCGGGTTCCCGTGATCGAGATCGGCTTGATGGAGAGACCCGAGTCGGGGCGGATGATACCCGCGCCGCGGTCCGCGGCGAACTTGATGAGATCGGCCGCATCCTGCGAGCCCTGCTCGAACTCGATGCCTGCGTAGAGGTCCTCTGTGTTCTCCCGCACGATGACCAGGTCGATGTCCTCGTAGCGAGCGCCGTTGCCCGGGATCGAGAATGCGGGGCGCAGGCATGCGTACAGGTCGAGCTCCTTGCGGATCGCGACGTTGACGCTGCGGAACCCGGTGCCCACAGGCGTGGTGATCGGCCCCTTGATGGCGACCTTGTTCTTGCGGACCGAATCGAGAACGTGCTCCGGCAGTGGCGTGCCGTACTTCTCGACGACATCCGCACCTGCTTCGGCGATCTCCCAGGCGATGTCGACGCCCGTAGCCTCGACGACGCGCGTCATCGCGGTCGTGAGCTCGGGACCGATTCCATCGCCCGGAATCAATGTGACGGTGTGCTTGGCCATCTAGCGATACCTCCAAGAGATGTTCGTGGGCGGCTCACTGCGACCGCCCGCGGACGTGGGGCGCCCATGGGCGCGCCTAGGCATTGTACGCGACGGGTACCCGCGTCAGGAAGTCCGCGAGATGTACGCCGGCTTGACCGGCAGAACGAACGTGAACGTCGAGCCGACGCCCGGCTCGCTCTCGGCGAGGATGTCCCCGCCCAGGATCCGGGCTACCTCGCGGGCGATCGAGAGGCCGAGTCCGGCTCCCGAATGCTTGGCATCCCGGGCCGGCGCCAGCTGGTGGAACGCGTCGAAGATGACCTCGAGCTTGTCCGGCTCGATGCCCGGCCCCGTGTCGGAGACGCTGATGTACGCTCGCGCACCCCTGACGCTGCCGAACACCTCGATCGCACCGGACTCGGTGAACTTGAGGGCGTTCGAGAGGAGGCTCAGGAGTATCTGCTGTACGCGATCAGGGTCGGTCCTCACCTCGAAACCGCCTTCGTATCGGTAGGCGAACTCGATGCCCTTCTCGCGGGCCAACGGATCGACCGTCTCGCATGTGTTCTCGACGAGATCGCGGAGGTTCACCCGGCGTATCTTGGGCTCCACCACGCCCACTTGTACGCGGCTGAACTCGAGGAGCTCTTCGACGATCGAGAGCAGCTGCCTTCCTGAGCGGTTGGCCATCTCGAGTTGACGTTTCGCCTCGGCTGAGACGTCTCCGGCGAGGCCCTGGCCGACGATGCTCGTGAACCCGATGATCGAGTTCAGCGGCGTCCGCATCTCGTGACTGATGTTGGCCAGGAACTTGTCGCGCGCCAGCGTGGCCTCACGGAGCTGCCTGTTGGTCTCGGTCAACTCCGAGGTCCGCTCATCGACCAGGCGCTCGAGGTTGCCCCGGTACTCCTCAAGCTCGGCCAGTGCCGCATTGCGCTCGGTCAGGTCCGTGTCCGACACGAGCACCTTGCCGAGGGTCTCTTCGTAGCCGGGCGGCACGGAGAGCGAGAAGCGCACATCGAGGCGCTCGCCGTTCATGCGCCGGGACGTGGTCTCCCCCACGAATGAGGTCGCGCCCGCGGCCAGCGCGGCGAATTCTGCCCGGAATACCGGGTACGCGGCCGGGTCCACGAACGCTGCCAGCCCGCCGAGAAGCTCCTCTTTGCTGCTCGCCCCATAGACCCGCACAGCCGTGTCGTTCACATCGAGGACCTTGATGCGAGACATGCACTCCAGCAGCTCATCGTGGTTCGCCGCGAAGTGCGCTGCGATATCGGTGACTCCGCGCAGTTTGACGCTGTCGAGGAACTCGCGCACGCCGGAGAAGTCCTCTTCCCACATCGCCAGGGGCGACGACTCGAAGAGCGTCCGATACCGCGACTGGCTCTCCCGTACGTCCTCCTCGGCCAGAACGCGGTCGGTCACGTCGCGACAGAGCGCGGTGTACGCCGCGAGGCTGTCGTCGTCGGCGCGGACAGCGCGACCCACGATCTCAATCCAACGGGTTTCGCCGGCTGTGCCCTCCTGCTCCATCAACCAGGTGGCCGAGCCCTTCTCGGCGAGGTCCATCACCACCCGGTCGGTCAGCGTCGACCGAAACGCCCCGGCCATGAGCGTGCCGATCCGCGTGCCCACCGCACTGACTTCGCTCACTCCGAAGAGCCGGTCGGCCGCCGGACTCCACTCGGTGACGGTCAGGTCGGGGGCGAGACGGATGATAGCCTCGTCGAGGTCGTTGAGCAGACGCGCCTGTCGCGCCAGGGCGGCATCGGCTCGCGCTATCCCTACCCGGAACATCCGCAGGTAGACGAGCAGGGTGCTCAGGCCCCCCGCCAGGATGAACACCGCGAGCGCCACATTGAGGGTGGGGTACGCCAACGAATCAGTCCGCACACCAACGCGAACAAGGGTCAGACCTCCCCATGCGGCGAGTGAAGCGGCCGCCATGATGCGCGCCCTGCCGGCATCCGGATCTTCGCGCAGGGCCGCGAACCCGGCCCAGAGCGCGACCGCGCAGAAGTACAGGACTGCCGGCAACTCCCCGAGATCGCCGAGCGGTCCCGAGAGCGCCAGTGAGGCGGCAAGCGGCAGTAACGCCACCACGAGCCAACGGCGTGAGAACCGAAGCCCGAGGCTCAGTCGCGCACCCTGAAACACCAGCAGCCCCGCGACAGTCGCACTGATCGCGTTCACAGAACTCACCGGGAGGCTCAGAAGGCCGATCTGATCGAGGGCCTCGGCGGCCGGACCCAGGCTATACGCGAAGAAGGCCCCCGCATATGCGAGAAGCTGTGCTCGCCGCTCAAGCGCGAACAGGTGGACGTGGAGTGCGGCGACGATCGTCGCGATGAACTGCACCGCCAGAAGTGTCGCAACAGCAGGGCTCATGGCACGTCCTCAAACACACGGCCCGTCGAACGGTCCGAGCGTACCCGACATGACTCGCCAGCCCCTCTGGCGACGTATTCACTCTCTGATGTAGCGATCGACGTACCATACGGCGCGACCGCGCCACGCGGGACGTCGATCGGCAGCACCGCGATGCCCTCCCGGCTCAGCCCGTTCCGGTCTTCGGCCGCGCCGACGCGCACCCGACGATCTGCTTCGCCCTCCGGCCGATCAGCCCCTTGGTGTGCTCGGCATCGAACTCCATGCGCGCCGCCGCCGCCTGCTTCACAGCATCGGATGCGGCTCCGGTGACCATGCGGAAGAGGCCGGCGAGCATGTTGGCGAACTCCGGGTCTCCGTGGTAGACGCGCACAGCCTCGTCGATCAGCGGCCAGACCTGCTCCGATCGTCGGGGCGTCGTCGCGCCGAACGCGCACAGCACGCGGAACGCTGCGAGCCGCACGACTCCGGACTCCGCGTCGTGAAGTGCGGTCATCGTGGGAATGACGGCCTTGCCGACGATGCGCGCATCGACGGCGACCATCCTCTCCAACGCACCCAGAGTCTCCCACCGGGTCTGCGCCTCCGGCTTCTCAAGGGCGTCCGCCAGCTCGGCGGCGTGCTCCCTGAGGGCCTCAGGCTTCTTGACCGAGATCGCGTGAATCACGCGAGCCGCCAGTACCCGCTGCGCCCGGTCGTCTCCGTTCAATGCGGCGAACACAGCACCGAGCGCACGCTTGCCCCGTAGAGCGGTCTCCACGAGGTCTTCCCTGGTTCCCACTAGCCTGCCATCGGACAGGATGTACTGTTCCGCGCCCATGCGCGACTCCTCCTAGAGGTTGAATCCCCCGTGCTTCTTGAAGTGCTCGACCAACCCGCCGTCCGCGAGCAACTGGGCCATGACGGGCGGCAGCGGAGCGAACGGTATCTCGGCGTCTCGCGTCACATTGCGGACGACTCCGGCCTCAAGATCGACCACCAGTTCGTCGCCGGGCTCGATGAGATCGGTGTCGCATTCGACGACCGGAAGTCCCGTGTTGATCGCGTTGCGATAGAAGATGCGGGCGAAGCTCTTCGCCAGCACCGCCTTGGTGTTGCTGTGAATGAGCACGAGCGGCGCCTGTTCGCGACTTGATCCCATGCCGAAGTTCTTACCCGCTACCAGAAAGCCGCCCTCGGGCTTGACCTTCTCGTAATAGGCCGGATCGAGTTCCTCCATCGCGTGCACCGCCATAGCTTCCATATCGGCGGACTTGAACTTGTACTTGCCACTGATGATGTAATCGGTGTTGATGTCGTCGCCGTACTTGAAGGCTTTGGCCGAAAGCTCCATATCACACTCCTGATTCCTCGTTCAGCTAGCCGAAGTACGGACGCGGGTCGGTGATCTTGCCCTCGATGACCGACGCGGCCACGGTGGCCGGACTCCCGAGGTAGATGAAGGCGTTGCTGTTGCCCATACGGCCCTTGAAGTTCCGGTTGGCCGTCGAAATGACGTTCTCGCCGTCCGATGGTACGCCGTTGTGCGTGCCGACGCACGGCCCGCAACCGGGAGTGACCAGCGCGGCTCCCGCGGCGACGAGCGTCTGGATATAGCCCGCCTCGATCGCATCGAGGAGGATCTGCCGCGACGCCGGCGCCACGATGAAACGCACGTCCGGATGCACCCGGCGACCCTCGAGGATCCGGGCTGCGATGGCGAAATCCTCAAGGCGGCCGTTGGTGCATGTGCCCAGAACGCCCTCGGCGATCGGCGTTCCGACAACCTCCTCAATGGGGCTCACGTTGTCGACGGCATGCGGCTTGGCCACCTGCGGACCGATACTGCTCGCGTCGTAGGTCAACTCCGTGGCGTAGATCGCGTCCGTGTCCGGATCCTGTGGCGCCGGGGTCTTCTCACCGCGGCCCTCGAACCAGCTGAGGGTCTTCGCATCGGCCTTCATGAGCCCGGCCTTCGCCCCGACCTCGATCGCCATGTTCGAGATGGTCATCCGCGCCTCGACCGACATCTCGTCGATGACGGGACCGTGAAACTCGATGGCCTCGTAGGTCGCTCCGTCCACGCCGATCTGGCCGGCCAGGTGCAGGACGAGGTCTTTGGAGAAGACGCCCGGCTGCAAGGCCCCCTCGTAGGTGACCTTCATGGTGTCGGGCACCTTGAACCAGAGCTTGCCCGAGGCCATCGCGGCGGCACCGTCGGTGGAGCCCACGCCGGTCGAGAAGACGTTGAGCGCACCGTAGGTGCATGTGTGTGAGTCGCAGCCGACCATGAGGTCGCCGGGAACGACGTGGCCCTTCTCCGGTATGAGCTGATGACACACGCCCTCGCCCACGTCGTAGACGGTGGCGCCGGTCTTGCGACCGAACTCGCGCATCATCGTGTGCAGGGCGCTGACTCCCTCAAGCGGACTCGGGGAGCTGTGGTCCATGACCACGGCGACCTTCTTCGGATCGAAGACCTCATCGACACCCATGCGCTCGAGCGCACGGATCGCCAGCGGCGACGTGCCATCCTGGCCCATCACGAAGTCGACATCGGCGACGACTATGTCGCCGGCCACGGCATCGGTTCCTGAGTGCGCCGAGAATATCTTCTCGGCAATCGTCTTTCCGGGAATCGGAATCACCCTTTCCTTCAGTACATGCCCGCAGCGGGATGTGCGGCCTACGCTCCCGGGGTCCTGTGCGCGTTAAAGAGCTCCACGAGCTCCTTGTCGAACAGCGGGCGCTTCAGCTCGATCGCTTTGGTCCTGACGTGCGGCAGTAGTTCGACCGCCTGCTCACGCGACAACTCAATACCGTACTCGTCGAACTTCATCTCAAGCGTGCGGGATCCCGAGTGTTTGCCGACCACTATCTGCCTCTGCAGGCCGACTTCATCAGGACTGAATATCTCATATGTCCGGGGGTCCTTGATGACACCGTCCGCGTGAATCCCGCTTTCGTGCGCGAAGACGTTCGTGCCGATGATCGACTTCCACACCGGAACGGTGCGTCCGGCGGCCTCCATGACAAACTCGCCCATCTCCCGAAAGCGTGGCGTATCGATGTCCATCTCGATGTGCTCGATGTACTTGAGAGCCATGACGATCTCCTCGAGTGCGGCGTTGCCGGCCCGCTCGCCGAGTCCTCCCACCGTCACGTTGATCCAGTTGGCGCCCGCGTGCACTCCGGCGAGCGCGTTCGCGACCGCCATTCCGAAGTCGTTGTGGGTGTGCATCTCGATTTCGAGACCCGTCGCCTCTATGAGCTCCTTGATGACCGTGTACGTCCTGAACGGGCCGAGCGCGCCGATGGTATCGCAGAACCTGAGCCGGTCAGCCCCTTCGGACTTGGCCGCCTCGGCGTACTCGATCAGGAAGCCCAGCTCGGTGCGTGACGCGTCCTCGGCGTTCACCGAGACGTAGACGCCGTGGCTCTTAGCGAACGCCACCGCCTCTTTGATGGTCGCGAGCACCCAGGCGCGGTCCTTCTGGAGCTTGGACTGTATATGGATGTCGCTCGTGGCAAGCGAGATGGCGACCGCATCGACACCGCACTCGATGGACGTGCGGATGTCGGCGACACTGGCACGGTTCCATCCGAGCACGGACGCCTTGAGGCCCATTCCCGCGATCTGCTCAATGACCTCGCGCTCGGCACCGCCCATGACCGGGATGCCTGCTTCGATCTGATCGATGCCGATCTCGTCGAGCATCTTCGCGATCTTGACCTTCTCGTCGTTTGTGAAGACCACGCCCGCGGTCTGCTCGCCGTCGCGCAGGGTGGTGTCGTCGAGCATGATCCGCTTCTGCCCCGCGACGCTTTCCACGGGCAGCTCGTACAGCCCGATGACCTCTTCCATGTTGTAGCCTCCCTCTGACGTCGTTCCGGCACTCAGCCCATGCTCAGGAACGGCGCGTGATTGTCCGTGACTGACCGGCCGCGCGACTGGGGCCGATTTCAGCGCAGATGGGTATTCTACGATAGCGAGGCCGGACGACCAAATCATGCGGTCAGCACGCCCAAAACACCGCCCCGTATGCCTTCGGCTGCCGGCGATGGCGCATGGAGTCCGTCGTTTCGGGGAGAAACGCCACATGAGCATCGCCTTCCCGTACTCAGACCGCCTTGCCGAGTACTCCTTCGGGACCGGCCACCCCATGAGGCCCGAGCGGTTCTCGCTCGCCGTCGAGTTGATGCGCGCGCTGGACATGCTCGACGAAGGCACCCTCGGCTCTCAAGCTGCGGGTGCCCGGGCCCTCATGAGCCCGGTCACGCCCGCTTCCCGGGACGATCTGCGCCTCGTGCACACCGCCCGTCACATCGACGCTGTCATGGACGCATCAGCGGAACCCGGGAGCTTCGCGCCCCGGAGCGGCATCGGACCGGGGGACACCCCCGCCTTCCACGGGATGCACGAAGCGGCCGCCCTGGCCTGCGGTGCGACCGTCGCGGCCCTGCGGGCGGTGGTCGAGGGCGGGTCGCGTCGCGCCCTGAGCGTTGCCGGCGGGCTGCATCACGCCCACCCGGACAGCGCGGCGGGCTTCTGCGTCTATAACGACCCGGCCGTCGCGATCGCGGTTCTGCGATCCGAGCACCCCGGCCTTCGTGTCGCGTACGTCGACATCGACGCCCACCACGGCGACGGGGTCCAGGAAGTGTTCATCGCCGAGCCTGAGGTGCTCACGCTGTCGGTGCACGAATCGGGCCGCTACCTCTATCCCGGCACCGGTCGGCTCGTAGAGACGGGTGGGGGTGCCGGTACGGGCTTCGCACTGAACGTGCCCTTGCCGCCTCTCGCAGACGACGCGTGCTATCGCATGGTCGCGCGCGAGGTGCTGTCTCCCGCCATCCGTGCGTTCGAACCGGACGTGGTTGTCGCGCAGTGCGGGGCGGACACGCACCACGCCGACCCTCTGACGCACCTCGGCCTGACCCTGCCGGGCTACCGCGATCTGGTGGCCCGGATCATCGAAACCGCCGAGGAGACCTGCGACGGACGCATCTGCGCCACGGGCGGGGGAGGCTACGGGTGGGCGCACATCGTGCCCCGCGCATGGACGGCGCTGGCGATGGAACTCCTCGGCAGAGAGACCGATGTAGTGCTGCCCGAATCGTGGCGCGAGCGCGTGTCCGGTATCACCGGCGAGGTCGCGCCGGCAACACTGCTCGAGGACCACTACGAGCCCCTGCCCGCCGTAAGCGAACGGGTGCGCGCGGAGACCGCCGCACTCGTGGACCGGGTGCGCGCCGCATCACCGCTGATCGCGGGTGGCTAGTTCTCGGCCCACGCGGGCACGTAGGTCGCCGCCGATCGCATCTGTGTGCGCGCGGCGGGAGATGTCGGCCAGTGCGCGTGCAGACGCGACCAGAAGCGCGGCGAGTGGTTCGTCTGCTCGATATGCGTCAGCTCATGCGCGCACACGTAGCGGACGAGATGCTCGGGCAGGAACACGAGGTTGCGATTGAGCGAGATCGAACCGGCGCTCGAACAGCTGCCCCATCGCGTGCGTTGCCCGCGGACGGCGACCCGTGCGTACGGGATAGCGAGTGCCGAGGAGACCTCGTCGAGCACGCGAACCAGACCCTCGCGCGCGGTCCGGTCACGCCACCGACGCAGCGCGTCCAGGCATGCACGGGCGTCGTCGGTGTCGCCCGAGACCACGAGCGCGGCGCCGCGGCAGACGGCGCGGGTGCCGGTCCCGCTCCCCTGCCGGTACTCCACCGGCCATGACTCACCGAATGCTCTCAGCTCCACGAGCGACGGCAGCTGTGCCTCGGGGCTCGCGGTCACCGCGGCGCGGCGCGCCGCCGTCGAGGCGAGATGCCTGCGAGCCCACGCGGCCCGTGCGCTCACCGCTTGGAGCGCCGCCTTCTCCGGCACCCCGTGCGGCAAGGTCACGATGAGCCCCTCGCGTACGCTCACTGTGAGCCTGATCCTGCGGGCGCGGGCGCTGCGCCGCACCCCGAACGGGGGCAGCAGCGCGGATTCCGCGTCATGAGTCACGCGCGATCCTCCAGGTGTTGTGGATTCGGGGATTGCGCGCGAAGTCCTCGGGAATCGTCTCCGCCGTGATGTCCTCGGCGCTCAGCCCGATCGATGCCAGGGCGGTGCTATCCATCTTGAACCGCCGGAAGTTGTTCGAGAAGACGATCGTGCCGCCGGGTGCCAGCAGGTCCGCGACCGAACTCAACAGGGAGACGTGGTCCCGCTGTATGTCGAGCGTGGCGTCCATGCGTTTGGACGACGAGAACGTGGGAGGATCGCAGAAGATCAGGTCGAAGGGGCCGGCCACCCGCGCGTCGCGGCCGCAGATCCACCCGAGCACGTCCTCCCTGATCATCGCGTGACGGGCTCCCGTGAACCCGTTGCGCTCCATGTTGCGTCCGGCCCACTCCAGATACGTCGATGACATGTCGACCGTGAGCGTGGAGGCGGCACCACCCGCAGCGGCATACACGCTGGCCGCGCCGGTGTACGCGAAGAGGTTCAGCACCCGGGCGCCCGGTGACATCTGCCTGAGCATCCGGCGGGTCAGCCGATGGTCGAGGAACAGCCCCGTGTCGAGGTACTCCTCGAGATTGACCTCGAACAGCAGGCCGTCCTCGGCGACAAGATGCGGTGTACCGCGCACGTCCTGACGCTCGTACTGGGCATCTCCCTTCTGCCGACGTCTGACCTTCAGGAACACGTCCGACGAATCGATACCCAGGACCTCCGGTACGACGGACATGACCTCGTCGAGTCGCCCTTGCGCAGCGAGAGGATCGACATCGCGTGGCGGAGCGTACTCTGCCACGTGCGCCCACAAACGGCCTTCATCGGGGCCTGCACCCTCGTACAGATCGATCGCTACCGCGTACTCGGGCATGTCTGCATCGTAGACCCGGTAGCAGCTCACCCCCGAGCGACGCGCCCACTGACCGAGCCGCTTGAGGTTCTTCCGCACACGATTCGCGAACATGGCGTCGGCGGCCGAGCCTGCGGCATCGCGGGACTGCTGCGCTACGCGCGCCTTGACGACCGGGCCCTTGAGCAGGTAGACCGCTGCCGGAATGCGGCCATTCATGACCTCGTGCCTGCCCAGTATCGGCAGTGCCGTCGCCGAGACGAGACGCTCGTCGCTGGCGATCATCGCGACACGCCAGCCGGGAAAGGACCTGCGCACCGTCATCCCCAGACCGGCGTAGAGCGACCGGAGGTCGTCCGGATTCCCCAACCGCTCGCCGTATGGCGGGTTGATCGCGATCAGTCCGTCATGCATGCCGTCCGGGGCGATGGCCTCGCGCACGTCGCCCGATTCGATCGCGACGCGTCCTGTGAGGCCCGCCCGACGAACACACTCCCGCGCGATCGAGACGGCCCTGGGGTCGATGTCGCTTGCGATGATGGGCGGTAGGGCCTCGAGGCCCGCCTCCGCACGATCGTCAGCGCTCGTGAGCAGCGCGTGCCACAGATCGACGTCGTGCTGCGCCCATCCGTCGAAGCCCCAGCGATCCCGCAGGATACCGGGGGCGCGATCGCCCGCGATGAGCGCTGCTTCGATTGCGAGCGTCCCCGAGCCGCACATCGGGTCGACGAACGCGCCGCCCTCCGAGGCGATCCGCGGCCAGTCCGCGAACAGCAGCACCGCTGCGGCCAGCGTCTCCTTGAGCGGCGCCTCGACCTGGATCCCCGACTGACGGTAGCCTCGCCGATGCAGCGGTGCTCCGGCCAGGTCCAGACTCACGACTGCGCTTCGAGCGCGCGCCGCGATGTTGATCCGCAGATCCGGGGCCTCGACGTCGACGTTCGGACGCCGGCCCGTGCGATCGCGAAACCTGTCGACGATCGCGTCCTTGGACTTCAGGGCGCCGTACTTGGTGTGGGTGATCGGCGACCGCGACGAAGTGAAGTCGACGGCGATCGTCCCGTCCACGCTCACGTGCTCCTCCCACGGCACCGCCCGGACACCCTCGTAGAGCTCTTCGGGCGACGAGGCCGGGACTTCGGTGACGCGGAGAAGGACCCGTGACGCGAGCCGGGACCAGAGGCATGCCGAGTAGGCGATCTCGAGAGTCCCCTGGAAGGAGGCACCGGCACGCGCGGCGCGCACGCGTGATGCTCCGATAGCACGAAGTTCCTCGGCAAGGAGCTTCTCGAGGCCGAGCGCACACGGAGCGAACAGCGAATACGTGGGGTTCATGCCGCAGAACGTATCACAGGACCGCACCGCTGCCGAGAGCGACGGGCGACGGGCGACGCCGGGCTACCGGGCACGCATGACCGAGGCGGCCTGGCTGCGAGTCGTGTCCGAGAGCGCAGCGAGTCCGCCGTAGAATCGGAGGCGCACGATGTCGCCGCGGCGCGCCGCGAGGACTGTGCGGACGTCAGAGTCGAGGCGGTGGCCGGGTGTGAGGAGCAAGAACCCGCCTCGCGCGCCTTGCGCGACGCCGCCCGCCAGTGCGTCGGGAAACGACGTACCCGTCGCCATGCCGGCGTTCCGCCATCCGAGCCCGGCTGCCACCGCATGGTTCGCGACGGCGACCGACGTCTGATAGCGGGTCGCGCCCGCGAGGCGTTCGACCGCAAGGCCCGAAGCCGAGAACCCGGCGGTCACCGTCTCGCTCACTGCCGCAGTTCCACCCAGGACCCATACGCGCCCGGCACCGAGAGCCGTGAGCGCGTCCGCTGTCGGCTGCGGCAGCGAGTCGGGTCGCGTCAGCAGGATCGGCCGACCCGTCACGGCAGAGACCGGGGATGCGGCGAGCGCATCGGGAAAGCCAGCTCCGGTGGCAACGTAGACATGCCCGTCGTACGCGCGCCCCGCTGCGGTCAACGCCGCGCGCGTCGCGCCGGCGACCAGGGCGGCCGTCTCGTAGCGATCGCGACCTCCGAGTCGCTGAGGCCGCGAGACCCCGGGAATCGCGTCGATCGCGTCGACCACGGCCGTCGACACGGCAGAGCCCCCGCCGAGGATGTAGACCTTCGAGACATTGAGACGGTCGATCTCATCGCGCACAGGGGCCGGCAGTGAGTTGGTGCGGGTCAGCAACATCGGGCCTCCGGCCGCCCCGGCGAGCCCGGCGCCACCGAGCGCATCGGGCCAGTCCGCTCCGGTCGCGATCACGACCGCCTTCGCCGAACCGGCCGTGGGATACGCGAGCCACGATGTCCGTACCGACGTCTCGTAGCGGTCCTGCCCGTAGATCGGCTCGATAACGTCGAGATAGTCGTCACCCACGGCCTTGAGGCGATACGGCGCGAAACCCGTCTCGTTCCAGAAGGGGTACTTGATCTGCGCGAGAACGGCGCCACCGGCCGAGCTGCTCTGGTGATACGCCAGGTAGCTCGTCTTCTGGGGGTCGGCCCAGCCGACGAAGAGGACCGCGTGGCCATACGCGGCGCCCGGCTGGTCCTTTGGCCTCAGGATCATATCCCCGGGCTGCAGATTCTCCTTCGCGATAGGCGTCACGAGCCCCGGGTCGTCGAGACCCGCGGTGTCGAGCGCCTTGGCCGACCCGTCAGCGTAGGTCAGCATCCACGCCATGGAGAGGAAGCCCGAGCAGTCCTGCCGGTAGCCCTCGAAGCGCAGCGTGTTGCTGTAGGGGACCTTCAGGTCGACCCAGCGTTTGCCGCGAGCGAGAATCGTCTCGCGCGAAAGCGCGAACACGTCGGGTACGCCGAGGAGAACCGCCACGAGTGTCAGGGCGGTGAAGGCGCGTGCGCGCGAAGCGCCGCTGCGCGCTGTCGATGCCATGTGCTGCGTCCTTTGCTACGACTGTGCTACGAGTATCTTCGGCAGATACGGCTCAGACCTGAGGGTGCTACTTCTCGCTCCCGAAGCCTTCCACGACGTACGTTCCGGAGCGCTGGTCCTTGTGCAGAGTGATAAACCCGAGTCTCTGGGCATCCTCGAGAAGCTGCGTGAAGGAGCGGTACCCATAGGCCGACTCGGCGAACGAGGGCTGCTTGCGCTTGATCGTGTCTTTGACGAGCGATGAGTGTATGACCTCGACGTTCTCGCGCTGCATGGCCTCGATGGTCTCGAAGAGCAGCTTGAATGCGGGCCGCTTCGTTCGAGGAACCGTCTCGCCGAGGGCGGGCGCGGCGGCCGGCGATCCGAGGTCCTCGTAGTAGATGAACTCGTCGCAGTTCGTCGCCAGCAGCTCGCTGGTGGAGTCCTTGAGGCCCAACCCGATAACGGTCTTGCCGTTCTCCTTGAGCTTTCCGACGAGCGGCGTGAAATCGCTGTCACCTGAGACGATAACGAACGTGTCGATATGGTCCTTCGTATGGCTGAGTTCCATCGCGTCGACGACGAGCCGGATATCCGCTGAGTTCTTGCCGGTCATCCCCCGGCTCGGAATCTCCATGAGCTCGATTCCGAGCTCATGGAGCGGTGTGACGTAGTCGGCGAACCTGCCCCAGTCCGCATAGGCCCGCTTCGCGACGATCTTGCCCTTCTCGACCAGACGCTCGAGAATGCGTTTCATATCGATGACCTGCGACTTCTTTGACGCGCGCGTACCGCGCCCCGGCTTGACGCCCAGGGCGAGGTTCTCGAAGTCGATGAAGACAGCGAGCGAGTTGGCGTGTTCGGGCATCTGACCCCTTTCGAACGGCGGTGCGCGACCGGACGCGCCCCCCATCGCCGTTGCTGCTTTGAACGTATACTGCATGGTATCATCCATGGGCAGAACGTATACATCCGGGGCTCATCCCAGGCGCCGGTTATGCCGACACATATCGCAGCACAGTCTTCCGGGGAGGAGACCACATGCAGTACTCGTCGCAGCAGCGTCACTTCTCGCCCATGGCCGTCGCCATGACCACGACCCTCGTACTCGCCGCCTTCACCCTGTCGGGGTGCGGGTTGCTCGTTGGCCCCGGCGGAGACGACCTGCTCGTCACGCAGCCCGCGGCCAAGACCGGTGCGGCCTCCACGACCACTCCGACGGCAGGCGAGTCGGAGTCCCCCGACGGGGTGTCCTACTCCGAGGCCACGGTACTCATCGGTTCGGGCGCCCTGCTCGTCGACGTCTCTCTGGCCGCATCGTTCGGGCTCGAGCACGCCTCCGGCGCGGTCAATCACCCGCTCGCTTCGCTCGAAACCGCGTACGGCATGTGGGGCGGCAGGGCCGTGGTCATCACCGCAGACAACGAGCCCCGTGCACGCTCGGCTGTTGCGTTCCTCAAGCGGCAGGGTGTCGACAACGTACAGTACCTCCTGGGAGGAAACGACGGGTGGAGTGGCACGTTCGCGGGCACGGCAGCCCGTGTCGCCACGAGCCCGGCGACGATCCACGTCTTCTTCCAGGGCGACACCGGCAAACTGATCGACGCGACCCGCGACGGCAAGCGCGGCGTGATCTACGCGAGCAACATGCTGCCCCAGCTCCAGCCCGAGATGCTGCAGCAGCTTGGAGCACTGGAAGACGAGTTCGCGGGTGACGTCACGGTGGAATTCACCGACATTTCCGCCAACCTGAACGGCAGCTTGTCTCTCATGAAGAACCTGGGCGTTACGGCGTTCGACATCGAGGGTGCCGACGTCTATGCGGCGCCGCTTTGGGTTCTTGTCGACCGCGAGGGCAAAACCGTCGACCAGGTGATCCTGCCGTACAGGCTGATGCTGCCGTACCTGCACTCGTGGTGCGCTGATCAGGTCCTCTGATCAACGCCGCGCGCGACCGCGGGCAGGACCCGGCACCGCCGAGGAGTCAGCTCATGGACGAGAGAGAACGCCACGACGGAGCGGCCACACCGGCATCGTGCGATCTGTTCATGTACTGCACGCCCTGGTGCCCGGACTGCGGCGCCGCGCGCGAGTGGCTTGACTCCCGGTCGGTGGAGTACGTGGAGATCGACGTCTCGCGTGACCTCGATGCGCGCGCCTATGCTGCGGACCTCAACGACGGACGCCTACACACGCCCACCTTCAGGCACGGAGAGAGTGTCTGCGTCGACTTCAAGCCCGAATGGCTGAGGGAGCGCCTGGGCTGCGAGTAGCCCGCTGACGGCTCAACCGACGACCACACCGCAGGGTCGACTCAGCGTTGCCGCGCCTCACGCGAGGCGAGCGGCACCCCCGGAACGCGCCCCGCGCCATACTTGAGCGCCGTGAGCGCCGCGGCTATCCACGCGACTCCTGCGACGCTCATCGGCCGCATCCCCACGAGTAGTCCCGCAGCGGTAAGCGCTATGCCGCCGATCACGATCGACACCGCTGCCAACCAGAATGTACGGGACCGGCCGGTGCGCACCCGGGCGCCCGCGCGCAGCCCGACCCATGCGCCGGCGGCCGCGCCCAGCAGCCCGCCACCTACCGCGACGATCGCGTCCATCATGCCGCCTCCCCTTCAGGGCGCGCACCGACACCCTGAGCTACCGCTCGAGGTCTCCGCGCCGAATCAGTCCGTCCCGGTACAACGTGAAGAGCGACTGCGTCCCGAGGTCGTCGCCGCCGGTCTCGGAGAGAGTCGCGTACAGACCCTCGGCGAGCGCAAGCCCCGGCAGCTCGATGCCGAGCTCGTACGCGGAATCGAGCGCGATGCGCATGTCCTTGAGGAAGTGCTTGACGTAGAACCCGGGGCCGAAGTCTCCGGCGATCATCCGGGGTGCCAGGTTGTTCAGAGTCCAGCTCGCGGCCGATCCCGCCGTCACGCTACGCAGCACCGTGCCCGGATCGAGTCCGGCGGCGATCGCATACGTGAGCGCCTCGCTCGCCCCGATCATGGACGCCGCGATGGCTATCTGGTTGGCCATCTTCGTGTGCTGGCCCGAACCTGCAGGGCCCTGGAGAATCACGTTCGGCCCCATCACCTCGAGCAGCGGCAGCACACGCGAGAACGCCGGGGCGTCGCCTCCCGCCATGATGGTGAGCCGCGCTTCCCGCGCGCCGACATCGCCGCCAGAGACAGGGGCGTCCAGCACGGGGATGCCGCGCGCTTGCCCCTCGGCGGCCAGCCTGACCGCCAGAGCGGGAGACGACGTCGTCATGTCGATGAGCACCGTGCCTCGTCGCGCCCGCTCGAACAGGCCACCCGCTTCCAGGTAGACCTGCTCGACATCGGCCGGGAAGCCCACGATGGTGATCACGGCATCCGCGCCATCGGCGACACCTCCGGGCGTGTCGCTCCATCGTGCCCCGCGATCGATCAGACCGCTCGCACGCGACATGGTGCGGTTGTGGACCACAAGCCCGTATCCGGCATCCATGATGTGCCCGGCCATCGATGCGCCCATGACGCCCGTGCCCACGAAGCCGACCGTGGCGCCCGGCTCCAGGGGCCGGGAGTTCGTGCTGTCAGCAGACATCGCTCAGTCCTTTAGCTTGTGCAGCAACCAGGCGAGGTTCTCGCCCAATCGCCGCATGGTCGCAAGTCCCTCTTCGTCACCGGCGACCTCTCCTTTCGCTGCGCCGACCCCGATGTTCCAGTAGCTCGACCCCACTACGAACATATCGCTGATCTGGAAGAAGTGGTTGATCGTGTCGAAGGCGTGCATCGCACCCGCGCGCCTGACCGCGACGACGGCCGCACCGGGCTTGCGGGAGAACATCTCGCGATTCGCCCGACCCACGTAGCCGGCACGGTCGATGATGGCCTTGGTCTCACTGCTCACGTCCGCGAAGTAGACCGGCGAGCCGAGCACGATCGCATCGGCAGCTCCCAGGCGCTCGATGACCTCGTTGCCGTCATCGTCGCGGCCGTGACAACGACCGTCCTTGTGCTTGAAGCACTTCTGGCAGGCGGTACAGCCTGCGATCTGCTTGCCCGCAAGCTCAACGAGCTCACATTCGATCCCTGCCGCCTCGACGGGCTCGAATACGGCCCGGAGCAACGTAGCCGTGTTGCCGTTCCTTCGTGCCGAACCGCACACTGCGATGACTTTCATAGCTGCCTCCTTCGTCGCGTGCCGCCCACACGACCCCCGGTAGGTACGAATCCGGTGCAGCGGCCAGCTGACACGATACCGTAACGAGCCGTGTTGCGGGACGTGGACACGGATTCACGCGTTGGGGCTACAATGCAGTTTCTGGTGGAAGTTATGCAGCACGAGGGCCGTTCCCCTGCCGAGAGGACCCGGGATGACGACGAACACCCCACGGCGACGCATCGTGATCATGGGAGCCGCAGGGCGCGACTTCCACGACTTTCTGACCTGCTTTCGCGAGGACGAAGCGAGTGAGGTCGTCGCCATCACGGCCACCCAGATACCGGGTATCGACAGCCGGGTGTTTCCGCCGGACCTCTCCGGTCCGCTGTACCCGGATGGCATTCCGATTCGACCCGAGAGCGAACTATCGCGAATCGTCCGCGAGCACGACGTCGACCTCGTGCTCTTCGCATACAGCGACGTACCGCACGAACGCGTGATGCACGCCGCCTCGCTTGTGCTCTCGCTCGGAGCCGACTTCGGGATCCTGGGCCCCAAGCGAACCATGATCGAGGCGTCGGTTCCGGTCATCTCGGTCTGCGCGGTCCGGACCGGCGTAGGCAAGAGCGGCATCTCGAAACACCTGTGGACGCTGCTCACGGGCCTCGGCCTGCGCGCCGTCGATATCCGCCACCCGATGCCCTATCGCGACCTGTCCCGGATGGCGGTCGAACGCTACGCGAGCATCGAGGACCTCGACCGCTACGGCTGTACGATCGAGGAGCGCGAGGAGTACGAGCACCTCATCGAGATGGGCGCAACGGTGTATGCGGGTGTGGACTACGCAGCCATCGCGCGCGAGGCCGCACGCGAGGCCGACGTCATCATCTGGGATGGCGGCAACAACGACATGCCGTTCATCCGCTCCGATCTCGAGATCGTCGCCCTCGACCCCCACAGAGCCGGCCACGAGCGCGCGTTTCACCCCGGAGAGGTCAACTTCTTGCGAGCCGACGTTCTCGTGATCAACAAGGTCGATACCGCCGAGGAAGGAACGGTGCAGCGCCTCCGTGACGCGGCGGCTGCGTTCAACCCGGATGCCCGGATCGTGCTGACTGCTTCGCAGATCGTCGCCGCGGACCCGAACGCGCTGTCGGGCGCACGCGTGCTCGCCGTGGAAGACGGACCCACTATCACCCACGGCGGGATGGGCTACGGCGCCGCGAGCATAGCGGCCCGTGACGCGGGCGCGTCCGAGCTGGTCGACCCTCGCCCGTTCGCATCCGGGTCGCTGCGAGACACCTTCGCAGCCTACCCGCACCTCGTCAGCGCCCTGCCGGCTATGGGGTATTCGCAGGCACAGCTTGCGGATCTCGAAGCGACGATCGCCGCCTCACCTGCCGACGTGGTCGCCATCGGCACACCCATCGACCTCGCGCGCCTGATCCACATCGACAAGCCGACCGTGCGCGTGACGTACACGGTGAAGGATGCCGGAACGCCGACCCTCACGGATGTCGTCGACGAGTTCGTGACCCGCATGTTCCCCGACCGCTCGATGCAACCCTGACAGTGAAGCAGGCACACGCATGAGATACGTCATCGCCCTGGGTGGCCACGCCATCATTCCGCCAGCAGAGATCGGCACGATCGAACAGCAGTACGCACACGTCGCCACCGTCATGAGAGGCGTTGGCGCTCTGATCGAAGCGGGTCACAGCGTCGTACTGACACACGGCAACGGGCCGGTGGTGGGAAGTATCCTGCTCCGCGGCGAGATGGCACGCGACATCGTGCCGCCCATGCCCGTCTATATCGCCGTCGCGGACTCGGAGGGCGGCATCGGGCTCATGCTCGCGCAGGTGCTCCATAACGAGCTCGTATCGCGCGGTATCTCGGCCGACATCGCGACCGTCGTGACGCAGACCGTCGTCTCGGCGGACGACCCCGCGTTGCACTCGCCGACCAAGCCGATCGGCCCGCACATGAGCGCAGAGGACGCTGCGCGCCGGTCCCGCGAGGACGGATGGGCCGTCCGCGAGATGGGCCCGCGCGGGTGGCGCAGAATCGTGCCGTCACCGGCCCCCGTCCGGCTTGTCGAGGCGCCGATCATCACACGCATGGTAGACGAAGGAGCGACCGTCATCGCGGCGGGGGGAGGAGGCGTGCCGGTCCTGGAAGACGAATCCGGTCGGCTCAGCGGTGTCGATGCGGTGGTGGACAAGGACTGGACGGGAGCGGTCCTGGCCTGCGCGGTCAAAGCCGACGTCTTCATGATCCTCATGGAAGCCGAAGCCGTGTATGCCGACTTCGGTACGCCTTCGGCGCGTCGGATCAATCGCATGTCTCCCTCGCAGGCCCGTGGCCTTCTTGACAGCGGACAGCTGGAAGCGGGCAGCATCGGCCCCAAGCTGGCTGCCGCAGCGTGGGCGGCCGAGGAGTGCGGGTGCCGCAGCATCATCTGCGGCATGGGTGCGCTCGAGGCGGCGGGCGACGAGATCACGGGCACGGTTATCGAGCGTTGAAGCGGGTCCTGGGTGTCGGCGAGGTGCCGGGCGTCACAGTGCCGGGGCGAGGTCGGCCACCCGACATGCGGTAACGGCCGTCCGTCTCGTAACCGTAATCCCCGGCGCGCAGACTACCGATACTCCGTATAGGGTGCCGTGCGCGCGCCCGGCTCGGTGGAGACGATCAAGGGGTGCCCGACATGCTCACCGCAACCCGCAGCCTGTCGCTCATCAGGCAACACTACTGCCCCGATACGAAGTACCTGTTCCGTATCGTTCTGAACGCGACGTCGGTGGTCGAGGCGAACATCGCACTTGATCTGCTGCTCAAGACCGTGCCCGAGAAACCCCTCGTGGCAGCCGTCAACCTGCGAGAGGTGCTTAAGTCACTGCCCGCCTCACCGTTTCAGATGGCAGTGGACGAACAGACGCTCGTCAAAGTGGCAGGCCTTGAGAAGCGTCTGGCGGTGCTGCGCACGTCGACTCCCGATGGGTACGACATCGTCGTCACAACCGCGGGCAACCTCGTGCTGGACCTCATCATCAAGCACGACAAGGAGAAGTTCTTCTGGACGCCCATGCCGGTGACGTCCGACTACATCGCACCAGCGCTGATCGACCCGATCCTCGGAAGTGAACACCTGCTCGCCGGAGTCATCGACCTGGTACAGGCGATGGGCCTGGTCTTCAACCCGACGTTGTACCTGTCGCTCGACGACTGGCATATGGAGTACGCGAGCGAGACCATGGAAGGCCTGGGCGACCTCTTCTAGCCCCCCGGCCTACCGAGGAACGTCCTCGCGTCGACGACGCGACAGCCTGCTGCCCGCATCTCGCCCAACGCCGCCTCGCCATCGCCCGGATGGGCCTCGACTGCCCGACACCCGTCCGCCACCACGACGACGCTGAAGCCCGCCCGAACCGCATCGAGCGCCGTGAGCTTGACGCAGTAGTCCGTCGCGAGCCCGCACACCACCACACGATCGACCCGTGCCCTTCGCAGTAGCGGCTCAAGACCCGTGGCCTTGTGCCGGGCGTTGTCGAAGAAGGCGCTGTAGCTGTCGATCGCCGGGTCGGTCCCTTTTCGAACCACGGCGCTGACGCCCGCGATATCGAGTGATGAGTGAAAGGACGCTCCCGGGCTCCCTTGAACGCAGTGATCGGGCCAGAGCATCTGCACGACACCGGCCGAATCGAGGACCTCCCCGGGCGCTAGCCCCTCGTGCGTCGATGCGAAGCTCCAGTGGCCCGGAGGATGCCAATCCTGCGTGGCGACAGTGAACTCGAACCGCTCGATCAGCGCATTCGCCACGGGAACAACCGCGTCGCCGTCCGGGACCGGAAGCGACCCGAACGGCATGAAGTCATTCTGGATGTCGACGAGCAGCAGTGCGTCCATGACTATCCCCCCACTCGTGCATCGGGGTCACCGGGTGGATCGACCCTATCGTCGACGCCACGCGCCTCCAGGATCAACCGCCGTCTCGTCTCGTAGACGGACGTCTCGAGGCCGACCGGATACCCGTGCGGATTGAGCAGCCGCGTCCGGCTCTTGTCCAATGCTCCGATCTCCGCTGCCGCTTTCGCCCGCACGTCCTGTATGTTCGCGGGATCTGTGACTCGCTCGCCTCTGCGGAACAGCGGTTCCATCAGCTCTCTGTACTCGTGGTCTTCAGCGAAGGACTTCCGCCGGGTGGAATCGGCCGGGTCGATCATCGTGGCCGGCTGTGAGGAAAGGCGGCTCACGTCGTGGATCATGTCCCCTACGGCAGCTCCTTCGGCCGAGACATACCGGCGCACTCCCAATACCCCCGGGGTGGTCACCTTGGCCGTCTGCTCCGAGACCTTGATTCGCGGTACCCATTCGCCCGATGGGGCGCGCATCGCCGACAGCTTGTACACCCCACCCAGGGCCGGCTGGTCGAATGCCGTCACCAGCTTGGTGCCTACGCCCCACACGTCGATGGCGGCCCCCTGGTCCTTCAGGCTCATGATCAGGTACTCGTCCAGTTCGTTGCTTGCGACGATCCGCGTCTCGGTCAGACCGGCTTCATCGAGTATCTCCCTGGCCCTCTGCGAAAGCCACGCTAGGTCTCCCGAGTCGATCCGGATGCCCAGGAGCGAGCGGCCCTCGGCCTTCAGGCGAATCCCCACCTCGGCAGCGGAACGGACGCCCTGCAACGTGTCGTACGTGTCGACCAGCAGCGTCACGTTGTTCGGCATCGAGTCGGCGTACGCCTCGAATGCCTCCCGCTCGCTGTCGAAAGCCATCACCCAACTGTGCGCGTGTGTTCCTACCGCCGGTACGCCGAAGGCGTGCGCCGCGAGCGTGTTCGACGTGCCTGCGCATCCGCCGATGTAGGCGGCCCTGCTCGCCGACAGACCACCATCGGGACCCTGCGCTCTGCGGAGGCCGAACTCGACAACGGGGTCGCCGGCCGCCGCAAGTACCACGCGGGCCGCCTTCGTGGCCACCAGTGTCTGGAAGTTCACGATGTTGAGCAGCGCGGTCTCCACAAGCTGGCAGCTCGCGATCGGCCCGCTCACGCGCACGACCGGCTCCCCGGGGAACACGACCGTCCCCTCGGGAATCGCGTCGACGTCGCAGTCGAACTCGAAGCCGGCGAGACGATCGAGAAAGGAAGCGGCGAACAGCGGGCTGCCGTCTACGGCCGTCCGTGACGCGAGGAACGCGATCTCCTCGGCAGAGAAGCTGAGCGACTGGAGGTACTCGGCAACCTGCTCGATGCCGCACAGAAGCGTGAAGCCGCCTCCGAACGGGTGCTCCCTGAACGACACGTAGAAGCACGCCTCGCGTCCTTCGATGCCCGCGAGGTGATAGCCCTGCGCCATCGTTAGCTGGTACAGATCGGTGAACAGGCCGGGAGCGACCTCCCAGCATGGACGCGTCAACGGGTGCCTCCTCCCTCGCTCCTTCGACCCTAGACCAAAGGACCTGAGCTGGCCAGAACCGTTCCGCTCGAGTATGCCCCATTCGTCTGCATCCGCGCCCGTTCGTCGGATTGGCGTGAATCGGCCCGAAACAACAGCCGCCTCGAGGCGTCTGAGGGGTATAACCGATGCGGGTATGCCGATGAACGCCCGGGACAGGGGGATCCGATGATCGAGCCGACAACCGATCTGAGCGACACCGCGGCGTCTGCGCTCGCGGTCCCTGCAGGCGACTCCACCGCCGAGATCGCGAACAGGGCCGCCGAGATCGCTGCAGACCTGTATGCCCAGAGCGAGCGCCAGTCACGGCACGACCGGTTCGAACGGGTGCTCGAGCGAGCAGCCCTCGACGCGTAGTCACCCGGGATTCCCGCGTCTTCTGCGGCGCGCCACCGGGGAATCGTATGCACTACTCATCCGCAGTACTCATTGCGCCTGCACCCGGCATGTCGTACGTTTCATGCGAGACGGCATGCTCCGTGCATGAGGATGAACACCACGACCGCGGCGAGCCGGGACAGTGAATGCAAGCGGAACCCGAAATGCGCAGGCCCTTCCTGGGCCGCGACACTGAACTCAGGCCGTTCAGGCTTCAACTCGTCGTCGTGTTCACCCTGGCGACGATAGCGGTGTTCGCCGGCATCTTCCAGTTCACTCGCATGGAGATCTACCGGGGTCTTGAGCGGGAGGGTATGTCGTACTTCCAGCTCATCGTCGACGTCCGGACATGGAACGCATCTCATGGTGGCGTCTGGGTGGTCAAGACGGAGGATGTCGGCACCAACCCCTACCTGATCGAACTCGGGGTGAACCCCGATGTGGAGGCCGTGAACGGGCAGACCTTCACCCTGCGCAATCCCTCGGCCATGACCCGCGAGATCGCAGGCCTCACCGACAAGCGTGAAGGCGTCGTGATCCACATGACATCCGACCGCCCCGTCAATCCGGCCAACCGGCCCGACCCCTGGGAAGCCGCAGGCATCACACGCCTCATGAACGACGCGCCATCGGTTTCCGGAGTCGACCCCGAATCGAGGCCCCGGCAGTACCGCTACCTGCGACCACTGATAGTCGATTCGACCTGTCTTCCGTGCCACGGCACGCAAGGCTACGAGGTCGGTGATGTCCGGGGCGCCCTCAGCATCTCCATCCCCATGCGCGAAGCCGACGAGTCGCTACGCAACACAGCAGCCGTCCTCGCGCTCCTGTGCCTGGCCTCACTCGTGACCGGCGGATCGTTCCTGTGGTTGCTCGTCGGCCGTCTCGAGCGACGCGTGGAACGGGCGAACGCGCGACTCCGGGAAGCCGCCGTCACCGACGGACTCACCGGGATCTACAACCGCAGGGCGATCATGGCGCGACTTGCCGAGGAGTGCGAACGCGCGAAGCGGCGCCAGACCCCCCTCTCGCTCATCATGCTCGACATCGATCACTTCAAAGCGATCAACGACATGTTCGGTCACGCGGAAGGCGACCTCGCTCTCAAAGCGTTCGTCAGGCGCGTCTCGGACTGCATCCGCCCGTACGACGTCTTCGGGCGCATCGGTGGCGAGGAGTTCGTGATCCTGTCCCCCGAGACCGGCATCGGCGACGCGGAGACGCTCGCCGCGCGAATCCTCGAGCGTATGCGCGCGGAGCCGCTCGACGCCGGTGGGAGCCGGATCGTGACCGCGAGCGCCGGTATCGCAGAGTACACCGGCGACGAATCCCCCGACGAGCTGATGAGCAAGGCTGACAGCGCTCTCTACGAGGCGAAGGCCGCCGGACGCGACACCTACATGACCGCCGGGCCCGCCTGAACGAATACCGGTCCGCTCGGACCGTCACGTGCTTTCCGGGGAGGTGAGCGCCGTGCGCACAGCAGATCTCTATCGCGTCGTGGCCGCTCGCTTCCTGTCCAGGACAGGGAGCGAGGCCGCCTTCTTCGTAGGCATCTGGGGCAAGGCGGCGTACACCCTGAACGCCTCGGCCACCGCGATGGCCGTCATCATGTTCACGATGTCGGTGGCATCGATCCTCGGCAGCATTCTCGCCGGGACTCTGGTGGACAGGTGGGGGCCCCGCAGAGTGCTCATCACCTTCGAGGTGCTGTTCGTGCCCGCGGCCCTCGCGATGGCGGTCGCGGATAACCTGACCACGCTCGTGGTGCTGGTCGGAGTCTGGGCGTTCGCGGGCGCCCCGGTGATGACCGCAGGCGCCTCGTTCGCGCCGTTCCTCTCCGCCGATCCGCGCGACCTCAAGCGCATCAACTCCCGGGTCGAAGGGGCCGGCTCGCTCTCCTTCGTCGTTGGCCCCGCCGCGGGTGCGCTGCTCGCCGCCACGGCCGGCGTGAACTGGGTGTTCGTACTCGACGCCGTGACGTCGCTTGCGGCGGTGTACGCCATCTTCGGGGTGCGCCTCGCCCATCCGCCTGAGGCGGCCCCGCAACGCTCGCGCGGGACCATCGGCGAGTTCACGGCGGGACTGCAGGCCGTATACCGGCTGAGACCGCTGCGGCTGTACGTTCTCGCCGGGACGCTCGTCTGGATGGCATTCGGCGCGTTCGGCGCGCTCGAACCGCTCTTCTTCCGCGATGTGGTCGGGGCGAGCGTCGAGACGCTCGGCTACATGAACTCGCTGTTCGGAGTCGGGTTCGTGATCGGCGCGTCGCTCCTGCCGCGCCTCCCCGCACAGGTGCTCTCGGCACGGGGGCTCGCGCTGCTCGTCGGTCTCGTCGGCCTCGGCACGGTCCTGTACGTCGGCTCCACTGACCTGTGGATCATCGGCATCGGAGCAGTGCTCTGGGCGATGGTCATCGGCGTCATGGAGCCGACGCTGCGGACGCTCATTCATCGTGACACGCCGCACGCCCTGGTCGGACGCGTGATCGGGACCGCCGAGGTCCACCGCTCCGCCGGCGAACTCGTGCCTCTGGCATTCGCACCGGCACTCGCAGCAGCATTCGGGGTTCAGCCCGTGATGATCGCCGGCGGCCTGCTCGCTGCCGTGTTCGCCGTGCTCATGATCCCCGAGGCACGTGCGGTCGACCGGCTCATCGGTCGCGTCGGCGCCGGCGACGGCGATGTTCAGGGCATCCGCATGGCCGACGAGCCGATCTCGCCGAACCGCTGACACGCACGCGGCAGGCGTGGTGGTGCGCTCGCACATCGCATGCGCCCGCCGACTTGCGGGTACACTCCTCGGCAGTGCTCACTGCGTCCGGAAAGGGGCACCGCATGGAGCCAGGGTCGAACGACACGCCGAACATGCTCGAGGGCTCGGTATCCGCATACCTGCGGGGCCACGCCCACGACCCCGTCGCCTGGAGACCGTGGGGACCCGCCGCCCTGGCCGACGCAGCAGCGACCGGACGACCGCTGCTACTGAGCATCGGCTACCAGTCCTGCCACTGGTGCCACGTCATGCAACGCGAGTCGTTTCGCGACCCCGACATCGCCGGCTTCATGAGCTCGAGGTTCGTGCCCATCAAGATCGACCGTGAGATGCGCCCCGACCTCGATGCCCTGTACCAGGGATTCGTGTCGGCATCGACCGGATCCGGCGGGTGGCCGCTGACGGTGATCGCGACCCCCGAGGGCGTTCCGCTTCTGGGGGGCACGTACTTCCCTCCCCGGTCCCCCGACCCGGCCAGGCCGGGACTGCGCGAGCTGCTCGACGCCGTCATGAGCGCCTGGACGCTCTCGCGCGAGCAGACGATGCGAACTGCCGAGGAGGTCTCCTCGTTTCTGCGCGAGATGCAAGCCGGTGCGCGCGGACCGGTGTCACGGATCGAGATCGAGGCGGCGGCCGCCGCGTGCCGCTCGATCGAGGACACACGAAACGGCGGCCTGGGAGGAGCGCCCAAGTTCCCGCAGGTACCCGCTCTGCGCTTTCTGCTCGCCTACGGCTCACGCACTGCCGAGGCGTGGCCGCTCGAATCGGTCCGCCGTGCGACGCTCGCCATGATTCGGGGCGGCATCTACGACCACGTCGGTGGCGGCCTGTTCCGGTACGCGACCGACGCCACGTGGACCGTCCCGCACTTCGAGAAGATGCTCTACGACCAGGCGCAGCTGCTCAGCCTCCTGGCCCACATCCAGACACTCGAACCGTCTGAGGAGTACGCACACGCGGCCCGCGGCACCGTCGCCTTCCTCGAGCGCGAACTCGCGAGACCCGAGAGCGGGTTCTTCTCATCGCTCGACGCCGACACGGAGGGCGTCGAGGGCGCCACCTACGTGTGGACGCACGACGAGCTTGCAGCGGCTCTCGACCCCGGGGAGCTGCGGATCGCGGAGTCTAGCCTCGGGGTGACCCCGGAAGGCAACTGGGATGAAGGGACGAACGTGCTCACGCGGCGCGAGGGTCGAGAGCACGACGCGGGCGCTGTCGACCGCGTGCTCGAGCGTCTGCTCGAACTGAGATCGCCACGCGCCCAGCCCGCCCTGATCGACAACACGCTCACCGCCTGGAACGCGCTCGCCGCCCGGGGACTCATCGAATGCGGTCACGCATTCGATGATCGGCACATGACTGAGCTCGGCCTGTCGACGCTCGACTGGCTGCTCTCCCGGAGCGCGAAACGCTCGGACGTCTGGAGGGTTCCCGGTCAGCCCTCACGCATCGGAGTCACGCTCCTCGAGGACTACGCCACCCTCGCCTCGGCCTGCCTGGCGGCTGTGGCTCACGCGGACCGGCGCGATCTCATCAAGCGCGCAGCGCAGCTCCAGTCGGTCGCCCTGAAGCGCTTCTCGGGTGACGACGGGCTCGTCATGAGTGCCGGAGACGGGCTGATGCCGGTGGTGCCCATCGAACAGGCCGACACCCCGACGCCGTCGGGGGCCGCCCTCATCGCCGAGAACGCCGTCATCCTGGCCGGGCTCACGGATGACCCGGCGGCGGCGCAGGTGGCACGCGAGGCGATCGCTCAGTTCGGCCGCACCGTGCGAACGGCCCCCTATCTGGCCGGCTCGGCCCTTCAGGCGGCGGTCATGCTCGAGTTCTGAGGGCACGCGCCTCGACATCGTGGCACGGGCGGTGCTAGGATACGCTCTCGTTGCCAGAGTTCAGCGAACCGACGCGCCGACAGTGACGGCGCGACACTGACCGAGACAAGCGGCCCGAGCATCACGGCCGAACCCTAGCCCACAAGACGGCTTCTGTCCGGTTCGCAGGCACATCAGATACGGCATACCGCTCGCGCGCCTCGTCAGCGAGGACGCGCGCCCGGCTCAAGCGAGCCGGGCACCCGCTGCCGCACCTCCCTTAGCAGAGCCCACCAAGGCACCCTTGCGCTTCAGCGCACCCGAGGCCGCAGCAGCAGCCCTGCACCCGTCCGAGGAGACACCCTATGCTCGCACGACTGACCACCGTCATCGCTCTGGCGATGGCCCTGACGCTCTCGATCGCCAGTCCCGCCCTCGCAAGCAGCTACAGCGCGCGCATCACGAAGTACGTTGCCGACAGGCCCGCTCAGGCCCGGGTAGTCCAGATGGCGCTCGTTCGCGCAGGATGGGGGTACTCCACCGCGAACCAGAAGGCGCTCCTCCGCCAGGCGATTCTCGTGAGTGCCGGTGAGAGCGGCATGAACCCCGTCAACAACGGCAATCCGTCCTGCTCCGGGCTGTTCCAGATCTACAACGGCAAACCCGCCTACGGCCGGTGGTCCACGAAGGAGCTCGCAGACCCCAAGACCCGCGCCCACTACACGCTCTCAGAGCGCCCCTGGCGCCTCGGCACCGTGATGACCTACTACAACGGGCGCTTCCTGCGGTGGGAGAACGGCTGGTACCGCAAGCCGGGCACCTCGGGTGCGCGCAGCTCAGACTGGGGCTGGGGCAAGATCGCCGTCTACGCGAAGGGCGCCCAGAAGGGATGGGGGCACGGCTGGTATCGGGCACCCCTGGTCACGTACTACGCTCCCAGGGCCGGCGAGTACAAGATCTTCAACCCGGTCTTCAACGCCGAGGTCGCCCGACGGATGCACGGATCCCGCGGCTGGCAGCCGTGGACGGTCGCCCGGAAACTCGGGTACCGCTAGGTAGCGCCCCTCGCAGTCGTGTCGGCAAGCGGCGTTGCGGCCACCCTGGGCACCCGCAACACGAACACCGATCCGATGTTGCTGTCGCTTGAGGCCGCGATGGACCCGCCGAGGGACTCGGCCAGACGGCGGGAGAGGGCGAGCCCGAGCCCGGCTCCCTGGAGCTTGCCCCCCGACTCGGGTTCGGCCTGGAAGAAGTCATCGAAGATGTGCCCGAGATCGTCCGGCGCGATGCCTATGCCGGTATCCGTCACTTCGAAGCAGACGGAGTCGGTCGTGCCGCTGACCGCCAGGGCGACGCCGCCCTGCTCCGTGTACTTGATGGCGTTGCCCACGAGGTTCAGGAGTACCTGCTGCACGCGCATGACGTCGGTGTTCAGCCGGCCCGCGCTGCGGTCGACACTCAGCGCCAACTCGAGCGATTTGCTCTCGGCAAGCGGTCTCATGATGCCTACGGCCGTTTCCGCGAGATTCCCTGCTTCGACCTGAGTGATTTCAAATGCGACGTCGCCCCGCTCCACGCGGGTGAGGTCGAGCACCTGCTCGACGAGGCCGAGCAGGTGTTTCCCGGACGTGTTGATCATGGCTATCTGCCGGCCCTGCTCCTCGCTGAGAGGCCCGGCCAGGCCTTGGAGCATGACGCCGCTGAAGCCGAGGATCGAGTTCAACGGCGTACGCAACTCGTGGCTCATCGCCGCCAGGAAGTCGTCCTTCGCCCTCGTGGCGACCGTGAGCTCCTGGTTGGCGTCGCGCAGCTTCGTGACCGTCGTGGTGAGCTGTGCCGTCCTTCGGTCGACGAGTTCCTCGAGCTCGTCGCGGTACCGTGCGAGTTCCACTTCACGGCGCCTGAGACTGATGAGCGTCGACGAGTTCTCGAGGTGCACGAAGAAGAACGCCGCCATGACGGTCGCCGCCGTCGTTCCCGCCCACGGTGTCACGATGTGAGCGGTCGGGTCGACGTCTGTGTAGCCCAGCCAATTGACAGCGGCGGCGAATCCCACGACCAGCAGCGCGATCAACCAGTAGTAGCTCGAACCGCCGATCTGCTTGAAGCGGGCGGGCCGCGCCACCCCGTAGGCAGCAGCGCCGAACATTCCGATGTTGTTTGCGAAGATGGTGATCTGCATGCTCGAGGGCCAGGCCCAATACATGACGCCGAGCCCGACAGCAGCAAGCGACGACCAGGCAGCCACACGCTTCGCGGGTATGGGAACGAAATACGACAGAGCTCCGGCGAGCAGGAGCACGACGCCGAGTACCTGCGCCACGCTGAACAGCGCGACCAGACGGGCATCGTAGATGTGCGCAAGAAGGTAGAACGCCGAGGAGAGCGAGTACGCCAGCCACCCGTATGAGAGCAGGTAGAGGTATCGCGCCTCCCCTCTCTTGACGTAGAGGTCAAGAGAGAACGGAAGACACGGTACGCTCACGAGGAACAGGATACCCATCGCGTATTCGAGCATGCCCGCAACACCCCTTTGTGCTCCGTATCGGTGCTCTGCCAGCGGTGACGTAGGTCAAAGCGCCGAACGGTCGCATTCACAGGCCGAGCCGGAACGGGCCTCGCCTACCCCTCGGCGACCGTGATCCTGAAGACCACCGGGTTTGCCGGATCGGGGCAACACGCCGACATCTCGGCCTTCCCGCTCCACGGCATGACTCCCCCGTAGCGCAAAGCGACGACATACGGCTGGATCGAGTTCCATGCCGCAGCGCAAATACCCTCAGGGACGATGCCGTCAGAGATCTCCCAGACCTGCCCGGCTTTGATGCCTACCGGGCACTCGCCCCCTACAAGGATGTCGGTAACCTCGAGTTTGAGTGAAAGACCGTTGGAACCAGCCATATGGGCGCTCCTCTTCATCTCGACGCGATACCGGCGCGCCAGTCGGACATACGTTCACCGGAATACCGTTCAGCGGCCCGCAGATTATCCCAGCCTGCGCGCGAGTATCTCGTTCACGACCTTCGGGTTGGCCTGACCGCCGGACTCCCGCATCACCTGACCGACAAAGAAGCCCATCAGACCGGTCTTGCCCGCGCGGTACTCGCCGACCTGCCCCGGATTCGCCTCCAGGACACGGTCGACGACCGCCTCTATCGCGCCCGCGTCGCTCACCTGCCTGAGCCCCCTGAGCTCAACGATCGCGCCGGGCGCGTCGCCGGTCTCCGCCATATCGGCGAAGACGTCCTTCGCCTGCTTGGACGATATCGTCCCCTCCTCGACCAGAACCACCAGCTCAACGATCATCGAAGGGACGACGCGAGCCTCCTCGATCGAACGCCCCTCGGCATTGAGGTGTGCGGACAGATCGTTGAGCATCACGTTCGAGACCGCCTTGGCGCGTTCCGGGCCGCCTATGGCGATCGCGCTCTCGAAGAACTCCGCCAGCGACAGGTCGGCCGCGAGCTGCCCGGCGTCGTAGGCCGAGAGTCCGTACTCCCGCATGTAGCGCGCCTTGCGTGCGGCGGGCAGTTCAGGGAGTCGCGCTCGAACGGAGCCGATCCACTCCTCTGAGAACTCGAACGGGGCCATGTCCGGCTCGGGGAAATACCGGTAGTCGTGCGCCTCTTCCTTGCTGCGAAGGCTGCTCGTCCGCTTGGCGCCGGCGTCCCAATGTCGGGTCTCCTGCACGATGCTGCCGCCGCCTTCGAGCAGCTCGACCTGGCGCACGATCTCGAAAGCGACTCCGTCATGCAGCGCCTTGAACGAGTTCATGTTCTTGATCTCCGCCTTGACGCCAAGCTCAGATTCGCCCCGGCGGCGAACGCTCACGTTGGCGTCGACCCGCATGGAGCCCTCCTCCATGTTGCAGTCCGAGATACCGAGCGACAGCCACGTGAGCCGGATGCTCTGCGCGAACCGTCGGGCTTCCTCCGGCGTGCGGATGTCCGGCTCGCTCACGAGCTCGATCAAGGGGGTACCGGCGCGGTTGAAGTCCACCAACGAGTGTGTGGCTCCCGCGAGCCGACCCTCGCTGCCGCCGACGTGGATCATCTTGCCGGTGTCCTCCTCGAGATGGATGCGCGTCACACCGATGCGGGCGACATACGAGGTGCCGTCATCAGAGAGCTCGAGGTTGTCGGCTTCGCGGTCCACCCGCTGCTCCGCACCGGGACCGTCGACCTCGACGTCCAGGTGCCCGAGCCCGCAAAACGGCAGATCGTACTGGGAGATCTGGTAGTCCTTGGGCATGTCGGGATAGAAGTACTGCTTGCGGTGGAACTGGCTCCACGTCGCGATCTCGCAATCGATCGCCAGACCCGCCAGAACGGTCATCTCGACCGCGGCTGCATTGGGCACGGGCAGTGCGCCGGGCATGCCGAGGCAGACGGGACAGACCCGCGTATTGGGCTCTCCCCCGAACTCGACCGGACAGCCGCAGAACATCTTCGTTGCACTGCTCGTAAGCTCCGTGTGGATCTCAAGGCCTATGACGGCCTCCCAGTCCACGAGCACTTCCTGAAGTCGGTCCTTGGCCACAGGGCCCTCCGGTCTCGATCGTCTCTCGCTCGTTCCGGACAGCGGAATCTCCACCCGGGCGCCATGCTGCGCGAGGAACTCGCGGGGCGCGCTCACGATTCTACCCGAGCCGCAGCGGTGTGTGGGGACACGCTCGCCGCATGTGCTGACGTGGTCCGACATAAACTCGCTTCGCGAATACTGCGCGCCCTGCGGTACACCGGCTCTTCGTCGGGCATATACAGTACGGCACCCTGCTTGTCACGTCCCGACACACGCCGGCATCGCAGAGGATCACAATCTTGGAAGACGCCTACGCCGAGCTGACATCCCGCAACTGGGCGTTCATCTCGACTCCGGAGCAAGAGCGGATTCGGCACGCCCGCATCCTGCTCGCGGGCTGTGGACTCGGGAGCACCATCGCCTCGCTCGCCTGTCAGACCGGGTTCACGCGGTTCACGCTGTGCGACCACGACATCGTCGAGCCTTCCAACCTCAACCGTCAGGCCTTCGATCTGACGCACGTCGGCCAGAACAAGGCCTCGGCGCTCGCCTCGATCCTGCGATCCCGCAACCCGGAGCTCGAGATCGCCGTCGTTCCCGAACGCGTCACGGCAGACAACGCCGGGCGACTCGTCTCCTCGGCGGATCTGGTTGTCAACACAGTCGACTTCGACGAGGTCGGCTACGCGCTCAATGCGGCGGCGCGCGAGGCCGGCGTTCCCGTGCTCTTCCCCATGAACATGGGGTGGGGCGGGTTCTGTATGGTGTTCACCCCCGAATCAGCGACGCTCGAGGAGATGGTGGGGCCCGAGCCGCCCGCGAACGATGGCGAGTACATCGGCCGGCTCCTCGCGTCCACCATCGGCATGCACCTACCCGCGTATCTTGCCCGCCGACTCGGAGAGCTTCCCGAGATCGTTGCGGCTGCCGATCGACCGGCACCCCAGCTTGGCGTGGCGGCGCACCGCTCGGCAAGTCTGGTCGTCGAAGCGATGGTGCGCCTCACGCTGGGACTCGCGGTTCGCACGGCTCCCCGGCCGATGCTCGACGATGGCTGGGACGAGTGGAGCACATAGCACAGGACACCAGGCGTAGGGGGAACGGCACATGAGCATGCAATCGATCGTCATGAGCAACCGGAAGCTCACGAACGCCATGATGTCGCGCGTTCCGACCGAAAGCCACCAGCGGCGCGGTGCGAAACGCGCGCTCGAGGTCGCACGGACGGCCATCACCCGCACCCGCGCCTACCCCGAGCACCTGGCCTCGCTCGGCCACTCCCTCGACGTCCCCGACCACGCCGCGTTCTGCGCGCTCCCGGTCATCGACAAGAAGAGCTACATCGACCGTTTCGATCTGCCGTCGCTGTGCCTGGACGGTCGCGCGGCGGGGGCGTACACGATCGAGAAGAGCTCAGGCCATCACGGCGGCTCGTACTACTGGCTCAGACTGCCCGAAGAGGATGCCCTGTTCCCGAGCTACCTCGAGTACGCGTTCGTGCAGTTCTACGGGATGGACACGCGCTCGACACTCGTTCTGATCACCCTGGCTCTGGGCACGTGGACCAGCGGCGAGAAGATGGCCCAGGCACTCCGGCAGGTCGCGGCAACGGGCAAGTACCCGCTCACCGTGATGGCGCCCGGCACCAATGCCGAGGAGATACTCGAGATCGTGAACGACCTCGGACCGCACTACGACCAGGTCGTCATGGTCGGCTACCCCCCGTTCCTCAAGACCGTCATCGACGAGGGCACTCGGCGGGGTGTCGCCTGGAAAGACCTGAACGTCAAGCTCGGACTCGGTGGCGAGGGATACTCCGAGCAGTGGCGGAGCCACATGGGCCGCATCCTGGGCGTCGACTGCTCGCGCGACCTGCTCGCGATTAGCGGCGGCTACGGGGCTGCGGATGTCGGGATGACCATCGGTAGGGAATACCCGCTGACCGTTCTGATACGGCGTCTGTGCACGGAAGACGCATCGCTTGCCGAGGCGCTGTTCAAGGACCCGTGCGTGCGCTCGGGCGCGCTGCCCGCACTCCTTCAGTACAACCCGTCCACCTGCTACATCGAGGAGGTCGATCGCGAACTCGCGTTCACCGTGATGTCCGGCATCCCGCTCGTGCGGTACAACATCCACGACCGGGGCGGGCTGCTGCCTTACGAGGGCACGTTCGAGATCCTGCGGGACCATGGCTACGACGTCCTGCCCCGCCTCGCCGAACTCGGCTACGGTCGCGAGCAGATCTGGCAGCTGCCGTTCTTCTACGTGTTCGGGCGCAGCGACGGGACCGTCTCGGTCGTGGGCGCCAACATCTACCCCGAGAACATCCAGGCGATTCTCGCCGAGGAGTTCGATTCCGACATCCTCACCTTCAGGCTGGCCGTCGATACCGACGCCGAGTACTCGCAGAGACTGAGCATCGCCCTGGAGCACCACGACGAGCTGCTGTCAGACTCGGACGCGAACGACCTCGCACAGCGCTACCACGCGCTGATCGTGACCGGCCTGTACCGCATCAACCAGGACTTCCGCGATGCGTACCAGGACAACCCTCAGGTCGCCGACCCTCAGGTCGCCGTGTACGCGCGCGGATGCGGGCCGTTCTCAGGCACCAAGACCATCAAGAACCAGTACCTGGGATCGACCATCGCCCCTGCGGGAGTCACCTCGGAGGAGACTACTAACGCGGGATCGTGAGCGTGAAGGTCGATCCCCGGCCCAGGACACTCTCGACAGCGATCTCGCCGCGGAGCAGGTAGGCTAGCTGTCGGCTGATCGCCAGGCCCAGACCGGTGCCGGATCGCGTGTGGCCATCCGGATGAGCGAGCCGTTCGAATTCGGCGAACACGGTGTCCAGCTTGTCGGGCGCTATCCCTATTCCGGTGTCGGCGACACGGATCTCCACCGATTCGCGGTCGACCCGCACACCGATGCCGACACCACCATGGTCGGTGAACTTGACGCCGTTCGTCGCCAGGTTCAGGAGTATCTGCTCCAGCCGGACCCGGTCGGTGGTGATCTCCACCGGCATCGACGGAAGCCCCACCTCGAACGTGAGCCCCTTCTCGTCGGCCAGCGGGCGAACGGTCGCATCGACCGCGGCGAGCACATCGCGAAGATCGCATGCGCCGGTCGAGACCTTGAGCCGTCCGGCCTCGATCTTGGTCAGGTCCAGGATGTCGTCGATGAGGGTGAGTAACCGGCGTCCCGACGACCGGACCATCTCGAGCTGAACGCGCTGCTCGTGCGTCACGGGCCCTGCCGCCTCTTGGAGCAGCACGCCCGAGAAGCCGATGATCGAGTTGAGGGGCGTGCGGAGCTCGTGGCTCATGTTCGCCAGGAATCTGCTCTTGGCATGTGTGGCCTCTTCGAGCTGCGTGTTGAGCTCGTGCAGGCGCTCGCCGCGCTCCTCGGCACGCGATCTGGCCTCTCGCAACTGCTCGATCTTGTCCCTGAGCGTCAGGTTCGCCGCCTGGAGGTCGAGTTGAAGCGCGCGTATCTCTGTCACGTCCGTGAGCATCACGATGAAGCCGACCGGTCGACTCTTGCCGTCGCGTGTCCTCCGGGCCCGACCCCACAGAACCGTATCCGCCACCGAGGCCTCGAACTCCAGGCAGTCCTCGGAGAACAGGTTCAAGTTGGAGACATGTTGCGCGAGCCACGGTGCAGCGTCCGAGAGCATCACCCGCGGCTGGAGGTCCGGGATCAGTCGCTCCGCTGCCGTGTTCGTGGCCACAAGCACGCCATCGCCGTCGACCACCAGTACCGGATCGGCCATTGTCCGGAAGGCCTGATACGCGGCGACAGGGATGATATCCGCAAGCCCGTTGTTGAGGACCTGATAGAGCAGCACCGCGTTGAGCAGCGCGAACAGGATCGGCACCGGGTGGATGGTGAGGTTCAGGCCGATAAGGTGACGGATGCCCCAGAGCAGACCGCCGAGGAACGGAGCGGTGGTCGCGAACGCGAGGAGTTGCGCGCTGCGTCGGCTTCGCACCGTTCCGGGATTCCAGACCGACGCTATCAGGAGCCATGTACCCCAGCCGACCAAGGCGAACGTGAAGACCAGATGCGGGTAGGCCGTGGGCCCGTAGCCGACCGGTGCCCCCGGACCGTCCTGGGTGACGAACCACTGCAGCGCGGGGTTGAGGGCGGCGATCACGACACCATAGACGAACGGCACATTGAGGAGCCAGAAGCCCGGACCCGTCGTGAGGCGTTGCTTGCCGGCATGCGCGGCGGCGAACAGAAGCCAGTACGTGGGTGCTGCGCTCAGACCGATGATCTGCAGCATGTAGGCGACGTAGTGCCAGCTACCGAGAGGTGCCAGGTCCAGCACGACGGGGGTCTCGATGTTGAGCTCGACGGCGTAGAAGAACGCCCACAGCGCGGTCGCCATGTTCAGCACGAAGAAGAAACGGACCGTCGGGTTACCTCGTCCGCGTACTCTGAGGGTACTCGCGGCGAGGAACACCGACAAGACAGCCGCGGCAAGGGGCAGCAGCGAGACTATGCTGACCTGGATCATCAGGTCCTTCCCCTTGCGAGACAGCCCGTATCGACACAGATTAGTTGTCGACTCAAATGGTACATCACTTGAGCGCGACGGAGCCGGATGAGTGCAATACAATGTGATGAACCAGCGCGTTCATCCGGGGAGGTCACCTTGTTGCTGCCATCGTCGTACCCGTGGCACCGTTCAGCAGGAAACAAGCTTCTGAGAGTCTGGCTGTGCCTGGCGTTGATGCTCTCGCTCACGACGTTCACCGTGGCTGCACCCGAGCCGTCATACGCGGCGCCGTCTCTCTCGGTGTCCACATCAGTCAGCGACCCGCTTCTCGGTGGGACGGCGACTGTGAGCATCACGGTCACCAACAACGGTGACGTCAAGGGCTACAACCTCTCAGTCGATGCCCTTCTCGCCAGCAATCTTCCAAACCCCGCCGGACGCGTGACCATCGGCAGTTCGAGTGTGCCACCAACGACAGTCCGGCTGAATCCCGGTACCGGCGATACGGACCTCGAGTTCTTCGACATGGTCGACCTGGCACCGACGGAGTCCTTCACGCTCACCTTCGAAGTCGACATCTCGGGAGACCCGGGCTGGGAGGTCGGCGACCTGCTCACCCTCGCCGTCGATGCACGCGTCAACGACATCCCCGACAACAGCGGAACCTGGTATGCAGGGGCCGACAGCGCTCAGGGGACCGTCACCCCCATCCTGCTTGTTGTGAAGGACGCGAACCAGTCCACGGGCGTGCAGCAGGCGACCGGAACCGAGGGCCGCGCCTACACATACACGCTCGATGTGCAGAACAACTACACGAATCCGACGGCCAGCGTGGTCCTGACCGACACCATCCCCGACGGCGTCGAGTTCCTCGGAGTGGCAAGCGGACCGGCTCTCGATCCGGGCTATCCCGTGCGAGACCCCGCTACCGGGATCACGCAGCTCAAGTGGACTCTCGGCACGATGGCTCCCGGCCAGAACACGACGATCGTCTACGATGCAGGTATACGGTACGACTACTACGGGACAGCCAACGGCGGCACGAATCGCCTGACCACCGACTTCGTCTCCACCCCGGCCACTGCGGCGATAATCCCCCACAAGACCAGCTTCCTGAACACCGCGGGCCTCCAGAGCGCCTACAGGGGCTCTCTCCCTGCGACGATCACCCCGTATGATACCGACTCGGCGTCCGTCGAGGGCACCTACATGACGATTGACAAGGGCGGCTCGCCCTCGAGCGGCGGGTACGGCACGATCATCGACTACACGCTCACCTACGTCACCTCGCAGTACTTCACGGCCGACACCCTCACCGTCACCGACACCCTGCCCGACGGACTGACATACGCGGGCGTTACCGGTGGCACGCCGGCACCGGCCAGCGTCACACCCAACCCTGACGGCACCACCGTCATCATCTGGGGGCCGACGGAGCTCGCTGCCCTCGGCACGACCGATGGGGCCGTCCTCACCTTCCAGGCATCGATGGACACGACGTGGGAGCGGGCTCCGTACGCCGGCCAGCCGATTCGCGCAGGCGACTCGATGACCAACACCGCAAAGCTCGCCGGTACCTGGTATGACCAGGTCAAGCCGCCGAGGACCGACTCTGACGTCCTCGTCGCCACGGTGAACGCCGCTCTGTCCACCGGGCTTCCGGGAATCGAGAAGGCCGTATGGGATCCGGATCTCAGTATGTGGACCGACACCATCGACGCGCAGGTCGGCGACGACATCCTGTATCGTCTCCGCTTCAACACGAACGATGGCGCAACGCCCCTCCGCGATGACATCTCGATGGGCTACATGACGGTTACCGACTGGCTCCCTCCTGGCGTGCTCTACAACGGCGACGCTGTGCCCACGTATGATGCGACCTTCACCGTACCGACCACCGGGACTCCTCCTGCGGTCAATCCTGACACCCCCGCGAACGTTAGCATCGGTTCGCTCTCGGGTCTGGAGTGGTTCCTCGGCGACGTCAGTGCCGACGGCTGGTGGGAGACCACGTTCACGGTCACCGTTCAGAACGTGCCGGTCGTAGCAGAAGGACTCAAGACCGGAAACCACTGGAAGATGACCGGAATCAACACGTTCGGGCAGGAGTACTCCGATCGGGATATCGCGACCCTGGAGTATGTTGAGCCCAGACTGTCGCTCGACAAGAACACCATCTCGGTTCCCTCGCCACTCGTCGCCGGTTCAACCGTCGGTTATCGCGTCACCATCGGCAACTCCGGCCTCGGGTCTGCCGAGGATGTGCTCGTCACGGACACTCTGCCTGTGGGAATGCGCGGAACACCCCCGGCGATAACCGCTATCACACTCAACGGCTCACCCCTGATCGCCGGTGTCGACTACACGACATCCTACGCCGCAGGCACGGGAGTGTGGCTGATCGATCTGCACGACGGTGCCATCGATACGCCCATACCGGCGGCCGGACAACTCGTGATCGAGTACGACTCGGTCGTCGACACGGGTATCGGCGCGGGTAGGACACTGACCGATCTGGCAACGGTCTCCTACGACACTCAACCCGACGGTACCGGACGAACCGTACCCGGAACGTCCTCCGTCTCGGACCCCAACACCGATGACGCCTCTGTCACGCTCTCGCCCCTCCGGATCAGAAAGAACTGGCCCGGGGGGCCGTATACCGTGGGTGACACATTCGTCGCCAGCATCGACGTGACCGTGCCGGTCGGAGCGACCGCGTATATCCCCCGCATCGTCGACACCATGAACCGGGACGGCGTCTACTACGTTCCCGGGAGCGCCTCGATATCCACACTCGCCGGAACACCCCCCGGACCCGCCTCGTTCGCCTCCACCTCCACGCCAACGCGAGGGGGTACGGGTTCGAACAACCTGACGACGCTCACCTGGAACTTCGCGAACCCGATCGATAACTCGGGTCAATCGACCGAGTACGCGTTCCGCCTGACCTTCTCGCTGCAGTACACCGGCGTCCGCGACAACGGCACACAGGAGTTCTGGCAGCCGACGGCCAACGACCGCGTCACGAACCAGTCAGCGGTCGTGAGCTGGGCAACGACCAACGTGGGGACCCGCGATGCCTCGGCAACGTACAACCCCGCCAGTGTCTGGACCAACATCGACCAGCCCAGGTTGACGCTGGCGAAGACAGTCACCACGCCGGGGCCTTATGCGGGCAACTCGACAGTGGGCTACCGGGTAGTGCTCGCGAACAACGGATGGAGTCCGGCATACGACCTTGACTGGGCCGACACCCTGCCCACGTATATCGACACCCCGGTGCTCACCGGCGTCACCCACTCGGCTCTCGGCAACATCCTCGGGAGCATCACGCCCGACTTCACCAGCCCGCCCGCTCTGTCAATCGACTTCGATGCCGTCTCACTCGCACCCGGACAGACGATCACCATCACGTACACGGCCGTCGTGGACCCCGACGTGCCCGCCTCGGTCAACCTGGCCAACCTGTCAGATATCGACTGGTCTTCCCTGCCTGGGACGCCCGCAGGCAGCAGGCGCTATGACGACAACCCGGCATGGGAGAGCGGTTACCTCGCCGACACGGACTTCACATCGATATCCATCGCTTCACCGACTATCGTCAAGACGATCGTCGGGCCGAATCCGGCTCGCATAGGCGATGATGTCACCTATCGCCTGCGGGTCACGGTGCCGGCCGAGACGGTCCTGCCGGACTCGTATCTCTCAGACACCATCGCGACCGACGGCCTGACGTACAACGCCGGCTCGGCCGCATTCGCTCTCGTCTCGGGGTCCCCGCAGATCGCGGCGGCGCTTTCGGGTGTCGTCTTCGACGACTCGCCGAACCCGGGATCGACGGTCCGGTTCGATCTCGTGGCTCCCATCGACAACTCGAGCGCAGCGCCCACCACGGGCGACACGCCGTACGTGTTCGATCTCACATACACGATGCGCGTCGACGCCATCACCGATGCGGCGGGCTGGCGGTTCTTCCCGCCCACAGCGGCCGACACGATTGCCGACACGGGACGCATCCACTGGACTGTGGGAGGCTCACCTACGTCCGCCTCATCGGCAGCGACCCTGGACGTCGATCAGCCGCGCCTCACGCTGAACAAGACGGAACAGAGCACGGGCCCGTATGCCGGCGGAGACACCGTGAACTACCGGGTGGTCATCGATAACACAGCCGGATTCGCGCGTGCATACGACTTGAGCTGGGAAGACATCCTGGCTCCCAACATGTCCGACCCGACGCTCGTCTCAGTGACCCATTCCGCTCTGGGCGACATCATCGCCGACGTGACGCCCGACTTCTCCGACGGGGACATGGTCACAGTCGACTTCGACAACGTCTCGCTCGGCACCACCGAGACGATCACGATCGACTACAGCGCGAGCATCGATCCGGGCGCGGGCGCGGGCTCATCGCAGACGAACACGGCGGATGTGGACTGGACAAGCCACCCCGCCTCTCCCGACAAGCGCGTCTACAACGACAGCCCGGCTGAAGCCGCGTGGACTGCGGATACGGACCAGGCGACCGTGAGTGTCGCTGACGCGCTCATCGTCAAGACGATCGAGTCCGGAATCACCACCCGCACTATCGGCCAGGAGTACGAGTACTTCGTGAGCTTCTCGATTCCGGCCTCCACCACCGCATACAACATGGTCATCTCAGACCTGGTCCCCGACGGTCTGACGGTTCTGTACGCGACGCCCTCCGACGCGATCGGGTCGGTGAGCGTGGGAGCCGAGGTTGCCGGCGAAACGCCCGTGAGCTGGGACCTGGGCGACGTCACCAACCCCCCCTACGGCACGCTCGTCCTGACGATCGGTGTGCGCGTCGACAACGCCTTCAACGGCGGCGCCCCGCTCGACGGACTGCCACCCGGTGTTGACGGCGACGTGCAGAGTTCCATCCTGAACAGGGCTCGCATCGACTGGGATACCGCTGACGTCGCGGGAACCCCCATGAGCTCCACGAGCGACGTGACGATCACGGCGGTCGAACCGCATCTGACGATCGACAAGTCGGCGAGCCGCGCGTCGCTCGGTGCCGCCGAGGAGGTCACGTTCACCGTGACCGTGACGAACGACGGCTCTTCAACGGCGCACGAGATGCGTTGGCTGGACCACATCCCCGCGAGCCTGTTCAGCGCCGGGGCGAGCCCATCGCTTGTGACCGTGACCCTCGACGGATCTCCGCTCACCGGAGGTGTCGATTTCACCGCCGACTTCGCGACCGATCAGACCGCGACGGTTGATTTCGCGGTGCCGCTGGCACCGGGCTCCTCGGCAGTCATCGTGTACACGGCACGACTCAACGGGGGGATCCCGAACGGTACGCCGGTCACCAATGACGCCCGCGTCACCGAGTACCGCTCCCTGCCGTCTGCGGCAACCGGCGAGCGCGTGAGCGGCCCCGTCAGCGACAGCGTCACGCTGACAGCGCTCGCACCGTCGGTCCTTCTCGACAAGAGTGTCGTCGGAGACGCACAGCTGCAGGCCGGGCAGGAAGCGACGTTCCGACTGGACATCACGAACACCGGCACGGCCCCGGCCTTCTCAGTGCTACTCACCGATACCCTGCCCCCGGGTGTCACGTACGTCCCCGGATCCACTACGGGCATCCTGCCGGGCATCGGCGCGTTCAGTGACGACCCTGCGGCCGTGGGCCCGTCGCTCGTGTGGGACTTCGGCGGGGCGCTCGACCTCGCTGTCGGTCAGACGGCGACGTACACGTTCCGCGCATCCATCGAGTCGACCGCCTCACTCGGAACGGCCACGAACGCCACCGTAGCATCTGCCGAGGATGGAGCGGGCTTCCCGGTCACCCCGTCCAGCGACACCCAGGACATCCTGATCACGCGGCCGGATATATCGCTGCTCAAGCTGCTCGCCCCTGCGCAGGACCCCTTCGTCCAGTTCGGGCAGCAGGTCACCTTCGACCTGATAGTCACCAACAGCGGCTCGACGATTCTGGACATCGTTCCCCTGTCCGACACGTTCGAGGCAGCGTACCTGTCCTTCGCCGGCGCATCCGTCGCCCCGGACGGGAGTAGCGCCGGGCTGCGGACATGGAGTGACCTCACCGGTGCGGGTTCGCTTGCCGTCGGTGCGAGCACGACCGTCACCGTCACCTTCGACGTGATCGGCCACCCGCCCGCGAGCAGCACCGTCAACACCGCGTCCGTTTCCCCGGCGACCGACCAGTACGGCGACCCTACGCCGACCGCGACATCAGCGGCGACGATCGGAATCACCGCGCCTTCCGTGGCGGTGGATAAGCGTCTGGCCGCCAGTCAGAACGCGACGGTATCCGCCGGCGACACCGTCGACTACGAGATCGAACTCTCGAACTCCGGTGACACCACGATCACCGCCCTCGCGCTGAGCGACATCTTCGATTCCTCTGTGTTCGAGCTCGTATCGGCGACACCTGCCGAGGACAGCTCCGGTCCCGCGGGCACCCTCACCTGGACCGACATCACCACCAGTCTGGGCGATATCGCTCCCGGTGACAGCGTTGTGGTCGATGTGACCCTTCGCGGCCGCAACGCCGCCGTCTCTTCGGTGAACACAGCGACGATCACGTCCGCGACCGACATCAACGGGGACACACCTGCCCCGGACAGCGACACGGCGAGCGCTACCGTGGTAGAGCCGCTGCTGACGCTCACCAAGTCGGCCGACCGCGTGCTCATGGGTCCGGGCGAGACCGCTGTCTACACGCTGACCCTCACCAACATCGGCACCGGTCCCGCGTTCGATGTCGTGCTCGGTGACGCGGTTCCCTCCGAGCTGTGGTCGCCCTACGGGATCAGCGCCACTCTCGACTCGGTGCCCCTCGCGGCCGGGGTCGACTACGTCACGAACCTCTCGGCCCCGACCATGATGGCCGTAACGCTCGCCTCTCCACTGCAGGTCGGAGAGACCTTCGAGCTTCAGTACTCCGTCGATCTGGCTGGCGGCACGGCCGGAGGAACAGTTCTGACCAACACGGCGGGCGCCGTGGCTTCGTCACTGCCCGGAGCGGATCCCGAGGAGAACGTCTACGGACCGATCACCGACAGCTGGACGATCACGAGTCAGGCCCCGGTCATCTCACTGGATAAGACAGTGATCGGGGATACCGAGCTGCAACATGGCCAGGACGGCACGTTCCAGCTCCGGGTCACCAACGTCGGCGACGCGACCGCCTACAGCGTCGTTCTCACCGACACCCTCCCCGCGGGCCTCACGTACGTTCCCGGCTCCTCGATGGCGACCTGGTCGGGTGCCGGATCATCATCGGCTGATCCGGCCGTCAACGGCTCCACACTCGTGTGGTCCTTCCCGCCCTCGACGATCCTGCCGGGTGAGACCCTCACACTCACGTTCGATGCCAACGTCGACCCGGCCGCTGCGGTGGGTATCAAGCCGAACACGGGCGTGGCAGGCGCATCCGACGGTGGCGGTGTCGATATCGCGCCGTCGGCGGACCTCGCCACCATACTCGTGACGGTGCCGGGAGCCAGCGTAAGCAAGCAGCTCGCTGTTGGTCAGGATCCGTTCATCCAGGTGGGTGAACAGGTCACGTTCGACGTAGTCGTCAGCAACTCGGGGGACACCACGATCGCAGTCCTGCCGCTGACAGACACATTCGACCCGGCGTATCTCGAATTCATCGTCGCGACCCCCTCGGCCGACACGACCGCTGTCGGAAGCGCATCATGGACCGACCTTACGACCCTGTCCGGAGACCTGGCGCCCGGGGAGCAGACGACGGTCACGGTCACGTTCGCCGCAATCGCCCATCCCCCCACGAGCGCATCGACCAACACAGCGGCAGTCGCCGGAGCGACGGATGCATACGGTGACCCGATTCCCGTGGTAGGCGATTCCGAGGACATCGGCATAACGGCGCCCGCCGTAGCCATCACCAAGAGCGTATCCGCGGGCGAGCCTTCCACCGTGCGACTCGGTGAGACCACGACGTTCGACCTGGCCGTCACCAACACGGGCGACACCGTTCTCGACGTGATTCCCCTCACCGATGTCTACGACCCGGCAACGGTCTCGTTCGTCTCAGCGAATCCGGGACCCGATACCGCGGTAGCCGGTACGCTGACGTGGGACGATATCACCGCCAGCCTTGGAAACCTGTCTCCCGGTCAGACCACGACTGTGACGGTCACCGTGCGCGCCGAAGCCGAAACGGTCTCGAGCCCCGACACCGCCACTGTGAGCGGCGTGGTCGACATCAACGGCGATGCCGCTGCCGACGACTCGGACACCGAGACGGTCACCATCGTGCAGCCGGTCCTCACGATCGACAAGACGGTCGGATCCGCCACGCTCGACCCCGGCCAGGTCACGACCTACACAGTGGACATCACGAACACGGGTACGGGCGCTGCCTATGATGTCGCATGGGCAGATACGATTCCTGCGGAGCTCACCTTCGGTAGCAGCCCTCTCCTCCTCGGCGTGACGCTCGACGGCTCACCGCTGACCGATGGCGTGGACTACATCGCCGACTTCTCGGTGAGTACGGCGCCGACTATCGACCTGCTCGCCCCGATAGGCAGCGGCCAGGTCGTTCGCATCACGTACACGGCATCGCTGATCGGCGGCCTCGCTTCGGGTCTGACATTCGACAACCTGGCCGAAGTGACCGAGTACAGTTCACTTCCGGGAACCGACATCAACGAGTGGACGTGGGGCTCGATCAGTGACACTGAGACGATCACCACGCGGGCTCCCTGGCTGGGTATCACCAAGCTCGCGACGGGCGACCTGGAGCTGCAGGCCGGCCAGAATGCGCACTTCACCGTCGTGCTCAGCAACACCGGTGACGCGTCGGCCTTCGACCCCGCCATCACCGACGCCCTGCCGACCGGACTCAGCTACGTCGCCGGATCCGCAGTGATCGTCGACAGCTCTGCCGGCACGACCACCACCACGGACCCGACCATCATCGGGTCGGCGGCGACATGGTCGCTCGGCGGCACCGAGGTTCTTCCCGGCGAGACGGTGGTCATCACCTTCGAAGCACACGTCGAGCTCTCCGCACCGACCGGAGTCGCGACCAACGGGATTTCAGCGGTCGCCGATGATGGTGCGGGTGAGGAGCGCGGCCCCGTGACGGACAGCGATGACGTGCTCGTGACCCGGCCTGAGGTCGCGATCGACAAGCACCTGGCACCCGGACAGGATGCGCACATCCAGGTCGGCGAGCAGGTGAGCTTCGAGATCGTCCTCACCAATACCGGTACGACCGCCATCGATGTGCTGCCGCTGACAGACCTGTTCGATCCGGCGTACCTCGATCTCGTGAGCGCCGCACCTTCCAGCGACAGCACCTCGGTGGGCACCGTCGATTGGATCGACCTCACGGGTGCAGGCTCACTCGCGATCGGTGACGCGACGACCGTCACCGTCACCTTCTCGGCGATCGGCCATCCCGCTGTCAGCTCGACCACAGACACCGCCACGGTGAGCGGCGCGATCGATGAGTACTCCGACCCGGCGCCGGACGTGACCGATTCGGCTGCGATCGGCATCACGGCACCATCGGTCTCGATCGCCAAGACGCTCGCTGCAGGCCAGGACCCGGTCTTCGCACTCGGCGAACCGGTCGTCTACGACGTGGCGGTCACCAACACCGGCGACACCACGCTGGCAGTCGTGCCCGTGGTCGATACCTTCGACTCCTCGGCGCTGGCGTTCACCGACGCGATGCCGGCTCCCGGCTCCGTTTCCACAGAGACGCTGAACTGGAACGACATCACTGTTCACTTCGGCGACATGGCACCGGGCAGCACGGCCACGATGACCGTGGCTTTCGAAGCCATTGCCCCGAGCGCCTCTGCGGTCAACACCGCCTCCGTGCCCGCCGGGGCAGCCGTCGATGAGTTCGGCGACTTCCCCGCCGGAGTCGACGCGACCATAGCCGTCGGCACATACGATATCGATGACGTGACCCTGATCAAGGACGCCGACCCCGCCCCCGGCACCATCGTGCTCCCGGGCGACGTTCTGACATACACGCTTACGTTCACGAACGGCACTCCGGTCGTGCTGCCATCAGTCGAGTTCCTCGATGAACTGCCCGATTCGGTAACCTACGTGGCCGGATCCATCCTGCTGGAGAGTGGAGCGGCCTCCTTCCCGCTCACGGACGACATCGACGGCGACGAAGCGGCATTCGAGGGCGGACTCGGACCGCAGGGCGCCATCTACGCGTCATTCGGGGACGTGAGCCCTGATGCGACTGTCAGCATCTCCTTCCAGGTCAAGATACGTGCCGAGGAGTTCTCCCGCCGGGGCGTTCGGAACTACGCCACGGCTACAAGCGCCGGCGAGCCGATCGCCGGTGCGGGGCCAGTGGACCACCCGGTCGACCCGATCGAGATCATCAAGACGGGTCGTGACATCAACGGCGGACGCCTCATGGCCGGTGATCAGATCGAGTGGACGATCACGATCACGAACACCGGGCTCACACCGACGACGCGCGTACGGGTGGACGATACCGTCCCGTCCGAGACCGTCTACGTGAGCGGGTCCATCACCGGTCGCGGCGGCGATGATTCGAATGCTCCCGACCTTGCGTGGGATGTCGGCACTCTCCGAATCGACGAGTCAGTCGTACTGACGTTCCGAAGCTCCGTGAAGGCCGGTCTCCCCAAGGGCACGGTGATCAGGAACCAGGCCACCGTGCGATCCGATCAGAGCGCACCTAAGCGGTCTGATTCGCCCGAAACCCCCGAGATAGGCGATGCGACCCTTTTGCAGACAGGCTCCGACGACCGGCTCTGGATCGGCGGAGTGCTGGCCGGCCTCATCGCGGCCGCATGGCTCATGCTCCAGGGCCGCAGACGACTTCGCAGTGCGTAACACCACATACACGAGTGAGCACTCGAGGGTGATCGGCCGCGCGCTGATCGCCCTCGGGGTCCTCGTTGCCGCGACCTCGATCGGCGTCGCGATCTGGCAGCTCTGGCCGGAGACGTCGTGGACACTGGGCCTCGTGCGTGAACGGTGGCCCTACGTCTCGTCCGCACGCTCTTCGGACGAAGGCGCGATACCCGACGGCGACCGGCTGGTCATCCCCCGAATCGCCGTCGACGTGCCCGTCGCCGAAGGCGACCCTGACAGGGCGCTGTCCGTCGGCGCCTACCATCATCCGGAGACCGGCATACCCGGAGAGGCCGGCAGTATCGTGATCGCCGGGCATCGCAACCGGCGTGCCCTGGCGCTCCTGTCCCGCCTGCGGCCCGGAGATCCGGTTCTGCTCTGGTGGAACGGCCGCGAACACGTCTACCGAGTAGAGCGGCAGTATGTGACCACCCCGGACGACACGGAAGTCCTCGCACCGGGGTCCACCGAGGAACTGCGCATGTATACCTGTCTTCCGCGCTGGCTCGGAGACAATCGCACGGTAGTGATCGCCGTGCCCGGAGCGGAACCCGCCGTGCCCTGAGCGATTGCCCGCGGCACCTCCGAGCGATGACTACCGGGCCAGCGGCGGCGTGGGATCGAATTCGACTGCGGCTTCGAAGGCGGCTGCTGCCCGGAACATGGTCTCCTCGGCAAAGTAGTTCGCTGTGATCTGCAGGCCGATCGGCATGCCGGTGGTGGGACAGAGTCCGGTCGGAACGCTGATCGCGCAGTTACCGGCGAGGTTCACGGGAATCGTGTAGATGTCGGATAAGTACATCGAAAGCAGGTCGTCGGACTTCTCGCCGAACCTGAACGCGACCGAAGGCGACGTCGGGGTCAGCAGCACGTCGTAGGTGGCGAACGCGCGCGCGTAGTCCTGCTTGATGAGCGTGCGGGCATTCTGGGCCTGGCCGTAGTAGGCGTCGTAGTAGCCGGCGGACAGCGCGTAGGTGCCCAGCATGATGCGGCGGATGCTCTCCGGGCCGAATCCCTCGGCACGAGAACGCATGTACAGGTCGAGGACGTCGGTGGGGTCATCGGCGCGGTGACCGTAGCGTATGCCGTCGAAGCGCGCGAGGTTGGAGGAGGCTTCCGCCGGGCCGATGATGTAGTACGCGGAGAGGCCGTGAGCCGCGCTCGGGAGCTCGACCTCGCCTACCTCGGCACCGAGCGATGCGAAGGTCTCTGCGGCCGCATGCACGGCGTCGCGAACCTCTGAGGCGCAGCCCTCGGCCTCGAGCAGGTCGGTCACGATGCCCACGCGCATGCCCTTGACGCCGCCGGTGGAGCCTTCTGCCGCGGCTCGTACGTAGTCAGGCACGGGCTCGGCAGCGCTCGTGGCGTCCATCTCGTCGTGGCCCGCTATCGCCTGCAGCACCATCGCGGTGTCCTCGACGGTCTTGCCGAACGGCCCGATCTGATCGAGCGAGCTACCGAAAGCCACGATGCCGTAGCGCGAGACGCGCCCGTAGGTGGGCTTGACGGCGACGGTGCCCGTGAGCGAGCCGGGCTGGCGGATCGAGCCGCCAGTGTCGCTGCCGAGCGAGATCGCGACCTGCCCGGCGCTCACGCACGCAGCGCTGCCACCCGAACTGCCACCCGGAACACGCTCCAGGTCCCAGGGGTTGCGGGTGGGGCCGGTGGCGGAGTTCTCGGTCGAAGACCCGAACGCGAACTCGTCCATGTTGCACTTGCCCACCGGGATCGCACCGGCATCGAGCAGACGGCGCACGGCGGTGCAGTCGTAGACGCTTTCGTAGTCCGCGAGGATCTTGGCCGAGCAGGTCGTGCGCGTGCCGATGAGATTCATGTTGTCCTTGAGGCCGGCCGGCACGCCCGCGAGCGGCGGCAGCTCCTCGCCTGCGGCACGCATCGCGTCGATGCGATCGGCCGATTCGAGCGCGAGATCGGAGGTGACCTGGTTGAACGCGTGCAGGCGCTCCTCGACCTCGTCGATGCGGTCGAGCGCGGCACGGGTGACCTCGCGAGCCGAGAACTCGCCGGTCGCCACTCCCTCGCGGATCGTGGCGGCGTTAAGACGGGAGATGTCGATGCTCACGAGTCCTCACCCGGCCCGACGATCTGCGGGATCTTGAACGCGGTGCCGTCAGAGTCCGGTGCGTTGAGCAGCGCGCGATCGCGCGGGAGCGTGGGCTTGACCACGTCGGCCCGCATGACGTTGACGACATCGAGCGGGTGGGCCGTGGGCTCCACACCTTCGAGATCGAGCTGCTGAATCGTATCGATATGACCGAGGACGGAGTTGAGATCCTCGCGGAGCGCCACGACTTGGTCGTCGGTCAGTGCGAGGCGCGCGAGCAGCGCAACGTGGCGCACCTGCTCTTCGGAGATCGCCATGAGCGGTTGTTCCTCCCGGTTTCGGGGCGAGGCGCGACGAGGGCGCCAGAATGGACGTCCCAATGATACCCGAGAGGCGCGCGCAGCGGAGCCAGGCCCGCTCGGGCCTGCCGAGGAAAACCGCTGCTGCCGGCTACCACTTGCCTTTTTCCGTTTTTCCATCACAATGGCATCATGGTCAAGAAGAAGACAACGGTCTATCTGGAAGAAGACGTCTTGCGCGGCGCCCGCGTGATGGCTGCGCGCACCGGCAAGAAGGACTACCAGGTGCTTGAGGACGCACTGCGCTCCTACCTGGGGATGGAGGTACTCGATCGCGCGTGGGCCAACGCCGACCTCTGCCAAGAAGACGCACTCCGCCTCGCAGTCGACGAAGTCCACCGCTTCCGGTCCGGCGCCGAGTGATCCGAGCTGTCCTCGACACCAATGTCTACATCGCGGCCGTTCTGGCACGGAACGGTGCCCCCGCCCGGTTGGTTCAAGCACTATCCGACGGCATCTACGATGCGGTCCTGTGCCCGGCGCTCCTCACCGAACTCGAGAGCGTTCTGGTTCGACCCAAGATCGCCAGGAGGGTTCCTGCAGACGTCGCTGCCGCGTATGTCGCATGGCTCAGTCGCGTGGCGATCATCGATGCCGACCCGGCCGACGTGCCGGCGGTCTCGCCGGACGCTGATGACGACGTGGTACTCGCCCTCGCCCGGTGCTCTGGGGCAGACGTCGTCGTGTCGGGCGACACGCACCTGCTCGGGCTCGAGGGTTTCGAACTCCACATACTGGCGCCTGCGGCGTTCGCGGATGTGGTAGACGCGCTACGCTAGCCCGGCATACACCCGCCGCTCTTTGCGACCGGTTTGTACAACGCGCTGCGCAGACCCGCTTCCCTCATGGCTTGCGCAAGGTCGGCTCGCACGAGTACCCGACGATATGCCGTGCCTCCGCCGCTGATGAACTGTCTAGTGTGGACCATGGCTCCGGCAGGCTCTTGCACAAGCGAGGGGAACGGTCCGCGGACCACCGGCCATAAGATGGCTCTCCCGCACCCCGGACACTCCCATGAGCCGCAGCCGGTCACCTCCACGTCGGCGAGCTCGTCGACCACGAGTTGGACCACCGTCTCGAGCTTGCGGCCCGCACCCGACTCCACGTGACGGCCGCCCACCCCGAACGGCGCGAAGACCTCATCGTAGACAGCCGGAGGGACGAAGAACTCGTCGAACACCCAGTTCATCTGCAGGATGCCCTTCCGGCCCCACTTGGGCTCGCCTCGCATCCTGAACGCGGCCTTCTGCCGCCTGCCGATCCAGCACTCCGGGCAGGCGCCGGCCATGTCGTAGGTCACGGACTTGTGGGAGTCAGCCTGCTGAGCTTCTCTGCATGACAGCTTCGGCGGTGATGCCCTCGCGCCGGGAGCTGGCGAGGCTGGCTACACATGCCGCGAACAGCAGGAACACGAGCGGCGCCACATGGAACATCACCCTGTTGAGCGAATCGTACCACTGAAGCCGGCCGGGGTGAGCGACTACATGGACGAGTGCCGCAGTTGCCGCGAACTGAAGTGAGGCGAGCGGCAGGACGAGCCAGTACGGGCGTGCCCGGAACGCTCCACGCATGACGAGGACGAGTGCCACCCCCAGGACGGCTGCCGCCCAGATCCACAGCGAGTTGTACCCGCCCGTCTCCAGGGCGTTGGTGATCCAGTTCTGTAGCGCCACCTCGGCGTTGCGCGGTGCGCTTACGCACGCTGCCGCCAGGAGAGCTGCATCCCCTAGCGCGAGAAGGCCTACCGCGACCAGCGGCATCGCAAGCCGCTGCTTGATCCCGGGCAACCGCGACAGCGACAGGAAGCATGCCGCCACGATCCACGACCCGGCAAGCGCAGCCACCATCGCAACCGCCGAGAGTCGAGCACCGCCTTCGAACAGACCGAACCTGCCCACGAGAACACCCAGGGACAGCGTTCCTCCCCCCAGGACAACGACCCAGTACCGGATGACGGCTCGATCGGGAATCAAGCCTCGCAGCCACATCCAGCCGAGCCCGATGTGCAGTACGACGACGTAGGCGAGGCCGTCCGGACGCGCGAGGACCACACCGAGCGCTGCGCACCCGGCCACGAGCATCCATGCGTCCTTTGCGCCAGCCGGCCCGTGCGCCGCAGCCAACATGCATACGACGGCAGCCAGCATCATGAGCGCGGTGAGCATGTGCGTATGGACATAGAGTGCGTTGAAGAGGAATGCGGTCGTCGAACCGAGCAGCCCGACGACCAGTGTCGCGAGCGCATACCGGGTCCTCGGCGAGGAATCCGGCCACAACGAACAGGCGGCGAGGTTCGCACCGTAGGCGAGCCACCCGATCACGTAGAGCGCGATCGCGGGGTAGACGGCTACGGGCCATTCCCCGCCCATGAAGAGATCCGCGGCGTGCAGCGCCGGTGCCATCGCACCGCGCCAGGCCACGATCCAGGGAACCAGTCCGTCCGCCAGGATCCTCCAGCCTGCCGGCTCGAGTTCCGCGAAACTGTCGAACGACAAGGCCGTCAGCCCGCTGGCCACGATAAGCCCGCCTACCGTGCCGACGACCGCCAGATGCACGGCCGCCGCGAGCACGTAGCGATGCGCGTCTCCGCCGGCGACCCCGGCTGCCGATGCATGTCCGCCCGCACTGCGGGACAGGCGCACCCCGACGCCCACGAACGCGGCGAGCGAACCCGCCACGAGCGCGACGCTCCAGCCGGTGCCCGCCAGGGTCGCCGCGAGTGCAGGCGTGGTCCAGGCGAGAAGGCCGACCGTGCCGCCCGCCAGGTTCCAGGCCACCGGACCGAGCGCACGCCGGACAGGCCACGTCGCCGCCAGTCCCGCAAGAGTCGCGATCATGACCACAGCGATACTCGGGCTCACAGGTCCTCACCCGCCAGGATCGCACGGGCGATCGCAGCAGGCACCACGAAGAGCCGCTCCCGCACCCGGTCGCGCATCAGGTAGTACTCGCCAACCTCAGGCCGATGCGGCCGGATCCGCATTCGAGGGCGCATCGACTCGACGGAGTCGCCGTCCGCGGTGACGAGCACCACTCCCCACGAGTATTCGCGCAGCCGGCCGTCCGCCGCCAGAGTCGCGAGCGCCGCCTCCGGCATGATCGCGTCGTAGTCTTCGCGGCGCACCTCGGCACCGGCGCGCGCCAGGACCTGCTCGTCGGGCCGGTAGAACTGCTTGCGGGGACCCCACGTGTAGAGCGTGACCTCCTCGGCAGGCTCGACTATGCGCACACGCGACAGTGCGGTGTCCATCGCGGCGTCGAGCACCCCGAGGGCGAGGTACTTGTGGTGCCAGGTCGACTTGACCGGCTGGATGGCCAGCACCTCGCGGAAGTCCGCGTCGATCCGCTCCGGCGGGTTGAAGTTCCACCATGCCGAGGGGTCATGTCGCACTTCTGCGCGAGGGATCTCTGCACCTGTGAGATCCCATACCAGCAGCGACGTCGCGAGCACGAGCACCACTGCCGGAACGCCCTGGCGCGCGAGTCTCCCCCACATCGGCCTCACCCGGCCACGTAGAACGCGGCGAGCACGAGGACGGCGTTGTACATCGCGTGCAGCGCAATCGCGGGCCAGAGCGAGCGGCGCGAATGCGCGAGCCACCCGGTGGCGAGTCCCAGGACGGCCGTGGGCACGTACAGCCAGGGTGTGACGTGGTAGAGCGCGAACAGCCCCGCCTGGATCGCGAGCGCCCCGGGCACGCCGATGCGCGGGGTGAGGGCACCCAGAAGAACTCCTCGGAAGACGAGTTCCTCTGCGATGGGCGCGAGGACGGCTACGAGCAGAAGGGACAGAAGCAGCCCGGGAACGCCGGGCCCGAAGATCTCGGTGAGCCCCACGTCGGCGCGAACGGGCGGGCTCCACCCGAGGGCGCGCACCACCACGCCGTAGACCCACCCCGCCGCGCGCGTCGCCACGAGCAGCACGAACACGAGCGCAACCGAGACGAGCTTCGACCCCACGCCGGTCGAGAGGCGGCCGAGCGTGAACGCCGTCGTGAAGCCACCGTGCGATCGCGCGAGGAACCACAGGAGCGCAAGGAGCGTCCCGTACATGCCGGAGAGCGTCGCGACGCGAACGGCGATACGCGCGGCACCCCCCATGGCCGTGACGGAATCGAGTGAGAGCAGCGCATCTTTGGCCACGAGCGCCATGAGAACGACCGCGAGCACCGCTACCGCCTCGACCGGTGCCCATCCTTCCGACACGGGCTGCCGTTCCCGACGGGCGATCGGCGTGCGCTCTGACTTCTTGACCTTGCGCGAGCCGGTCCTGCGCAGGACGGCACCCTTCGGGCATGCGTTCACGCACAGGTAGCACTCGTCGCACAGCCGCCAGTCCAGGTACAGGTAGCTCGCGCCGACCTTGATCGCGCCGGGCCGGCACACGTCGGTGCACGCCCCGCAGCGGTCGCAGCGGTTCGGGTCGAGCGCGATATGGACGGGCGTCTGAGCCATGCTGCCGTCTCCCTACATCAACCCGGCGGCCCGGAGGGCGTACTGAAGCCCCACGGCCGTCAGGTTGAACACCGCGTGCATCCCGAAGGCCACCCAGAGGGAACGCGTCGACAGGTAGCAGACCGCCATGATCGCGCCGGCGGCCATCATCGGCAGGAACAGAAAGGCGCTGCCGTGCACCGCGCCAAAGATCGCCGAGGAGACCAGTACGGCCACCGCCGTGCCCCAGCGGTCCCTGAGAGCCGGAAGCATGACGCCGCGAAAGACCAGCTCTTCGCCGAAGGGGCCGACGATCACCGTCACGAACACGAGCGCCGCCACACCGAAGACCGTGTCCGGAAAGAGGCGGGTGATGTCGACGTCGGGCGGCGTGAGGCCGAACGAAAGAAGCAGCACCGTGAGCTGGGTGACAGCAAGCCGCGCGGCGATCGAGCCGCCCACGATGACCAGTGCGCCCGGCAGCAGCACGAAGCGCCGCAGCCCCACGTTGGCGGCGACGCCCCCCGGCATGCGCGCGGCACAAGCGAGGATGAGCGCACCGACCAAGACGTACGGGCCGGTGAGCAGCGCCAGTCGGAGCGCGACATCCCCATCGCTGCGTTCGAGCGCGAGCGACGGGACCTGGGACGTGAGGATCGCGACCCCGATCGTCGAGAGCGTCATGAGGGCCGCGACCGAGAACGCCACGCTCACGGGCCACTTCGTTGGCGTCAACGCCACGCCGGGGTACAGCGAGCCGGATACCGGCGCGGGCACCGGCGTCTCGGCGTAGCCGGTCGGCGGAGCATCCACGGGCTTCACTCCCCCGCCGGCGCTTCGCCGGTTTCGAGAACCCGCACGAGCTCGTCTTCGGTCAGCACCGGCACGCCAAGCTCGAGCGCCTTGCCGAGCTTGCTTCCAGCCTCTGCCCCCGCCACCACATACGACGTCTTCTTGCTCACGCTGCTCGCGACCTTGGCGCCGTACGCTTTGAGCTCGATCGCGGCCTGATCGCGCGTGTAGCGCGTGAGCGCGCCCGTGAGCACGAAGGTGAGTCCGGCCAGCGTCTGCTGACGGGCTTCTGCGGACCGCTCCTCGGCCATCGCGACGCCGCGTTCGCGCAACCGGGCGACGAGCGCGAGATTCTCAGGATTGCCGAGGAACGCGCGGACCGAATCGGCGATCACGCGGCCCACGCCGTCGACGCGGGCGATGGGGTCGGATGCGAGCGCCGCGGCCTGCGTCACGCCCGGCCCCGCAGCGAGCGGCTCGACGCCGGCGGCGCTCAGGAGTGCGTCGATGTCGCCGAACTCGCCGGCCAGAGCTTCGGCGACCGTTGAGCCCACGTGCCGCATGCCCAGCCCGAACAGCACGCGCGACATCGGCCGCGTGCGCGACGCGTCGATCGCGGCGATCAACTTGGCCGCCACCACCGGGCCGAGTGTCACCGCGTCACCGCTCTTCTTCGTGCGTCCCATGTCGAGCGCGGCAAGCGTATCAGCATCCAGCGCATAGAAGTCGCTCACGTCGGCAAGCGCCCCACTCTCGACGAGCCGGGTGACGATCTCGGCACCCATTCCGTCGATGTCCATCGCCCCGCGGCCCGCCCAGTGGCCGAGCCGCTCGAGACGCTGCGCCGGACATCCCGCGTTGGTGCACCGCGTCACGACCTCGCCGTCCGGCCGCCAGACCTCGCCGGCACAGCTCGGGCAATGCGCGGGCATCACCCAGAGCTGCGCGCCGGCAGGTCGCAGAGACTCGATGGCACCGACGACCTCGGGGATCACGTCCCCGGCCTTGCGCACCACGATCGTGTCGCCCACACGCACGTCCTTGCGCGCGATCTCATCTTGGTTGTGGAGCGTCGCGCGGGCGATGGTTGACCCGGCGACGGTGACCGGGTCGAACTCAGCGAGCGGCGTCAGAGCGCCGGTCCTGCCGACCTGCACGCGTATCTCACGTAGGACGGTGGTCTTCTCCTCGGGAGGGAACTTGTAGGCGATCGCCCAACGCGGCGCCTTGCTCGTGTGGCCGAGCTCCTCCTGCTGCGCGAGCGAGTCGACCTTGATCACCACGCCGTCGATCTCGTACGGCAGCCTGTCGCGCGATTCGAGCGCGTGCTCGCAGAACGAGTGCACGGCTGGGGCGTTAGCACACGTCTGCACGTCCGGATTCACATGGAATCCTGCGCGCCGCAACCACTCCAGCACCTCGCTCTGGCGCGAGAGCCCGAGGGCCCGGGGCTCAGCGACCGCGTACGCGAAGGTCGCAAGGTCGCGCGAGGCGGTCACGCCCGCGTCCTTCTGCCGAAGAGATCCGGCGGCCGCGTTGCGCGGGTTGGCGAACGGCTGGGCGCCCGCCGCGACCTGGTCTTCGTTGAGCCGCTCGAAACTCGCGAGGGGCAGGTAGACCTCGCCGCGCACGTCGACGCGTGGCCACTGCGGGGTCCCGAAGAGCGTGGGCTCTCCCCCGGCGGGCAGCGCCTCGGGCGCGAGTGCGACCGGGACATCGGCGATCGTGCGCACGTTGGCCGTGACGTTCTCGCCCGTGCGGCCGTCACCTCGTGTGGCGGCGACGGTGAGCGTCCCGTTCTCGTAGGTGAGCGAGATGCTCGAGCCGTCGATCTTGAGTTCGCATACGTAGGCGCACGGCCGCTCGCCGAGCGCCTCGGCTACCCGTGCGAGCCACGCGTCGAGCTCGTCGAGGTCCATCGCGTTGTCGAGCGAGTACATGCGCTGGGCGTGCGCGACGGGCGCGAAGAGGTCGGCGACGTCACCACCCACGCGCTGCGTGGGCGAGTCCGGGGCCACCAGCTCGGGCCACGCACCCTCGATCTCGCGCAACTCACGCACGAGCGAGTCGTACGCGGCGTCGGAGACCTCGGGAGCGTCACGCAGGTAGTAGAGCTCGTTGTGACGCTCGATCTCCGCGCGCAGCGCTGTCGCGCGCGCCGCTGCACTCTCGCGGTCGGCAGGGACGGTCATGCGCCTCTCCTCGGCAGGTCTACTCGTCGGCCTTCAGGCGCTGCACGTGCACGTCGCCCACCGAGTACACGACCGTCTCGGGGACGAAGCGGTTCAGGCGCTCGGCCTCATAGATCCACACGTCGGTGAGGGTGACCTTGAAGTACACGCCGCCCGGCCCGTTGACCGGTTCGACCACGTAGTCGTTGGCCAGATACGCGCGCAGTTCCGTCTCGATGTAGTAGTTGAAGACGCGCGCGGCGTCGCGGTATTCGTTGTACAGCGCGAGGCGTTTTTCGGCCTCGTACATATCCAGCTCGTCGATGCTGTCCATCTCACGCCCCTCACGATCTCGGTGACATGCCCCTATTGTAGCCGCCCGCGAGCGCGTGTGGGCGCGCATCCGGCGGACCGCTGCTACACTGTTCCTCGCGCCGTGAGTGTTCGCGGCACGTCCCTTGCATCTGGAGCCTTGTGAATCTACGCACCGAGATCGTGGTTCTTGCCTGCGCGCTCTCCGTGATCGCCATCGCGGTGGTCGGCGCTGTCCTGTGCTGCCCCGACACGGCCACCGAATGCTGCCCGGGCGCGGTACATTCGCCCGTGCACGCATGGCCGCCATCGCTGCGGATCGGTGTCGCGATCGCGCCGCCGCAACTGCTCTTCACCCCGGAACTCGCGTTCGCGCAGATGAGCGTATCGGTCGATACCGTTCGCGCCACCGCCGCGAGCATGCCGCCGCCCCTTCGGATCTGACGCCCCGCCGGCCGATGTCCGTCTTCCCGCTTCCGGAGGTATCAATGTCACGTGCGACCCCCGCTTTCCGCATTCTCGCCGCAGCGCTGCTCTTCGCGCTGGTGGCCATCACTCCCGCCCTTGCCGCCCAGCCGGCCCTCTTCACCGGCGTGGTCGTCCAGATGGAAGAACACGCTGCCGAGAACACATCCGTTCTCGTCATCTCCGGCATTCTGCCCGACACCCAAACGCTGCCCGCGACCGTGCGGCTGGCCATCCCGCAAGGGCCTGAGCTGATGTGGAGCGGCGAGGTGCTCGGAGGTCCGCTCTCTGAGGACCCGAGCGTCGAGCCACGATTCACGCCTGGCGAGAACGGCTTCGACACGGCCGAGCTCGACCTGACACGCGGCCGTGTGGGGCAGATCGAGCTCAACGCAGGGCAGCTTGTCGAGTCGCTCGGAGAGACGCGCCGCGCGACGATCCCGTGGTACGCGGTCGACGCAGTACCCGAGGTCAGACTCGCCTTCCTGGTGCCTCCGGGCTCGCAGATCGTGACCTTCTCGCCCGGTGCGATCGTCGAACCCGGCCCCAACAACGGTACCGTCGTCGCGCTCGATACGACCGCGACCGCAGGTCAGAGCTTCGAACTCGTCGTGGAGTACACGACGCCGCCCGCGCCCGCCGTCGCCGGGGGAGCCGCCGGCAGTTCGGGAGGCCAGAGCGTCGCCACGCTGCTGGTCATCGCCGTTGTGCTTGTCGGCTTCACGCTCTTCGGGCTCTCGATCGTCAACCGGAACAAGGCCCGCGCTGCGGCACTGTCCGCCGAAGATGCCCCCGTGCCGGTCGCGTCCGATGAGGATGGCGAAGGCACTGATGTCGCTGATGACCTCGAGGCATCGAGCATCCCGGACGAGGATTCGACGCCCCTGCCTGCGCCTGCGCCCAAGCGCATGACGCCGCAGTTCATCATCTTCGGCGTCGTGATCGCCGTGCTCCTGATCGCGATCGCTGTCGTTGCTCTCGGCGAAGCGCCGGGCACGACGCAGACCACCGATGAGTTCGTCTACAAGGTGTTCACGGCGGCCAGCGGCGACGGAGTCGTGAGCTATCAGCTCACGCTGAGCGAGGGCGACCCCGTGCACGAGTCAACCCACGTCTTCGACGCGCTCGCAGCGAACACCGCGATCAGATCGGGCAGACTGTTCCTCGACACGGCGGTTATCGAAGTGAAGTACGACCCGGCGCAGATCGACGCCAACGGCGTCGCCGGAACACTCGCCGCGGGTGGGTACCCGCCCGCTTCGGGACAGTAGATCCTCGCACGCCGGGCGGGCCTACCGCCTGCCCGGCGTGCGTTCGTTCCCGCCCGGCGCTTCCCGCGTGCTCCGCTCCCGGACACCGCGTGATCTGACGTGCGTGTTCGGCGAGCTCAAGGGGAACGAACGAAGTAGGGACGATCGCGGCCCTGACCGATGTGCATCTCGAGCGAACTTCTTCGTGGCGCGCATCGTCGAATCGCGCCACGGGCGGGAGAGGCAACATGAAGAGGATCCTCGAACTGTGCACCGAGCTCGACACCGCGGCCATGGAAGCCTACGAGGCTATGGCGGAGGCGACCAAGGATGCAGACCTCGCGGGCGTCTTCGAGATCCTGGCCGTCGAGGAGCGCCATCACATCGAATGGTGGACCCAGCTGGCCGACGCATGGGAGAAGGGGTTGGTCCCCGACCTCGTCAACGACACCAACGGACTCGTCCGGCACCTCGAGCAGATCAGGGCCGACATCGGCGATCTGATGCCGACCGATCTCCTCTCCGTCGATGACGACCGCATGCTCGACATCGCCGTGCGCATGGAGTTCTTCATGGTCGATCCCATCTTCGGCGAACTGCTCGAACTGGCGGAGCCGGGCGGTGCGCGCGATCACCGTGAGTCCTACGCGCGGCATCTGGAACGCGTCGTCACGGCCATCGAACAGAAGTACACCCGCAGCGATCTCGGGCGGTTCCTGGCGACTATCCTGCGACGTACATGGCGCGACAACCTGGCCCTCGCCGCGTACGCGACCCGCGATCCGTTGACGGCACTGCACAACAGGCGCGGTCTGACATCACACCTCGAGCACTGGGTCGCCTGGGCGTCGCGCTACACGCGGCCGCTCGGCGTCATCCTCATCGACGTGGACGACTTCAAAGCGATCAACGACACGATGGGCCACGCGCTCGGAGACCTCGCGCTCCGCGCCGTCTCTCAGGCGTTCGAAGCGACCGTACGCGGCTCCGACTTCGTGGCGCGCTACGGTGGCGACGAATTCGCGATCGTGGCACCTGAAACCGACGAGCATGAGCTCGCGGCGCTCGGCGAGCGCCTCGTGGCGGCGGTCGCCGGCATACGACTCCGGGACATGGACGGACGCCACGTGCCGCTGAGTGTGAGCGTGGGGATCGCATCGCTGGCGGCGTCAACGGAATCGATCACGCCGGAAGACGCTCTCGCAGCCGCAGACCGAAGCCTGTACGAGGCGAAACAGAGCGGCAAGGGCAAGGTCGGCCGCGTCGCGAGGCTTCGCACCGGGGCGCTTGAGGTCTAATCGTCCTGCCCGTCGACCGTCTCCCCGGCCATCTCCGCGGCGTGATAGCTGCTCCGCACGAAGGGTGCGCTGGCGACGCGTGCGAATCCCAGTCGTCGTGCCTCGCGTCCGAGCCGCGCGAACGTCTCCGGTTCCACGAACTCCGCGACCGGCAGGTGCGCGGCTCCCGGTCGCAGGTACTGGCCGAGTGTGAGCATGGTCACTCCGTGGGCCCGCAGGTCTGCCATGACCGCCACGACTTCATCGCAGGTCTCTCCGAGCCCGAGCATCAGCCCCGACTTCGTGGGGATGCCCGGGCGCGTCACGTGCACCCGCTCCAGCACGTCGAGGGAGCGCTCGTAGTCCGCGCCGGGCCGGACCTCCGCATACAGACGCGGGACCGTTTCGAGGTTGTGGTTGAACACATCGGGTCCTGCGGCAGCCACCATGTCCACGCTCTCAGGACTCCCCGCGAAGTCGCTCGTGAGTACCTCGACTGTCGCCTGAGGCACTGCTTCGCGGAGCGCCTCGATCACCGCGACGAAGTGTGCGGCGCCACCATCTGCGACATCGTCGCGCGTGACGGCCGTCACGACCACATGGCGCAGCTCCATGCGCGAAGCGGCCTCGGCCACCCGGCGCGGCTCATCGGCGTCGAGCGGTGACGGAGGGCGGTTCTCCACCGCGCAGAAGCGGCAACCTCGGGTGCACGCGTCGCCCATGATCAGAAACGTCGCCGTGCCGCTCGAGAAGCACTCGCCGCGGTTGGGGCATTTCGCGCTCTGGCACACGGTGTTCAGGCGTAGTTCGCCGAGGAGCCCCTCGACGGCCGTGGCCTGACCGGGGGTCGCCAAGGGCCGACGTAGCCACCCCGGCAGTCGCTTTGACGTCGTGCCGTGCTCGTAGGCCATGAGCGCGCCTATACCTTGCCGGCGGCGTCCATCGCGGCGAACTTGATGACCTCGCTCACGGTGGGATGCGCGTGCACGCTATGGGCCAACTGAGCTGCGGTGATACCGTTTGCCATGGCCACCGAGACCTCGTGGATGATCTCGACGGCATGAGGTCCGACGATCTGACATCCCAGGATGCGGCCCGTGCCCTTCTCGGCGATCAGCTGCACGAACCCGTCGCTCTCGCCCTCACCCAGCGCCTTGCCGTTGGCGGCGAACTTGGCGACGGCCTGCACGGCATCGATGCCGCGCTCCTTCGCGCCATCGCGGGAGCGGCCCACCACAGCGACCTCGGGGAACGTGTACACACACGCCGGTACGCACTCGAGGTTCACGGTCTCGTGCGGATCCTCGCCGCGCAGCACCGCGACCGCGTTGCGTGCGGCCGCTGCACCCTCGTCCTCGGCAACATGCGCGAGCATCATCCCGCCGATCAGGTCGCCGATGGCAAAGACACCGGCGACAGCGGTGCGGTAGAACTCGTCGACCTTGACGGCGCGGCGATCGAACTCGATCCCGGCCTCCTCGTATCCGAAGTCGGCGGAGTTCGGCACGCGGCCGACCGCGCTCATCACGATATCGGCTTCGAGCAGCCCGCCGCTGCGAAGTGTGGCGCTCATGCGGCCGTCGGAGCTGCGGGACACGCCTTCGACTGCGTCGCCGAGGTGGAACGTGACGCCCATCTCCTCGAGCTTTGACTGGGCGAGCTTGACCACACGCTTGTCGTTGCCCGGGAGCACCTGCTCCATGAGCTCGACGACGGTGACCTTCGAACCGAACGCGGCGTAGGCGCACGCGAACTCCAGGCCGATGACCCCCCCGCCGATGATCACGATCTCATCGGGGATCTCGCGTAGCGAGACGGCATCGTCGCTCGTCCAGACGCCCTCCATCTCGTGGTCGATGTTGGGGAGCTTGAACACGATCGAGCCGGTCGCGAGGATCACGGCGTCATGTTCGATGCGGCGCACGCCGTCGGGTGTGGTGACCTCGACCGCGCCCGGGCCGTCCAGCGAACCGTCTCCGTACACGACCTCCACCTTGAGCCGCTTGGCGCTGCTCTCGATCTGGCCCACGAGTTCGTCGACAACGCCCTCCTTGCGCGCCCGCAGCCGATCGATATCGACGGTGGCGACCGATGCGTTGAGACCGAACTCGGCAGCGTGACGTGTGTCGGCCACGATGTGTGCCGAGCGCAGAATCGTCTTTGTCGGGATGCAGCCCCAGTTCAGGCACGTACCGCCCAGGCGCTCGCGCTCTACGAGCGTGACCTGCGCGCCGAGACGGGCGGCTTCGAAAGCGGCCGAGTAGCCGCCGGGGCCTCCGCCGAGGACGGTGAGACGCATGCTGGTTCCTTCCTGCCGGGATACCGAAAAGCGTGCGAAATGTCCCGAGATTCTATCACGCTGCGTGGGCTAGAACGCCCCGTATACGAAACGCTCGGCCACACCGGAACTGGCGAGCACCGCGGCCACGACCATCACCGCGAGCATCACTCCGAGCGCTATGTCACGTACGAGTCTCATCCGGTCACACTCCTACAGCACAGCGGCGGCGAGCGTCCTGGCCGCATCGAGTACGTACCCCACACACGCACGGTAGACGTCGAACGACTGTCCCACAGGCAGCACGAAGAGCACCCAGCCGGCGGCAACGAAGTTGAAGGTGATCGTCCAGCCGAACGCGTAGCTCGCGGCAGCCCCCGGGCGCGACTCGGCAAACCGGTGGAGCGCCGGCACGCGATGCTTGAGATGCGCGGTCCACGTGCGCCACCAGCGAAGCACCACAAGCCCCGCCCCGTGCCAAAGGCCCCACGCGATGAAGTGCGCGGCCGCGCCGTGCCACAGTCCCGAAAGCCCCATCGCGATGATCGTGTTGAGCGCGATGCGCCACCACGCGACCCGCGAACCCCCCAACGGGATGTAGACGTACTCGGTGATGAACCGCGTCAGCGAGTAGTGCCAGGTGCGCCAGAACTGCGAGATGTTGCGGCGCAGGTACGGTGCATTGAAGTTCTCGATGATCCTGAATCCGAAGAGGCGCGCGATACCGATCGCCATATCGCAATAGCCGGCGAAATCGAAGTAGATCTTGAACGTGTAGGCGTACACGGCGAGCACGATCAACGGCGTCGAGGTGTCGGCTGCCATGAGCGGCGCCGCCAGCACCCCCACCGTATCAGCGACCACGAACTTGCGAAACGCCCCGAGCAGAATACGCCACAGCCCGTAGGCTACATCTTCGCGGGTGACCCTGCGTCCGTCGCGCGTCGCCCTCATGTCCTCCAAGAACTCCGGGTAGCGCTTGATCGGCCCGCTCACCACCGTCGGGAAGAACGAGACGTAGGCCGCGAACTCCAGAGGGCTGCATTCCTCGGCATCACCCCGGTACATCTCGAACAGGTAGTGGATGAGCCCGAAGGTCACGAACGATATGCCGAGGGGTGCCGCGATCGCCGGGACCGGCAGGGCCGCCGCCCCCACACGATCGAGGAGCGAGTTGGCCACGCCGGTGGCGAACGCCGCGTACTTGAAGAACGCGAGCACAACCAGGGCCGCTCCCGCACCGAGGCCAAGCAGCGGGAGCCGGGCGTCGGCCTGACGCGTACGCATCACGTGACCCGCGAACCAGGTGAGAGCCGTGAGCGCCAGGAGCAGTACGGCATGGGCGGGAAACGCCCACATGTAGAATGCGTAGCTCGCCACGACGAGGACGACCGGCCGTAGGCGCGCAGGCACCGTCCAGTACGCCAGCAGGGCCGACGCTGTCAGCACGAACGAAAGCAGCGTGCCCAGTGACATCTACCGCTCACCCGCTTTCGCGGATTCGAGCGCGGATATCGCCGGGTCCATCTGCTCGGCGAGGCGTCGCGCCATCTCGCCGTAGCCTTCCGCGAACGGATGCACGCTGTCGGCGATGAGTTCGTTGGGAAAGCCCGGCGAGATGTCCACGAACGCCGCACCGTACTCCTCGGCCATCGCACGCACGTACTCGCGATTGTGCTCGTAGTCAGCAGGCTCGACGAGACCGTACTCCTCGACGACCTCGGTGTTGAACGGTCCCCACACCACCGTCATGGGCACCGACTCGGCCCGGGCCTTCTGAAGCGCCAGTCGCAGGTAGTGGATCTGTACGTGTGTCTCGTCGAACCGCGGCGTGCGCCAGAACGACGTGAGCTGCTTCTCGTCGAACTGGTCGAGCCGGAGCTTGATCCACTGCGGCGTGGTGTGGAAACGCCCGTACTGCCAGTTCACGTGGTACTTCAGCCAGCTCGACGGTGTTCCGTCGAGGAGTGCCGCATTTATGGCGTCGCGGTGCCTGAACAGCGCCCAGACATCGGCGAGGCGTGCACCGGTCCACTCCTCGGCGGATACGGTCGTCTCGCGCGAGCGGGCAGCGATCACGAACGGGTCGTCGAGCGCCGGTGAGAGCGAGCCCGTGTTCTCCCAGAGCTCGGGGTAGCGGCCGCTGTACGTCGCCGTGGAGTCCTCGTAGAAGGGGTAGTTGAAGTACCAGACCATGGCGTCGGCGGCGCGGAGGTTCGCGATCGTGGCGGCGACGGGGTACAGGTCCTCGGCGTGCGCCGCGCTGATCCCGAAGTTGTACACGTCGACATCGCGACCCTGCGCGCGGTAGATGGCGTCCCACTGCGCCGGCAGCGTACCGCTCCGGTCAACCGCGATGCCCTGCATGACCGAGTCGCCGATGACGGCCACTCGAACGCTCTCGTCTCGGCGCATGAACTCCAGGTACTCGCGATAGCCCATCGTGCTCGTGCGCGGCAGCCTGAAGTCCTGGGGAAAGTACGGGAACGCGGACGTGCGCAGCACGACGTCGAGCAACACGAGGATCGCAAGCCCCACCAGCAGGGGTCTCAGACGTTTCAAGCTCGAATCTCCCGCGAAGACGATGACTGCCGATGAGCGACCACGCGGCCGCAGCGACACCGAACGGTATCAGGTGCACACAATCGCACATGTGGGCGTCGCCCGCCAATCGAGCGGCGCACCGTGCTACCCGCCGAGGATTCGTCCGACCGCCGCGTCCATCCCGAGTGGCATGAGGTGAACGCCGTCACAGATCTCCCGGCAGGCCTCGACCTGCTCGCGCGCGAATGCGATGGCCTCCTCGGCATGGTTCTCGGCGGTCTTGATGCGCTGGCCGATGTGCTCGGGGACCATCAGTCCCGCCAGCTTGTTATTGATGAAATCGACGATCCCCGGGGACTTGAGCAGCAGGATCCCCGCGATGACGTAGGCGCCTTCGCGACGCATCTCATCGGTGGCCCGGGCGAGCTTGTCCAGATCGAAGACCGCCTGGGTCTGGAAGAAGCGTACACCGGCGGCCACCTTGCGCTGGGCGCGCGTGAGCTGGACCTCGAACGGCTCTGCCTCGGGGAACAGCCCCGCGCCGATGAAGAGATCCGTGCCGCCGCTCAACTCGCGACCGAGCATGTCGCGGCCCTCGTTCATCCCCGCCGCGATGGCGATCAACTGCGAGGAATCGAGATCGAAGACCGGCTTGGACTGCGGGTGATCACCGTGACGGGTGTCATCGCCCGTGATGAACAGGACGTTCTTCAGTCCGAGCGCCGTCGCTGCCAGAAGGTCGGACTGCAGTGCGAGCCGATTGCGATCCCGGCACGTCTGCTGGAAGATCGGCTCCACGCCGACGTCGAGAACGGCACGTGAGGCGCCGAGGGAGGCCATGTGCAACGTCGCGCCCTGGTTGTCCGTCACGTTGAGCGCGACGCAGTGCGGAGCGAGCGCTCGCACACTCTCGAGCATGGACGACATGTCCGTGCCCACAGGAGGTGCAACCTCGCCTGTGACGACGAACTCCCCGCGTGACAGCGCTTCGGAGAATCTACTCATCGGGCGTGCCCGCCTTCTTGCCGCGACGTGACTCCTCCCGCATGTTCACGCTTCCCGGCTTCGACTTCTTCGAGAAGTCCTTGGGCTCGAGCGCCTTCTCCTTGGTGCCACGCCCCTGCGCCACGAGACGCTGCTGGATCCGGACGTGTGCGCACTCGCGATCGGTGAGCACCTCGCACATGCCGTTCCACATGCCTCCGCACGGCCCGTTGAGCAGCCCTTTGGGGCACGTCGTGACCGGGCAGATACCCGCGGTCTGGTCGAGTACGCACTCGCCGCACATCTGGCACCGCTCCTCGAACACGCCGTGCCGGATGACGTTGCCCAGGAACACGCTGTCCAGTCCGGGGAACACCGGCTTGGGAGTCGAATCGGCGACCGTCTGCACGCCGGCGCCGCATGTGAGGACGAGCACTGCGTCGGCCGCATCAAGGTCCCCCTGATGCTTGCGTGTCTCCAGCTTCGTGCCCCCCAGGTGGCAGGCGACCTCACCGACCGCCCACCCCGTGACCTCGCGACCACCCTGCTCGAGACGAGCCTTGGCCTGGAGGATCTCCTGCTCTCCGCCGGTCTTGGCGACCGTCGCGCACTGCCCGCAGCCCATGATGAACACGCGCTGAGCACCAACCTCGTCGAGGTTGGCGATGATCTTGGCCCAGTCACGCGGTTTGGTGATGATCATCTGCTCTACCTCTCGCCGCCAAGCGCCTCCCGCACGACGCGCACGCATCCGGGCGCGTCATCCGAGTATCCTGCGCCGATACTCGCCGCCCACTCACCGGTCACGACCGCACCTCCAACGAACGCGGACACACCCGGTCGCTGCGATGCGAGCAGGGCCACCGTGCGCTCCATCGCCGGAAGCGTCGTGGTCATCAGAGCCGACAAGCACACGACATCTGCCGAGGAGGCCGCCGCGACGATATCCTCCGGCTCGACATCGACGCCAAGATCCTCGACCTCGAAACCCTGACTCTCCAGCAATGAGACGCAGATATCCTTGCCGATAGAGTGAATATCCCCCTTCACGGTCGCAAACACGACACGCCCTTCGCTCGCGACGTGATCCTCGGGCAGATACGTCTTGACTCTGGCCACGGCGACCTTCATCGCCTCAGCCGCCACCATGAGCTGCGGAAGGTACACCTCACCCCGGCCGAACGCGTCTCCAAGTCGCTGGATGGCGGGCGTAAGCACGTCGCCGATGATGGCATCGGGCGCCGTCCCGCCCCCAACGAGCTCGTCAACAAGGGCCGGGGCTCCGTCCGAGTCGCCCCGTTCGATAGCGGCCGCCAGCCGGACCGCGACGGGACGGATGTCTGCCTCAGCCCCCTCGTCAGAGTCAGAGATGCCGCCCTGTGCGCGGGCGAGAGCGGCCTCATACGCCGAGTCCCAGGCCGACCACACGCCATCATGTGCGTCGACTGACACGTCCGACGCGCGCGCGCTGTCCGCCAGTCGGATAGCTTCCATGACCACATGATCGCCCGGGTTGACGATACCGGCGTCCAGACCTGCTGAGGCGGCAGCCGCGACGAACGCGGCGTTCAGGAGCGCGCGGTCGGGCAGGCCATGACTCACGTTGCTCACCCCGAGAACGGTCGCCAGGCCACGGCGGTTCGCCTCGGCAAGTGTCTCTACGGTGGTCCGTGGTGCCGAAGCATCGGTCGCCGCCGTCATCACGAGCGCGTCGACAACCAGGTCCGCGTCGGTCAATCCCTGCCGATGGGCGGCCTGCCGGACCCGCTCGACGATGGCGTTGCGACCTTCGGAATCGTGAGGAATCCCATCGTCATCGAGGGCGAGCACGATCACGGCGGCGCCGTAGCGCGCGGCCAGGGGCAGGATCGCTGCGAGCGATGCATCGCTGCCGTTGACGGAGTTGATGAGCGCGCGCCCGGGATACAGCCGGAGAGCGGGCTCGAGCGCCACGGGGTCTGTGGTATCGATGACGAGGGGTAGGTCCGTGCCGCCCGCAAGCGCGAATACCGCGGCGGCAAGCATGCTCGCCTGGTCGACTCCGGCAGCACCGACGTTCACGTCAAGCGCATGTGCTCCCGCATCCGCCTGCTCGGCAGCAAGCGTACGGACCACCGACATCGATCCGGCTCGGAGCGAGTCGGCCAACGCCGGCTTGCCCGTGGGATTGATGCGCTCGCCCACCACGGCGATCGGATTGCCGGCGCCGATTCGGACGATGCCGCGCGGTCCGGCGAGCGTCACGCCTGACGGAACCGCACGGTCGGATCGAACAGGCCTGTCCTTGGCGAAGTCCGAGATGGCACCGGTGAACGCCGGCGAGGACCCACAGCACGAGCCGACCATCGAGGCGCCCAGCCCCACGAAGCGGGCGGCGTGCTCCCCCATCTCGTCCGGCGTACCGGGGAAGACGGTCGCGCCATCTTCCAGACGCGGCAGGCCCGCATTGGGCTGGACGATGATCGGCAGCGCTGTCGCGGCGGACATCGCCTCGACCAGAGGAAGCATCTGCTCCGGACCGAGCCCGCAGTTCATTCCCACGGCACTCGCCCCCGCCGCCTGCAGGATCACGGCAGCGGTCGCCGGATCGGTTCCCGAGAGATCCATCCTCCCGCCCGATCCGAACGTGCACGTAGCGAAGACCGGCAGATCGCACACGCTGCGGGCCGCGAGAACCGCGCACCGGGCCTCGGCGATGTCGGTCATCGTCTCGATCATGATCGCATCGGGCCCTGCCGCCGCCAGCGCAGCGACCTGCTCGGCGAAGATCGCGAAGATGTCGTCGAAGGTCGCCTCGCCCAGCGGCTCCAAAACGAGTCCTGTGGGGCCCACGTCGGCAAGCACGTGCTGGGCTCCCGATGCCCTGGCCAGCCGGACCGCCGCCCGGTTCAGCTCCTCGACGCGGTCCGCCAGGCCGTACTCGGCAAGCTTGGCGCGCGACCCTCCGAAGCTGTTCGTGGTCACGCACTCGGCACCGGCGATCACATAGTCATGGTGTATCTGCGCGATCATCTCGGGTGCGGTGACGTTGAGCTCCTCGGGACACTGCTCCGCCGGAATCTCGTAGCGTTGCAGCATCGTTCCGAAGCCCCCGTCGATCACGAGCACCTCGGCACCGAGTCTCATTGCTATATCGGGCATACGAAGACCTCCAGAACGGTCGGGTTCTGCGCGTCAAACGAAAGTACGCAGCGCCAAGACTCGGTGTCAAACCACTCGCAGCGGTGCGATTCCCCCGCTACGATGCCCTGCTCCGGCACCCGTACCGCCTGCCGGGCTACCGGGCGTTCACCTCGAGGCCGGAACGACCGCGGCCGAGCACCTCAGTATCTCGTCATGGTCGAACGCGAGCGTCGGCAACGCCGAGAGTTCGAACCAGTCCGCAGAAGCTGCGTCGTCTCCCGCGACGGGACCCGGAGCCGACTCGCCGACCCAGGCCGCGTAGGCGACACTTACGGTCCAACCGCGAGGATCGCGACCGGGGTCGCCGAACGTCCCGACCTGGCGCAGCGGTCCGGCCCACGCGATTCCCGTTTCTTCTAGCAGCTCGCGGCGGACAGCGTGCTCAAGACGCTCACCGTGCTCGACGAACCCCCCGGGAAGCGCCCACATCCCCTCGAACGGCTCGAGCCCGCGACGAATCAACAGGACGCGAGCCGAGGCACCCGAACCGCAGAACAACGCGACATCGACGGTGAGGGCGGGGCGGTGATGTTCGTAAGTCGGCATACGGGGATTGTACCGCCGGATCGAGCGGCGAAGTAGCAGGGGTCGCCCTCAGAGCAGGGCGGTGCGGGAGAGGATGTCTTCGGCGCTCTCGTACGCAAGCCCCTCCTCGACCTCGACCCTCCTGAAGAAGGCGCACTTTGTGCACTCAGTGCGCTTCTGCTCCCATGTCCCACGCGGGGCGCCCTCACACATCGTGCCCGGGATCGACCAACACGCCCTGCCGCCTGCCGTACCGCCATTGCACCCGTCGAGCGCCGTGGCGCGACCTGCGGGGCAGGTGATGGGCTTGTCCGGCCGAGATGCATCGGGGCCGCGACCGCAGCCCTGGTAGTCCCAGCAGTTGAGCTTCTCACGAGCCATTGCGGGCGTGCCTTCCCATGCATGCCGGGGATCTACAGCGGACTCCACCACGATGGAGCACGATGTATGCCAAAAGGCCGGGGGCGACGCTCGGGGCCGTGTGCGAGGTCCCGAGCGTCTTTACCCCGCTCCTCGTGCCGCGTGGCGACCCCTCGGACCGAGGAGTATGCTAGCTCCACTCCATACGGTCGAAGGGACGCGCCCGTGTTCTCGCTCAACCCATCACTGTGGTCGCACAAAGTGAAACTGATAGCCGCATTCGCCATCCTCTACGTGGTCTGGGGAACGACGTATCTAACCATACGTATCGGCCTGGATGCCGACCTCCCGCCCGCCGCATTCGCCGCGATGCGCTCCGTTCCGGCCGGCCTGCTCATGCTTGGTTTCGCGAAGGCGCGCGGGACCTCGCTGCGAGTGAGCATCTCGGACCGGCGCACCATCATCGTGGTGGGCGTCCTGTTGCTTGTCGGCGGGCAGTATGGGACGTTCCTTGCCGAGCAGTACATCTCGAGCGGGCTCGCCGCCCTGATCGTCGCGCTCCTACCTCTCTGGATCGCCGGCGCAGAGTCGTTCGTCCCTGGCATGGAGCGGCCGACCGCTCGCGGCTACGCAGGACTCGTGCTCGGGTTCATCGGCTTGGGCCTACTCCTTGCGCCGCGGCTTACCGATATCGGAGGAAGCACCACCGAGCTGGCGGGCATCGGCATTCAGATAGTCGCGACCTGGCTCTGGACGACCGGCTCGATATACTCGAAGCGCAGGCCGGTCAAGGCGGATGCGATCGTGGCGACCGGTCTGCAGATGCTCGCGGCGGGTGCGGTCTGCTCGGTCATCGCCCTCATCGCCGGGGAGTGGACTCGCGTCCGGTTCACTCCTGCGGGCACCGGCGCGCTGCTCTACCTGATCATCATGGGAAGCTGCGTCGCTTTCACCGCATTCGTCTGGCTTCTGCGCAACGCGCCCGCGAGCAAGGTGATGACGTACGCCTACGTGAATCCGGTCGTCGCGGTGTTTCTGGGCTGGATCGTGCTGCGTGAGCAGCTCGACCCGTGGATGTTCGCGGGCATGGCGATCATCGTAGGCGGAGTGGCACTCGCGACCAGCGCACCGGTACGCCCGTCCGGCGCGGCAACGGGACAGACTGACGGCGCCCTCGCGGAGAGCTAGAACAGCTGCGCTCCGGGCGCGTCACGCTGCGCCGATGCCCTCCCGGACGTTCCACGGTTTCTCCACACGCGGTTCACACGCGCTCCTCTGCCGCGGTCAATACTCCTATCAAGCAAGCGCGATGGAGGTGGTCCCGATGATGTTCGTGTGGTTCGCAGCCTATGCGGCGATCGTGACCGTGAGTCTGCTGATGCTGGCGAGAAGCGCGGAGCCGGCCGCGATTCCCGACAGCGACTCGGCCATCGACGGCGCCATCGCGGTCTCCCGCACCCGCCTGGCGCGCGGCGAGATCACCGCTGAGGAATTCGAGCGCATCGCGCATACGCTGAGAGCCTAGCCAGGCACCTGCTTCACCTCCCTTCCCATGCAACGGGGCCCGGATAACCGGGTCCCGTTGCATGTCTGGGGTAGAATCCCGCTGTAGCTGCCACTCACCCCGGTTCGACCGTCAACGAAAGGCCCCCGATGTCGACGGCTCTCGTGCGCTCGCTGCGTTTCGTGCGTGCCTACCGAGGTGTCGCCACAGCAGCCGTCCTCGCAGTGCTCGCTTCGTCAGCGGCCGACCTTGTCGGACCACAGCTGCTGCGCGCACTCATCGACCGCGGCATCGCGGGCGGTGACACGCAGGTCATCATGCGGTCGGCACTCGGACTGGTGGCCGTGGCGATCACCGGCGGCGTCGCGAGTTTCCTCCAGGGGTACTGGTCGGCGAAGGTCAGCCATGGTGTCGCCTTCGACCTGCGGGACACGATCTTCGACAAGCTACAGAAGCTGTCGTTCTCCTACCATGATCGCGCGCAGACCGGCCAGCTCATCACCCGGGTCACGAGCGATGTGGACCTCGTGCGGGAGTTCGTCGGCGGAGGGCTCGTGCACGCGGTCTCGGCGCTTCTGCTCCTGGTCGGCGCCGTCGTGCTCCTGCTCGCGATGAACTGGCAACTCGCGATGGTCGCCTTCGCGGTCATCCCGGTCACCATCGCGGTGCTCCTCGTGTTCGTAAGGCGCCTCGGACCGATGTTCCGCGCGTTCCAGTTCAAGCTGTCCGCCCTCAACACCGTCCTGCAGGAGAACGTCGCCGGGGTGCGCGTGGTGCGCGCCTTCGCGCGCGAGCCGTTCGAGACGGAACGCTACGACCGCGCCAACCGCGCCCTCCTCGAACAGGGCCTCGAAGTCCGGCGTACCGTCGCCAACGCGTTTCCGCTCCTCTTCAGCATCGGCTCCATCGGCGTCGGATTCGTCACGTGGGCGGGGGCGGTCCAGATCATCCGGGGCGAGCTCACGGTCGGCGAGCTCGTCGCGTTCACGAGCTACCTGTTCCTCCTGCTCCAGCCTCTGTTCATGATCGGATTCGGCGCGCAGCAGATCGCCCGTTCCGGTGCGAGCGCCGAGCGGCTCTTCGAGATCCTCGATGCCGCCATACACGTCGAGGACCTACCCGGGGCAACGGACGTCGAGGCGTTGGTCGGCCGCGTGGAGTTCAATGACGTCACGCTGCGCTACCCGGGCGATACCGCTGACACGCTTGCCGGGGTGAGTTTCACTATCGAGCCCGACACCACCGTGGCCATCGTCGGCGCGACCGGATCCGGCAAGACGAGCATCGTGAATCTGATTCCGCGGTTCTACGATCCCGATGCCGGGAGCGTGCTCATCGACGACCGGGATGTGCGGGAGTACACGCTTGCTTCGCTGCGGCGCGCGGTGGGAATCGTCATGCAGGATTCGGTGCTGTTCAGCGGCAGCGTGCAGGAGAACATCGCCTACGGTCGACCGGATGCGACCCACGCCCAGATCGTGGCCGCAGCCACCGCGGCGCAGGCTCACGGGTTCATCGAGCGCCTCCCCGAAGGATACGAAACGCGCGTGGGGGAGCGTGGTGTCCGCCTGTCAGGTGGTCAGCGACAGCGCATAGCGATAGCCCGGGCGCTCCTGGTCGATCCCCGGATTCTGATCATGGATGACTCCATGTCCAGCGTGGACACGCGGACCGAGTCGGCGCTGCACGCGACCCTCGAACGCCTCATGCGGGGTCGGACCACCTTCATCGTCGCCCAGCGCCTGTCGACGGTCCGCAGCGCGGACACCATCCTCGTCGTCGACGACGGCCGGATCGCTGACAGCGGAACCCATGATGAGCTGATGGAGCGATCGTGCCTCTACGCAGAGATCGCGGCGAGCCAGTTCATCGACGACCCCGCATCACCGGGCTCGCCCGTGACGGGCGACACGGCAGTGGACGGGGGCGAAGCGTAGTGCCGGGCGGAGTCTCACTCAAGGCGCTCGCGCGCAACGAACGACCGGCGTCGGCAGTGCGCACGGTCCAGCGCCTCCTCGGCTACCTGCTCCCCCACAAGGGCATGCTCGCCTCCTCTCTCGTCTGGCTCGTGGCGTCATCCGCAGCGACCGCAGCCACCCCGGCACTGACCGGCCGCGTGATCGACGTCGCGATCGCGGCAGCGAGAACCGGGGACTCTCCGCGGGTGCTCGTCGTGCCCGCCCTGCTGCTCGTGAGCTCAACGCTCGTGAGCTGGTTCGCCCAGCGCATGCAGATCCTCGTCATCGGGACGGTGGGGCAGAAGGCGCTGTACGCCCTGCGCGCCGAGGTCTTCGACACGATTCAGAAGCTCCCGGTGGCGTTCTACGAGACCACGGGATCGGGCGACCTGATGAGCCGGCTGATCAACGACATCGAGACGATCAACTCGTTCCTGGGGCAGAGCTTCCGCCGGCTCATGAGTTCGGCGCTCGCCCTCATCGCCACCCTGACCGGCATGCTCCTGGTCGACGTCCGCCTCGCACTCGCAACGCTGCTCGCGGTTCCCATCATGCTCGGCACCACGCGCCTGTTCGGGATATTCGCCCGCAGGGCGTTTCGTGCCCGGCAGGAGGCGATCGGCGATGTCTCTGAGACACTTGCCGAGGAACTCGCCGGCATCAGGGTCGCCCAGGCGTTCGACCGGACCGACCGCAACCGCACCGAGTTCAGCCAGCGAAACGCGGCGAACAGAGATGCCAACATCAACGCGGCCGTCATCTCCTCGGCCTTCTCGCCCCTGCTGGCGGTGATCAGCGCCTCCTCGGCAGCGCTGGTCGCCGGGTATGGCGGGCTACTCGCCGCGGCCGGGGTCGTGAGCGTGGGCGTCGTGGTCGCGTTCTTCAACTACGCCCGACAGTTCTTCAGCGCGGTCACCCAGCTCTCATCGCTGTATGCCGAAACGCAGTCGGCACTGGCCGGAGGCGAGCGGGTGTTCGACCTACTCGACACGCCCGTGGGCGTCGCGGACAGCGAGCATGCGGTCGACATAGGACGCGTCGAGGGTCGGATCCGGTTCGAGGGCGTCAGGTTCTCGTACTCGACGGGACCGGAGGTCTTGCGGGCTATCGATCTCACCATCGAGCCTGGTGAGACGGTCGCGATCGTGGGCGAGACAGGAGCCGGCAAGACCACGCTTGTCAACCTCGTCGCGCGCTTCTACGACCCCTCCGCAGGCATCGTCAGCGTCGACGGCCACGACGTGCGGGACGTCACGACCGCCTCGCTTCGCGGGAACCTCGGCGTGGTCCTCCAGGATCCGTTCCTGTTCACCGGCACCATAGCCGAGAACATACGGTACGGCCGGCCGGGCGCGACGGACGACGACGTACGCGCCGCGGCGAGAGCCGCCGGGGCACTCGAGTTCATCGAGCGCTCACCGGAGGGGTTCCAGGCCGAGGTCGGCGAGCGTGGCGGAGTGCTCTCGACAGGCCAGCGGCAGCTGCTCGCGTTCGCCAGGGCCATCCTTGCCGACCCTGCACTGCTGATCCTGGACGAGGCGACGTCATCGGTCGACACACGCACTGAGCGACTGATCCAGGATGCACTGCGTCACGTCCTGAAGGGCCGCACCGCGCTGATCATCGCGCACAGGCTTTCCACGATCCGAAACGCGGACCGGATCGTCGTCATCGAGAACGGGTCGATCGCCGAGGAAGGCTCCTACGACGAGCTGATCCGCAGCGACGGGGTGTTCGCGCAGCTGCACGCGGCGCAGTTCCCCGTCTAGATCGCCCGATCGAGGCCGATCGACCCCGCTCGGCGGGCCGCGCGAGCCATGACGCTGTCAATCGCTCACCTCAGGTCACCATTGACTGTTGCGGCGTGCCCGTCTACCTGCGTGTTCTTCCACACAACTCAACCTGACATTGATACTTGCATATGGTGTATGTTTTGTCCTATATTTGGTATGTCTGATATGGGCTTGGAGGCTGCCAACGGTGTCTCTCGACCACGCGATACTCGGATTCTTGCGCCACGAGGATCTCTCCGGGTACGACCTGAAGACCCGCTGCTTTGAGACGCGCAGCTCTCACTTCTGGACCGCGGATCAGGCCCAGATCTACCGCACCCTGGACCGGTTGCAGCGCTCCAAGTACGTGACCGTGCGCACGCGGAGGCAGAGTGGACGGCCCGACCGCAAGGTCTTCGCGATCTCGCGCGCCGGCAACGAGGCACTCGCCGAGTGGCTCGCCACACCCCACCCCCTGCCCGCGCACCGTGACCCCTTCCTCATGCAGCTCGCCTTCGCAGAGGAGCTCAGCGACGAATCGCTCGTCGGGATCCTGGCAACCCAGCGCGACCTGCTGCAGGACCGTCTGTCGACACTGCGCGGAAGCGCGTCGGCGCATGCGCGGGAGTCAGGGCCGCGTCCTTCCCGTCGCGACATCCTGCACCGCATGACCCTCGACGGCTGCATGGCTGAATGCCGTGCGTCGATCGACTGGCTCGACGACTGTATCGAGACGCTCGGATCGTTCGCAGCTCAAGGGGAGTCCCAGGGGGCGCTGTTCCGGCCCGAAACCACAGGAGGCGACGCACGGTGAGGATCATCGCCATCGACGCAAGCAGACGGCACGGAGTCGTGAGCGCCTCGGTCGAGCATGCGGCAGCTGCCGCCGAGAAGGCCGGTGCGGACGTCGAGCGCGTCCGGCTGCACGATCTGGAAGTCCGCACCTGCACGGGATGCAAGATGTGCAATCTGAGCGGCTCCTGCAAGATCGCCGACGACCTTCCCGGGCTCGCTGAGCGTATCGCGCAGGCCGACGGCGTCATCTTCGGCACACCGTCGTATTTCTCGCGTCCCGACGACGCGACCCGGGCCGTCCTCGATCGAATCGCATCGTATTTCGCCAAGAACGGCCAGCTCAGACTACCCGGAATGGGCGCGAGGTCTGTGCCTCACTCCCCGCGCACGCGAGACGCGAGGCGTGCCGTGGTGATCACGGCGTGCGCCGCGCCGGAGCCCCTGGCGACCTTCTTCGGCTACACGACCGGGCCTGTCCGCGAGCTGAGGAGCGCGCTTTCTTGCGGCGGTATACGAACCGTCGGCTCGCTCGCGGTCACTGACACGTGGCGCAGGCCCGGAGTCCACGAGTGGGAGCGCGACAAGGCGGCGTCGCTCGGGCGCATGCTTGCCGGCAAGATCTGACGGCTCTGAGAGCCCTACCTGCCGAGCAGGAGGTCCACCACTCCGCGCCCCGGATCGACGACGAGCCCGGTGCTGCCGGCAGCGAAGCAATCGTAGCTCTCCGCCCCGTTCGCACCCACACCCGGGCCCCACAGCACGAACGGAACCGGCTCGCCAACATGCGTCTTGATCGCGATCGGTGTCGCGTGATCGGGCATGGCGAGTACCCGCAGCTCCCCCGTGAACTCGAGCGCCCGGGAAACGACCTCTCGATCGATGGCCTCGATCGCCGTCACCTTGGCCTCGTAGTCGCCCGCATGACCGCACTCATCCGGCGACTCGATATGGATGACCACGAGGTCGCGGTGCGCGAGTGCGGCCAGCCCGCCCTGCGCCTGAGCCGCGTAATCGGTGTCGGGGCCGTCGGTGACGCCGTCGATCTCAAGACGGTCGATCTTCGCAAGGACGGCCAGCCCGTTGAGCAGGTCCACCCCGGAGGTAAGGGCGGCACCAACGCCGTGCGCCTGCGCGAACGGCACCATGCCTGCCGGCGCGACCCCCGGCCAAAACGGCCACACATCGGTCACGGGCAGCCTGCCCGCCGCCGCCCTGGACAGGAGCACCGGATCGCTCTCCAGTAGCGGACGTGCTCGCTCCATGTACTCGAGCAGCACGGAAGCCCCGTCGCCTGCGGGAAGCGATTCCGCGATCGGCGCATCCGGGATATCGTGCGGCGGGGTGTAGGCGAGATCGAGAAGCTCGGGATGATCGCGAACCACGAGGATGTGCCGGTATGCCACGCCCGGGTAGAGGCGAAAGACGTCATCGTCCAACTCGGCAGCCAGGCGCTCTATCACCGCACGGGACTCGGCCGTCGGGATGTGGCCTCCCGCGTAGCTGTGCATCAGCCCGTCACCTGCCGAGACGAGATTCAGCCGCAGAGCGACCTCGTTCGGCGCGAGCTCGATGCCCATGCTCGCGGCTTCGATCGCGCCTCGTCCGACGTAGTTCAGGACCGGGTCGTAGCCAAGGATCGACATGCATGCAGCTGCCGAGGATGGCTCGACGCCCTCCGGAACGGTCTGGGCCATACCGGCGGTACCCTCGCGAGCCATGCGATCGAGATGGGGCGTGTGCGCCGCTGTGAGGCAGGACCGGCCGCCGAGTTCCGGCAACGGCCAGCCGGAGGCGCCGTCCAGGATGATGATGCAGTACTTCATGCGGTCGAGTCCTCTTTCTCGCTCCGGCGGCCCGCGCCCGTTCCTCAATAGAGGATACACGCATACCGCAACCCCGCTTGACGACCGCGGTCATGACCGATTAGTATGAACGCTGTTCATTCTCTGAACACTGTTCATATCTCTGTGGAAGGGATCCTCGAGTGGACACATCCGAGCGAATCCCGGACCTGGCCGTACATCTTGCGAGGGTTCCCGGGGTGCACGTTCCCACTACCCAAAGGGGTCGCCGTGCGATGGGCGAGATCATCGACGCCGCCCGTTCGGTCGTACTGGAAGTAGGAGCAGAGCACGCCTCGCTGCGCGAGATAGCCCGGCGTGCCGGGTACTCCCCGGGAGCCCTGTACAACCACTTCGAGAACAGGGAGTCGTTGATCAACGCACTCGCAATGGAGTCCGTCCAGGTGTTGGGCGCGCAGCTCCAGTCCGTCCCCACCCCGGGCAACGCGTCCGACCGGCTGATGCTGCTCGCCGGTGCGTACCTTGATTTCGCGGAGAGAGAGCCCGAGCGCTACCGCCTGGTCTTCGACCTGCTCGCCGTGCCGTCCGCGCGGTGGAGCGAGTTCATCGTCCACGCCTATCCGTTCTCTCTCATCGTGCAGGCCTGCGCCGAGGGTCTCGCCCGGCGCGAGCTTGTCGACCGGTCCGGCCGCGGCGCCGATGCGCTCGCATACGGGCTGTGGTCACTCGTCCACGGCATGGTGATGCTGTCCGCGCATCACCTCTCGTCTCTGCAGGACGATCTCACGCCCCTACGGCGCGCGGCAGTAGCCGCACATCTCGCAGGCATCTCAACGACGGAGGTCTCACCGTGACAACGAAACGCCAGAAACTGCGCCGCTCGCTGCTCGTCCTGTTCTTCCTCGCTCTGCCGCTCACGCTCAACTACTACTCGCCGTACCTCATGACCACGGGAACCACCGAGCGTGTCGCCACGTTCTCGCTCGCACTCTGGGTCGGGCTGCTCCTCACCGCCCCCCTGCTCGGCCGTGCGTTCTGCGGCTGGATCTGCCCGTTCCACGGGCAGCAGCTCCTCTGGGAGATCGTGAGCGCGAAACCCACGCGCTCGGTTCGCTTCGTCCGGTGGATCAAGTACGCGCTCTGGGCGCTGTGGGCGGGCGCTGTCGCGGCGATCGCCGTATCGGTGGGCGGATGGACTCGCTTCGAACCGCTGTACTTCACCGAGAACTACGTCTCGTTCGACCGGCCCGAGGCCCTGGTCATCTACTACGGTCTGGTCGGGCTGGTCTTCGTCGGCCTGGGCTGGGGCAAGAGGGGGTTCTGCCACTACCTGTGCCCGTTCGGTGTATGGGGGATCATCGGCGAGAAGCTGGGTGCCGTGCTTCGAATACCGCGGCTTCGCCTCGTGCCTGACGCGGCGGCATGCACGACGTGCGGATCGTGCACGCGCGTCTGTCCGATGAGTCTGCCCGTCTCGGAAATGGTCGCAGACGAGAAGATGCGGAACGTCGAGTGCATCCTCTGCGGCTCGTGCGTGGATGGCTGCACCAAGGGCGGGGTTCGATACGGTTGGGGGCGCCCGGTGTAGCCTGCCGGGCTGGTGATGCCCTCTCGGAGACCTGGGCAGCGGGCTCCTGCTCACCAAGCCCGGCTCGCTTCCGGACTCGGTACGGGACTTCCTCACGACCCACAAGTACGCCATCGGTCGCGCCGATGTCTACGGCGGAACGGATGTGGTCTCGACGGCGGCGACTGCGGACCTGCGCGCCAGAGTCAAGTGAGGCACGACACCCGACCCCAGCAGGCGAAACGGTCGGGGCGCTCTGCTACCATGTCGCCATGAGAAACCAGACGCGATACACCGACACGCGCGGGCTCGATTCGACGCCCCGGCTCTTCTCCTCGGCAGTGGTCAAGGGTATCGCTCCGGGCGGCGGGCTCTTCGTACCGGAGGCGCTGCCCGAGCTGAGCATCCACGAGATCATGACCTTCGCGTCGTGGCCGTACTGGCGCCGCGCGGCGGCCGTCTTCTCGCGACTCGGTGTCGACATGAGCGCGCAGCGCATCGACGCGCTCATGCAACTCGCCTACGGCGAGCAGTGGGAGGACGAGCGCGTCGCGCCGGTGATCGAGGTCCGGCCCGATATGCACGTCCTCGAGCTGTGGCACGGCCCGACGAGCGCGTTCAAGGATGTGGCGCTCCAGTGCATGCCGCTGTTCTTCGGCGAGTCCGTGGAGATGCTGCGGGCGCGGGGCCTCGAGGATGTCGATCACCTGATTCTGGTCGCCACCTCCGGCGATACCGGCAAGGCCGCGCTCGAGGGCTTCGCCGACCGCGAGCATACGAACATCGTGGTCTTCTATCCCGCCGAGGGCGTAAGCGACATCCAGCGCAAGCAGATGGTCACGCAGCACGGTGGCAACGTGAATGTGTTCGGCGTGCGCGGCAACTTCGACGACTGCCAGAGCGCGGTCAAGGCCGTCTTCAACGACCCGGAGTTCGTGGCGGAGCTTCACGACCGCTTCGGGCTCAGGCTCTCCTCGGCGAACTCGATCAACTGGGGCCGCCTGATGCCCCAGATCGTGTACTACGTGAGCGCGTACGCCGACATGGTCGCGTCGGGCGGCGTGAAGGCCGGATCCCTGATGGACGTCTGCGTACCGACAGGCAACTTCGGCAACATCCTGGGTGCGTACTACGCCAGGCGGATGGGAGTGCCGATCGGGCGGCTCATCTGCGCGAGCAACGAGAACAACGTGCTGTCCGACTTCATCGCCACCGGCGTCTACGACATCTCCGGCCGCGCGTTCGTCACGACCCCGTCGCCCTCGATGGACATCCTGATCTCGAGCAACCTCGAGCGTTTGCTCTACCACCTTGCCGGCCCCGAGAAGGTCAACCAGTGGATGACCGAACTCACCGAGAACAAGCGCTTTCAGGTGGATCGCGAGACATTCGCGGCCGTGCGCGAGCTGCTCACCGGCGACTTCGTGAGCAACGATGATTCGCTCGCGACCATCAAGCGCGTCTTCGACGAGACCGGCTACCTGATGGACCCGCATACGGCGGTCGCCTGGGAGGTCGCCGAGCGGACTCGCGGCGAGGATCCGGTGCTCGTCGTGTCCACCGCGCACTGGGCGAAGTTCGGCGGCGATGTGCTCCGGGCGATGAGCGGCATCGCGGCGGGCGAACCGCTGCCGCCCGAGTTCGCGGAGTTGAGCGGTGTGGAGCAGCTCCTGCACGTGCAGGAGCTCGCGGGGCAGGACTGCGCGTGCGTCCCACGCGCGCTGGCGCTGCTCGACGCGGCCACGGAGCGCTTCCCGCAGGTCGTCGATGCCGGCCGCGACGGGGTCGAAGACGCCATTCGGGGCTGGCTGGGCTAGCTGCCGGCAGGCACCGCACCGGCGGGTGTGTGCCGTGGTACCCTAGTCCACCATGGAAGACACCAGGGAACAGATGCTGCGCCTCATCGACGGGCTGTTCAGGGACGGCGGCCCCGTGTCGCGGCTCGACGTTCTCATACGCGCCGAGTCACTGGACATGACCGAGGATTCGATCGGACTCGTCACGTTGCTGCCGCCGGGCCGCTACACCCGCCAGCGCCTCTGCAACCAGCTCAACTCGGCCATAGTGGGTCATGGATGGTCGAGGGAGTTCGGGACCTACGACTAGGCTCCGCGAGCGCTCAGGCCAGATGCCCCAGGACCCTCCCCGCTGTGCCCAGCGGATCGCGGTCATCGATCGCGACGAACGCCACGCCGAGAGGTTCGAGCCGTGCGGCCAACGACCGCATGAAGACGCCCGTGCCGGACACGCGGGATTTCGCTGCCGACAACTCCGCGTACCGCTCGGCATCGACGTACCCGCCCCACGGTCCTGAGGTCGTCTCGAGCACTCCGCACGACGGGCTCCCATCTACCCCGACCAGCGGTCCGACCTGGTATCCGCAGCGCAGGTACTCGCGCACCTGCATCGCGATCTCCTCGGCAAGGATCTCGCACCGCTCGCGATAGTGAGGCGTGTCGTACTGCTCGATCGTGGCCGCCCACCGTTTGCAGCCGCCCACGGGCAGCTCGGGGCATGGCAGCTGGATGATGCCGTATCCGCGCTCGGCAAGCTCGCCGATCAGCGGATGCACGCCCGCATAGCGCGCGATTCCCTCGACGCGGGAGTTGGCGTTGAGCAGGCAGTGCGCGACCAGGACTATCTTGCGCGATCGTTCCATGAGAGCGACCCTTCCGCGGAATGCACGGGCGTGTCCCCGCCCCTCCCATGGATTGTTCCACGATGTGCCGTCCGTCGCACACCGCACCGAACTATCGCCATCAGATGCGCGGGAAGGGCCCGCTCAGAGCGTGTTCATCTGGATGTTGGAGAACCGGCGGCGGTAGAAACTCATGTAACCGACCTTGCGCTCGAGCGCGTCGATCACACCTGCCGAGAAGTTGACCTTCTCGAACTTCTGGGCGCTGCCGAGCCCGCCCGGCGAGAACACGTTCACTTCCATGAGCTTGTCGCCGACGATATCGAGACCCACGAGGAACATGCCGTCCGCTACGAGCTTGGGGCGTACAATCTCGGCGATCCGGAGATGCTCCTCGGTGATCTGCGCCTGGGCGATCGTGCCGCCGGCATGGACGTTGGACCGGATGTCGTCGCCGGTGCGAACGCGGCGGAATGCAGCGAACTTGCCTTTGTGGCGAAGGGGCTGCCCGTTCATCATGAACAGCCGGATGTCGCCGTCCTCGGCCGCCTCCAGGTACTCCTGGACGATCACGTACCCGTCGCGGGTGAGCGCGTCGATCATCTGATTCAGATTCTTCGTGGTCGCATGGTCGACGAGGAACACGCCCTTGCCGCCCGAGCCCTGCAGGGGCTTGATGACTGCGCGGCCACCTTCCTCCTTGACGAACGCCTTGATCTCGTCGCGATCGCGCGTGATCACCGTACGGGGACGCACCTCTTCCGGGAAGAACTGGAAGTACATCTTGTTCATGGCCTTGCCCAGGCCGTTCGGGTCGTTGAGGACGATAACGCCGTTGCGCATCGCGATACGGCCGAAGTCGATTCCCGCGTTCTGGCACCACGACTTGTCCCAGTCCTGCGAGGGGTCGTTGCGAAGCATCAGGACATCGAGGTCATCGACGGTGATGCGCCGGGTACGCGCTTTGGCTCCGCGCAGTCCGGCGAGATACGCCGTACCGCCCTTGTACTTGTCCTTGGGCGCATGGCGCGCGCGGGCCCTGATCTTCTCGTCCGGATCGTACGCGAAGTCCCCGGGTGTCATGACCCACGCCTCGTGTCCGCGATTGATCGCGGTCATGGCCATCCGGGTGGTGGTGTACCCCGGCTGCTCGGTATCGATATCGTTGACGAGGAATCCGATCTTCATGCGCTTCGCACGCGTCCTCTCACCAGGTCGGTCACGGTTATCCCTGTGCCAAGGGCCACCAGTCTCGCAGCCGCATCGGTACGTTGCAGGTAGCGCGGAACCGCAAGCGGCGGAGATAGTACTTCACGAAGGAGTAGTTCGTCCACTACCGGCATGTGCTTGACCGCGAACTTGCCGACGAACAGGCGGTCGAACGCGCACCCCTCGGCCACATAGTCGAGTATTCCCGCCAGGCCCCGCAGGTACATCGCATCTTTCGCGAGCCCGCCGCCGCGGTAGACGCGTGTCGCGATGGTGAACGCCGAGCGCTGGGTGAAGCCGTGATCTCGCAGCAGGCGCCACGTGTCGACGAACTCCGCTCCCTCGATCATCGAGTGGACCGCGATCACGCGGGCGGCAAGCACCCGCAGCCGCTCGGCATCGAGGCCGCCGACCAGGTACTCACCCAGGACCGCGAGGCCCTCCTGAAGCTCGTCGTAGCCGGGCAGACCGATCGCGAGCAACCGGAGCGGCTGATGCCGGCCGTTGTAGTACGTGACCATATGCGTGCCGACTTCGTGCTGGAGGAGCGCGTCGGCTCGGGCACACGGGATGTGAGCGGCCGATCCGACATACATCCGGCCACGCGAGACCATCAGACCCGCGTACATGTCGTCGCGCACCTGCGGGGCCACGCCGAAATGCGGGTGGGACTCGCGGTAGGACTGGATCTCTGACGTAGCCAGACCGGCGAACTCGAAGGCCGTCAGGTGCGACGCCGCGCGCGTGCGCCGGGAGCGTGGATGAGACTCGAGGATCATCTGCGCCAGTGCGAGCAGGCCCGGCTCGACTCCGCCATGCATCTGCAACGACGTGTGCATGAACTCCGGACGCTCGATCTCGGCCATCAGAGATATCTGACGGTCGAGCGAGTGCTGCGTGTCCCGGAACAGGTACATGAGCGTCGGATCCTCGACACGCTCCGGGCGTACCGACCACAGCCGGTGCTTCATGCGCCCCGGATCGAACGGCAGGGGCCGGTACAGGTACGACGGGCGGCGCTGGAACCGCGAGCGTCGGAACTCCGTCCACGCCTGCTCCGCGTTGACCGGCGTGACCTGCAGCAGCGGGTCGAACGCCTCTCCGATCTCGGCGAGCGCGTGATCGATATCCCACACGGCCTTGACCGCAGATCTTCGGCCGAGCGCATGATGGTGGACGGGCCTGGCCGTCGTACGCGTGTGCGTGAACCGGTACGCACCTCGATCGAGCGCCGTGGCCATCCGGCGCCCCATCTGACGCAGCACGACGGGGTACGCCGCGCCCTCGGCGTCCCGGTAGACCGGTCGAACCGCGATGCCGAGGAGATCGGCGCCTATGACTGACGCGGTCTTCGAGGAAAGCAACGGGCGCAGGCGCGGCGGCGCGAGCCGGGTCGTCACGTCGCTATCGACCACGGGCTCCTGCCGCAGGATCCGGGATTCGCGCAACGCCGTGGCGATCTCGACCACGGTCGGGTCCAGCTGCGTCGCGGACTTCCAGCGCAAGACCCGGTACGCCGGCCTCGGTACGGGCTCGAGCGACTCCTCGGCAGTATCGGCCCAGATCTCAATGATGAGAAACGCGCCGAAGCGCTCCTGCATCTCGGTCGCTATGCGCTCGATCAGCGAGCCGATTGCGGGTTGATGTCGCGGATCGCTGTCTGCCAGCAGGTAGCTCGCGACGCCGACCGCGAGACGCTCGGTCCCGGCGTCGGGAGCGCGCGGCCTACGGTAGACGACCAGGAACGGCAGAGGACGGTCGATGTGGAGTCGCCCCCAGCCGGACATGCTGCGTCGGACCGGTCTTCCCGCGCGAATGCGCGCGACGATCTCGTCGATGCGTGCAGCGTCAAGACGCACGGGGCGGCTCATGCGATCACCGCATCGAGCGCCTTCTCGAGTGCCGGTATGCAATCGCGTAGGGCGGAGGCGCTGGCCTCGACCTGCACGATGTCGGGGACCCCGGTCCACTCGTCCATGAACGTCTTCTTGAATTCGACGGACAGGACGCAGCCGTGTAGGGAGTGCCGGGCGTTGATGGCACTCGCGAAGGCGCCTCCACCGAACTTGACGTTCTCCCGGACGTCGAATCCGTGCTCTCGCATCACCGAGAGGAAGGCATCGCACACCGGGGCCCATCGGAGCCGGTCGAGGGTGGCGGTTCCCAGGTTGACCTCCGGGTTCACGATCGCGTCTTCCGGGGGTGCGTCGGGGCCGCCTCGCCTGTGGTTGTATGAGTGGATGTCGAGAACCACGAAGCCGCCGAGGGTCGCGGTGGTCTCGCCGAGCAGCTCGAACACATCGTCGTAGAAGCGATCGTACAGGCGCTCCGTGGCGCGAATGAGGTCTTCGGACGGCGCCGTCTTCCAGCACGCGAGGCCCCACGCGTCATCAGGCGAGCAGTAGACCGTGCCCTCCCTCGGCCGATTGAGATCGATCCCGAACCGGGAGTACGGTGCGACGATGCTCGTCACGCCGATGTCTCCCAGAGCCTCCGTGAACGGGTCTTCCTCGCGCATGCGGTCGTCGGCACCGATCGCTGCGAGGCGCTCGAATCCGGGAGCGAGCTCGTGACCCGAGTGGATGGCCGCAGTGATCACGCGCGACCCACGCCTCTCGATCCGTGCAGCGTTCAAGCCGGTCGTCCCTTCGGGTCGGCATGGCCCTCAGGCCATGATACCGCTGCTCAGGCGACTCGTGTTGTCGTCCCACCGGACCCGGGCGCACGTGGGGCGACCATGCGCAGGTACACGTAGCCGATCACGCCGGCAAGCAGCGACGTGACGAGAATGGCGAACTTCGCCTCGGCGAGCAGGAGCTCGCCGCGGAACGCGAGGTTGGACACGAACAAGGACATCGTGAATCCGATACCGCCGAGTATGGACGCCCCGATCACGTGGTGCCACCCGACACCGGCGGGGAGATCGGCGATGCCCAGTCTGGTCGCAAGCCATGTCGCGGCTGAGATCCCGAGCGTCTTGCCGACCAGCAGGCCCGCGAAGATACCGATCGTCACCGGCTGAACCGCGAGCACGCTCAGATCGTAGCCGGTCAGTGTCACGCCGGCGTTGGCCAGGGCGAACAATGGAAGGATGATGAAGTTGGTGAACGGCAGCAGCGCATGCTCGAGCCGCTGCAACGGCGCTGCGGTGTGCGACGCCGCCTTGGCGATCTCAAAGGCACAATGCTGCTGCGCCGGATCCTCAAGAACGTGTGAATCCGGGATATCGCACACGGCGATCTCATCGATCTTGCTCTGCGCGAAGTTGACGAAGTCCATCGGCTTCAGGCGCGCCGTCGCGGGGATCGTGAAGGCGACGAGGACGCCGGCGATCGTAGCGTGCACACCCGAATGCAGGAATGCGAACCAGATCACCGCCGCTACCAGGAAGTAGGGCAGCGGATTGTCGACGTCGAGCACGTTGAAGAGAACGAGGACCAGCAGAAGCGCGAACCCGAGACCGAGCCACGCCCAGTGGATCTTGGCTGTATAGAACATCGCGATCACGAGCACGGCGCCGATATCGTCGGCGATGGCAACGGCGGTCAGGAACAGCTTGAGCGCCGCAGGTACGCGGCTTCCCAGCAGCGCCAGCACGCCCAACGCGAACGCGATATCGGTGGCCATGGGGATACCCCATCCGGTCGCACCTTCCCCGCCGCTGTTCAGGAGCAGGTAGATGCCGGCCGGGACGAACATGCCCCCGAGCGCTGCGATGATGGGCAGGGCCGCCTTCCGCATCGTCGAGAGCTCACCCACGAGCACCTCGCGTTTGATCTCGAGACCTACGACGAAGAAGAAGAGCGCCATGAGCCCGTCGTCGATCCAGTGCAGGAGCGACTCGGAGAAGTGCCACGACCCGACCGAGAACGTGAGCTTCGTCTCCCACAGGGCGTGATAGGACTCCGCGTACACGGAGTTGGCGGCGACGATCGCTATGACGGCGGCGGCCAGGAGCGTGAGTCCGCCGGAGACCTCGAACTCGATGAACTTCTGAAAGTCGGTCTGGACGCGCGAGAGCGCTCTGGCGCCGGAATTGGCAGCACGCTTGATCATGTCACTCCTTGGAGGGATGCGTCAGTTCGAGCAGACAGTGTACCCGATACACTCCGCCCGCTGGCCACGAGCGCTCCTACAGCGTCTTCTGGACGATGGTCAGGTCCACGTACCGCCCGAACTTGAAGCCCACCTCGCGCAAGACGCCGATCTCGACGAATCCCTCACGGCGCGCGAGCGAGAGACTCCGCACGTTATCGCTCACTATCTGGCCCACGACAACATGATGCCCGATGTCCGCGGCACGCTGCAGCAGGGCCTGCGTGAGTGCCGAGCCGAGCCCCCTACCGACCTCGTCCGGATCGAGGTAGACGCCGAACTCGACGGTCCTGTTCCATGCGGGTCGCGTTCGATACGGACTGAGGGAACCCCACCCCACCACGCCGGCAACCGACTCGGCGACCAGCACCGGGTGTGCGGCACCGTGCTCCTCCAGCCATTCGAGCCTGCTCTGCTCGCTCACCGGCACCTCGTCGAAGGTCACGGTGCTGTTGATCACGTAGTGGTTGTATATCCGCGCGAGCGCGGCCGCGTCCGCCGCGACTGCCTCGCGAATGAGTACCTCGTGCACGAAACGCTCGCTCCCTCCCGATGATGCCTGCCGACCATGCGCACGAACCTCGAACCGCTGCCGAAAGCACCGGGGGCCGATGAGGCCTGCGACGAAGTCGGCATGCGTGTTGCTTTCATTATTGCAGAGCAAGGCGACCCGCCCTCTCCTCCTCCCCCCCTCGGGGCGGGGAACGCCGCTTGAACGAGCAGGGCGCGCTCCCCCCCTCGGCGCGCCCTGTCTCGTGCGCCGGGACCTCCGCCTTCGTTCAGCGGACCGCGCAGTATCCGACGTCTGCGAGATCACCGGCCTCAGCGACGACCTTCCGGCGCAGCGTCACTTTCCCATCTGTCGCGCGGATCATCCGCACCTCGCCTGTCGAACGCGAGCCCACAACGAACGCGTCATTCGTGCTCGCGAGGGCGACCGGGCCATCGATGTGCGCGACGGTCCACGACGGGGCATCCGCGGTTCCGGACACGAAGACCAGCGAGCCCGGGCCGTCTTCGCCACGAGCGCTGAGAACCGCGAATCCGCCCGCTCCATCGCCCACGACGGCGACTGGCTCTCCAGCCAGTCCGGTCAGTTCGACAGAGCGCACCAGCGTCTCCTCGTACGAATAGAGCTCGGCACCCGCGATCTCAGGGTGCTGCGGTCGCCACCGCACGACGACCACTCCTCGCCCCGTGTCCGCGATGGCGGCCACGTCACGGGCGTCCAGCGGGAGAGGCCGCACGGAGCGGTCGGCTCCAAACTCGTACATGTGCACCGTGGGTGTCTCGTTCCCATCACCGAACCAGCGCTCGGCCAGCCACAGCCGACCGCGGATCGCCGCGAAACCCCGGGTCCCATGCGGCACCGTGAGCCCCGTGGCCTTCATCTCGTCGAGATCGAGCACGTCGGCGCCCATTCCTGCATCGAGCACGCTGCTCGACAGCGCGAACGCCCAGATCCCGTCCACGTCCACGACTCGCTCGGGGCCGAGGTGTCCTGTCTCGATGTACCTGCGCGTGCCGCGTGCCAGGTCCAATACCCCGATCGCCGTGTCGCTCCTTTCGGCGGGCGGGCCGCACTGCGCTGTCAAAATGCGCTCGGCGCTGCAGTCCATATCTATCGACAGGGATCTGAGCGGCACCTCCTGCAGCGTATGCAGGTCCCGCCGGTCCAGCAGTAGTACGCGCGGTGAGCGCATCGCCAAGACGGCGATCACAGGCTCCCGCACCGGTTGGAAGCCGACGCGGGTCTCACGGACGGCCATCGGGTCTTGGACCGTGTCGCAACCTGTGATCCAGACGGCGCTCATCAGCACGAGGCCCGGGAGAAGGCAGCGCAACGAAGATCGGAAGCCCATGATCGCACGCCCCTACTCAGTTAGCCGCGACGAACACGTGTGTGTCGTTGTCGTTGTACAGGTCGGTGGGTGCGACCCAGAAGCCGCCGTTGGCATCGAGATCGACGGTCGCGCGCTGCTTGTAGCCCGACCAGGCGAGTTTGCTGCAATACCAGCGGCTCTCGTCGCTCTTGCTCGCCGAGATGTCGTATGGCTCGCCAAGCTGCGCGGCGCAGTAGTCCCTGGCCTTGGTCCGCAGCGTAGCCGTCACCCCGGGGACCCACAGTCCCCACGCGCGGTCGTAGGTCCGATAGCGAATCGGTGCCTCCCGGACGACCTGGCCCGCGCCGCTCTTGACGGCGCTCCACACGCACGAGGAGCTGGCGTTGGAGTAGTACCTCGAATCCCAGACGCCGGCGTGGCCCACACTGAAGTTCTCGATGGCGACGATGAGATCACCGTCGTCGAACGCCCCGAACGTCAGGTTGTTGCTGCCGTCGCCGGACCCGCCCGCCTCGACCGGGCGCTCGTCGTAGCCCTCGGGCGTTGCAAGCGCGGGGTCCTTGGGGATGTCGGCACGCGCCGATCCCGAGCCACCACCGGACCCTCCGCGAGCATAGGCACCCGGTGCGAACGCGGCGCACGCGAGAACCGCGATGACTCCGAGAAGCGTGATTCGTCTCAGATAACGCATAGCCGTCTCCTTTGATGTCGCATACAGGACGCTCGAGGGCCCCTCGGCAGGGCAGACGATGCGACATGCGACATAACGGAGACGTGCCGGAATCCTACCCCTATCCGAAACGGCCGGTGATGTAGGACTCTGTACGCTTATCAGCGGGGTTCGTGAACATCACGCGGGTGTCACCCATCTCGACCAGGGATGCCGGCCGGTCCATGCTTTCGCGTAACATGAACGCGGTGCGATCCGAGATTCTGGCGGCCTGCTGCATGTTGTGGGTGACGATGACGATGGTCACGGTATCCTTGAGCTGCGCGATCGTGTCCTCGACCTGCTGAGTCGAGATGGGGTCGAGCGCCGAAGCGGGTTCGTCCATCAGCAGCACTTCGGGCTCCGTCGCGAGCGCCCTGGCGATACAGAGGCGCTGCTGTTGCCCACCTGAGAGCTCGAATGCGTGCTTCTTGAGCTGCGACCTGACCTCTTCCCAGAGCGCAGCCCTGACGAGTGACTCTTCGACCATCTCATCGAGGAGCGCCTTCTTGCGAACACCGTGGGTGCGGGGACCGTACGCGACGTTGTCGTAGATACTCATCGGGAACGGGTTCGGCTTCTGGAACACCTGGCCCACTCGCTTGCGCAGCTCCACCGGGTCGATCTTGCGGCTGTCGTATATATCGACGCCATCGAGGAGGATTCGCCCCCCAACCGTCACCGATCCGACCTCGTCGTTCATACGGTTAAGACAGCGCAGTAACGTCGACTTGCCGCAACCTGACGGGCCGATCAGCGCCGTCACAGACTGCGCGCGGATGTCCATGCTCACATCGGCCACGGCGGTCTCAACACCGTAGGTCACCGAGACGCCCTCCAGCCGGAACTCGCCGGCACGCGACATCACCATCTGATTCTTCTCCTTTGTACCGAGCGCCACGTGGCGGCGACACCGTTGATGACGCTGACTCCCGCCACGAGGACGAGCGCCGTGCCCCACACGACATGAGGGGCCGGCTTGGTGGCCTGGGTGGCCATGACATACAGGTGATACGGGAGCGCCATCGTCTCAGAGAAAGGAGAAGACGCGATGGGGGCGTAGAACGCGACGGCCGTGAAGAGGATGGGCGCCGTCTCCCCAGCCGCCCGCGACAGACCCAGGATCGATCCTGTGACGATCCCCGGGGCAGCCGCCGGAAGCACGACCCTGGCGATCGTCCTCAGTCGCGTCGCACCCAGCGCGAGCGAGGCCTGGCGCAGGTCGCGGGGGACCTGACGGAGGGCCTCTTCGGTGGAGGTTATGATCACCGGCAGCGTGAGGCACGCAAGCGTCGCGGCGCCTGCGAGGATCGACCTTCCCCACCCGGAAGCCAGCACGAACAGCGCGACGCCGAACAGGCCGTACACGATAGACGGCACCCCGGCCATATTGGCGATAGAGAGCCGGACGACACGCGTGAGCACCGTGCGCGGGGCGAACTCCGACAGGTAGATACCGGCCATGATTCCCACCGGCAGGACGAGAAGCGCGGTGCCGGCGGTGAGATAGAACGTCCCCACGATGACCGGGAAGATGCCGCCCCGAGTCATGAACATCCTGGGCGCCTCGGTCAGGAACTCCCAGCTGATCGCCGAGGCACCCCGGTACACGATATAGCCGAGGAAGAAGACCGCGACCCCGACGGCGGCTGCCGCACAGCTGCCGAGAACGACTCTGGCCACATACTCCACGGCGCGCGCACGTCTGATACGGGACGTAGCGCTCACCGGCGCCACCTCCGGCGCTGGCGCTCGAGCACGAAATCGGCCGCCAGGTTCACGGCGAACGTGATCACGAACAGCACGAGGCCCATCACGAACAGCGCCGAGTAGTGCAACCCGCCCCGGACGACCTCTCCGAGCTCATTGGCGATGGTCCCGGGCAGCGTGCGCGCCGAGACGAACGGCGTGTCCGGCACGATACCCGCGTTGCCCGCGAGCATTAGCACGACCATGGTCTCTCCGACGGCGCGGCCCAGACCGAGCATCACCGCAGCGAAGATCCCCGATGCCGCCGCAGGAATCACGACCTTGTACACGGTCTGCCAGCGCGTGTTGCCCAGCGCGAGCGAGCCCTGACGGAGCTCGGACGGTACGGCATGCATGGCGTCTTCGGACATCGAGACGATGGTCGGAAGGCACATGACGCCCACCATCAGCCCCGCGGCCAGTGCTGTAAGGCCGGTATCGAGCCCGAACGTGGCCTTGATCCAGGGGACCAGGAGCGCCAGACCGATAAGGCCAAGAACGACCGAGGGTATCGCCGCCATGAACTCGATGACCGCCTTGGCGATCTCATTCATGCGCGGACCGGCGAACTCCGAGATATAGACGGCGGCGCCGATGCCCATCGGAACGCATACGATCAGCGCGACCAGCGTCACCCACGCCGAACCGGCTATCGAGGGGACGAACCCGAAACTCGCGTTCTGTGATGTCGGAAACCAGCTATCGCCCGAGAGCATCGTCCACAGCCCGACCTCGCTCATCGCACGCATCCCGCTGGCGAACAAGAACGTAGCGATGGCCGCAAGCACGAGGATCGCGGCCCAACCCGAGGCCACGATCAAGATCGTAACGACAGCTTCGGCCGCCCGGGTTCGAGCCGGGGGGCCGAAGCGCCGTCTCATGTCACGAGAGGCGCCGTTCACAAGCAGCGATCAGTCGACCGGGACAAAGCCCTGATCCTCGACGATCTCCCGCCCTTCGGCGCCGAGTATCCACTCGAGGTACACCTTCATCACGCCTGAAGGCTCACCATCGCTGTAGAGGTAGAGCCCGCGGGCCAGCGGATAGCTGCCATCGAGAACCGTGTCAACTTCCGGCATCACATCTTCGACCGCTAGTTCAACGACGTCGTCAGCCGCATTCTCGGCGTAACCGAGCCCAACGTAGCCGACGGCGGCGGCGTTGCCCTTGACCTCGTCGACGATCGCCTGGTTCGATGCGAGGAGGCGGGCCTCCTTCGCGTACTCGGCATCCTTGCCGAGTACGACGTCCTTGAAGAACTCGAACGTTCCTGAAGACGAGTCCCGCGACAGCAGGACGATCCGCTTGTCGGCGCCGCCGAGCTCGCTCCAGTTCGTGACCTCCCCGCGGTAGATAGCACCAAGCTGCTCTACCGTGATTCCCTTCACCGGGTTGGCCGGATTGACGATCACCGAGATGCCGTCTTTGGCCACTTCGTTCTCGACCGGGTCGACACCGGCCTCTCTGGCCAGGGCGATCTCCTCTTCCTCCATCTCACGCGAAGCCGCCGCGAAGTCCACCGTGCCATTGATCAGCGCCGCGATGCCCGTGCCCGAACCACCACCTTTGACCGAGATCATCACGCCGGGGTTGGCCGTCATGAAGACCTCCGCCCAGGCCTGGCCTATGTTCACTATCGTGTCGGAGCCCTCGACGTTGATGGCTCCGCTCAGCTCAGAACCTGATCGGCTGTCGGCTTCGCCGTCGCGCGAACCGCACCCGGAGAGACCGAGTGCACCCGCCACGAGCCCTGCTGCAAGCGCGATGGCCACCCATCTGTTCGACTTCACAGACGCTCTCCTTGTCATCACATCACGATTCCTGCGCGAAGCCGCAGGCTTGACCGGATGGTACGCCCCGAACTGACGGCAGTGGTTGCACGGCTGTTACATCTCACGGCTATGTGTGAAAGTAATGTTACACACGTTTGAAATGCACCCATCGCAGGTCATGATTACAGCACCCGAGCCTCAGAAGGGAGCCCGTGTGGCCACGATCCTCGTCGTCGAAGACGACCCCGTAATCCGTCAGACGGTCGTCTACGCCCTCAAGCGCGCCGGTTTCGAGACGCTGTCATCTGCGGACGGCCTCGAAGCACTCGAGCTGGCGCGCACCTCGCGCCCGGACCTGATACTCCTGGACCTGATGCTCCCCGGCATGGACGGCTACGTCTTTGCCGAGGAACTGCGCGGCGCGGACACGGAGACGGCGATCATCATGGTCACCGCCCTGAACCAGGAGCGCGACAAGGTACGCGGGCTCGACGCCGGGGCCGACGACTACATCACCAAGCCGTTCTCCATGGAGGAGCTCCTCGCACGGGTACGCGCGAACCTGCGCAGAGTCCGCGAGCGCGGGATCCTGCGCAACGACGAGATCATCGAAACGGGCGATCTCGTCATCGAGCCCGGCCAGGCGCGCGCCACTGTCGCAGGCGAACCGGCCCGCCTACGCCTCAAGGAGTTCCAGCTGTTGGTCGTGCTGGCGTCATCACCCGGCTCGTTGCTCACCAGGCAGCACCTGGCACAGCAGGTCTGGGGCTACGACTTCCTCCCCTCGTCGCGCACGATCGACGTCCATATCCGAAGACTGCGACAGGCCGTCGAAGACCCTTCGGCGTACATGTTCATCCACACGGTGCACGGCCTGGGCTACCGCTTCGAACCGGTGCGAAAGCCTGAGCTCCCGGGCCGGGAGGCATGATGCGCGTTCCCGTCCACAGATGGTCGGCGTCGTACCGCGCCCGGCTGACCGTCGGCTACGCGCTCGTCGTCGCGCTGTTCGCAGGCGCGTGGGGCTGGAGCCTGTTCGGACCGCTCACCGACCGCACCATCGTGCAGCAGCGCGAGAACCTCGAGGCCGTGGCCCGCGCCGGAGCTCTCGTGCTGGCGCTGCCGGACTCCTCGGCAGATGTGATAGCGGAGCGGCTTGTGGCCGGGACCGGACTTCGTATGACGCTCGTCGCCTCGGACGGGACCGTCCTGGCCGATTCCGAGGAAGATGCGGCCCGCATGGAGGACCACGGCGGCAGGCCTGAAATCGTCGCTGCGCTCGCCGGCGACGTGGGCTACGACCGGCGTGTCAGCTCCACCCAAGGCACGGAACGGATCTACGTGGCCGTGGCCGCCGAGTACCGCGGCTCTACCGTCGCCCTCAGAGTCTCGAAATCGCTTGACGAAGTCGGTGCTGTCGCCCAGTCGGCCCGCAGGTTCGGCCTGGGGCTGCTGGCTGTGGCGCTCGTGGTGGCGGGCTTCATCGTCATGCGACTGACCGCCGTGGCCACAGAACCGGTGGCCCGCCTCTCAGCCGCCGCGCGCGCGATGGCCGGCGGCGACCTCGCGGCGCACGTCCCCATGCTCACCGGCGACCTGGCGGTGCTCTCGACCGCGCTTGCCGACCTGCGGGAGCAGATGCGCCGCAGACTTGACGAGCTCACCGCCGAGGAGCGAAACCTGCGAGCGGTTCTCGACGGCCTGACCGATGCCGTGTTCCTGCTCCACGACAGCCGCATCCGGTTCGCCAACAGCGCGGCGAGCACCACGTTCCGGACGCCGGCGACAGGCTGGCGCGACAAGCGGATCGAAGAGACCGTGCTGCCCGCGTCGATCGCGTCGGCCATGGAGATCGCCCACGAGGAGTCGCAGGTCATCGAGTGCGGCCCCGATACCGCCGGCCGCTACCTCAAGGCGACTGTGCTCCCGCTGAGTCCGGTCGACACGTGTGCCCGCGCGCTCCTCGTGATCACCGACATCACAGAGCGGATCCTCCTCGACCAGGTGAGGCGCGACTTCGTGGCCAACGCGAGCCACGAACTGAAGACCCCGGCCGCCTCGATCATGCTGCTCGCGGAGTCGGTCGAAGACGCCACAGCGGACGGCGACACCGGGCAGGCCCTGGCGTTCGCGGCGCAGATCGCGCCTGAAGCGGCCCGTCTCGGCAGCCTCGTCGCGGACCTTCTCGACCTCTCGCGCCTCGAGTCGACCCCCGCGCCCAACACGGCGACGGACATCCGGCAGGCGGTGGACAACGCCCTGGTCGGGCACCGGAAGGCGGCCGCGAGCAGGGGCCTCGAACTCCTGTACGACGACAGCGGTGTCACGGGCCAGGACCTCTACGCGAGTGCGGATCCGACCGACGTGGCAGTGGCGCTCGACAACCTCCTGGACAACGCCATCAAGTACACCGACAGCGGCAGCGTCATCGTGGCCCTGGGAGCCGATAGCGAGTCAGTGCACGTCACGGTGAGCGACACCGGGCCGGGAATCCCCACCGAGGACCTGCCGCGCGTCTTCGAGCGCTTCTACCGGGTCGACAGGGCTCGCTCGCGAGAGAGCGGCGGCACCGGCCTGGGCCTTGCCCTCGTGCGCCACGTGATCGAGCGCGCCGACGGTTCGGTCGAAGTCACGAGCGAGCCCGGCATCGGGTCGTCGTTCACCATCTCGCTGCCGCGCCGGTGATCACTGAGGACGTTCACCCTTGGTGAACGCGAAGTAGGCGGCCGCATTCAGCGTCATCCATGCCGCGCCGAGGATCCAGCTCGCGATCACGTCGCCCACCCAGTGCACGCCCAGGTAGACGCGGGACAGCGCGACAAGACCGGCCACTACCACACAGCCGAGCAGCACCCAGCCGCGCTTCGCGGCGCCTTTGGCCTCGAGCGCGACCACGAAGAAGACCATGCCCGCAAGCAGGAATGTCCCGAGCGCATGGCCGGAGGGGAAGCTGTAGGAATCCGGCGTGGGAATCCGCGCCAGGTCGAGCGCGGGCCGCGCCCGCTCGAAGAGCTCCCGCAACAGCGAACCGAGAGCGGCGCCGACGCCGACCGTGAAGCCCACGAGGAATGCCTCGGCAGGGCGTTTCTTGAGGACCAGCAGCAGCACCAGGGCTGCCGTGAGCGGCACTGTCGACCAGTAATCCCCGACGTGTGTGACCGCACGGAAGAAGGAGTCGAGGGCAGGAGTCTGCAAAGAGCGCACGGCGGCGGAGACGCGCTGGTCGAATGCGACGAACGGGTGGTAGAGCATGACCATCGCCGCCAGCGCGGCGAACGCTGCGGCCGCGATGCCGAATGCGATGACGAGCAGTCCCGGCCTGGGGTCCCGCCGCCACAACGGCGCGTTTCTGTACGGCATCGGGCCCCCTACCTGCTCGCCGCGTCGACGAGCCGCGCAGCGATCTGCTTCTTGCGCGACAGCACACCATCCATCCAGGCCGAACCCTGCTCGAAGCTCACGCCCATCGCCCGCTCGGCCAGACGCGTCTTGCCAACCGCGAGGATCTCACTGCCCTCGCGCACGACGTCGGTCACCATGAGCAAGACGAGGTCGTAGCCGCGCGCCTCACGCAGCGATTCCATGATCGCCCGGATCTCCTCGGCGTGAGAGAGCGCCTCGGAGGAGTCGACGGTCTCGATCTGACCGATGGCCGTGAGAGTGTCGCCGACGCGGTACTCCTTGAGATCGGCGCGCACGGCGCGCTCTGCCGAGAAGGGCTCGCCGGCTGCGCGCGCGCGGAACAGCTCCATCCCGAACTCGAGCGCGTCGACCTCGATGACGGAGGCAAGGCGCCCGGCGACCTCGCGGTCGGTCGGCGTCGTCGTGGGTGACTTGAGCAACACGGTGTCGGTCAGAAGCGCTGCGAGCATGAGGCCAGCCATCGGCACGGGGGTCGGCACGTCGAGCTCCTCGTAGCGCAGCGCGACGATGGTCGCCGTCGAGCCCACCGGGAGGTTCAGGAACAGGATGGGGCCGGAGGTCTGGATGTCGCCGACCCGGTGGTGATCGACGATCTCGATGACGTTCGCGTCCTCGATGCCGGCGGCGGATTGCCCGGCCTCGTTGTGGTCGACGAGCACGACCCGACGCCGGATGCCGCGGGCCACATTGGTGCGGGTCAGTATGCCCGCCAGACGCCCGGCGGCGTCGGTGACCACCGCTTCGCGGTTCTGACCGGCAAGGAGGTCCTCGGTGGCCTCGGAAAGCAGCGTGTCGGGCTCGACGAAGAGCACGCCGGCGTCCATCAGGTCGCCCACACGGTGCGAGAGGTTCACCAGGCGCGCTGCGGCGAACGTGTCGTGTGGGGTCGAGATGACCGCGGCGCCGCGCCCGGCCGCGAGTTCGAGTACGCCGTCCTCGGGCTGGGCTCCGCCGGTGACCACAAGGCAGGCGACACCGGCCTCGAGGGCCATGGGCTGCGTTCTCACGCGGTCGCCGACCACGAGCACGTCGCCCGGGTTGATGTAGCCGACCATCGTCGAGGGCTCCATCGCACCGATGAGCACGTTGCCGGATACCTTCGCGGCCGGATCGCCCGCGAGGATCTCGCCGTCGATGACGCTCGCCAGATGCCCGACGGTCGTGTGCCGCTCGGTGAAACCGCGGATCTCTGTCTCCTCGAGATAGGCCTCGGCCAGGATGCGCTGGTTGATGAGTCCGCGGACGCTCTCGCCATCGACGACCGGCAGCGCACGCACGCCGTGTTCGCGCATGAGACGCCCCGCGACCAGCATGGTCTCGTCAGCGCCTACCGAGACGGGATCCGCGGTCATCACGTCGCGGACGCGCGTGAAGACGTGCGCGATCTCCTCGGGAAGCTGCACGCCGAACCGCTCGAAGACCCAGCGGGTCTCCGATGGCACCGGCCCGAGGCGCGCCGGCACGTAGACGCTGCCGGTGTCGGTCAGGTTCTTGAGGTGCGCGTAGGCGACCGCCGAGCAGATCGAGTCGTTATCGGGGTTTCTGTGGCCGAAAACCAGAACAGGTCCCATGCAGGGTTCATACCTCCAGGCGATGCGAGCCGGGCGCCCGCGTATCAGGAAAGTGTATCGGGTCGCGGCTCTCAGTCCAACGAAAGCCTGTTGCGCTTGAAGCGTCGCGCCGCCAGCGCCACGAACAGCGCGTCGAGCACGAGCAGGATGCCCGCGGTCCAGAGCGCCACCAGGCGCCCGTCGAGCGTCGTCGCCCACTCCCAGAGCGCCACCTGCTGCGTGGTCGGCAGCGTGCGGTACACGTAGCCCAACAGCACGCCCGGTATCCAGATGACGGCAAGAATGCCGAGTGAGAGCGTCTGTCCGGCCTGCCGGACCGTCTTGGCGTTGATCGAGATCATGACGCCCAGGGCTGCCACGAAGAGCGTCACGAGCAGCCCGATCACGAGCACGCTCGCGGTCACCCACGGGCTGAACAGGAGCAGGCGCCCCTCGCTCGCGGCATGGATCACGTTGACGGTGAGCAGACTCGTCACCATCACCGCCACGAGCATCCCGTACCCGTAGGCCACGGCCGCGATGATCTTGCCGAAGAGGATCGCAGTATCCGAAAGCGCTGTCGTGAGGAGCGTCTCGAGCGTGTGGCGTTCCCGTTCGCCCGCGAACGAGTCGGCGACGAGCGCACTCACGAGGAAGAGTGGCAGCCAGGTCCAGGCGAACAGGAGCCAGGGGCGCGTGACCCACTCCGGGCCCGCCTGCAGCGGCATCAGAATCCCGAAGACACCGAGTATCAGCGCGAGGTTGAAGATGGTCGCCTTGCTGCCCCCTGCCCGGAGCACGACCTCGCGAACCTCCTTGCCTGCCACCAGCGCGATGTCACCGATCACCGGAGACCTCCTCGGTCACTTCGACGCCGGCGCTCTCGGCGCGCTCGAGCAGTGCGAGGAACGCCTCCTCAAGCGACTCAGAGCCCCTCCGGACCTCCTCGACCGCCGCGCCGCGCTCCACGAGCAAGCGCACGATCGCGGGCACGCTGGCCTCGGGCGTCAGGTCGAGCCGGATGCGGCCGCTCTCGCGGTCCGCGCCCCGGATGCCCGGAGCGCACGCGAGTTCGTCGAGCAGCGTCTCCGTGACGTTCTCCGCCACGATCTCAAGCCGTCGCACCCCGCCGACGTTGCCGCGTATCTCGTCGGGCGTCCCGAAGGCGAGCAGACGGCCCCGGCGGATCACGCCGACAAGGTCGCAGAGGCGCTCGGCCTCGGCGAGGTGATGGGTGTTCACGAAGACGGTCACGCCCTCCTCGGCAACGAGCGTCTCGAGGTCATCGCGCAGATCGGCGGCGGCGACCGGGTCGAGACCGGCGGTCGGCTCGTCGAGGAACAGCATCCGCGGGCGGTGCATGAGCGCGCGTACCACCGCGAGGCGCTGCTTCATGCCGCGGCTCCAGGTCCCCACCAGCTCGCCACGGCGCTCGTAGAGCCCGAGCGGTTCGAGCAGATCGCCGATACGCGCGACGATCTGCGCACGCTTCATACCGGCCGCACGCCCGAAGAACAGGAGGTTCTCCTCGGCACTGAGGCGTTCGTAGATGCCGGGGTGCTCCATGAGCGCGCCGCTCACGCAGCGGATCTCGGCGGCGCCGGAGACGATGTCATGGCCCAGGACCGTGCCCGAGCCGGCTGTTGGCTCGACAAGCCCGAGCAACAATCGCACGGTCGTGGTCTTTCCGGAGCCGTTGGGGCCGAGGAAGCCGAAGACGATGCCCGCGGGCACCTCGAGCGTGAGATCGTCGACCGCTCGCACGGACGGGAAATCGCGGGTGAGTCCGGAGGTCGCGATCGCGATTTCGGCCATGGGTCTCCCTGCGCGCTAGGTGCTCACCTTACGTATGGGAGCGTACCCCGCAAGCAGGTTCTTGACGCCGGCAGCGCCTTTGAACGCGATCGTGACCTTGTCGCCGCTCACCGCGGTGACCAGGCCGATGCCGAACGTCTTGTGCTCCACGGAGTCGCCGACCTCGAAGGTCTCGGACGGCTGCTTCTCGATGCGGGGAGGCGCACCCGGGCTTCCCGAACCGAACACGCGGCCCTCGCCCGCGCCCATCCCGCCGCCGGTGCCGAATCCGCTGCCGCGCGAACCGGCTCCCCGGCGCGCAAAGCCCGCGCCCGAGATGCCGTCTGAGCCCACGCCGCTCGCTTTGACGTGCTCTTCGGGAATCTCGCCGAGAAAGCGGCTCGGCGGGTTGTACTGCATCTGGCCGAACAGGGAACGGGAGTGAGCGTGCGTCAGATAGAGCCGCTCCCGCGCCCGCGTGATCGCGACATACGCAAGACGCCGCTCCTCTTCGAGCCCCGTCTCCTCGAACATCGAGTTGGCGTGCGGGAAGACCGAGTCCTCCATGCCGACAACGAACACCACGGGGTACTCAAGCCCCTTGGCGGTGTGCACGGTCATGAGCGTGACGGCGCGCTCGCCCTCGGCCAGCGAGTCCATGTCGGTGCGCAGCGCTGCCCACTCCATGAACTGCGACAGCCCGGGCTCCGGGTCGTCGGGACCGTCCGGCGAGTGCGCGGCCACGAACTCCTCGACAACGCCGAAGAACTCGTTGATGTTCTCGATGCGGCCCTCGGCCTCGAAGGTCTTCTCGGCCTCGAGCGCGGTGAGCAGCCCGCTGGCAGCCACGATGGCCTCGATCTGCTCACGCAGCGAGGCACCGGCCAGTGCGCGCAGCTCATCGAGAAGCTCGATGAACGGCCCGATCTTGGCCTGCGGGCCGGTCCCGTACTCTCCTGCGTCGGCGAGCCGCAGGGCTGCCTCGAACGTCATTCCACCGGAGAGCGCCGCGTATTCGAGCCGGTCGATCGTCGTCTTGCCGATGCCGCGCTTGGGCGTGTTGATGATCCGCTTGAGCGCGATCTCGTCGGCGGGGTTCACGATAGCCCTGAGGTACGCCATCACGTCGCGGATCTCGGCGCGGTCGAAGAAGCGCGTGCCGCCCACGATCTGGTAGGGCACGCCGGCACGCAGGAAGCGGTCCTCGAGCACGCGGCTCTGCGCGTTCGTACGGTAGAAGACCGCGAAATCCATGTAGCTGCGGTGCTCCTCGCGCATGACCCGCTCGACCTCGGCCGCCACGAAGCGGGCCTCGTCGCGCTCGTCGCTCGCGTAGTACCGGCTGATAGCCTCGCCGCCCGCGTTCGCGGTCCACAGCGTCTTGGGCTTGCGGCCCTTGTTGTTGGCGACCACCGCGTTGGCCGCTGCGAGGATCGTCTCGGTGGAGCGGTAGTTCTGCTCCAGACGGATCACGGTCGCCTCGGGGTAGTCGCGCTCGAACTCGAGGATGTTGCGGATGTCGGCGCCGCGCCACGAGTAGATCGACTGGTCGTCGTCGCCGACGACCATGAGCGAACGGTCGGGCCGGGCAACCAGCTCACACGGGGCGAGCAGCGAGACGATGCTGTACTGCGCGTGGTTCGTGTCCTGGTACTCGTCGACCGAGATGTGGCGAAACCGCGCCCGGTACGCCTCGCGCACGTCCTCATGCCCGGCAAGCAGCGCGTGTGCGTTCACGAGCAGGTCGTCGAAGTCCATCGCGTTGGCCTCGCGCATGCGCTCGCGGTAGCGGACGAAGACCTTGACCGCGGCCTTGTCGAGTGGCGAGAACGCCTTGGCCGCAAACTCCTCCGGACCCAGAAGCTCGTTCTTCGCCGAGGAGATCCGGTGCATCACCCCGTTGAGGGGATAGCGCTTCTCGTCGAGCTCGAGTTCGGACATGACAAGCCGGAACATGCGCTTGGTGTCGTCGGTATCGTAGATGGTGAAGGTGCGGTCGTAGCCGAGCTGGTCGGCATCGGCACGCAGCATGCGCACGCACATCGCATGGAACGTCATCACCCACATCGCCCGCACGCCGGGCCCCACGATCTCGCCCAGGCGCTCTTTCATCTCTCCGGCGGCCTTGTTCGTGAACGTGAGAGCCATGATCTCGTACGGGGATACGCCGTGATCGCTCACGAGATGTGCGATCCGGGATGTGAGCACGCGCGTCTTGCCCGAGCCGGCTCCTGCGAGCACGAGAAGCGGGCCCTGCGAGGTGGTCACAGCGTCGAGCTGGGCGGGATTGAGGTCATCAAGTGGGATAGTCATGGGCTGTCAGTGTACACGCGTGGCGCCGCCGCGGGAATGCGGATTCGGTGCGGCGTCGACAGTTCCCGCCGCCGGGGCTCGTTCGGATGTGACCGACAGGACCGGACCGGTCGCCGGCACCTACCTGACTTCAACACCCAGGTAGTACGGCCATATGAAGATCCCGAGAACCGCGGTCCAGAAGCTGAGCTTCGCGTAGGCGATCGTGAACAGCCACCCGATAAACCAGATGATTCCCATGCCCGTGTCGACACGGATCTTCTCTGTCGCCATCGGAGTCCCCTTTCCTCGCCCGCCGCGGCATGCCGATGCCCGCCGGGTCACGTCCGCCTGTGGGGAACATACCCGTCCATCAGGGCTCTCGCCACTTCGATCTCTTCAAGCGTCTCCGGGTGTTCACGCATGGCTTCAAACTCGTGAGTGTCGACGACAGCAACCCCGCGACCTCGCCGAGTACCGGCAGGACCTCGATCCGCTTGACGAGTACCGCACCATCGATGACGGGTGGCCAGTACCGCCTGGGATCCGAAAACGATCGGCTCGGTGTCCCTGAGACGTCGCAGGCGGCGCGGATTGCATGTTCCAACTGGTCGCATCTCACTCGGGCTCCCCCGCAACTTACCCGTGGATCGCATCGCGCTCCGCCGACGTCAGCACGGCGAAGAACGGAGAGCTCTGGCAGAGACGCTCTCCGCGCGAGGATTCCGATTCGAGCGGGTCAGCTACACGTTCCGGCGAATAGCACTCAAGCAACTGGCGCCACTCAAGGAAATCCGATCGGGCTATCCCCTGAATGAGGCAACCCGGGCGACAACGACTACGCGAGCCGCGACCTCGACTTCGTCACATCGTCAGCGCTGGTCGGCTCCAAGCGTACTCGTGGCCCACACGAGCAGACGAGTCGCGGCATCGACCATCTGCCGTGCATCTACCTCCATCACGAGCCGCTGGTCGTAGGCAACCTGGTTCTTCATCTTGAGCAGCCCGGCAAGCTGTCGGCGCTGGGACGTTGTGAACACCGAGGTCTCGCGTTCGAGCAACAGCATCACAGCGCCGTGGTCCCGAGAGATGCTCCGCAGACCGGCCATGCCGATGAGAACGGCGTCTGCTGCCGCAATCCCGGCGTGGATCGCATCCAGGCCGGCTGCGTTCCACCTCGAGGCGGCCAGCGAAGCCTTGCTCGAATCCGCGAACTCCCGCGCCTTGCGCAGCGCGTTTTGCGTCTCCGTACGCGGGACCTCTCGAGTCTCGGGTCTATTCATCTTCCGGCCACTCCCATGCTCCGCGCCCGAAGATCACGAGACCCTGCTCCCGAAGCGATGTGTCGAGCGCGGGCGAGCTGCGGAACAGCGTCCGCGCCTCACGGGCGGTGTAGGTGAGGGCGGACAGGCGCGAGCTCCATCTGCGCTCGAACACCGGCTCGTACTCCGTGACCGCCGCATCAAGCGCTCCCTTCTCGGACTCGGAGTCAGATACCAGCACGACGTCCACATCGCTGTCCGGGCCCTGCTCGCCGCGTGCGTAGCTACCAAACAACACCGCTGAGTCGGCGTAGGGCTCGAACACCTCCTTGATTTCGGCCAACATCCGCTCACTCAGCGAGTCCTCAGCTGAGAAGACCGGCGCAACGTACGCCTCGGTGAACGCGTTTCCCCGGTCGAGCGTGTGGACGATGGTACGACCGACGGTAGTCGACCGCACGACGCCGGTCTCCGCGAGCCCC